>CP046179.1:1442500-2642500 GCA_014075275.1 Boseongicola sp.
ATGCCCGCCACGTTTTTTCGCGGAGGTCTCTACGACTGGAGAATTGCAGGAACGGCACAATCAAGGATCTGGAAAGGGTAATTACCGGGCCGGACCTGTCTTTCTCCTGACCGGCGGCCTTTGCGGCAGAGATCAGAAAATCCGGCAGCCCTTCCAAGTCTTCACTGGCGAGATCCAGGTACCACGATCTTTCTTCGGCCAGCAGATTTTGGGTAAAGTCCGTTCCTAGAATTGCGAGTCGTGCCTTGATCTGACTAAGTCTATCTTTGTCGCCTCCTTCAAGTTTCGCTCCTGCGCGCAAAAATCCGCGGCGCGTCAGCATCAAAACGCGTGACTGCTCGGCCGTCAGAGTCAAGCTGTCACGTTGCTCCCAAAGGCTTTCGATGCGTTGAAACAGTCGCGTATTCATGGAAACTTCTGACGAGAATTCAGATATCTTAGGTGAGAATGCGCGCTGAAGCTCTTCGCGAACCGAGTTTGAATCCGTTCCGGCAAGATTAAAAAATACCGACAGAACTTTGCCCAGAGTTTCGTCTGCTAACTCCAGCGCTTCGATCGTGTTTTCAAAAGTCGGTAATTCACTGTTTTCGGCAATTGCACCGATCGCCGCGCGCGCATCGGCCAAAGCCTGATCCAAAGCGGGCGAAAAATCGTCGTCAGTTATCAAATCAAATGGCGGAAGGCCAAAAGGTGTCGTCCAATCAGCCAGGATGGGGTTATTCATCGGTGCCTCAATACAATTTGCTATTCAGATGTTACCTATGGTCGCGACCTATCCGCTTCCAGTTGCTACCGCGTCGCTGCCGCAGGTCGCGCAGTCCTGACGAGGGGATATGCGGATCGTCCGAACATCCGCATATAGTGCGTCGTAGATCATCAGGCGGCCCAAAAGGGTCTCTCCGGCGCCCGCCAGAAACTTTATTGCTTCAACGGCCATCATCGACCCAACGACACCCGGAAGCGGACCAAGAACTCCACCCTCTGCGCAACTGGGAGCAAGACCTTGAGCAGGTTGCTCGGGAAAAACGCATCGATAACACGGCGCGCGCCGCGATGGGTCAAAGACGCTGATCTGACCTTCCCACTGACTGATCGCTGCCGAAATCAATGGAATCTTCAGCCGCGTGCACACGTCATTGACCAGATAACGAGTATCCGCATCATCGGTTCCATCCAGGACCAGATCAAAGTCACCGATGATCTGATCGGCGACGTCCGAATTGATGCGGCGATTGAACGGTCTGACTTCAATGAACGGGTTCTGCGCACGCATGGCGATTTCAGCTGAAAACACCTTGGGCATACCAATGCGGTCGTCGTTATGGATAACCTGACGTTGAAGGTTTGAATTCTCGACTTTGTCGTCGTCGATAACCCCAATCGTTCCGACTCCTGCCGCAGCCAGATACTGAAGAGCAGGTGCTCCCAGTCCACCGGCCCCGACGACAAGCACACGAGCCTTTTTTAACTTTTGTTGCCCGGGTCCACCAATCTCGCGCAAGACAATGTGGCGGGCGTTACGCTCCAGCTCACTTGTCGAGGCATTGGATTGCATAGAATTGCCTTCAAGGTTCTCGGGTCGGACCTGAGTTTTCAAATACCGCAGTCCGCGCACATAGCCCCACACCAGCAACGCAAGTACACCTACGATCAACCATTCGCCCGGGGAACCGCCTGTCGCCACGCGTATGGAATGACCATCTGGGAACAATAGTTGTGCAGCCAGAACTGCCAAGTAAAGTAAGGCCAGCATCAATACTCGGACTGCAGTTGGAGCTTTCAACAGATGCCCAACACCCCAAATAATTGCAGCTAATGCCAAAACCAAGATCATCAGCTCAGCCCCGTCGAACCAAAACCCTCGGCCCCTCGTCCGGTCGCATTGAGAGTTTCGCTTTCTTCAAAGTCCGCCTGCACAACTGGCGCGACGACAAGTTGCGCAATCCTGTCGCCGTGAGCAATCTCAACGGGTTCCTCACCTAAGTTGATGACAATTACACCCAACGGGCCGCGGTAGTCGCTGTCGATGGTTCCCGGAGAATTGACCAACCCGAGGCCTTTTTTCAAAGCCAAACCAGAACGCGGTCGTATCTGAACCTCGAATCCAGCGGGAATTTCAACCGACACGCCCGTAGGAACAAGAGCGCGCTCCATTGGTGACAGAGTCATGCCTGACCGCTGCTCCTGCGAGAAATTCGCTCGGATATCTGCTCCGGCGGCACCGGCAGTTTCATATTTCGGCAGGGCAATCGTCGGGTCTGATTGCGGTAAACGCAGTATACGAACGACGGGTGTCATCTCAGGTGAGAACTTCGGCAATGCGCGCGGCCAGCTTTCGGGCAACTTGGTCTTTTGGCATCATTGGCCAAGTCTCTGCGCCGTCTGCGTCGATAATTGTAACTGCATTTTGCGTTCCGCCCATGATACCGGTTTCAGGAGAGACGTCGTTTGCAACAATCCAATCGCACCCCTTGCGTTGCCGCTTGGCTGTAGCGTTCTGCAACACGTCGTCCGTTTCAGCCGCAAAACCGATCACAAGGTTGGGTCGGCCTTCAGCCAATTGACTTACGCTGGCCAAGATATCGGGGTTCTCGATCAACTCGAACGTCGGGGGGTTCCCGCTTTTATCCTTTTTTATTTTGCCATCAGACTCGATTGCCACATGCCAGTCAGCGACAGCGGCGGTAAAAACCGCTGCGTCGGCAGGCAGGTTTGCGTTCACAGCGTCCAGCATCTGGCGAGCACTTTGGACTGCCATTACCGTGACGCCCGAGGGCGGAGGCGTGTCCGCAGGCCCGGTTACAAACGTAACGCGCGCGCCAAGCGCCGATAGCGCCGATGCAATGGCCGTGCCCTGTGCGCCGGATGATCGGTTGGCAATGTAGCGCACCGGGTCAATTGCCTCGTGAGTTGGACCGGAAGTTACCAATACATGCCTGCCTTTAAGCGGGCCGTCAGCCAGCGCATCTACGATTGCGTCGTAAATTGCTTGTGGTTCGGCCATACGTCCCGGACCGAATTCGCCACACGCCATGTCCCCTTCATCTGGTCCAATGCGGCGGATACCGTCGGCTTCGAGCGTCGCGACATTTCGTTGATTAGCGGGATGCAGCCACATTCTGACATTCATTGCAGGAGCTACTAATACCGGAGTGTCAGTTGCCAAAAGAATGGTCGAAGCTAGATCGTCTGCATGTCCACCGGCCATTTTCGCCATCAGGTCTGAGGTCGCGGGGGCAACAACGACCAGATCGGCCGAACGAGACAATTCGATGTGTCCCATCTCTGCTTCATCAGTGAGATCAAATAGATCAACATACACCTTATCTGCTGCAAGTGCCGAGGCTGACAGCGGAGTGACAAACTCCTGGGCAGCCCGAGTCAATACAGGGGTAACGCTACCACCGGATTTTCGGATCAGGCGAATGAGTTCCAGCGATTTGAAGGCGGCAATACCACCACCAATGACAAGTAGAATGCGCTTTCCTGCAAGCATGATTTTTCCTTTTGCGCGTTGCTCCAAGTGTTACGGGGCATAGGCGCAAGGGGCAAGCGCGTGAGATGCGCTTGTAAGGGCAAGTAACCACATATGAATCGTTTAGTTTAGAAACTCGGTAACTTCGGAGGACCTTTTTTCCAACGACTTTCGCATTTTGGCAAATGACGATGCTTCTAGTTGGCGCACGCGTTCCTTTGATAAACCAAGCTCATTTCCAAGACACTCAAGAGTGCGGGGAACGTCACGCAACTTGCGCTCTCGAACGATCAGTTGCTCGCGATCACTCAACGAGGACATGGCCCCGATCAACCATTCACGAATGGTTTCAAGGTCCTTTTGATGCTCAACCTCGGCTGATTGCTGCGCCGTTTCGTCCTCGAGTGTGTCAATCCACTCGCGCCCGTCTTCGTCTGAGGATTGCAGTGCGTTCAAAGAGAAATCGGATCCGGAAAGCCGCCCTTCCATCATCTCTACATCGTGTAAAGGAACTCCAATCTCGGCTGCGATTTTCTGGCGCATCTCTTCACGATTCAAAACTTCGCCTGCCGCAGCAGCTTCCCGTTCCAAACGAGCCTGAACGCGCCGCAGATTGAAGAACAGCGATTTCTGTGAAGAAGTGGAGCCCGTGCGCACCATCGACCAGTTCCGCATGACATGATCCTGGATCGAGGCTTTGATCCACCAAACAGCGTAGGTCGAGAAACGGACCCCGCGATCAGGATCGAATTTTTCCGCTGCTTTCATCAGGCCCAAACCAGCTTCTTGAATAAGGTCGTTCATGGGCGCGCCATAGCGACGGAACTTTGATGCCATTGAGATTGCAAGCCGCATATAGGCCGTAATCAGCCGGTGAAGCGCCTCCTCGTCGCGACAATCGCGCCAAGCGTAGGCCAGTTGCAACTCTGTGTCGGCGTCCAATAATTCGGCCTTCATCGCAACCCGTGAAAGTTGTTGATTAAAGTTACCATCCAGCGCCATGCAGAATCTCCCTGTTGCCCATATTTTGTTGGGCACTTCTTTGCCTTCATAATTTTATACTGTGGCCGCGCCATTTCAGATCAAAATTGACTGAAATTAACGACAATGCCCCACCAACCGGACTTTCGATTTGCAGTTAACCGTCGGTTAATGCTGCCACGGTCTATTGGTGCAAACACAAGGCTCCATCATGGTTGCACGCAGCTACACAGTTGCTTTTGAAGGCATCGACGCCCGTTTAGTCGAAGTGCAATGCGCGCTTTCACCGGGCATTCCCAGCTTTTCTATTGTGGGATTGCCGGACAAGGCCGTCTCGGAAGCGCGTGAACGGATTCGGGCGGCACTTTGTGCTATGTCCATCGCGCTGCCGTCCAAGCGAATTACCGTAAACCTGTCACCAGCGGACATTCCCAAAGAAGGTTCGCACCTTGATCTGCCAATCGCCCTATCGCTTTTGGCGGCCATTGGGATACTGCCAGCAGACTCGGTTGAGACACTGGTCGCACTTGGGGAATTATCTTTGGATGGTGGTTTGGTCCCTGTTGCCGGTGCATTACCTGCCGCACTGGCCGCAGCCGAGGCGCAAAGGACGCTAATGTGCCCAACACAATCCGGAGCTGAAGCAGCATGGGTCAGCGAAACAGCTGTCGTTGCGCCAAACTCGTTGGCGGCTGCGGTCGCGCATCTCACTGGTAGTTGTCCTGTCTCATTGTCACTTCCCGGCGAAGCCATCGCCAATTGGGACACTCCTGATATGCGCGATGTTCGTGGACAAGAGCGTGCCAAACGCGCTTTGGAAATTGCTGCTGCTGGCCGACACCACGTGTTGCTAGTTGGCACCCCGGGATCTGGTAAATCCATGCTTGCGGCACGTTTACCCGGCATCTTGCCGGCACTCAGCCCCGGCGAGGCATTGGAAACTTCCATGGTACAATCGCGCGCGGGAATGATTGATGCCGGCGGCATTTCGCGCCGCCGACCATTTCGCGCTCCGCATCATACAGCATCCATGGCTGCAATCGTTGGCGGTGGAAAAGGCGCACTTCCCGGAGAAATCAGCCTGGCGCACAATGGAGTGCTGTTTATGGACGAATTTCCCGAGTTCCCGCGTGGCGTCCTGGAAACATTGCGCCAACCGATTGAGACCGGTGACGTTACGGTGGCGCGTGCAAATGCGCATGTGCGCTACCCCTGTCGATTCCTTCTGATCGCCGCCGCCAACCCCTGCAAATGTGGCTACTTGTTTGACCCGGCGCGCGCTTGCCCACGAGTGCCGGGCTGTGGCGATGATTATCTGGGGCGAATTTCCGGCCCATTGATGGATCGCTTCGACATCCGGATAGAAGTGCCGCCGGTTTCGTTCAGCGATCTTGATCTGCCACAAGATCCGAGCGAATCCTCAGCCACAATAGCCGCGCGGGTGCAATCAGCACGGGAACGACAGGCAGACCGATATGCTGACCTGGAAGGAGTTCGCGTCAACGCAGATATCTCTGGTGAGTTGCTGAACGATGTGGCCCGCCCAGATGATGAAGGGCGTGCACTATTGTTGAAAGCAGCCGAAAAGATCGGGCTTTCGGCGCGTGGATATCACCGGGTCTTAAAAGTTTCCCGCACCATCGCAGATCTGGCGGGCGACACCGATGTCACACGCCAGCACGTTGCAGAGGCTTTGAGTTATAGGATATTGTCAGACCGCGCTGGCTGATCTTGCCTCGATTGCATCCCAAATGGCACCGGCAACATTCGTTCCGTCAAACCGCTCCAGTTCCTGGATGCCCGTTGGCGAGGTAACATTTATCTCTGTCAGGTAATTCCCGATAACGTCGATGCCGACAAATACCTGACCCTTTTCTTTCAGCAGCGGTCCAATCGCTGCACATATTTCCAGGTCGCGCTCGGTCAATCCGATTTTCTCGGCACGTCCGCCAACGTGCATGTTTGATCTTGTTTCGCCTTCTTTGGGCACACGATTGATGGCACCGATTGGGTCCCCATCGACAAGTATAATTCGCTTGTCACCGTTACTGACGTCCGGCACGAATTTTTGCGCAATTAAGGGCTCGCGATTAATGCCCGTGAATAGCTCGTGCAAACTGGCAAAATTTCGATCATCCGGGGTCAGGCGAAAAACACCTGCTCCGCCGTTTCCATAAAGCGGCTTCACGATAATATCGCCGTGACGTTCGCGAAATGCCCGAAGGGTATCCAGATCACGGGCTATGGTTGTCGGAGGTGTCAATTCAGGAAACTGAAACACCAGCAATTTCTCTGGATAATTTCGCACCCAGAATGGATCGTTGACGACCAGGGCCGATCCGGCAAGCTGATCCAGTAGATGCGTTGTCGTAATATAGCCCATGTCAAAAGGTGGATCCTGACGCAGCCAGACAACATCAAAATCGGCCAGATCGACCGTCGTTTCCGCGCCAAGATCGAAGTGATTGCCGACTTCACGGCGAACCGTCAACGGCCAACCACGTGCGGTGATCTTGCCCTCGTCCCAGGATAGTCGATCCGGAGTATAGTAAAACAGCTCAGATCCGCGTGACTGCGCCTCTTCAGCGATTCTGAAAGATGAATCAGCATTGATGTCGATACTCTCGATAGGATCCATTTGGATTGCTACACGCATATCTACACCTCATGACATTCTTGCTCAGGGGCGTTCTGACCCATCCATTCCCGCAACGCAATGTGCGCGAAGGCAGATCAGAGTGTTACATTTTCGATTATCTGGGTTTCGCCCTGCCCGTTCACCAGGGCGACATCGACCCGCGTATTAGTAAGTTGCCCCATTGGTTGCGTTGCAAGAAATTCTTCGCCTGCGCGTGTAATGCGCAATATTTGACCTGCGGTGATGCGTTCGGCAGCTTTGGCAAAATCGCGCGATTTCTTTACTTCAACGAAGACGATCTCGGAACCTTTACGGACGACAAGGTCTATTTCGCCAGACTTGCCACGCCAGCGGCGCGCGGCAATTTCGCCGCCACGTTCACAATACTCGCGCTCGACGCCCGATTCAGCTGCCAGCCCATCATGGTAGTTCGTCAAACCGCGCAATTGTCTGGTCATGCCTGCTCCGTTGTAAGGTCTAGGCATAACCCAATTACACGAAGAACCGATTAAGCTCCGGACTTTAACTCTAGCCCAAGCTGATAAACGTCCCGTTTGGACACGCCCAGACGCTCTGCAACTTCGGTAGCCGCCTGCTTAAGTTTCATGGTTTCAAGCGCTTGATTTAGTTCTTCGGCAACCTGTTCGTCCGTTATGGTCACGCTGCCCTTGCCTATGCAGACGACGATTTCGCCCCTCTGCGTCATGCTTGAAAGCGACTCTACCAACTCGCTCAAAGTGCCGCGTCGAACTTCTTCGAACTTCTTTGTCAGCTCTCGGCAGATTGCGGCGTCACGGTCTGCCCCAAGCACGTCACTTGCAGATTCCAACAACAGACCCAGCCGTTTCGGGCTCTCATACAAGATCAAAGTTCCGGGAATATCCTTAAATTTCTTTAGAAATTTCTCGCGAGCTGACTTGGTCGTTGGTGGAAAACCGACGAACACAAAGCAGTCGCTTGGCAACCCCGACACCGTTAGTGCAGCGAGGGCAGCGGAAGCTCCGGGAGCAGATGTGACATTCACTCCGGCAGAAGCTGCGTCTCGGCCAAGTGCAAAACCCGGGTCCGAAACAAGCGGAGTGCCAGCTTCCGAGGCATATGCCAGCGACTTCCCACTCTGTATCAACGAGATTAGCTTTTCTCTTACTCCTGAGCCGCTGTGATCGTGATACGAAAGCACTTGTCGTCCTGACAATGGAACGCCGTGTATCTCCATCAACCTGCGCAGCGATCTTGTGTCTTCTGCGACCAGCACATCCGCATCTCGAAGAATGTCCAATGCGCGCAACGTTACGTCACGGGCGTGGCCGATTGGTGTCGCAACAAAGTGCAAACCGGCCGGCAGTGTTTGTCGGTCATTCTCTGCCGTCATCGCGGGGTCTGCGATTTACTTGATCGTTGATTAAGCCTAGGTTCGCGCAAGGTATGTATCCGCCACAACAAAAGGTTTTCAGATGGTCGCGTTTTTGTCAGTCCGCCGCAAGGTTGTCTCGGGTTTGGTGGCTGTTTTGGCCTCGGGTGTTCTGGCTGCTTGCGACGTATCGCTTGGAAATGGTCCGCTGATCAATACTCAAAGGTCTGTACCTGTCGCGCTTTTGGTACCGGCAAGCTCATCGACAAGCGCAGAACTAGCGTTGTCATTGGAAAACGCGGCGCGAATGGCCGTTGGCGACCTTCAGGGGGCGGCCATAGATTTGCGAGTCTATGACACCGAAGGCACCCCGGAAGGCGCTACAATCGCAGCTTCAGATGCGCTTAGCGAAGGAGCGCGGATAATTGTTGGCCCCCTATTTGGTGAGGCTGCACGAGCAGCCGGTCAAGTGGCCGCGCCGCGTGGTGTTAACGTCCTGTCGTTCTCGAATAATCCGGGCGTGGCGGGCGGCAACGTTTTTGTCATGGGCAACACGTTCCAGACCGCCGCTGATCGGCTTGTTCGCTATTCTGTTTCGCAGGGCAAAAACCGCTTTTTCATTGTTCACGAAGAAACGGCTGCCGATGAATTGGCGCGCGTGTCGATAGAACGCGCACTAGCTGCAAACGGCGGCGTTTTGGCCGGCGCGATGAGCTATCCGAAGTCGCAGACCGGAGTCATCGAAGCCGTTCCAAATATCGCACGCGAGTTTCGTGCATCTGGTGCTACTGTACTAATTGCAACGGCAAATGCTTCAGATCGCGGGACATTACCGTTTTTGTCTGAACTGCTTCCGGAGAACGGGATTGATCCCGAAGTTGCGCAATTCGTCGGCATCCAAAGGTTGGACGTTCCAGCCAGCGCGTTGTCATTGAAGGGTCTTCAAGGAGCATGGTTCGCGGCGCCTGACCCGGATCTAAGCGCTCGCTTCGATGCCCGTTATCAGGCTGCCTTTGGTCGAACTCCAAGCCCGGTAACTGGTCTGGCTTATGATGCTGTCGCTGCCGTGGGCGCTTTGATCGCACAGGGAAATTCTAATGCACTCAGCCGCGAAAGCCTGATTCAAGGTCAGGGGTTTGCAGGTGTTTATGGGCCGTTTCGCTTCTTCCAGAACGGCACGAACGAGCGCGGTCTTGCCGTGGCACAAATCCAGAACAATCAGGTAACTGTCATTGATACCGCTCCAAGAAGCTTTGCCGGCCCGGGTTTCTGAACCTGACGCATCTGGGGGATCGAACAACTTGAGTCTGATTGCTCCAGATGCCGAGATTTTCGACCACGACGCGGTTATGGCCGAGATTGTTGCAGCTCTTGGTGATTGCACAGATGGCCGCTCTATTCGTAATGCGACTGTCGAAGTGCTAAAGTCCGCGCTGGAGTCTGGTCGCGAACGAATTGCAGCAGGTTTTGATAACGATCCATTGGCAGCGCGACCCGTAGTGCGGGCTTATTCTTTGCTTACTGATGGCGTGGTGAAAACGGTCTTACAGATCGCGCAGACACGATTGCATCCAAATCCAAACCCAACCGAAGGCGAGCGATTAGCAGTGATCGCGGTCGGTGGGTATGGCCGCGGGGAAATGGCACCGCATTCCGATGTCGACTTACTGTTTCTGATGCCCTGGAAAGTCACGCCGTGGGCCGAGAGTCTGATCGAAAGCATGTTGTATATGTTTTGGGATCTGCATTTGAAGGTCGGGCATTCCAGTCGAACTGTGCAAGACTGCCTTCGGCTGGGTCGTGATGATTACACAATTCGCACTGCCTTGCTGGAGCATAGATTTCTGGCTGGAGATGAGTCTCTTGCCGAAGAACTACACAACCGACTTAAGACCGAGTTGTTCAAAGGCAGCGCTGCGGAATTCATTGAAGCCAAACTAGTCGAACGCGCAGAGCGGCACCGCAAACAGGGCGGGCAGAGGTATATGGTCGAGCCGAATGTCAAAGAGGGCAAAGGCGGCTTGCGCGATCTTCAGACTTTGTTCTGGATCGGCAAATACATCCACGGAGTCCAAGACGTTAGTGACCTGGTTGGTCTGGGGCTGTTTCGACAGGATGAATACGACGGCTTTGTAGCGGCCGAAAGCTTCCTTATGGCAGTCAGGACCCATATGCATTTGGTCGCCAATCGCGCCATGGATCAATTGACATTCGACATGCAGGTCGAAGTTGCCCAACGCATGAAATATTCTGATCGCGGAGGGCGTCGTGCTGTTGAACACTTCATGCAGGACTATTTTCGCCACGCTACGCAGGTTGGCGAACTAACACGCATTTTCCTGACTGCACTTGAAGCAGCGCATGTGAAAAATGCACCGTCCCTAGCGACATTTTTTAGGAGACGCCGTAAAGTTGCTTCAGAGTATACGATCAAGCACAATCGAATTGCAGTAACGCGTCAGAAATCCTTTTTGTCTGACAAATTGAACTTGTTGCGTATCTTTGATGAAGCCCTGAGAACCGGTTATCTGATCCACCCCGATGCAATGCGTTTGGTTTCGGCCAATTTGCATCTGATCGACGAGGACATGCGAAACTCGCCCGAAGCCAACCGAATATTCATGGATTTACTGATTAAGCGCGGCAATCCGGAAAGGGCTCTGCGCCGCATGAATGAATTGGGGGTCCTGGCTGCCTTCATCCCCGAATTCGCACCAGTTGTCGTGATGATGCAGTTCAACATGTACCACAGCTATACCGTTGATGAGCATACCATCCAGTGCCTTTCCATTCTTGCACAAATCGAGCGTGGCGAGTTGGTGGAAGAACTACCCATCGCAAGTCAGGTCCTAAAGGACGGGGTGAATCGAAAAGTTTTGTATGCGGCCTTGTTGCTGCATGACATTGGCAAGGGTCGACCCGAAGATCACTCCATTCTTGGAGCAAAAATCGCTCGCAAGGTCGCTCCACGGCTTGGATTGAAGTCAGACGAAGCTGAAACTGTCGAGTGGCTGGTGCGCTATCATCTTTTGATGTCCGATATGGCGCAGAAACGCGACATTTCCGACCCGCGAACGGTCCGCGACTACGCAAAGGCGGTGAAGACCAAAAAGCGCCTGGATCTGATGACTGTCTTGACTGTCTGTGACATTCGTGGCGTTGGGCCGGGCGTCTGGAACAATTGGAAAGCACAATTATTGCGCGGCCTACACCGACAAACAGCAGCAGCTCTGGAACACGGGCTAGAGGCTGTCAATCGCGAAGCGGCAGAGAAAGAAGCAAAGAAGGCTCTCCGGATTGCGCTGGTCTCTTGGGACACAAAACAGCTTCGCCGCGAGACCAGTCGGCACTATGGCCCCTATTGGCAGGGTTTGCCAAACGACACCCATGTCGTCTTTGCAGACATGTTGCGCGACATTGCGGATGATGAGATCCTCACCAATCTGACCCCCGACGAAGATCGAGATGCGACGCGCGTTTGTTTTGCCTTGTCGGACCATCCTGGAATATTTTCGCGGCTGGCAGGTGCACTGGCATTAGTCGGCGCAAACGTCGTGGATGCACGAACCTATACGTCGTCTGACGGCTATGCGACGGCTGTTTTCTGGGTTCAGGACGCCGAAGGTCATCCTTATGAGTCCGCGCGTCTGCCGCGCCTGAGGACGATGATCGAAAAGACGCTTCACGGAACTGTCCTACCTAGGAAATCTCTTGTCGACCGTGACAAGATGAAGAAGCGCGAGAAAGCGTTTAAGGTCCCGACCTCTATAACCTTCGACAACGAAGGATCGGATATCTACACGATCATCGAAGTTGATACGCGTGATCGTCCGGGCCTTTTGTATGACCTTACGCGCACGCTGGCGGAAGCGAACGTCTACATCGCCAGTGCCGTCATCGCGACATATGGTGAGCAGGTCGTGGATACGTTCTATGTTAAAGATATGTTCGGCCTGAAATTCCACGCTGCGAGTAAGCAAAAGACCTTGGAAGCCAAACTACGGGATGCCATCACGGCTGGAGCAAAACGGGCGCGAGACGCATGACGGTGACCAATTTTTCACAGATAGATTGGGGTCGATTTTTGGGTCAAAAATCGGGTGCCCAAAAGTGAAGCCGGTACGGCTGATAAGTGAAGCCTTGACCGTCGGCGTTTGGACATTGGCCAGCCGAGTTCTGGGGTTTGTCCGCGATATTCTGATTGCTGCTTGGCTTGGAACCGGACCTGTCGCTGAGGCCTTTCTGATCGCATTTTCTTTGCCGAACATGTTTCGAAGATTTTTCGCCGAAGGCGCATTTAACATGGCCTTCGTTCCGCTTTTTTCGAAGAAGCTGGAAGCGGGAGATGAGGCCGAAGACTTTGCACGCAACGCCTTTGCCTGGTTAGCCCTTGTTCTGATCGGATTGACCATTCTTGCCACCATTTTCATGCCGTGGCTTGTGCTGGCGATGGCAAGTGGATTTTTGGGCGATGCGCGGCTGGATATGGCTGTCACACTGGGACGGGTAATCTTTGTCTACATTCTGTTCATTTCGCTTGCAGCATTGGTGTCAGGGGTCTTGAACGCAAGCGGTCGCTTCAAAGCTGCGGCAGCCGCGCCTGTACTTCTTAACGTCATACTGATAGGTGCGCTGCTGTTCGCTGAAAGCGGCCTATTGCCGGTTAGCATAATCAACGCGCCTGGCGGTGAAGGTGTCCACGGCACATTCCTTGCTTTTGGGGTCGTCATTGCGGGGATCGGGCAGCTGGCGCTGGTATGGATCGCAGCCCGGACAGCTGGTTTCAATTTGATGCCGACAAGGCCCGTTCTGACGCCGGATATGAAAAGACTGGCCATCATTGCCGCACCGGCTGCACTGGCCGGTGGTGTCGTTCAGATAAACTTGTTGGTTGGTCGACAGGTTGCCAGTTTTTATGACGGAGCCATTGCCTGGCTTTCCTATGCAGACCGTCTGTATCAACTGCCGCTTGGTGTGGTCGGCATCGCCATCGGCATCGTCTTGTTGCCGGACCTGTCCCGTCGACTGCAAGCAGAAGATACAGAAGGCGGACAGGATGCCCTGAGTCGCGCAACGGAAATTTCGCTGGCGTTTTCGGTCCCGGCAACCGTGGCGCTGATTGTCATCCCTGCAACAATCATTGGCGCTCTTTTCGAGCGGGGCGCATTTGGTCCCGAAGACACCCAAGCTACAGCACTTGCGACAGCAATCTATGCGCTCGGTTTACCGGCCTTCATTCTTCAGAAAGTCATTCAACCGCTTTATTTCGCCCGCGAAGATACGCACCGACCTTTCAGGTTCGCCCTTGTTGCGATGGTGGTGAATGCGGGGTTGGCGATTGGACTGGCAACATGGTTAGAATACATCGCCGCAGCTGTCGCTGTGACCGTCGCAGGATGGACTATGTTGGCGCTGCTTTGGTGGGGCAGTAGGAGCATGGGTCAGGCAGCGGTGCTTGATGATCGCTGTCGCAACCGGATTTGGCGGATCATTCTCGCTTCGGTCGCTATGGGTGTGTTTCTATGGGGAGCAGACCTGTTTCTACATCCCTTTGCCGCGACCGGCGGGTTGGAAATTGCGGCTCTCTTTGGTCTGGTTATTTCGGGCATGGCTGTCTACGCGGCCTCTGGCCTGTTAATCGGAGCTTTCCAGCTGGATGAGTTGAAATCGGCTTTGCGGCGTCAACGCTGACGCATCTTGTTCAGCAACCGACTGAAGCCGCCCGGAACCAGAATAGGCGATATTGCGAACCCCATAAGAAATCCGGAAAACTCTGCGACCCAATCATTCCCGGCACCGAAAAGTAGGCCGAACAGCAACTGAATGGACATCAAAATGCCGATTAGCGAGAATGCCTGCCACTGGCTTTGACCTCGTGTTCCAAGGGTCACCCAAAGAATGAATGAATAGGCGCCAATAAGCCCGTAAACGCCGGGATATCCCCCAACTAATGGGCGACTGTCCCCAGTTAGACCTGCATAGATCAAAGCGCCGAATATCGAAGACGCGAAGAACACCACCAAGACGGTGATATTGCCCATGACTTCTCCGACCAACTTCCCCAGGGCCAAAAGAAATACGGCGACAAACACCGTGTGAGTGAAGCTGAGATGGACAAAGGGATAGGTGACAAAGCGCTTCAATTCTGATGTGAACCATTCCTGACGATCGACCATCTGCTCCAAAAGGGGTGCGAAGAATCCGAACTCGGTCCATGCCTCGAGCCGCCACCCGACGGCCCCCGGACCGCCAACAATGCCGCGCGTCCCCAAAGAAAACAGAACTTCGACCGCGAAGATCGCCAGCGCTAAAACCACAACCGAGGATGGAAGCGTATTGAATACCGGTTGCATCTGCGGGTTATTGTCGGACATTGCCTTGCCTTTCTTGACGGGCTTCAATGCACTCGGTAAGCCGCGTGGGCGCAAAAATCCACCTTTTCGAAAGGGATATACAATGACGAATGCGGCGTTCACCCCGCGTGTCTTCTCTGGGATCCAGCCGTCGGGCGGATTGACGCTCGGGAATTACCTTGGCGCCCTGAAAAAATTCGTCGATATGCAGGACTCTGGCAAATACAACGACTGCATCTACTGTCTGGTCGATCAGCATGCGATTACCGTTTGGCAGGATCCCGCAAAACTAAGAGACAACACACGCGAATTGGCCGCGTTTTTCATCGCTTGCGGCATAGACCCGGAGCGGTCGATTCTGTTCAACCAAAGTCAGGTTCCTGGACACGCACAGCTTGGGTGGGTTTTCAGCTGTGTAGCACGCATGGGTTGGATGGGTCGGATGACCCAGTGGAAGGACAAAGCCGGCAAGAACACCGAGAACGCGTCCCTGGGACTGTTTGGCTATCCCGCACTGATGGCGGCTGACATTCTTTTGTATCACGCCACCCATGTGCCTGTTGGCGACGACCAGAAACAGCATTTGGAACTGACGCGCGATATCGCCGCCAAGTTCAACCACGATTTTGGCGAAGACTTCTTTCCGATTGCGGAACCTGTCATCGAAGGGCCTGCAACACGAGTCATGAGCCTGCGTGATGGCACGAAGAAGATGTCAAAGTCTGATCCATCGGATATGAGTCGCATTAATATGAGCGACGATGCAGACGCGATTGCACAGAAACTCCGCAAAGCGCGCACGGACCCAGAGCCGTTGCCTGAAAACTACGAAGGCCTAAAGGACCGTCCGGAAGCGCGAAATCTGATCGACATTTTTGCGGCGATTTCCGAACGCACGACAGACGACGTGATGTCTGAAGTCCAAGGAATGCAGTGGGGCAAGTTCAAGCCTTTGCTTGCAGATTTGGCCGTCGAAAAGCTTTCGCCGATTTCTGGTGAGATGACCCGGTTATTGGCAGATCCGGCAGAAATTGACCGCATCTTGGGACGGGGTGCTGAGCGCGCAAATGCTATTGCGGCCCCAATATTGGACAAGACATACGAAATCGTCGGAATGATCTCGTCACGCAGATAAATTGGATCAAAGCGGCAATTCTGTTGTTGCTTTGACCTCTTTCAAAACAAAACTTGATTGTACTGATCGCACCCAAGGGCTTCTAAGCAAGAACCTTGTCTGAAAGTTTTCATAGGCTTCGACGTCGGCCGCCCGAATTTTCAATACATAGTCTGATGCGCCTGAGATCTTGTGACACTCCAGAATTTCGCTGTGCGTTCCGACCAGTCGGGCGAACGCGTCGACGGCTTCTTCCGAGTGATCTTCCAGTGTGACATTGGCAAAGACGCATAACTTGACGTCGACTTTCGCGGGATCCACCAGAGTAACCCTGCCGCGTATGACGCCCGCGGCCTCAAGATCATTCATTTTGCGCCAAAGCGTAGATTGCGCCATGGAAAGTTTGTCGGCAAGCGCAGAGAGCGAATGAGTGGCATCTCGCTGGATTTCCCGCAAAATAGCTCTGTCTTGAGTGGAAATTTTCATTTTCAGCGCCAAGTTGGGATTTACTGCCATTAATCTATTCAAGAACAGCCAATTCAGCAAGAATTCCCTGAGTATCGGGCCAAACTCTCATGTAAGAGAGGTATTTGTGATGAAATCCACCAACTACACGTCGAAAGAACCCGGTCCAGATGGGCTGTTTCACTATGACGCTGGCGAAACAGCAATTTGGGGCGAAATGTTCGACCGCCAGATGCAGACGCTAGAAGGGTTTGCCTGTCGCAGCTACTTGGAAGGGCAATCCAAACTTGCTTTCGCACCAGATCAAATTCCACAGGTTCGTGACCTGGACATGAAACTCAACTCACTCACCGGCGCGGGAGTTAAACCGGTTGCAGCCCTTATCTCGCAATCAGAGTTTTCAAACCTTTTGAAGAACCGCCGCTTTCCCGTCGCCACTTTCATCCGGCGTCGTGAAGACATCGACTATATCGAAGAGCCTGACATTTTTCACGAGGTCTTCGGGCACTGCCCGATGCTTACAAACGCTGATTTTTGCACATTTATGGAACGGTTTGGTGCGCTGGCCCTGAGCCTTCCAAAGAACCAGATCAAGCATCTCTATCGCTTGTGGTGGTTTACAGTGGAATTCGGAATGATTCATGAAGACGGCGAACGCAAGGCGTTTGGCGCTGGCATCATGTCATCGCCATCAGAAGCGGCTCATGCTGCTGGAAGGGACGCGAACGTGCTTCCGTTTGATCTGCTAACGATCTTTCGCACGCCTTATCGCATAGACATCCTGCAACCCGTTTACTTTGCAATTGAAGGTTTCGACGAACTGGTATCCGCCATTGATGAAGATATTGATTCATTGATCAGCCAAGCAATGGCCATGGGTGATCTTCCGCCGCAGTTTGAAGTGGCAGCTTGAATTGAGCACTTCGCATCCGGGCCGTTTGCCATTGATAAGCCCGACATGACATCCAACGGACGCCTTCCACAGGACTGAGAGCTATGCCATCAGTTGCTCAAGCTCTTCTTCGGCTGAAGGTGACCATTCACCTTCGGTAACTTGCCATATGGCGTTTACGATGCGCCAGCCGTAGTCTCCGAAGTTTGCAAGGTGCAGGAGATCCTCGAAATAAGGGCATGTTGTTCGAGCCGCCGCTATATCTCTGAAAACATAAAGAACTTCGACATCCACTTTAACATTATTTTCTTTCATGATGCCCAACTCTGTTAGACGGACCATCCGAAATGCATTGTTGTTGGGTTGGCATACCATCACCTTTCCCGACTTAGGATCGGTACTTATCGAACACTTGCGAAGATCAGGACTGAGCGCACGTCGCATACGGGAGGCATTACCTTCAAACCAGCCCTCGATGTAATCCAAGGCAACAGCATGGATTTCGTCATGTTCAGTGGTCATCGACGTTGCTCCTTTTCGTTCAGAGAAGTTCCGAAAGCATTTCGGCCGCAGAACGTGCGCCTCCGGATGCGACAGGTAGAGGGATGCGAGGGGCCTTTAGCTCTTCAACCATCGCTGTCGCAATCCTGTCGGGATCGCTTTCAGCATAAATCATTTTCCTGCCGGCATTGTAACGCTCAAGCCTGCTGGCAACGTGGAAGTTTTGCTCGAAGTGATTGCGCAGAGGGAAATACAGAAACGGAGTTCCGGCGGCGGTAAGCTCCATACAGGTGGTCAATCCTCCTTGGACCAATGCTAGGTCGCAAGCCGCGAGATGCCGGTCAAGATTGGGAACAAATGCGCGCATCTCGACACCTTCAGGGACGTCAAACATCGCTGGATCAAGGCGCGGTCCGGCCACGACGATCATGCGTAATTCAGGAATACGCGATTTGGCCGCCGGGTAGGCCGCAAGAATGCGCCGGATCAGAGTTGCCCCGACGCCAGAGCCACCTACGGAGACGATGCAGGTTTTTCGGCCATCGTTGTATCCAAATTCTGCCTGCAGGTCTTCGCGGCTGCCAAATTCTGACGGGTGTTGCCCGATGATGTAATCCGAAAATTCGTAGTGGTTTGGAATCCAATCGCGCATCTGCGGCAGGTCTTTGCCAAAACCCCTGTTGACGATGTCCTCTGGCGTGCCGACAAATATTGCGCGATCCCGTACGCCGGGCTGACTTTCGATGTGTTCAATCATCTCGGCGTTGTAATCAGTGGTCAGAAACGCCTCGTGCGCGCCATTCTCGGCGAACGGCACCCAGCCAACAAAGTCCGTCAGCCAAGCAATCTGCGCTTTTTTCATTTCGGGATGTTCGTGCCAGTAATGATCTACGTCCCAAGCCTCGTCTGCGATCACAAGGTCGTATTTTTCTTCTTCCAGAACCTCTTGAAAGACCATGAAATTCTTCATCAGAATCTCATCCATACTGCGGATGGCTTGGAAGGCATGAAGGTCGTGTTCGCCACATTCATCTTCTATATGCTCGCTTTCGTTTGCGAGCAATTTGTTGGCAGGATGGATGCTTTCCTGATTGGCATCGAGGAAGCGCGTCACCGGGTCTTGGGCCAGCCAATCCACTTTTAGATCGGGGTGCAGATTGCGCAGCTCTTTCGTAACGGCGAGGTCCCGGCGCGCATGCCCAAGGCCGATTGGTGAGGACAGGTAGAGAGCGCGCTTTGCAGGGCGAACCTTGCGGCGGACGGGTCTATGAGTGCCCAGGTGCTTGGCAAGAAAATCACGCATTGTGATGTTGAACCATGCCGGAAAACGGGCGTGAACGGCATGCCCGCCGCGTGGAACTATATGAAGCTCGCCGCCGGTAATATCGGCAATCATTTGCGAACCCACGACCGAAGTAATTGCATCATTCTCGGCGTGGACCACAAGACTGGGACATTGGACCTGACGATAAGTGTCTTCGGAAACGGCCAAATCCGCCTGGCGACCCGACTGGGTCATGATCAGCATTTCGGCATCGCCCTCGGTCGCCCAACGCACAGCATCTTCGTGTTGCTTGGTTGAATGAGGTTCGTTGTTGACCTGTCCCAAGAAAAAGTCCGTGTAATCAGCGTAGTCGCGGCGCCAGTAGCTGAACGTGTCTTTTTCCCAGCCCTGCGGGTCAGAGTGCTCTGCAGTGGCGTCGACACGGTCGTTCAGGGGCGGCGCCAAAGGAGTCCAAGCTCCGGTTGAAACTACAGCTTGCACGCGATCCGGATAGCGGGCCGCCGCTGCAAATGAAACTGCGCTGCTAAAGGAAAGGCCAACCAGCACGGCCTTTTCAGTGCCCGTTGCGTCCAACACTGCCACGACATCATCGACAATCGCCTCCAGAGAGTAACCTTCCGGTGTATAGGGACGGTCGCTTTTGCCATTGCCGCGGGGATCATAAGTTATGACTCGAAAGCGGTCGCTGAAATAAGGAACTTGGGCTTTCCAGACACGGGAGTGGATAATCGCCCAGGTGGGGACAAACACGATTGTCACATCCCCTTCGCCGTAGATGTCATAGTGAATGCCGGTTCCGTCGCGGTCGACTTTGCCGGAGGTATGAGGAAGTTTGGCGCGCATTTTCTGGCCTCGTTCTTTTTTAGGCGGTTTCGAGCATTTGAATAAGGGTACCTATTTGGCGGAAAGCCGATCGTATCGGGCGTTCGGACTCGTCAAAGCCAAGCAGGATTTGCGCTTCTGCACCCAGGTAGACAGATGATATCAGAGCAGCGATCTGGTGCTTGCCCAAGGTTGCGTCGTCCCCTTGCCGGCTGGCGATTTTTCCCGACAAATCAAGCAGTAGCTCGTGCCAGCCCCGCAGGCCATTGACGACGTTTTCACGAATGACCGGGTCGGACCAGCCAGCGGCAATGAGTTCCTGAAGGATACGAACGTATCCACTTTCAAGGTCGTCTTCCAGAAAGTCACAGGCCACATCCCATTGCTTGGCCAGCGATGTGTCCGGATCGTCAAAGGTGACCCGCTGACGGGTGAGAAGCTCGGCATTCATGTCTTCGAAGACGGCAAGCACCAACCCCTGCTTTGATCCAAAGTGATATTGGATTTGACTCATTTGTGTCCCGGCAACTTCGGCGACCTGGCGCGTAGACAAACCAGCGTAGCCACGTTCGGTCAGAACCTGCCGGGCGGCTTCGACCAGATGCCTTTTTGTTTCAGCGGCTTTTTCGGCGGTTACGCGGGCCATGAGGTCTCCTGTTTCGTCATTAATTAAATCGTTCGAACGAATTAATCAAGGCGAATTTTTTGGATTTCCGGAAGCTCGGTCGGAATTTCACTTTTCTGAGCTGGATTTGGGTCGCAAGAATCCGGGCGACATCGGCTTTACCACCCCTATTCTGCCAGATAGATATTGCCAGTCTGTTTCAGGAGCGCACGATGGCCAACGATCTATTCAACAGCTTCATGACCGGCCCGGATGAAAACGGCCGGTTCGGGGATTTTGGCGGGAGGTTCGTGTCTGAGACGCTGATGCCCCTGATCCTTGAGTTGGAAGCCGAGTATGAAAAGGCGAAAACTGATCGGAGCTTCTGGGACGAGATGGATTTCCTATGGAAGCATTACGTCGGCCGCCCCTCGCCGCTTTATCATGCTGAACGGCTGACCGATCATCTGGGTGGCGCCAAGGTTTATCTGAAACGCGACGAGCTGAACCACACGGGTGCCCATAAGATCAACAACGTTCTGGGTCAGATCATTCTGGCGCGGCGCATGGGGAAAACCCGGATAATCGCTGAAACCGGTGCAGGTCAGCATGGCGTCGCAACCGCGACCGTTTGTGCGAAATTTGGCCTGAAGTGCATTGTTTATATGGGCGCGCATGATGTTGAGCGTCAGGCCCCGAACGTATTTCGGATGAAATTGCTGGGCGCTGAAGTTGTGCCGGTGACGTCAGGGCGTGGGACCTTGAAGGACGCGATGAACGATGCGTTGCGCGATTGGGTGACGAATGTGCGGGATACTTTTTATTGCATTGGCACGGTGGCCGGGCCGCATCCTTATCCGGCCATGGTGCGGGATTTTCAGTCGATTATCGGCAATGAAGCCAAGGCGCAGATGCAAGAAGCCGAAGGGCGTTTGCCCGATACGATCATTGCCGCCATTGGTGGTGGATCGAATGCTATGGGGCTGTTCTTTCCGTTTCTGGACGACAAGGACGTGCATATTATTGGTGTCGAGGCAGGTGGTAAGGGCGTGAATGCGAAGATGGAGCATTGCGCATCTTTGACCGGTGGTCGGCCCGGCGTTCTTCACGGTAACCGGACGTATCTTTTGCAGGACCATGACGGCCAAATCCTTGAAGGATTTAGCATTTCTGCAGGTTTGGATTATCCTGGCATCGGGCCCGAACACAGTTGGTTGCATGAGATCGGTCGCGCCGAATATGTGTCGATCACGGATAAAGAGGCATTGGAAGCCTTCAAGCTGTGCTGCGAACTGGAAGGGATCATCCCGGCTTTGGAGCCGTCCCACGCCTTGGCACATGTCATGAAGATCGCCCCTGAATTACCGAGTGATCACATCATCTGCATGAACATGTGTGGGCGTGGCGATAAGGATATTTTCACCGTTGCCAAAGCACTGGGTGTGACCATGGAAGGCAGCGACTAGGGGTGTTTTATCCCAAAAATCGGCTGTCTGTATCGTGTCGGTATTACGTCGGTGCCTGCGAACGGTGACGCAGGATATCGTTAAGGATTGGGAAACGGATTTCCACACGAAATCCGGGACGCGCGGTGTCCGCGCGGGGCCTCCGGCGGGGATATTTTTGGGCCAATAATGACAAGCCAGGACACTCATGATCCAGACGACTGTTTGCTAAGATCATGTTTATCCGGTGATGGGGCATCTTTGGGATTGAGAGAGCGATGGGCAAACCGGGGGGTGATTCTGGGCACATTGGCCCCAATTATGGCAGAAACTCGCAACTTCACTGGTCTGGATGGCATTTCCAACGACAGCCTACCTGCCCAGAACGTTTTGTTTCCCAGGCCATCCCTTATTCCCATTTCGTTGATGAATCTTCATTCGTAAACTGAAGTTTAGGGTGTTTCCCCGGCGGTTTATGGTGCTGGACCTAATCCCAAGTCCAATATCCGAGGTGCGGCGAGCTGTGCTGTTTGTTCTGTGCAGGGCGCGATCAACCACTGATCGGCCAAAATTACCGGAGACTGACTATGAAAAAATTACTGACACTGACCGCCGCCGCGTCGCTCATGTCGAGCACCGCTTTGGCCGGGACCAACGCTTCGCAGGACGAAATTGTTGCAGCCGTTCAGGCCGAACTGGCAACGATTTATCAGGACGTCGACTTTTCGAAACTGACCATTCGCATTCGATCCAATGAAGTGGTCGTCGAAGGTGAAGGCCAGGCGCTGGAAATCGAGTATGTATTCGCATTGTCCGAAGAAGGCCTGGGCGCGGTCATCGACTTTGAAGAAGAGTTTGAAGACGAAGATGACGATCTGGATGATGACGACGAAGATGATAACGACGATGATGACGACGACGACGATGATCAGGACGATTCAGACGACGACAGCGATGACGACTAAACGCGCGATGCGCAATTGATTTTGTGAGGGAGGCGGGCCATTGATGATGTCAACGGCCCGCCCATGGTGACTTATGCTTAAGAAACTGATTGTAATCGGATGTCTATTCCTTGCCGCGCCGCCAGCGATGGCAGATGCCGCGGATGTTCGCGATCGGATCGTTGCAGAATTGCAAGCTGACGGATTTACCGAGATTCGAATTTCCCGAACCTTGTTGGGACGTTTACGTTTCGTGGCAACAAGTGAAGACGCGCGCCGCGAAATCGTGGTCAATCCGTCAACCGGGCTGATCCTTCGCGACTATCTGAGAATTCTGGGGGCGAGTGGGTCCTCGGGCGGATCGGGTAGCGGTTCGGGCACTGGCGGGTCTGGCTCAGGCAACGAAAGTGGCGGCGGGGGCGACGATGATGGTGATGATGACGATAGTGATGATAGTGATGACGATGACGACGATAGCCGCGACGATGACGAAACCGACGACTAAGGTTTGAAGACTTTTTTGATGTGAGCCGGGGGCCTCTGCTTGACGAACAAATACATTCTGAGCGCGGTGTTTGTGGTTCAGGTCCTTTCAGCAGTCTTTTTCATTTCCGAGATTTTGATCTCGGTTCTTGGGTTGCCGATTGCACCTTTCAGTTGGCAAGTTCACGAATTCATCGAGATCGGGGCAGCTTTTGGACTGGTGACGGGTGTTGTCATTGGCGCGCTGGCGTTGCGGTCATCGCGGGCGCAGGCCGCTAAGGCCGAGGAAGCCCTGCGGGTTGCGCAAAGCGCATTTCGGGACGTGTTGGAAGAACGATTTTTAGCCTGGGAGCTGACCCCAGCAGAGAGGGACGTGGCGCTATTTGCAATCAAGGGGTTCTCGACCCAGGATATGGCAGATCTGCGCGGCGTCTCTGAGGGCACGATCAAAGCTCAGACTGCCGCCATTTATCGAAAAGCCGGTGTTTCCGGTCGTCCGCAATTGCTAAGCCTGTTTATCGACGAATTGGTTGAAAACGAGGAAGGCTAATTGCCTTCGCTGGCGTGCTCCATAAGGATATCAAGGGGAACAATTTCCAGTGCATTGCGATGTGTGGAAGCCAAACGGATACGTGGGGCTGCACCCTCGTCGGCAGCTTGCAGAAAGCGGCTGGCGCAGAGACACCAGCAGTCACCTGCGTTAAGTCCGGGAAACTGAAACTCAGGGCGCGGTGTTGACAGGTCATTGCCAAGGTATTTCGAGAACGCCAGAAATTCGGCTGTCAGGACTACGCAAACAGTATGGCTGCCTTCATCTTCGTAACAGGTGTTGCAATGGCCGTCGCGAAAATATCCGGTCACCGGATCGGTTGAACACGGTTCTAATTTTTCACCGAGAACATTGATGGCGGGGTCTTTTTGCAAGGTGACTCCTGGGGCTGAGTGGCATGTAGCGTGAGGGGGTGACGTTTCAATGCAGCGCGTGTTGGGTGGTTTGATACCCTATACCAGCCAATTGACCCAACGGCCGTGAAAATCGACGCGTGCGACCAGTTGCTTTTTGCCACCGGGCCACGCGGCCAATGTGACGGCAGCGCCCTCGCCCCCGTCGCTTTCCATGGCGAGATGGGCGAGCGGATGATCTGAGCTGGCATCTTCAGCTGCCTTGGCGATGGCACTGTTGGCCAGATCTACAGTGGATTTCGGAAAATATTGCCAGGCGATGGTGTGGAAAATCAACCGAAGGGTTTTGGGCGGCGAGATTGGTAGTTTTTCAGCCAGCCACGCGCCTGCATCACCTTGATCAACAGAAGCCGGAAACCGCGCGGCAAGTTCAATCGCGGATTTGGTGCAATCAATTCGGTCGGGCTGGTCGGCCCAAAGATACGCCAACAGACGGTCTTGATCGTTCTTGGTGGCCGGGTTGAGAGGGTTCAGATCAACGCCTTGGCGGGATACGACCTTTGGCAGCTCGCCTTCCGGAACGGTGCCCTGCCAATCGGGTGTCAGTAAAACAGGTGACGAACTGGGACCAAGGGTGCCTGCGTCCGTCTTAAGGTAAAACTGGTCGGCCCGCAGGTTTAAACCGGCGCTGGCGCCAAGTTCATAAAGGGCGACAGGACGATCAAACTGTTCACGCAACATCGCCAGCGCGGGCAGGATTATGGCCGAACGGCGCACTTCATTCGTTTGAGGCGAGCTACGCAGCCAGGTTCGGATATGCTGGGAGTGTGCGGCCATGGTATCGGTTACCGCCGACCACAGAATGTCGTCGCTGGCGTGTGAGGGCGGATAGACATCGACGAGAGCTATTCCCCTTTGGCAGAGCGCGTGGAGCGCACCAGCAAGGCGAAGCGGCAGGCCGTCAGCGACTGGGGCCGGATCTCCGGGCCAACTCAACAAGTATTCGCCAAGGGGATCGTCCGGGCCGAGGCGTTCGGCGAAAAGCCTCATGAGGCGCGCCATGAAGGGGGATCCCATGTTAGCGCAGTGGACAGATTGCGCGTGAAAGGCGCCAGGCACGATCACCGGAAACGGTCGACCAGTTTTTGCAAAGCTGAGCGGTCGTCCAAATCGACTTCCGGCGTTGGCGATGTCGCTGGGGCTTTGGGATCAGCTTTGGGTTTTGGTTTTGTTGTGGACGAGCGCGGTGGGTTGACGCGCAAAGCGACAGCATTTTGAAAACGGCCAGTGTCACCACCAGCCAGGTGCGGTGCGCCATCGGCAATGCCGCGCAATGTGTCGTCCAGCCAGTCCTGATCTGCTTTGGAGAAATCCTTCAGCACATAATGCGGAACCGCGTCTTTGTGGCCGGGGTGACCGACACCAATGCGGACGCGACCATAGGCGTCTCCGATATGCTGATGCAGCGACCGCAACCCATTGTGACCGGCGTGTCCGCCACCAAACTTCACCTTCAATTTCGCTGGTGCCAAATCGATTTCATCATGAAAAACAATCACATCAGCCGCATCGAGTTTATAAAATCGCATCGCCTCGCCGACGGATTGCCCGGACAGATTCATGAAAGTTTCTGGCTTTAAAAGAACAACTTTGTCGCTGCCCATCCGACCTTCGGAGACTTGCCCCTGAAACTTGCCACGCCATGGGCCGAACCCGTGATCGGAGGCAATACTGTCAACCGCCATGAACCCGACGTTATGGCGATTGTTGGCGTATTTACCGCCGGGATTTCCAAGGCCGACAAAGAGTTTCATAATGGCCGCGACCCTATCTATCGGGTTTCATCGCTGCAAGCTCTGCCCGTAGTGCGCGCACCTCTTCCAGTATCGCGGCGGTGTCATGGTGCAACGCATCCCGCTGGTCTTGTGCGGCGTCGGCATGCTCTGTCTGCATGGCATCCACGATTACACCGATAAACAGGTTCAGGACGGCGAAGGCAGTTAGGATGATGAACGGCACAAACAGTGCCCATGACCAAGGAAACACCTCCATCACCGGGCGCACGATGCCCATGGACCAGCTTTCCAATGTCATGACCTGAAAGAGTGTGTAGGCCGACGCACCAAGTGTTCCGAACCATTCCGGGAATGCTGCGGCAAACAGTTTGGTGGATATTACAGAGAAGACGAAAAAGATCAGGCCCAGAAGGGCAACAATAGATCCCATGCCCGGCAGCGCGGCCAAAAGCCCCGAAACCACCCGACGCATTTGCGGAATGGTCGAAACCAGCCGCAATACCCGCAGGATGCGGAATGCCCGCAGCGCGGAGAGCGCGCCAGTTGTCGGGACCAGCGCAATGCCGACAATAATAAAATCGAAAATGCGCCATGGGTCGCGCCAAAAGCCGCGAAAATCAGCGAGCAAGCGCGCGATGATCTCGATGACGAAGATCGCCAGGATGGCTTTGTCGATGACGACGATCACACTGCCCGCTACTGCCATAGCACCCGGAAAGGTTTCCAACGCCAGAACAATGGCGTTTATCACAATCAAAACCATGATCGTGGGTTCAAACGCCCTGTGGGCCAGAAGTGCGTTCAAACGGTCGGTCACAATGTCCTCGAAATCAGCCAGGTGTCTGGCTGACTAGATGTGTGTCGATTGCCTTAAAACAAGGGGCTTAACGGCCAAATCCGCTGAATTCACGCCGCTGATCCGGCCCGAAACCCAACCAGCCGCGCGTAACCGCAGCCAGATGGTTTGTAATGCGCACTTTTTGGGTTTTGCCGTTAATCGCCGATGCCACAGCTGCATTGCCAACGAAGGCTTCAAGATCGGCTTGAATGCGTTCTTGTTGGGTCAGTGGCTGTCCAGTTGACGCGTCAATCACCTGAATGAGGTAAGTGATGTTGTGCACTGCTGCCGGTGCGCGGGCGACGGCCATGGGGGTTACGCCGTGAAATTCTTCAACCAGTGCAGTAATCGTAACCGGTCGCGTTCCTGACAATTCAGATGCGCCCTGTGTGATGCCTCTATCCACGATTGCGGCCACTTGCGCCTTGCGGTCACCGAAGGGATCGCCATGCCAGACGATATCGGCGTTTGGCGCGAATGTATTAGCGTTTGAAACCGACAGGCTTTCCGGCACAACGGCCACAACGTCAGCAAGTCGCCAGTTCTTGGTGACATCTGCCGGAAGGCCGTCGCCATAGTCCACTTCCCAATTGCCTGCGCAACCCGTCAAAACAAGCGCCATCAGGCCACTGACCAAAATGCGTGAAAGTCCCATAATCTGCCTCTGCTCTTTTTGGCGATCAATGCCGCCTTTGCGCGAAAGATTAGCCGGAAATGAAGGGAATGCGCACGAAAAGAGCAATGGTTAACGGGTTTGCCCGCAAGTGTTTCGGTAAAGCCTCAGACCCTTGCGTCCTTTGAAGAGTCCAGAACAACGTATGTCGCAATTGCGTTGACCTGCGGAAGCGATCCTAGAGTATCAGTGTGAAATACTTTGTAGGCGGGAAGGTCGGCTACTTCGACACGCAATATATATTCAACCGGTCCAGTGACGTTGTGGCACTCTACCACCTCGGGCGAGCGGTCCATGGCGCGTTCAAAACTCTCTTGCGCGGATTTAGTGTGGCTGTTCAACCCCACGGTGACCATAGCGACGAAGCCGACGCCAAGTTTAACGGGGTCGGTGACGACCCGATAGCCCGTGATGACGCCGCTGCGTTCAAGTTCCTGCACCCTGCGCAGGCAGGCCGAAGGTGATAGCCCCACACGGTCGGCCAGTTCCAAATTACTAAGTCGCGCATTGCGACCGAGCTCTTGCAATATTTTGCGGTTTATCTCGTCATTTTTCGCCATTAGTTGCTATATTGGACACTAAACACACAACTTCGCAATTTCAATCGGCACAATTCCCGATAATTGTTGCGTCATGTTGCAGTCGTTCGTCCTTCCCCTGGCCGGGTTCGCTTTCGTGATGTCGATCACTCCCGGCCCCAACAACCTGATGCTGATGGCCTCGGGGGCGAATTTTGGATTTCGTCGGACGGTGCCGCATATGTTGGGGGTCGGCTTCGGCTTCATCTTTCTGGCCTTTATGACGGGCATTGGCCTGGCGAAAGTATTCGAGGCCTTTCCATGGTTGCACAACGTCTTCACGGTTGTCTGCCTGATCTACATGCTGTGGTTGGCTTGGAGGATTGCCAATGCAGCCCCGCCTGAAAAAACCGCCGCAACCGGCACGCCAATGACGTTTCTGCAAGCAGTGGCCTTTCAATGGGTCAATCCAAAGGCGATCGCCATGGCACTGTCGGCAGTGACGATCTATGCGCCGGGCGACGCGGTGCTGGACGTGCTGGCAGTGGTATTAATCTTTGGGTCGATCAATCTGCCCAGCGTCAGTCTGTGGTGTGTGCTGGGATTGCAGATGCGCCGATTGCTGACCAATCAGACCCGGTTGGTCTGGTTCAATCGGTTCATGGCCTTTTTGCTGATCCTATCGATGTATCCTGTTCTGGCGTGATGTCAGATTTTGTGGCATGATCGTCTGTATTGAGAGCGCGGAATACGCGCCAATTGGGCAAGAGCAACAGGCACGACATGCGGCGACAGGTATCGTTCGGATTGGTTGGAGTCATAGTGGTGACAGCGTTTCTGTCGCTGCCGGCATTTTCTGCGCAGATTGAGAAGGCCTGTCTGTTGTCGGACCGTGGTGCCGGGAATCGCGCGTTATGCGGCTGCATTCAGGATGCCGCCAATATGACCCTTTCAGCCAAGGACCAGCGGTTGGCGGCGACTTTCTTTTCTGACCCCCACCGCGCCCAGCAGATACGGCAATCCGGCCGTCGCACTCACGAGCGGTTTTGGGAGCGTTATCAAAGTTTTGGCGAAACCGCCGAGGTGTTTTGCCGGGGGTGATCAGACAAATAGCTGATCAATCCTTTTGACGCCATTTCGATCAGGTCCAATGCGCCGTCGAAGTCTCGGGTATAATATGGGTCAGGAACGGCGATTTCGCGGGTTTCGGGTGCAAATTCCAGAAACAGGCTTAGGTCTGCGGTGCTGTCCGAGGGCTGGATGCTTTCAAGATTGGCGATGTTACTGGCATCCATCGCCAGGATCAGATCGAAGACGTAGAAATCGTTCGGCGTGACTTGTCGCGCCCGCAGGGGGGTCAGGTCATAACCGCGAAGAGCCGCGGCTTCGATTGCCGGGCCATAGGGTGGATCGCCGATGTGCCAATCCCCGATTCCGGCGCTGTCGATGCGCAATTCAGGTGCCATCTTGCGCAGAACTCCCTCGGCCGTTGGCGATCGGCAGATGTTTCCAAGGCAAACGAACAGGACACGGGTCACTGCAACACACCGATGCGGCGCATATGGCGTGCATAGAGCCAGACCATAACTGCCGTCACGACGATGGCGACAGAGAACCAAAGAGCTTCGGGGCCTGCAATGTCGCTCATTGTGACGTCTGACAGAAGGTAGTTGTGAACAAATGTCACTGCCATTGCGATCAGAGATATCCCAAAGGCGCTGCCAGCAAACCGGGACTTCAGCAGCAACAGGGCCGAGCCAGCGACCGATGACCAAACGGCAATAGCCCAGGCGGCAACCACCCAAACAGGGAAGCTGTTGAAGAACGCCATCTGCTCGGGCGTAAACTGGGACATGTAGGGTTCGTAGTTGATTTTCGTCATGACTTAATCAACTGCACCAACTGCGTTCCAAAGAAGGGTCCCGATGCCAATGACCCAAAGATGCCACGGGGTGCGCATGGGCGTTCTCCTGTTTCTGGTTTCGCTAGATTACCACGAGGGCGCTTTGCAAGGAACATTAACGAATGCGGGGCACCAAGCCCCAAACGAAAACGGCCCGCAAAGGCGCGGGCCACTTTAACAGTCATAGCAATTGAGATCAGGCTGCGGCCTGAGCCTTTGCAATCTGCTTTTTGATTTTCAGAGCGTTTTCCGACAGGTCAACGTCTTTGGCTTTCGCCAAGAACGCGTCCAGACCACCACGGTGATCAACCGTGCGCAAAGCAGCGGCGGAAACGCGAAGGCGAACCGTGCGGCCCAATGATTCGGACATCAGCGCGGTTTCGGTCAGGTTCGGCAAGAACCGACGGCGGGTTCTGTTTTTGGCATGGCTGACATTGTTGCCAGTCATCGGGCCTTTTCCAGTCAATTCGCAACGGCGCGACATGAATACATCCTCGGCTATATCGTCTCAGTTCAACAGGTCCGGGCAGGCCCCGTCAATGCAAGAGGGCAGCGCCATCGGCCCTGCCCAAGAATCCGTTCGCGCGGGATAGGTCGATTTCGAGCGGGCGTCAAGCCTTGTCGGCGTTTGGAGTTGCGGTTGAGGCCGCAAGACGGGCAAGAACTTCGGCAGCAGCAGCACCCGGCGCGCGATGGCCCGACGCAACGGCTTCGGCAAGATCGGTCATGGCCGCATCAGCGTCGGAGTTGGCTTCCAGTTGACGCAGCAGACCTTTGCGCACCTCATCTGCAAACCACCGGCGCGCCTGATCGCTGCGTCTGTCTGACCAAAAGCCGGTTTTGTGCCAAAAATCTGCCAGTTCAGTGATTTGTTCCCAGACTTCGGCCAGTCCGGTTTCTTCGGTAGCCGAGACCATCATGGCCTTCGGAAACCCCGGCGCATCGCCGTCGCGTTTTCGCATCAGACGCAAGGCTCCGGCATAGTCAGCCGCCGTGCGAGTTGCCGTCGACTTCAGGTCGCCGTCGGCTTTGTTCACCACCACAAGATCGGCGATTTCCATAATCCCGCGTTTGACGCCCTGAAGTTCGTCCCCGCCCGCCGGGGCCAGCAAGAGCACGAACAAATCGGACATGTCGGCAACAATAGTTTCTGACTGACCCACCCCAACGGTTTCGATAAGGATGATGTCAAACCCAGCCGCTTCGCACAGCGCCACAGCATCGCGGGTGCGCCGCGCAACCCCGCCAAGATGCGTCTGGCTGGGTGATGGGCGAATATAGGCCAGGGGTTCGCGCGAAAGCCGCTCCATCCGGGTCTTGTCACCAAGGATCGAACCACCCGAGCGCGTGGACGACGGATCGACCGCCAGAACCGCAACTCGCATACCTTGCGTCGTCAGCATGCAACCAAAGGATTCAATAAACGTCGATTTTCCAACGCCTGGCGTGCCAGACAGCCCGATGCGCAATGCCTGCCTGTCGCTATCGATCACGGATTCCAGCAATCGATCCGCCCGCGCGCGATGATCTTCGCGCCCGCTTTCCACAAGTGTTATGGCGCGCGCCAGCGCCCGGCGGTCACCGGAACGCAGGAATTTGGCAAGGGTTTCAATCTCGTCAGCCATCTTAGGCGGACCATGGCGCGTGCGTCTTTCCCTGTCCAGAGGTCGATTTTCATCGAATATCCCGACGGGCTTGGATACATCAAAAGGGTGACTTTCAATCCACCCATAGACGCCGCCTTGCCGGATTTAGTGACCGCGCTGTCGTCGGAAGGCCGCGGGGTTTTGCAGGCACCACCCGGGGCGGGCAAGACAACCTGTGTGCCATTGGCAATGCTTGAGGCCGGATTGACCGACATGCGCATTGTTATGCTGGAACCCCGACGCCTTGCTGCGCGAGCCGCTGCAACGCGCATGGCCGAGATGATTGGTGAAAAGGTTGGCGGTAAAGTGGGATACCGCATTCGCGGAGACGCAAAAGTTTCACGTGAGACCCGGATCGAAGTGGTGACAGAAGGCATTCTGACCCGGATGATTCAGTCGGACCCAAGTCTGGACGGCATCGGCGCAGTTATCTTTGACGAATTCCACGAACGATCCCTGAACGCTGATTTAGGATTGGCGCTGGCGCTGGAAGTGCGCGAAGCCTTACGCCCCGATCTGATACTTCTGGCGATGTCAGCGACATTAGACGCCGCCCCCGTTGCGCGCCTGATGGGGGATGCACCGCTGATCACCTCGGCGGGCACCAGCTTTGACGTGGAAACCCACTGGCTTGACCGCCCGATCCCGCGCGATGTCTGGTTCGACGTTGCCATGGCCGATCAGGTTGTGCGGGCTGCCAATGAAACAGAAGGCAGCATTCTGGCGTTCTTACCCGGCGAAGGCGAGATACGGCGCGTCATGCAGCGCCTGACCGACCGGCTGCCTGATATCGCCGTTCTGCCGCTCTATGGCGCACTGCCATTTCCACAACAGCAAAAGGCGATACGCCCCGGCACAGGGCGTCGGATCATCCTGGCAACCGCGATTGCCGAAACCTCGCTGACCATTCCCGACATTACGGTTGTGGTCGACGGCGGGCGCGCGCGACGGGCGCGATTTGATCCAGGCTCGGGCATGTCGCGGCTGGTGACCGAACGCGTGACCTGCACCGAAGCTGACCAAAGACGCGGCCGCGCTGGTCGGGTTTCGGCTGGGGTATGTTTTCGCATGTGGACGAAAGGCGAGGACGGCGCGTTGGCGGCGTTTCCGCCGGCGGAGATTGAAGCCGCCGATCTTGCAGGGCTGGCGCTGGAACTGGCCGAGTGGGGAACAACTGATTTGCCCTTCCTGACGCCGCCGCCCGAGGGCGCTTTGGCCGAGGCGCAGGACCTGCTGACGGCCCTGGGAGCGTTTGAAAACGGCGCAATTACGAGCCACGGCAAAAAACTGGCTTCTATGCCGCTGCACCCAAGACTGGCGCATATGCTTGAAACTGCGGGGAAATCTTCCGCGCTATTGGCTGCGCTTCTGGCGGATCGCGATCCCTTGCGGGGGGGTGGTGCCTATCTTGGCAAGCGGCTGGCAGCTTTGAAAAGTAGCCGCCGCGAAGGCCAGCTGGACCGCATTCGGGCCGAGGCCAAGCGGTTGGAAAAACGCGCGCCGCCTGCGAAAATTATCGACCCCGGCGAACAAGCTGCATTGGCATACCCCGACCGCATCGGCCTGCGCCGTCCCGGAGATGATCCCAGGTGGCTATTGTCGGGGGGCAAGGGCGCAAAAATGTCGAATGAGGATGATCTAGCAGGCGCGCGTCTGCTGGTGGTCACCGACACGGACGGTCATGCGCGCGAGGCGACAATACGCACCGCTTTGCCTGTCAACGAGGCGGCTTTGCGCGATGTGTTTAGGGATCAAATCCTGACCAAGGAATCAGTCGAATGGTCCCGACGCGAGGGACGCTTGATTGCCCGCACCGAGGAACGGCTTGGCGCCATCGCCCTGTCGTCCAAAGCCTGGAAAGACGCGCCAGATGATCAGATCGCCCAAGGCATGCTGACCGGTATTCGCCAACTTGGCCTGTTCCCTGCGGCGGCGGCCAACCGTTTTCGCGCCCGCGTGGCGCTTGTCCGGGCGGCGGGTCATGATCTGCCAGCGATGGACGACGCAACACTCCTGGAAGGCCTCGAAGACTGGCTTCTGCCGCATCTGACCAAAGTACGCAGCGCTGCCGACTGGAAATCATTCGATATCCTGCCCGCCCTGCGCGCCCGCCTGACCTGGGAACAGACCCAAACGCTGGATCGCGAAACCCCACCCAACTGGGTCACTCCACTGGGCCGCAAGATCCCCATCGATTATGAAGGCGAAGACCCCGCGATCGCGCTTCGCCTGCAAGAGATGTTCGGAACAACCCGCCACCCAAACGTTGCGGGTCGCGCGTTACGCGTGACGCTCCTGTCTCCCGCCGGACGGCCAGTGCAGACCACAATGGATATCCCCGGCTTTTGGGCCACATCTTATGCAGATGTTCGAAAAGACATGCGGGGACGTTACCCGAAACACCCGTGGCCCGAAGACCCGACCGAGGCTCAGGCAACATTACGCGCCAAACCCAGAAAACCCTGATCTTTTTCTGATCAAAAACACTCCGGGGTTTGGGGCAGAGCCCCAACTGGAAATGTCATGCGAAACGTAGTTTCGCACCGGTCGACCCGACGAAGTCGGGGCGAAACTACCAGCGTTTCAGGGCGTCTTCATCATCGGTTTTGGCATCAACCCAGGTGGTACCATCACCGGACAGCTCTTTCTTCCAGAACGGGGCGCGCGACTTCAGGAAATCCATCAAAAACTCCGCGGCCTGAAACGCATCCGCGCGATGTCGGGCGGCGGTGGCTACCATCATGATCTGCTCGCCGGGTTTCAACGGCCCGAACCGGTGAATGACCAACGCATCCTGCAATGACCAGCGGTCCATCGCCTCGGCGCGGATCGCCTCCAGCGCTTTTTCTGTCATGCCGGGATAATGCTCGATCTCCATGCCGCCGAGCGTGCCGCCTTCGTCGCGCACGAGGCCTGAGAAGGTCACAACCGCGCCTGCCCCATTAGCAGCTTCCGAAAACAGGCGCAGTTCTTCGCCAGCATCAAACGGTTCGGCTTGAACCCGGACGCTCATCCGCCGGTCATCGGGGGAAAGAAAGCCACCTCTCGCGCATTGGCGATAGAAGCCGACATTTCGGTCAATTCCTGATCCACGGCCACCCGGACCGAGGCCATATCAGAAAACGCCAATGCGTGAGCGTCGCTGCGGGCTTTCAACTCTTCCACAAGGTCAGCCACGGTCGCGGCCTGGGTCTCGATCTGCTCTTTCGGTTCGCCAATGCGTTCGCGCAGCCAAGCAAAGTAAAGCACATCAATCATGGCTAATCCTTCAAATGCGGCAACGACTTTTTCAGGTAGTCGGCCCCTGTGATCAGCGTCAGTGTCGCCGCGATCCACAACAGGCCAACGCCAATCCACCAGGTCCACCAATAGGCGTCCCGGATCAGCCGGATATTGATCGGATCATCGCCGCCACCCATGATGTCGGCGATAATCGCCCGATCCATACCGACAGTGCGCTCGATCCACATATGCTGGAAGATGCCGGTGGCAAACAGCACCGCAATGGCCACCATCTGCGCTGTGGTTTTCCACTTGGCCAGCTTTGTGACCTTCAATGTCCCCGCCGTGTCGCCCAAAAATTCGCGCAAGCCGGACACGAAGACCTCGCGGAACATGATCACCGTCGCGGGCAACAGGATCCAGGGGTCCATGCCCGCATAGCCGGTGATCACCAACAATGCGATCACCACCATCGCCTTGTCAGCGATCGGATCCAGCATCGCGCCCAGTTTGGTTTCCTGCTTCCAGGTCCGGGCAAGATAGCCGTCAAACCAATCGGTCGCGGCGGCAACCACGAACAGGATCAGCGCAAACCAATCGGCCCAGGGGCGTGCGAAGTAGAGAAACAGGATCACCAGTCCCGGGGCCGCAACCAGTCGCAGCAACGTCAGAATATTTGGGATCGTCCATGTCATGGAACCGATTTAATGGCGGTTGGGCAAAAGGGAAAGGCGTCAACGAACAAGTGAGGCGAAAAGCGGCAGATGCGCACGTAAATTATTAAGGACGCAACGCGGAAACGACCACGGACGGCATTGGCACCAGCCAGCCATCGGTGCCGTGAATGCCTTCGGCCCGCACACGCTTCGCCATTGCGGCGCGAATATCAGCGCCCCTGCCGTGCGGTTGAGCCTTTAGCAATGCAGCCGCGCGGACGGCGCCTTCGGCAAATACATCAAAAAGATCTTCCGGGGCGTTAAGCAGGAACTGGCTTGCGACATGTTTCAGGTCGGGTTCGACGAAACCAGCTTTCTCCAGGGCGGGAAAAGCTATTCGGGTGTCCGCATAGGCATGGGCGTCCGGACCGGCAGGGAGCGTGACATCGACGTTGCCGTGGGCGCCGACGGCATCGAATAGCCATCCAAAAGCTCCGCCGGATCCCTTGCCCTGCCACACAGATAACGCCAACCGTCCACCGGGGCGCAGAACGCGAGCCACCTCATCCAGCGCAGCTTCAGGGTCTGGCAAATGCGGGATACCAAATCCGATGGTCACGGCGTCAAAGCTATTGTTGTCGAACGGCATCGACATGGCGTCGCCCTCGACAAATCGACCTTCCGGAACTGACTCGCGAGAGAGATCGATCATAGCGGGGGAGAAATCGAGGCCTGTCACGTTGGCCGCGATTTTGACCAACTGATGCGACACAACGCCGTGACCACAGCAAAGGTCCAGAACCTCTTCGCCTGGCAAAACCGCGACTGCTTGCGTCAATACGCCCGCGACTTTCTCAACTGCATAGCCGAACCCATTGGCGTAGCCTTTGGCAATCGAGGCTTGGCCCCAGCCAGTTCTCTCCATTTGCTCAAAACCGGAGGTGTCCATCACTTAATCCTGCGTCCAGCTTTGCATCTGGGAAATTGAACCTCGCAAAAGTAGCACGTCAAACCCGGCGATGCCGCGATAGCCCCTCGCGAACAGGGCGTCGGCGGCCTCTTTACTCAATGCATTGCTGCAAAGCGGTATGCCGTTAGCCTTGGCAGCAGCTTCGATCCGATCGCGTGCGGCGACCACTTCAGGATGATCGAACTGACCCGAAACCCCGTAGGCCGTCGAGAGATCGAACATGGCGGGCACGATGATATCGATACCTGGCACAGCACAGATGGCTTCGATGTTCTCAACCGCCTCGATCGTCTCGATGAGGGGGGTGCATACACGGTCGTGGTCCACCATCTCGCGATACTCGGCGATGCTGGTGCCTTCATAACTGTGTGCCAGGAAGGGTCCGAAGCCGCGGGTTCCGTTCGGCGGGTAGCGCATCGCAGCAACCGCCTTTTCAGCGTCTTCGACCGTTTTGATCAAGGGAAACATGATGCCTTCCGCGCCAAGATCCAGCGCACGCTTCACCTGCCAGTCTTCGTTGGCGGCGATTCGGACCAAAGGGGCACAGTCGCTGCGCGCGGTGGCAGCGATCATGGCGTGGGCGCTGCCATAGTCCACTGCGCCATGCTCCAAATCGATAATGACCGAATCTGCGCCCGCCGCCACCATCAGCTGCGTCACCGTCGCCGATGGAATGGTGCAAAGATGTGTTGTGAACCGCCGATTTGGGTCAGCGAGTTTTGCCTTCAATGATGCCATCATCTTCCCCTCGTAATGGGGAAAGCCTAGCTGCCGTGGAAGTAATCGTAAATCGTTTCCGCCAGCGCGTCAGATATTCCGTCGACTGCTTTCAGATCCGCCAGATCCGCGCGACTTGCAGCCTTGGCCGAGCCGAAATGCTGCAAAAGCGCGCGTTTGCGCGTGGCCCCCACACCCGGCACATCATCCAAGGGTGTTGCCCCGACAGCTTTCGAGCGTTTGTTGCGGTGGGCCCCGATGGCAAAGCGGTGGGCTTCGTCTCGCATGCGCTGGATGAAATAAAGCACAGGGTCCCCCCGACGCAGCGCGAAAGGGCGTTGGCCAGTGCGATAAAACTCTTCTTTGCCGTGATCGCGGTCGACACCTTTGGCGACCCCGACCATTGCGACATCTTCAACGCCGAGTTCGGCCATGATCTCGCGCACAGCACTGACTTGCCCCGCGCCACCATCAATCAACAACAGATCCGGCCACGTTCCATTTTGGCGATCCGGGTCTTCCTTCAGCAAACGTTTGAAGCGGCGGGTCAGCACCTCTTTCATCATGCCGAAGTCATCGCCGGGGGTCAGATCATCGCCTTTGATGTTGAACTTGCGATACTGGCTTTTGATGAAGCCTTCAGGGCCAGCAACGATCATCGCACCGACGGCATGGGCACCCTGAATGTGGCTGTTGTCATAAACTTCGATCCTTTGCGGCGGACCATCCAGATCAAAGGCATCGGACAATCCCGACAACAACCTCGTCTGGGTCGCGGTTTCAGACATCTTGCGGGCAAGGCTTTCGCGGGCATTGCGTAAAGCGCCCGCCATCAATTCTTTTTTCTCGCCGCGCAGAGGCACCGCAATCTCGACCTTGCGGCCGGCCTTTTCAGCCAGCGCCTCGCCCATCAGTTCAACGTCTTCAATTGCATCGGACAACAGGATCAGACGAGGCGGCTCTTTGTTGTCATAGAATTGGCCGACAAAGGCCTGCATAACTTCAGCGACGCCCGCGCCTGATCCAGTGCGGGGGTAATAGTCGCGATTGCCCCAGTTTTGGTTGGCGCGGATGAAAAAGACCTGCACACATGCTTGCCCGCCATCCATATGAAGGGCTATCACATCCGCCTCGGCCACGCCAGCCGGGTTCACCGCCTGATTGCCCTGAACAAATGTCAGCGCGCGCAACCGGTCGCGCAGCGCAGCGGCGCGTTCGAACTCCATCGCGTCAGAGGCGGTTTGCATTTCAGCGGCCAGTGGCTCCTGCACCTTGGTCGTGCGGCCTTGTAAGAAGCGCTCGGCGTCGCGGACCAACCCCCCATATTCGGTGTCCGAGACAAGGCCGACGCATGGCCCGGCGCATCGCTTGATTTGATAAAGCAAACACGGACGGGTGCGGCTTTCGAATGTTGCGTCTGAACAATTGCGCAGAAGGAAGACCTTCTGGAGCTGATTGAGCGTCCGGTTGACCGCACCCGCACTTGCGAACGGGCCGTAATAATCGCCCTTCTCTTTCTTCGCGCCACGATGCTTTTTGATCTGCGGAAATCCGTGTGCTTTGGCGACCAGAATATTGGGGAACGATTTGTCGTCTCGCAAAAGCACGTTGTAGCGCGGCCTAAGCTGCTTAATCAGGTTCTGTTCGAGAAGCAGCGCCTCGGTCTCGGTGCGTGTGGTCAGGAACATCATCGTTGCGGTTTCGCGGATCATCCGCTCGATCCGGGGGCTGTGTCCCGTAGGGCGTGCATAGGACGAAACACGTGCCTTCAAATTTCGCGCCTTGCCCACGTAAAGAACCGCGCCCTTTTGATCGAGCATGCGGTAAACACCCGGACTGGAGTCCAGCGTCTTTAGATAGGTCTGGATCACAGCCTGGCCCGCGGGGGTGGAATGTGTTGTCTGCTCGCTCATCTGCGCCACTTAGCCTGATTCTCGGGTTGGCTGCACTGCCGTGCCAACCCGAGCAAGAGAAAAGGAGTCCACTTCTTCTGTGGATAACCCCATGGACAAGTTTTTACCTTAACGATTTTTTCGTTAGTTTTTAGCCTATTCGTGGATATGCCTAAAAAATAGGCACTATTTAAGGGTATTGATTTCATTGGATATTATTTTGAGAAATCGGCAAATGACTGATAACATTAACATTTCATTACAAAACTGTGATGTTTCGGCCTGCGGTGCACAACTTCGGTGTCCATTCGCATACTAAAGCTATTCCAAACCAAGCACATCCGGAGTTTGCCAGGCCAAATGTTGACCCCCATCGACGCAAATTAGTTGGCCGGTAACATCAGGTGCATCAAGGAAAAAGCCCAAGGCGCGACAGACACCATCGGTGTCCGATCCGCGCTTGAGAATGGTCGAGGCCCGCTGCGCCGCGAAATGGCCATCCGACTGGCGAATGCCCTGAACGGTCGGTCCTGGTCCGATTGCGTTTACGCGCACCTTGGGTCCTAAAGCCTGCGCCGAGGTTCTTGTCAGCGCCCAAAGCCCCATCTTTGCAATGGTGTAGCTCATGAACTCAGGCGTCAGCTTTTGCACCCTTTGATCAACCATATTCACAATCAGCGCCTGCGCAGTCGGCTCATTCCGTTCGCCGCCATAGATTGGCTCGGGCACCTGCTCCGCAAAGCGTTGCGTCAACACGAACGGGGCCCGCAAGTTGCTTTCCAGATGCCGATCCCAACTTTCACGGGTCGCGGACTGCAAATTGTCATACTCGAATATTGAGGCCGAATTGACCAACACAGTCAAAGGCTGTGCGAGAGCATCAACAGCATTCGCCACCAGCTTCTGCGTCTCAGCTTCGTCTGTCAGATCAGCTTTGAGGGTCACAGCGCTAGCGCCCATGGCCCGGATGCTTTCTGCAACACTCTCTGCTTCGTCTGCCGACGTATGGTAGTGCACAACAACGTCCAGCCCACGGCCAGCCAGCCACAGCGCAATCGCCTTGCCAATGCGCTTGCTCGCGCCTGTAACCAGTGCTGCGCCGCTCATGCCAAAACCACTATGGTGACGTAGAGAACGTAAAGCACCGTCAGAGCTGCCCCCCATCGACAGGTCATGACCCACGTTTTAGAAAAGACGAATGGCGCGATCAAAAGCGAAGCGCCCAACATGACCCACAAATCAAACGTCAGAAACTGCGGTGCAACCGGGATATGTCCAAAGAAAGATGCCACCCCAATGATGCCCAGTAGATTGAACATATTCGACCCGATAACATTGCCCAGCGCCACATCGGCTTGCCGTCGGTAGGCTGCCATCGTGGTTGTTGCCAGCTCTGGAAGCGATGTCCCAATAGCCACCAGCGTCAATCCGATTACGCTGTCGGAGACGCCCAAATCTCGGGCAATGATCAGTGACGCATCCACAAGGATGTCTGCTCCCAAAGGCAAACCAACGAGGCCGAGTAGCAAGAACGCCCCGATTTTCCACCAAGGCATATTGGGATCAACACCTTCGAGGTCTTCTTCGACCACTCGTGCACGTCGATGCGCCATGGCCGCCCGGGCCTGACCGCCAAGTATCCAGGCCAATACAAGCAAGAGTACAATCCCATGCACCCAGGTTATCGGGCCAAGGAAAGCTGCAAGAATGAATAAAACCGTTGCGGCAATCATTGAAATATAACTTTTGCGGGTATTGCATTGGGACGTATCAAGCCCGGCGAATAACGCTGGCACGCCAAGCACCAGCAGGATGTTCGCGGTGTTTGATCCAACGACATTACCCATCGCCAGTCCCGGCGCATGATCGTCTATAGCTGATATGGCGATCAAAAGTTCTGGGGCAGATGTGCCTAATGCCACAATCGTCAGGCTGACGATCAGAGCCGGCACCCCAAGACGCAGCGAGGAATTGACCGCGCCACGAACCAACAAATCCCCCGCCAACAGCAAAATGATAAGCCCAAGCCCGGCGAGGAGAAATTCCATTCCGTCAGGCCTTCCCACAAGGGCAAGTGCCCTTGCCTATACGATGACGGCCGCAGGACGGGCACTTTTCTGTCGCCAAACGCATTCGACGCGGCAGCAACAGGCGGAGCTTTCCAAACATCGCCAACACGGCAATGAACACCAAAAAAAGAGAGGCGATTTTGACCAGCACGCTGCGTCAGAGCCCAAACCGAGCGAATGCCGCACGGTCTTCAACGTCGGCCAAAATATCACCGGTCAACCCGACACCAAACCGGCTGAGCAATGGGCGGCGCCTTGAATATGGACGTAGCACAACCTTGTCGCCGAATATTTCCTTCATTTTCGGCACCAAGTGTCCGACTCCATCGACCAGTCCCGGCACGATCGCCTGGTTTCCAACCCAGATATCACCATTGAACAGATCGGCTTCGGCGTCCAGACGGTCGCCCCGCCTTGTTTGGACGTGATCTATGAATTCACCGTGAATATGCTCCTGCAACGCCTTCAAGCGCGCGACATCATCCGGGTTTTCCGGTCTAAAGGGATCCAGCATGGATTTGGTATTGCCGGCGGTGTAAACACGCCGGGCAATCCCATGTCGTTCGATCAGCTCGTCAAACCCGAAGCCTGCCGAGATGACGCCGATGGACCCAACAATGGAATGGCGATCAACCCAAATCTCGTCAGCAGCAGTCGCAATGTAATAGCCTCCGGATGCCGCAACATCTTCGACAAACGCATAGACTTTGACGTCCTTCTCATTTGCCAGACGGCGAATTCGGGCGGCGATCAGCGACGATTGCGACGGACTTCCACCGGGCGAATTAATAGCCAGCGCAACGGCGACAGGTTTGCCTTTGGTGAATGCCTTTTGAAGCATGTCTGCAAGACCTGCATCGTTCAATGCGCCGCCGCGCGCTTGCGCAGCAATCACACCCTGTAGCCGAACGACAGACACCAGAGGCGGTTTTTTGATGAAGGGGATATAGCGAACCATACAGGCCCATTTAGGGCGTGCACAGTCGCGCAACAAGGCAAACCCGCGTGACATGACCGGAATGTTGCATAACTGGCCGGCAACACCAGAGTGGAATACCGGGGCGCTGCCCCCGACCTCGCCTGAACGGCGACGTCTCCCCCGGAGTATTTTCACCAGAAAGAAGCAAAGATTTAATCAAATTGTTCGGGCTTGGGACCCGGCCAAAATCCGGTTCAGCTTCTTCTGTCTTCAAATACTTTCGCCGAAGGCGTACCGCCCCGCGGGATCGCGGGGCAAAGTATCGTGCGCGCGTGAAACGCGCTCATTTCGAAGGCTTCAAGATTTCAGACGATATCCGGTCTTAAAGATCCACCAGACAATCCCGAAACACAAAGCCGTAAACCCGGTGATCGCGATCAGGCTTGCCACGACCGGCACATCTGCCATGCCAAAGAATGACCACCGGAACCCTGACACCAGATAAAGCACAGGGTTGAACAGTGAAATCGTTTGCCAGATCGGCGGAAGCATGGTGATCGAGTAAAATGACCCACCCAGAAACACCAGGGGCGTTACCACCAGAAGCGGCACTAGGTTCAACTGCTCAAAACTCTTTGCCCAAATTCCGATGATGAATCCCAACAGGGAAAATGACACGCAGGTCATGACCAGAAAGGCCACCATCCAGAATGGATGCGCAATTGAAATATCAACAAAGAAGAACGCCGTGATCAGGATAATGACGCCAAGTATCAACGACTTAACCGCCGCCGCGCCAACATAGCCGATCACAATCTCCAAAGACGAAATCGGCGCTGACAGCACTTCGTAAATCGTCCCGATGAACTTGGGGAAATAGATGCCGAAAGCGGCGTTTTGCAGCGATTGCGTCAAAACTGACAACATGATCAGCCCCGGCACGATGAAGGCGCCATAGCTCACACCCTCAACTTCCTGGATGCGACTGCCTATTGCCGCCCCGAACACCACGAAATAAAGCGATGTCGACAAAACAGGCGACACGATCGACTGAACGATCGAGCGGAAGAACCGCGCCATCTCAAATCGCCAGATTGCCTGGACTCCATACCAGTTCATGATGTTTCCTTTACCAGTCCGACGAAAATATCTTCCAGGGTGCTCTGAGAGGTCTGAATATCCTTCAAACCGTATCCTGCCGCCTGCAAACCTTTCAAAAGAGACGTAATACCAGTGCGTTCACCAGTCGTGTCATAGGTATAAACTAGCGCGCGCCCTTCGTCGGCAATCGCCAAATCATAAGACGACAGGCTGTCCGGCAGGACCGTTGCCGCCTCGTTCAACTCTATCTTCATTTCTTTCTGGCCCATTCGGGACATCAGAGCTTTTTTATCTTCGACCAGCAGGATCTCACCGTTGTTGATCACCGCAATCCGGTCGGCGATAGCCTCGGCCTCTTCGATGTAATGCGTGGTCAGAATGATCGTAACGCCGTCGGCGCGAAGCTCTTCCACCAGTTCCCACATGTCTTTGCGCAGCTCTACATCGACACCCGCAGTCGGCTCGTCCAGAAAGAGGACCCTTGGTTCGTGGCTGAGCGCCTTGGCGATCAACACCCGACGACGCATGCCGCCTGAAAGTTCAACAGTGCGGTTATCGCGTTTTTCCCAAAGCGTCAGTTTTTTCAGCAAAGTCTCAATAAGCGCATCATTCCTGGCTTTGCCGAACAGACCTCGCGTCAGGCGAACGGTGTTGCCGACAAATTCGAACGGCTCCAGAAAAATTTCCTGTGGCACCAAACCAATAAGTCTGCGGGCCTCGCGGTAGTCCGCAACCACGTCATGTCCACCGACCGAGATGCTGCCCGCTGTAGGTTGCGTCAGACCACAGATCGTCGAAATAAGCGTGGTCTTGCCCGCTCCGTTCGGACCGAGAAGCGCCAGGATCTCGCCCTGTTCGATGTTCAGGGACACATTCTTTAGAGCTTGGAAGCCACCTTCAAAGGTTTTTTCCAAATCCCTTACTTCCACAATCGCAGACATTTCACGGATCTCCTTTCGGCGGAACTTAAGGATCTTAGCGAAAAGGGAAAACCATCAAATTTGCACATGGATCATGCAGGTGTGATCAGGCAACTCGCCATATTCGGCAGTACAGCAGACTTAAGAATCAACGCGCCGGCGGCCCTAGGCCGCCGGCGCGAGTAAGATCTTGTCAGCTTAGTTGGCTTGGGCCGCAGCAAGAGCTGCCGCATATTCTGGTCCAAGTGCGGAAATTCCTTTCAGAATATCAATGGCGTAGGCCAATTGATAATCTTCCTTCCGCAGATCGGCGGCTGCTTCTGCCTTGGCGCGATCAGCTTCAATCTGCCGACGTTCGTCTTCGGTCAAACTGTCGTTGTTCAGGCTACCGCGCAGATCAGCTTCCGTCCGGTTGCGGCGCGGACTGTCATCTTCGGCCGCCTCTTCTACACGCGGTGGCTGTGCTACGATAATGTCGGGTGAAACGCCCAGCGCCTGGATCGAGCGCCCCGATGGCGTGTAATACCGGGCCGTGGTCAGGCGCATGGCACCTTCGCCCCGAAGCGGCATCACAGTTTGAACCGAACCTTTGCCAAAACTCTTGGTACCCACGACGATTGCCCGGCGATGATCCTGCAGGGCCCCGGCCACAATCTCGGATGCCGAAGCAGATCCGCCGTTGATCAAAACCACAACCGGTTTACCCTCGGCCAAATCACCAATTTCGGCGTTGAAACGGTCGCCATCCTGCGGATCACGGCCACGGGTCGATACAATCTCGCCCGCATCAAGGAATGCGTCAGACACCAGCACGGCCTGATTAAGCAGACCGCCCGGATTGTTACGCAGATCGATAACGAAGCCGTTTACACTTTCCATGCCGCCCAGCTCTTCGACCTGTTCATTCAACTGATCGCGCATCGAAGGATACGTTTGGTCGCTGAAAGTGCTGATACGCACAATGACTGTGTCGCCAACGTTGCGCGAACGCACTGCAGTCAGCTTGATTGTGTCGCGGATGATCGAAACATCGAAGGGTTCAGATTCGCCTTCGCGGACAACCGTGATGATAATCTCGCTGCCAATGGGGCCACGCATCAGATCAACGGCCTGATCCAGAGCCAGACCCAGAACGCTGTCCCCATCGACATGGGTAATAAAGTCACCGGCTTCGACGCCGGCCTTGTCTGCCGGAGTGCCATCAATCGGCGAAACCACTTTGACGAAACCCTCTTCCTGGGTCACTTCAATGCCAAGGCCACCAAACTCGCCGCGCGTCTGAACGCGCATATCGGCTGCATCATCGGGCGACAGGAAAGATGAATGAGGGTCAAGCGAGGTCAGCATGCCATTAATGGCCGCTTCGATCAGATCGCCTTCATCGACTTCTTCAACATATTGCGCGCGAATTCGCTCAAAAATATCGCCGAACAAGTCCAATTGTTCATAAACCGAGGCCTTGCGGTCTGCTTCCTGCGCCAAGAGCGGCCTGGCGACCTGTGTTGTCGCCACAGCGCCCAGCATCACGCCCGTGAGCGAGGCCAAAAAGAATCGTTTCATTGGTTATCCTTACTAAGCATCCGGTTCAAATCGCGCCGCCGGATCAATGGCATCGCGTCCTTGTCTGATCTCAATATAAAGCGTTTCGCGCCGAACTTGACCACCGCCAACCGAATTTTCGATCAATTTCTCTTGTGTTGCGCTTTCAACGCCCCCCATCAGGGCCAGTGGCGCACCCGTTTCAACGATCTGATTGCGCCGTACATAAACTTGCCCCAGCCCGCCCAAAATCAATAATTCGCCTGCGCGCGGCTCTAAAATTACCACTCCGCCATAATCCCGCAATGCCCCTGCAAACCGAACCGTTCCCGGAGTCGGCGCTGTAACGACCGCGCTGTTTTCTGCGGCCACCACCCAGCCCGGTCGGGCAACCCCGGCGGCATCCTTTTCGTTGAAACGTCGCAGGACACGTCCCAGAACTGGCAAATCCCAGGTTTCCTTCAACGTACCGCTCCACGGGCTATCGGTGGCAAATGCGTCAGCGAATGCGGTCAAAGTTTCGGTGCTGTTGATCAAGGCCTGCATAGTGGCGTCATCGGTCGCCGTGGCCGGTGGAAGATCTGTCCGGTTGGATATTGCCTCGGATAACATCAGACGGGCGGCGCGAATGTCCCGCAATCCTGATTGCAGCTGCGTCTGTCCTGCCGTCTGCAGCGCGATCACGGCCCGCAAGTCTTCCAATTCCACAACCAGGATTGCAGCGCGCGCATTCAGGGCCGGAACCAGATCACTGGCCAGCATACCAGCCCGTATCGCCGGAAGCGGGCCTTCGGGGTGCAAAAGCCCGGCGGCCGGGCCTTCACGCTCGATCAACTGTAAAACACCCAACAGCTCTGTCAGTTCTTCGTCGTGCCCCTGAAGGCGCGCCGACAAAACTCGTTCTTGCAGTGCTGCACCACGCAGCCCCTCGCGCAGGGCAGCAAGACCCTTCTCATAGGCCTGCACTGTCGCTGTCAGCGCTTGAATGCGGTCCTGGGCTCCGTCTGCCTCTGCCAAAGCAACTGCAGCCTGGGCCATATAATCCGAAGCAACTTGCGCCAGTTCGGCGGGCGTCTCTGCGGCTACCGACCCCAAAGTGCCCAGCCATGCTGTCAGAGCAAGTCCGGGTAGCCTCATCTTTGGATCAGACTTTCGCCGGTCATCTCGGCTGGCTTTTCCAACCCCATCAGATCCAACAGTGTGGGTGCCAAATCAGCCAAGCGTCCATCTGACAGACTGCACCCTTCCGGCCCGCCCACCACCGCAACCGGCACAAGATTGGTGGTATGCGCCGTGTGCGGTGCGCCAGTCACGGGATTAACCATGGTTTCACAATTGCCGTGATCAGCGGTCAGAACCATCGCCCCCCCGGCCTTTTCCAGTGCCGCAACAACCCGGGACAACCCGGCATCTACCGCCTCGCAGGCTTTCATAGCCGCCGCCAGATCACCGGTGTGCCCAACCATGTCAGGGTTGGCGTAATTCGTCACAATCAGATCATATCCCGCCTCGATCACCTCAACGAACTTTTCGGTTACTTCACCCGCTGACATTTCAGGTTGCAGATCATAGGTCGCCACTTTGGGCGATGAAGGCATAAACCGATCCTCGCCGGCCTCGGGCGTTTCTTTCCCGCCGTTCAAGAAGAATGTCACATGGGGATATTTCTCTGTCTCGGCCAGCCGAAACTGGGTCCGGCCATGTTGCGCCATCCAGGACCCCAGAGTGTTCACGATCTTCCGCTTGGGAAAGACGGTCTGCATATAATCGTTGTGACCGTCGAAGTATTCCACCATCCCGAGAAGCGCCGACAGTTCTGGCCGCGCGCCTGTGTCGAAATCCGCAAATCCCGACTCGCCAATGGCCCGCAAGATCTCGCGGGCCCGATCGGCCCGAAAATTCAGACACCATAACCCGTCGCCATCCTTAACCCCGGCATAATCGCCGATGACACTCGCCTGAATGAATTCATCGGTTTCGCCCCGGGCGGTCGCGGCCTCCACCGCCGATCCGGCTGAACCCGCTTGATGACCCTGCCCGTTAACCATCGCCGCATAGGCCTGGGACACGCGCTCCCACCGGTTATCCCGATCCATCGCATAGTAACGGCCTGTCACCGTCCCGATCATTGCGCCTTCCGGCAATCGTGCCTCCAGCTGACCAATGAATTCCGCCGCCGAGGTCGGGGCCACGTCGCGCCCGTCTGTCAGCGCATGGACAACCACCGGCACACCGCGATCAACCATTGCCTGAACCGAAGCGACAATATGGTCGATATGCCCATGCACGCCGCCATCCGACACTAGCCCCATCAGATGCGCTGTGCCTTCTGCCGCCAGGACGTCCCTGGCGAAAGCGCCGATCACAGGATTGTCGTGAAACGAGCCATCCTCGATCGCCAGATCAATCTGCCCCAGATCCATCGCAACTGTGCGCCCTGCCCCGATATTGGTATGCCCAACCTCCGAATTGCCCATCTGTCCAGTTGGCAATCCGACATCCGGTCCATGGGTTATCAGTGTTGCATGCGGGCACGTCGCCATGATCCGGTCAAAGGTCGGGGTGTCCGCCAAAACCGGAGCATTTGCTGTAGGATCGTCGCGCAATCCCCATCCATCGAGAATACAAAGAACAACCGGTTTTTTGGTGGTCATAAAGTGCCTCAATTCTGCTGCTGCCTTCTACCGCGCTCCACCAGAATAGAAAACCACTGCAGATATTTTCTTTCTGGTGCAAATACTCCGGGGGGGGCCGATGGAACATCGGTGGGGGCTGGCCCCCAACCGGGCAACGCGCCGTCAGGCGCTTTGCCCCACCGCGACGCGCGAAGGCGCGGCGCAATTCACGGCAACTTGCGATCCCCTGTCAATTACCGTCTGCGACGTCGCCAGCGTCATACCCCTGCTCTTCAAGCCACCTCCTGAATGGCCCGGTATAGCCATGCATCACGAAAACGCGCTCGGCACCTGTTTCGGCAATAGCCCTATTCAATCCAGCCCAATCCGCGTGATCCGACATGACGAACCCACGCTGGGCATCACCACGCCCACGCATTTTGCGCATCGCCATCCAACCACTTGCAAAAGCGGTCTCACTCGGGTGAAACCGCGCGGCCCATTGCCCTGTCATACTGCCCGGCGGTGCCAAAACGAAGGCGCCGGGATAGGCGCGCGGGTCCAAATCTTCGGTCATTCGCACAACACGTGGCAAAGAAACTCCCTGAGCCCGTAAGACCTCATTCGTGTCCTCGATCGCGCCATGTACCAAAACGGGACCAATTCCCAAATCTAACCCGGCCAAAATTCGTTGCGCCTTTCCCAACGAATATGCACCACAGATTGAAAACCGCCCGGCTCGCGCGTTGCCCGACCACCAATCGTTGATTTCTCGAGTCACTTGCGCTGGCGGATCCCAGTGGAAGACCGGCAACCCAAACGTGCACTCGGTGATGAACGTATGACATCCGACGGGCTGAAACGCCTCGCTCACGCCATCGTCCACAACTTTGTAATCCCCCGAGACCACCCACACCTCGCCCGCAACTTCCACCCGTATCTGGGCTGATCCCGGAACGTGACCAGCAGGATGAAAACTAACCCTAGCGCCGCCGATTTGGCGGGGTTCGCCAAATGCCACCGTCTCAATTGGTACGTCACCCAATCGATGCCGCATCACTGGCGCAGCCGCTCCGGTCATCAGATAGCGCCCCATCCCGCGCCGTCCATGATCCGCATGACCATGGGTTATCAGCGCCCGGTCAACGCGCCGGGTCGGATCAATAAAGAAATCACCTGCCGGACAATAAATACCGCTTTTGGTGAATGTCAGAACCGGATCACACGCCATTTGCCCAACCTAATCCACAAGCTGCCGAAACGCATTGCCCAAAAATTGCGCAACAAACCCCCTGACGCGAAACTTTCTTAGCTTGCGGCCTTTTCTTTTCGGACCAGCCCGCCATAGTGGACTTCAAAACCAGCGGGGGCGCATGTCGGAAAAGACAGCCTATTTCAATGAGATGTTCGAGGGTGACACCGTGCGCCCACCCTATGCCGCATTGGATTCCTGGGCGGCGCAGATGCCCGACGAGTTTCGCAGCATCAAACAATCCGAAGCCGAGGCTCTGTTTCGACGCATAGGCATTACATTTGCCGTATATGGTGAAGGTGGCGACCCGGATCGCCTGATCCCCTTTGACATGTTCCCCCGCGTCTTTGACGCCGCAGAATGGCGCAAGCTGGATCGCGGTATCAAGCAACGAGCCCGCGCTTTGAACGCTTTTTTGATGGATGTATACGGCAGGGGCGAAATTGTCCGTGCTGGAATAATCCCCGCACGCCTCGTCTATCAGAACGAAGCATACGAAAAGGCTGTCGTGGGCTTTAAGCCGCCGCGCGGCGTCTACAGCCACATTGTCGGCATCGACCTTGTGCGCACCGGCGCCGGCGAGTTTTTCGTATTGGAAGACAATTGCCGCACGCCCTCGGGCGTTTCTTATATGCTTGAAAACCGCGAGATCATGATGCGGATGTTCCCGCAACTGTTCCGCGAAAACCGGATTGCACCGGTTGAAAGCTATCCATCCCTTTTGAAACACACTTTGGCCAGCGTCGCGCCCGAGAAATGCGAAGGCGACCCAACGGTCGCGATCCTGACACCGGGGCATTTCAATTCGGCCTACTACGAACACAGCTTTCTGGCAGATATGATGGGTGTCGAATTGGTCGAAGGTCAGGACCTGTTCGTCGAAGGCGATTTCTGCTGGATGCGCACCACAGAAGGCCCAAAGAAAGTCGACGTGCTCTATCGGCGCATGGATGACGCCTTTATCGATCCTCTTTGTTTCCGCCCCGACTCCATGCTGGGCATACCCGGATTGATGAATGCCTATCGTTCGGGTGGTGTCTCAATCGCCTCGGCCCCTGGTGCCGGTGTCGCCGACGATAAAGCCATCTATACCTTCGTGCCCGACATGGTGCGGTTCTACCTTGGCGAAGAGCCGATCCTGAACAATGTGCCGACGTGGCAATGCGCCAAACCGGACGAGTTGAAATACGTCCTGGAAAACCTTGGCGATCTGGTGGTGAAAGAAGTCCACGGATCGGGCGGATACGGCATGCTAGTGGGGCCGCGCTCAACCAAAGACCAGATCGAAACCTTCCGACTAAAAATCGAAGAAGACCCGGACAACTACATTGCCCAACCAACGCTGGCCCTGTCGACCTGCCCCACATTTGTGGAGGAAGGCATCGCGCCGCGTCACGTTGACCTGCGACCCTACTGCCTTGTTGGCGAACGCATCGAACTGGTGCCCGGTGGTCTGACGCGAGTTGCACTGACCGATGGTTCTCTGGTGGTCAACTCCAGCCAGGGAGGTGGCGTCAAAGACACCTGGGTGATGGCCGAATGACTCTTCTTGCCCGCCACGCTGATAATCTTTTTTGGATTGGTCGCTACGTCGAACGCGCCGGAACTGTTGCCCGCCTTTTAGAGGTCGGCACCCGCAACGCGCTTATCCCCAACACGTCGGGCGGATATCGCAACGAATGGGAACCGATCCTGCAAGCCAGCGGCACCAAGCCCGGTTTTGACGCCAAGTATGGCGATCTGGTTCAACGGAATATCGAAAGCTATCTGTTCTTTGACGATGACAACTCGTCATCGGTTGCTTCGAACTTTGATAGAGCACGTGAAAACGCGCGCATTGTACGCACGGCACTCAGTAGCCAGACATGGGATGCTTTGAATACTGCCCACCAGGAGATGCGCAATATGAAGCGCACCGAGCGCTCCAAACTTCCCGCGAATGATCTGATCGACTGGACCTTGCGCACGAACGCTTTGATCCGTGGCACCATTGAAGACACGCAATTGCGCAAGGACAGCTACGATTTTTTAAATATCGGGGCCTACCTAGAGCGTGCGGACAGTACCGCGCGCCTTATGGACGTGAAGTATTTCGTGCTCTTGCCTCAGGTAGACTATGTGGGCTCGGGTCTGGACAACTATCAGTGGCGGACAATATTGCGTGCGCTCAGCGCACACCGGGCGTTCAACTGGGCGTATGGCGGGCAAGTGACTGCCGCCAAAATGGCAGACTTCCTTATTCTCAACCGCGATGCCCCAAGATCTCTGATCACCTGCGCGGAAGAGGCCTGTCAGCACATAGAGCATCTGGAAAAGGCATATGGACGCCCGACCGAAGCACAACAGCGCGCCCGCGCACTTGTATCTGAACTGTCCCAGATCGAAGTGGACGACATCTTTGATGAAGGATTGCACGAGTTTTTGACTCGTATGATCGGCGAGATTGCCGCGTTGTCATCCATTGTTGGCGAAGTCTATCTAACCGGCGAGGGCCAGTAATGCGTTTGGCAGTCAATCACAAAACCAGCTATGCGTTTGACCCGCCAGCACGTGGCGTCGCTCAATCTTTGCGACTGTGGCCTTCACGGTTCGAAGGCCAATCGGTCACGAAGTGGGATGTCGCCATCGACGGCGCAGTGCGCGGCGCTGGATTTCGCGATGGTGCGGGCGACTGGATCGAAACCGCCACTATGCGCGGTCCGGTTGATAAGGTTGTTGTCGAAGTTTCGGGCACTGTTGAAACAGCCGACTTGTCCGGAGTCTTGCGCGGTCACCGTGAACGCATATCGCCGTTGGTCTATTTGCGAACAACCGAATTTACCGCGTCGAACGCAGACATTCGGGCATTGGCAAATGATGCGATAGCCTCTGAAAACGATCCGTTGGGGCGGGCGCACTCACTCAGCCATGTCATCACAGAGGCTATCGAATACATACCCAATGAAACAGACCAGGGCACGACAGCAACCGAGGCCGTTAGAGCGGGCAAAGGCGTTTGCCAGGACCATGCGCATGCTCTGATTGCAGCGGCAATCTCGGTGGACATTCCCGCAAGATATGTCACGGGTTACTTGCATGCATCTGGAGATATTGCTTCAGCAAGTCACGCTTGGGCCGAGCTCTTTGTCGAAAACCTGGGATGGGTTGGCTTTGATGCGTCAAACAACATGTGCCCTGACGCCCGTTATATTCGGCTTGGGTCTGGCTTTGACAGCGAGGATGCCGCTCCGATTCGCGGTGTTACCCAGGGCTTTGCCGCCGAAGCATTGTCGGTGGATGTTAGTGTGATCGAGGCTGCACAATAGAAAGGTCGATATATTTTGGCTTCCTAAGGGCCAAGACTGCCGATTTCGTCGAGAATTTAGCTCCGAAACCCTGCCGCGACAAAATGTTCCAAAACCGATTCATGCAGCTTATCGCATGTTAGTTTTCGTTGTGAGTTTTCAATTCTCTAAGCGGCCGGTCACAGGATGACGCAGGGTCAGTTGTCGTCGAAATTATCATGAAATGAGCGTTCACTTGCCGCAAATATACCACATGACAAAGCCAGAGTGTTATGAACAGCCACCCAATTTTTGGGATTTGGTGTAGAGTTAATTCATTAAGTTTCGCGCGTTGCGCAAATTGTTAGTTTAGATTTCGGGCTGTGTCCTACTTGGCACGCCACATAAGTTCCTCCCTGACTGGACGGCCGCGCTTGCGCGGCCATTTTTTTTGTGAATCGCTTATTGACCGGTGCTGCTCACACCTTCTGGCTGTCCAACCACCACAAAGTGCAGGTTTCCAGGCTGATAGAGCCGCTCGGCAACCCGCAGAACATCATCCAGTGTGACCGCGTTCAACTGTTCATTGCGCGTGGTTATGTAGTCCGGCGTCAGACCTGTGACCTGCATCCCAACTAAAATACGCGCAATCCGGCTATTGCCATCGAACCGCAACGGGTAAGCGCCAGTCAGATAGGTCTTGATCTCTTCCAATTCGGTCTCGGTCACACCTTTGCTGGCGATGTTCTGCCACTCCGACTTGACCACTTCGATGGCTTCAGCAACCCGATCATTTGCCGACGCCATCTGCCCGAACAGCATGTCGGCCTGATCAAAGTTCACCAGATACGTGCCGACGCCATAAGTAAGACCGCGTTTTTCCCGAACTTCATTGGACAGACGCGATTGCCGCCCGTTGCCGCCGAAAACCTCATTTGCCACGAAAGCGGCAAAGAATTCTGGATCATCACGTGAAATTCCAGTGTGCCCGAACAGAACAACAGACTGCGGTGTCTCGAAAGGCACAACCGTAATGCCGGCATGAACGTCCGGGTCTACTGGTCCGGTCAGGGGCAGGTTGCTTTCTGGCAGATCACCCAAAAGCTTATCCAGCAAAAGGCCCAGTTCTTCGGCCGTGATGTCCCCTGAGGCACCCACGTAAACGCGATCACGCACCAGCAAGGCGCGGTTTGCCGCGACAATGTCATCACGGGTCAAAGCGGCCACACTTTCCAATGTGCCATCTCGGGAGGACCCATATGGGTGGTCACCATAAGCCATTGCGTCAAACGATTGACCGGCAATGGTGTTCGGGTCGGTAGCATCCGAACGGATGATCGACAGAACCTGTGCCCGCACACGTTCGACAGCGTCTTCGTCAAATCGCGGATTGATCAGTGCCTGGCGTAACAGATCGACGGCCTCATCGCGGTTCTCGGTCAGAAACTTGGCCGAGACGCGCATGGAATCGTCCCAAACGTCGAAATCATAACTGGCCGCAAGAGCATCTCGCGCTTCGGCAAACCCCCGTGCATCCAGCTCGCCTGCACCCTCTTCAATCAAGCCCGTCATCAGATTGGACACGCCACGCTTGCCCGCCGGATCTAGCGATGCGCCGCCTTTGAACCGGATGTCCAGCGATACAAACGGAATCGAATGCTCCTCGACCAGCCAGGCATTGATCCCACCGGGTGACGTGATCTCTTGAATTTCAACCGCTGCCCGCAAAGGGCCAGCCGCTACAAGGGTCAGGGCAAACGCCAAAGCCAAGCGGATCATTGCATCACCTCCTCAAAGTCTTCGGGCATTACCCATCCGGTCACGGACTTTTTGCGGTCAAAGATCATTTCAGCCGCCGCCATGATGTCGCCTTCGTTGACCGCGGCCAAAACATTTGGCCAATCCTCGATATCCGCGACTGTCAGTCCGGATGTCAGCCCAGCCCCAAACCGGCGTGCGATGCTGCCGATATTGTCCTGTGCAAAAATCTCTGACGCCCGGATTTGCATTTTGATCCGCTCCAGCGCCACTAGGTCAACTCCATCTTCGATGAACTGCTCAATCGCGCTGTCCATCGCCGCTTCGGCTTCAGCCAGCGTCACACCCTCGCTAGGCACAATTACGACACCAAACGTCGTGTCATCCAGGCTTAGACCGCCATAAAAGGCCGAGGTGTAGATCGCCGTCTGAGTGTCAAACTGCAACTTTTCGGCAAAGTAAGATGTCGTCCCTGATCCACCCAACAACTCGGACAACAGCCGCAACGCCGCCGCCTGTTCCTGCGCACCTTCATCGCGTTCCGGGGCAAGATAAGTCCGGATCACATAAGGTTGGCCAACCCGCGCATCCTCGAACCGAATCCGACGCTCTGCCAACTGTGGAGGTTCGGTCACCCGTGCCCGAGGTTGCACAGCCGGATTAGGTGGGATGACCCCGTAATATTGCTCAGCCAACGCGAGCACTTCTTCCGGCTCAACATCACCGGCGACAATCAAAATCGCATTGTTTGGCCCATAATGCTCTGCGTAAAACGCTTCGGCATCTTCCAGAGTCAGCGTATGCGCCTCGTGCTTCCAGCCAATAATCGGGATACCATAAGGATGGTTCATATATTGAGCTGCACGCGCCTGTTCATTGAACAAAGCACCGGCATCATTCTCGGTCCGCTGATTGCGTTCTTCGATAACAACGTCGCGTTCGGTCGCGATATCTTCGGGTACCAGGCGCAGACCATCCATCCGGCTGGCCTCCATCGACATCATCAGTTCAAGCCGGTCTGCAGCAACCCGCTGAAAATATCCGGTGTAGTCATAGGACGTGAAAGCGTTGTCCGAGCCACCATTGCGCGCAACCGTGTCTGAAAGTTCGCCGGCAGCCAGCTCATCTGTGGCCTTGAACATCAGATGCTCCAGAAAGTGTGCGATGCCGGATTTTCCAGGCGGCTCGTCAGCCGAACCCACGCGATACCACACCATATGCACAACCGCGGGGGCGCGATGGTCCTCCAGAACCACAACATCCATGCCGTTATCCAGCGAGAATGTCGTAACCTCGGCGGCGCCCACACTTTGGGGCGTCAACATCAGCAGGGGAATGAAAGCCGCAAAAATTCGGCGCATCGCACGTCCTCTTAATCGTTTCGCTTCAGGTGAAGGTGGTCCGAAAGGCACTGTTCTTCAAGCGCAGCTTACAAGGATGTGAGCAGGCGCGGGTTAACGCTCTAGTGTCGGGTCTGGCGGTACAGCCGATGTTCGAATGCCTGCACGACGCAATCGCTCCAACTCGGCGTATTGGTCCAACTCCATCGCTGAGTAACTGCTGAAATAAACATTCACATTAAACAACCGTTCCAAAAACTTCCCGTCGTTGGCCCGGCGAAACTCCAAATCGAGGGCTGCCAACGTAGCGCGAATATTTTCCTGAACGCCAAAACGCGAAACATGTGTGAACAACGCGCGATCCGTCAAACCACCGTCCAAAACTCCTGCATTTCCGCCCAGCGCTCTTGCAACCTCGATCTCTGGTTGGGGATCTGTGCGGTTCGACCCGCCTGGCGTCGGGGTCGGCAAAGCGGTCATGTCGGACGGCAATACCAATGGCTTTGTGGGCAGAATCGCAAATTCGTCAGGACCGTCACCACTACCTTGACGAATGTTCAAAAGGTCGGGCGCCTCTTCCTTTCCGCCACCGCAAGCAGTCAGCACAATCAACGCCGTAATGAGAATTGCAGTCCGCACCATGTGCCCCTTTTACACGTCGATAGTGTCTTAACCCGGTTTATCGGTGGCGTCACTGTCCTTTGATCCATCCCCCGACAGCAAGACTAATCCAACCGCACCAACAAAGATCGCGATATCGGCGACGTTGAATGACCACGGGCTGACGAACCCGCAACAGGACATGTTGATAAAGTCCGCAACCGCACCATAGATCACCCGATCAATGACGTTTCCGACCGCACCACCCAGCACCAAACCGGCGGATACCTGCACCCAAAAACCTGGGCGATCCCGACGCATCCACCAAATGATCCAGGCCGATATTGCCAACGCGATGATTATCAAACCCCACCGGGTCGCGTCGCCATGATTGGCGAAAAGCCCGAAATTCACGCCACGATTCCAGGCCATCTTCAACATCAGGTAAGGATCAAGAACCTCGATAACACCGCGTGATTTCAGATCCATCGCCTGCACCACAATATACTTGCTGATCTGATCCAGGATCAGCACCACAGCAGTGGTCCAGTTCATTGCAGACAGGTTTTTCATCAGTGTCGGAAGTGCCTCATGCCAGTGAAGACCATTGCTAACCCGGCGTCGTCCGCCGCTGCAATCACTTCATCGTCACGCATCGAACCACCTGGTTGGATGATCGCCTTCGCTCCGGCCTCGGCCGCGGCTAACAGGCCGTCTGCAAAAGGAAAAAATGCATCGGACGCGACGACCGATCCAATCGCCGGGCTTTCACTTAGCCCGACCTCGACCCCCATACGACCCGCTTTCAGAGCCGCAATGGTGGAACTGTCCAAACGGCTCATCTGACCAGCACCAACTCCGACAGTTTGACCATCCTTGGCATAGACGATTGCGTTCGATTTCACATGCTTGGCAACGGTCCAGGCAAAAAGCATATCGGCCAGTTGGTTCTCGGTCGGGGCTAGCCTGGTCACAACTTTCAGATCGTCCAGCGTGACATGACCGGAATCATCATCCTGCACCAGCCAGCCACCAGATACCTGCCGTGCAGCCAGGCGGGCCGCCATCGGGTCAGGCATGCCGCCAGTGGTCAGCAAACGTAGGTTCTTTTTGGCAGCAAAGACCTCTTTCGCTTCGTCCGTCGCGTCCGAAGCAATCACAACCTCGGTGAAAATCCCCGAGATAGCCCGCGCCGTGTCGCCATCCAAAGTTCCGTTCAGCGCAATGATACCGCCAAACGCCGAGGTGCGGTCGCAGTCAAACGCGCGTCCGAACGCTTCGGCAAACGTCGCGCCGCGCGCCACACCGCAAGGGTTCGCGTGCTTGATAATGGCGCACGCCGGGCCATCGCCAGCGCCAAATTCCGCCGCCAATGCAAAAGCGGCATCTGTATCGTTGATATTATTGTAAGACAGTTCTTTGCCCTGATGCTGAACCGCCGTTGCAACCCCCGGCACCGCCGAACCATCGGTATAGAACGCAGCAGTCTGATGCGGGTTCTCGCCATAACGCAAACCTTGCGCCAATTGCCCGGCAAACACCCGGCGGCGTGGCGTTTCCGCGCCAATTGCACCCGCCATCCATGTCGATACCGCCGCATCATAAGCTCCGGTGCGGGCATAAGCGGTCTGGGCCAACTTCTGGCGAAACGCCAAATCGGTGCCGCCGCCGTCGCGCAACGCACTGACAACGCTGTTATAGTCTTCAACATCCACAACAACGAACACGAACTTGTGGTTCTTCGCCGCCGCCCGGATCATTGCCGGTCCACCGATATCGATGTTCTCAATCGCAGTGTCGTAGTCAGCACCCGCGGCCACGGTTGCCTCAAATGGATATAGGTTCACCACCAGCAGATCGATCGCACCGATCCCATGCGCCTCCATCGAGGTCACATGATCTTCGTCATCCCGCAGCGCCAGCAAACCGCCATGAACCACCGGATGCAGCGTCTTCACACGACCGTCCATCATTTCGGGAAAGCCAGTAAGGTCCGCAACGTCTTTCACGTCCAAACCTGCCGCCCGCAGCGCCTTTGCCGTTCCGCCGGTCGACACAAGTTCGACCCCCAAATTGGCCAACGCCTTCGCGAAGTCCTCAAGCCCCGTTTTGTCCGACACCGAAAGAAGGGCGCGGCGTACCGGCTGAATACCTGTCATGTGATCTGCTTTTCCTGTTTCCTCAATCCACCGCCATTACGTCTTCCATCGCATAGTCGCGAACGGCAGACGGGGTCTCCTGAGCTTTTGCCAGGGACCAGCTGACGCGGGTAGAATACTCCATTGCAGTGCCAGTTAGAACGACTTGTTTGGTCGCACGCGGCGTTAACCGCGATTTTTCCAAGTAAACGCTTGATTCCAATGTCAAAGAAGCTTCACCCTGCTGGCGGAAAATCCAGATCTCACCACTTTTCAAGGCCATCGATACCGCTGTGCCATTCATATCAAGCGTCGCATCCACATCAGGGTGCAGGTGAAAACGAACGTTGAACGGGATGCCCTGCAACTTTGATTTGTCAAAGGCAATGTCCATGCGGCGGCGGCTGGCCTTGTCCAAAGCAACCAGAGAATCCTCACCTTTGAAGGAACGTCCATCATACCCAAGATGCAAGGTTCGGATATGGGTCAGCCCGTGGCTGGCAAGATAGCCATCGTGGCCAACAACCAGTCGCGTTCCACCTTCCACTTCGGCGCGCTCAAATCGCACGTCCTGCGGAATATCGATCAAGAGATCGGCTGCACGCCCCGAAACACGCCCGGCAACGCCCAGCCGGGAAGATGAATACCCTTCTAACCCCAACGTTGAATGGCTTGGCGTCGCGCGCCCTGCCCGCCGCCAGCTTTTGCCAAAGGTTGCGCCAGATCCACAGTTCACAATGACAGGCCGCCGGCCTGACGTCAGCTCAAACGCCAAGGTCGAGGCGTGGCCATTGCGGGAAGCTTCCGCCCGTGGGGGCGACGCCGCATCGACGATGACACTTGTACGCCCATGGCTTACACGCGCATATCCCATTGAAAGCCCGGCCTGGGAAATTGCCCGAACACCTGATGAGGCCAACGAGCGATCCAACCGCCCTTCAACTCCGCGCCCACCGCCGTGGAAGCGTGACAGGCTACCGTCCGAATGACGCAAGGCCCGCAACACCGGTGCGACTGCTTCAATTGCGCTTAAATGCGCGGCACCAGGCGACAATCCTGCGTCCTGCAATGCGACTGCTGACCAGTTCAGTAATGTAAAGACTTCCAGCAACTCTTCGGGGTTGCGCGTTGATAATCCGCCTTGTTCGTCAATTTCGCGTGCGCATTCCTGTGCCATCGCGCGAATGGCGTGCCCGACATGCCTGTCCATGCCATCCAAGGCCAGCCCTGCATAGATCAGCCCGGTCAGCGCCTCGAACCGTGGCAAACCCGGTGACGCCGCCCGATATCGGCGCGACAGGAATATGGTCTGCGCTGCCAGCGAGCGGAAATAGGCTTCGCTTCCAGCACGCTCGACCCCGTTCAAAAGTAATATTGCGTGGTTGATCCAGCGGATAAGTCTTCGACCTGTCAGATCAGGCGTCCACCCCGGCCCTTTGCCGCGCCCAAACCGGCGCACCCATTCATGGGTCCATTCCTGCGCCCGTTTTGTCGAATGCGGATCCCCGACAGCTGCCAAATCATCCAGCCAGGTGAACCCGTGCAACTCGCCCTCGAAACTGTCTTCGGGCATTGGAAGATCCCAGATCATCGTTTCGGGCGCTTCCACCAGAAATCCGGCGAACAGGAAGTTACCACCAGTAATTTGGCGGCCGCGTGCAAAGGAGCCAATTGTCTTGGGTTCAGGCATCGTCGAAAAAGCCGTCGCAGGTCGCGACAACGACGCCCCTCGGGCGTGAAGACGATTCATCCAGCGCGTTTTGCGCGCAGACCAACTGTCGTCCACGAACAAAATCTCCGTCCTGCCTCAGACCGCCCATTCATTCGGGCCGTTTCCAACGGCAGAATAACCAAAGGATGTTAACCTGTCATGACCGTTTTACGGATCAGCCGGGTTTCGCCAGCCGAACCATGAAAAATCCGTCCATTCCACCGCGTTCAGACCAGGCGTCCGGACGCGTGCGAAGCCCACCTCCGCTTGCCCTAAACGACTTGTCGATGCCTTCGGGCAACAGATCTTCAACAATCAGACCCGGATGGCGTGTTAGCGCGGCTTCAAGCTGCATTTCGCCCTCATCCGGCAGCAGCGAACAAGTGCAATAGACCAACCGCCCGTCCGGTTTCAGCCAGCCAAGCGCGCGGTCCAGCATCGCCGCCTGAAGTGGCAGCAAGGTCTCTAGCTCGGTTCCGTCCTTGGCATAGGCCAGATCGGGATGCCGCCGCAGAGTGCCTGTCGCGGAACAAGGCGCATCAATCAGTATGGCGTCAAATTTCTGGCTCGGCTCCCATTGCAACGCATCCGCAACCACAACTTTGGCCGACCGCCCGGTGCGCTTCAAATTCTCGTGCAACCGCTCCAAACGATCCTCAGAATCGTCCAGCGCCGTCACGTCCGCACCCGCGGCTGCCAGTTGCATCGTCTTGCCACCGGGCGCAGCGCAAAGGTCCAGCACCTGCTCGCCGGGCTTCACGTCCAGCAAATTCGCAGGCAAGGCCGCAGCAGCGTCCTGAACCCACCAGGCCCCCTCGTCGAACCCACCCATTGCCGAAACCTGACCAGTCTTTGCCAGCCTTACACTACCTGTAGGCAGGACCTCGTCCCCAAGCTCACCTGCCCAGCGCTTTGCATCCTTGGCGCAGCTCAAATCCAGCGGCGCTGGCATCACATGCGCCACCTCCATCACCGCCAAAGCCTCTTTGCCCCAAGCCTTGTTCAACCGTTTCCGCAGCCACTTCGGCAATGCCGGAGCCGGAAGGCTGTTCCAATCCGTCTCGCTGCGCTGCACGTTGCGTAGAACCGCATTTATCAAGCCCTTTGTCTGCTTTGGGGCCAAAGCCACAGCGGCATGAACCGCCGCATGAGGCGGCACACCGTCAACGTTGATTTCGTACAGCGCAAGCCGGAACAGGTTCAGCACGTTGTCATAGGGCTTGTTGCGCAAAAACGGTCCCAGCACCTTGTCCGAGCGCGGAGCCCAGCGCAGCGCTTCGCTGGCCAGCCGCATCGCGCGGGCGCGGTCTGAAGGTTCCAGCCCCTTTAACTCGCCCTCAAGCGTGTGCAGCGGCAGTTTGTCTTTGGTCACAGCCGTCATCATCGCGGCCGCGCGTCGTCTTGGTTCCAGTCCCGGCTCAGCCAATGTGTGCCCCTTGCTCTGACATCGCGCCGACGTATATCAAAGGCACCAAGCAAACAAGGAAGCATCGCGCCCATGGCCGACACGGAAAACGACCTGCCCCCCGAAGCCCAGCGCGCGCTGGCCGAGGCGGAAGAGCGTCGAAAAAAGACCGGTGACAAATCGCTTCCAACCGAACTTGGTGGCCGCGACGGCCCCGAGCCTGTGCGCTACGGCGATTGGGAGAAGAAGGGCATCACGGTCGATTTTTAACCGTCGCCCAATTGATTACTTAAGCCGCAGATCCGCATAAATGCCCTCGCCCCGATCCGAGGTGAATCGCATTGTGCGTCCTTTCACTTCGACCATCTGACAATTCGCACCCAGATCATCCTTGCCAACATAAAGGTCACGGCAAAAGTATCCGTCCTGCCATTTCCAGGCTCCCGTCACTTTCTGACCGAAGGCCCGGCCAGTGATCTGCCCGCTATCTCTCACAATCAACCGAATGCCGAACCGCTTCAGATCGCGGTCTTTCACCAATTGCAGAAAATCGCCTTTGTCATTAACCCGCGAAAAGCCGTCCGCAAGCACAGGTCCAGCGGCCATAAAGGCGATCAGGGTCAGGGCAATGATCCGGGGCATGGGCAATCTCTCCACCTTTTGGAAAGAATACGCATCAATTCCTTAGCCGGATCACTTCATCCCCAAAACATCCAGCATATCGAAGTGTCCGGGACCACGACCCTGCCCCCAAACGGCGGCTTTCAGCGCACCGCGCGCGAAAATATTCCGATCGGTGGCCAGATGGCGCAGCACGATCCGTTCGCCTTCAGCGGCAAAGATCACATCATGCTCGCCAACCACATCGCCGCCACGAATGGCGGTGAAGCCGATATCGCCGCCCTTACGCGCACCCGTGATCCCATCGCGCCCGCGATCCGACACATCCCCCAGCGAAACGCCGCGCCCCCTAGCCGCCGCTTCGCCCATCATCAACGCCGTGCCTGACGGCGCATCAACTTTGTGGCGATGGTGAGCTTCGACAATCTCGATATCGAAATCCTCGTCCAACGCCGCCGCCACTTGCCGGGTCAGTTGCACCAGCAAATTCACGCCAAGGCTCATGTTGCCCGCCCGCACAATCGTTGCGTGACGCGCAGCTGCATCAATTTTTTCAATGTCGTCCGCAGCCAAACCCGTGGTCCCGATCACATGCACCAGACGCGCTTGGGCTGCGATGGCCGCGTGGGCGACGGTCGCAGCCGGTGAAGTGAAATCAATAACAGCCTGCGCATTCGCAAAAGCCTCCAGCGGATCATCGCCGACAAGAACGCCCATCGCCGCGCCGCCCATGACTTCGCCCAGATCCTGACCGATCCAGTCGTGACCGGGTCGTTCCAACGCTCCGATCAGACGCAACGCATTGGACGCGCGCACACTTTCAATCAGCATCTGGCCCATCCGTCCCGATGCACCCGTGATTACGACACCCGGCAATTCCGTCATGGTCTTTCCTCCAACTTGGCTCTCCATACGACGACCGAACGGGCTTGCAAAGCACCGCTTGAACGCCAACCGGCAAACGACTACATCCGGCAAATGGCCAAATCGCGATTCAATGACGGTCCCGGACCCACCCAACGCCAGCTTCGCGTCGCCGAGCTGATCCGTCGGCGTTTGTCCGACGTCCTTAACCAGGGCGATATTCATGACCCGGATCTGAACCGCATGTCCATTACCGTGGGCGAAGTGCGCTGTTCCCCCGATCTGAAAGTGGCAACTGCCTATGTCCTGCCTCTTGGTGGCGACAACCGCGAAGAAGCCCTGGACGGGTTGCGTCGCAACCGCCACGAAATCCGCCGGGTCGTGAACAAAGGCCTCGCGCTGAAATTTTCGCCAGAACTGCGCTTTGCCATCGATGAAACCTTCGACCGGCTTGATGACAGCCGCCGTCTATTCTCGTCTGACAATGTTCGCCGCGATCTCGATAGCGATTAGTCTGGCGCTGCTGGCCGCCACCAGCGCGGTGGCTGCCGAATGCAAGGTCGTCACCTTTGACGACGCCGAATTCACTGTCTGCGAGGCCGACCCCCAAACCGACACCATCCGCCTCATGCTGGATGCGCCCGACGGCACCAAGATCGGCACCTTCGAACGGCTGCGTAGCACAATCGGTGACAGCGCCCAGATAGCCTTTGCCACCAATGGCGGGATGTATCACCCCGACCGCAGGCCCGTTGGTCTTTATATCGAAAACGGTAAAGAGATCGCCCGTATCGTTACGCGCGACGGCCCTGGCAATTTCGCCCTGCTGCCCAACGGTGTGCTGTGTTTGGGGGACGGGACTGCATCTATCCACGAAAGCCGCGCCTTCGCCGCCATTCCGCCAGATTGCGCTCATGCAACCCAATCCGGTCCCATGCTGGTCATCGACGGCAATCTGCACCCGAGTTTTCTGCCTGACTCCAGTTCGCGCTTCATCCGCAATGGTGTCGGCGTTACGCCAGATGGATATCTGATCGCCGCCATTTCGAATTCACGCGTGAATTTCCACCATTTAGCCCGCCTTTTCCGCGACCGGCTTGGAACGCCGAATGCGCTGTTCCTCGACGGTAACGTCTCACGCCTGTTGGCCCCCAGTTTGGACCGTGCTGACATCGGCTTCCCCCTTGGCCCAATGCTGGTTGTCACCAATCCCACCAATTGACCCGGCCCCCTCCAGCCGTTAGCAGACCGGCCTGATCACACAAACAACGGACAAAGGGCAAAACGTGGCACGACGGCGCAAAGGACGGGACATTTCAGGCTGGGTTATCATCGACAAACCCGCCGGCCCCACCTCGACTGCCGTTGTTAACAAAGTGCGTTGGGCCTTCGAGGCCAAAAAAGCAGGCCACGCAGGCACTTTGGACCCCGACGCAACCGGGCTTCTGGCCGTAGCTCTGGGCGAGGCCACCAAGACCGTGCCTTACGTCACCGACGCCACCAAAGCGTACGATTTCACCATCCGCTTTGGCATCGCGACCAATACCGACGACGCAGAAGGCGAGGTCATCGCCACCTCCGATGCCCGCCCCAGCGATGCAGACATCGAAGCCGCCCTCACCGCCCTCACCGGCAACATCCAGCAGGTGCCGCCCAAGTTCTCTGCCGTCAAAATCGACGGCCAGCGCGCCTATGCCATGGCCCGCGCAGGAGAAGACGTCACTCTGGAACCCCGCCCGCTCTTTGTTGAAAGCCTGTCCCTGACCGAAAGACCCGATGCCGATCATGCCACATTGGAAATGGTCTGCGGCAAAGGCGGCTACGTCCGCTCCATCGCCCGCGACCTTGGCGAAGTCCTCGGCTGCCACGCCCATGTCACCTCGTTGCGCCGCATCTGGTCCGGCCCGTTCGATCTGGACCAAGCCGTCACGATGGACCAAATCGAAGCCTTGGCCCGCACGCCAGACCTCGACGACCACCTCCAGCCGCTGGAAATCGGCCTCGCCGATCTGCCCGAACTGCCAACAACCGCCGAAAGCGCAGCCAAACTCAGCAATGGCAATCCCGGCCTCGTCATCGCATCCGATGCTGAATATGGCGACCTCGCCTGGGCCTCGCATCAGGGCCAACCGGTCGCGGTCGGGATCTACAAAGCGGGTGAGTTGCACCCGTCGCGCGTTTTCCGCCTTTGAACCTGGTCACCCGGACACACAGCGAACAGGGCCGCGAAAGCTCTGCCGTCTATTCTCCTTGCGACAATTACCGGTATGCGCTGACCCGCATCTGGAACACCACTGAACAGCGCATCACATATGTGATGCTGAACCCATCCAAGGCAACTGAACTTGCCAACGATCCCACCGTAGAACGCTGTGAACGTCGCGCACGCCGGCTTGGATACGGGGCCATGCGAGTCTGCAACATCTTTGCCTGGCGCGAAACCGATCCGGCAAGATTAAAGCGGGCCAAATCGCCCATTGGTCCTGCAAACGAGGCGGTCCTTATCGAAGCCGCCAATTGGGCTGATCACGTTCTCTGCGCCTGGGGCGTGCACGGTGCGCATTTGAATCAGGGCCCAAAAGTCGGCCGCATGCTTGTGGCCAGTGGCAAACCACTCTTTTCGCTTGGCGTCACCAAAGGGAGCCACCCGCGCCACCCGCTTTATGTCGGCTACGCCACCGCCTTGGCACCGTGGTCACCAAGCGAACCGCAGTCGCAATAGGCCGCACTCAGGTCCTGCAGGATGAAACGCCTTTCTCGCGGGAAAGGGCGATCTTCATTAATATATTCAACACCTTACTCACAAACATACCCACCAAGGCAATGACGGAACTCCTCATGCCGCAACTTCCACGTTCTGGACGATGATGTGCACATTTTCTGCCGTAGCATCCGGAGCATTTCCCAATACCGCCACCGTGCGACCTGCAACGATCACCAGCCCGTGACGGCCATCCGGCGTTGGGTGAACTTCCAAATTCTTGCCGTCAGTATCCTTGCGCGGAACCAAAATCTCGACCGTTTCAGTCGAGGCGTCAAACTCCTCGAACACGGCGACATGGTTCTGGTCCCAGGTCACCGGGCCTTTCATCTTTGCAACCTGTTCTTTTGCGTCCGAAGCTGCCCACGCGCGATCCAGATTGGCTTCGTCACTGTGTCTGATCTCGCTGACAGGGACCAAGGCGCTCAATGGATGCGCGACGCCAGGTACCGCCGAAGTTTTAAGCCGGATCAGGATGTCATCCGCCGGCAAGTCATCCAGCCCCAGAAAACAAATCTCCAACGTGCCCATATCGTCGCTTAGGGTCAGGATCACTCCATTGTCAGGCCTCCAACGGACATGGCCCACCACATTCGCGTGCAAAACTACATCACAGGTGTCCACCGTTGGGCGAAAATTCGGTACAACAAATTCCTTTACGTCCTGTGGCACCACATGGCGCACTCCTCTATGGACTTGTTGGTTTATTTCTTGCGAAAAAGGTTGGCGCGAAACCTGTGATCTCCGAGAGGACCGCTTGACCGGTGCCACTTTGCCCGACGCCTCATCGACTTCGTCACCAGGTCCCATGCCCGTTTTGGTCGTGAACAACCCCCAAAACCACGATACGACCGGAGTCAGACACGCTGCCAGAAATGCCGCAATTATAAAGTCTTCAACCGTCCAGCCCATGAAACCTCTTCTGCCGGGACCGCTGCCGAAATTGGCAATCTGGCATTGAAGAGCAGGATGAACTGAAAATATTTACACAAGGTTTCCCGGCGGCGGGCCAGATTCCAGAATTTTAGTCAATCTTACCGCAGGCTTTAAATAACCGGCGTCATCAGCATCCGTTGAAGGTGCGGAAGTAAAATCACCAGCCAGACCAATCAATGTGTCATCGCCCGGACCGCCTTCCAACTCGTCGGCCCCCAGATTGCCGACCAGATAATCCAACCCCGGACCGCTGCGCAGCGTATCATTGCAACCGCCACCTTCCAGAAAGTCCGAGTTCAGCGCCCCTTCCAGCACGTCGTTGTCCGCATCACCGCGCAACTCATCTTCGCCGGCACCGCCCCGCAAAAAGTCGTTACCGATGTCGCCGTTGATCGTGTCGTTGCCACCCCGCCCGTAGATAACGTCATCAAAAGCAGTGCCTACCAAGAGGCCGTCATCGCCTGTGCCCTACTCAGTCGGGTCTGGACCATCGCCAAGCGAGGATCCCCACCGCTGCCGCCAGCGAGGCCCGCCACCAATCCCACCGCAAGGATTGCCAGAATGAATTCCGTCGAGTTGCCTGTCTTTTTTATGTTTTGCCAAACAATACCCGAAATTCTCCGACCTCAAAGCGCCAACCGGACAACTCAGAATTCTCTTTCCAAACCCCCGAATCTCTCCTATACGCCCGCATCCGCACCGAAATACTTCGGACGGAGCCTCCACGGGCCCTGCTGGACGACATCCCGGCTTGCGCCATTTCTCAAACCTAAAGGAGACCCCGATGTCGATTACTGCTGAAGCAAAAGCAAAAGTGATGAAAGAATACGGCACCAAAGACGGCGACACCGGTTCGCCCGAAGTTCAGGTAGCCATTCTTTCCAGCCGCATCGCCACACTGACCGAGCACTTCAAGACCCACAAAAAAGACAACCACGGCCGCCGTGGCCTGTTGAAAATGGTCGCGACCCGCCGGAAATTGCTGGACTATGTCAAAGGCAAAGACGAGGACCGCTATAAGGGCCTGATCAAACGCCTAGGCCTGCGCCGCTAAGTCGGACACCAGTTTCGAAATCAAAAAACGGCGCGAGAGTAACTCTTGCGCCGTTTTTGCGTTTGTGTGCACTTGGACGAATGACCGCTTAGAGCCCAAACTTACCTGAACCAATTCCTCGAAGTACAGTTCGACTTGCTTGATCCGGCAGGTCCTGAAATGGCAATAGGTAAGTTGGAAGTTCATAAGTTCGGTGCAGACAGTCCTGTGCTTGAGGAGGCAATTCCATGGGCACGATTTCCCATTACGACCCAGACCGCGACCAAGACGATCTGATCGCACTTATGCACGGCTACCGTGAGCTGACGTATGAACGCGCACCGCCTTTTGATCATCCGGTAGTCGACCAGAAATACGGCGACGAACCATTTGCAAAAATGCTGCGGGACTTGGCAGCAACCCACGCACGCCCCACCGGATCAATTCTCATGGTCCACAACGGAGAGGTCGCGGTTGGATGCGGAATGACAAATCCAATCAATCAAAACACCTGCGAGATCCAACGGGTGTTTCTTTCGGCAGATGCGAGAGGTCTGGGGCTAGGCAAGTCCTTAATTGCTGCGTTGATAGATCAAGCGACCGAAGACGGCTACGAACGCATTGAACTTAATACAATCTCAATATTGCACGAAGCTATCGTTCTTTACGGCAAGTTTGGTTTTCGCCCATGTGAGCCCTACTTCGATTTTTCGGCCAAAGTAGAAGCCGAGCTTTTGTTCCTTGGTTTGGACATAGCAGATCGACTACAATGAGGCGCACATTGACCTGTGTCTCGACAGCTCAACGTTTTCAGATTCTCATGAATTCTGACGGTACGGGTCGGTTTGTAAAATTGCTTCTGCGGTTTTCGTTGAAGAGTTGTGTACAACTACAGTGAAAGTCTCCTTCGTCCCGCAAAGCCGACCTTAAGGGCGTCGATAGTGGCTCCGAGCCCGACTGAAAGCGTCGGATGTCCGCTTCGAGCCCAATGTGTCAAATGCTGTGCGATGCACCAATGTCGGCTTTGCTTAATTGAGAAACTTTTGCCAAGTCCGATTGTGATTGCTCAGACGGTGCCCTCATTTGCTGAAGATCCAAACTCATAAACACTCAGGCACTTCCTTGCGCATCGGTCATTATTCGCTTTGTGCCGCCCAGATCATGCCTCTTCGCAGGATTTCGGTGACCTCGCTGCGTTTCAGGTTGTCCAATTCGTGACCGATGGAGCAATAGAAAACACGTCCCCTATCCCACCGACGTTTCCAGATAACCGGGATGACCGTGCCTTCGATCCACCACAAGTGATCGCCTGAAAACGTTGTGGTCGCCAAAACCTCATTCGATGGATCGACAAGCATGTAGTATTGCTCTGACCGCATATGAAAGGATTTGATGCCCCGCACAATCGGGTCATCGGGCCGACAGATTGTGACATCATAATTGACATAATCATCAGTGGGTTGTGGGTTGTCGGGCCAGCCCGGGGGATGGGCCACGAACTGGCCGCCGATCAGGAAGTGATAGGTGGGGCGGTCGCGGAAAGCGTCGCCCATATGGCCGTGCCATCCGGCAATGCCACACCCGTCGCCGATCAGTTTCAACAACCCATCTTCCTGCGGTTTCGTCATATTGCCAAACTCAGGCCGATGCGCGCTGCGCGCGGACGACCAGATCGGCACAATCAGGTTTATATCGGCGAGTTTTTCCGGCGTTGCGAGTGGTTCAAGCGTGTCGAACGCCTGAACTTCAAACCCGTTGTCGCGCAATAGGGCGGCGCACCAATCGCCAAAATCGCCTGGGGCATGGCCTTCCCAGCCGCCCACGAATAATGCTGCCTTCATTCGTTGCCCTCCCGCATGAAATTCAAGATTGCCGCCATATCGCGGTTGTCGAAACGCGCCTCTCCGGCGGCCTTCAGCATGTCAAACGTGGTTTGGGTCTGCGGCATGGCAGTGCCAGTGGATTGGGCCTGATCGAGAGCCAGCCTCACATCTTTGCGCGCCAGCGCGACCGTGAAGGAAACATCCTGGGCTTGTTCGTCCAGATAGATTGAACGTCGGTACTTCAGCATTGGTGCCGCCGCTGCAGAGTTTTCGATCACATCGAAAGCGGCAGATGCCTCAATACCCGCAGCTTCGGCCAATGTCAGGGCCTCGGACAAGTTCTGGTTCAGCCCATGGATCAGGGTGTTGACCGAAAGTTTCATGACCGCGCCCAACCCAGGCTTGCCCAACCAGATGGTTTTGCGCGCCATTTGGTCGAACACCGGCTGCAGGCGCGCGGCCATTTCTGCGGATGCGCCAGCCATGATCATCAACGTTGCCTCTTCCGCCGCCTGCGTCGCGCCTGAAACCGGGGCATCCGTGAAGGTTTTGCCGCGCGCCTTTGCTTTCGCGTGAAGCTCTCCGATCAAATCAGAGCTCATGGTGCCCATCTCAACCAGAAGATCGGCACCCTCTGCGGCAAGCAAACCATCCTTTCCCAGATAAACGTCTCGTGCAGCCTTGTCGTCTGCGAGCATCGAAAGAATTATGTCGGTGTTTGCGGCAAGCTCTGCGGGCGATGTCGCATGAGCGCAGTTATTCAGCCTTGCGAAATCAGCAGCGATTTCAGGCGAACGGTTCCACACAGTTACTGGAAAGGCTTTTGCGCAATTCATCGCCATCAAGCGCCCCATGCGGCCAAGTCCGGCGAAACCGATGCGCATTTTACCAGCTTGCCGAAATGTATTGGGTTTCCATGAATTCATGCATGCCTTCATGCCCGCCTTCGCGACCCAGGCCCGATTGTTTGGTGCCGCCGAAAGGTGCTGCCGGGTCTGAAACCAGCCCACGGTTCAACCCGACCATTCCGTAATCAAGCCGTTCACAGACTTGCAGCCCGCGCTTCATGTCCTCGGTGAACACATAGGCGACCAATCCGTATTCCGTGTCATTGGCCCGTTTGATGACATCTTCCGGGTCAGTGAAAATTTGAATGGCCGCAACCGGTCCAAATATCTCATCGTGGATGCAGTTGGCGTTAGCGGGCACGTTGGACAAAACGGTCGGGGGATAGAAAAACCCTTTGCCATCTGGTTTCTGACCGCCGCAGTGAAGGGTTGCCCCCTTGGCAACAGCGTCTTCAACGAATTCTGCGACCTTGTCGCGCGTATCTGCATTGACCAAAGGGCCAACATCCACCGATGGGTCCAGCCCGTCACCCACTTTCAGCGCCGCCATGGCCGCACTCAGCCTTTCCACAAATGCGTCCTGAACCTTTTCATGTAAGTAAATTCGGTTTGCCGCCGTACAGGCTTCGCCCAAGTTGCGCATCTTGGCCAGCATTGTGCCTTCGACGGCCACATCAATGTCGGCGTCCTCAAAGACGATCAAAGGCGCGTTGCCACCCAGCTCCATCGCAGGTTTCAACACCTGATCGGCGGCGGAATGCAAAAGCTTGCGGCCCACTTCGGTTGATCCGGTAAAGCTTACAACGCGCACGCGCGGATCGTGCAGCAGCATGTCGACCATCTCTCCGGTTCGGCGCGAGGGCAGGACGTTGACGACGCCTTTGGGCACGCCCGCTTCTTCCAGCAATGGCATTAGGGCCAACATGGTCAGGGGCGTTTCAGACGCCGGTTTGATGATCACCGGGCAGCCTGCCGCGAGGGCTGGGGCGATTTTGCGGGTCCCCATGGCGGCCGGGTAATTCCAGGGCGTGACCAGCACAGCAATTCCCGCAGGTTTGTGTTGAACGATAATCCGTGCCCCTGACGCGGGTGCGTGAGAGATCAGGCCGTCAACGCGAACAGCCTCTTCCGAAAACCAGCGGAAGAATTCGGCGGCATAAGCGGCTTCGCCCATGGCATCAGTGCGGGCTTTACCGTTTTCCAAGGTGATGAGCCGGGCAAATTCCTCCTGCCGCTCCACCATCAACTCCCACGCGCGGCGCAGCACGATGGACCTGTCACGCGGGGTGCGCGCGGCCCAATCTGCAAAGGCGGCTTCTGCAGCGTCCAGGGCGGCTTTAGCATCGTCCAAAGAGGCAGAGGCCACGCTTGCCAAAACAGTTTCATCGGCGGGGTCCATGACGTCAAAACGTGTTCCATCAGACCCGGGAAGCCACGCGCCGTTGATGTAAAGATCAGTGTGTTCCATGTTGGTTTCCCTTCCCGATCCTAGACCAGCGCCAGCAATGGTTCGGCCATGCGCGCGCTTAGATCGGACATCAGCGCAATTGCTTGATCCGTCGTGAGATTTGATGAGCTATAGGAAAGCGACAAATGAATGTTGCCCCCCGTAAGCGCGATTGTAAGCGTTGGCGTAGCACCGGCATCTATTGCGGTGGTGGTCAGATATGTTTCGCCCAGGTCGATCAGTTCCAAGTCCGCGGGTGCATCGCCTTCTTCGCCTGTCATCTGCGAGAGCCGCATTTTGTCGGGATCATGGAAGGTCACGCTTGGATTGCCATGTTGTTTTAACGTCAGCGTCAGGTTTTGGGCATCGCTGACGACCCGCAGAGCGACAGCAGCAAAGGCAACGGCCAGATTTGCAAGCGACAATTGAACGCCCGCATCGTCGTTCATTTTGATGATCAGCGCATTGCAACCAACGGCAGGCACCTGCGCCGCGATATGCAATTTGGCGCCCGCATGCGGCGCGGCTTGCGCAATTGGCTGAGTTGCCAGCCGTTCGACATCTGCTGCGCGAATAGGTTGAGGCACGCCCGCTTCGCTGAACTGTGAGAGGGTCAGGCCCGCTTCTTTGGCCAGTCGCCTGGCTTTTGGGGACGCTAAGATACGATCACCCCCGGTTTGAAGTGGCGGCGCGGCAACCGGGCTTTCCTGTACTTGCGGCTGTGGGTCTGAGGGCGTTTCAGCAACCGGCTCCGATATTTCTGGCGCGGGTGCAATCGCCTCATCGGGGTCCGCCGTGATCATTGCGATCACCTGACCGACCGGAATATCGGCGCCTTCTTCGGCGCTTACACCCGCAAGAAACCCATCTGCCTGCGCTTCGACCTCGGATACGGATTTATCGGTCTCGACCTCGAACAGAACATCGCCCACCGCCACAGCTTCGCCTGCTGATTTGCACCAGCTCAGCAGTTTGCCTGTGTCTTGGGCCATCCCCAGCATTGGCATGATGACCTCATGCGCCACGTTAGATCCCTCCTTCGACTGAGGCTTTTGCGCGGGTAAAGACGGCTTCCGGTGTTGGCACAGTCAGGTCTTCCAATGCGGATGAAAACGGGATCGGTACGTCCATTGCGCCGAACCTTTGGACCGGGGCATCAAGGTGATAGAACGCCTTTTCACTGATCCGGGCCGCAATTTCGGCCGTAACTCCGAAGTTTTGATGCCCTTCATCCACCACCATCGCGCGGCTGGTTTTTCGGACCGAGTTCAAAATGGTTTCTTCGTCCAATGGGACAATTGTGCGGGGGTCGATCACTTCGGCACTGATGCCGACATCTGCCAGCAATTCAGCTGCTTTCTGGCACACCTGCACCATCGAAGACGTGCCGATAAGCGTAATATCACGCCCCTCGCGCAGAACATTGGCTTGGCCAAAGGGGATCAGAAATTCCTCCGCCGGCACAGGCGCTTTGTCCTGATACATCAGCTTGTCTTCAAAGATGACCACTGGGTTGTCGTCGCGGATCGCGGTCTTAAGCAATCCTTTCGCTTCATATGCTGATGATGGAAGCGCAACTTTAAGCCCCGGAATATGGGCAACCAAAGCGTGCAAAGATTGACTATGCTGTGCCGCCGACCGTCTTGTCGCGCCAAGATTGGTGCGCAGAACCAATGGTACATTCAGCTTTCCACCGGACATGTAATGCGTCTTGGCCGCCTGATTGCAAAGCTGGTCCATGACCAGAAACAGGAAATCGCCGAACATCAGATCGACGACCGGGCGCATACCCGTCATGGCCGCCCCAACTGCGATGCCCATGAAACCGGGTTCGGCAATGGGTGTGTCCACAACGCGATCGGTGCCAAACTCTTCCACCAGACCGGACAAGATTTTGAACGGTGTGCCTGCTTCGGCCACGTCTTCACCGATGATGAACACCGACGGATCACGCCGCATTTCTTCTGCGAACGCTTCGTTGACGGCCTGAGATAATGTGATGTCGCGCATGTTGCCCATCTTACGCGACCGCATGGGTTATGTCGGTGAAGATGTGCATGTCCACTTCCAGACCATCAGGATAAGGGGCGGTGATGGCGTATTCGACCGCTGCTTTGGCCTCAGCATGCACTTCTTCGCGCAAGGAAGTCAGTTCTTCGTCAGATACGATGCCTTCCGCCGACAGGTAATCGCCCAATATCGTGATTGGGTCGCGATTTGCTTTCCAATTTGCCTCTTCTTCCTTGGTCCGATAATAATCGCGATTGATGTCGCCGACGTGGTGCCCGTGATAGCGGTATGTTTCGAGTTCGATGAAGAACGGGCCTTCGCCTTTGCGTGCGCGCTCAACCAATTTTTGCGTCAGGTCGTTGACGGCCAAAACGTCTTGTCCATTGACCTTGTGGGCTTCGATACCAAAGGCCTCCGCACGTGCCGGAATGGAACCTGCTGCGATTTCCTCGGTGCGCGTGTATTCGCTGTAGCCGTTGTTTTCACAGGCATAAATCACTGGCAGTTTCCAAAGCGCGGCCATGTTCATGACCTCATACATCAGCCCCTGCGCCGTGGCGCCATCGCCGAAAAAGCAGACTGCCACATCATCGGTGCCTTGCATCTTCGCACTGAACGCCGCACCGGTCGCAATTCCCATGGAGCCACCGACGATGGCATTTGCGCCAAGGTTGCCGTTTGATTGGTCAGCGATGTGCATGGACCCACCTTTGCCCCGGCAATAGCCTTCTTCTTTGCCCAAAAGTTCGCAAAACATCTGTTTGAACTCGGCCCCTTTGGCCACGCAGTGTCCATGGCCCCGGTGAGTTGAGGTGATTTTGTCGGTGACACGAAGGGCTTCGCAAATCCCGACAGCCACTGCCTCTTCGCCAGAATACATATGGGTCAGGCCCGGCATCTTGGCAGATAGGTAAAGTTGATTGGCCTGATCTTCGAACGCTCTTATGCGCACCATCTGCCGGTACATCCGAAGAAAATCTTCGGTATTTGTTTTTGGTTTCTTTGCACTCATTTTGTGCTTTCAATATGCGCCCGCCCCGCAGGGAGATACGAGACGGGCCGGCCAGGGAGAGTTAGTAACGATTGGCGATTGGCAGCTCTTCGGCTGGGAAAAGGCTGATCACCTCGCAACCGGTGTCGGTGACCACGACTTCTTCTTCGATCCGGGCTGCCGAGAAGCCGTCATCCGCAGGGCAATAGGTTTCAAGTGCGAAGACCATGCCGGTCTTGATCTCCATTGGGTTGTCCAGGGAAACAGCGCGGCTGATGATGGGGCGTTCATGCAGCGCAAGACCAAGCCCATGACCGAATTGCAGACCAAAAGCAGAAAGCTCATCCGGAAAACCCAAGGATTGTGCTGTCGGCCAAAGCTTGGCCACCTGATCGGTTGTCACACCCGGTTTGATCGCCTGAATTGCCGCATCAAGCCATTCCCGCGCCTTTACATAGGCATCGTTTTGAACGGGCGTTGCCCGGCCAATGTTGAAGGTGCGGTAGTAACAGGTGCGATAGCCCTGATAGGATTGAAGAATATCAAAAAATGCCTGGTCACCGGGGCGGAACAATCGATCGGTGAAGTTATGCGGATGCGGGTTGCAGCGTTCGCCGGAAATGGCGTTGATCGCCTCAACATCATCCGAGCCCATTTCGTACAAAAGCTTGTTCGACAGCGCCACGATGTCGTTTTCGCGCACACCCGGTTTCAGCTCTTCATAGATCATGTGATAGACGCCATCGACCATACTGGCGGCCTGGGTCAGAAGCTGGATTTCGTCCCAGTTCTTGATCTCACGCGCGGACAACATGATTTGTTGGCCATCAACCACGTTCAGACCGGCGTCCTGCAAGGCGTGAAACATTGCGGTTTCGGCGTAATCGACGCCCACTGGCATGCCCTTCATGCCCGCGTCTTCGATCAATCCGGCGATCTCTTCCGCGTAAAGCTTCATCAAACCGAATGAAGGCGGGATCGTTCCCCGCATCCCCACAACACCGGCGCGACAGTGATCTGGGACCAGCCAGTCGGCGTATTTTTTGTGGTGCACAGCGGCTGATCCGAAGTCCCACACATAGGGCGCGTCATCACCCGTCAGCAGACAGAAGCGGCACATCTTGTCCCGCTCCCATTCGCCGATTTTTGTGGCTGAGACATAGCGGATATTATTCACATCAAACAAAAGCAGCGTGCCGCAATCGCTTGCCTTCAAGGCCTCGCGTGTTCGGCTTAGGCGATAGCGGCGCAAGCGGTCATGATCGACACGGGTCTCAAAATCGACCGAGGTATGACCCCAGGCTGGCAAGCGGCCTTCCCATTTCCAATGGGGTTCTAGATCTTGTGGTGTCAAAACGTTCGGGGTTAACGCGGTTCTTGTCGTCATCAGGTGCCTCCCAGGCCCCCGGAACGACCGGAGGCGATTAATAGTGCCCGTGTGCCCGCATCAGCGCATCCGCCCGATTTTGAGCACCCGCCAGCGCCGCCTTTACAGATTTTGCCCCCAAGAGCATGTCGTGCATTTCTTCGCCGGCGATGGCGATAATATCTGTGATCTCGGGTACCGGCGGGCGTGGCCACATCTGCAAAACACCGAAACGTGCCATTTCGTCCACGATGGATATCAGTGGCGAAATCTTTTTCACTTCCGGGTCCATACTGACGCTGAACCGTGGGCTCACAAGGCTCCCGTTCTCGATATAAAGCTTGATCGCATTCGCTGACGTGAGCGATGCCAAAGCTGTCCAAATTGGACGAATTCTTCCGGTTTCAACATTCGACGGGATCGCAAGCGCATAGCCACCAACAGGTGCAATCGGTCGCGCCGTGGGACCACAGGGGTGCGGCAGGTAATCAGTTACGCCATAGGCGGGCGAATTCTCATCAAGCTCAAACATTGGTGCCAAAAGTGTCGCGCAATAGGCCATTGCCACCTGGCCGTCAGCATAGGCGCGCGCGCGTTCATACCATGACATGCTGAGAATGCCGCTGGGCGAATAGCTTAGCAATTCCTGCATATAATCCGCTGTATTGCGCGCCGCATCACTGTCAAACATCGGGCGAAAGTTCTCACCTTCAACCGTTTCGCCGTCAAATCCGCCCTCGATCGGACGCAGATTTAGGGCGGGTTGGCCAAATGCCCCCATCATGAACAGAAAACTGTGACCAAGCGGCGTTCCCCGGGCCGCGTTCCAAGCAATTCCAGAAAGGCTGCGACCACGCGAATGAAGCGTTTTCGCCGCAGTCAGGGTTTCGTCGATTGTGCGCGGGGCGTTAAGCCCATGATCTGCAAGCAGATCCGACCGACAGACAAGAAGTTCGGGCGTCGTCTGAACAGGAATTCCGTATTGAACGCCTTTGTAGCGCGCACTTGCCAGGGCTTCGCTATGGAAGTCGGTGGTGTCGAAGGCGGTTTGTTCCATCAGTTTACCGACCGGCATGAAATGACCCGCCTCAGCCATCTCTCCAAACCAGGGCAGGTCGCAAGCGATCAGGTCATAGTCAGAGGTTTCTTTCTGTGCGTTGGTCAGAATTTCCTCGCGCAGCCGATCAATGGACAAAGCGCGGCTTTGGATGTTGACGCCAAAGATCGTTTCGAATTGTTTCTTGAGAACATGCATCGCCATGAAAGTCGGATCAGCATGGACCAGAATGCGAAGGTCCCGTCGAAGCGGCAGTTTTGACGCTAATACGCCAAGGGGAGAGATGATGCTGCCTTGATTGTAAGAGGCACCAAAGAAATAATCGGATTGGCCGACACCGGTATCATTTAGACCAATCGTTGTTCCAACAAGCGCATGAACACGGCGCGCATATTCCTGCCATTCCTGGATAAGTTTGTCAGACGGGTGAAGCGAGTAGCTTTTGCCGCTGGAGGTCCGCGGTCGGCGAAGCAGCAACCCTCGGTCCTCGATCGAGGCCATGGAGCGGATTGCGGTGCCATAAGACATGCCCGAGCTTTGAGCCAATGATGTGGACGTCGTCAGTTTCCCAGTCAAATGATTGCGCAGAAGCGTGACCAGTATTTGTGTTTCATCATACCCGGATTTAATGCTGAGCGATTGACGCGCCTCTTGATCAAGTTGTTCAACAAAATCCAGAAAGCGCGACATCTCTTCGCTGGAAATGCCAAACTGTCTGCGGCGGTCCGCTGTTTCGAACGGACCTTCTGGTCGTTTGTGAACGGGCTGACGCTGGTTCATTTCCTCCGCCTGAACGCTAAATCATGAAGCTAGCAAAGCGCGCTGGGTAAAGCCAGCGCGCCTGAATTATTCGTTTGCAGCCGGGCTCACCCCGGCACGACGGGTTTCCAGACTTCGCCTTCGTCCATCAACATCGCTTAACAATTGTCGTCGTCGTTGTTTGTCGTTGAATATCCGGCTGCCCGTTTGGAACATGATGACGATGATCAACAGAATACCCAGATAAAGCTGCACCATGAATGCGGGCGTTACGTTGAAAACCAAACCGGTGTTCAGAAAATTGACGGTCAGCGTGCCGATTGCCGCGCCGATGACGCCGCCCTTTCCTCCAAGAATGCTGACACCCCCGATGAAGGCCGCCACTGTTCCGGCCAGCAAAAGGTATTGCAGCCCAAGCGCTTGCGCCGTTCCCGAGCGTAAGCCGATGATGACGCCACCCAGGCCTGCGCAGAACCCAGAAATCGCGAAAACAATAATCATTGGGCGTTTCAGGTCGATACCCGATGCCAGCGCTTCTTTCCGCGCGCCGCCGATGGCATATATTTCGCGGCCATAGCGGGTAAAGCTCATGAACAGACCCACGACAATGAACATTGCAATGACCAATAGGCTTGCCGGCGAAAAGTAGACGAACATCTTCGTCGAGATGAAATCTGGCACGCGGAAATCCGTCAGCATCACGGTTTTTTCTTCGGCCGCAAAAAGCGCCACGCCGCGCAAAAGCATCAACGTACCAACGGTCAGCACGATGGCGCGAACCCTGAGATAGGCGATGAAATAGCCTTGGATAATGCCAATGGTCGTTGAGACGGCCAGAGCGATAAGCAGGGCGTTTACGGCACCCAGACTGTCAGTGAACCTTACGGTGATGACCGCAGATAGTGCTGCGTTTGAACCGATGGAAAGGTCAATCTCGCCCGCGATGATGCAAAGTGTCAAAGCCAGACCAACAAGCCCCAGAACCGCAAACCGTTCCATGATCGCGAAAGTGGTGCGATGGGTGGCGAAGAATTCATTCGTCGCCGCGAAATACCCATACACACAAATCGCGAGCAGGATTGCAAATGCAAGGTCAGGGTTTTCAATGACCCAATTTTTTAGCTTGGCAGCCATTCGCGCGCTCCTATTCCACTGCCCGGCTACCGCGCCGGACAAGCGCGAAAACGATGATTGAGAATACGATCATCAATCCAACAGCCAGCACGCGTGGACCCGAATTGAAACCGTGAAGCACCATCATGTTGTCGATTGTTGAAATGAAGATAGCACCAAGGGAAGATCGCAAAGTCGATCCATATCCGCCCATAATCGAATTACCGCCCACCATTACGGTGGCGATGACCATGATCGTCATATCGCCTGACGACCCGAACTCGGACGAGAAATAATTGACGTGGGCGCTGGAAACCTGGGCTGAAAAGGCGATGGCCACGAAGGCGGCGCAAACCGAGGCGATTGAACACACTTTGATTGCCATGCCGAAGTTTTCATGGCCCGTTGCCTTGCCCGCCGCACGGTTCGCACCGACCAAATATACCTGACGCCCAAAGGCTGTTTTTCGCAGAACAATCTCGGCGGTGATTGCGATGAGGATGAAAGCGATGGTGATATTTGGCAGGCCAAGAAATGAGCCGGTGCCAAGCCATTCGGCCCCGTGGGGTCTGCGGAAAGACACGACCAGGTTGTCCGACCACCAACTGCCGATCCCGAAAAACAGGCCAGCCGCGCCAAGCGTCACCACAATCGGGTTGCCGCCAAGGCCAATCAAAAACCCCTGCAATGCGCCCGCCGCAACGGCGATGACCATTGTGACCAGAAACGAAATTTCAAAGCCGTATCCTGCGGACATGCCGGTCGCAAAAGCGATGATTGCCAAGGCGGCGGTTTCTTTCATCGAGAGCAGGAAGAAATTTCCGGACAATGTGACAAAGGTCAGCCCGATTGCCATGATGCCAACCAAAGCCGCATCGCGGATGATGGTTTTGAAGTTAAACAGCGTCAGAAAGTTCGGAGCCGTTATGGCCCCGAAAATCAGGATCGCAAGAAACGCAGCAACCAGCCCAATGACCAACGGGGAATAATCCCGGCTTAAGCGCCCGATAATTCCCAGACCGGGCACATTTGCATCCGCGCTCATGCCACGTCCTTTCCATGAAGCCCGGTTTCGTTGAACGGATCGGTGATCTGTTCAAGGATTCTGGCCGAACTCATATCTTCCAGCGCAATTTCACCCACCTGAATGCCGCGATAGAAACTGACAATTCGGTCGGGCAGGTTGGTGATTTCATAGAAGTCGGTCGAAGCCACGACGATTGCCGCCCCTTGGTCGGCCAAGCCCCGCAGTTTTTGGTAAATCTCAGCGCGGGCACCAACGTCCACACCACGCGTCGGTTCGTTCACCAAGATGATCTTTGGTTCAATGGAAAGCCATTTCCCAAGCGCAACTTTTTGTTGATTGCCGCCGCTTAAGACACCCGCTTCTTGGGGAAGCCGGTCGGGATCGACCGTAAACTTCGTGGCCGTATCTGCTGCCAGATCAAGTTCCTGTGCAGACGACAAGAAGCCCGCGTTTGAGACACGCTTTAATGCGGGCGCAGTCAAATTTTCCATAATCGGTCGCCCCAGGAAAAGCCCGTCATGTTTTCGGTCTTCCGAGCAGTAACCGATCCCCGCCATGATTGCCTCGCGCGGACGTTTTGGCAGAAACTCGCGACCCTCAAAAATCAACTTGCCGCCGCGCGTATTTGCAGCACCCGCCATTGCTGCCAGTATCTCTGCGGTTCCTGCGCCAAGCTGGCCTGCAAGCCCCAAGATCTCACCGGGATAAACGTCAAAATTCACCGGCTCCAAGACACCATCGGGCCAAAGATCGCGAACTTGCATCAAGGGCTCGGCCTTGGGCTTCGTCGCGCGTTCCGGAAACATATTGCCCAACTCGCGGCCCAGCATCAGCTCTACCAGTTTTTCAACATTCAGGTCTTTTGCCGCGCGCGGCTCCTGACTTTCGCCATCGCGCAAGACGGTGATCCGATCACAAATCTTGAAAATCTCATCCATGCGATGACTGACGTAAATGATCGATTTCCCGCGCTCGCGAAGACGCGCGACCATATCAAGAATGCGGATTGAATCGGTTTCGCCTAAGGCCGCTGTTGGTTCGTCCAAAATCAGAACCTGTGGATCATGCGCCAAAAGCCGGGCGACCTCGACCAAATGCTGTTCGCCTACAGACAATCTATTTGTGGCGCGCAATGGGTCAATATGTTCAAGCCCCACTTCTTCCAGAAAGGGCAGTGCCTTCCTGGCCAAAGCGCGGCGTGTCGAAATCACTGGCACGCCTTCACCGGCCAGAAATATATTCTCGGCGATGCTCATCGTCGGGATCAGGCTAAGTTCTTGCTGGGCGATGGCGATGCCCGCTTTTTCGGCTTGTGTTGGTGTGGTGAAACGCAATGCTTCGCCGTTCATTTGGTAGTCGCCAGTGAAGCCGTTATCGAAACCGCCGATGATTTTCACCATCGTCGACTTGCCGGCGCCATTTTCGCCAACCAGCCCCATAACTTCGCCGGATGCGATTTCAAAACTTGCACCACTCAGGGCCTGGATTGCACCATAGCTTCGGTTGATGTTCGAAAGTTTCAGAAGCGGCTGCATGAAATTTCCCGACGGGCTGGTGTCAGTGTAGCATACAGGGCGAGTTCCTGACGAACTCGCCCTGCGTGTTTGCTTACGGGGCGATTTGCATCGCTCGGTTTCCGCGCCTTACCAGGCGCCAGAACACAGCTCTTCGATGCCGTAAAGTTTGCCATCAAAGCCGCGAAGGGCGGTGGTTTCGATGGTGTCTTTGGTCACGGATGGGTTTGGCGTAAAGTTGATGTATTGCGCCAATGCACCTGTTTCCAGGTATTCCTCGACCAGCTTGATCGCCAACTGACCTTCATGCAGCGGTGACTGCAACGTCGTGCCAAACTGCTTGCCTTCTTCGATCAATTGCTTGTCTCCGTTGCAAACGGTTCCAACAGCGATCACATCTTCGCCCATCTTCAGCCCGGCCTCTTCCAAGGCATTGATACCTCCGGTGAGGATGGCATCATCCATTCCATAGACGAAATCGATGCTTTGACCTTGAAGGGCCGCAATCATCTTTGCCGCACCTTTATAACCATTGGCCTGGCCGAAGCCTTCGTCGACGTCTCCGATGATGGTCAGATCAGACCCTGCAATCGCTTCATTGAACGCATTGATTGACAGGCCATATCCGCCATAGCTGTGAGGATAGGATAGAACCAAAACATTAAAGCCTTCGCCGCCTGCAGCCTTCTTGGCCGCCGCTGCTTCACGCATCATATAGCCAGCGTTCCGTGCACGCAGACGATCATCTGGGCCCGCGTAGCCGAAAATATATTGCTTATCCTGTTCGTTCGGCAGTTGGTTGATCTTCAGAACCGGAACGCCGGTTTTTGCCAGCGCACGAAGTGAACCAAGGCCCGCAACAGCATCGGAAGGCCACCAGATGAACACATCAGGCAGTTGGCCCGCGGCCAAAACCTGTTGCACCTGCTGGTCCTGTTCAGCTTGATTGAACTGGTTTTCGAAGACTTTGATGTCAAAGCCCTTCAACTCCGCCGTGGCCTTGATGCCTTTGATAAACTTACCGATATAGGCTTCCCCGGCAGGGCCGTTGAACGAAATGATCGAGCCTTTGTCTTGAGCAACCGCAGACGTAACGGTCAATCCGAGCGCAAGCGCGCCTGCCACCAAACCGCGAAGTACATTTCCAAATCTTATCATTGAATCCTCCCTAAGACGCATTTCTTGTTCAACGTCACCTCTGTGTTTCAAAGTGCGCCCACGATTCAGAGATCGATTTCGTCCATCTTGGACAATCAGGATTCAATCTGGACATTTTGTCGATACCATACTGTCGACACGCCCGGCACGATTTTGAGGACTGTAAGAATTTATCCTCGGAGGAACCCATGGACCCGAAACGTCTGGCTGGCAAGAATATCATGATAACAGGGGCGGCGCAGGGCATGGGCGCAACCAATGCGGAATATTTCGCTGCGCAGGGGGCGAATGTCTGCCTGGGCGACGTCAATTTGGACGGCGTCAACGAAGTTGCAGCGCGCATCAATGCCGCTGGCGGCGGCAAAGCCATTTCCTTGGCCATGGATGTGACCAAACGCAAAGACAATGCAGACGCTGTCCAGGCGACGGTCGAGGAATTCGGCTCAATCAACGTGGCCTTGATGAACGCAGGCATCAACAAACCACGCATGTTCATGGATATTGACGAAGAAAACTGGGACATGATCATGAACATCAACGCCAAAGGCATGCTGTTTGGCATGCAAGAGGCCGCACGCCAAATGATCGCCCAAGGCCCGATGGAAGATCACCCATATAAAATTATCAACGTCGGTTCGATCGTATCGCGTACAGCTTTCCTGGATGTGATCCCCTATTCCTGCTCGAAATACGCCGCTCTTGCGATGATCATCGGCGGCGCAAAAGCGCTTTGGCCGCACAAGATCACAGTCAATGGCTATGGCCCCGGTGTTGTGCGTACCGAGCTGTGGGAGCAGCTGGACAAAGATTTGGTCGAAATTGGAATGTTCGAAGAGGAAGGCCAATCCATGGACCACCTCGCCGAAACCATGATTACGATGAAGCGCTATTCATACCCCGACGACGTAAAGGGAACCGCCGCGTTCCTTTGTTCCGACGAAAGCGATTACATGACGGGGCAACTTGTGATGATCGACGGCGGGATGATCATGCAGTGATCGTTGCTAAATAGATTTTTGTCGGCAAATTTTGACGAGGACTGGGTGAAATTTACGACCCGGAATATTTTTTCGGGATCATGTCAATAGAAGCGAAGCGGCCGTTGATTTGAAATGCATAGAAGACCGCTTCGTCCCGCAATTTACCAGTTGGTGCATCGCACAGCGAATGTCGGCAAACTTCCGTACCTGTCGTTCAATCCATGTGCAGCTAAGGTCAGGAGTGAGCCGATTTTGTTGAAAAAGTCGTTTGGTTTTGTGCTTTGGGGATGGTTACGGCGTATATTTTATTGGGCAGTCTGAGGCGGTACCGCCGCGTCATCCTGCGGCTGGCACCATCGGCGTGAGTTTGGCTAGTTTCCGGAGGTTTTGGGCTGCTGCTGCGAGAGTAAACTCGTCTTGGACGCCGCAGGGTCCACGTAATCGGAGCCGCCCGAGGCCAAGGATGCGTTTGAGGTGTGCAAAGAGCATCTCGACCTTCTTTCGTCGTTTCTGTGCGGTGACATTGAACTCTGACGCCATGCATCGGCGGGCGAAGTCCCGGACGATTTCGTATTTCTCGCGATGGACGGCGCGGGCCTCGGCGTTGGGGCAGCATTTTTCCTTCAGCTCGCATCCTGTGCAATCGGACTTCAGCGCTCGATACTTGCGAGCTTTCCAGCTTGGCGCGTTTCGAGCCGGGTCAGAATAGGTCCGCCAAGTGTGCCGCATCTCTTTGCCGCCCGGACAGATATAGCGGTCGTTCTCATCGTCCCACGTGAAGTCGGATCGTGAGAACGTTCCGTCCGTGCGCTCACCTTTGTCGAAGACAGGAATGAAGGGAAGGATTTGGCGCTTCAATGCGAGCCAGACAAGATTGTCTTCTGATCCATATGCGGTGTCCGCAGCGATCCAATCGGACTTCACACCAAAACGTTCTTCGGTGCGATCGAGCATTTTGCGCATGGCACTTATTTCAGCGGTCTTGTTGGACCGACTGGCATCTACGTCCATGATGATACTGTGATCGGTATCGATCAGATAATTAGTAGAATACGCAAAGAAAGCCGGGCCTTTACGTGCAGCCGTCCATTGGCTGGCGGGGTCGGCATGGGCCATGAACTTGGGCTTGACCGTGGAGGCTGCACCAAAGGCCTCGTCGTCCAAGGTGTCGAGATACTCGCGCACTGCGCGCGGCGCGTTATTGGGATCAATGTCACGGGCGGCCCAGTCTTCGGGATTGCTGGAGTTTTGCTTCTGAACATCCGCACTGATCAAACTGGCATCAACAGCAAAACCCTGACCGCCCACCAGTCCTTCTTCCATGCTGCGTGCAACCGTGGTCTCGAACACATGGCGCAGCAGATCGCTCTCACGGAACCGACCATGGCGGTTCTTCGAGAAGGTCGAGTGGTCTGGAACTTGGTCGGTCAAATTCAGCCGGCAAAACCAGCGGTAGGCGAGGTTCAGATGAACCTCTTCGCAGAGCCGGCGTTCTGACCGAATACCAAAGCAATACCCCACCAACAGCATCCGAATGAGCAGTTCCGGATCAATGGATGGACGGCCTGTGTGACTATAGAAATCCGACAGATGCGCCCGGATACTGCTCAGGTCAACGAACCGGTCAATCAACCGAAGAAGGTGGTCTTGAGGGACATGATCCTCCAACGAGAACTCATAGAACAACGCCGCCTGTGCTTCCTGCTTAGGTCCCATCATCGCAAAACCCTCCCTATCCGTACGATGAATTGAATCAGCAGTTCATTCCACGATCAAGCATGAGTTTTTCAACAAAATCAGCCCATTTCGACCGGTTCGCTGCATCGCAGCTAGTGGTATCTTTGATTTGCACAGGCAAAAAGGAGAACGCCCACTCATTGTAACCACCTTCGCCTCGGTACCAGATTACTCTATCTGACGCAGACTCACTGTGGTTCCACCGAGGGCGAGGCCCATCTGCATATCCGTCGACGATCAATCGACGGCGTTTTTGGCTTTCGACAATCTTGTCTTTCAGATCATTATAGTTCCATTTGTCAGAAATCATCTGCATGAAGTCAGATACTTGGTCTGCATTTTTGGGGTCTTGGGTAATGTTGTGGCACTCATTCGGGTCGGTCCTCAGGTCGAACATAAGGCTCGGATCATCCTTTGACCAAATGAACTTGTAATCCCCTTTCCGGATCATAAGGATCGGAGAAGGGGTCGCTTCAGCAAGGTATTCCGCGAAAACTGGTCTGGCCAGGTCGTCAGCTTCTGTGGCAAGTGCGGTCAGGTCATCGCCTTCCAACTGTTCAACTCCGCTTTCCCAACCGCTGCCTTGTGCCAGCCCCATAAAGGTCGGCAATAAATCGACAAGCGATACAGGCGTTCCGACCCGTTTTGCAGCCTGGCCCGGCACCTTCATAATCAGTGGGATGCGCAGTGCTGGTTCGAAGAAGTGTTTTTTGAACCACATACCCCGCTCGCCCAGCATTTCGCCATGATCGGATGTGAAAACAATCGCTGTCTTGTCGGCTTTACCAGTTGCGGCCAGCACATCCAGAACACGCCCTACCATCGCATCGATATAGCTGATTGAGCCGTAGTACGCACGCCGCGCGCGGGCGATGTCTTCATCCGAGAAGCGTTTATCCAGCATCGCAAAGTCGCTCAAAAGCCGCTGCGAATGAACGTCGTGTTCATTTGAAGACATAGCCGGAACGCTGGGCAAAGGGATGTCAACATCTTCGTAGAGGTCCCAGTATTCCTTGCGGCATAGATAGGGTTCATGTGGATGTGTATAGGAGACCTGCAAAAAGAAGGGGCGTTCGTCGTTTGACCGAGCCAGATCATAGAGGTGCTGGATCGCGTTTGCGGTTACCATCTCGTCGAAATCGATCTGAACAGAGCGCTCACAGACGCCAGAAACCAACACACTGCGGTCATCGTTTGTGTCGCGCTTGCCTTCATCCCCCCAATTTGGGACCCAACTGAAGTCCGCCGGGTAAAGATCGGCTGTCAGCCGTTTTTCAAAGCCGTGGTACTGGTCAGGACCGATGAAATGCATCTTGCCGGAAAGGGCCGTTTGATATCCGGCAGCGCGAAGGTAGTGCGCGTAAGTCGGAACTGAAGCCGGCATCTCTGCTGCGTTGTCATAGGCACCAATGGTTGAACACAACTGGCCCGCTGCCATGGAAAATCGCGATGGTGCGCATAGCGGGAAATTGCAATAGGCGGTCTCGAAAACCGTGCCCGTATTGGCAAGGCGATCAAGGTTCGGCGCATGGCAGACTTCACTGCCGTAGCTGCTCAATGACGACGCCGTTAACTGATCGACCTGAATGAAAAGGATGTTGGGCTGTGACTCCATCGCTTACACCTTGCCCATCAACGTGCGTACCGCTCCAACCGGTCCTGTTTCGTACCATTTTTTGTGGCCCCGATCGCGTGCGGATGTGCCGAAGCTTTGGCTGACCCGGTCGATAACGATCGCGAGGAACACAATGCCTAGACCGCCCACAGTTGCAAGCCCCATGTCAAGGCGTCCAATGCCGCGCAACACCATCTGGCCAAGCCCGGTAACTGAGATCATTGACGCGACAACAACCATCGACAGCGCCATCATGATAGTCTGGTTTACACCTGCCATAATGGTTGGCATCGCCAGCGGCAGTTCAACCTTAATCAGCGTTTGCCGTTTGCTGGCACCAAAGGCCCGCGCGGCTTCAACCATATCTCCACGCACCTGTCGGATGCCAAGATTGCTGAGACGCACAACTGGTGGCAATGCGTAGATAAAGGTCACGATCACGCCGGACACATTACCAATGGAAAAAAGCATCACAATTGGCACAAGGTAAACGAATGACGGGATCGTTTGCATCAGATCGAGAAGTGGCTGCAGGATGGTCCAGAACCTATCGTTGCGCGCCGCCATAATCCCCAACGGGATGCCGATCATGGAACAGAAGATGACACATGTCAGGACGATTGAAAGGGTCACCATGCTTTCTTCCCACGCGCCCATCAAACCGATGGCCAGCATGGATGCGGCAGACACCGCAGCAAGTCGTCGCCCACCTGCTTGCCAGGCTATCAGTACGATGATGGCCAGCATTACTAGATCAGGCGTCCCGGTCAGTGCGTCCTCCAGCCCGGACAGAACGATGTCGAAGGGCACTTTTATTGCCTGAAAAACAAACCGAAAGTTTTCGACGACCCATTGCAGCAACATCTCTACCCATGCTCCAACGGGCACCCATTCCTTGTCAAAGATATTCTACAGATCCATGATCGCCTCCTATCCGCGCAATGCGTCCGTTATAGTGATGTGGCCGACAGCGTCGCCTTCGGGATTCACGACAGTCACGGGAGACTGGTCTTCCATGAACTGATCCATGATTTCGCCCAATTCGCTGCCCAAGGGCACTGTCTTTGATGTGACGTCGCGCCCGTCCATCGCGGACATAATTGTCTCGGCCCGCACCAGATTGACCCGGCTGATGCCTTTGACAAACTCAGCAACATAGTCGTCCTTGGGGTTGGTAACTATTTCTTCAGGCGTTCCGATCTGCACGATAACCCCATCATTCATGATCGCAATCTGGTCGCCCATGCGGATCGCTTCATCAAGGTCATGCGTGATGAACACGGTTGTTTTTTGAACTTTCTCGGAAAGCGCGAGGAACTGATCTTGCAACTGGCGCCGGATTAAAGGATCAAGCGCTGAAAACGGTTCATCCATAAGCAAAATATCCGGATCTGCCGCCAGCGCCCTTGCAAGGCCGACGCGTTGCTGCATCCCTCCAGACAGTTGGTCTGGATAGTGATCTTCCCAGCCGGTCAGGTCCATAGAAGACAATGCAATTTCAGCTGCTTCGCGGCACTTTGCCTGGGGAACGTTGCGCACTTCCAAGCCAAAAGCCACGTTTTCCGACAACGTTCGATGCGGCCATAGGGCCATGTGCTGAAAGACCATTCCAATCGTCTCAGAACGCAGTTTTAGCAACGACGGTTCATTCATTGTGTCGACACGTTGGCCGGCAACATGAATTTCGCCCGCAGTCGGTTCAATCAGGCGGTTGATATGGCGCACCAAAGTGGATTTGCCCGAACCTGACAGACCCATGATGCAGAAGATTTTTCCTTTGCCAACGCTGAAGCTTGCGTCTCTTACACCCAATACGCAACCATACTTGTCGCGAACATCATCTTTGCTCAGGCCTTCGGACTGTACGGCCTTCAAAGCCTCATCCGCGCGTGCGCCGTAGATCTTCCACAGATTACGGCATTCGATTTGAACGTCGCTCATTGCACCCTCGATTCGAAAAAAGGGGCACCAAAGTTGGGTGCCCCTGTCCACAGGGAGTTTAGTTAGCGGCCGCCGCTTCGGCGACCCGTGCATCAAACTGGCTTTGATTTGCGGCAACCCAGTCTTCAGCATGACGGCGGAAATCCTCAACGGTGTCTTCGCCATCACGAAGCTTGACCTGCGCCGCATTCACTGCCGAGATTGGAATTTCCACTGTGCTGAGGAATTTTGCAGCAGCTGGGTTATCTTCCATGAAGTCCTTGTTCGCGACGACATAGACATCGTTCACTGCAAATCCCGGATCCATAGCATCCCCGTTAGAGGGTACGCCAATCTGCACGACATCTGTGGCGGGGACCAATACGTCACTGATCCAGTTAGGAGTCCAAGTGTAGTACAGGATTGATCCGCCTTCATTGTAGCGCGTGATCGTGTCGGCCATGATCGCAAAATAGCTACCTTGATCATGCTCAACCACATCGCGCAGTTCATAAGCGTCAAGATGCTCTTCGATCTTCAATTCGCATCCCCAACCAGGGTTACAGCCTGAGAGGTTGGCTAGGCCATCATCGTCGCCGTCAAACAGCGCAGCAACGGCGGGGTCAGCCAGTTGTCCTAGGTTGGTAATTCCATTCGCGTCAGCGGTCTTCTTGTCGATGTAGTAACCTTGACCAGCACCCGTGATCACAGCGTGGCTGCGGACCATCGTGCCATCGCCACCGGACTTATCAAAGAAATCGTTGTGAAGTGGCCGCCAATGATTGACCGTATAGTCCGCATCCCTCGAAGACACCGCAAGATGCAAGGCTGGGAAATCCGCTTCGCGGGTTTCTTCAACTTCGTAGCCAAGCGCTTCGAGGCCAAGTTGAACCACCATGTGCTGGAACCAAGCATTCGCAGGCGAGCCCTTGATCGGGTTTATTTCAATGCCTTTGCCAGGCATTTCCTGAGCGGAAACGGACGTAGTCAACGCCAGTGCGGCAAGGGCTGATGTGGCTATCAATCGATTCATGTCTAGACTCCCTGAGATTTGATAATGTGTTTTTAACGATAGAATACGCAGAGCGTCGTCTCCGTATAGTTGCAAATTCCGTATCACAGTGATAACCAGATCGTTATGGATAACCTGCGCAAAGATGTTCATTTACTAAGGAACATCGTAACATTTCGTGCGGCTTCTGTTTCAGAAAACTTTACGAAGGCAGCAGTTGAGCTGGGAATTTCTCGCGTGGCCGTCAGCCGCCAAATTGCAGAGCTTGAACAGGCGCTTAACACACGCTTATTTTCACGCAATCACCGGAAAGTCGCGCTGACGCGCAGCGGGAGCGCCTTTGCAGAAATGGTGAACCCAGCGATGCAAACCATTGAAGAGGCCATGGAACAACAGCGTGCGAACAAATCGGACACACGGCTAACGATCACAGTGACTTCAGCCTTCGCAACCTATTGGTTGATGCCCCGTTTGATCGATTTTGGTGCCCAACATCCAGACATCGAGATCAATCTGGTGGCCTCCGACAGGTATTTGGACATTGGCACCGAGGGTATCGACGTTGCAATACGGTATGGCCCGACGGTCCCGCAAGGTCCTGGGTGGGAACCGATCATGCAAGAAGCAATTTTTCCGGTCTTTAGTCCTAACTACAATGCCCAGACTGACCTGAGAAACGCAGAAGCGTTGCTTAACGAAAGACTGCTATATCTATCGGGGCGGTACCGTCGCGAGGCGCGATGGGAGTTTTGGTTCGAGTCGCAGGGTCTTCCCGCACCGGAAGAACGATCCGGCGTGCATGTGAATACATACATTAACATGTTGCAAGCTGCGATCGAAGGTCAGGGTATTGCATTGGCCGGTCACCCGCTGGTGGACACCTATCTCGAAAACGGCGAACTGCAAAAAATGCCTGGGGTACCGCCATTGCAGCGAGAAATGTACTTCCTCTATGCAACAGAGCAACACCGACCGGCCCGAGTTTTTCGGTCTTGGCTGAAAGAAAAGATTTGGAATGCGCCCGAGAGCCTTGCGTCACAAAATCACTAAATTCGACCATTTGGTTCACCAAGCGAAAAGCAGTCATTCACACTCAAAAGGCGAGAGTCCGCTTCGTCCCGCAAAGCAGCCGAATACATACAAACCACCCTCGCCACCCAAACCACCCGATTTCTTTCAGCTCAATCAATTCGGAAACTGTAAAAGTTTCCCATTCCGTTCGATTTGAACCGATATCGCCCGTGCCGCCCCATAAAATCGCCAGAATTCCCCGCTATGCCACCCTCATTCAAAGTGGAGTCATTGATTATGCACATTATTATCGGCCTCATCGGCCTCATCGGCCTTTTGGTCGGCATCTATTATTTCTTCGTTCGCGCCCAGAATACCGTCTACATTGCGGGCGAAATGGCGGATATGGCGCAAACCGCCCTTGGTGCCGCACGCCGCTTCGGGTTTCGCCGTCAGGCCAATAAGCACCCGGTCGAATGTATCGAAGAACCTCCCCTTGCCGTCGCAGGCCTGGCATCGGCCTATCTTGGTCTCGATGAATTCCCAACTGAAGAGGCACGGCAGGGTCTGATCGTCGGGCTGCAATCAGAGTTAGACGTGTCGATGAAAGAAGCTGAAGAACTTTCTGTTCTCGGCAATTGGTTCGTGCAGGAATGTCAGGGCCCTGATCCCGCCATTTCGCGACTGTCGCGCAAATTACACCGGCTGGCTGGCCCGGAAGGGTTGGTTTCGGCCATGGGGGTCATTTCCCACATCGCCAAACAATCGGGCACAGAGCCAAGCAAAAAACAGATCGAAGCTCTGGACGAGATCAAACAGATTTTCAAAGTCTGACGTTGGCGGACCTGTATCGCGGCAAAGTCGGGCCTACTCTGGCCAGGTGACCGTGCCATGGATCGTGTTTTTCACTTCACCCGTGCGCGCGATTTCTTCGTTCACGTAATACCCGCGCCCCGAGATGCCTTCATGCGCGCCAGTGCCGCCAATATAGCTCCAAGTGCCAAACCCCTTGCCCAGCGCCACATCATCAATGCTCCAGCGTTGCAGCACCCGATCTCCATTCACGTCAGTGATCGTGCAATTCCCGCCGCCGGATGTCTTGCCGCGCACAATCACAAAGCTTCCGAAACAATGGATGGCTTCCATCTCAAGCCGCCCCGCGTCCGCAACTTCGAAGCGGTCGTATTTCGTCTCGGTTCTGAAAACGATCAGGTTCTCTGATAACGGATCAAAGAAATTCGACGCCACGCCAAAGGCAACTGAATTGACCTCGTATGTCTCGGCAAAAGCAGGCGCCGATATTGCAAGCAGCACGGCCGTCAGTCGTAGCTCCACCATAAAAGAAGCCTCCAATGAATTTGTCCAATCGTCTTCCAGAATTCCTGCGTTTTTGCCGTGATCAATGCAAGGCACTTGAAATCAAGAAGGATTGCCCCCGGATATCACCTTTGAACGCGCGCCCGTCTTGCCCCCTGCCCACACCCACCTTATGAGACGGGTTGGATACCGAAGAGGCGCGCCAAATGCTGGACCTGACATACGAAACGCCAAAGCCAAAAGTCATCGCCGGGGCAACCGGGGATTGGGAACTTGTGATCGGGCTGGAAGTTCACGCTCAGGTCGCCTCGAAAGCCAAGCTGTTCTCTGGCGCATCCACCACCTTCGGGGCCGAACCAAACTCCAACGTCGCCTTCGTTGACGCCGCCATGCCCGGCATGTTGCCCGTCATCAACGAATACTGCGTCGAACAGGCCGTGCGCACCGGTCTTGGCCTGAAGGCCGAGATCAACCTGCGCTCTGCCTTCGACCGCAAAAACTACTTTTACCCCGACTTGCCCCAAGGCTATCAGATCAGCCAGCTTTACCATCCCATCGTCGGCGAAGGCGAAGTGCTGGTGGAACTCGAAGCAGGCGTCGCCCGCCTTGTGCGCGTCGAACGCATCCATCTGGAACAGGACGCTGGCAAATCCATCCACGACATGGATCCACATATGTCCTTCGTCGATCTGAACCGCACCGGCGTCGCCCTGATGGAGATCGTCAGCCGCCCCGATATCCGCGGCCCGGAAGAAGCCGCCGCCTACGTCGCCAAACTGCGCCAAATCCTGCAATACCTGGGCACCTGTGACGGCAACATGCAAAACGGCAATATGCGCGCCGACGTCAACGTGTCGGTCTGTCGCCCCGGCGATTACGAACGCTATCAGGCTTCCCAGGATTTCGCCCACCTCGGCACCCGTTGCGAGATCAAGAACATGAACTCCATGCGCTTCATCCAGCAAGCCATCGACGTCGAAGCCCGCCGCCAGATCGCCCTGCTTGAAGACGGCAAAGAGGTCACGCAGGAAACCCGCCTCTACGACCCCGACAAAGGCGAAACCCGCTCGATGCGCTCCAAGGAAGAAGCGCACGACTACCGCTATTTCCCCTGCCCCGACCTGATGCCGCTTGAGATCGAACAGGGTTGGGTCGACGACAACGAAGCTGGTCTGCCCGAACTGCCTGACGCCAAGAAAGCGCGTTTCGTGGCGGACTACGGCATGACCGACTACGACGCCTCCGTCCTGACCGCCGAGGTCGAAAACGCCGCCTACTTCGAAGAAGTGGCCAAAGGCCGCGACGGCAAACTCGCCGCCAACTGGGTGATCAACGAGTTGTTCGGCCGCCTGAAGAAAGAGGATCAGGCGATCACCGAAAGCCCCGTCTCGGCCACGCAACTGGGCGGCATTGTCGAACTGATCACCAAGGGCGACATCTCGGGCAAGATCGCCAAAGACCTGTTCGAAATCGTCTGGACGACAGGCGGCGACCCGGCAGAAATCGTCGAGGCCCGCGGCATGAAGCAGGTGACGGATACCGACGCGATTGAGGCCGCCGTAGACCAGATCATCGCCGACAACCCGGCCCAGGTCGAAAAGGCCAAACAGAACCCCAAACTGGCGGGCTGGTTCGTGGGTCAGGTGATGAAGGCGACGGGCGGTAAAGCCAATCCAAAGGCCGTCAACGAAATAGTTTCAAAGAAACTATCTTCGTAGGCTTTTGGGCTCAGTGCGCGGCAGCGAATGCGCAAAGCGCAATCGCGTGCGCACCCCCTAGATGCCTGACGCCAAACCACCATCACACCCCCGTAGGGCGGGAGTCACCCCGCCCCACACGCACCCCCTCAATGCCCCTGCGCGACCATCGCCACATAAAGCCCGGTCACAATCTGCGCGACCGTCTCTTTGTCGATCACACCCAGACACCCGGCCCCATAGGCCGCCGCCAACCCGGCATAGGCAAACCGGTGGCACCACATACCCTTACAAATCACCTTCATCTTCTCATTCAGCTGTTCAAACATCGGAATTTCTCCACTTGAGTTTGAACAGAGCGCTCTGTTACGCTTCCTCGAAGCGCAGTTCATAACTATCTGTTTGAAAACAATTTTCAGCCCGCCAGAAGTTAGAGCCAAAGTTAGGATGAGTTTTAAGAAAGTTAGAGAGAGTTAGAGTGCAAGACACATTCGGGGCGGCCTTCGGGCGGCTGATCAAAAGAAAACGCGCCGAAATGCGCATGACCCAGGCCCAGCTTGCTTGCGCTCTCTACCCGAATCTGCCGCCCGAAGAGGCCGAAAAACGCAAAGGCGACATCTCAAAACTGGAAAACGGAAAAGTCCCGAACCCAATCACGCAAACCATCAAACGCCTGTCCGATGCACTCGGCATTACCGAAGACGACCTCGAAGCGCTCCATCGCCGCGTTCAGCTCTCCCCCAGTGAACAACTCTCAAACCTCACCGCGCTGGACCGCGATCAGCTTGAATTGCTTTCAAGCCGGTTTGAGATTGAAAACCCACACGCACTATCAGATCGCGATCTGCGAGATATGCTCACGAAATGCGCCGAAGACTTCCGCGCGCTTCGAAAAGAGATCAATGATCTAAAGGGCCTGTCAAAGCGCCTCGACAACTTGCACGGTGCCGCAATGGCTGCGCTGGACAATTTCGAAATCGAGGAAGCCGAAGAATTGCTCAGCAACGCCCGGGAGATCGTTACCGAGCAACTCCGCGAACCATTGGAAATCAACGCCCAACTTATGGAGGCGCAAGCTGCCGCGGCACTTCTAAGAGGAAAAGTCAGACATGCTTATGACCTTCTTTGTGCCGCCGCCGATAGCTTTGCAATCATAGATCGAAGCGCTCAACAACATCTCCGGATCTATAAATACTCAAAAATGCTGTTTGACCGCGCGTCGAGATACGGAGGCGCGGGGTTTCGTTGCGCACTGCAAATCGTCGAGCCTGTCGTTACGGATGAATTACGTACTAGTACACCGAAGGCTTGGGCCGACGCGAAAAACTGGCTTGGTTTGGCACACAATGAGAGGAGTCAGACCTGCACTGGTGCGAAGTCGTCCTTTCACTCTGAAATGTCACATAGTGCTTACCGCGCCGCCCTAAAAGTCTACACCCGCGACGATCATCCGGTGGACTGGGCCATGACCCAAAACAACCTCGCCGTCGCCCTCAAAAATCAGGCCACCCGCACCGAAGGCGAAGACAGCACCCGCCTCCTCGCCCAAGCCGTCAACGCCTATCGCGCTGCGCTAGAGGTCCGTACCCGCGACGACCATCCGGTGGATTGGGCCATGACTCAATTTAATTTGGCGCTGGCCGAACTCTCACTGGCCGACCAGGACGCCACCGAAGACCCAACACCTCACCTGAACGCCGCCCTCGACCACGTTGTCGCAGCCCTGACCGTCTATGACCCCGAACACATGAGCTTCAACCACGCCAAAGCCACCCGCCTCCGCGACCTCATCCAATCCGCACTCGACGCCCTAAACTAACGCACCCCCCCGCCCCATTATCGGCCCAGGAAATATCCTCGCCGAAGGCATGCGGAGGCACTCCGCACCCCGACCACCACCGCGCAACCCTCTCCAACTCCTTAACACCCCCCTACCCATGCGGTCGGGTCCACCGACGTAATACCGACGTCATACCGACGCGATACAGACAGGCCCATTTTGCCCACCCAACGCCCAAATCGCCCCGACAAGACCACCCCAAATCCCACCACCGGCAAACCCAGAAACCACACCCCGGCTCACATTCCCGTGCCCCACCTTGCGGATTGAACAAAACCCTGCAACCTATTGACTCATATAATAATAAAATTCCGGCGGGCTTCGCAGTGATACATCAGCTTAAAACCGCATGGCAGGATTACCTCCACCCCATGCTCCAACGACCCAAACACCTGCAAGTCGCAGCGCTTTGCTACAAAGTCAGCGACAACAAAACCCAGGTCCTCCTCATCACCAGCCGCGACACCGGCCGCTGGATCATCCCGAAAGGCTGGCCAGAACAAGGGCTTACAACTCGCGAGGCCGCCATAAAAGAGGCATGGGAAGAAGCAGGCGTTGTCGCCGAACCGGAACACGGCGACACCATCGGCTCTTACAGCTACGACAAAATCCAATCCACAGGCTGGCCCTTGCCGGTGGAAACACTGGTCTACCCGGTCGCCGTCGACACATTGGCCGACGATTTTCCCGAAGCACACGAGCGTAAACGGAAATGGGTTGATCCCGAAGAGGCTGCAAATCTGGTGAACGAGCCAGAACTGAAGTCGATCCTGCGGAATTTGTGACACTTATCCCGACACCGAAATTCTGATGTTGAACTGATCAGAAATCCCCCCTAGGCAGTCGTCCAAGTGACTTTGGGGGAAGCCATGGCAGATCGGGACTTAGAAGCGCGCCACCGCGAAACGCTGGATCGGGATCTCGGTCGATATTCAAACCTTGAACGGGCAACCAGCTATGCGGGCCGCCCGGTTGTCGGTTCCGGCATTGCGCTGGTTTTCATAATACTTGCCGGATTGGCGGCTGCAATTCTCTTCGGCCAGACCAGCAATAGTTATATCGTCGTCATCGCCGCCGTCTTTGGCGCTTACATGGCCCTGAACATCGGTGCCAATGACGTTGCCAACAACATGGGTCCAGCGGTCGGGGCGAACGCGCTGACCATGGGCGGGGCCATTGCAATCGCCGCGATTTTTGAAAGCGCAGGCGCGCTTTTGGCAGGCGGCGACGTGGTCTCGACCATCGCCAAAGGCATCATAGCCCCGGAAAGTATGCAAAACTCAGCGACCTTTATCTGGGCGATGATGGCAGCACTTTTGTCCGCAGCGGTTTGGGTCAATCTCGCGACCTGGGTTGGCGCACCCGTCTCGACCACACATTCGGTCGTTGGCGGCGTGCTTGGCGCTGGCATCGCGGCCGCCGGGTTTGCCGCCGTCAGTTGGGGCACCATGGGCGCGATCGCCGCAAGCTGGGTCATCTCCCCGGTCCTGGGTGGCCTGATTGCCGCTGGTTTCCTGTGGTTCATCAAAGCCCGCATCATCTATCAGGCCGACAAAATCGCCGCCGCGCGCATATGGGTGCCGGTTCTGGTGGGGATCATGGCCGGAGCATTTGCCGCCTACCTCGCGCTGAAGGGCCTGAAAAAGATCATAAAGATCGACATGTCATCGGCCCTCATGATCGGCCTCGCCATCGGCATTCTGATCTGGCTCGCCATGATCCCGGTGATCAAAAAACAATCCGAAGGCCTGGAAAACCGCAACCGCTCGCTGAAGGTGCTGTTCGGCATCCCGCTTATCGTCTCGGCGGCGCTCCTCAGCTTCGCACACGGTGCCAATGACGTGGCGAATGCCGTTGGCCCCCTCGCCGCCATCGTGCAAACCTCCTCCAGCGGCAGCTTCACCGACGCTGTTTCGATCCCGCTTTGGGTCATGGTGATCGGCGCGCTCGGGATCTCGTTCGGTCTCTTCCTGTTCGGCCCGAAACTGATCCGCATGGTCGGCAATCAGATCACCAAACTGAACCCGATGCGGGCCTACTGCGTGGCACTCTCGGCCGCCATCACGGTTATCGTGGCAAGCTGGCTGGGTCTGCCCGTCAGCTCCACACATATCGCGGTTGGCGGCGTGTTCGGCGTCGGCTTCTTCCGCGAATGGGACGCCGAGCGTCGCCTGCGCGCCGCCCGCATGGCCGTGCCAGATCGCCCAAAACTCGCCCCCGAGGAACGCCGCCGCCGCAAACTGGTGCGCCGCTCTCACTTCATGACAATTATTGCGGCCTGGCTGATCACCGTCCCCGCCGCCGCCCTTCTGTCATCCATCATCTTCTTTGGCATCTCTGCAGTCTCTAGCTAGTAAATCGACAGCGCAGCAATCTCTTAGGCTGAAATGGCATTGCTCACTGTCTTCGATAACCGGGGCCGTCCGGTCATGACCGGACGTGTTCTTTCGACCCGCTCTGCTTAATTCAGCCCCACCCCATTATCGGCCCAATAAATATCCTCGCCGAAGGCATGCGAAGGCACTTCGCACCCCGGATTGCGGGGCGAAATCCGTTCCTTTCCCAAAATGATCATTCCAGTCCTCGATATCGCCTCACGTCGCAGGCTCTGGTGTTTACCTGAAATCAGCGATTCGCCCTTCATGAAATGTTCATCATCATTCTGGGCAGCTCTTCATTGAGCCCTTAGCGATCACCCCAATTTTGTTTCCGATCCCAAGACACTACCCAGGTAGACGACAAGATCGTTCTCGAATCCCGCCTGATCCTGCCACAATTGGAGGTAAAAAGGGGCTACATTAGTCATACTAATACCCTATTAGCTACGTAGATTAAGACCATGGCAAGTGAAGAGTTAATGTGTATGTGACCTGCCAACTGTGTGTGTAAGTAAGTAGTGAGTGTTGTGAGTTGAAAGGGCGCCGTATGTGTGACGGCGCCCTTTGCCTTTTCTAACGACCCTTTCTGACCACCCCAAGTTCATTAACAAGCCGTTTCGGCACCGCTCGGGTCCACCGACGCAATACCGACGTGATACCGACGCTATACAGACTGTCGGTTTTGACGCCGCCACTGGCTCTTTCACAGGCTGTCCACTGGTGATAAACATGAGCTTCGACAACGAGACGAGGCATGCATGAGCAGCTTTGAATACCAGGCCGTACCGGCACCTGTGCAGGCGATTAAAATCAAGGGAGTTAAATCCGTTGACGACCGCTTTGCCCGCACGATTAGCGATGTGCTGAACGAAATGGCCGCCGATGGCTGGGAGTTTCTGCGCGCCGAAACCCTTCCCTGCGAAGAACGCAAAGGTTTGAAAGGCACTCAGAAATCCTTTCAGAACCTGTTGATATTTAAACGGGAAATTCACGGGGCAGCTCAGGCAACGACGCCAGCTGTGGCAGTGGACGCCGTGGCTGAAAAAGCAGTCGAACCCGCCCCCGAACCCGCTCTGCCACCACTGACCCTGGGCGAATCCGATCGAACGCCTTCGGAAATCCTGCGTGCCGAGCGCCCCGTTTCGGTGCCACGCCCGCCGCAGACAGAATAATTTCTCAAAAGCAGCGCCTACTCCGAAAGGTGAAGGGCCAGCGCATGAATGCGCCCAAGTATGTCGTCGCCAAGCGCCGCATGCACGGCGCGGTGACGTTGCAGGCGGCTCATCCCGCCAAAGCGTGCGGAATTCATCGTTATTTTCCAATGACTTTCGCCGCCCTCCTGGAATCCTGCGTGACCGCGATGAGCTTCACTTTCGTCAAGGATCTCCAAGCCCGATGGGGCAAACTCAGCCAACAACCGTGCGCGCATTTCATCCGAAATCGACATTTTTTTAGCTGCCCCCCCTTCAATCTCCGGCTGAGAACAGTAAACTCGTGCGTCCGAGTCGGAAAGGGAAATGTCAGATGAGTGAAGACCCGTTCGGTTTTGACCTAAGTGTGTCAACCGACAAGAAGAAACGCTCTCGTACCCGGCGCGGCATGTCCGGGGCTTTCGAGACATCCACCCGCGCGTGCGACCACGCCGGTTGCCAGGAAGTCGGTCAGTATCGTGCGCCGAAGTCCCCGGATGATTTGGATGACTTTCTGTGGTTCTGCAAAGATCACGTCCGCGAATACAATCTGAAATGGAATTTCTTCCACGGATCAAACGAAGATGGTGTCGCCGCTCAAGCCGACAAAGATCGGGTCTGGGAGCGTGAAACCAAGCCCTTTGGCAAACCTGGCGACGAACAAAAAGCATGGGCCCGGCTGGGCATAGACGATCCGCATCAGATCCTTGGGCAAAATGCGACTCGTAACCCTGGCAAAGGCATATCGGGTTCGCGCAAACTCCCGCCCACCGAACGCCGTGCGCTCGACATTCTGGAAGCCCGCGATCATTGGACCAAAGCCGAGATCCGAAAATCGTATAAGTCACTGATCAAAGTGCTACATCCTGACATGAATGGCGGCGACAGAAGCCACGAAGAGCAACTGTCCGAAGTCGTCTGGGCCTGGGATCAGATTAAAGTTAGCCGCAATTTTTCGACTTAGAGATCTGTAAATAGTTCCTCATAAGAGTGCGCCGGATATTCGGCACTCTTGTGGAGTCTTTGTATGGGCAACTGGCGTATTTCTAAGCAGATCGGTGCACTTAATGGAATTGCGCTTGGAATTTTGACAGTCGCTTCACTGGCTGGTGTCATTGCGACTTTGCTTTTGACTCAGATCATCAGTCATTTCTCTGCTTCGGCCGACCGTACCCTGGCTGTTCAGGAAATCGGCTCGCATGTGTATGAAGGCCGGCTGGCCGCACTGAAATACCGGGTATTGGACGATGCCGCGTTTGTCGAAGCTGTGAACGACAGCTTTCTCAACGCCTACGAGTCCGAGCGCCAGATCGTCACCAACATGGACGCATCCTCTGATCTGTTCGCCATCCACAATGAACTTTTCGCGAAAATCGGCACTTATCGCGAAACGTTTGCCAATTTGGCCGACATTCGAGCGGAGCGATCACAGTCAATCAAAGAGATGACCGCGGCCGGGGACACCGCCAAAATCAAACTAGATGTCTTGATGGATCAGCTTTTCAACGAAGGGCACAAGGATGCCGCCTTCCATTCAGCGCTGGCGCAGCGCAACATGAAAACAGGAAAGATCGCCATTGAGCGCTTTATTCGCAGCGGTGATCCAGCTGACTTCCAGCGGACAGAAGAATCTCTGACCGATGCACTAACCGAACTTGACCTTATCAATGATCCAAGCGTCCCCGATCGATATTTGGCTCCGGTGGCAGAAACCCGGGCCCTGTTGAATTCTTTCATTTCGGCAAGTCACGAGGTGCATCGCGCAAACGACATCGATGTTGGATTGTCATCTGAACTTGATCAGTTGGGTCCGGACCTTAAAAGCGGTCTTCAGAGCGTGACCGAGCGTGTTGTTTCCAGTCAGAATGCCTTGGAAATCAGCGGTCGCGACCGTGGGCGGATCATCATCGCATTTTTAATATGCGCCGCACTTTTGTCCGGCATCGGACTGGCCGTCGCCGCGCGTCGAACTGCAGCGGGTATTTCGGCTGGTATCAATACAAGTGTTACCGAAATGGCATCTTTAGCAGATGGCGATCTGGCAATCGAAATCACCAATACCGAGCGCGAAAATGAACTGGGGGAGATTGCGCGCGCCCTGGAAGTCTTCCGCAGTAACAGCATTGAAACCCAAAAAATGCAGGAAAAAATCCGCGAAAATGAGGCTGATGAAGCTAAAGCGCGCGAAGAACAAACCAAGCGCGACCAGGTCACAGAAGAAGCGCAGCGTGCCGCCATGGAAAAAGAACGCTCGGCCATTATTCAAGATCTGTCACAAGGCCTCGGAACAGTTCTTGACGCTGCAGCGCGCGGCGACTTCTCCAAGCGCATTGACAAGGAATTTGGCAACGAAGAACTCGACAAGATCGCTGCTGCGGTAAACGAGCTGGTTGCAAACGTTTCCGTAAGTATCGGCGAAACCGCACGGGTTCTTGCGCGCCTTGCCGAAGGTGATCTCTGCGAAAGAATGAACGGCCAGTTCGAAGGCATATTCAACGACCTTGAGAATGGCTTGACCGATACGACGATCACACTTGGCAATCTCGTGACCGAAATCAGAACCCAATGCGAAGAGATCGGCGCAAGTTCAAGTCACATGAGAGACCAAGCCGGAGAATTGGCGAAACGCGCCGAGCATCAATCCTCGGCGCTGGAGGAAACGTCCGGCGCCATGGCAGAAATGTCTGCGTCGGTTCAAACAAGTGCCGAAGCCGCCCGCCAATCAGCCGGGATCGCCCAAGCCGCGACCCAGCGTGTTGACGAAGCCGGTGCAGTCGTCAGTTCAGCCATATCTGCCATGACGGATATTCAGACGGCATCAGATAAGATCAACGAGATTGTGACGGTGATGGATGGCATCGCGTTTCAAACCAATCTTCTGGCATTGAACGCATCAGTTGAGGCGGCACGGGCAGGTTCGGCAGGGAAAGGTTTTGCCGTTGTAGCCACCGAAGTGCGCGCATTGGCTCAAAGGTCGGGCGAAGCATCAAAAGACATCAAGTCACTTATCGACGAGTCGGCAACACAGGTTGTTCGCGGTGTCGAACTCGTTGAAAAAACCGGTGACACACTGACTGACGTCGTGACGCGCGTCCGAGATATGGCCGAAACCATGGACAGCCTTACCGCTTCGGCGCAAGAGCAGGCAACAAGCGTGAGTCGTGTATCGGATACAGTCTCGCAAATGGATGGAATTACACAGAAAAATGCCAAACTGGCTGAAGACAGCCGAATGGAAGCCCGTCAACTGGCTGAAAAAATGGAAGTGATGCGCGCGCAGGTCAACCGTTTCAAAACGGAAAACGAAGGCGGCAATCAACAGACGCAATCAGTTGCGGCCTAAGTTGATGTAAATAAACAGTAATATTCCCCTTTGAAAGATCATCAGCGGGGCATACTACATTTTGGATACACATATTTCGAAAATTTGAAACTTGTCGCGGGATGCCGGTAGCCCGCACTTGTTATGAGCTCCTCCGACCGGATCGATCACAGAATTTGCACGATAATTCGAGCTTCCGCACCCCGCCATCAGGCGAGGTGCGACACTCACTAAAACAACACCACTGAAAATGCCGCTGTTTCGCAACAGCAATGCCATTTTCGCATCTCAACACAAAAATTCGGTAAACCACACTCGAAGGAATTCGATTACTTCCCAGCCGCTTCCTCTTGCACCAACCGAAATTATGAGGCACCTCGGTAATCACCGGTAAACAGACCATATTTATGCTAGGAATTTGTGATGGATTACACGCGGATAGACCCAGACACCAAGCCTTCCGAGGAAGTTGATGTCCGCGAGACATTTGGCATTGATACCGACATGAAGGTGCGCGCGTTTTACGAGTCAAACGAGCGGGTCCCAGAGGTTGACCCAACCTATAAGTTTGACCCCGATACAACGCTGGCCATCTTAGCGGGATTTCAGTTTAACCGTCGTGTCCTGATCCAGGGTTATCACGGAACAGGTAAATCGACCCACGTTGAACAGGTGGCTGCGCGCCTGAACTGGCCCTGCGTAAGGGTAAACCTCGACAGCCACATCAGCCGGATCGACCTCATCGGCAAAGACCAGATCAAGATCGACAAGGGCATCCAATATACCGAATTCCAGGAAGGGATTTTACCCTGGGCTTTGCGCAATCCGGCGGCAATCGTTTTTGACGAATACGATGCCGGCCGCGCCGATGTGATGTTCGTCATCCAGCGTGTTCTGGAAGTTGACGGCAAGCTTACCCTGCTCGACCAAAACGAGGTCATCGACCCCCACCCATATTTTCGTTTGTTTGCAACCGCTAACACCGTGGGTTTGGGGGATACAACCGGGCTGTATCACGGAACACAGCAAATCAACCAAGCGCAAATGGACAGATGGACCTTGGTCGCGACACTGAACTACCTCAGTCATGCAGCAGAATCTGCAATTGTTCTGTCAAAAGCACCTCATTACAACACCGAGCGCGGCCGCAAGATCATTGCGCAGATGGTGACCGTCGCGGATCTGACACGAACCGCCTTTATGAACGGCGATCTGTCGACAGTTATGAGCCCCCGGACAGTGATCGCCTGGGCGCAAAATGCCGAAACCCTGCGGTCAGTCGGATATGCGTTCCGCCTAACATTCCTGAACAAGTGCGACGAACTTGAACGCCAAACCGTTGCAGAATTCTATCAGCGCTGCTTTGACGAAGAGCTTCCCGAAAGCGCAGCAAGCGTCGCATTCTGATGTCCCCGCGCCAAGATTTTTTACAAAAAAATCTTATCCGAATTTTCACTGAAAATTCGGCCGCAACGGAGCGAGCACGATGAGTTCAAAAAAAGATAACCCGGCCGACCCGTTCAAAAAAGCCTTGGCAGAGGCCACCAAAGTCTTGGCCAATGACCCAGAGCTTGGGGTGAGTTTTTCGGTTGATCCACCCGGAAAATCGCAGGAAATGGTCCGACTTCCGCAAGTCACTCGGCGGATGACAAAGGACGAGGTCCTTTTGGCCCGCGGCACTGCTGATGGCTACGCATTGCGTCACAGGTATCACAACGACAAAACCTTTAACCGTTATACCCCTGACGGCGACATGGCCCGCGACATCTATGAAGCCATGGAAGTGGCGCGCTGCGAGGCCGTCGGCGCGATCGACATGCCGGGCACCGCTGGAAACATCGACGCCCGCATCGCGCACGAAGCCGTACGACGAGGATACGGGCAAATTCGCGAATCCAGCGAAGCCCCGCTGGCTGTCGCTGCGGGATATCTTGTTCGACACCTTGCCACAGGCAGACAGCTGCCCGAGGGCGCCGACAACATCATGAATTTGTGGCGTGGATTCATCGAAGAACAGGCCGGCGGGACATTAGACGATCTAAATAGCGTCTTAACAGACCAAGCCGAATTTGCGCGCTTTGCGCGCCAGGTCATCACTGATCTAGGCTATGGTGACCAGTTGGGCGACGATCCGGATTTGGACGATCCCGAACAAGACGATCAGGCCGACGAAAGCGCCGAAGAGCAGGAAAATCCGGACAGCCAGGGCAATGAAGACGGCGAGAGCGAAGACGCTTCAGAAGCCAGCGCCGACCAAAGCCAAGAAGCTCAGGACGATCAAAGTAAGGCACAGCTATCTATGGACGATATGTCCGATATGGAGATGGGCGACGAGGCCGAAATGCCCGACGCCGAAAGTGAGATGGAACCACCTCCGCCTGCGCCAATAAGCGACGCTGATCCGAATTATTCTGTTTATTCAACAGAGTATGACGAAGAAATCAAAGCCGAGGATCTGGCCGAGCCAGCGGAACTGGAACGCCTGCGTGCTTATCTGGACCAACAGCTTGACCCGTTGAAAGGTGCCGTCAGCCGTTTGGCCAATAAATTACAGCGTCGCCTTATGGCCCAGCAAAACCGGTCATGGCAATTCGATTTGGACGAGGGTATTCTGGACGCCGCGCGTTTGGCGCGCATTATCGCAAATCCGACGATTCCACTGGCCTATAAGCAAGAATCTGACACTGAATTTCGCGATACAGTTGTGACGCTGCTTTTAGACAACTCGGGCTCGATGCGAGGCCGGCCAATTTCCATCGCCGCAATCAGTGCCGATATTCTGGCCCGCACGCTGGAACGCTGCAACGTCAAGGTCGAAATCCTGGGATTCACGACCCGTGCGTGGAAAGGTGGTCAGGCCCGCGAAGTCTGGCTTCAGGATGGTCGGCCACAATTGCCGGGCCGCCTCAATGATTTGCGCCACATCATATACAAAAGCGCTGATGCACCGTGGAGACGCTCGCGCGACAATCTGGGGCTCATGATGAAAGAGGGCCTGCTCAAGGAAAACATTGATGGCGAAGCTCTGGAATGGGCATATCGTAGACTGATGGCGCGCCGTGAACAGCGAAAAATCCTAATGGTAATCTCGGACGGGGCACCAGTTGATGATTCAACATTGTCCATCAACCCGGCAAATTTCCTTGAGAAGCATCTGCGCGACGTCATAAATTTGGTCGAGAAACGCAAAGCTGTCGAACTTTTAGCGATCGGCATTGGCCATGATGTCACCCGGTACTATGAAAGAGCTGTCACTATCACTGACGTCGAACAACTGGCCGGTGCAATGACAGAACAATTAGCCGCTTTGTTCGAAAGCAATCCCCGCGCCCGTGCCCGCCAGTTGCGGCAAAAACGGGCCATCTGATGTTTCAGAACTTCGAGGCCAGTTCCTCGCCGGATCAGGGACCACCACGATTGAAAGCGCTGCGTGCCGTCCTGGAAGCCACTGAATTGGATGGGTTTATTGTGCCGCGCGCGGACGCCCACCAAGGCGAATACGTAGCCCCAGCCGATGAGCGCCTTGCCTGGCTAACCGGTTTCACCGGTTCCGCCGGTTTTGCCGTCGTTCTAAAAGATGACGCCGGTATTTTTATCGACGGACGTTATACGGCACAAGTGCGCGATCAGGTCGACACCGAGCACTTTACACCCGTTAACTGGCCCGCAACCCGCCTTGCGGACTGGGCTATGGCGCGATTGTCGGACGGCGATTGCCTGGCTTTCGATCCATGGCTGCATACCGTGGATGAGATCCGCCAGTTGACCAAATTGCTCGAACCAAAAGGCATCGAAATCACCTATTGGGACAATATGGTCGACGAAGTTTGGGAAGATCGCCCGGCTCGCCCGACCGCGCCGATGCGCGTTTTTCCAGACAGCATTGCCGGAAAAACCGCTGCCGAAAAATGCGATGCGGTAGCCGAAGATCTGAAGGCAGCCGGGCACAAGGCCTGCGTGATTACGCTGCCGGATTCCATATGCTGGCTATTGAACATCCGCGGCAGTGATATGGCCCATAACCCATTGGTCCATTGCTTTGCCGTAGTTCACGACACTGGAAGTGTGGATTTGTTTTCGGACGCTCCGGCAGACGAGGCCGTAGTTAGCCACCTTGGCGCGCGCGTGACCAGACATGCATACGATAGGCTGCTGGAATTTTTTGAAACTCTGACTGGAAAGATCAGAATTGATCCCAAATCTGCGCCACTTAAGGTCGAAGCACATCTGTCGGGGCAAAATCAGCTCGCACCCGGCGCGCCCGAGCCAGTTGATGGCCCCGATCCCTGTGTCATGCCAAAGGCCCGAAAGACCGAGGCCGAGATCACTGCAACGCGCGAAGCGCACTTGCGCGATGGCGCAGCAATGGTCGAATTTTTAGCGTGGTTTGACAGCGAGGCCCCAAAGGGCGATTTGACTGAAATCGACGCTGCCAAATCACTTGAAGGCTTCCGGCGCGCGACCAACGCGCTACAAGAAATCTCATTTGATACCATCTCAGGCGCCGGTCCAAATGGCGCAATCGTGCATTACCGCGTCACTGAAGACACCAATCGACCGATCAGAACGGGCGAGTTGTATCTTGTTGATTCTGGTGGGCAATACATCGATGGCACGACAGATATCACCAGAACACTGGTGGTTGGCGAGCCGAGCGCAGAACACCGCGCAGCGTTCACTCGTGTGTTACAAGGCATGATCGCCATCAGCCGAGCGCGGTTTCCGCGAGGTCTTGCAGGACGAGACTTGGATGCCCTGGCGCGCGCGCCGCTCTGGATGGCTGGGCAAGACTATGACCATGGCACCGGTCATGGTGTTGGTGTCTTTTTGAATGTTCACGAGGGGCCACAGCGTTTGTCGCGCATCTCCGAGGTTCCGCTTGAACCAGGCATGATCCTGTCGAATGAGCCGGGTTATTACAAAGCCGGTGCGTTCGGCATTCGAATCGAGAACCTGATCGTCGTTCAAGAGGCTCCAAAACTGGGCGATAATCGTGATCACTTTGACTTTGAAACATTGACCTATGCACCGATTGATTTGCGACTTGTCGACCCCGAACTTTTGGGTCCTGGCGAACAAAGCTGGTTGAATTCGTACCACCACAAAGTCCGCCAAAAACTCGAAACCAGAGTATCGGCTGAAGCCCGTCTCTGGTTAATTGACGCAACCAGACCTATCTAGGGCTGAAAGACATTCGAACAGCCCTTTGTTACTATGCGAAACCAATCATAGGGGGTCCCTTTTATGGCCGACCGCATCACAATCAGCCCTGCCGCCGGCACCTGGACTATTCGCGCAGGCGGCGCGATTCTTGGCGAAAGCACAAATGCGCTTGAATTGAAGGAAAACGGCTACCCTACGCGCATCTATTTCCCACGCGACGACATCGCCATGGCCTTTCTGGATGACAGCGACACCAAGACCGTCTGCCCCTACAAGGGCGATGCAAATTACTTTTCGATTGTGACCAAAAGCACCACGATCAAGGATGCTGCGTGGAGTTATGAAACTCCGATTGAGAGCGTCTCCGAAATTGTGGGCCACCTGTCCTTCGCTGATGACGAGCGCATCACCATCGAACAGATCTGACCTCGAAAATTAACCTTCGTTAACTGTGTTCTTCCGCCGCTGTAGCGGCCAACGCTCGGTTGTAGGCACGCAGGGCGTCCACATGGAAAAGCGCCCCATGTATTTGCGGTGCCTCGCCTTCCTCCCCAACGGTCACCACTGGCAAAAACTGCCGCCCAGTCGTTTCAAACAAGGGCAATGCCGTCTCAAGCGTTGCGTTCCGCCTCACCCAATGTCCCGCTTCAATCGCCTCCCAAACGGCATCTTCTGGCGCGGCGCGCGGGTCGTCCATAGGTCGCATCACGTTGGCCACCCGGTACATCGACAACAGATAGGCCTGCGGCCCGGCCGCCAGATGAATGTTGCGACGCTCTAGCTGCGTTAAGAAGAATGAACGGTCCACCAGTCGCGAGGCAATTGCCGTCGACATTGACACCGCCACCATCACCGCCAGCCCTGTCTGCCAATCCCCGGTCAGCTCAAACACGATCAAAGTCGTGGATATTGGCGCGCCCAGAACCGCCGCCGCAACCGCGCCCATGCCGGCCAACGCATACAGTGTCTCGGACCCGGACACGTTGGGGAATACGCTGGTGGCGATCAATCCGAATGCCAAGCCCAACAGCGCACCCACCATCAAAGATGGCGAAAAGACCCCACCACCCATGCGCCCACCCATAGTGATTGCCACCGCCGCAACCTTCAGAACACAAAAGACAATCGCCTCATGCAGCAGCAAGGACCCCGTCAAAGCTGCCGAGGTCGTCTCGTATCCAACGCCGATGATATGAGGAAAGAAAATCGCCAATCCACCCAGCATCGCGCCCGCAACAGCGGGTCGTAAATACCGCGGCATACCCGACCGTCGCCGCACGAAGCTGGCAAATGTATCCGCCAGAAAGATCGCCCGCATCATAATAACGGCCGCCAGACCCGACACCATTCCAAGGATCAGAAAAGCAGGCAATTCGACATAAAACGCCAACCCGCCTTCCGCCAGCAGGCTGAACTCTGTCACATCACCAAATGCCAAACGGTTGATCACAGTGCCCGCAACACTGGCTATTACAATCGGCGCGAATGCATGCACCGCAAAGTGGCGCAATACCACCTCCAGCGCGAACAAGGCCCCGGCAATCGGCGCGTTGAACGACGCTGAAACCGCTGCCGCCACTGCGCAGCCCAAAAGATCACGCCCGGTTATTTCGTCGGCATTCAGCCGCGTTGACACCCAGGCAGATATCACCGCAGCCAGGTGCACCACCGGCCCTTCCCGTCCAGTCGATCCTCCGGTACCCAGCGTCACCATTGAGGCCAGTGCCGAAGCCAGCCCTGCGCGCTTTTCAACCCGCCCGTCATGCATCGCCGCGCCTTCAATCACATCGGCAACCGACCGAACGCGCCCATCCGGCGTAAACCGGTTCAGGATCAACCCAACAATCAAGCCCCCGAATATCGGGATAATTAAAATCAGATACCAGGGAAGGGTTTCCGCAAATGAATGGATCAGCCGGACATTGTCGGTGCCATACAGCGTTTCCTGCAACCAGTTGACCCCGGCCCGAAATAAGATGGCCGCAAACCCTGACGCAATCCCGATAAACAACGCGATAAACCAGAACTGGATCCGGTTCGGCCCTCGGTGTCGGATGACGCGCCAACCGGACTTGCAGGCGGACAAGACCTCCTCAAGTTGACTGCCGATCATCGTTTTGCGGGGGGCGTCCATCGTCGGGATCCCGCGCGGAGCTTTTCTAACAACTCAAAGCTCTGGGTGGTCCGCGCGCCCGGCTTCGACCCGCATCGCCTACTTGCGGCGGGTAACACCCGTGTTAGGCCAGCGCTTGCATCCACGAAACCCCGAATTCACGTTGCGCTTCCATATGTTACCAACTGTGATGGGATTACGCCGTGAACATGGGGGTATGGCCGCACCTCTCACCATCCCGTGACGATGATGACAGACCCCTTGCGCCACCGTCGAATGGCGCACACCTTCGGCATCAAAGCATTTAGGAGACCTCGCCCATGAGTATGGAACGCTTCACCTTTGACGGCCACGCAGGCGACGCGCTTGCCGCCCGTCTCGATATGCCCGATGGCCCACATCTTGCGACCGCCCTGTTCGCCCATTGCTTCACCTGCGGCAAAGACATCACCGCCGCCCGCCGCATTGCGACGCGCCTCAGTTCAATGGGCATTGCCGTCCTCAGGTTCGATTTCACCGGCCTCGGTCATTCCGAAGGTGAGTTTGCGAATACAACTTTCACGTCCAACGCTCAGGATCTGGTTCGCGCCGCCGCCGCGCTGACAGATCGCGGGCACGCGCCCACTCTGATCATCGGCCATTCTCTCGGTGGCGCTGCTGTCTTGAAAGCCGCCACGGATATCCCATCGATCAAGGCTGTCGTCACCATCGGCGCGCCCTTCGATCCCGGCCATGTCACCCATAATTTCGGCGACGCACTGGACAAAATTTCTAGCGATGGCAAGGCCGAGGTTTCGCTGGCTGGCCGCCCCTTCACCATCGGCAAAGACTTCGTCGATGACGTCGCAGGTGCTGCCCTGACCCCCTCTATTGCCCACCTCGGCAAAGCACTGCTGGTCATGCACGCGCCATTGGATGAAACCGTCGGCATTGAAAACGCGACCAACATCTTCATGGCAGCCAAACACCCGAAAAGCTTCGTCACCCTTGATAACGCCGACCATTTGGTCTCGCGTCCGGCAGACGCCGAATACACAGCCGAGGTCATTGCCGCCTGGGCCGGACGCTACCTCGACCTAAAAGCCCCAGCCCCGCCCCCCGGCGCACCAGAAGGCATCGTGCGTGTGGCCGAGGCCGATTCCAAAGGTTTCCTCCAGGACGTCAACGCAGGCCCTGCCCACCACACACTGGCGGACGAGCCCGAAGCCTACGGCGGCTCCAACCGGGGCATGACGCCCTATGGCTTCCTGTCGGCGGGTCTTGGTGCCTGCACATCAATGACGATCCGCATGTATGCCCGGCGCAAAAAGTGGCCGCTGACTCATGTCTTCGTCGACGTCAGCCACGACAAGCTGCACGCTCAGGACGCCGGAACTACCGATAGTGCCAAGATCGACGGCTTTCGCCGCGAGATCCATCTGGAAGGTGATCTCGATGAAGACCAACGCGCCCGCCTTCTGGAGATCGCCGACAAATGCCCGGTCCACAAGACGCTGGAACTTGGGGCCAAAGTCGAAACCGTTCTGAAAACCGGCTAAAGCCCTTGCACACCTTCGCCCTTCAAAGCGTTAACCTTAACACCCATTAAGGTTAACGCCCCTTTCCCGAATTACTCGCGTTCCAAAACCGCTTCTTCTGATCTCTCGTGCATTGCAGATGCAATGCACTGCCGACAGGCGATTGCCATCCATCGCCGATAGGAAAATACTCCGATCGGGGCAGAGCCCCAAACAAGCCAGAAATTTCACGCGACAATTAGGCAGGCTTGCCAGCCCCTATCACAAAAAATTTGACCAAATGGTCAATGTTGATTATTCCCCCGCCCCATGCCACGCTGAAAACATCCTTTCCAAAGGCTGCTGCCATGCCCGCCACAACCGCCACCAAAACTACCGCAACGCTCGCCCATCTGCCGCAGGCGATCGAGCCGCGCAATCCCGGCACCGTGCTGGATCTGGATCGCATCACTAGCCTTCAGGCCAACACCAGCGCCATTGAACGCCGCGCCGCCACCCTGCCCGGTCGCCGCTCGGTAAAGAAAGACTTCCAGGCCGCCTGGCACCTGCGCGCCGTCACTATGATCGACCTAACCACGCTGTCGGGCGACGACACCGAAGGCCGCGTTCGCCGCCTTTGCGCCAAGGCTGCGAACCCCATCCGCGCCGAACTCCTCGACCAACTTGGCATGGACCCGATCACAACTGGTGCCGTCTGTGTCTACCACGACATGATCCCCACCGCCGTCAAAGCCCTCGAAGGCACTGGCATCCCGGTCGCCGCCGTCTCAACCGGCTTTCCTGCGGGCCTCTCACCCCTGCATCTGCGCATCGCCGAGATTGAAGAAAGCGTCAAAGCCGGGGCCAAGGAAATCGACATCGTCATTTCGCGCCGTCACGCGCTTACACAAAACTGGCAGGCGCTTTACGACGAAATGCGCGCCTTTCGTGCGGCCTGCGGCGACGCCCACGTCAAAGCCATCTTGGCCACCGGCGAACTTGGCACGCTCAGGAACGTCGCCCGCGCCAGCTGGGTCTGCATGATGGCCGGGGCCGATTTCATCAAAACTTCAACCGGCAAAGAACCCGTCAACGCCACGCTACCTGTCACCCTTACTATGATCCGCGCGATCCGCGCCTATCATCAGGCCACTGGCTACCGAGTCGGATACAAACCCGCAGGCGGCATTTCCAAAGCCAAAGACTCCGTTACCTATCTTACTATGATCAAAGACGAATTGGGCGACCGCTGGCTGCGGCCCGACCTGTTCCGCTTTGGGGCATCGTCCCTTCTGGGCGACATCGAACGCCAGCTCGAACACCACCTGACGGGCCGCTATTCGGCGGGCTACCGTCATCCGGTCGGATAAACAGATGCTGGATCTCAGACCCAATTGCGAATGCTGCAATACAGACCTCGCGCCTGACAATGATCAGGCGATGATCTGCACTTTTGAATGCACATTTTGCCGAACCTGTGTTGAAACCCGGCTAGACGGCACCTGCCCCAACTGCGGCGGCAGCTTCACATCACGACCAATTCGCCCCGAAGCCATGCTGGTCAAATACCCGGCCTCGACCAAACGCGTTTCCAAACCTGAAGGATGTGACGCATGAACGTCCGCGAAATCTTCGACACCATGGAATACGGCCCCGCCCCCGAGGATGCCTCGGAAGCGCTGAAATGGCTCGCCAGCCACGACAAGAAATTCGGCCACATGATCAATGGTCAGTGGACGAAACCAGCCCAGACCTTTGCCTCCAAGAACCCCGCCACCGGCAAAGCTCTGGCCAAAATAAGCCAAGCCAAGCCGAAAGACATCAACGCCGCCGTCGCCGCCGCCCGCAAAGCGCAACCGGCATGGGCCAAAGACGCCAAGAAACGCGCCCGCGTCCTCTACGCGCTGGCCCGTCTCGTGCAAAAGCAGTCCCGCCTCTTTGCCACTCTAGAGACCCTCGACAACGGCAAGCCCATCCGCGAAAGCCGCGATATCGACATCCCCCTCGTCGCCCGCCACTTCTATTATCACGCGGGCATGGCGCAATTGATGGACGATGAACTGCCAGACCGGCAAGCATTGGGCGTCTGCGGCCAGATCATCCCATGGAATTTCCCGCTTCTGATGCTGTCCTGGAAAATAGCGCCAGCGCTGGCCATGGGCAACACCGTGGTGCTGAAACCGGCGGAATTCACCTCGCTGACCGCACTTCTTTTTGCAGATCTGGCACGAGAGGCTGGCGTTCCGCCCGGCGTTCTGAACATCATCACCGGTGATGGCGCTGCGGGCGAGATGATCGTCAATCACAAAGACATCGACAAGATCGCCTTCACTGGCTCCACTTCCGTTGGGCGAAAAATACGAGAAGCAACAGCGGGTTCCGGCAAGAAGCTCACGTTGGAACTCGGCGGGAAGTCTCCCTACATCGTCTTCGACGACGCCGACATTGATTCAGCTATCGAAGGCCTCGTTGACGCCATTTGGTTCAATCAGGGCCAGGTTTGCTGCGCCGGTTCGCGCCTTCTCATTCAGGAAGGCATCGCAGACGATTTCTATGCGCGCCTGAAAACCCGCATGGACACCCTCCGTCTGGGCGACCCGCTGGATAAATGCATCGACGTCGGCGCCGTGGTCGATCCGACCCAGCTTAAGACCATCAAAAACCTTGTCGGCTCCAGCGGCGGCGATATATACCACGCCTCCACGCCAATCCCCGACAAGGGCTGTTTTTATCCGCCAACTCTGATCACCGGCCTGTCCACGGCCGATAAGTTGATGCAGGAAGAGATTTTCGGCCCCGTGCTTGTCGCCACAACCTTCCGCACGCCCGAAGAAGCGGTAGAGCTGGCCAACAACACACGCTACGGCCTTGCCGCGACCCTTTGGACGGAAAACGTAAACCTCGCCCTCGATATCGCCCCTAAACTCGTCGCCGGGGTCGTCTGGGTTAACGCCACCAATCTCTTTGATGCTGCCGCCGGTTTCGGCGGCGTGCGCGAAAGCGGCTTTGGCCGTGAAGGCGGCTGGGAGGGCCTCCTAGCCTACACCAAAGCCAAAGGCACTGCTAAATCCCTCACCGCCATCACACCTGCAGCCGCCCCCGCCAAAGCCGCGACCGATGACATGGACCGGACCGCAAAACTTTACATCGGCGGCAAACAGGCGCGCCCTGACGGCGGCTATTCCCGCGCCATCTGGTCGCCAAAAGGCAAGCTCCTCAGTCACGCGCCGCTGGCCAACCGCAAGGACCTCAGGAACGCTGTCGAGGCAATGAATGCCGCCAAGGGCTGGTCAAAAACTACCGGTCACCTGCGCGCGCAAATCCTCTACTACCTCGGCGAAAACCTCTCTGCCCGCGCAGATGAATTTGCCAGCCGCATCAACCAGATGACCGGCAAACGCACAGGCGCGACCGAAGTCGCCGACAGCATCGACCGCCTCTTCACTTGGGCCGCTTGGGCTGACAAATATGACGGCCGCGCCAAGGGCGTGCCGCTCCGGGGCATTGCCCTAGCGATGAACGAACCCGTCGGCAAAATCGCCGCCTTCGCCCCCGACGATCACCCCCTTCTCGGCCTCACCAGTCTCATCGGCCCCGCACTTGCCATGGGCAACCGGATCACCCTCTTGGCAAGCGAACCCTACCCCCTCGCAGCCACCGATCTTTATCAGGTGCTGGAAAGCTCCGACGTCCCCGGTGGCGTGGTCAACATCCTGACCGGCAGCCACGCGGAACTTGCCCCACAGGTCGCGGGCCACATGGATATTGATGCAGTCTGGAGCTTCTCGTCCGCGAACCTGTCAGCAGAAATCGAACGGGAAAGCGCCCATAACCTCAAACGCACCTGGGTCACCAACGGCAAAGCTCACGATTGGTCCAACGCCAATGCCAGCTCATTCCTCGCCGCCGCAACCGAGGTCAAAACCATCTGGGTGCCCTACGGCGAGTAATCCAGTCTTCTTTTGATCAAAAATACTCCGGGGTGAGGGCCAAAGGCCCGAGGGGCAGCGCCCCTTCCCCCCGCGACGCCGTAAGGCGGCGCAAATGATGGAAATCTGACGCCGACAGGCGGCGCAAACAAAAAACACCCCCGACGCAATCCGCGCCGAGAGTGCTTATCATCTCGCGATCAGAAAGACCTTAGTTCAGCTCTTTCGCCTCAACGGCCTTGGTCTCAATCGTATCGCCACTGGCAATCTCGATCCGACGTGGTTTCAGCGCCTCAGGCACCTCGCGCGTCAGATCAATATTCAGCATCCCGTTCACATGGCTGGCACCTGATACCCGCACGTGATCGGCCAGGGTAAAACGGCGCTCGAACGCGCGTGTGGCAATCCCGCGATGCAGGAATGTCCGCTCTGCCTCGTCACTGGCCTTGCGGGCGGTCACGATCAGCGCGTTTTCCTTCACTTCAACGCCAAGGTCTTCGTCGCCAAACCCGGCAACGGCAATCGAAATCCGCCAACCATCTTCCGACGTTTTCTCAATGTTATAAGGGGGATAGGACGGTGCGCTTGACGTATCTGTCGACACCCGGTCCATTAAATCCGCGATCTGGTCAAATCCGACGCTGGCGCGGTAAAGCGGTGCAAAATCATAAGCTCTCATGTGGGTCATCCTTTTTATAAGCGATCCCGTGGGCGCCCCCCGGTCAACCGGCAAGGCAAAATAAAAGCAGAGCCGCGATAGGCCTCTGCCCCAATCACATATGAACAGATTTTTGGGCTTCAAGCCCCCAGCATTGAGCTACTTGAACTGGTCCAGCAAAGGCACCAATCGAAGTTCAACATTCGCGCCCTGCCCAACAGGTTGAACCCTAACGCGCGATCGGCTGGACAAAACGGCGACAAGCTCTACGCGGTCGTTCAACTTCCGCAAGATCGGTGCGCCGCTTTCGCCCCCCCGAACCGGACAGCCCAATGTCACCAAACCGCGTAATCCAGTGATGACCTCGCAAATCCGCTGTCGAGGTTTGAAACTTGCGTCCGGACGCCAACTAGCCAGAAACAACCGCTCGCCTAATTCGGCGCCCAAGCCCTGGCTGAAGGGCACTGCTACATCGTTGGGTATCGGGGCTTTCAATTTCAGTGCCGCCATGTCGAACCTCAACCGATAATTCGAAAACCCGCCTGAAAGTTCATAGAGCGGGTGCACCGCAATTGCATCGACACCGTACTCACGTCCGCGCACACCATCACCAGGACGAAATACCCAACCCACGGGCCCATCGCCCGCATTTCTCGCTGAAAAAGCCACGCAGTGGGCTGCCGTCAAAACCACGTCCGGCTCAATCAATGAAGCTGAACACGTCTTGGTTTCTCCGTTTTCGATGACCAACTCGATCCGACCCGCCGCCGCCATAGGATCAGCCTCGGCCAAAAGAACGATCGGAAAGCAAAAAAATGCAAAGCCCAGGGTAACTGTCAGAATTCGCAACGTCATAAACCAAAGGTTCCCGACGCGCCCACACAGGTCAAGTCCCTATGGCTTCAGAAATTTGGCACCGCCGGTATTGCGGTTGGGCATTAGAGTGCCCGGCGCGGCACGCACAAAAACACCGTCGGCCTGCCCCATTAAATCCTTCAGCTCCTGCAATGGTTTTTCCAGGTTCGTTCCCAAGGCAACACGACGCCCTTGAACCGTAGCCTTGGCGGACACGACGGATACAATCCGGGCCTCGCCGTCAACTTCTGCAAATATCGGCGCTCCAGATGATCCAAAATCGACATCACACGACACAATCAACGCGCCTCGTTGGCGCGCCAATACATGGCATACTTCTTGCAGCGAAAGAGTGTTCGAGCGGTCGTGGGCGTAAGAGACAACGCCCACATTCGCGCCCTTACGCGGCCTTGAGGCTATTTTGAAAGGCTGAACTTGCGATAATCGAATTTCGCTTTCCAACTCCAGCAGCGCCAGATCATTCGAAATACGCATCTCTCCCGAAGGTCCAGTGTATTCATACTCGGGATGGGTAATTGCGCGCCGGACTTTTCGATAGGCCAATGCCTTTCCATTGCGCCACCCGGCTAGAAACGTAATCTCACTGGCTGGCACCTGCTCGGCTGAACCCTGATCATAAAGACAGTGGGCTGCCGTCAATACCAGTCGAGAAGAAATCAAAGCGCCGGTGCACATACCGCCATAGCCGATATTCAGCCGTCCGACGGCCTCCCAACCCCGCGCCTCATAACTGGTCATCAGGGCCGTAAGCTCGGTTGCTGGTTTGCTCTCCGCCAACACAGGCGAGTTTATCGCTAAAGCCGCACAAAGTGCTGCAAACAATCGTTTCATTACGTCCCCTTCGCCACCAATAATCAGGCTAAAACGAAGATTGGACAAGATTATGACGTCGTTTTGATCATCGAATGTTGGGAATTGCCGCTATTTCGGGACTGTAGTTGCCCTGCATCGCAGACGGTTTCGGCCCACCCGTGGCCCAGTCCAGCAGTTCAACGGTATGAACAATCGGCACCTCGGTCCCGGACCCGATCTGCATCATACAACCAATGTTTCCTGCCGCAATTACTTCAGGAACTTTCGCTTCCAAAGTATTGATTTTACGCGCTTTCAGTTCTTTCGAGATCTTCGGTTGCGTCAAGTTATAAGTTCCCGCCGAACCACAGCACAAATGCGCATCAGCTGGCTCAACCACCTCATAACCGACCCGCTTCAACAAGTCCTTGGGGTAGGTCTTGATCTGTTGCCCGTGCTGCAATGAACAAGCCGCGTGATACGCCACCCGCATCTCTTCGGCCACATTTTCCGGCAAATCCAGCTTCATCAACACCTCGCTGACATCCATCGCCAGTTCACTCACCCGCGCCGCATCCGCAGCAAGCGGGTCATTGCGGAACATATGCCCGTAATCCTTCACCGTCGTGCCGCAACCCGACGTGTTGATCACAATCGCATCCAGCCCGCCTTTGCGACCCTCGGCCATCCATGCGTGAATGTTATTGGCCGCTGCCGCATGGCTCTCGTCTTCTTTGCCCATGTGATGCACCAGCGCGCCACAACACCCCATACCCTCGGCCACCACAATCTCGCACCCAAATCGCTGCAACAGCCGGATCGTCGCATCGTTGATATCGGTGTTCAGCGCCTTTTGCGCACAGCCGGTCATCAAGGCCACCCGCATCCGCTTTTGCCCATTGGGTTCGAAGGTTTGCGGATCGTCATTACGGCTGATCGGGGGCACCACCTTCGGTGCCATTTCCAACATCGCCTTCAGCCGATCATCCGGCACCAAGAACGCAAACGGCCGCCCGATTTTCGCTGCCAGCAACGCCAGCCGAAACCGTGTCGGGTAAGGTAAAATCTGCGCCAAAGTCCACCGCAAAATGCGCTCGAACAAGGGCCGCTTGTAGGTCTTCTCAATATGCGCCCGCGCATGATCCACCAGATGCATGTAATGCACGCCAGACGGGCACGTCGTCATGCACGCCAAGCACGACAGACACCGATCAATATGCTTCACCGTCTTCGCATCCGCCGGCCGGTCATTCTCCAGCATATCCTTGATCAGATAAATCCGCCCCCTAGGGCTGTCCAACTCGTCGCCAAACACCTGATAAGTCGGGCAGGTAGCCGTGCAGAACCCGCAATGCACGCAAGACCGCAATATCTCGTTCGACCGCTCAATCGCGGGAACCTTCAACCGCTCTTCAGTGAAATTCGTCTGCATTCTCAGCCCAACCCGGTAAAAATGAATAGATTGACAAAGGCCACTGTCACGACCGCAACCAGAGAGACCATCATCCGCCCCCAAATCGTCGTGTCCTGCTGCCATCTCAGATACGGAAGCAACACCAACCCAGCCACAGCAGCGCCCGCCACCCCGGGCAACACATAGGTCCCCAGCGGCCCACCGGACCCCGGCACCACCAACAACAACGCAAATCCCCCAGCCGCTAAAGCACCAGCCAACCGCCAGTCACTGTTCAGATAACCAGCAGTCACCGCCCCAAGGCACGGCAACAACACGAATGCAAAGGTCACACCATCCATCAGCCCATCACTCCCGGGTTCAATATCCCACGCGGATCAAACCGCGCCCGCAGCCCATCAGCCAGTTTCGCCAAAGGTGCAATCTCTGGTTGGAAAACCGGCACCGAGGCGCGTAATCCCTCCGGCTCTTTCACCAAAGTCGCATGACCACCAACGCCCGCGGCATAGCCCTGTAGCGCCTTATGCAACGCCTCGGCCCGCGCCTCGTCAGAAGCAACCCAAACCAATCCGCCGCCCCAATCCAGCAACGCATCAAACGCCATCCCTGCCACTGCCAAACCATCCAGCATCGCGGGCGCGTCGCTGGCTTTCAGCGACACGCGCCAAACACAAGCCTTGTCCTTAAACGCCTCAACATCGCGCACCCAGGCCCATCCAGCCTGAACACCATGCTCGCCGTCGCCACCCGAACGCCGCTCAATCTCACCAACACCATATCTTGCCAGCAAGTCCTTCAACCGCCCGGCCCGATACACCACGGAATTCTCAAATCCCTCGACCCGGATCATCGTCACCGGCGCACCATCCAGTCCAACCGGCACATGTGCCGCGCCCGACACTTCGAAAGGGGATGCCAAAGCCGCCGACATCGCCGCCACCGCATCGGCCACTGACAAGCCGTTCAACAACAATACAGCCGTCGCATCCGGCTTCGGCAACACCTTGAAACTAACTTCGCTCAACACACCCAACGTCCCGTAAGACCCCGCCATCAGCTTCACCAGATCATAGCCAGTGACGTTCTTCATCACCCGGCCACCGTTTTTCAGAACGTCCCCGCGCCCGTCGACAAATCGAACACCAATAAGCGAGTCCCGGCACGCCCCAGCCTGCAATCGACGCGGCCCCGAGACATTTGCCGCCACAACCCCGCCAATCGTTGGCTCGCCTTCGCTGCCCAGCAACACCCGATGATCCATTGGCTCAAAAGGCAACACCTGCCCTTCAGCCGCCAACGCTGCCTCAACCTCGGCCACCGGCGTTCCGGCACTGGCCACAATCGTCAACGCGCCCGGCTCATACAGCGATATCCCGGACAGCCCTGCGGTCGACAACACGTCCCCCTCAACATCAACCGAAAATCCCCGCGTGCCGCCGCCCCGAATGGCCAACGGCCCCTTGGCACCGGCAACCACCTCAGCCAGTTCACTTTCATCTCTCGGCGATAAAACCATCCGTCTTTCTTTCTGGGTAAAATACTCTGGGGGAGACGACCAAAGGTCGGGGGGGCAAAGCCCCATTGTCACGCCGCGTCCGGCACCCCTGCTCGCCTTGCCTCACTGGCGGCCAGCGGAAACACCTTCGAGGGATTCAAAAGCCAAGCGGGATCAAACACATCTTTCACCCGCATCTGGCTTTCCAAATCACCCGGCGCAAACTGCACATTCATCAGGTCGCGCTTTTCAATGCCAACCCCATGCTCGCCGGTCAGACACCCGCCGACCTCGACACACAGCTTCAGGATCTCAGCCCCCATCGCCTCGCAGGTCTCCAGATCGCCCGGCTTATTGGCATCAAACAGAATCAGCGGATGCATATTGCCATCCCCGGCATGAAATACATTGCCCACGTCCAGCCCGTATTCTTCCGACATCTCCCCGATCCGCCGCAGCACCATTGGCAGCGATGACACCGGGATCGTCCCATCCAGACACATGTAATCGTTGATTTGCCCCATAGCGCCAAAGGCCGACTTCCGGCCCAGCCAGATGCGCGCAGCTTCATCGGCGTCCCTGGCCTCGCGCATTTCCACGGGATCATGCTTGGCGGCAATCTGCTTGATCAACCCAAGCTGCTCGTCAATCTCGGCCTCGGACCCTTCAACTTCGACGATCAGCAAAGCTTCGCAATCGGGATATCCGGCCTCGGCGTGGCGATCGACCGCTTCGATCACCTTTTTGTCCATGTATTCAATCGCCACTGGCAGAACACCCGCTTTGATTATGTCGCTGACACAGGCCCCGGCAATCTCAGCACTGGAATAGCCGATCAAAACGGGCCGCGCGCCCTCGGGCTTTGGTAATATGCGCAATGTCGCCTCGGTCACCACACCCAATTGCCCTTCCGATCCACAGATCAGCCCCAGCCAATCATAGCCACCCGCATCCATATGCGCGCCGCCGATCTCGACCACCGTGCCGTCCATCATCACCATGGTGACGCCCAGAAGGTTGTTTGTTGTCACGCCGTATTTCAGGCAATGCGCCCCGCCCGAATTCATCGCCACGTTCCCGGCGATCGCACAAGCAAGCTGTGACGAAGGATCCGGCGCATAGAAGAACCCATCGCTTTCCACCGCGCCGGTCACCGACAAATTCGTGCGCCCCGATTGCACGCGAATAAAACGGTTGTCGTAGTCGGTCTCCAGAACATCGCTCAGCTTGTTGGCTACGCCCAGGATCACACAATCCGCTGTCGGCAACGCCCCGCCAGCCAAAGACGTGCCCGACCCACGCGGCACCACCGGCACCCCTTCCTCATGGCAAATCTTCAAAATCGCCGAGACCTCTTCGGTGGTCGCAGGCAAAACCGCACAAAGCGGCGGGCAACGGTAAGCCGTCAGCGCATCGCACTCGTAAGCCCGCGTCTCCATCTCGTCCGAGATCACCGCATCAATGGGCAGAACCTCTTTCAGCCGGGCAATCAGCTTCGGCTTCAGCGCCAAAATGCGCGGATCGGGCTTTGGCATTTCCATCGCGAGAATCTCCTGAACGGCAAATTGGTAATAATATATAACCAATTATTGACTAACGCAAGATGACACCGCAGCATAGTCTGCGCCCATGACGATATTTGACCGCCTCGCCCTTTTTACTTCCCTCGATATCGCCGCCGCGCTCTTTCTCGGCGCTTGCTGGCTGATCATCGGCTGGGTTATCGAAAACCCGCCCGCCGCGCGGCCCTCGACCAGCGTCTTGATGGACCAGTATCGCAAGGAATGGATGGTCGAGGCTCTGAACCGTGATGTGCGCATCTTTGATGCCCAGATCATCGCCAGCTTGCGTCAGGGCACCGCCTTTTTCGCCACAACGTCACTGTTCGCACTTGGCGCCGTCCTCGCCCTCATCGGCAACACCGATCCGCTGCAAGGCGTCGCGCAAGAACTGACCGCACAGGAAGTCCCCATCATCGTGTGGCAAATGAAGCTGATCGTGGTCGTCCTGTTCCTGACCCACGCCTTCCTGCGATTCGCGTGGTCAAACCGCATGTATGCCTACGCCTCGGTCATGCTGGCGGCAATTCCCAACGACCCCAACGCCAGTTTGCGTTCGCGGCAAGCAGGCGAACTTAACAAACGCTCAACCCTCAACTTCAACCGCGGCCTGCGCTCTATCTATTTCGCCCTTGGCACTATTGCCTGGCTTCTCGGCCCTGTCCCGCTCTTTATTACCACCCTCCTCACCGTCGCCTTCATGCTGGAACGCGAGTTCATGTCCGGCGCCCGCCGCGCCCTTCTGGAAAGTGAAATGGCCAATGACCCGGATTAAACTCGCCCTGATCGCAACCCTCGCTGCGACACCTGCCATCGCCGATCCTGCCAAGATCGAGAACGCAACTGCCACAGCCAGCGGCAACGCATGGACTGTCTCGGTCACCCTTCGCCATGGCGACGCCGGCTGGGACGATTACGCCGACGGTTGGCGCGTTGTTACCGAGGATGGCACGATTTTGGGCACCCGCACACTTTTTCACCCTCACGTCAACGAACAACCCTTCACCCGGTCGCAGTCCGGCATCGAGATCCCCGCTGATATGGCCCAGGTCTTCATCGAAGCCAGCACCAATACTGACGGCTGGGCAATGGAACGGTATACACTGATCCTAGATCGCTAACGGATCAGTGGCGTCCGACCCCGGAACGCCATCTAAGGCGTTAACACCGCCCTAACCGACCGTTCGATGCGCACCGACGTAATACCGACGTCATACCGACGCGATACCGATGCCGGGAAAATCCCATTTCTCAACATCGCCCTTGCCCTTTGCATCCGCCAAAGGCAGAAGGTGCCCGCACCTTAAAACGGGAAGAACCGATGATCCTTTACCCTGCAATTGACCTCAAAGACGGCCAGTGCGTTCGGCTTTTGAAGGGTGAAATGGACGCTGCGACCGTGTTCAGTGACAATCCCGCAGCTCAGGCTCAAGCCTTTGAAACTGCTGGTGCAAAATGGGTTCACCTGGTCGATCTGAACGGCGCTTTTGCGGGCAAACCGGTAAACGGCGACGCGGTTGAAAGCATTCTGGACACCCTCACAGTACCGGCCCAGCTTGGCGGCGGTATCCGTGACATGGCCACAATCGAGATGTGGCTGTCCAAAGGCCTCGCCCGCGTCATCCTCGGGACCGTCGCCGTCGAAGACCCAACCCTCGTCCACGAAGCCGCCAAGGCCTTCCCGGGCCAAGTCGCCATAGGCCTCGACGCCCGCAACGGCTATGTCGCAACCCGCGGCTGGGCCGAAGATACCGAAGTGCAAGTCACTGACCTTGCACGCTCTTTTGAAGACGCAGGTATCGCCGCCATTATCTATACTGACATCAATCGCGATGGTGCTATGGCGGGTCCGAATATCACGGCGACCGAAGGGCTGGCTCGCGCGGTTGATATCCCGGTCATCGCTTCCGGCGGCGTGTCCTCAATGACCGATCTTTCGCAGTTGAAAGAAACCAACGTCATCTCCGGCGCCATCTCGGGCCGCGCCTTATACGATGGCGCGATTGACCTGGCCGAGGCGCTTGCCTTCCTGGATCGCTGATCGCATTGCCGCGACACCATTGATATTCAATCGAAAATCCTTACTTCGCCAAATATCCGCAACGCACCCTTTCCTAGTGTATACTGAACACCCCTGAACCCAGATCCCAGTTTTCGCCCGCGTCAGTGTTCCGCTGGATAACCGTCCCCAACCGCGCTAAAGACGGCCCATGTTGAAGACCCGCATCATCCCCTGCCTCGATGTCGCCGACGGGCGCGTTGTCAAAGGCGTCAATTTCGTCGATCTGATCGATGCGGGCGATCCGGTCGAGGCCGCCATTGCCTATAATGCTGCCGGGGCAGACGAATTGTGCTTCCTCGACATCAAGGCAACCCACGAGAATCGTGGAACAATGTATGAGCTGGCTACGCGTACGGCTGAACAATGCTTTATGCCCCTAACGATCGGCGGCGGAGTTCGCACCGTTGATGATGTCCGGAAGTTGCTTCTGGCCGGTGCTGATAAAGTTAGCTTCAATTCGGCTGCTGTCGCAAATCCGGAAGTCGTTTCACAGGCTGCCGAAAGATTTGGCAGCCAATGCATTGTCGTGGCTATTGATGCGAAGACCGTAGAACCTGGACGATGGGAGATTTTCACCCACGGCGGTCGCCGCGCTACCGGAATTGATGCAATCGAATTCGCAAACACCGTTGTGGCCATGGGCGCCGGAGAGATACTGCTGACGTCCATGGATCGCGACGGAACCCGTGCCGGTTTCAACCTGCCGCTGACCCGTGCCGTTTCTGATGCGGTTTCCGTTCCTGTCATCGCAAGTGGGGGTGTGGGGACACTGGACCACCTCGTCGAAGGGGTAACCGAGGGTGGAGCAAGCGCCGTTCTTGCTGCATCTATTTTCCATTTTGGCGATTACACCATTGGTCAGGCTAAGACACATATGGCGAATGCCGGAATAAACGTGAGGCTGTCATGAATTCACTCGAACGCCTGTCACAGACCATACAGGCTCGAAAATCTGCGTCACCTGACACATCGTGGACCGCAAAACTTTTGTCGGCCGGCCCGGAAATCGCTGCCGGGAAGTTTGGAGAAGAAGCCGTCGAGGCGATCATCGAGGCCATCAAAGGTGACCGGGCGCGCCTTACGTCCGAAGCTGCCGACGTCGTCTACCATTTATTGGTCATGCTGGCGACGCGCGACTTGACCCTGGAAGATATCATTGCAGAACTGGAAGGCCGTGAGGGCCAATCGGGGATTGCTGAAAAGGCTTCCCGAGACACCTGACGCGCCTCTCGAACTTCCTACAATTTTCGGCCACGAGATCTCCATTCGGCCAGCGATCTGTAAATGGAAAAAGACGCCCGAGACAGAAGTCCGGGCGCCAGTAACGGAACGAGGGACAGTGAATTGCGACCCGAGTGTTCCGAACTCGCGTCACCTTATTCAGATGGGCATTGAAGATCCCGCTGAAAAGAGAATGTCGCAAACATGTGAACACCCCTTTAATTGGTGTGCAGCTACGCCTGCAAAACTGATGGCCAATTGGCATTGGCCGCGGAGATATGGCTGCGCTTCCTGACGCTCCACAATGCACGCACGGATTTCGAGAAATTCAAATACAACTTGTCCTCAAATACCGACCAGGCCGCCGGGTCTGTGGTCGCTGTATAGCCCTTTGAAACCGCATAGGCACAATATCCGCCATACAGCGGTGCATATTTATCTGGGTTGGCATCAAACATGCTCTTGTTCTCTGCTGAAGCAAACTGAACGGTTGCTCCATTCCACTCTGACGAAAATGCGGCATCGCCTTTTACGGGTTCTTCCATGGTGAAATATGCCACAGGGTCATACCCATTTATTGCGACTCCACTGGTGGCAAAAACGGGTGGCTTGGCGGCAAAGGCGGTCGTTGGCAGTAATGTAACGGCAGGAATGGCGGCGGCCGTGGCAAGTATGAAAGAGCGGCGTGTCAACATCAGGTCAAATCCTTGGTTCTATCTGTCTGCAAGGAAGATGGCGCGGTGATGGTTGTTGTGAAAGTGCCTTCGCGCCCATGTGATCCTGCGCCCTTCAGCCCGTGATAATTGTTACAAAATCTAATCGAATATATCCAGAATATCGTCCAAAATGTCATCTGCAGCCTCTGCCGCACGCGACATGAAATAATCTCCAAGGCCACTTTGACGTCGCTTTTGTTTTTTTGGGGCCCTGTGTCCCTTGGTTTTTCGGCTTTTCTTGCGGATACGCGACGGAGGCACTAATTCACGATCTCCGCGCGTTTCTACTCTTAGCATTTTTAGCTCATGCAATGGTGCTCCACAGTTTGAGCATGCCAGTTCATGACGCGTTTTGCCCGTCAGTACCAGCGCAGCACGCGTCCCACAGTAACAACAAGTCGCAATTTTAGTCGGAGCTGGCATGAATTCCCTTTAGCGGCGCTGTGCAGCATACAAGGAGACCGCAGCAGCATTTGAAACGTTCAGCGACCCAAACTGACCGGCAAACGGGATTCTGGCCAAAATATCGCAAGTCTCTTTGGTTTTGTCGCGCAGACCAGGCCCTTCTGCTCCCAACACTAGCGCAAGTGGCCGGCCTCCTGCGGAGGACAATGCAGCGTCCAGAGTTTGCTCTGCTTCACCGTCCAAGCCCACAAGCACAAACCCGGCCTGACCAAGCGCAACCATGGTTGACGCCAGATTACGCACTCGAAGGTAGGGCTGCCGCTCAAGCGCCCCCGACGCGGTTTTGGCCAGAGCTCCGGTTTCCGGCGCAGCGTGACGTGCCGTCGCAATCACGGCCCTAGCACCAAAGACTTCAGCTGAGCGTAAGATGGCACCGACATTATGGGGATCCGTCACCCGATCCAGACACAAAACAATGCCGCTCGGCCCAACGTCGGCCAGAAGATCGATTTCATTTCCCCAGTTCAGTGTCTTAACTTCCAACGCCGCGCCCTGATGCACAGTTCCCGCTTCGAACTTCACCGGAAACTTTCGAGGGTCAGCCACCTCAGGCTCCAACCCACCCGCAACGATCGCATCTCCTAGTCGGTCTGCGGCATTGCGGGTCACAACCAGACGAACCTTTTCCCGCGCAGGGTTCAGAAGTGCATCGCGAACCGCGTGAAGACCGAACAACCAAATAGTCTCGGACGCTGCCACGCGGCGCGCTTTTTCCTTTTCGATGACCCACGGTGGCTTCTTCATAGCGACTGCTCCTGAACTTCTGAGCAGTCTTGAAGCGGCAGGCCCCGGAAAACAAGCCTGAAGCGCCGCTAGAGCGACAGGATTGCACCGTTATGGCTACGCGTTTTTTATGTTGACCAACCGCTGGCACAGGGATATCTGACCGCGCGGACCAGACGTCTGGTCCGCAGTGGGCGACAGGCCGCAAGGTGTGGCAGGGGACTGTAACTCCCTCGCGGAGACGCACGCCTGGTTCGATTCCAGGGTCGCCCACCATTTAATCTCTGTAAAACTGACGATATTGCGCACGTGCGAAATAGTGATTATATTTCCGTGAGTTAGCGGGGTGTGGGGCGCCTGAAACCTCATGAATCATCTCTGATATCAGCGCTTTCGGCGTTGTTTTAGGGAATGTCTCAGCGAGCCATTTACGCGTTAGGTCTTGAATTGGTCAATACGAACTCAAAGTTGCGCAAATCCAAGGACGCGACGCTGCTCAGCCCAATCCAAAGGCAGATCGGGGAGTGCGCGTGGTGTTTTCGCGTTGAGAGTGGATCGCTGGCGACCTTCCAGAATAGCGGTTGAGATGTCTGGCGCTAGTCAGGCCAGCGGTAGAATGCGGCTGACAGAACCACTGCGCAGACCCTCGCATTCCGTGATCTGCTGAATCGACGACGCCCTTCCCTCCAAGAGTTCTCGGGCCCATCGTTTTGCATCGGCGACAAGTCCAATGAGATCCTGATCTTGCTGCGGGGAATTTTCGGCTGCAATGATGATCGGCTTGGCGCAGCCACTCTGACGTTTTTGGAACGGGATCTCGAAGGTTGCGGGTATTGGAGTATGAGCAGCATCAGGTTCTGCGAGCGCCGCGAGGTTCAGCGAGACGATTAACCGATCTCGTTGCGCGTCGATCCGATCCATAATGCTCAGGAAGTTTTGCGCCAGAACATCGCCCTCTGTTGCATCCGATGCCAATCGAAGCCTTTTAATTGCCTGTAAGATTTCGGCCAAACTTCCTTCGCTCTCGTGGCTGCTGACTTGATTAGACAACCAGCGCTTATCGGCCAGCCGCTCTTTCAGCGCATTCATCACAACTCGCTCGATCTCCTTCGCAGACAAGCGCTCAATCTCTGTTTTGTCTTCCGAACCGGACGCTGTGGTTGTGTAATACCAGTATCGCTTCGTCCGGACTGCGCCATCAGTGAGGATTGACTTACTGGCGTAAGTCGTTCGCATCGCTCGACCTTTGGCATCAAACAGAACCCCAACCAGAAGACGCTTCGCTGGCCGTCGAACCGCATTGATTGTCTTGCCGCCATGATCCGCCAATTGGGTTTGAACCAACTTCCAAGTGGCCTCATCGATGACTGCCTCATGCAACCCTTCGTGCATCTCCTCCTTGTGACGAACCTTGCCGATTTAAATTGGGTTGCGCAGAATGTTGTAGAGCGCACTGCGCGAGAAGAATGTACCGCCACTAACCTTTCCAAGCCGATTGGTTCGTTGTTTGCTGACGTTCCCCAACGCATCCAGCCGCGCGGACAATTGGCGTACCGATCCCGAGGACAGGTATTCAGCAAAGATGGTCCGGATGGCAGCAGCTTCATCCACATTCACCACAAGCTCTTTGTCGATCACATCGTACCCCAGCGGAACACTGTCCGTCGTCAGGGTTTTGGGAACCAAGAGTTGCTTAAACAAGTAAAGAGTTTGGCTCGTCTGGTTGATGTTATTATGCGGCGCGCTGTCTGTGATGCAAGCGCCGCGCTTCGAGCGTCTTTCGTTTGATCCTTTCCCGTTGTCTTAGAATGGCTTTGTCACGCCCGAAGTAGACGTCGGCGGGTGTGACGTTGTTCAGGCTCTCGTGGTAGCGCTTGTGATTGTAGTGATCGACGAAGGCTTCGATCTGAGTTTCGAGGTCTCCCGGAAGGAAGTAGTTCTCCAATAGGATGCGGTTCTTCAGGGTTTGATGCCACCTCTCGATCTTGCCCTGTGTCTGGGGATGATATGGTGCGCCCCGAGAATGCTTCATGCCTTTGTCCTGCAGCCATTCAGCCAGATCGCCAGAGACGTAACTGGACCCGTTGTCGCTGAGGAGGCGGGGTTTGTGGATGACGTGAACCTGATCGCACCCTGATGCTTGTAGCGCCAAATCCAGGGTGTCCGTCACGTCCTCTGCCCGCATGTTCGTGCAGAGTTTCCACGAGATGATGTAGCGGCTGTAGTCGTCCAGGATTGTGCTGAGATAGAACCAGCCCCAGCCAAGCACTTTGAGATAGGTGAAGTCGGTTTGCCAAAGCTGGTTGATCGCAGTGGTCTTGTCTTTGAACTCGTTTGCCGCCTTGAGCACGATAAAGGCCGGGCTGGTGATCAGATCGTGGGCCTTCAGGGCCCGATAGACTGAAGATTCCGAGACGAAGTAGCGCTCCCGATCCGTGAACGTCACTGCCAGTTCGCGCGGCGACAGCTCCGTCTCCTGCAGCGCCAGCTTGACGACCTTGCGCCGGACTTCGTCGGGGATGCGGTTCCAGACATGTCTGGGCTTAGGCGCTTGATCCACAAGGCCAGCGTCGCCGCGCTGCCGATACCGATCATACCAACGGTAAAATGTGGTGCGGGGGATGCCCAGCTTTGCCAATGTTCGACGAGCAGACAAATGCGACCCCTCAACAAGCCGGATGATCTCCAACTTCTCAGATGCAGCATACCTCATTCTTGGTCGCCCCCACCGCCGGTCATGCTTTTTTTGAGAAGACGCAGTTCCAGTGTTTGCTCGGCAACGACCTCCTTCAGGTCTCGGGCTTCGCGGCGCAGGTCCTTGACTTCGTCGGTCGTAGCCGCACGCGCCGTATCTCCAGCAAGCCGCCGTTTGCCAGCTTCCATGAAGTCCTTGGACCATTTGTAGTAGATACCTTGAGATATTCCCTCACGACGGCACAACTCAGCAATGCTGTCTTCGCCACGCAAGCCATCCAGCACGATCCGGATCTTCTCTTCTGACGAATACTGTTTGCGCGTCACGCGCTTGATCTCTTTGACGATCTTCTCGCCGGGGCTCCTGCGAATTCCAGTTGTCTGTCTCATGTCCCACTCCTCAGTGGTTACGATGAGCCAACAAAACTCTCTTATCAAATTAACCTAATTGGACCCATAGGCGCTGACTTCAGACACATCGCTGGCTTCACGTTCTACGTCAGTTGCTATCAGGCTGAGATTATCCGGGGCGGGATTATGAGTCTTCCTGCAGGGCAAGACGAAGCTGCCAAGGCCCTTGGATTGAACTTTATCCAAAGGATGAGCCGCATTATTCTGCCACAGGCATTCAAGGTAACTCTGCCATCGACAATCAATCAAATCGTCATAATTTTCCTTGAAACGCCGCTTATCGTCATAATCGGGTTTTTCGAAGTATTGGCCTCTGGCGCTGCCGCTTTTGGGACCGCCGAGTGGGGTATCGCAGCCGAAGAAGTCTATATATTCATTGGCATCATATTCTTCGTGTTCTCGCTAAGTCTCTCGCGCTATGGCGCCAGTCTAGAAGCTCGGCTCGCCCGGTCAGATCAACGCTAGCTGCCAGAGTTCTCAACCGTGAGGTGCACAGTGTGTGTTTAATTGGACTAGGCCCTGAAACCACAGAGGGGCCGCTTTCATGACACCAACGTCCACTATCAATCGCGACAAGACGCTCACGAAAGGGATCATGATCGCGGAGTATCTCGTGGACGTTGGAGCGCCCAAAGGCGTGACCGAGATTGCCAGGAACCTAAAGCTGTCAAAGTCAAACACGTTCCGCATTTTACAGACGCTTGTAGATATGGGGTATGTGAAACACGATCAAAGCAGGCTGTATTCAGCGACGGCCCGGTTCTGGCAAATTGGTTGCCGGTGGGCCGATAGTCTCGACGTTCGCTCGCAGGCTGCAAGCGATATGCTATTGCTTTCTCGCAGTACTGACGCGTCAGTCTATTTGGCGGTGCGCGAAGGCATTAATGTGGTTTACATAGATAAGCTTGAAGGCCGAATTCCGGTTCCATCGTGGAATTCAGTTGGAGGTATTGCACCTATCCACTGCGTTGCAGTGGGAAAAGCGCTGCTTGCAGCAGATTTCGATAACATCCGTGGTATGATAGTCGAACCCCTCCCTAGATATACAACACAAACACTGACCACTTTGGCCGAGCTCGAACGCGATGTCTTTGGCACTCAAAAACGCGGGTATGCGCGCGACCGTTGCGAATTCAGAGAGCAAACCCTAAGCGTCGCTGCCGCCATCACGGATAGGCAAGGCAACTCAATTGCGGCAATAGGTGTTTCTACGCCTGCCAAACAGTTCTCAAATTTAACAGAAAGTGAAATTGGGAGGCTGACCGTCAACGCAGCGCGCTCGATTGCGGCCAAGCTAACTGTCAACTTTGTTGGGAACCCATAGTCACTTTTTGAGCGTGGGATTCCAAAGTACTTGAGATTGAATTTCGGGCGCTGTGTTTAGCTGACTAGTCCCGTATACTATTTCGATCCCATAATATGGATTATTTTCGGCGACTTTATTTCATCCGACTTGAAGCGCCGCGCCGCAGAAACTGCAAGTTCAGTCGAACGGCAGCTAAGGCCTGTTCGAAACATCGGCTCATCGCGTACATTAGCCTGAACAGTGCGACAAGACAGGACAGCGATGTGCTCAAAGTTGTCTCTCGTCATGTAGCGATAAACCGAGATAATTGCGACCATCACGGTGTTAGCTATCAGGCGAACGAAAGGCGCGGGGTGATTGTCCACAGAATTCGGTGAATGCCCTCGTAAAGGCGCTTCGGCTTTGAAACCCAAGTCTTTGAGCAATCTTTTTGACTGGTTCATTCCCGTCGAGCAACATTTGACTGGCTCGCGCCATACGCAGTTCTCGCAGAAATGACATTGGCGCCTGACCATAGGCGTTGCTGAACTGTTCCGCGAAACGCGACCGGCTCATACCCGCGAATTCAGCTAACCTTTCAAGTGAATGCTTTCTCCCGGGATCATCCAACATTGCCCGCAAAGCCTGCCACAGATTTGGATCGGCCAATCCGGTCAACCAGATAAGTGCAGGGTCTCCGGCCTCGAGGCGTTTGCGCAATATCTCGAAAACGCACTGCAAAAGCATAAGACGCACCATAGCTTGGCTTCCGGTGCGACGTCCTGTGACTTCATCAATGATGCCCAGCACTGCCCGCTCCGCTATCGAGGACTTTTCGACGTCTAAAAAAAGTGGTGAACGCAACAAATTGACCAGACCGTTGATATTGCGAATACCTAAGGTAACTGCGCCGCACAGTACAATCATTTTTCCGTTGCCTTCGCCTTTGGCAACCAAGCGCTCCAGCTCCAAGTCAGACGTGACATCGATTCTTGCGCTGGCATCAGATAGGCCATCATTCACCAAGCTGTGCCGGCTCCCGGCGGGCACTAAGACAACCCGTCCCGAACGCAGCGCGACATCGGCCATGGCGTGGATCTTCAGCTTTCCGGTTCCAGCCAGGACGTAATGCCATACGGCCTCGGGTCGTTTTCCCAAGTTCAGATCGCAGGCACCTTCCAGCGAACAGACCGCAAATGGTTCTGCCTGGATATCCAGTTCACTCAAAACGTGATTGTGAGGTTTCAGCATGTTCGCAATCTGGCACGTTTGGATGTTTGGGTGCATCACAAAACCGTGAGCGCAGTAAATGTTACATCTTCAGGACGAAAAGGCACAAGACCCATGTCTAACCTTGGTGACCACTTAACCAAAGGAGGGAAGATATGTGTAATAACCACAGTCCTGACGACAACCCGAAATTCACCCGACGGCAGGCCATTGCAGGGACCGCCGCAGTTGGTGCAACAGCCGCTGCAACCATCGCTGGCTCGGCCGCGCAGGCACAGGATAATCCCTATGCAGATCCGGCCAATCCCGCGCTGCCCGCGAGCGATATGGTAATAGATAAATCGCGGGTTGCGCTTGTAATCACCGATCCGCAGAACGATTTTCTCAGTCCGGAAGGCGTAACTTGGGGTGTTGTTGGCGCCAGTGTCGAAAGTAACAATACCGTTGCCAATATCGAAAGCCTTTTCAAGGCGGCTAAGGCGGCGGACATTACTGTCGCAGTCTCGCCCCACTACTACTATCCGACTGACAAGGGCTGGAAATTTGAAGGCGCTCTCGAAAAACTGATGCACAAGATTGGCATGTTCGATCGCGCAGATCCGTTAAGCCTTGAAGGGTTCGAAGGTTCAGGCGCCGATTTCCTGGAGCAATACAAACCCTATATCCATGACGGTAAAACGATCGTTTCCTCACCCCACAAACTCTACGGCCCAGAGCACAACGACCTTGCTCTGCAGCTGCGCAAGAACGGTATTGATCAGGTGATCCTGGCTGGAATGTCGGCAAACCTGTGTACCGAAAGCCATCTTCGCGAATTACTGGAGCAGGGTTTCGAAGTGGCAGTTGTCAAAGACGGAACGGCAGCTGCGATGCTTCCGGAAGGCGACGGCTACCTCGCTGCACTAACCAACTTCCGCTACATCGCCAACGCGCTTTGGACAACGGATGAAGTGGTTTCGATGCTGAGCTGATGCACGCATCTGAGATGAATTAACAAAACTACGGAGTAAGATACTATGAAACTTGCAAAACTTTTCACCACAGTCGCTGTTGGTCTCGGAATTGTACTTTCACCAACAATATCAACAGCTTCATCCAACACGTCCTTGGTATTGCAGATGTACGGAGAAGGCGAACAGGTTGGAAACCTGGCGGATGTTTCCGCCCGTGTCGGCATCTCGCTAAGCGCGCAAGATGTTGGGTTTGCGCTGACGGATTTCGCATGTCACGAAATGGATGTCATCGACCCGACAACCAAACTCAAACTAGGTCGGGGAATTGACTGTTTGGCCGACATCACGCCGGATGAAAATGGCGGACTGACACTAACCGGCGTTTCGATTTTCATGCTTCCCGGAGGAACAATCGTTTCCATGGGCGCAACCAGTCTGCCCTCCTTCATCGATGGCTGGGGATCAGGGGATGGAGCGCGCTCACATATCACCGGCGGATTCCCCACAGTTGATAATGTTATTGCCACTACTGGTGACTTCTCTGACATGTCTGGCAAGGCGCGCCTGTCCGGTATGATCCGAGCTGGTGGCGAGAAGATGATGTTCGACTGTCTCTTCGTGGTTGATTTGCAAGGCGCGTAGCCAATTGCATCGCATTAACTGCGATACTGACCTCTTGGCAAAATACTAAAAAGTTGAAGAAGCACCGAGATTTGTCCCGGTGCTTCATTTTTTGAGACGAGATGAACTGAAATCGAAGATTAGCTATTCATTTGAAAAACGGCTGATTTGTTCCACACTGCGTCATCCATCAAGTGCCGGTCTTCGCCAGCGCAGCGAAAGTCTCCTTTGACTGGCCGTGTCGCCGCAATCTTGTCCGGCGTTCAATGTCCGCTTTCCGCCCAACCCGATCAATACAAGGTTCACCGAACACGCAGAACAACCAGACTTCCACTAGGAGATAATAGATAAGGGGTGGGTGTACAGGTGGATCCTTGTAGATCAATATCAGTTAAATAATTGAATTAGTACAATTTTTTAATAATTAGTGGTGCCCCCACACGGACTCGAACCGCGGACCTACTGATTACAAATCAGTTGCTCTACCAGCTGAGCTATAGGGGCACGCGGGTTCCTCTAAGACCTTCCGCGCATCAACGCAAGTCCCTTGATTAAACCCGGCGCAACATTGATCTGGCAACCAGCGCAACAGCCACCAAGCTGACCAGGATAACCATGAATGCCGGCGGCGCGGCATCGGCGATTTTCTCAAGGCTGGCCTGCTCATATGCGCGCGTTGCAAGGGTGTTGAAATTAAAGGGCCGCAGCAAAAGAGTTGCCGGCAATTCTTTGACACAATCAACAAAAACCAACAGCAAAGCCGTCGCCAGCGAGCCGCGCATCAGGGGTAAATAGACCCTCCACAAGGTTCCGCGCGCCGTCTGCCCCAGTGTGCGCGCCGCAAGTGGCAGCCCCGGCGCCACACGTCCCATTGCCGCGTCCACAGTGCCTTGCGCGACGGCGAAAAACCGCACCCCATAGGCATAGATCAGCACGATGGTCCCGCCCGTCAAAAACAACCCGGGGTCCCAGCCTGTCATGCCCAAAACCGCATCAGCAACCTGGTTATCGAACGCCGCCAGTGGGATCAGCAAGCCCAGCGCCAAGACCGCGCCAGGCGCAGCATATCCAATGGTGGTGACCGGAAGCAGTTGCGACGGCAATCGTCGCCCCGACAGACGCGCCCCATAGACCAGGAAAACAGCCGCAACGACGGTCAATAAAGCCGCCGCGCCGCCGACAAATACGGTATTGATCAAAGCATCGACAAGGCCCGGCGCAAACCAACGTTCCGGGCGGCTTAACGTGTGGTATCCTAAGACCAGAATTGGCAATGCAAACCCTGCCAACACCGGCACCAAACACAGCACTGTCGCAGCCCAGGCCCCAGCTCCGTTCAGAGTCTGGCGCACAGGCACTCGATCAACCCGTATCGCACGATAGAAACGTGCCTTACGGCGGCCAATTCGTTCAAACGCAACCAAAACCAGAATGATCGTCAGGATCAGGCTGGCAATCTGTGCGGCGCCGCCCGCGTTTCCGCCATCCAGCCAAACCGAAAATATGCCGGTGGTCAGGGTCTGGACACCAAAGAAATCGACGGTGCCAAAGTCATTGACCGTTTCCATCATGACGATGGCAACTCCGGCAACAATGGTTGGTCGCGCCAGGGGCACACCAACGCGCAGGAACTGCCGCAGGCCCCCGGCCCCAAGAGCGCGCGCTACCTCGTGGGCACTGCCCGATTGTTCGCGAAAACCGGCGCGCGCCAAAAGATAGACATATGGATACAGCGATGCCGTCAAAACAAAGATCGCCCCGCCCCGGGATCGAATGTCCGGAAACAGATAGTCGCGGGCACTTTCCCAGCCAAATAAACTTCGCATCGCCGTCTGAACCGGGCCGGAAAACTCAAGGAAATCCACCAGAGCATAAGCGCCCAGATACCCCGGCACGGCCAACGGCATCAAAAGCAGCCACTCTAACCACCGCACTCCGGGAAAACGATACATCACCACCAGCCAGGCGCTGACAGACCCGATCACGGCCGACAGACAGGCCACCGATAGCATCACCACCAATGTATTGCCCAAATAGCGCGGTAACGTCGTTGCCAGCAGGTGCGGCCAGATATTTTCGCTGGGATGCGCGGCAATCCAAAGAACAGACACAATCGGCATTAGAACCAAAGCAGCAATGACCGCTGTCCCCCAGGACCAGATCGAGGGCGCGGACCAGTGCTTAGGCGTTACTTGAGTCTTTTCGTCGGTCATCACACCCCGCCCTAGCGCGAAACGTCTTTCCCTGTCCAGCGACCAGCGCTAGGCTGCGGCAAAAGATGTGAGCGGCGGAGCAGCTGAGACCCATGCAGAACCTATTCCATCTCGGCGCGCACTGCACCGACGACGGGCTATTGATCAAATCTATATTGCGCAACCGCGGACCGCTTTCCAGCGAAGGCATTTTGGTCCCGGGTCCCGGACGCTATCGCGAATTGCTCGGCGACGCTTCTACAACCTTGCGCGGCGAACCTGCCAGCGAAGACACCGAAGCGATGTTGATGGAAGTGGTCTGCGACGACGACAGCGCCGATCGCATTATCTTATCCAGCGAGAACTTCCTGTGCCGATCCAAAGTCGCACTGGGCGCGGACGGACTTTATCCCAAGGCAGCCAAGTCAGCATGGCTGCGAAATTGCTTTCCAAACCACGATGTCGAATTTGCCATTGCCATCCGCAACCCGGCCCTCCTGGTTCCCGATATTCTTGCCGGGCTAAACGACGTCGAACAGCAAGAAACACTGACCGAGCTTTCGCCCTTTACACTTCGCTGGTCAGACGTCGTTGCCGATATTCTGGAAGCCAATCCAGACACTCGTCTCACAGTGTGGTGCCACGAAGATGCCCCTTATATCTGGAGCGAAATTCTGCGCGAATTGACGGCACACGATCCCTACACAACCCTTGAAGGCGCCTATGACATGGCGGAGGCGATGATGACACCAGTTGGTGTCGACCGGCTGAAATCTTTTGTCGAAGGGCATAGCGACCTGACCGAGTCCCGACGAAGAAAGGCCATCGCGGCCTTCCTTGAAGCCCATGTCCGCGAAAAAGCCGAGGACACAACACCGGATACTCCTCTGCTGGATTGGTCGGACAAACTCTGCACCGACCTCACCGCCTATTATGACGAAGATGTCACGCGCATTGCCGCTCTTCCCCGGGTGACATTCATCGAACCCTGAACCGCCTTCCAGGCTTCTTCTGTCTAAAAATACTTTGGGGGAGGTGCGAAAGCGCCGGGGGCAAAGCCCCTCTTACATCCCCAAAGCCTCTTTATACATATCCAAGACCGCCTCTTCTTCGGCGATATCATCCTTGTCGCGTTTTCTAAGCGCAATCACCTTGCGCATGACCTTGGTATCATAGCCGCGCCCCTTGGCTTCAGCCATGACTTCTTTCTGTTGGTCCGCGATGTCACGCTTTTCCGCCTCAAGACGCTCAAACCGCTCGATAAACTGGCGCAATTCGTCTGCTGTCACACGGTAAGAATTGTCGATGACGCTGTCGTTCATGTTCTAAGGCCCTCAATTGCGAAACACACCGGCGACGACTAACTGCCCCCTCTTGCGGCTGCAAGGGCTTGCAGCGCTTGGTTGTGCGGTTTAGGCGAGACCCCGTGGGATTTTCGATCAAAGGACTGAACGCTCGTGGAAATCTTGATCTGGGTAGGGACTGCATTGGCGCTGCTGGGTGTTGCCGGTCTGGTTTACTGTGTGCTCATTGCGCTCAAGGCAAAAAAAGAAGGCCTGGAGGGAGCTGCGCTCCAGACCAGACTGCAAAAGGTCGTGGCATTGAACATGGCCGCTCTGGGCATCTCGGCGATTGGATTAATGTGCGTGGTTCTGGGCATTTTCCTGTCCTAGCCACCAAGCGCCGCAAACCCCTTTTCAGCACGGATCAAATCCTGGAATATCGGCGATGGCGGTGACAGCCGTGCATTATCGCGAGACAAAGCCATCAACATATCCCGCACAGATACCAGCCCCATTAAGTCGGCAGCGAACATGACGCCGCCGGTTCGACGGGCAAACCCCAGACCATGAATGGCAACCAAATCAATGTCGCTGGGTGTCGACGCCGTGCCATCAGCCAGCATATGCGCACCGGCCCCGGCCATGGCTGAAACACACCGCATGCGAATGTCCCCATCCGAGACCTGCCGCGCATTCACGCCCTTGCGCCGCCGCTCGGCGTCCATCAACGCTTCAACATCCGGATCTTCGACACCTTTGCGCCCGCGTTGCCGATAAAGATAAAAGCCCTTGCCATTCACCCGGCCCATACGTCCGGTTTCAGCCAGTAACGCAGCCAGATCGGCGTCGTCCGTGCGTCGACGACTGCGCACCAGACCCACACTATCGCGCCAGGCAAACGAACCCAGCGGCAGCCCCCAGTCCTGAAGTGCAGCATCAACTTGCGCGATACGGGCACCCTCTTCCACACAGATATCGGCCGCCGCGTGCAATGCCTCGGCAATACGCTGTCCAATTCCAGCTGGCCCCGGTCCCGTTGTGACCACCATCCGGTCAAGTTTTCGGGCCAGCGCCCGCGCAGTGGCAAGCGCGCGTGTCCCTGTGGCTTCGCCAGGAATAATTTCGGCCAGGCGGTTCTGGCGGAACCCGGAATACATGCGAAACCCAACCACGTCCGACGGGCGTCGGGTGACCGCCGCCAGCGTGGCCACATCGACAGCTTCGGTGCCAGTGGCAAAAACGGCCCCGGCTTTCATCACCCCATCCAGTTCCGACACCAGCGATTTCGAAATCGTCGGTCCGGGGTCAATCACCACATCGACGTTCGCCAAAGTACGAAATCCGCAAACCGCGTTCAAACGGTCCAGCGTGGACTCGACCTGATCTTCCCTCATCTTACCAGCGGCCAGCATGGCATCGTAATGTTCAATAATCCGGGTCACGCCGGACTCAAGTGCTTCGTCGCTTCGCTCGGCGACCGTCACGGAAAAACCCGCATCCAGACAGGCCACGGCAATCTCGCTGCCAATCCCTCGCGCACCGACCAATCCAACTACATTCAAAGGACGCGATGGCACGCGCCCTTCGCTGCGCGAAGCTGCAATCAAACGCCGTTCGGCACCAAAGACGTGCCGCAGCGCCTGCGAGTGATCGGAAACAACCAAATCCTCAAAAGCCGACATCTCCAGGCCACGGCCAACATCATAAGGCAGAAGCAATGCCGCCTCGACGCATTCGATCATCCGCAGCGGCGCATCCAAAGCTGACGCTTCAGCAACGCGCCGGTGCTCGGCAACAGCCTCTAAAAATGCGCCACCGTCACCCAATCTGTCCCGCCGCTTCGAGCTTCGCAGTGATGCAAAGCCGGATTCGGCCAATTTCAATGCTTGAACCTTTGCCGCTTCGATAACGTTGCCTTCAGCCAATGCATCAAGCAGCCCTATTTTCGCGGCAGATTTCCCATTTACGGCGCGTCCACTTAGAAGCAAGCGCAAGGCAGCCAATCCACCGATCACTTTCGGCAGCCGCTGCGTGCCACCGGCACCTGGAACCAATCCAATTGTTATCTCAGGCGCGCCCAGCTTTACATCCGCACCGCCAACCCGTGAATGTGCAGCAAGCGCCAATTCCAATCCATTGCCCAAAGCCGGCCCTGTAATTGCAGCAACAACGGGCTTGTCCATGTCTTCGATAAAATCGCAAAGGTCTCCTAGATCTGGCGCGCCGTCCTCACTGTCGGCAATTGCATCCAGACCCGTTCCAATGGCAAAAGTCCCAGCTTCGCCGGCAATAACGATCGCACGACAATCACCGTCGTCCAAAGCGGTCCGCAGCTTCTGCTTCAATGCAGAACGAACACGTGGAACCAGCGCCCTCGTTGGCGGGTTCGAGATGGTAACGACCGTGACCTTGTCCGGCGTGGAGTCGGCGTTATCCGCCAGTTCTTTCATATCTTTCCCGCCTGCCCGAGCTCTTTAAACCTCTACGCCAAACCGTAGAAAACACAAGAATTCGGCGGCGCGATTTCACAAAGTGTTGCCCATTACATTGATCAGAGCAATGGCTGCCGACAAAGTAAAACCTGCAAATTCAGACAGGCACATTATCCCACATTTCGTCGTCATCGACAGCAGTGGCGTCAGCCGTATTCCGAACTGAATGGGATTCATGCTCGCGGTTTGTCTCCGGCTGCCCCATTTTCCGGCGCAATCGCGCCTTAACGTGATCCGCCTTGGACGGATCCGCCAATAGTGAATCAACCAGTTCGCCAACTTCGTCAGTCCAGTTCGTCGGTCGCACAATTACAGTCTTCATGATGTCCTCCCTAAAGGCTTCGGCCCCTTGCCCCCCGAAGAGATTTTTGTCGTCGATCATTTATTCGCCACGAAATTTCGTGGCCACCTCGGTTAAGTTCCGAATGTATTTACGATTCGCTTAAATTTTGTGACGAATCTATGCGTTTTGATGAACTATGAGGGGCTACAAAATTGTTCATAGAGCACCATCAAGACCGGAACGACACGCGAATCGGCCAGAGAATAGCGCACGGTTCGACCGTCCCTTTCGGCAGATACCAACCCTTCAGAGCGTAGGCGAGCAAGCTGTTGCGAGACATAAGCCTGGCCAAGATTAAGAGCCAGTTCCAGTTCGCCAACACTCTCTTCGCCTTCGACAAGCTGGCAAAGCAACAACAAACGCGACGGATTCGAAAGTGCACGCATGTGAACAGCCGCCTCGCTTGCAGCGTCGGCCATCGCCTCGTGTGAGATGCCAGCAACGTCTTTCATTGCGATTTCGTCCATTAATTGGTTCATAATATATATCAAACTTGGAATATCTAAGTTATACCCTATGTTACTATGCCGACAGGTTGATCACAACGGCTCAACTTAGCAGTGAATGAACAACAATATAATTTTGAAACGAGTTCCCTTAACACCATGACCCACAGCAACAAATATTCTGAATTGACGCGGCATCGCCCTGCGGCGACCGGTCCACACACCCGGTTGAACAAAGAATTAGACGGGATTTTTAACGGAGTTTTCCTATGCACTTAGATTGGGCTTGGGGACTTGCCGGGGGCCTAATGATTGGCTCGGCGGCTGCCCTGTATCTCCTTTTAAATGGGCGTATCATGGGCGCCTCGGGCATCGTTGGCGGGCTTGTCGACCGAAGCGGTCGAGAATCACGCGCCGAGCGATCGTCGTTCCTGGCCGGTTTGGTTCTTGTGCCTGCCATTCTGGTTGCACTTCGGGGCGGTTCCGAAACTTTTGCTACGGATAACATCGTGTTGCTGGTTCTGGCGGGTCTCTTTGTTGGCGTCGGCACGCGACTGGCAAATGGTTGCACCTCAGGCCATGGCGTATGTGGCATCTCTCGCTTCAGCCTGCGTGGCATCGTGGCCACCGTCTTCTATTTGTTGGCGGGCGCGATAACAGTCGTGTTCCTGCGCCACATCATGGGGTGGATATGATGCGAAATTTATATGCTCTCATGGCCGGTGGGCTATTCGGTGTTGGTCTTTATGTCTCGGGCATGACTAACACGCAGAAAGTCATTGGCTGGCTTGATTTCTTTGGCGAATGGGATCCCACACTGGCCTTTGTGCTGGGTGGGGCAATTCTGCCCATGGCGGTCGCCTGGCAGATCGCAAAGCGGCGCCAGGCACCGGTGCTCGGCGGCAGTTTTCCCGCCAATCCCGAACCGAAAGTCGGACGCAACATCATTGTCGGTTCGCTTCTTTTCGGGGCCGGATGGGGCATGGTCGGTCTGTGTCCGGGGCCTGCTATGGCATCTCTGACATGGGGCGGCTCCAGCGGTCTGATCTTTTTGCTGGCAATGCTTGCAGGTATGCTCGCGACCCCAACCATTCACTCACGACTCATGGTTGCTGCGACTTAAGTGCGGTCAGCCTACTGGCAAGTTAGGAAGATCAGGCAGGTCCGGCAAATCGGGAAGTTCTGGCAAGTCCGGCAGCCCTTCCGGTTCAATCCCCGGAGGTGACAAATCCAGACCTCCCGGCAAGTCCGGGAGGTCAGGCGCCCCCTCTACAGAACCAGCAGCTTCATCGACTGACAAACCGTTGGGTGTCGCATCAATGTTGTGTCCACCCTTCGGTGATATGGGCACGCCCAAACCTGCGCCCGCCTGAACCACAGTCTGGCCGACGAACTCTTCGCCCTCTTTCTGGGTCAGCCGAACCGCCCTGAACCCGTTCACTTGACCCAAACGCCCTGTCGCAATGGGATTATCCTGTCCAAATGCCTCGACCTGAACGCGCGTCAGATCTTCGGGCAGGATGGGAAGGACCTGCCCAACTTCAAACTGCATCACCTTGTCCAACGGACGCACCAACCGCGTCAGAGTCACGTCCAACTCTACCGGAGCCGTCAGCAAATGCGGCTGCAGCTGATCGCCCAGACTCTGCTGATCGCCAATGCGTGCGCCATCCCCCGACTTGGGCACAAAATAGGTCAGCGCGCCGATTTTGGCACCACCGCCCAACGCAAACGTAACTCGCAGACTTCGATAGTCACCAGGGTCCAGCGTTAGTTCGACCGCACGCAGGCCGAGCGCTCCCGGCTGACGTTCGTAATCCAGGATGATCAAACTTTCAGCCACATCCTGTTCTCGTGCAATCTTGCTGGCCGCCAGCAGCCATTGATCCAGAATTTCGCTGACAATTACCGCGTCGGTGCGCGTCGGCACACGTTCTTTTGGTGGAGCGTTGGAAATCTGACCAAGCGTTTGCACCTCGATCAACCCAGCCAGCATCGCACAGTCCACCACCATCAATCCGGTATCTGCGTCCTGACGATCAATCAAACAGACCAAATCCGTTTCACTCAATCGCGAAACCAAACCTGCTTTGTCGGTTGCTTCAAACGCCACCGCCTGAATGTCAGCCTCCAACGCCAATAGCTGATCTGCGATGCGCGGGAATTCCACGCGCAACATCTTTTCGATGTCACCATCGCCTGCCAATCGCACAGGGCGCGCAGAAACCACCCGACCGCGCAATGGGGCATTGCGTTTGCCATCCGCCATTCAAAAAACCCGTGCAAATTCCGTCATTTCCGCATTTTGCCCGGTTTTGGTTACCGTTCCGTTTCCAGCACCGCAGAAGTCAGGCCGCCAAATTGCGAGCCTCGGGCATAATCACCCGAAATGCCGCACCGCCCTGTCCCGGCAAATAAACAATCGAACCACCCAGTCGCGACATCACCTCGCGGCAAATAGCCAAACCCAACCCGGCACCTCCTGCCGCGTGACTGTCCGAGGCTCGTGCGAATTTCTCGAAAATCAACTTCTGTGCGTCACCAGGAATACCACTGCCGTTGTCTACAAAGTCAACACAGGTGCGCCCGGATACGTCGCGCACAGAAATCGTCAGAACCGGATCTTCCACCACACAGTATTTCTGCGCGTTGGCCAGCAAGTTTATGAATACCTGCGCCAATCGATCGCCATCGGTGTTGACACGAACAGACTCATTGCCGGTATCACGCACAATTCTCAACCGCGCGCCTTCGCCATGCAGGTCGGTCGCTGCAACGGCCCGATCCAGAACTTCTGATAGCAAAACCTCTTGCTTGTTCAACGTCACTTGCCCGTTTTCCAGAACAGACAAATCCAACAGGTCGTCCAATAGCCTGGTCAGCCGAATGGTTTCAGCATGGATGATCTGGCTGTATTTCAGGCGATCTTCGGCCGACATCGCACTGCCACCCATCAGGATTTCGCTGAACGACCTGATCGAGGTCATAGGTGTTCTCAATTCGTGACTGATCTGGCTAAGAAATCCATCCTTTTGCACTGACAATGCCAACAGTTTCTCGTTTGCCTCGCCCAAAGCGCGCGCGGTGCGCTCTTGCTCTTCGGACTTGATTTCCAGCTCGCTGGAATACTCCATAATTTGCTGCGCTTCATCCGCAACAGCCATCAGATCAACAACTGACACAGATGCTCCACCGGTAATCTGCGTCAGCATTGCGTGCGCCGTAGCCGCACCCACCGAGCCGGCCAATTCGCGCTCCAAACGCTCAAGGAAAGCTGGTGTAACGTCTGGCAAATACCCTTGCTTGCCTTGTTTATTTGCCTCGGATTCAAACATTGCCTGCGCTTCAAGCGAACCAATTATGCGCTGCGCCATAACCAACAGGTCTTCTGCCTGCGCCGCGCCGCCTTTCCAGCCTCGCGCACTTTCCGAGTATCGGAAAATGTTTACAAACGTCGCGCCCTGAACACGTTCCAACGGATTGGGGAAACTCAAAAGCGAACCAATGCAAAAAACACAAGTATTCAACAATATTGACCACAGAACCGAATGAACTAGCGGGTCAATTCCATCGATGTAAAACAACGCTTGCGGCCGTAAGAAAGCGATACCCGCCGGGCCATCTATGAACACTGATGCCGGTAACAGCCCGCCCTCACCGAAACTGGGCAAGAAGGACGTCCACAACCAAACAACAAATCCCGTGGCAACTCCGGCCGCAGCACCGACGCGTGTCGCACCCCGCCAGAAAATCCCGCCGATCAAAGCCGGCAGAACCTGACTGACCCCCACAAAGGCCACAAGCCCAATTGCCGCCAGTGCCGAACCACCGCCCGACAGAACATAATAAAGGTATCCAAGAACCAGGATTCCGACGATTGACAGCCGACGCGAGGTGATAACCAATTTGCGCACATCGCCCGACAGCGCGGCCCCTTCCATGTGCGAACTCAGCCATATCGGCATGACGATATGGTTCGACACCATCGTCGCCAAAGCAATCGAGGCCACGATCACCATCGAGGTCGCCGAAGAAAACCCACCAAGAAACGCCAGCATCGCAAGGGCATCCTGATCAAACGCCAAAGGCAACGTCAGGACAAACAAGTCGGGGTTCGACCCCTCCGGCATAACCGCAAGACCCGTCACCGCGATTGGCACGACAAACAGGCTGATCAGGAACAGATATGCCGGAAACGCCCAGCTTGCCGTAGCGAGATGCCGCTCGTCCGAATTTTCCACCACCAGGACCTGAAACATCCGGGGCAAACAAATAAACGCAGCCGCCGCAAGGAAAATGAGCGTGACCCATCGATCCGGCTGAATGTCCCAGACATCAATGGGCGAGGATTCAATGCGCGCCATCATGGCTGCCGGTCCCCCGGCAACCGAAAACACAACAAAAATGCCCACGGCCACCAACGCCACCAATTTGACGATTGCTTCTAATGCAATCGCCATAACAATGCCGTGGTGCCGTTCATCGACATCCAAGTTTCGGGTGCCGAAAATGATTGTAAAAGCCGTCAACCCAATCGCGACCCAAAATGCGATTGACTGTAAACTGGCACCACCCTGACCGCCGCTGTCCGGAAGAAACGCTACAAAACTGAGAGTTACAGACTGAAGTTGAAGTGCGATATAAGGCGTTGTCCCGACGACGGCCAGCATAGTTACCAGAACACCCAACAGGTTGGACTTGCCGTAACGCGACGAAATTAGATCGGCGATTGACGTAATGCGCTGCGTTCTTCCAATTCGCACCAGGCGACGAAGCAGCACCCACCACCCAACCATGACAAGTGTTGGGCCAAGATATATGGTGACAAACTCGAGACCAGACCGGGCGGCATATCCTACCGCCCCGTAAAACGTCCATGCGGTGCAATAGATCGACAGCGACAAGGTATAGACCAGGGGCGAGCGCAACCAACCGGCCTTACCCTGAGCCGCCCGCTTTTCAGCCCAAAACGCGACCGCAAACAAGACCGCCACATACAGAATGGAAATGACGACGAGACCGTTAAAGGACAACACGTCCTAGTCCCTCCCATTTTCATCGTCAGAGATCCCGGTCTGTTGCCCCGCCTCATGCTCGCTGGACATCAACCTACGGGACAGAAGACCGATCAAGACAATCAACACCCCCCAAACCAAAAAGATGTATATCAATCCGCTGCTTGTATGCGCGCCATCGGCCCAAACAATGGGCAATAACAACAAAACAATCCCAAGAGCCGGTACCAGTTTTGCAGCGTCACCAAGCCGACGCCGCCAGTATGTCCGGCGCTCCAGAAATATCGGTTCCGGCGGACGACTCAAAGCCCTGCAAGCTCTCTGACAGCGTCAAGGAATTCGACATTGGAAAATGGCTTGGTCATGAAGCGACTTGCACCCAGTTTTTCAGCCAACTCTCTGTCTTTCTTCTGGCCGCGCGCCGTCAACATCAATACCGGCAGGTTTTTCGTTTCGGAGGCGGCTCTCAGATCATTCAGAATATCATAACCGGATCGGTTCGGAAGCATGACGTCCAGAACGATCAGATCTGGGTTTCTGGTCTTAACAGCATCAATAGCCGTAGCCCCGTCAGAATGGATGTCCACATGCCAACCATCGCGCGACAAGATAAATCTCATCGCTTCAATGATATTCGGCTCATCTTCAATCAGTAGAACATGACCACTCATGACTGACCCCTCCCAAAGTCAGGCTTTACGCCGCCGGCCCGAATATTGCTTATGGAGTGCATCCTGTCAAAACGTCACTTCACCGACCAAATCATCCCCGGGTGCGCCCAGTATGGTTGGTTCGCGACGAGCTGGACAGGTTCGTTCGGGACAAACCCGGCAGGAAGAACCAACGATCCGGCGCTGTTCGGTGATCGCGTCGCCGGACATTTCCGGAACCATGAGCATCAGTGCCTCTGTCACTGGAGCACGCTCGTACCCTGCCGGATACATCACGCTGGCATAAGCATAAGCCCTGAAAGGCATGTCATCGCGCCCGCGCACCAATACATTTGCGCTGACCGGCGCGCCAGGTCGCTGCAACGCCTCGTAAAGTGGCCATGCGGCACAAGCGGCCCCGAACTTCGGCGGCTCGAAGCCGCGAAGCGGTTTGCGAAAGAACAAAGCGCCGGATCCATCACAAATGACCAACCCAGGTGCCACGCCATTTGGAAAAACACTATCCGGCAACGTTGCTATTCGACGGATAACCAAACCAAGATCAGCCGAAAGGCGGCTGGCAATGGCAATTGGATCGCAGCCCAAACCTGATACCGACTGAACCAATTGATCAGTTTGCAGCTTTGCGCCATCGCTGATGCACCGCTCAACATACTGACGGGCAAGTTCCCGCGCCGCCTCCGACGTCAGAGTATCCGTTTGATCAACGGCGTCCGTGTTATCTACGTGCCAGCCATTGCTCTCTATCCAAACCTGCAACTCGTCCTGCGGCAGAACGCTGGCTATTTCCTCTTCGGCCTCTGAATCCAAATAGGTAACCAACCGCTCGACGGCATCCGTCAGCCGCTGGCTATCCTCAAATAGATTTCGGTGAAATCTTGCTTGCCACTCGGGCTCCACTCTTTCACCAGAGGACAAGATTCCACTTGCCGAGCGTATGGCCGTAACGGAAGACAGAACCGTATGCATCGACGCCGACAGGTAAGGGTCAAACGCCAGGCGGTCATTTAAAGCTTCAACAACTTGTTCCAACTCGCGCAGCCGACGATCCTGTGACTCCACCACGCGGGCCCAGTCAGGAAAGCGTCCTGCGAAATCATCAACCGCCTTTGCATCGTCGCCATCCAAACCCTGACGGTCTGCAACCGACTGAAGCAACATCACAAGGCTGGAATCCGCTCCTCCACTCAGAACCGCCGCTTCAACTTTCAGCGCTGCCGCAACACGGTTCATCAATGCACCACCAATTCTGCGATGGTTGTGCTCGATCAAGTTCAGATAGCTGGGTGAAATATCGCAGGCCGCAGCCAGATCTGTCTGACGCATCTGTCGGTCAATCCTCAGCCGGCGAATACGGGTCCCCGCAATGGCAGTTCTGGGCATCAGTTTCTCCGCAATATCAACGCTATTCTGCGACTGCGAGAAAATTGATTTACAATAATTCTCTCGCATAGTGCATATTTTTACAAAATTTCACTTCTTAATAAAGCACTTAATAGCATTTTTTCTAAACTCTATGGATAATCACGGTGCTTTGTAAAAAAGCCCGGCCGCCTCAGGAGGGACAGTGGTGTTTGACCACAAAGGCCGGAGGTCTCAAAAGGGAGGACTTCATGACCAAGTCAAACTTCACGCGCCGCGGAATACTCAGAACTGGCGCGGCAGCAGGTGCAGCACTTACCACGCCGACGCTATTTACGGGTGCATCCTGGGCGGGCAGTCACACCGGCTTCACCAACGCACCACAAGGCGGGACGGTAACACTGGGCTTCAACGTGCCACAATCCGGCCCATACGCTGACGAGGGTGCCGACGAACTTCGCGCATACGAACTTGCGGTCGAGCACCTGAATGGCGGTGGCGACGGCGGGATGATCCCGACCTTCACGTCCAAGACGCTGCAAGGTAACGGCATCCTGGGCAAGAAGGTCGAATATGTAACAGGCGACACGCAGACCAAATCTGACGCAGCGCGCGCATCGGCAAAGTCGATGATCGAAAAAGACGGCGCCATTATGATCACCGGCGGTTCGTCCTCGGGCGTGGCTGTTGCTGTTCAGGCTCTGTGTCAGGAAGCTGGCGTTATCTTTATGGCCGGCCTCACACACTCGAACGACACGACGGGTAAAGACCGCAAAGCAAACGGCTTCCGTCACTTCTTCAACTCCTACATGTCCGGTGCAGCACTCGCACCCGTGCTTGCCGCAAACTACGGTAAAGACCGCAAGGCCTATCACCTGACGGCAGACTACAACTGGGGTTACACCACAGAAGAAGCCGTTGTTCAGGCGACGGAAGGCATGGGTTGGGAAACTGTCAACGCTGTGAAAACACCGCTGACACAAACCGACTTCTCGTCCTACATCGCACCTGTTCTACAGTCTGATGCTGACGTGCTGGTTCTGAACCACTACGGCGGCAACATGGTGAACTCGCTGACCAACGCCGTTCAGTTCGGTCTTCGCGATCGTCAGGCAAACGGTAAGAACTTCGAAATCGTCGTTCCGCTTTATTCACGCCTGATGGCACGTGGTGCAGGTGCCAACGTCAAAGGCATCTTTGGTTCGACAAACTGGCACTGGTCGTTGCCAGATACAGGCTCAATGGCGTTTACACGTTCGTTCGGCACAAAGTATGGCTTCCCGCCATCTCAGGCCGCGCACACAGTTTACTGCCAGACGCTGCTTTATGCAGATGCCGTAAACCGTGCAGGCAGCTTCAATCCATGCGCAGTCGCCGAAGCTCTCGAAGATTTCGAGTTCGACGGTCTGGGCAACGGCAAGACGCTGTATCGCGGTGCCGATCACCAGTGCTTCAAAGACGTTCTGGTCGTGAAGGGTAAAGAAAATCCGACTTCGGAATTCGACCTTCTCGAAATCGTCGAAGTGACACCGGTTGATCAGGTCACTTACGCCCCTGACCACGCACAAATGGGTGGCGCAGAAGCAACATTGGGTTCCTGTAACCCAGGCGCTTAATCCAAGATCAGATCGCAGGGCGGACCTTCGTCCTGCGATCCTCTGGAACAGCAGATCAGCAAAGATCTGAATTCCTGCAATAAATTGAGGTGGGGACCAATGGAAGCCATTATCCTTCAAGTATTGAACGGGCTCGACAAAGGCTCAGCATATGCGCTGATTGCCCTTGGTCTGACGCTCATTTTTGGCACGCTTGGCGTGGTGAATTTCGCGCATGGTGCATTGTTCATGATCGGTGCGTTCTGCGCCGTGACATTGCAGCGTCTGCTTAGCATAAGTCATCAGATCGTTGACAATACGCGCAAGGATTTCCTTGGTAATCCATTGAAAGTGGACGTTCCCTACATCCATGAATGGCTTGGGCCGGAAACCGGGCAATCTATCATCGACTGGTCTGTTCCATTGGCGATATTTTTTTCAATCCCGATCATGGTCGCCGTCGGATTTGCAATGGAACGCGGGCTGATCAAGCACTTCTACAAACGTCCCCATGCAGATCAGATTCTTGTAACTTTCGGTCTTGCCATCGTCCTTCAGGAAATAATCAAGGCATTCTACGGCGCAAACCCAATTCCCACACCCGCGCCACCTGCCTTCACCGGTTCTTTCGACTTTGGTGCACTCATCGGTTTTGACGTCGGTTCAATCATCTACCCCTACTGGCGCCTGATCTATTTCGCCTTCGCCATGATCTCGATTGCCTCTGTATTCGCATTCCTACAGTTCACAACATTCGGCATGGTGGTCCGTGCTGGGATGGCAGATCGCGAAACCGTCGGCCTTCTGGGCATCAACATCGACAAGCGGTTTACCATCATGTTCGCCATCGCAGCCTGCGTCGCCGGACTGGCGGGGGTCATGTATACGCCCATAAACTCGCCGAACTATCACATGGGAATGGACTTTCTGGTCTTGAGCTTCGTGGTGGTCGTCGTCGGCGGCATGGGTTCGTTACCGGGCGCGGTGCTGGCAGGGTTCCTGCTGGGCATCCTGGAAAGTTTCGCCTCGATGGCGCAGGTGATCGACATCATCCCCGGCATCAATCAGATCATTATCTATCTTGTAGCCATCGTTGTTTTGCTGACCCGCCCCCGAGGCCTCATGGGTCGCAAAGGCGTGATGGAGGATTAAGCCATGCTCGGACTAAACAAAAAAGACTCCACGCTCTTTCTGATCGTCATCGTGGCAACCATCTTGGCGCCATTCATCCTGAACCCGTTCCCCGAGTCGTCCGAACTGGCACAGTTCAACGCCGGATACCCCGACTTGATGCAACGGTTTGCCATCTTCGGCATCTTCGCAATCGGCTTCAACATCCTCTTCGGCCTGACCGGCTACCTCAGCTTCGGTCACGCCGCCTTCCTGGGCGTCGGGTCTTATGCGGCGATCTGGATGATGAAACTTCTGTCTCTAAACGTCATCCCAGCCATTATCATGGCAATCGTCTTTGCCGGCCTCTTCAGCCTTGTTGTTGGCTTCGTGTCGCTGCGTCGCTCGGGCATCTACTTCTCGATCCTGACACTCGCATTTGCTCAGATGTCCTACGCCTTGGCCTACTCGGTTCTGACACCCATCACCGGCGGTGAAACCGGACTTCAGCTAAAGGCCACCGACAACCCACTTCTCAGCAATCTGGCCGACGGCGAGATCGGACGCGCCAACCTCTTTGGCATTGATATGCGGGCAAGTTACGAACTGGCCGCGGGCGACTGGCTCTGGACCTTTAACGCGGGCTACTACATCGCCGCAGTTACACTCATCCTCGCCTTTTACTTGTCGATCCGTATCTTCCGCTCGCCTTTCGGCATGATGCTGCGGGCCGTCAAATCCAACCAGCAGCGAATGAACTACACCGGCCTGAACTCAAAGCCCTATACTCTTGCGGCTTTCGTGATCTCCGGCATGTATGCCGGTCTTGCGGGCGGTCTTCTGGTTGCGATGGATACGCAAGTTGGCCCCGAACGCATGTTCTGGACTGCGTCCGGCGAGGTTGTGTTGATGTCCATCCTCGGCGGCGTTGGCACCCTGATCGGCCCTATCCTTGGCGCTGGCATGATCAAATACATGGAAAACATCATTTCCAAGATTAATGACAACATCCTGCACCAATGGTTCGCCTGGATGCCGGACGGACTTGAAGATGCTGTGGTCTATCTGATCCATCCCTTCATCGGCAAAGGCTGGCACCTGACTCTTGGCCTTGTGTTCATGGCAGTCGTCATCTTCCTGCCTGGCGGTCTGGTCGAAGGCGGTCAACGGATCGCAAAGTTGTTCGGTCGCAAAAAGCGAGCCGAAGAAGAAAAGGCCGCTGCGGCCGCCAAGACACCTGCGGAATAAGGAGAGAAACTCATGGGTATTCTCGAAGTCAAAGGTGTCAACAAGCGTTTCGGCGGCTTGCAGGCACTCGGTGATGTCAATCTGTCAGTGGCCGAGAATTCGGTCCACGCAATCATCGGCCCAAATGGTGCCGGCAAGTCCACTCTGTTGAATTGTCTGGTAGGCAAACTGAAACCCGACACCGGATCGGTCACATTCGACGGCCAGTCTGTGCTGGGCCGCAAACCACACGAGATCAACCAGATGGGCATTTCACGCGTGTTCCAGACGCCGGAAATCTTCGGCGATCTGACCGTGCTTGAAAACATCCTTATCCCTTGCTTTGCCAAGCGCGACGGCGCTTTTCGGATGCACGCCTTCGAAGGCGTCGGAAACGAAAAGCAACTGATCGAAAAGGCCGAGCACACCCTGGAAGACGTCAATATGGCCGACAAGCGCGGCATGTCGGCCGCCGCGATGTCGCGTGGTGACAAGCGACGTCTGGAAATGGCCATGTGCCTTGTCCAGGAACCGCGCCTGTTGTTGCTGGATGAACCAACCGCGGGCATGGCCCGCGCCGACACCAACAATACAATCGATCTTCTGAAAGAGATTAACCAGAAGCGCGATATCACAATGGCGATCATCGAGCATGACATGCACGTTGTTTTCAGCCTGGCCGAAAGAATTACGGTTCTGGCTCAGGGCACACCACTGGTCGAAGACACGCCGGACAACATCAAAGGCAATCTTAAAGTGCAGGAAGCCTACTTGGGCGAAGCGGCACATTAAGGATGGGGGACAACGACATGCTGGACGACAAACCCTTTAACAAACACAACAACAACGCCGCTACCAAACCGGCCTATCTGAGCGTCTGGAACATCGAAAGTTTCTACGGCGAAAGCTATATTGTTCAAGATGTCAGCTTTAACGTGCACGAAGGCGAAATTCTTGCACTTCTGGGCCGTAATGGCGCCGGCAAAACGACGACATTGCGCACCCTAGCCCGCATGAGCAATCCTGAATTGCGCCATGGCGAAATCTGGCTTGACCACAAGCCTCTGCACAAAATGGCCAGCCACGAAGCTGCTCAGAACGGTATTCAACTGGTGCCTGAAGATCGCCGCATCATCTCGGGCCTGACTGTCGAGGAGAATTTGCAACTCGCTCAGATAGCACCGCCACTTGGGTGGTCACTGGAACGGATTTACGATCTGTTCCCACGCCTGAAAGAACGCCGCAAACAGGACGGTGTGACACTGTCAGGCGGCGAACAGCAGATGCTCGCCATCGCGCGTGTTTGGCCCGCGACATCAAAGTCTTGCTTCTGGACGAGCCATACGAAGGCCTTGCCCCTGTTATCGTGCAGGAGATTGCCAAGACTTTGGGCATCATCCGCGATCAGGGCATTACCACGATCATCGTCGAACAAAACGCCGTCGCCGCCCTGAAACTGGCGGATCGAGCGGTAATTCTGGACACCGGGCGGGTCGTTTATGACGATTCCGCGCAAAAAGTGCTGGAAGACGAGAAGTTGCGCGCCCAATATCTGGCCATATGATCGCGCTCGTCAGACTTAACTGACGTCAGTGAACCAAAAAATAGAACGACCCTGGAGGGACCGATGCTGGAAATCAAAAACGGCACGTATTTACCCACGGACGAAATTGCGTCCAACGCACATGCCGACAGTGCAAAGTATGAAGAAATGTACGCCGCCTCCGTCAGTGATCCCGAGGCATTCTGGGGTGAGCACGGCCGGCGCATCGATTGGATCAAACCCTACTCCAAGGTCAAAAACACCAGCTTTGCCCCCGGCAATATCGACATCCGTTGGTTCGATGACGGAACCCTAAACGTATCTGCCAATTGTATTGACCGGCATCTGGCCAAACGCGGCGATCAAACAGCAATCATCTGGGAACCCGATGATCCCAACGTTGATGCCCAGCACATCACGTACAACGACCTGCACCAAAACGTCTGCAAGTTCGCTAATGTTCTGAAAGAGCTGGGCGTCGGCAAAGGCGACCGCGTGGTTCTCTATATGCCGATGATCCCCGAAGCAGCATACGCGATGCTGGCTTCAGCCCGGATCGGGGCCATCCATTCGATCGTATTCGCTGGCTTTTCACCCGACGCATTGGCGGCGCGCGTGGATGGCTGTCAGGCAAAAGTTGTTATCACCGCGGACGAAGCTCCGCGCGGCGGGCGCAACACGCCGCTGAAAACAAACGCAGACAAAGCGTTCGCGAAGATCACTTCGGACACTCAAATGCTGGTCGTTCAGCGCACTGGCGGCAATGTTGACATGACCGTAGGTCGCGACCACTGGCTGCACGAACGTCAGGCCGAAGTCAGCGGCGATTGCCCCCCCGAAGAGATGAACGCAGAAGACCCGCTGTTCATCCTCTATACGTCGGGCTCTACCGGCATGCCTAAAGGCGTCGTCCACACCACAGGCGGTTACATCGTCTATGCCGCGATGACCCACGAATACACCTTCGATTACCACGACGGCGATATCTACTGGTGCACAGCAGATGTCGGATGGGTGACCGGCCACAGCTACATCGTCTACGGACCATTGGCCAATGGCGCGACGACACTGATGTTCGAAGGCGTGCCCACCTACCCTGACGCCGGGCGCTTCTGGGCCGTCTGCGAAAAGCACAAAGTCAACCAGTTCTACACCGCTCCGACCGCGATCCGAGCACTCATGGGCAAAGGCTCCGAGTTTGTCGAACCTTACGACCTGTCCGACCTGAAAGTCCTCGGCACCGTTGGCGAACCCATTAATCCCGAAGCCTGGAACTGGTATCACGAGGTTGTCGGCAAGGGGAACGTTCCTATCGTCGACACCTGGTGGCAAACTGAAACCGGCGGTCACCTGATGACACCCCTGCCCGGTGCCACTGCCACCAAACCAGGTTCCTGCACGTTCCCGTTCTTCGGCATCCAACCAGTGATCCTCGAGCCGCAATCCGGTGAGGAAATATCCAGTACCGCCGCCGAAGGTGTTCTTTGCATCAAGGACAGCTGGCCAAGCCAGATGCGCACCGTCTGGGGAGATCATGAACGGTTCGAGAAAACCTATTTCGCAGATTACAAGAATTACTACTTCACCGGCGACGGTTGTCGGCGGGACGATGACGGGTACTACTGGATCACCGGCCGCGTCGATGACGTGATCAACGTCTCAGGTCACCGCATGGGCACCGCCGAGGTTGAAAGCGCTCTGGTCGCGCATCCAAAGGTCGCCGAAAGCGCGGTGGTCGGCTATCCCCACGACATCAAGGGACAGGGCATCTACGCCTATGTGACACTGATGGGCGGCGAAACAGCCTCGGAAGAGTTGCGCAAAGAGCTTGAAACCTGGGTCCGCACAGAAATCGGCCCAATTGCCAAACCCGACTTGCTGCAATTCGCCCCCGGCCTGCCAAAAACCCGCTCGGGAAAGATCATGCGCCGTATCTTACGCAAAATCGCCGAAGATGATTTCGGCTCGCTCGGCGACACCTCGACGCTGGCCGAACCCGAAGTGGTGGATGACCTGATCGAAAACCGGATGAACCGGGCATAGTCAAACCATATTGCTGACAAAGAGGCCCGCCAATCGCGGGCCTTTTTCTTGCAGCGACACAAAAACCCACTGACCGTCGACGGAACTCTGGCACCGAAACGTTCAACCCTATGAACAATTCGAAGCCAAAACATGACACAGCAAACCGAACCTCAACATCGCCCAATCGTTCCCGCCCTATTTCTGGTGTTCATGCTGACGATAACTTGTCTAGCGATGGCAACGTCCAACACACTGAGCTTCAAGGAAACGTCGGAAAAAGATATACCAACTACTCAGCTTGCCAGCAAATGATCAGCCTTACCATTGTGCGACTTTCATTGTTCGCACCTCGTGCTCAGTCGCCGACCATCGACTCCGTCCCAGAAACAGTTTCACAGACGCTAAGCCCGCCTCAAGAATACCGCTGGAATCGGGCCTGACCGAACATTTTGCGATGCTCTGCAGGCGAGATACCGGTCTTTCGCTTAAAGACACGTCGAAATGACGGCGTATCAACATACCCAACTTCTTCGCCAATTTCTGCAACCGGCGCGGTTGTGGTTTCAAGTAATTGCCGCGCCTCTTCGATCCGAACCGCCAGAACATAGTCCTGCGGCGACTTCCCAGTGGCTCTCTTAAACCGCCGCGCAAATGTCGTTGGCGGCAATCCTGCTTGCTGGACCATCGCCTTGACCGGATTTTCCATCCCATAGTTGTCAGCAATCCAGCCCTGCGCGACCTGAATAGCGGTGTCATCATGAGGCATCGAACGGATCATCGACGTATAGGGGGCCTGAAGCTCGCCCCGATCTGCCATCAACCAGATTTTGGCCGCACGGGCCGCACGCTGGGTGTCGCCATAATGGGCGATCAGAAACAGCGCCAACTCTTGCCAGCCGGTCGTCCCTCCCGATGTCACAGCCCCCTTGTCGGCATCCGCAAAGCACAACCCGCGATCCGTTCGTAATCTGACGCCGGGGTATTCTCGGACGAACAGATCTTCCCATGCCCAATGGGTCGTCGCCTCGACACCATTCAGCAATCCAGCCTCGGCCAGATAGACCGCACCCGTGCAGGCAGATGTTGTGCGTGTCTTCGCGGGATCCAGTGACTTGATCCAAGCCAGTCCCGGATGGTTGTCGGGGCTAATTCGCTCATGCGGCGACAAGGTCAGACCCGGAACAATGACGATTTCAAAATGAGGTTCAGCGCCAAACGTAACGTCCGGGGCAATGCGCATTCCGCTGCCACACTGAAAAGGCTCCAGGCTCGGCCCAACCACTTTCACGTCGAAAACTGGATCTGCTGTAGCACCGCTGACTAGAAATTCCCAATCCCGGCCCGCCGCCATTAGCGTGTCGAACAGTCCAAACAAACTCGATGCACTGGCTTCAGGTGTGGCAACAAGACCAACAGATACGGGCATGCCCCTTCCACCTCCCCAAAATGGTGAATCTGCCCCCTTTTTGGCATTTCTGGCCCTCACGGTCACGCGAATTCATTGCCTAACGTCTCATTGAGAACAGTCAGGCAAAAGGCAAACGCATGTTAAGCACATTGTTCAAGAGATTTTGGATCAGTCGAACGCCCGCAGAACGCTCCTCTTCTAAAGATCAACGTCACAAACAGGTAAACCGAGATCTAAAGGAAACGAATTGCGCAATCGCCAGCACCTCTTGGCAATCAGTGATCTATATGGGGCCTGGCGGTTCTGTCGTTCGCAATCGTCAATGATTTGGCCAGCCGCATGCCAGCCAGGCTGACAGCGCGCGCCACAGATCCACGAGCAAAGGGCTCGCCAATCAATATTCTATATTCAGACGCTACAACGCCCGACGCCACCATTTCCGCCAAGCTTCTATCGCCCGACGTCGATGCTGAGGCCCCTTAAGGGCCAGTCGCAATACTTCTGCCATTTTTCTAAACTCATCTGCCTGCCTCGGCGCAGGTTTGTCCCACGCTCAATAGCCCAGATAAGCTACAGAATTATTACAACCAATAGCAAATTTTGCGCACAGCGAATTTTTGCTCCAGGCGGCGCGCAATAGGCACAAACCTGCAAATAAGAAACGCGCGCCTTCAACCGAAAACGCGCGTTAATCTTCAGATACTCCGACGATCTTAGCTCTTCTGCGACGCATTGCTGTCAAGCCGCCGGTCCCAGCCAACAACACCCAACCAGCCGCAGGCAGCGGTACCCGGGTTACCGGATCGCCAAGCAACCAGTTAATGTCGCCCGAGCCACCAAGACTTGGAATTTTAGTATCCGCAACCTGAAAACAAGCCTCGTCACAATCCAGGATGATCGGGCTAAGCCACCATTCGATCCAGGTCGCGAAACCATCGCTGTTCAGATTATCCGGGTGATTAAACCAGCTCCCACCCAATCCAAGCTGCGGCGGCTGCGAAAGATCAGTCGGATATATCGACATACCGCCAATAAGACCGACAAGATCGCCAAGGCCTGTCAAAGTCATGATCGACTCTCGACCAGTCTGAAAAAACAGATAATCGTAGATCAGGCCAATCCCGTCGCAGGCATTGCCCTGACACTCAGGGTCGGTATTGGCTGGCATCGCTAGCGAGTCCAGCGCCACATCCATTTGCAACCGCAAATCCGCACCATACTCATCTTCGGCCCAAAGGTTCTTCTCCTCAGCCGAGAACATGATCGAACCATCAGTGACCCAGAAACAGAAACGGCGACCCTGAAAAGGGCCGCCGCTTCGCTCACTCTAATTGACTCACTTCAGCGCAGCATCCGTGATGTCATGGGTCCAGGCACCAACAGGTGCTGCCGTGATCACCGGATCAGAGCCTCCTGCCAACAAAGTCGCCACCGTGCGATCAAAGTCCGCCGGATCAAGCGATCCGTCCGAGCCTGCGGTCAGTTTGGCGATCTCGCCCATCATCCGCACCTGATGCGCTTCTGTCTGGGCCCCGGTCTCGTCGTTGTCCAAGACGATAGATGCCGCCTCGCCCGGGTTCGCTTCTGCCCACTTCCAACCCTTCATCGAGGCGCGCACAAACCGCACCATCTTGTCTTTGAAGGCCGGATCAGCAAGGTTTTCTTCCAGCACATAGATGCCATCTTCCAACGTCGAAACGCCCATGTCCTCATATTTGAAAGTCACAAGCTCGTCTTCGCCAACGCCCGCATCCAACACTTGACCGTATTCGTTGTAAGTCATCGTCGAAACACAATCAGCTTGACGCTGCAGCAGCGGATCTACGTTAAAGCCTTGCTTCAAGACTGTCACACCATCGTCGCCGCCAGCAGTCGAGATACCTTCCTGGCTCATCCAGCTCAGGAACGGATATTCGTTACCAAAGAACCAGACACCAATGGTCCTGCCTTTAAAATCCTGCGGACCGGTGATGCCAGTGTCTTTCCAGCAGGTCAGCATCAGGCCGGAAGACTTAAACGGCTGCGCGATGTTCACAACTGGCAAACCCTTTTCGCGCGCGGCCAAGGCAGACGGCATCCAGTTCAGCATCACATCCGCGCCGCCGCCGGCAAGAACCTGGGGCGGAGCAATATCAGGCGCACCCGGCAGAATGGTGACGTCAAGGTCCTCTTCTTCGTAATACCCGTTGTCCAGCGCCACGTAATACCCCGCAAACTGCGCTTGCGTGACCCACTGCAACTGAAGGCGAACTTCGTCGGCCGCAAATGCCGATCCTGCCGTCAGACCCAGCGCCATCGCGCCTGTCAGAATATGTTTCATATTGTATCTCCCCTTAGTTGGTTCAGTTTTTATTTGCGTTGCGACGGATGCCAAAAGGTCAGCCGCCGCTCCAGTAAAGTCAAAAGTCCATACAGCAGCGATCCCGAGATCGCTGCCACGATGATCACCGACCAGACCATATCCAGCGATAATTGCCCAAGCGAAGCATTGATGCGAAAGCCAAGCCCCACAGTGGGCGATCCAAAGAATTCGGCCACAATAGCGCCGATAAGCGCCAGCGTTGCAGAAATTTTCAGCCCATTAAAGATGAATGGCAAGGCCGCCGGGAACCTCAAGGCAAACAGGGTCTGCCAATAACTTGCCGAATAAGTCCGCATCAGATCGCGCTGCATCGAACTGGTATCCGCCAGCCCGGCAACCGTGTTCACCAGCATTGGGAAAAACACCATCACCACGACCACAGCCGCCTTCGACTGCCAGTCAAAGCCAAACCACATCACCAGAATGGGCGCGGTGCCGACAATCGGTAGTGCGGCCATGAAGTTCCCCACCGGTAACAAACCGCGGCGCAGATAATCATAACGATCCACCAGAATGGCGACCCCAAGCGCGGCCAGAATGCCAAAAACATATCCCGACAATGCGCCTTTCAATATCGTCTGCACAAAGTCCGACCAGAGTGTCGGCAGGTTCGCCAGAAAAGTTTGTATAACCAAAGACGGTGGCGGCAGGATCACCAAATCAATCTCAAGCCCCCGCACCAGCAGTTCCCATGCGATCAGAATTGTTGCCCCGAAGATGAGCGGCACGCCTGTCCGCACAACTTGGCTTCCAGCCATCGGCCCGTGTGCCAACCGCACGTTCAAAAACCACGCGGCTCCCCAAACTACAAATGCCAGAACGATCAAGGTCACGCCTGAACCCCCATCGCCCGCAAAGTCCGCCTTTCAAGCCATCCGATCAACCAGACCAGGCCCGCCGCCATAACTGCCGCCACCAACAACGCCGCCCAGATCTGCTCCGTTTGCCCATAATACGACCCGCCCAGCATCCGCGCGCCCAATCCGCCGCGTTGCACCGGCAATTCGCCGACAATGGCACCCACCAAAGACGCTGCAATCCCAATCTTCAGCGACGCAAACAGATATGGCACCGAGGCCGGTAACCGCAGCTTCCAGAACGATTGGTTCGCATTGGCACTATAAGTCCTGAGCAGATCCATCTGCATCGCATCCGGCGACCGCAAACCCTTCACCATGCCCACAACCACCGGGAAGAACGACAGATAGGCGCTGATCACAGCCTTGGCGACCAACCCTGACAACCCGACCGAGTAAAGAACCACGATAATCATCGGCGCCAGCGCGACGATCGGAATGGTCTGGGAAATAATCGCCCAGGGCATCACGCTCATATCCATCGCACGGTTGTAGACGATGCCTACTGCCAACAGCACACCCAAACCCGACCCGATCACAAACCCCAGCACCGTCGCCAGTAACGTCACGCCACCATGATAAACCAAAGACCGGTTCGAAAATGACCCCGAGCGCACGATCCCACGCCGCCCCGTCGTTTCCTCTACCCAGGTCGATTTCCAAAGCTCGCCCGCAACCTGATGCGGTGCGGGAAGTCGCGACCGATCCATCGACCAACTCGACCCGATCAGATCAAAGTTGTTGAACACCAAACCAAACCGCCCGGCGTCACGACGTTCCTTAGCCGTCGGGGGAACCACTTCAGCCCCTGCCCGTTCCTGCGCCGTCAAAACTTCTTTAATATTCATCGGCACCACGGCCAGATACCAAACCGCCAGAATGACCCCGACCACCGCCAATACAGGCATTGCCGTTTGGCGAAGCCATTCGACAACACGGTTCCCCGCCCGATGGGACAGGTCGCCAACTGTTTGCGTGGCCACTTCGCTCATCGCGACCCCTTACCGAAGTCTGAACCATGCGTGCGGGTCCACCGACGTAATACCGACGTGATACCGACGCGATACAGACAGCCCTTCACAGCTCATCTCCATGCCCGGCGCGCAGCCCATCACGCACCCGATGTGCGATCTCGATGAACTCCGGCGTATCGCGAATATCCAGTGTTCGCTCCCGCGGAAGCGGGCTTTCAATCACATCCGTAATGCGTCCCGGACGCGGGCTCATCACCACGATTTTAGTCGACAAATAGACCGCTTCAGGGATCGAATGAGTCACAAAGCCAATCGTTTTTTCTGTTCGCATCCAAAGACTTAAAAGCTCTTCATTAAGTCGATCCCGCACGATCTCATCCAGCGCCCCGAAAGGTTCGTCCATCAACAGAATGTCGGCATCAAACGCCAAAGCCCGCGCAATTGAGGCGCGCTGCTGCATCCCGCCCGACAATTGCCAGGGATATTTCTTGCCAAACCCGGAAAGCTCCACCAATTCCAAAACGCGAACAATACGCTCATTCATCTCAGTCTTGGAAAACCCCATGATTTCAAGAGGTAATCGGATATTTCCTTCTATCGTCCGCCACGGATACAACCCCGCCGCCTGAAACACATACCCATAAGCCCGCGCCTGCCGCGCCTCATCCGGGCTCATTCCATTGACACTCAGATCCCCGCCCGTCGGATGCTCCAAAGCCGCAATCGCCCTCAGCAATGTCGTCTTCCCACACCCCGAAGGCCCAATAAAAGAAACGAATTCACCCTTGCTGATCTCAAGGTCCACGTCCTTCAACGCATGCACCGGCCCGTCTCCGGTCTGGAAAGTCAAAGACAGGTTTTTCGCTGCAATTACAGGGGTATCTGCCACGTTCTTCACAACTCCATCTGTCGCCAAGGCGCCGTCCATCAAACCCCCGTCGCCGGAATACCTGTGCGCTCAACAGGTCTTGGAGAGGTCAGTTCTTTCCAACTCGACAGTGCCTTATTTACAGGCGTGTTCGGCTCGCGCCGCACAAACTTCCCGTGGCCTTCCTGGGTGCGAACCTCACCGTCATGAACCGCAACATGGCCCCGCGTTAGCGTGAACCGCGGCAAACCTTTCACAGCTTTGCCCTCGAACACGTTGTAATCAATAGCCGATTCCTGAGATGACGCAGTGATCGTCTTTTCTTTCTCAGGATCCCAAACCACAATATCCGCATCCGCCCCAATCAGAATAGCGCCCTTTTTTGGATAACAATTCAGGATCTTGGCGATATTTGTGCTGGTGACCGCGACAAATTCATTTGGTGTTAACCGCCCCGTGTTAACTCCATTGGTCCAAAGCATCGGCATCCGGTCTTCCAGACCGCCAGTGCCGTTGGGAATTTTGGTGAAATCGCCAACCCCGGTCCGTTTTTGATCGGTGGTAAAGGCACAATGATCGGTGGCAACCACAGACAAAGACCCGGATTGAAGCCCGGCCCACAGACTGTCCTGATGTTTTTTGTTCCTGAACGGGGGCGACATCACGCGGCGTGCGGCATGGTCCCAGTCCTTGTTGAAATATTCGCTCTCATCCAGCGTCAGATGCTGGATCAGCGGCTCACCCCAAACGCGCTTGCCCTGCATCCGGGCACGGCGAATGGCCTCGTGCGCGTCCTCGCAGGACGTATGCACAACATAAAGCGGCACACCGGCCATATCCGCGATCATGATCGCCCGGTTTGTTGCCTCGCCTTCCACTTGAGCGGGCCGCGAATAGGCATGCGCCTCCGGACCGGTGTTCCCCTCTGCCAGCAGCTTCGCACTCAGCTCAGCCACAACATCCCCGTTCTCAGCATGCACCATGGCAATGCCGCCAAGCTCCGCAAGCCGTTGAAATGAAGCATACATTTCGTCATCATTCACCATCAAAGCGCCCTTATAGGCCATGAAATGCTTGAAGGTTGTGATGCCCTCCTTCTCGATAACCGATGCCATCTCGTTGAACACCTGCTCCCCCCACCAGGTCACCGCCATGTGGTAGGAATAGTCACAATTGGCCCGCGTCGATTTGTTGTGCCACATCGCCAAAGCGTCGTGCAGACCCTGCCCCGGCGACGGCAACGCAAAGTCCACAACCATCGTCGTGCCCCCCGCCAAAGCCGCCCGCGTCCCGCTTTCAAAGTCGTCCGTGGAATACGTCCCCATGAACGGCATCTCCAGATGTGTATGGGGATCAATCCCGCCCGGCATCACATAACACCCAGCCGCATCCAGCTCCTCGTCGCCTCTAAGCCCCTGACCAATCTCAACAATCCGGCCACCTTCAACCAGAACATCCGCCTCATAAGACAAATCCGCCGTCACAACCGTGCCGTTCTTGATAACCGTGCTCATAACGCTCCCCTATTCTCATTATTGGCCCGGAAATATCCCGGGGTCCGGGGCAGAGCCCCGGGTATTTCAATCTTTGTAATCCGGTGCCTCGATATAGAGTATCCGCTTCATCTCTGAAAAATGAGCCAACTCCGCATCCGCGTATGTTTCCCACTCAGCGGCCGTCTCTTCTGCCAGATTGTCACCCATCACATTCAACTCTTGCCCTGTGGAATAAGCCAGAACCATCGTGCGGCAGGCCCGCTCCAGATGATACATTGCATCAAAGGCTTCAGCCACCGAGGCCCCCAAGGTCGTCACCCCGTGGTTACCCATCATAACGGCATTTTGGTCGCCGATCGCACCCGCAATCCGCCCGCCTTCTTCTTCGCCGGTTGCAATACCACCAAAACTCAGATCATAAGCTAAACGCTTGTAAAACCGTGCAGTTACCTGATCAATCGGCTTGATTGTCGGATCCTTCAACCCGCACAGGGCCGTGGCATATGGTGGATGAATATGCAGCGCCACCCGCGCCTGCGGCAAGTTCCGGTGCAGTGCGGAATGGATCGACCACGCCGACGGATCCGGCGCATCCGGGCGTTCCATCGTCGCAGGATCATCCGCGTCACACAGAACCAGATCAGACGCCCTGACCCGACTCCAATGCACCCACCGCGGGTTCACCAAAAACTTCCGCCCATCCGAAGACACCGCAGCCGAAAAATGGTTCGCCACCCCCTCGTGCCAGTCAGCCCGACAGGCCAACCGAAGCGCTGCCGCAAGGTCGATGCGTATTTGCGTTTCGTCGATAACGTCGTGTGCGTTCACTCTACAATCTCCGCCGTCTCAACCACCGCATGGAACAGAACGTCCGTCCCCGCCGTCGCCCACTCCTTCGAGATATCCTCGGCCTCATTATGCGACAGCCCGTCCACGCACGGACACATGACCATCGCCGTCGGCGCCACATCGTTAACCCAGCAGGCATCATGCCCAGCACCTGAAACGATATCCATGTGGGAATAGCCCAACCGCTCGGCCGCATTCCGCACCGCAGCCACGCAGCCAACATCAAACGCAGGCGGGTCGAATTGCCCAACGATTTCAGCCTCGAAGCCAACTTCAATTTCTTCACACAGTTTTGGCGCGCGCTCCATCAGCTCGTCCACCATACTGTTCAGCTTGTCCAGTATATGCGTCCGCATATCCACCGTGAACACCACCTTACCGGGGATGATATTGCGCGAGTTCGGATAGACATCCACATGCCCAATCGCCCCCACGGCGTTGGGTTGGTTCTTCATCGCAATCTCGTGCACCAGCCCGGTCACCAAGGCCAATCCACGCCCGGCGTTCCTACGCATATGCATCGGGGTCGACCCGGTATGGCTCTCCTTGCCCGTCACCGTGCATTCAATCCAGCGCAGCCCCTGACCATGGGTCACAACGCCGATGTCCTTGCCCTCGGCCTCCAGGATCGGCCCTTGCTCAATGTGCAGCTCAAAGAACGCATGCATATCGCGGCTGCCAACCGGCTCATCGCCTTGCCAGCCAATCCGCTTCAATTCATCGCCAAACTTGGTGCCTTGCGCATCGGTGCGATCATAGGCCCAGTCCAGCGTGTGCTTGCCCGCAAACACACCCGAGGCCAGCATCGCCGGCGCATATCGTGTGCCCTCTTCATTCGTCCAGTTTGTCACCACAATCGGGTGCTTGGTCTTGATGTCCAGATCGTTCAACGTGCGGACAATCTCCAACCCGCCCAATACGCCCAATACCCCGTCGTATTTGCCGCCCGTCGGCTGCGTGTCCAGGTGAGAGCCCACATAAACCGGCAGCGCTTCTGGGTCCGTCCCCTCACGCCGCATGAACATCGTGCCCATCTGGTCCACACCCATCGTGCAGCCCGCATCCTCGCACCATTTCTGAAACAGAGCGCGCCCTTCGGCGTCTTCATCCGTCACCGTTTGCCGATTGTTGCCACCCGCAATACCAGGCCCAATCTTGGCCATCTCCATCAGGCTGTCCCACAGCCTGTCACCATCGATCTTCATGTTCGCTGCTGGTGCGGCCATACAATCTCTCCCATTGTTAGGACCGGATTTGCGGCCCCTTTGACACCTATCTTGCGCAGGCGCTCAAAATGTTTGACCATTTGGTCAGGAACACGCTAGCAGAGCAAGGGAACCAGTCAAGCGCCCCTTTGCCCTTTTGCGTTTGTCCAAAGTATAGGCGAAATAGGACCTTGGTGCGAAAAGAATCGGAGCTTCGTTTGAACGTCGAAAGACCACAGACCAGGATACAAAAGAAAAACCGTCAGGCGATTCTAGAAGCCGCGCTAGAAGTCTTCTCTGCCGAGGGCTTTCGCGGCGCAACGCTGGACAAGATCGCCGGCGTTGCGGGTCTTTCAAAACCGAACGTGCTCTACTATTTCACGTCAAAAGAAGCGATCTACACCGAACTCTTATCGACACTACTCGACACCTGGTTGGATCCCCTGCGCGCGCTGAAAAGCGATGGCGAACCCATCGCTGAGATCGTTGGGTATATGCGGCGCAAACTTCAGATGAGTCGTCAGTTTCCCCGAGAAAGCCGCCTTTTTGCCAATGAAATTGTGCAAGGTGCCCCGCGCATTCTCGACCAGATCGAAGGGCCATTGAAGACATTGGTCGACGAGAAAGCGGCATTGATACAGGCCTGGATCGACGCCGGACAACTTGCCGACCTCGACCCCCACCATCTGATTTTCTCGATCTGGTCCACGACCCAGCACTATGCTGATTTCGATGTACAGGTACAGGGTATTCTCGCCCCGGATGGTGGCTCGCATTTTGGCGATGCGGATGCGTTTTTGACCGCGATGTTTACGCGCGCGCTCACGCCGACGGAGCGTTAAGGGGTCCTTCACACGTTTGCTCTAGAGTGATGAACCATTGGGGGCCTCGGTAAGGATCGTGAAGATGCTGCCAGCCATTCAAACGCCGACAGTTACACTACAACCATCTGTAACTGTTCAAACCGCCGCCAAAGCTGCCCAGCCCGCAATGGTTGGGGCGCCACGCTCTAGTTCGGGCGAAGTAAGTGTGGCCAATGTAAAGACCGAGACTGCGCGCGCCATTGACGCCGCAGAACAATCCAACGTCGCCCCAAGGATGCGGGATCAGGAAACGGCTGAACGCTCCCGCCGCGTGCCGCGTGAACAGCTAACCGCCGGACCACACCCAGCTTTTGAGGAAAGCATATTGGAGCGGCAAGCGCGCGTCGCGATGGAGCCCAAGGAAATGCAATCGTCCGGTAGCGACGACCGTGATATTTCAGTCCATGAGAAAGAAGAAAGCCTCTCGGACGCTCCGCCAGAAACGAAACCATCCGAACTCGAACCGGAGGTCAACCGGCAACGACAAGCGATCATAGAAATGGCCGCAACAACGTTTGCCACGGCCAAGTCAATATCCGAGCCTGCGGAACCCGCAAGCGTCGACAAACGTGGATAGTTACTCGGCTGCCTTGGCAGACGGGTTGTTTGGATGCGTTGTCCAATTGGCATAATCTGCCTCAACCACCTTACCGGTCCGCTTGTCCAGATCGCCGGGCTGCAATTCCTCCATCGTTATGCAATCCTCGACCGGGCAAACATCGACACATAGGTTACAGGCCACACATTCTTCGTCTATCACTTCGAACACGCGACCCGGCTTCATGACAATCGCCTGATGCGAGGTATCTTCGCAGGCCGCAAAACAACGGCCACACTTGATACAAGCCTCCGGGTCAATCCGAGCTTTTGTCACATAATTCAGGTTCAGATACTGCCAATCCGTCACATTCGGCACCGCACGACGCGAGACCTGATCGACCGATGTATATCCTTTTTCATCCATCCAACCACTCAAGCCAGCGTTCAATTCCTTAATGATCTCAAATCCATAGACCATAGCCGCCGTGCAGACCTGCACATTACCAGCCCCCAGCGCAAGAAACTCCGCCGCGTCCCGCCAGGTGGTAACGCCACCGATCCCGCTGATCGGCAATTTCGCTGTCTCAGCATCCCGCGCAATCTCGGCAACCATGTTTAGGGCAATCGGCTTCACCGCCGCGCCGCAATAGCCGCCATGACTTCCCTTACCGTCGATCGACGGCTCCGGTGACATCGTATCCAGGTTCACCGAGGTGATTGACGAGATCGTATTGATCAGGCTGACGCCATCCGCCCCACCCGCATTCGCGGCCCGCGCCGGATAGCGAACATCCGTAATGTTCGGCGTCAACTTCACCAAAACCGGCATCCGCGTGTTGGCTTTGCACCATCGCGTCACCATCTCGATATATTCGGGCACCTGACCGACAGCCGCCCCCATACCGCGTTCACTCATGCCATGCGGGCATCCGAAGTTCAGCTCAATGCCATCGGCGTCAGTGTCTTCAACCTTTGGCAGGATCTCTTTCCACGCCCATTCCTCGCACGGAACCATCAAGCTGACCACAACCGCGCGATCCGGATAGTCACGCTTCACCTGTTTGATCTCGCGAAGATTGGTTTCCAGCGGTCTATCCGTAATCAACTCGATATTGTTGATACCCAAAACCCGGCGATCTGCGCCATAAATCACGCCATACCGGGGACCATTCACATTCACGATGTGCGGATCCAGCCCCAGTGTTTTCCAGACCACGCCGCCCCAACCGGCCTCAAACGCGCGGCGCACGTTGTATTCTTTGTCAGTGGGTGGCGCCGACGCCAGCCAAAACGGGTTCGGGCTTTTGATGCCTACGAAATTCGTTGAAAGATCAGCCATTTATGTGTCCTCCGTCAGGCTGGTATCGGCCCATCGTCTCCATAAGATACATGTGAATGTCTTCAGCCGCGTCGCGTCCTTCGGCCACCGCTGTCACCGTTAAATCGTCACCGCCAGAAGCACAGTCACCCCCTGCCCAAACACCATCGCGACTGGTGCGGCCTTGTTCACTGACTGCTACTTTACCTGCCTCAATGGAAAGTCCATCTGGCACGCCTTCTAACTGTTGACCGATGGCCTTGAATACTTGATCGGCAGCAAGTCGGAAAGTTTCGTCCGTTGTCTTTAAACCGTTTCCGTCGTCTTCAGTATATGCAAACTCGATTTCCTGAACTGCACCATTGCCGTGCACCGCTAAAGGTTGCGCATTGAACAACAACCGCACCCCCTTCGACGTCGCCAGATCTTGCTCGAACCGGCTGGCAGACATACGCGACTGATCGCGTCTGTAAGCAATGGTCACCGACTCCGCCCCAAGCAACTTCGACTGAACAGCAGCGTCGACGGCGGTCATACCGCCGCCGATCACCACAACATTGCGCCCGACCGGCAGGGAGGAAAGATCGGTCGCTTGGCGCAAATCAGAAATAAAATCAACGGCATCACTGACATTTTGCTTATCTTCACCATCGGCCCGCAAAGCATTCACTCCGGCCAAACCTATGCCAAGAAAAACCGCGTCAAAGTCATCTGCAAGACTATCCAGAGCCAGCCCGCCCTCTCCAAGTCGCCGTCCATACTCAATGGAGATGCCACCGACTTTTAGAAGCCAATCCACTTCGGCCTGTGCAAATCCACCGACTGTTTTATAGCTCGCAATGCCATATTCATTCAGACCACCCGGTTTATGACGAGCGTCAAACAACACCACTTCATGACCTTTGGTCGCCAACCGATGCGCGCAAGCCAACCCCGCTGGACCCGCCCCCGCAACCGCCACTTTTTTACCCGTCGCGACACCCCGTTGATATGGGTGATCACCTTTGGCCATGAGCCCGTCAGTGGCAAATCTTTGAAGACGACCAATTTCAACTGGTTTGCCTTCGGCAGCTTCCCGCACGCACGCCTCTTCGCAAAGGGTCTCGGTTGGACAAACACGCGCGCACATTCCACCCAAAATATTTTGGTCAAAGATCGTCTTTGCCGCGCCATCCGAGTTGTCTGCCTGGATCTGACGAATGAACAGCGGGATATCGATCGTCGTTGGACAAGCCGTCACACAGGGCGCGTCGTAGCAAAAGTAACAGCGGTCCGCCGCCACCATAGCCTCATGCGGGTCATACGGCGCATGAAGGTCGCCGAAGTTCTCGGCAAGTTTCTCGTTTGACAACCGTCCCGGTTCAACACCCGAGGTACGTGGCGAATTTGACATCGCGCTCTCCCTGTTCGTCGTTGCTCTAACACTGCCACATCTCAATTTTTTATCAACTGGTAAATTTTTGAAATTCAAAATCACTGAAACCAATTACTTCCCCTTGCCAATACCCTTGCGTATAAGCATGGAAACAATACGTCGGCCGGAAAGCCGCGAAGCGCAGAGGACGAGAATGACCAAGAAATCACACGACGCTGACGTCGACTTTATTAAAGCACTGGCCGAAATGCTGCGCGAAAACGATCTGAGCGAATTGCAGGTCAAACGCGAATATCCTGAAGACGGTAGTTTAAATGTGCGTGTCAGTCGAATTTCCTCGGTTGCAGCTGTCGCAGTTCCGGCAGCGCCTGTCGCTCCAGTTGCCTCAGCAGCGCCCGCCGCGATCCCGGCGGCTGCGCATGCCGCACCAGCGTCAGACGCGCCCGAAGATCCGGCAGCACATCCTGGAGCAGTTTCCTCGCCAATGGTTGGTACTGTTTATTTGGCCGCCGAACCTGGAACCGATGCATTTGTGAAAGTCGGCGACAAAGTCAGCGAAGGTCAGACTTTGCTGATTATCGAAGCCATGAAAACTATGAACCAAATTCCTGCACCTAAATCAGGCACAGTCAAACGGGTGTTGGTCGAAGACGGCGCGCCCGTTGAATTTGGCGCTCCTCTGATGATCGTCGAGTAAGGGCAGCCGATGTTCGACAAAATCCTAATCGCCAACCGGGGCGAAATAGCGCTGCGCGTGATCCGTGCCTGCCGCGAAATGGGCATCAAGTCTGTTGCAGTTCATTCGACCGCTGACGCTGACGCTATGCACGTGCGGATGGCCGACGAAAGTGTTTGCATCGGTCCCCCATCCAGTATGCATAGCTATTTGTCTGTGCCAGCGATCATTTCGGCATGCGAGATCACCGGCGCGCAAGCGATACACCCTGGATACGGGTTTCTGAGTGAAAATGCGAACTTCGTGCAGATCGTCAAAGATCACGAAATCACGTTTATTGGCCCGTCGGCGGAACATATCCGCGTTATGGGTGATAAAATTACAGCCAAAGACACGATGAAGAAACTGGGTGTTCCTTGCGTGCCCGGTTCTGATGGCGGCGTTCCGACGTTGGAAGATGCTTACAAAGTTGGCGAAGACATCGGATATCCAGTTATTATCAAAGCCACCGCTGGCGGCGGCGGGCGCGGTATGAAATTGGCAAAGAACGCCGAAGAAATGGAAACCGCATTCCGAACGGCTCGATCAGAAGGCAAATCAGCTTTCGGCAACGACGAAGTTTATATTGAGAAGTATCTCAGCACCCCGCGTCACATCGAAATTCAAGTGTTTGGCGATGGGAAGGGAAATGCCGTTCACCTGGGCGAACGTGATTGCTCGTTGCAGAGACGTCACCAAAAGGTATTCGAGGAAGCCCCAGGCCCCGCCATCGACGCCGCAACTCGCGCACGTATCGGCAAAGTCTGCGCCGAGGCCGTTGCGAATATCAACTACATCGGTGCTGGAACTATCGAATTTCTATACAAAAATGATGAGTTCTATTTCATCGAAATGAACACCCGACTTCAGGTTGAGCATCCCGTGACCGAGGGAATCTTCGATGTGGACCTTGTTCGCGAGCAAATCCGTGTCGCTGCAGGTCTACCAATGGAGTTCAAGCAGGAAGATCTGCAAGTAGAAGGCCATGCCATCGAAATTCGGATTAACGCAGAGAAGCTTCCAAACTTCTCGCCTTCTCCCGGCAAAGTAACACAGTACCACGCACCTGGTGGCTTGGGCGTTAGGATGGATTCGGCGCTGTATGCCGGCTATTCGATCCCACCATATTATGACAGCCTGATTGGAAAACTGATCGTTCAAGGCCGTGATCGTCCGGAAGCACTGGCGCGTCTATCTCGCGCATTGTCCGAGTTGATTATTGATGGAATTGATACTTCGGTTCCGCTTTTTGCCGCGTTGCTTCAGGAAGAGGCAATTCAAACAGGCGACTATAATATTCACTGGTTAGAAAAGTGGCTGGAAGACGCGTTTGAGTAGTTCGACCACCTACATCTGAAATCGTCGGAAGTACCCCGTATGTCGATTTCGTCTGAGCAACTATTGATGGCCTATTCTTCGGGAATATTCCCGATGGCGGAAAGCCAGGACGATCCGGAGCTTTTCTGGGTTGATCCGAGGCGTCGAGGGGTTTTGCCACTTGACGGCTTTCACATTTCTAAATCCCTTGCTCGGCGGCTGAGGCGACCCGATTACAGCGTCGCCTTGAATCATGACCTCGCAGCAGTTTTGGATGCCTGTGCTGATCGCGAAGAAACTTGGATCAACGGAACGATCCGCGAATTAATGCTTTCGCTGCACAAACTTGGGCACGTTCATTCGCTAGAAATTCGCCGCGATGGACACCTTGTGGGTGGAGTCTATGGAGTATCGATTGGCGGCGCATTTTTCGGTGAAAGTATGTTTTCTCGGGCCACTGACGGATCGAAAATTGCACTGGCTTGGTTGATCGATCACCTACGCCGCTGTGAATTTCGACTGTTTGATGCGCAGTTTATAACGCCACATTTGGAAAGTCTTGGCGCAGTCGAGATTTCAAGAGCCGATTATCGAAGGCAACTTTCAGAAGCGATTTCTGTGGAGACAAGCATCCACGCCAAAAAACTTGAAACCGGACGTCAAGCGTTGGTGCAGCGAATGATCCATACGTCATAACGCGCATGATCAAGGGCGTTAAGCGCCGGGCTGGACGCGATCATCCAGCCTTCAAATACTGTTACTGACCTCAGCGAGTCAGAAACCTCGATCCACGCGAATGCCTCGCCCGCCAGATTATCTTCAGGATACCGACATTCACCGAGTTTTATGTCGATCCGGCCAAGATCTTTTGATTGGCCCACTGCCAGCTCCATATCCACAACTTCGCCAGACACTTTGTCGAGGCCACGTACTGTTGCCCCAGTTGCGCGAGCGATGTGAACGGAATTGGCTGCGACATCCGGTTGCTCCAAAAAAACTTGCGATCCATCGATCGGTGACGTGATCACGACGTCTTGTGCCACTGCAGAATTACTCGTCACCAGAAACACCGTTGCCAGTGCTTTCCAGTTCATTCGTCTCCTCCGGAAACAAACTTTAGGAGCAACTGCACAATGCTAACTGAACTTTGAGTGTCTTCAATCTCGGCGCCTGGTTCGAGGTTAACCAAAGAGCCACCCGGTAAAATTTCAACAAAACTACCGCCGAGCAACCCTTCCGAGGCGATAACCACTGCGGTGTCGTCGGGCAAACCGACTTCATCCTCAACCGAGAACACCGCACTCGCACGGAATGTTTGGGGATCGAGTTCCAGGGAACGAACACTGCCAACCTTAACTCCAGCCAACCGGACATCCGTTCCGACGGTCACCCCTTCGGCCGATCTGAATGACGCAGAGTAGGTAGTGTCACCACCGGCACCACCGAATCCGCCAAATTGAGATGTGTAAATCAAAAAGCCCGCTGCTACGGCCAAGACGGCGCTACCAGTCAGAACTTCACCGACATTTTCTGCCATGTTGTTACTCCGGCTGCCAGGCCTCGTAATCTCGCCGCACAATCGGATCTGCACGGCGGATGGAACCCGCTGGGGCATAGGCCGCATCCGTGCCAGTCAGGTTTTCTTGATGCGGTTTTTCCCACGTTTTCTTTTTCAAGGGAGCTTCATTTGGTGGTTCATTCCAAGTGTGATGGAGCCATCCATGCCAATCCGGGTCCACTCTGCTGGCTTCGGCCTCACCATTGAAGATAACCCAGCGCCGCTTGCCGTCCTTATTCTGATAAAAGACATTTCCCTGTTCATCTTCGCCAACTTTTTGGCCATGCCTCCAAGTATAGAACTGGGTGCCCAAAGTCTGGCTATTCCACCATGTTACAGCACGAAGAAGTGTATTCAGGATGCCCATCTTGGACCTTTCAAAGACCACTATAGCCGGTATGCCGCATGGGCGTTCTACAGTCCAGAGATCAACCCGCTCTCGGCAGAGATTATGCGAGCATCGGCATGGATACGCCGCTGACCGCGATGCTTTAAAGTATTACCAATTCAGTAATCTTAACCTGCGCTGGCGGGTTCCTGCTTTGAATCAGCATGAATCATTAGCGGAGCAGCCGAAGCATTAACTGATTCCTCGTTCACAACGACTTCTTCGACACTGTCCAATCCCGGCAGCTCAAACATGGTATCGAGCAAAATATCTTCCATGATCGACCGCAGACCCCGTGCTCCTGTCTTACGTTCAATGGCACGTTTTGCGATGGCACTGAGCGCATCCTCGGTGAACGACAATTGAGCATCTTCGAGTTCGAAAAGACGCTGATATTGTTTCACCAGCGCGTTTTTTGGCTGAGTGAGGATCGTAACCAGAGCGTCCTCGTCCAGATCTTCCAAGGTTGCAATCACCGGAAGACGACCGACAAATTCGGGGATCAGGCCAAATTTCAAGAGATCCTCTGGTTCGAGGTCTTTGAAATACTCACCGACCGATTTCGAATCCGGGTCGCGCACATCCGCGCCAAATCCCATTGCCGATCCTTTGCCCCGCTGGGCAATGATCTTGTCGAGACCAGCAAAGGCACCGCCGCATATGAACAAAATGTTTGTAGTATCTACCTGCAAAAATTCCTGTTGAGGATGCTTGCGTCCGCCTTGTGGAGGCACACTTGCAACCGTGCCTTCCATGATTTTCAACAACGCTTGCTGAACACCTTCACCGCTGACGTCGCGCGTGATTGACGGGTTGTCCGATTTGCGCGTGATCTTGTCGACTTCGTCGATATAGACAATGCCGCGCTGAGCGCGTTCAACATTGTATTCACTCGCTTGCAGCAATTTCAGAATAATATTTTCGACATCTTCGCCAACATAGCCGGCTTCAGTCAGCGTGGTTGCATCGGCCATAGTAAACGGCACATCAAGAATGCGCGCTAAAGTCTGTGCCAGCAACGTTTTTCCGCAACCAGTTGGCCCAATTAATAGAATGTTGGATTTAGCCAACTCAATGTCGGATTTTCCGGCCTGATTAAGGCGCTTGTAATGATTGTGGACGGCCACAGACAAAACGCGTTTGGCATGTGCCTGCCCGATAACGTAGTCGTCAAGAACTTCGCAAATCTCAAGCGGTGTCGGCACGCCGTCCGAAGACTTTAAGCCCGCAGTCTTTGTCTCTTCGCGAATGATGTCCATGCAAAGCTCGACACACTCATCACAGATAAAGACCGTTGGACCGGCAATCAGCTTACGAACTTCGTGCTGGCTTTTGCCGCAAAAAGAGCAGTAGAGCGTATTCTTGCTGTCACTGGAGTTATTCGCCATTACTTAACCTTCTCGGCCCATCGCCACTCTCTGCTACCACTCGATTATGGCCGCAGAAATCTCTCAATCGTCTCCACGTCCCAAACCTAAGGCACCCAACCTAGGGGCACAACGCAAATTTGTTTGATCGACACATTGAATTTTACTGTGATCGCCCTTCTCTTCGTTAGTCCTGATCGCCCTCTGGTGGGGCACGGGACGCCACAATCTCATCGATCAAGCCCCAATCTTTGGCCTCTTCTGGCGTCATAAAGTTATCCCTTTCCAGAGCATCTTCAACTTTGTCGAGCGATTGTCCGGTGTGATGAACATAAATATCATTCAAACGACGCTTTAGCCGTTCAGTGTGCCGGGCGTGGATAATGATGTCGGTCGCCTGCCCTTGAAACCCACCGGACGGCTGATGAACCATTATTGAGCTATTGGGTAGCGACATGCGCATGCCTTTGTCACCAGCGGTCAAAAGCAACGACCCCATTGACGCCGCCTGACCGACAACGAGCGTTGCGATCTTCGGACGAATATATTGCATGGTATCGTAGATCGACAGTCCTGCGGTGACGACACCACCAGGGCTATTTATATACATTGATATTTCTTTGGACGGATTTTCTGCTTCAAGATGAAGGAGTTGGGCCACGATAAGCTGACTCATCCCGTCATGCACGGGACCATTTACAAAGATGATCCGTTCTTTCAGCAAGCGGGAAAAGATGTCGTATGCCCTTTCACCGCGGCTGGTCTGTTCGACCACCATCGGCACAAGGTTCATATAAGTCTCGATAGGGTCGCGCATTTGCCCTGCCTTTTTGTTCGCTGCGTTTTAACGCGTGGATGTTTCCAGAGTCTTAGTAGCGCGTATGGCCACCTGCAAGGGAGGGAAAGAGAAATCATTTCAATCAGAATAGACATTTAGTAAGCAAAGTCTTACGGTAAGTTATGGCTTACCATTATGAAACTTCAATCTTGATGGCGGCATTAGGTGATCCAACTCGTCGCTCAATTGTCGAATGCCTGGGTAAGTCGCCGAGCAATGTAAGACACATCGCCGACAGGTTGCCGGTCACGCGTCCAGCGGTCTCTCAGCATTTAAAGGTCTTATTGAACTCGGGAATTGTGACTTTCGAACCAGTTGGGACACAGCGGGTCTATCGACTTGAACCAGCGGCTATCGCTGCGCTTCGGGACTGGTGCGACAAACTTTGAGACGACGCATTGGAAGCCTTTGCGGGCGAGGCGCAGAGGGTCGCGAATGAGGAAGATCCATGACCAAACCTGTAATCAAACATCAACTTGTACCGCTTCCGCCTAGACAGGCATTCAATCTTTTTATCAATCAAATTGGACGTTGGTGGCCTGTCGAAACCCATTCTCTCAGCGCGTCCCTAAATAAAAGTCTTCCTAAGAACGTTTATGCCGAGCCTCGGGAAGGAGGGGAAATTCTAGAAGTGTGTTTCGATGGTGAAATCCGTCCTTGGGGAACCATAACGGACTGGCATCCTGGAGAACGGCTGAACATTAAATGGTATGTTGGGCGTCCAGAAACTGAAGCTACGCTGATCGAGATTACTTTTGAGGCCGATAAAAACGGGACGAGACTAAAACTTGTTCACTCTGGTTTTGATGCTTTGAAAGAAACTGCAAACGAAATCAGGCAGGGGTATGACGCCGGCTGGAATGGAGTCTTGGGAGCCAATTTCCAGGAGCTTTGCTCAAGAGCCGAAATATCGAAAGATTAGTTTGTCTTAAGCTGCCCTGTTGGGATCAACTGTAGGTTCGGTCCCTGCCCAATGCCCAAAAATTTCATCAGCCAGATCATCAGCATCCTCAACAAGTCTATGACCGCTGGAGTTAGGGCGCTTTCGAGCCGGATCGACGAGCGTTGGTCCCCAGAACCAGACAGAAACGACGACCAGCAATGTGATCGGGACGAGTTGCAACAAGTCCATCAGGACCTCCCGTCGTTAGAGTTCGGGCACGCAGAATGCCCGGACCTGACATTGACGAGAAAAAGTGGCAAAACATTGACACAATATTAATATATTTCATGGAACTAGCGCGACGGTGTCGATCTAAGCCAAACTTTCCGGCTGATGTTTTAAGAGGATAGGCACGACCAATTCTTCTTCGTCCACTAAATGTCGGTTCAAGTTGTGGCTTGCGAGCTTCAATTGGGAACTGAAAGGCCCGACTTCATCGCGCCAATTAGTTGCAGATCCCTCGAATTGGATAACCTGATTGGCCTTGACGATAAATGTGTCCAACTGAGCGTCAATTGAATGATGATCCCGATCTAGAATATCAAAACCACTTTCAAGGCCAGTTTCCAATTGTTTCAAAAGAGGAAAGTAATGCTGGTCTTCGATTGTGTGATGCCCATGGAGTTCACGAACAAAGAATCCAGCATATTTTGACAGACGCGCATTGAAGACCCTTGGATCAACATTTTGGGAAAGAGCATTTTCCGTTTCTTCGGAGAGTTTGCCAATCAGACGCCGGAACATTTGATGTCTGTCCAGCCAAAACAGAATTAACTGGCTGAAATTTGGATGTATTTCCCAAAGTTCACGTGGATAGTCATTTAATAGCACACGAAGTGCGTCGGGTAGTCCATCACGCACATTCAAACCTTCATTCATGATTTGCATCCATGCCATTTTTTCGAGAAGGCAAATAAGCGCGTTTCACTGCTGGACCCCAGATATGATGTCGCGCTACATCGGCACCAAGAAAACTGGAGACACTGATGTCATTTGATCGATCCATCAAAATTGCCCCATCCATCCTGGCAGCAGACTTTGCCAATTTCGGTGCTGAATGCCGCGCTGTCGAGGCCGAAGGTGCCGATTGGATCCATGTTGACGTAATGGATGGACATTTTGTTCCGAATATAACTTTTGGCCCGGCGACCTGTGCCGCGTTGCGCCGCCATATCAAGGGTGTAATGGACGTGCACCTTATGATCGCGCCAGTTGACCCCTACATCGAGGCATTTGCCAAAGCTGGAGCGGATATACTGACTGCGCATGTTGAGGCTGGTCCGCACTTGCATCGAACGCTACAGGCAATTCGCGGGGCGGGAATGAAGGCGGGTATCGCCCTAAACCCTGGCACTCCTGCGAGCGTGTTGAAAAACTTGCTAGATGACTTCGACCTTGTTTGCGTTATGACGGTGAATCCCGGATTTGGTGGGCAGAAATTTATCGAAAGTCAGGTTTCCAAGGTTTCCGAATTGCGGGATATGATTGGCGACCGCCCAATTCACATTGAGATCGACGGCGGAGTTGATCCAAAAACCGCGCCGAGAGTCGCCAAGGCCGGTGCGGACGTTTTGGTAGCAGGCTCTGCTGTATTCAAAGGTGGATCGGTCGACGACCCGGCTCCTTATGGCGATAACATCAGAGCAATTCGAGCGGCCATTCAAACCGCCTAAATGCGTGATCACTCACGGCAATTGCGCAACGCTGGTTCTGAACCCACGCAAGATGAACAACGTTGACTTGACGAAACGGGACGCTGCAAGAAGATTGTGTCTGCGGGGGCCAACAAATCGGGTAAGTCGACAACGTGACACCTATTGAGTCCTTTGTTCTATCTGCAACCGTTGTTTTGGTTCTTGTATCGCCCATGACCGGTTCGTTTCTCAAGTGTTGGGCCGATCGTTCTTCCGTCGGGAAAAGCGTTTTAGATGGCCGGTCATTTTGCGATAGCTTGCGGCAAAACGCTTGGTGCCCGCGATCTGTTTCCCATTTTGTCCTGGATAGTTGCAGGCGGCAAAAGCCGATGCTGCCGTCAGCCTTTGCCTTGGACGTTGATGACGCCCGAATTGACAAGCCTTGGATTGGCAATTTGGGCGGTACTGGCCGTTGATCCGCCATTGCTGTTACCGTCCTTGGTTATTGCATGGATGTTGCAGGCAATTGCTCTTTTGGCTGTACCTGCATCACGCACCGCGACGACCATAGGAATGATACTTGCCCTGTTTGGGCTGACCTTGTCCTGGGCCGGGCTTACGGACGATATTGAAGTTCATTTGCTTGGATTTGCGCTTGGTCTGCTGGTGGCCTCCGTGGCTTGGTCTGGGGCATCAGATCCAAAGGCACGATTTTTGCAGGCTGCCACGCTTCTGCCGCCAATGGGCGCTCTGTTGGGAGTTGAGGGTATGGCAGCGGCACTAGCCCTCGGCGTTATAGCGAGTGTCCTGCACCGTTTTTACTCTAAAGTCGTGGATCATGGGCCAGGGTCCACCGGAGCTTGGGCATCATCTTTGGCTATTGGTTCTGCAGCCGGAGCTTGGATTGTCTGGGTTTATGGGGTGGATACGTTGGCACGTATGATCTCCGGCTAAAGGTTTGTAGATTTCACTTCACATATTTGAACTAACGCGCAAAAACTGCGCTGCCCAAGCGCCATCAGCTTGGGCAGCGCTGGGTGCAGTCCCTTAGCGCGGATGTAGCCATGTTGGCAGAAAACTGTAGGCATCCCGTGTCATACTTGGATCGAAGCCAATGCTGTCGGCCTGGAACTGATCTTTAATTGAGCCGTCGTTAAAGGCGTCAAAGAACTCGGTTGCTCCTCCAACATGCTGACCACTTACAAAGATCTGCGGAATCGTAGGAACTCCGGTTCTGTTTCGCAATACAGTTCGAATTTCCCCACCCAGATTATCTTTTTGATATTCAACAGAATCTAGGTCTACAGATTTGTACTCAATACCGGCTTCGGCAAATAGTTTTCGAACAGACCAGCAAAACTCACACCACTCCAAAGCAAACATCACAACCGAGTTTTCGCCGAGAGTTTTGTCAACGAACGCTTCAACTTCCGGTTTCGTGGGTACTGTCTCGGATGCTGCGGCAACACCGCCACCTGAAGACACATCGAAGCGATACCCCGAAGTCGATCGCGAGATATCCAATTCTTCATCGGTCATGGTTTCTGCGACACCGTCGAAAAGTACAGTTGAGATATACCGTTCGCCAGTGTCTGGAATCATTGCGAGAATTCTGGAACCTTCGGGTGCCGTTTCTGCGACTTTTAATGCTGCGGCGAACGTTGCACCCCCACTAATTCCGCAGAAAATCCCTTCCTTAACAGCCAGATCCCGAGCGGCGTTTAGTGCCGCATCACCCGAAATGGGCTGAAAACTATCGATGACTTTGGCGTCTAACGCATCTTCAGCCAACTTCGGAATAAAGTCAGGGGACCATCCTTGCATCAAATGCGGGCGGAACATCGGGTGACTTACAGATGGTCGGCCATCATCGCCCCTAACCTGGGGAATGCCATTTGAAAGGATTGGAACATTGTCCGGTTCAGTAATTACAATTGTCGTATCTGGACTGTGCTCGCGCAAAACGCGCGACACTCCTTTCAGAGTGCCTCCGGTTCCAAAACCCGACACCCAGTAATCCAAACCCACTTCAGAAAAATCTCTCAAAATTTCCTGTGCTGTCGTGCGCGAATGCATATCGGCATTGGCTTCATTCTCAAACTGCCGTGGCAAGAACCATCCATGTTCGGCAGCAAGTTCCTCAGCCTTTGCAATCATGCCCGACCCCTTCTCGGCCGCCGGCGTCAGTACTACTTTTGCGCCAAGGAACCGCATGAGTTTGCGGCGTTCAACGCTGAAATTTTCGGCCATCGTAACAACAAGAGGATAGCCCTTTTGGGCGCACACCATGGCCAGACCAATTCCGGTGTTTCCGCTTGTCGCTTCAATCACTGTTTGGCCCGGCACGAGTTCGCCGCTGGCTTCACCCGCTTCTATCGAAGCAAGCGCAAACCGATCCTTAACTGAACCAAGAGGATTGAACGCTTCGAGTTTTACAAACAACTCAACATTCTTTGGTCCAACGTTGTTCACACGAACAATTGGCGTATTGCCAACGGTTTCAAGTATTGAATTCTTTAGTCCAGCCAACATTTGCGTCTCGCTTCCTTGGCTGCAATCCCGATCGACAGCATCCAAAAATCTTTTGTGCTTATTTAAGTAAGTCATTGTCATGCTCCTTTGCAGAAAACGTCAAGCGATCATCGGCACCACGCAGTGGACGAAAATGCCTGCCAGGCTTGCGGAGCCAGCCAACGCGATCTTTTTTCTAAATGAGAATTTATTTTTGCGAGGCCATTCCGAGTAAGGTCCGACGACATTGACGGGACTGGAGTTTTGAATTGTTTGGATGCTCATGATTTTGGTCCTTTGTGTATGCTTCGAGATGGCACCGTTATTCATGCACACGCGCTAACCACCGTGAAGGCGACGTGTCGGGCTCCGTGATTTGCAGATGAATCTTCGTGAATGTTGCGAAAAGACTGGCTTTTTTACTGACAGCGATCCTGTTGCACCCATTTTCTGAGACGTGCTAACGAGTAAACCGTGGGGAGCCTCAATGATTTCAATTAACTTGTTTGGAAAGTTTTCTGTCACCGACGAGAGCGGGAATATCGTTCAAGTGACCGGAGCCAAAAGCCAGGGCTTATTTGTCTGAAGTCAGCGCCTATGGGTCCAATTAGGTTAATTTGATAAGAGAGTTTTGTTGGCTCATCGTAACCACTGAGGAGTGGGACATGAGACAGACAACTGGAACTCGCAGGAGCCCCGGCGAGAAGATCGTCAAAGAGATCAAGCGCGCGACGCGCAAACAGTATTCGTCAGAAGAGAAGATCCGGATCGTGCTGGATGGCTTGCGTGGCGAAGACAGCATTGCTGAGTTGTGCCGTCGTGAGGGAATATCTCAAGGTATCTACTACAAATGGTCCAAGGACTTCATGGAAGCTGGCAAACGGCGGCTTGCTGGAGATACGGCGCGTGCGGCTACGACCGACGAAGTCAAGGACCTGCGCCGCGAAGCCCGAGACCTGAAGGAGGTCGTTGCCGAGCAAACACTGGAACTGCGTCTTCTCAAAAAAAGCATGACCGGCGGTGGGGGCGACCAAGAATGAGGTATGCTGCATCTGAGAAGTTGGAGATCATCCGGCTTGTTGAGGGGTCGCATTTGTCTGCTCGTCGAACATTGGCAAAGCTGGGCATCCCCCGCACCACATTTTACCGTTGGTATGATCGGTATCGGCAGCGCGGCGACGCTGGCCTTGTGGATCAAGCGCCTAAGCCCAGACATGTCTGGAACCGCATCCCCGACGAAGTCCGGCGCAAGGTCGTCAAGCTGGCGCTGCAGGAGACGGAGCTGTCGCCGCGCGAACTGGCAGTGACGTTCACGGATCGGGAGCGCTACTTCGTCTCGGAATCTTCAGTCTATCGGGCCCTGAAGGCCCACGATCTGATCACCAGCCCGGCCTTTATCGTGCTCAAGGCGGCAAACGAGTTCAAAGACAAGACCACTGCGATCAACCAGCTTTGGCAAACCGACTTCACCTATCTCAAAGTGCTTGGCTGGGGCTGGTTCTATCTCAGCACAATCCTGGACGACTACAGCCGCTACATCATCTCGTGGAAACTCTGCACGAACATGCGGGCAGAGGACGTGACGGACACCCTGGATTTGGCGCTACAAGCATCAGGGTGCGATCAGGTTCACGTCATCCACAAACCCCGCCTCCTCAGCGACAACGGGTCCAGTTACGTCTCTGGCGATCTGGCTGAATGGCTGCAGGACAAAGGCATGAAGCATTCTCGGGGCGCACCATATCATCCCCAGACACAGGGCAAGATCGAGAGGTGGCATCAAACCCTGAAGAACCGCATCCTATTGGAGAACTACTTCCTTCCGGGAGACCTCGAAACCCAGATCGAAGCCTTCGTCGATCACTACAATCATCAACGCCACCACGAGAGCATCAACAACGTCACACCTGCCGACGTCTACTTCGGGCGTGACAAAGCCATTCTAAAGCAAAGGGAAAGGATCAAACGAAAGACACTCGAAGCACGGCGCTTGCATCACCGCCTGCACGCCGCATAATCAAACCAACCAGATCAGCCAAACTCTCTCTTAGTCTAGGCCGCCCTTGGTTCCCAAAACCCTGACGACGGACAGGCAAAAGCGCGCCACCACCGACAATCCAGGACGATTCTGCACCGCATTCACTTGGGAAATGCCCGACCGAGCAGTCATAGATATTCGCGCTGGTGAATTCATGACCAAGTGACGCAAGCCAGGTCCTCAATTGCAGATCCGTTTTTTCCCAAGTGCCTGTGACATTGGGATAGTGTTGACACGCAAGTAGAATCCCTACCCGAGCCATGTTCGTTTCTCCTAGGATGGTTGGCACGGCCGAAGTCTGTATTTCGACTCCGGCCATACAATTACATCAGCACCCGAGCGCCTTCCTCGATGAAATCCATGGTATTGGGCGCCCCACCGATTTCGGCACCATCAATCAAGTCCTCCTGAGTGATGCCCATGACAGCCGCACAGACTTTGCAGACCCAAATGCCGCCGCCTTTGCCGGTAAATTCTTCGATAAGGTCTTTTACTGGCGCGTAACCTAGCGCGACATGGCCATCGGCACCTCCTTTGGTGACGAGATGCAAGGCTTCGCACGTCAGAAACATCCGCGCCTTTCCCCGGTTTGCTGCAGCATTTGCAATGATGAACGGAACTGTTGCTTTCTCGATCTGATCGGTGCCCCAAGTGCTGTTTACAAGATACGACATGTCTTTACTCCTTTGTGATGATCTCATTTCGTATGAGCACAACATCGAGGAGCGGTGTTAGTCGAACGTCTGTCAAAGCGATGAGTGAGTGTGAAAGCACCGTGATTTGCGAAGAAAATAGTGTGAATTAAGCCCTTATTGAGTTTTGGCGTAATATTTTTTGCAGCTGCATCAGCAAGTAGTCACTAGTTGTTAACCATATTTCGATCGAGTTCGTTCCAGCATGACGTCTAATCCAACAAACCGGTGCTTCAAAAAATACGACATCCGGGGAGTTTTCGGTGAAAATCTAACCACGATCGTTGCCTATGACATCGGCCGAGCTCTTGCTCAAACACTTGAAGCACGCAAGATTGTTGTCGGCTTTGATTGCCGCCTATCCAGCCCTGATCTCTCAGAAGCATTGTGCAACGGAATTTGTGCGCAAGGATGCGATGTTGCCCACTTGGGACTTTCTGGAACTGAAGAGGTTTATTTCGCCACTGACGCACTTGCTGCAGATGGTGGTGTTCAGATCACTGCGTCCCACAATCCTGCTGACCAGAATGGGTTCAAAGTTATTGGACCGCAGGCAAGGCCATTGAGCGCTGAAGAATTCACCAGGCTCAAGGTATTGGCCTCGGGAACATTCTTCAAAAATCATTTGCCTAAATTGGGCGCAACTTTGGAGATTTCTACCCGCCGTGAATACGTCGACCGAGTATTGGCCATCACTGGTTTCGCGAGAACAACGTCTAAAAAAGTTGTGGTAAATGCGGGCAACGGTGTTGTAGGTCCTGCAGCCGACGCGATAATCGCAGAACTCGCCAATCGAGGTTGCACACCCGAGATAATCAAGATGGCATGGGAACCCGACGGAACTTTCCCATTTGGCGTACCTAATCCTCTGTTAAAATCAAACCAAGAAATCACGGCAAATGCAGTGAAGTCTGCGGGTGCGGATTTCGGTGTAGCTTGGGACGCAGATTTTGATCGTTGTTTCTTTTTTGATGAGACCGGAAAATTTGTGTCGGGAGAGTTAGCGGTCGCACTTTTGGCGCGCCGATTACTTTCACATCACAAGGGTGCTACTGCCGTATATGATCCGCGCGCCGTGCTCTGTATTGAAAACAGTATTAAGAAGGCAAATGGCCGAGGCGTGATTGCCAAGGTTGGACATGTTCACCAAAAGCGAACGATGCGCGAGGCAGATGCCATCTATGGAGGAGAATTATCCGGACACCACTACTTTCGTGAATTCATGTGCTGCGATAGCGGAATGATACCATGGTTAGTTGTGCTTAGGATGCTCATCGAAACAGGCAAGCCGCTGTCAGAGCTCGTTGACGAAGTGTCTCTGGGTTTTCGATCGTCTGGCGAGCTCAATTATCAGTGCGCCGATTCTAAATCATTGATCGACAAACTCAATGAAGACAAATCCTTTTCTGACGCAGGACGATCCTGGGTTGATGGGCTAAGTTTAGATTTTAAGTCGTGGCGGTTAAACGTTCGATCGTCTTCGACCGAAAATCTGTTGCGTTTGAATATTGAAGCAGCGGGGTCTGAAGACCTTCTTCAGGAGCGAATTCGAGAAGTTGTAGCGCTATTCGTCTCAAACGGCGCCCGACCTCATGTTTCCTAGCCGAACACATAGACACCTCATGAAGTTTATGAATTTTATTGAATTGCTGGTTGGCTCTGCTCATGCGATGCGTCTGGCACAAAGACGAAAGCGCAAATCCAATGTCAAATCGACTCCAAGACCTGTTGGCCACCAGGCAATGGTTACTAGCTGACGGAGCAACCGGTACAAACCTGTTCAACATGGGTTTAAGTGCAGGTGACGCCCCAGAATTATGGAACGTGGATCACCCGGAGAAAATTCGGAAACTTTATCAAGACTCGGTCGATGCTGGTTCGGATATATTCCTTACAAATACATTCGGCGGCAATGCGTCGAGGCTGAAATTGCACAACTGCGAGAATCGAGTGCGTGCACTGAACCGAGCCGGAGCAGAGCTTGGTCGTGAAGTCGCTGACATCGCCGATAGGGATATCATAGTCGCCGGCTCGATGGGCCCGACCGGAGAGATTTTTGAACCAATCGGAACGCTCAGCCATCTTGACGCGGTTGAGATGTTTCACGAGCAGGCCGAAGGCCTAAAAGAAGGCGGTGCAGACGTTCTTTGGGTAGAGACCATCGGTGCAGTGGAAGAATATGCTGCTGCTGCCGAAGCGGCACAGCTTGCGAACATGCCCTGGTGTGGAACCATGAGTTTCGACACAGCCGGCAGGACTATGATGGGCTTGACGAGCAGTGGCTTGGCAGAACTTGTTGAAAATTTAGCATACCCTCCGCTCGCCTTCGGTGCGAATTGCGGCGTCGGCGCTTCGGATCTATTGCGCACAGTCCTTGGGATTGCAGAGACAAAACCCAACCGGGCAATTATTGCCAAAGGTAACGCAGGAATTCCGAAATACGTTGATGGTCACATTCACTATGACGGCACCCCCACACTCATGGCGGAATACGCAAAACTTGCGGTCGATAGCGGCGCCAAAATTGTTGGTGGTTGTTGTGGTACGACGCCGGAACACCTTCGCAGCATGCGCTCTGCACTTGAAGCTCACACAGCTGGCGAAACGCCGAGTCTGGACACCATCAGTGCGGCTTTGGGCGCTTTTTCATCTGATAGCGACGGAACTGGGAATGTTGAAGCCCCTGCGAGAACACGAAGGCGCCGACGCGGCTAGTCAGCCATCCAGCAGCGATCTAGCGGCGGCGCGGGCTTCTTTGGTAACCGTGTCGCCGGATAGCATGCGTGCCAATTCGTCCACGCGAGACTTCTCGTCCATAGGAACAACATTAGAGGTCGTCGTTTCACCTTCAACTGATTTTTCGACACGCCAGTGGTGCGCGCCACGAGCGGCGACTTGCGGTGAATGCGTTACCGCCAGAACTTGAGCCCCCTCGGCAAGTTGAGCAAGCCTTCTTCCAACGGCGTCTGCGGTCGCACCACCAACACCGCGATCAATCTCATCAAATATCATGGTAATCCCGTCAGCCTCGGACGTTAGACAAACCTTCAAGGCAAGCAGGAAGCGGCTAAGTTCTCCGCCAGATGCAATCTTGTTCAGAGGGCCTCCGGGTTCGCCAGGGTTCGTTGCCACTGTAAAGGACACAGTATCCTTGCCGTCCGGTCCCGCCTGACATTCCTGAATTTCCGTCGCAAAAGTGGCGCGCTCCATTTTAAGTGGCGCAAGCTCGCCGGCCATCGCATGATCTAATGACTCGGCAGCTTCAGACCTGGCACTGCCCAACGCGTCAGATTGTTCTTCATAACGCTCTTCGGCTTCTGCAACTTCCCTTTCCAGGGCGGCCAAATCGTCATTGCCCTGATCCAAAAGATCCAGCTTTTCACGCAAAGATACGCTAAGTGCCGGCAAGGAGTCGGGAAGGACATCGTGCTTTCGTGCCAATGCTCGGATGGCAAAGAGCCTTTCCTCGGCGCGTTCCAGATCTTGCGGGTTTACATCAATTGCCGAAAGCGCGTTGGCGACAGACGCCTCAGCCTCACCGACTTCGCCAATGGCACGGCCAAGAGCATCAATTGAATTATCCAACGCGCCCTCCGCATGAGGTGCAGCTCCTTCCAACCAGCGGGCGGCATCCAAAAGTAATTGTTCAGCACCGTCTCCGCTAAGAGCTCGATGAGCTTTTTGAACGTCTGCTCGAATTTTGTCAGCAGCCTGCATAACCCGACGCTGTGAATCCAGCTCCTGATCTTCACCTACGACGGGCGCCAATACTTCGATTTCTTCCACCGCGTGACGCAGGAATTCCTCTTCTTTGCCGAGTTCCTTCAATCTGTCCCGTGCTTCACGAAGCGATTCTCGAGCGCCAGCTAAGTCTCTCCAAGCGCCGCGGACTCGGGATACCATGTCGGCCAGATCACCATATTCATCCAAAAGCGCGCGATGACCTTTTTGGTTGAGGAGCCCGCGATCGTCGTGCTGACCATGAAGTTCTACCAATACATCTGATAAGGCGCGTAATATCTCTCCAGACACCCGTCGATCATTCACCCACGCCGTTTTGCGCCCGTCGAGTGTATTAATTCGGCGCATTATCAGCTCATTATCGAAAGGAAGGCCCGCGTCTTTCAGAATGAAGACAGCCGGATGAGACTCCGGTATTGCAAACTCGGCGATTACCTCTCCCCGTTCGGCACCTGCTCGCACCAATTCGGCGCGCCCGCGCCAACCCAGCACGAATCCCAGGGCGTCCAACAGAATTGATTTTCCCGCGCCGGTCTCTCCGGTCAACACATTCAAGCCCGGTTTCAACTCAAGTTGCAGGTGATCAATGATCAACATGTCCCGGATTTCGAGACTCTTCAGCATAGGACTATCGCTTTACAACCATTCGCCACGGACAACCTGACGATAAACTTGGCGAAGCCAACCATCGCCCTGTGCTTCAGGCCGAAGCCCCTGCCCGGTCAACAGTGCGAAACTATCTTCGTACCAGACCGTCGATTGGAAGTTGAAACCCAATATCGCGCCCGCGGTTTGGGCTTCGTCATTCAAACCGAGCGACAGATAGGCTTCAACCAAGCGATGTAAGGCTTCGGGTGTCTGGGTTGTCGTCTGGAAATCTTCAACGACAACACGGAAACGATTGATCGCAGCTAGAAAGTTACCTCGTTTTAGATAGTATCGCCCGATTTCCATCTCTTTCGCGGCAAGGTGATCAAAAGCCAGATCAAACTTCAATATCGCCGAACGTGCGTAATCACTATCAGGGTATTGCTCGATGACGTCGCGGAGTGACTGAAGCGCCTGGAAAGTTAGGCCCTGATCTCGCCCCACATCATCGATTTGATCATAATAAGACAACGCAAGAAGGTACTGGGCATAGGCGGCGTCTTCATCGGCTGGATAGGTATTCAGAAATCTTTGGGCAGATCCTCGGCTGGACTCGAAGTCTCGGTCTCGATGATAAGAAAAGGCCTGCATGATCAAGGCCCGGCTGGCCCATTCCGAATAAGGGTATAATCTTTCCACTTCACCAAAAAAACGCGCTGCTTCTTCCGCGTTGCCATTACTTTCAAGTTCGAACTCGGCGCGCTGATAAAGTTCTTCGGCACTGAAACTTTCTAGGGGTCGCCCTTCGTCCTCAGCGCCACCGCAGGAGGACACGCCAACTGCGATAACAACTGCCATCACTAAGCGACTATAGTGCCGGACAATTAACATGCGTTCCCACTTGCCTCACAACCTCGAAGTGGTTCGTAGCACAGAAAATTTCAAGGCAAAATGGTTTTACTGACGTTCGAGACAGATCAGGAGGCAACCAAGATGTGATCATCATGTTGAATGCCAGAGCCAGGCAACAATGCGACCTTCAATTGATCACATTCTTCCAGCTTGTACGTTGTCGGATCGGCAAATAACGCCCTCAACAACTTGTTCGTGATCGCATGTCCAGCACGATGACCTTCGTATTTGCCAAGGATAGGCGCACCAGCCAAATAAAGGTCCCCAAGTGCATCGAGCATCTTGTGGCGTACAGGCTCATCAGCATGGCGCATTCCACCAGGCGTAACCACCTTATCTTCGTCCACGACGACCGCTGAAGCCAAATCTCCGCCAACAATTAGCCCCTGCTCGCGCATGGCTTCAACATCCGCCATACGGCAGAAAGTGCGGCTATCGCACAATTCGCGGACGAATGCTCCATTCGCCATGTTTAGCGACTTTTCCTGACGACCAATTGCTGCATCCACAAAATCGATGTGGAAATCGATTGTCAGGTTCTCAGCGGGCGAAAGTCGCGCCCAGCTATCGCCGATTTGGACTTTTACCGGTTTCAAAACCTTAATTGCGTGAACCGTAGAATTTAGTTCGACAAGTCCTCTTTCAAGGATTGAGGAAACAAACTGCGCAGAAGAACCATCGAGGATGGGTACTTCCGGACCATCGATTTCGATCAACGTATTGTGAACACCACATCCGGCAAGTGCCGCCATGATGTGCTCGACGGTCGAGACAGTTGCGCCGCTTGCATTGGATATCTTTGAGCAGAGTCTCATGTCACTTACAGCATCCCATTTTGCGGGGATAAAAGCGTCACCTACATCAATGTCAGTTCTACGAAACCAGATCCCATACTGCGCCGACGCTGGAAGCAGAGTCATACGTACAGGTCGACCAGAATGAAGGCCTTTGCCTGTGAAAGTCACTGGGGCTTTAAGAGTGGTCTGCACGTTTTTTATCCTGCCTGCGCCGGTTGTCCCGTTCCAGCAAGTTCTAGCTAGGGTTACGGCGACCACCACTCAATACAATCATTGCAACAGTCTGAAACATGCTTGTTACAATTCGGCAATTTGCCGCCAAACCTTTGTGCGCACAGCCAAAAACATCAATAAAATATAGAAAAGGGCCGGCAGAGGCCGACCCAGTTGGAGTGATTAGTAATCCGCTCTTAATTTGCTTGGCGTCGCAGAAAAGCTGGAATTTCAATCCGTTCCTGTTCAGGTGACACTTCCATCTCCGGCTCATTGCGACCTACAGGAGGCTGTTGACGAACAGGTTGAAGGCGTTCGTCGGCCGAACCTGCCATGCGATTGATTAGAGTATTAATACCAAATCGAGGTTTCTCCGCGACTGCCCCCGGAGCCAGTGCAGGACGCGTATTTGCTTGTGCCGCTACATGCCCGCTCATGGAACCAGGAGCGCGCCCAGTGACGCGTTCAAGACGCGCAAGTGCCTCCGGCGTTGGCGTTCCCGCGGCTGGACGGCTTGAATCAGCGTGCACAAATGTTGGTGTTGGCTCTGACTGAACTGCCTCCGCCGGCACTTGTTCGGGAGCGGGTTGGTAAGCTGGCATTGGCAATCCATCTTCACCCTGTGCTGCAATTTGGGGCTCTGCCGTCATATCGCCGAAAAACGTCGGCTCAACTTCGGTTGCCACCACTTCTGCTGGCGCTGCGGGCTGTAGAGTCGGTTGTTGTGGCGGTGCAGGCTGGAACTGCTGCGGGCTGAGAGGCTCTGCGAGGCTTCGACGCTGGACCGGCGTATCCACGACGGAAGCATTTGCATCGATGCCGGTAGCGACAACGCTAACGCGCATTTCGCCTTCCATGCCAGTGTCCAAAGTGGAGCCAACAATAATATTCGCGTCTGCATCGACTTCTTCGCGAATGCGGTTCGCGGCTTCGTCCAGTTCGAACAACGTCAGATCGTGACCGCCGGTGATGTTGATCAGAACGCCCTTGGCACCTTTCAGGCTGATTTCGTCCAACAGTGGATTTGCAATGGCCTTCTCGGCGGCCTGAACCGCGCGATCTTCGCCACCCGCTTCGCCAGTGCCCATCATCGCTTTGCCCATCTCATCCATCACCGCGCGAACGTCAGCGAAGTCGAGGTTGATAAGACCAGGGCGAACCATCAGATCGGTCACGCCTTTAACGCCCTGATACAGAACATCATCAGCCATAGAGAATGCTTCGGTGAAAGTTGTCTTCTCGTTCGCCAACCGGAACAGGTTCTGGTTCGGAATGATGATCAACGTATCGACCATCTTCTGCAGCGCATCAACACCCTCTTCCGCCTGACGCATCCGCTTTGCGCCCTCAAACTGGAAAGGTTTGGTCACAACCCCAACCGTCAGAACACCTAGTTCCCGCGCTGCCTGAGCAATAATCGGTGCAGCACCGGTTCCTGTGCCGCCGCCCATACCAGCTGTGATGAAGCACATGTGTGCGCCAGCCAGATGATCGACAATCTCTTCGATCGTCTCTTCAGCCGCGGCTGCACCGACAGATGGTCGCGCGCCCGCGCCCAAACCTTCGGTAACCCGAACACCCATTTGAACCTTCGTCGTCGCGACCGACTGCTGCAAAGCTTGCGCGTCTGTGTTGGCGACAACAAATTCCACACCGTCGAGTTCTTTCTCGATCATGTTGTTGACGGCATTGCCGCCCGCACCGCCAACACCAAATACAGTGATCTTCGGTTTCAGCTCTTCATGCGTTGGCATGGTCAAATTTAAAGTCATCACTCTATCCACCTGTTGTTATCGCGCCCCCGGGCCGGGACACCGTCTTTTAAGCCCTACGGGCCACTGTCGATTGGACGGACAATACCGCGAGAGGGACCTAAGGTCACCCCGATTCGCGACCAAACACCACCAAATATGGCAATTTTTTGTCCGCCACACTCGCCATATCGATCAAGACGCAAGATATTGTGGAAGGTCAACGGCCTAGCCCAAAAACCTCACGCGAATTGAGCGTGAGACGTCGGAAAACACGCGTTTCCCTGGGGCATTCTTCAACTTAAAGGGGCCTGCTCCGCCTCTCTTGCGGTCCTTTCCGAACCTTGTGGATAACTTAACAGATTCGCAGACCCGCGTCGCCCAAATTCCGTCGGTTGGCGGCCCATTGCCTACCAATTCTCCCGAAACCATTTCACTGCGCGCTTTAGCGACCGTGATGAATACTTGTCCGTCGGAATTTCAAAGTCCCACCATTCGTCCTGCGGATGCGCTGCGAACAAGCTGAGGCCAACAACGGAAGAAAAACCCGCCCCCGTCGCCGCTTGTGGCAAACCATGAACGCGCAAGGGCCGTCCGATGCGAATGCTCTGTCCCAAGATTTTCGGTGCCAGGCGGTCCAATCCAGGTATTTGACTGGCACCGCCGGTCAGGACAATCTGCTGCGATGGCAGATGCTCGAACCCTGCCGCATCTAGACGCTCGCGTAATTCTTCAAGTATCTCTTCGACCCGTGGGCGCATAATCCCGATCAACTCGGCTCGGCTGACAGAACGACGATCGTGGTCCCAATCCCCGGTCTCTCCGCCCACCTCGATCAACTCGCGGTCATCCATGCCGGTGACAACAACACCACCGCTGAAGGTTTTGATCCGTTCGGCCACCGATGACGAAACTTGCAGACCCTTGGAAATGTCCTGCGTAACGTGCTCGCCACCCAAGCGAACACAATCGCCATAAATCATGTGCTTCTTTATGAAGATCGAAATGCTGGTCGTTCCACCGCCCATATCAATGCAGGCCGCGCCAAGCTCCTGCTCGTCTTCTACCAGCGCTGAAAGGCCGGAAACATAGGCCGACGAGGCCAGCCCGGCCAACTCAAGATCGCACCGCTTCAAACAGTAAATCAGGTTCTGCAAAGCGGGCGTATCCACTGTTAGCATATGCATGTCACAGGCCAGCCGTTGCCCGATCTGCCCGCGCGGATCAATCAACCCAGACCGATGATCCAACGCAAAATTCACCGGCTGAGCGTGCAGTATCTCACGATCAACGCCGTAGTCTGGAACATCACAAGAAGCCAACGCGCGGGCCACATCTCCTTCGCCAACCACATCGCCTTCGACCAATGCGTTGCCTGCCAAACCATATGACCGGGGCTGCCCCCCAGACAGACAGGCAATCACATGATCAACTCGCACATTCGCCATTTTCTGTGCTGCCTGAACTGCCGTCCGAATGGCACGCTCGGTCTCTTGAATTGCGCAGCTTTCACCCAACTCCACGCCACGCGACCGCGTAGTCGCCGCGCCGATGACGCGAAACTGGCTTTGGCCCGCCATCGCGCCAATACCCTCGCCCTCAATGACGCCACCATCGCCATCGAAGCGCAGTATCAGACAGGCAATCTTCGAAGTTCCCACATCCAACAAGGCGACGACGCCCCGCTGAATGGCCGCACGCCGCATTGCGCGCATGGCGCGTTGGTTGTCATAGAGATCGGTCATCTAAGTGTGTCCTTGGTCTCGGTCATCTGGATTTCAATCATGGATTCGACTGCGCCCGCCGTCAGCTTCAGCACAGGACGCCTTGGATTTCGAAAGTCAATCGCGGCGATGTCGCGCGCCAGCAAGTCTTGCGAGGCATTCAAAGCCATCACTTTGCGCAAAGCAGCCTCGGCATCTGTTTCCGGCAGCATGATCTTCTGATCACGGTCTAGGACCACGTCCCACCGCCGCTCCCCCACGCGTACCAAACCGCGCAAACGCCCGTCTGCACCCTGAACTATAGACATCAATTGTAGCCCTTCGCGCACATTTTCGTTGGCCCCCTTCCCCACGATCAAAGGCAGGTCGCTACGATCCGCTCGTGAGGAAATTGTCTTAACGCTGTGTCCGTCTGCATCCAAAAGCTCCAATCCATCCGGCCCTCGCCAGACAATTGCCGGGATCCGCTCCTGTACTTCAATGCTCAAAACGCCGCCGGAACGAATGTGAACCGCCACTGCGGCGACCGCATTCAACTTTTCAACTTCGGTTTGAATGTCATCGAGATCCAGATCAAACGAGGACACCGGAAAATCCAGCGGCAACACAGCGCGTATATCGTTTGCAATTTCGTCCGAAGCATCCTCGACAGCCATCATATGCACCAGAAACTCGGGCCGTTGTTCAATCTGGCGCTTCACTTCGGCGAAACGGTCGCCAGCACCCGCTACTCGCGTATCGTCCGAAGCCCAATAAGCAACGCCGGCACTTACCAGTAGCACCGGTAGACCAAACCGCAAGAACACCCGAAACCGGGGCGTCAGCATCAACCGGTTCATGCGATAAGCCAGACGGGATGGTGCAGGATCTCTCATCGGTCGCATGAAGCATCCTCGACAAGTTGCGCACATAGATCCGGGAACGAAATACCTATGAAAGCCCCTTGCTCCGGCACCAGTGACGTTGGGGTCATCCCCGGCTGGGTATTCGTCTCCAATGCAATCAGCCCATTAATCCCGCGCGTATCGTCCCAGCGGAAATCCGTCCGACTTACACCCCGACACCCCAACGCCTGATGTGCCTTTACACTCAAGGAGAGACAGGCCTCAGAGATTTCCGACGGAACCTCTGCGGGCAAAACATGTCGCGACCCGCCCGGCGCATACTTGGCGTGATAGTCATACCACCCATCGGTCACGATCTCCGTCACGCAAAACGCCCGGTCATGCATCACCGACACAGTCAATTCACGCCCCTGCACATAGGCTTCAACCATCAGCGTCTCTGGCATCGTATCTGCGATCATCGGGGGGCCGTTGGCACCTTCCGGCACGATATATATGCCAACCGACGACCCTTCATTGTTTGGCTTGATCACATAGGGCGGGGCCATCACATGGCGTGCGACAACCTCATCGCGTGAAAACAAATCACTCTCAGCAACCGGGATGCCGTGTCGAGCATAAAGCGACTTCGTCTTCGCCTTATCCATCGCCAAAGCCGACGCCAATACGCCCGAATGCGTGTACGGAATACGCAACCACTCGAGAATGCCCTGAACGCAGCCGTCTTCACCCCAGCGCCCGTGAAGTGCGTTGAACACAACGTCCGGCGCTGTCGCAATTAGGCGCGCCGCCACATCTGGCCCAGCGCCCAGCTCAACAACGTTGAAATCTACTTCCCGCAGCGCGGCCGCACATTCTTTCCCAGTGGACAAAGACACCTCACGCTCTGCTGAGGGTCCGCCCATGAGTACCGCAACTTTCGGGGACGTCCTGCTCGACATTCCCGCAACTACCTTTATCGGGCCCTTTTGGACCTCGTTTAATGATCGTCCTGAATTAGGACTGCTTGTCTGCCTCTGGGGTCGGTTCGCCGACCCTCATGATTTCCCATTCTAATCTGATTCCCGAGGTCTCGAACACCCGTTGAATCACCTCTTCGCCAAGTCCCTCCAAATCAGCCGCCGAAGCACCCTGTTTGTTCACCAAAAAATTCGAATGCATAGGCGACATCTCGGCTCCGCCCCGACGCGCGCCTCGCATCCCGGCGTCATCAATTACCTTCCAGGCTTTTAGATCATGCACGTCGTCCGCCTGCCCGGTTGAACTAAATCCAGCCGGGTTTCGAAACGTGGAACCCGCCGTCAACGCCTTGGTCGGCTGCGTCGCATCTCGCTTAGCCAATTGATCGTCCATTCGCTGTTTCAAAGCCTCAGGCTCGCCGATGGGCGGTTTAAACTTGGCTGAAACGATCACCGCTGCATCTGGCAAATCCGTCTGACGATAGCGAAAATTCAACTGATCTGCCGTCATGGTCACCAGTGATCCATCCCGCAACACAACTTCTGCCGAAACGAAATAGTCCGCTGTATAGGTCCCATAGCACCCGCCATTCATCCGCACTGCACCACCAACAGACCCCGGGATGGTTCGCAAAAACGTCAGGTCCAATCCTGCCTCAGCAGATTTCCGCGCAACATGGGCATCCAGCGCAGCCGCACCCGCCGTAACGACACCGCCCGCAATCGAAATCTCGGCAAAAGGCCGGCCCAACCGCACCACAACCGCCCGTAATCCGCCATCCCGAACAATCAGGTTCGATCCAACGCCCATCGGAAAAATCGGCACGTATTCGGGCAATGCCGCGAGCGTCGCACCTAAGTCATCAACATCTGCAGGCAGATATAGAAAATCGGCCGGTCCTCCGACCCGCAACCACGTAAGGCCTGACAGATCATACCCCTCGGTCACCCGTCCGCGCGTCTCGATATCATATAAAGTGCCCATCCCCAGCGGCTACCATCCGCCATCGACGATGAAAAGACGAAGCCTAGCTTTCTGCAGGCCGCTTCGTCACATTGGCGATCCAACGCAAAAAGAACCGCACCGGCCACCGCAGGATCGATGCCGCTGCGATGAAAACCACCGTGCCGATCCAAAACCCGTTTTCCCAGTAAACGAATCCCAGCAAAGGAATGCCAAATGTCATCAGGACATAGGCAGATGGCCAATGCTTGTGCTTCGACGGAAACATCGCAATCACATTGGCGGACAACGCCCAGATGCAGGCCAAAATCAACGATACGTTCATGACGGTATCTCCGGTCTGTCGCCACAAACTCGGCGCAGTATATATCGCAGGGGATGGCGGAACATCGACACGAATGCGAAGATCCCAAGGGCCATTATCCAAACCCCGTGTTCCCAGGCCATCCAACCCAACAACACCGGCGCGGCCAGCAAAAGCACGAAACCGGGCGCAAACTGACGGCGCATCGGAAACGCAGCAACCACGGTCGCGCAGAACACCCAGACGCACCCGGCTATCAGCGATAAGCTCATGAACAATCTCCTGAAGCTACCGAATAGCGTCGAAATGCGGCAAGCCTGAGGCAAAGGTTAAAACAGCGATAGCTGATCCCCGACTTTTGGAGGAACCTGAAACAGATCCGTGCGCAGCTTTGACGTACTGCCATCAAGTCTCAGGCGACTCCTTTGTTTCTCGAATCGGTCACGTATCAACTCCGCATACACACCTTGCCCAGTCATCCGTTGACCGAATGCGGCATCGTTGACTTTGCCACCTCTAACTTCTCGCACTAATTTAAGGACTCGCTCCGCTCGCAGCGGAAAATTTGCGTACAACCACTCTTCAAATAGTGGAGCCACTTCCAGAGGTAGGCGCAACATGATCCAGCTTGCTGCTTTGGCCCCGGCTTCTGCCGCCAATGTGAGAATACTCTCCAACTCATGATCAGTAAGTCCAGGCACAACGGGAGCTACCATGACACGAACTGGGCACCCGGCGTCGGTCAACGCCCTGATAGTCTGTAATCTCCTCGTTGGGGATGGCACACGAGGTTCCATCGCTCGTGACACCTTAGCATCCATAGAAGTTACTGAAATCCCGACACTTGCCAGTCCGGACCGACCCATTTCTCCAAGAATATCCAAATCACGTTCGATCAACGTGCCCTTGGTAACCACTGTGACCGGATGATTGTGCGCATGCAAAACCTCGAGAATCCCGCGCATAATCGAATACCGACGCTCAATAGGCTGATAGGGATCAGTGTTTGTACCTAATGCTATTGGCCGCGGCACATAGCGTTTTGACGCCAATTCTTTCTGCAGTATTTTCGGGGCTTCGGGCCGCGCTATTAGTTTCGTCTCGAAATCCAGTCCAGGCGACAGACCTAGATATGCATGCGTCGGTCGGGCGAAGCAGTAAATACATCCATGTTCGCATCCGCGATATGGATTAATTGAGCGATCAAACGACAAATCCGGCGACGTATTTTTTGTAATGACTGAACGAGGTAACTCCATTGATACTTCGGTACGAGCTGGCGCCAGCACCTCTTCAAGGTCCCAGCCGTCGTCAAATGCCTCATAGTCCAATACCTCGAACCGCCCCGATCTGTTTGAGCGAGAGGCTCGACCACGCGCGTTAGGAAGTTTCAAATGCGTATTGTTTTTGGTCACGCACCATTTTGGAACAAAAATAGAACAAAATCCAGAATTAATCTACCTAAAGGCACCAAGATGTCTGAACAGGAGGCAGTTGTATGGTCAAAGTCGGCATTGACACACTGTCTGTCGCATTTCGGACAGTCGCTAAACCCATTGTCACGCAATAGAGAATTCAATATTCGGGTGAAAAGCGCTGGAGTTTAAAACCAAATGGCCGAAGAAGAAGACATCATCCTCAGCGAACTCGAAGACGACGATCTCGTACTTCAAATGCACGATGACCTCTACGACGGGTTAAGAGAAGAGATCGAGGAAGGTGTCGATATTCTTCTTGGACGTGGCTGGGAGCCTTACCGCGTCCTCACTGAAGCTCTGGTCGGCGGCATGACAATCGTCGGCAAAGACTTTCGGGATGGCATTCTGTTTGTGCCTGAAGTGCTTTTGGCAGCCAACGCTATGAAGGGCGGAATGGCGATTTTGAAACCGCTTCTTGCGGAAACAGGTGCTCCTCGCATGGGCAAAATGGTTATCGGAACCGTCAAAGGCGATATCCACGACATTGGCAAAAACCTCGTCAGCATGATGATGGAGGGCGCTGGTTTTGAAGTTGTTGATTTGGGTATCAACAATGCTGTTGAGGCTTATCTTGAAGCATTGGACTCTGAAGAACCTGACATTCTCGGAATGTCAGCACTTTTGACAACGACGATGCCCTATATGAAAGTCGTAATTGACACTATGATCGCTCAGGGCATCCGTGACGACTATGTCATTCTCGTAGGCGGCGCACCGTTAAACGAAGAGTTCGGCAAAGCTATCGGCGCAGATGCCTATTGTCGTGATGCAGCCGTTGCTGTGGATACGGCCAAGGAATTCATGTCCCGCAAACATAATCAGCTTGCAGCGGGATAAGTCAGAGCCGCGACCTTAAGACGGCAATCGACTGACAGGTTCGGCAGCGAGCCCAGATGCGGAGGCAGTGCAAGTCATGGACTCTTTCCAGACACCGCCGGATGATCGAATTTTGACTCAGGACGGCCTTGCACCGAAAGGCGCGGGCCGCATTCTGATACTTGCCTGTGGTGCCCTTGCCCGAGAGATTATTGCTGTTTTGCGCGCCAACAATCTTACACATATCGATCTGCAGTGCCTCCCTGCAATTTATCACAATCACCCTGAAAAAATTGTCCCAGCAATCGAAAAGACTGTCGCCGAAGTCTCGGAAAACTACGAAACGATCTTTGTTGCTTATGCAGATTGTGGAACCGGCGGCCAACTTCAGGCCGCGGCTGAGCGCTTGGGCGTTCACATGATGGCCGGCCCGCACTGTTACGCGTTTTTTGAGGACACAGAGGAATTTGTGAAACGTTCAGAGGACGAATTCACCTCGTTCTATCTGACCGACTTTCTTGTTCGGCAATTTGATGCGTTTGTCTGGCGGCCCCTTGGACTGGATCGGCACCCCGAGTTAAGAGACATGTATTTTGGACATTATGAAAAGCTGATCTATCAAGCCCAAATTGACGATCCCAAATTGACAGAGGCGGCAAAGGAACAAGCTGACCGACTTGGGCTTGAATTCGAGCGTCGTTTCACTGGTTATGGGGATCTGGGCAAGCGGATCATCGAACTCGGCGACATTTCTGACGCCAATCCATAAATTCTTAACCAAATTCCCAAAAATTCGACTGAAGGTAATAAAACTTTCAGGAACGAATATTGAACTGCTTTCCTTTTGTCGTTTGCATGCTCTTACTTTCTTCAACGTTCCAAGCGATTGGTGCTTCGAACCATTCGATTTTGGATACAGCTGACTATGTTGAGGGGTCGGCGGATCAAGCAACCTCAAAAGCAATGTTTTCAAGTTTACATGATCTGTTAATGGCACCAATTCTGAGTTTTGCCTCACCACAAGAACAGCCGAGTGCACTTCAAATCACGTTGCAGTTGGGGCTTTTGCATGTCGTTATGGCTTGTACTCTTCGATACATTCTCGCAAAGAAATCGGCACTTGCAGAACTTACTAGGCCGCGTTGGCTTTGGCGGCTAAGTCCGCGACGCGCTCAATCATAGCGCGCAAACCGTTCGATCTTTGTGCCGATAGGTGATCATCAAGACCCAATCGTCTTAGTTCCTCAGCCGCGTTCACGGAAATTACTTCTCGAATCGTCAAACCATTGTAGAGATTTGCAAGAATAGCGATTAGCCCACGAACAATCATTGCGTCGCTGTCACCGCGAAACTGGAATATCGCATCAGGTCCGGTGCCTTGGATTTCTGGTAAAATCCAAACTTGACTTGCGCACCCATTTACTTTTGTTGCCGGAACTCTGAACGCATCCTCTAAATCTGGCATTGCGCGCCCAAGATCGATTACGTGCCGGTATCGATCTTCCCAATCATCCAGAAACTCAAAAGTTTCAACAATGTCTTCAAATTGTTCGGTTGCCATAGCCTGTCACCTTTTGCCCCCCACTACATTTTGTCGGCCATGTCGTCTAGACAACGTAACCTTTTCCTTGACGATCCTTTGGTTTAGCAAGGCCTCAAGACCAACAAGGTGTACTGGAAGCAAGATGTTGCGGCATATTGGTGTATTACTATTAGCAACATTGTTTTTGTCCAATTGCGGTGGTGACAGCGGATTGAACCCTTTCTCGTGGTTTCAAAGTAGTCCCGACGTTGAAACGGTCGAAAACGTAGACATCGACAACAACCAAGATCCGCGTCCCTTGGTAAATACAGTCGCCAATGTATCGGTGGATGAAGTGCCAGGTGGGATTATTGTTCGGGCCACTGGACTTCCAGATGTTCAAGGATGGTATGCAACTGAGCTGGTAGCCGCAAATGACGGGTTACCTTTAGACGGTGTGTTGACTTTCACGTTCCGCGGCGTGCCTCCGGAATTTTCCACACGCGTTTCAACTCAGCAATCTCGCGAACTAGTCGTTGCAAAGTATTTGTCCGATATCGCATTGCTTGGGGTGCGTGAAATTCGCATCATGGGTGTGTCTGAAGTCAGCGCCTATGGGTCCAATTAGGTTAATTTGATAAGAGAGTTTTGTTGGCTCATCGTAACCACTGAGGAGTGGGACATGAGACAGACAACTGGAACTCGCAGGAGCCCCGGCGAGAAGATCGTCAAAGAGATCAAGCGCGCGACGCGCAAACAGTATTCGTCAGAAGAGAAGATCCGGATCGTGCTGGATGGCTTGCGTGGCGAAGACAGCATTGCTGAGTTGTGCCGTCGTGAGGGAATATCTCAAGGTATCTACTACAAATGGTCCAAGGACTTCATGGAAGCTGGCAAACGGCGGCTTGCTGGAGATACGGCGCGTGCGGCTACGACCGACGAAGTCAAGGACCTGCGCCGCGAAGCCCGAGACCTGAAGGAGGTCGTTGCCGAGCAAACACTGGAACTGCGTCTTCTCAAAAAAAGCATGACCGGCGGTGGGGGCGACCAAGAATGAGGTATGCTGCATCTGAGAAGTTGGAGATCATCCGGCTTGTTGAGGGGTCGCATTTGTCTGCTCGTCGAACATTGGCAAAGCTGGGCATCCCCCGCACCACATTTTACCGTTGGTATGATCGGTATCGGCAGCGCGGCGACGCTGGCCTTGTGGATCAAGCGCCTAAGCCCAGACATGTCTGGAACCGCATCCCCGACGAAGTCCGGCGCAAGGTCGTCAAGCTGGCGCTGCAGGAGACGGAGCTGTCGCCGCGCGAACTGGCAGTGACGTTCACGGATCGGGAGCGCTACTTCGTCTCGGAATCTTCAGTCTATCGGGCCCTGAAGGCCCACGATCTGATCACCAGCCCGGCCTTTATCGTGCTCAAGGCGGCAAACGAGTTCAAAGACAAGACCACTGCGATCAACCAGCTTTGGCAAACCGACTTCACCTATCTCAAAGTGCTTGGCTGGGGCTGGTTCTATCTCAGCACAATCCTGGACGACTACAGCCGCTACATCATCTCGTGGAAACTCTGCACGAACATGCGGGCAGAGGACGTGACGGACACCCTGGATTTGGCGCTACAAGCATCAGGGTGCGATCAGGTTCACGTCATCCACAAACCCCGCCTCCTCAGCGACAACGGGTCCAGTTACGTCTCTGGCGATCTGGCTGAATGGCTGCAGGACAAAGGCATGAAGCATTCTCGGGGCGCACCATATCATCCCCAGACACAGGGCAAGATCGAGAGGTGGCATCAAACCCTGAAGAACCGCATCCTATTGGAGAACTACTTCCTTCCGGGAGACCTCGAAACCCAGATCGAAGCCTTCGTCGATCACTACAATCACAAGCGCTACCACGAGAGCCTGAACAACGTCACACCCGCCGACGTCTACTTCGGGCGTGACAAAGCCATTCTAAGACAACGGGAAAGGATCAAACGAAAGACGCTCGAAGCGCGGCGCTTGCATCACAGACAGCGCGCCGCATAATAACATCAACCAGACGAGCCAAACTCTTTACTTGTTTAAGCAACTCTTGGTTCCCAAAACCCTGACGACGGACACATGGGTGCAACCAATGTCCGCTCAATTCGACGATAATGGCTACAGTGTCGTTCAATAAGGTGGGCCGACAAACACTTGCAGTATTCATTGGATTGATTGGTGCCATCGTCGGAACGCTGGTTGGTTTGCCGCTTCCGTGGATGCTTGGTTCCATGATTTTGGTAACCCTAGCTTCGCTGGCTTCGGCCCCATTGCTGCCGCCTGTCACGCTTCGTAGTCTGCTTCTCCCGATTCTCGGCATAATGTTGGGCGCAGGATTTCACGCCGATACGTTCGAGAAGATCGCACAATGGACGACCACTCTTTTGATTATGCCATTCTTCGTCATGGCAGCATTTTCTGGTGCATTCGTTTTCTATCGCAATCTGGGTAAATTTGATCTGGTGACGGCGTATTTCTCGTCTGCTCCCGGGGGACTAAACGACATGATGATCCTAGGCGGTGCAGCCGGAGGGGATGAGCGGCGCATCGCATTGGCCCATGCCAGTAGAATCTTGATTGTTGTCTGCCTAATCAGCCTTTTCTTTGGAGCAATACTTGACGTAAGTACCGACGCTACCCAGCGTAATTACATTACGTTTTCATCGGTGCCAATGATGGATCTGAGCATATTAATGGCGTGCGCAGTCGTGGGCTCCTTGGCTGGCCCCTACCTAGGGCTTCCAGCACCGCAACTTCTGGGGCCTATGATACTCTCAGCCATCGTTCACCTCACCGGAATAACTGATGCTCCGCCACCAACAATGGCTGTTAATGCCGCACAACTCGTCATGGGCACAGTAGTCGGCACACGCTTCTTGGGCGTGCCGATAATCATTGTTGCACGCGAAATTAGATTGGCAGTAGGAGCAACATGCTCCATGTTGCTGGCCACGATAATCGCATCGGTTTGTGTGACCTGGCTGACGGACATTGATATTTTTGAAACGCTTCTGGCTTTTTCGCCGGGCGGATTGCCTGAAATGAGTTTGTTGTCACTTGCGATTGGGGCCGACGTTGCCTTCGTCGTGACAATTCACATATTTCGGATCATTCTGGTCATTGTCGCCGCGCCCCTGGCATTTAGACTCTTGTCCAAAAGCTAAATCTGGATCACTTCAATTGACGAGCCGTTTGCGCGCAGGGCCAGCTTGCCTTCACAAAGTTGAACCGCATCGTTTCCAAAGGCTTCTGCTCGCCAGCCCGAAAGAGCAGAAACGTCCCTTTTTCCAGCAGCGATTTCATCCAAATCAGCGGAAGTCGCGATCAACTTTTGAGCAACGCCAAGATTCTCAGATTTCGCCTTAAGGAGCACACGCAACAAGTCTGCCAAAGCTGGGTTAACCTGAAGCTTTTCGCGGGATCGATCTGGGTTTGGAAAGTCTTCCGGCTTAGTCGCAAGGCCCACACGAATAGCAGCCAGTAGCCCCTCAGCGATATCACCTTTTCGCGCCTCGCGAAGCAAAAGCCGCGATCGGCCCAGACCCTCAACGGTTTTCGGCTTGGTCGACGCCAACTCCATCAATGCATCGTCTTTTACAACGCGCCCGCGAGGAATATTTCGTTCTTGGGCAAAAGTTTCACGAAATTTTGCCAACTCCCGGACAATCGCAAGAAATTTTCCCGAATTCGTCCGCGTCTTTAAGCGCTTCCAGGCAAATTCTGGATCAACAATGTAATTTCCAGTATCCGTGAGCGTGGTCAGTTCTTCTTCCAACCAAGATTTACGCCCGGTACGCTCTAAATCGTCCCTAAGATGCTCGTAGATGTCCCGAAGGTGCGTAACGTCGGCCAAAGCATATGTTTTCTGTGCATCGGTTAAAGGGCGTCGTGACCAGTCGGTAAATCTTGAAGATTTATCCAGCGGCGCATTTGCGATTTTTCGAACCAGTTTTTCGTAGCCAACTTGTTCGCCAAAACCCGCAACCATAGCGGCAACCTGCGTGTCAAACAAAGGCACCGGGAGGACACCAGCATCGACAAAGAAGATCTCCAAGTCTTGCCTTGCAGCATGGAAGACTTTGACAACGCTCTCATCCCTGAAGAGCTCATACAATGGTTCTAAAGAAATACCCTTGGAAAGCGGATCAACAAGAACTGCGGAGTCTTCACCCTTGGCGGGAACGGCAAGTTGAACCAGACAGAGCTTCGAGTAATAGGTTCGTTCTCTAAGAAACTCGGTGTCGACTGTGACATAGGCATGTTGAGCTGCCATCTCGCAAAATGCTTGAAGGCCATCTGTCGTTGTTATGGTGATCATCTGTGGTATTTTCTGCCTGTTTGCACGAGCGTCCTGCCTTCATAAGCCGCCGAGGCTAGATGGGCAAGAAAACTGGTGTCTCATCTCCGGACACATATTTCCGAAGTACTTGTGGATACAGTTTATGCTCTTGCTTCAGCACTTTTGCCGCCAGAGATTCTGGAGTTTCGCCCTCTGTTATTGCTACCTCGGCCTGCCCCAAAATCGGCCCTGCGTCCAACTCTGGCGTGACCAGATGAACTGTGCAACCTGCTCGCTGGTCGCCAGCTTCAAGCGCGCGATCATGCGTATGCAAAGCGGGATACTTCGGCAAAAGCGAAGGGTGGATGTTCAGCATTCTTTTTTGCCAGGCCTGCACAAAATTTGATGTCAGGATTCGCATGAACCCGGCCAAGCAAACTAGATCAACGTTAACCGCTTTGAGCTCGCGCATTATATCAGCTTCAAATTCAGTCCGATCATTACCATATTTTCGATGGTCAACGATTGCAGTGTGAACGCCGAGTTCTCGTGCAAGATCAATGCCGCCAGCGTTCGGGACGTTTGAAAGTACAATGACAGGATTTGCAGGATGCTGGCCATTCATATCTCTAAGGAGCGAAACCATGTTGGATCCGCCGCCCGAAATCAAAATGGCCACATTTGTCACGACAGGTGACCGGAGTAAATCACGCCCTCGCCAGGAACAACTGTGCCAATCCTGACTGCTGTCTCACCAGCTGCAATCAGTTCATCGATGACATTTTGGGCCCCATCTGCACTGGCCACGACCACCATGCCGATCCCAGAATTAAATGTCTTGAGCATCTCGCGCTCTTCCAGTCCGCCAGAGGCGGCCAGCCAGGAAAATACCGGCGGCAACGTCCACGACTTCAGATCTACTTCTGCTCCCAGACCGTCCGGCAGTATCCGTGGCAAATTTTCGGTCAAGCCGCCGCCGGTGATATGCGCAAGAGCGCGAACATCATTCAGTCTTAAACATCGCAAAAGTGGCTTCACATATAGCCGCGTTGGCTTCAGGAGCTCGCGCCCAAGTGTCTCATCCGAGAATGGCGCTTTTTGTGACCAGTCCAGACCTTCGTTTTCGACGACTTTTCTTACCAAAGAATACCCATTGGAATGCAATCCGTCCGAAGCCAGGCCGATAAGTATATCTCCATCTTCGACCCCGCTCGGCAGATGCCGTCCACGCTCCATGGCTCCAACCGCAAAACCCGCAAGATCAAAATCAGCGCCAGTATACATACCCGGCATTTCGGCGGTTTCACCGCCAATCAAAGCACAGCCTGACATCTCACATCCGAGAGCGATGCCATTTATGACTTCGGTAGCATGATCCAGATCCAACTTACCAGTTGCGAAATAATCCAAGAAAAACAGTGGCTCCGCGCCCTGACAAATCAGATCGTTCACACACATCGCCACCAGATCAACGCCAACATCGCCAACAACGCCAGTCTCGATCGCAATCTTCAACTTTGTGCCAACCCCATCTGTCGCCGCCACCAAGATCGGGTCTTCATACCCTGCCGCCTTCAGATCAAACATCGCCCCAAAACCACCAAGGCCCGACATCGTGCCCGGACGATTGGTGCGTTTGGCTGCCGGCTTGATCCGCTCAACAAGCTCATTTCCCGCATCGATATCAACACCCGCATCCGCGTATGTCAGCCCGTTTTTTCCGTCGGTCATGGCAGCCCCCAGTTTGCTTGCCACCCGTTACCTTTACGAACCGCAACTGTCCACCGTTGCACATGCCGCAGGGTTGGATCAAACTTACGGCGATTCCGCCCAAAAGATCCCGCGTCGTCGGTCAGTGCCGGAGCTGCGCAAATAAGTAAAATGGCCGATTGCCTCTTCGCCGTTGGCCCCAACGAACAAACCATCATATGTTCCGGCCTGGTTGTCTCCATTTGCGACGGTTGCCCCTGAAAACCCGCCGTTGACGATGGATGTCTCTTCGAAACTTACCTCAAAATGACTATAGTCTGTGTCCGTTGCAAAACCAGTTGCGTTGCTCATTCCGCCGGCGACGGTACCCGCACCAAAGTCGACCACCAAGGTTATGTCACCCTCAACAGCGCCCGTAGGGGCTCTATTCGCAGTAAGGTAATTTTGTAAGGCAAAATGCCCGGTAAAAGTTGCGGAACCGCCAGGTAATACCGTTTCCCCCACGCGTTCCAAACGCACGCCATCGACGTCAAAACTCTGACTTACGAACAATAACATTGACCCAGCGTTACTTGGCGTTTGGGCGCTGTGAATCAGATCCCCGCCGGTGGGAGCAACACCAATAACAAACCCGCCTACGTTGCTGTTATAGCTAACCACAGTTGAAATCGGCGTTCCACCATCTGAAAATGTGAATGTCCCATCACCATTGTCGGTAATCGTGAGCCCGCTTAGGTCAGATCCGTGATTTGTGCTTACCGGACCGAATGTGGGCGAACTGCAGGCCGAAAGCCCCGCTATGATCCAACCACACCAATTGCTTTTAAATACGTCATATCGTCCCCCGTCATTTGGACAAATGAAGCCACGCAAAATAATCCCTGTCAATGAGATGCACACCGACGCGATACCGACGCGATACAGCGTGCCATTTCCTGGCCACCACGCCTTGACCAACGCATCCTATCTGCTATCCCCGCGTCAGGTCGGGCCTGTAGCTCAGTTGGTTAGAGCAGAGCGCTCATAACGCTTTGGTCGTAGGTTCGAGTCCTACCGGGCCTACCAGACAGTCCTGTGCTGTTATCCGCCTTTCCATGCACTCAGTATTATCGCGTGTTTTCAGAGAGTTAGAAAGCATGCTCTGGCATCTCTGCCATTGGTTTGGCACTGAGACGCTCAGATCCGGGTGGAATCCCGCGGCAAGCCACAAACGTCTCAGCGAGCGTCCAAACTAAATTGTCAGTGCATCATTTGAAGGTTTTTGTGTTGAGAAGTCGGGACTCAACCAAAAAGCGCGCGCTGATCTTCCCAAAGAAGCGGCAACTTTTCCAGGCGTTTCAGCTTGGTCGCAGTCAGTTCTGGCGGCTGGCGACCGTCAAGAATGTTGGAAACGAGGTCCGGGGCCAGGAACGCAAGCTGCAGAGATCGGGAGACTTCAGCGATGTCTGTGTCGTCGCTGATCGCGATCTGCGACAGTGTCGTTTCACTCTCGCCCGTGTAAGATCGATACCGGCGGCGCGCATTAAGAAGGGTTTTGATGAGATTGGGATCTGGATTGGTAGTATCTCCCGCCGCACCCTTCAGGATGAGTTTGAGTTCGCCGCTCCGACGGGCCAGTTGGATTGGGGCGGTAATTTCAAGTGTCAGAAGATCGATACAGCTTTGGCTCTCAGAGTGTTTGAACGCCTGCCCTAGCTCGATCCGCGCCGTAAACTTTTCCTCCGCAAAGTCGATACGTTGCACGATCTTCTTCAACAATGTTTTGCTTTGCCCCGACCCAGAGGATTGAAGAGTCATAAGCAAATCATCAATGGCGCTGAGTAGAAGTTCCATCCTGTTTGGATCGTATATCCCGTCTAAGAATGATTGGCGGCTTTCCGGCTTGTGAAGATGCCCGACGATGGCTTTTGATAGAATGGACTCAAGCTCCTCAGCAGCGATCCGCCAGCCCTTTGCCCCAGTTTCGACGCTACCCTCAATCAAGTCAGGGCTGACGTAGTAGCGATACCTACGACCCGATTTGGTGGTGTGCACAGGGCGCATTCTGTTCCTTGCAGGATCAAACTGTCCGTCGTCAGGGTTTTGGGAACCAAGAGTTGCTTAAACAAGTAAAGAGTTTGGCTCGTCTGGTTGATGTTATTATGCGGCGCGCTGTCTGTGATGCAAGCGCCGCGCTTCGAGCGTCTTTCGTTTGATCCTTTCCCGTTGTCTTAGAATGGCTTTGTCACGCCCGAAGTAGACGTCGGCGGGTGTGACGTTGTTCAGGCTCTCGTGGTAGCGCTTGTGATTGTAGTGATCGACGAAGGCTTCGATCTGGGTTTCGAGGTCTCCCGGAAGGAAGTAGTTCTCCAATAGGATGCGGTTCTTCAGGGTTTGATGCCACCTCTCGATCTTGCCCTGTGTCTGGGGATGATATGGTGCGCCCCGAGAATGCTTCATGCCTTTGTCCTGCAGCCATTCAGCCAGATCGCCAGAGACGTAACTGGACCCGTTGCCGCTGAGGAGGCGGGGTTTGTGGATGACGTGAACCTGATCGCACCCTGATGCTTGTAGCGCCAAATCCAGGGTGTCCGTCACGTCCTCTGCCCGCATGTTCGTGCAGAGTTTCCACGAGATGATGTAGCGGCTGTAGTCGTCCAGGATTGTGCTGAGATAGAACCAGCCCCAGCCAAGCACTTTGAGATAGGTGAAGTCGGTTTGCCAAAGCTGGTTGATCGCAGTGGTCTTGTCTTTGAACTCGTTTGCCGCCTTGAGCACGATAAAGGCCGGGCTGGTGATCAGATCGTGGGCCTTCAGGGCCCGATAGACTGAAGATTCCGAGACGAAGTAGCGCTCCCGATCCGTGAACGTCACTGCCAGTTCGCGCGGCGACAGCTCCGTCTCCTGCAGCGCCAGCTTGACGACCTTGCGCCGGACTTCGTCGGGGATGCGGTTCCAGACATGTCTGGGCTTAGGCGCTTGATCCACAAGGCCAGCGTCGCCGCGCTGCCGATACCGATCATACCAACGGTAAAATGTGGTGCGGGGGATGCCCAGCTTTGCCAATGTTCGACGAGCAGACAAATGCGACCCCTCAACAAGCCGGATGATCTCCAACTTCTCAGATGCAGCATACCTCATTCTTGGTCGCCCCCACCGCCGGTCATGCTTTTTTTGAGAAGACGCAGTTCCAGTGTTTGCTCGGCAACGACCTCCTTCAGGTCTCGGGCTTCGCGGCGCAGGTCCTTGACTTCGTCGGTCGTAGCCGCACGCGCCGTATCTCCAGCAAGCCGCCGTTTGCCAGCTTCCATGAAGTCCTTGGACCATTTGTAGTAGATACCTTGAGATATTCCCTCACGACGGCACAACTCAGCAATGCTGTCTTCGCCACGCAAGCCATCCAGCACGATCCGGATCTTCTCTTCTGACGAATACTGTTTGCGCGTCGCGCGCTTGATCTCTTTGACGATCTTCTCGCCGGGGCTCCTGCGAGTTCCAGTTGTCTGTCTCATGTCCCACTCCTCAGTGGTTACGATGAGCCAACAAAACTCTCTTATCAAATTAACCTAATTGGACCCATAGGCGCTGACTTCAGACACGCCAGAGAAGCCACCGTCATCATAAAGAGCTGGCAGTTCCTGCCAGCCTTCATGCTTTTGGCTGGTAATGTAGGCGGAACAAGCTTCGCGCTGCGCATCAAGCGAGTTAAACGCCTGATCCAAACCTTCCTCGGTTGATTTACGTGTATAGATTGCGCAGCGCAGTTTCTTTGCCATCAACCCGACATCTGTTCGTCGCGCAACCCAAAGAACTTCGGGCCGTTACGACTGACACCGGTGATGGCTTTGGCGACTGCAGACAGCGAGCCGTATGTCCTTCCGCGCCACAGATATCCTTTCTCGGTCACATGAACTTCATGCCGTGCGCCCTGCCAGTCCCGCAGGATCCTCGTGCCCGGTAAGGGGCGAGAAGAAATTGTGGCTTTGATCGCAGGCTTTCTATCGTTGATCGATGCGACAAGTTTCGGCGCCTCCAAAGCCGACAAGCGCCGCGCCAGCTCTCGGTTAAATCCGCCAAACACTTCTGCCTGCCATTTCCAGGCAATCCCCAACATCAGGAACCGTTTCCGCGCGCCCTTTGGGGCGGCACTGCCCCAGGCGTTTTGCCAAGCTGTTCGCAGAGCGACGTTGTCGAGATCGACCAAAGCTTCGATGCGGCGGCGGAGGTTTGATGGGCCGGGCGTCGATTGATTAACGAGCGATCCTTCTTCGAGCAACGCTTGATCACCCTGCATTTCTGGCGGCCTCGGCAGCAGGATTGGCTATAATACGATATCGTCTCGGCTTGCTCGGGCTGGGCCTTTCACTGCTGACTTCAAATCCGGATTTGCGCAGTCCTGATATCGCCGCGCGTGTCGTATGGGGCAGCCAGCCCAACTTCTGGCATATGGCGTCCGCCCCTGCCCCATTCTTGGCACCCAACATCCGGATCAATTGATCCCGTTTGGTCACCGCCTCTCTTGTCCTGCATTTGCGGTGGGGTTTAGCCACCGGCCGAACGGGTACACCGGCTGTTTTGGCTTTATTGAGTTTTGGCATGTTCATCTCCTTTGCGTGTGTCCACCGGCAGGCGTGCCGCCGGTACTGCGCAGAGCCCGGAAGTCCGGGCCAAAGGAGGAAGGAGAGTCGTTTGCCTGGACAGTACCGCTCAGGTTAACCGCGAAGTCCAGTGGAATTGAAGACGAGCTGATGGGATGCCAAGGAATGTCGTTTGACAGACTTACGACCGCCCAGATTCAAAGCGGACCTTTGAGTAATGCGCGGCGAATGACGGCTGTGAGCCCATAGTACCAAATGCTGCGCCAGACTTTGATGTCCGCTTTGCTTATTTGCCCTTGGCCCGCACTATATGCCAAAATATGACAGCTCGCGGTAAAGCAGGGCTCTCAACGATGTGATGCTGCAATTTGATAGCGATCTAGGTTCGCGATTAAATCCAACCCATTTGTCACCTCAAATCGGCTGCAGAACTCACGCCAAATCACTCCATATGGAAGGTCCTTCAGCTCTTCAGTAATCACAAATCTAGTGGAGTGATCCAGATTTTCCTCTGCACAATTCAGGCGATCGAGTGGCAACAGCAAAGCACGTAACAGTGCTTTTTGCATGTTGCGCGTTCCAATGACCCAAGCCGCGGTTCGGCTTATCGTTGCGTCGAAGAAATCCAGTCCGATATGGGTGCGTTTCAACAAATCGGCGGCAACCAGTTCTTGCGCCATTGCCAGAATGTCATCATTGAGCAAGATCACATGGTCGCTGTCCCAACGCATTGGTCGAGACACATGCAACAAGATTTCATCCACTGACAAGGCAACCGAGCTAAGTTTATCCGCGACGTTTTCTGTTGGATGAAAGTGCCCCATATCCAAGCATAATAGGGTGCCCTTACGGATGGCATAGCCCAGATAGAATTCATGGCTACCAACGGTGCAGGCCTCAACGCCAATGCCGAAAAGCTTGCTTTCAACGGCGTCCAGAAGATGCGCTTTGTCATGTTTATCTGCCAGCATCTGGTCCAGCGACTGCTCCAATCGCTGGCGGGCGGCATATCGATTTATTGGCGTATCTTTATACCCGTCAGGGACCCAGATATTATTTACCGCAGCGCTCCCCAGTTCTTGACCCATGCGTGCTGCAATTTCACGGGTGCGTTTGCCATGCTCAATCCAGAAATCACGAATGCCTTGATCAGGGTGTGAAAGTGTCAGATTGTCGTCTGCTTTTTCGTGAGCGAAGAAGGTTGGATTGAAATCCAGCTCAAGCTTTTGTTCGCGCGCCCAATCGACCCAAGGCTCGAAGTGTTTGTATTCAATTTCGTCGCGGTCGGGTGTTTCATCGCTGTCCAGATACATCGCGTGCAGGTTCAGTCGATGGTTGCCGGGGATGTTCGAATAGGCAAATTCCAAATCCGCCCGCAGTTCATCTGGATTTCGCGCGCGACCAGGGTGGTTTCCGGTGGCCTGGATACCTCCGCCCGAAGTGCCGGATTTCGTTTCAAACCCGACAACATCGTCTCCCTGCCAGCAGTGCATCGAAATTGGGACCGTGGCCAGACAGGACAGCGCGTTTTCAACATCGACGCCCCATTCGGCAAATTGGTCTTTTGCAATATCAAAATTGCCCATGGTAATTTCCTCTAGCGCGTGAATGCCTGAACGTTTCCTGCATCCACATTGATGATATTTCCTGTGGATTTTGACGACGTGTCGGCGGCCAGAAAATAAGCGGCTTCTGCAATGTCTTCGGGCAGAACTGACCGTTTCAACATTGATCGCTTGCGATACATTTCTTCCAGCCCATCTTTGTCAGTACCATAGGTATCAGCGCGCTGATCCAACCATTCGCCTTCCCAGATCTTGGAGCCGCGCAGAACGGCGTCTGGGTTAACAACGTTCACTCGAATTCCGGCTTCTGCGCCTTCCAGGGCAAGGCAGCGTGCCAAGTGAATCTCTGAGGCTTTCGCAGTACAATAGGCCGAGGCATTGGGGCTGGCGGCCAGACCATTTTTAGACGCAACAAATACAATTGAACCGCCCATATCCTGCGTACGCATCATCTTGAACGCTTCGCGCGAAACCAGAAAATATCCTGTAGATAGAATGTCCATATTCTTATTCCACAGCGCCAATGAGGTTTCTTCGATGGGTGCAGAAGATGCGATGCCTGCGTTCGACACCAAAATGTCGAGGCCGCCAAACTCTGTGGCGATATTCGCATAGGCGGCTGCGATCGCATCTTCGTCGGTGACATCCATAACAACTGTGCTGACAACATCATTGCCATAACGCGCAGTCAATGAGGCGGCAGCCGACAACAGATTATCTGCATCAATATCCGCCAGCATAACGCAGGCGCCTTCTGCCAAATAGCGATCAGCAGTTGCAGCACCGATACCACCGGCACCGCCAGTGACCAAAGCAATGCGGCCAGCCAATGATTTTGGCTGTGGCATCCGTTGCAGTTTGGCTTCTTCCAACAGCCAGTATTCAATATCAAAAGCTTCCTGTTCAGGCAGGCCGACATATTCGCTAACCGCGGACGCGCCGCGCATAACATTGATCGCGTTGACATAGAATTCGCCCGATATACGTGCAGTTGCCTTATCTATTGCGAAGGTAAGCATGCCCACACCTGGGATCAGATACACCACTGCGTTTGGGTCGCGAATGGCTGGTGAATCATCCCTTTTGCAGCGATCATAATAGGCGGCATAGCCATCGCGATATTCAGCGACTTGGTTGGGTAAGCCTTCCAATACAGCTTCAATATTTTTCTTTGCAGGATCAAAATTGACAACCAGCGGGCAAATTTTGGTGCGCAGGAAATGGTCTGGGCAGGAGGTGCCCAAGGCGGCCAAGGGTGGCATGTTTTTCGAATTCACAAACTCAAGAACCGCTTCACAGTCGTTGAAGTGGCCCACCATGTGCTGTTTGCCGGAAACCATGCCGCGAATTTCAGGCATCAGGCGTGCGGCTACAGTGTGACGACCAACTGTGTCGAGGCTTTCATGAACCTTACCACCAAAAGCAGCGATGCCGTCCATCTTTTCGCCCAGCCATTGTGTGGCAATATTTATGACGTCAATTGTCATGTCATAGCAATCTTTGGCATCATCGGCCCAGGTGAACAGACCGTGGCTTGCCAAAACAACCCCATCGGCATCGGGGTTTTCCAGACAGAATTTCTCTAGCCATCGTCCCAATTCATAGCCTGGCTTTTTCCAGGGCAACCAACCGATTTTGTCTCCGAATATTTCCTTCGTCAGTTCTTTTGAGTTCTTTGAGGCCGCAATGGCGATGATAGCGTCTGCGTGGACATGATCGACATGTTTACGCGGCACATAGGCGTGTAGTGGCGTGTCGATTGAGGCTGCGCGTGGATTTAGATTGAAGGTACAATGGGGCAAGTAACCGACCATCTCGTCTTCAAATTCTACCCCGCGGTACAGGTTTTTCAGCGCGTTCAATTTGTCCATATACAGCGTTGAAAAGCCATCCAGCTTCATTGAGCCTATGTCGCCGCCAGAACCCTTGACCCAAAGTACCTCAGTTTGTTCACCTGAAAGCGGATCAGCTTCCATGACTTTGGCAGAGGTATTGCCGCCGCCGTAGTTGGTTACGCGTTTGTCGGAACCAAGAATGTTTGATCGATAAAGCAGCTTGTCAGATTCGCTCATGCCACGTGCTGCCTCGTCGCTCCAGCGGTTCTCAAGCAGCGTTAACTTATTGGTCATGCGTCATTTTCCCTAGGCCTGCCGTAACTTGTACAGCCTTCTAACTTGGCTACAGGCTGAGCATGCCACGTCAGAATGTCAATCATTTTCAATCAAGTATTTTCAATTTATGCGCGCTAATGATTGAAAATGATTAAAAATGATTGACACATGCGGCGAATCTGCGCACCTTCATTCCAAAGCGGAGGAAAAGATGCACGAAAAAGAGCGGCACCGGATCATTTTATCAGCTGTTGAAGAGCGGCCCGTTGTGACCGTTGTGGACCTCTGCAATCTGACAGGTGTGTCCGAAGCCACCGTTCGTCGTGACATCGCCAACCTGCATGTTCAGCAAAAGTTGCGGCGGGTTCGCGGTGGCGCTGAAGCAATTACGCCACCCCAGTTTGTCGGTCTTGCTGGCAGAACATTCGCAGTGAATGAGGCGATGCATTCCAGTGAAAAATTCGCAATCGCAAAGGCTGCGGCTGACCTGTGCGACGATGGAGAGTCCATCATCATCAACGGCGGCACCACAACGTTTCAGATGGTGCATCCATTGGCGACACGACGGATGCAGGTCTTCACAAACTCTTTCCCGATTGCCGAACATCTGCTGAAGCACAGCAAAAATACGGTGATGCTGTCAGGCGGCACGATCTATCGCGAACAGAACATCATACTTTCCCCCTTCGACAATGATGTGACGCGAAATTTCTATGCCAAGCGCATGTTTATGGGGGCTCAGGGCCTTGGCCCGCTCGGTTTGATGGAGGCTGACCCTTTGTTGATTCAGGCAGAGCAAAAGCTAATTGGCCAGGCTGACGAGTTGGTGGTTTTGGTGGACAGTTCCAAATTTGAGCAACGCTCAAGCCTGGTGCTTTGTCCATTGAACAAAATCACAACAGTCATCACCGATGAAAGAATTTCAGACAGCGCGGCTTCAATGCTTGAAGCTGCCGATGTGAAACTGATCGTCGCCGAAACTGGCGCCGCTCAAGAGGAAGGGGCGGCCTCGTGAACTGCCTTAAATCAGAACGTACAATTTGGGAGGAAGCAAATGAAACGTCGTACTTTTACTTCAATGACAGCAGGCCTTAGCCTGGCTGCATCACTAATGGGCTCAGCCGCAATGGCCGACGATATGCGCATTGCCGTGGTCGTCAAAGCATTGGGCATCGGCTTTTTCGAGGCCGCTGCTGAAGGCGCACAAGAAGCTGCTGCCGAGCTTGGTGGCGTTGAAATCATCTATACTGGCCCAACAGATACCACTGCAGAAGGCCAGATCGAGGTGATCAACTCGCTGATCGCCCAAGGCGTTGACGCGATCGCAATCTCAGCAAACGACCCTGATGCGCTTGTGCCAGCACTGAAAAAGGCCATGAGCCGTGGTATTACCGTTGTTTCATGGGATTCAGGCGTTACCCAAGAGGGGCGCCAGATGCACCTGAACCCATCGTCCACCGCGCTGATAGGCAATACGATCATTAAACTTGCGGCAGACCATATGCCTGACGGTGGCGATGTAGCCATCCTGTCTGCAACGGCAACAGCGACGAACCAAAACGCTTGGATCGAAGCTGCGAAAGAGGCGCTGCCTGGATATCCTGGTGTGAATTTGGCTGCGACCGTCTATGGCGATGATCTTTCAGACAAATCATACCGTGAAGCCCAAGGCCTGATGGCGACCTATCCAAATCTGAAGGCGATTACTGCGCCAACGACTGTGGGCATTCTTGCAGCCTGCCAAGCGGTCACCGATGCAGGCAAGATCGGCGAAATCAACGTAACGGGTCTTGGCCTACCGTCTGAGATGGCTGGCTGCGTAGAATCCGGCGCGACAAAAAGCTTTGCAATCTGGAACCCAATCGATCTGGGATATTCAGCAACAATGCTTGCCCACGCTATTGCAACCGGTGCGGAAGCTGCACCCGGTGCGGAAATCCCGATGGGTCGCATGGGTTCGGTTACACTGGACGATACAAATTCGGCGGCAATGTCGGATCCGTTCACCTACGACAGCTCTAACATCGACCAGTTCAAGTCGATCTTCTAAGAGTTCTCCCAGCCTGCGGCGCAATGCTTTCTTTGTTGCGCCGCGGGTTTTACGCTGGGCGCTATGACGCCCACCAAGAATCAAGCTGACATCATGACCGCTGAAGCGCCTATCCTTGCCTTGCAAGGAATAACGAAAGTATTTCCTGGCGTGAAAGCGCTGGACGATGTTTCACTGGAGTTGTTCCCAGGAAAAGTAACCGCGCTTGTTGGTGAAAACGGGGCGGGCAAGTCTACCGTCGTCAAGGTTTTGACCGGGATTTATCAGCCCGACGATGGTGATGTTTTGGTCGAAGGCTCGGCGACCAAATTTCCAACACCGCAGCACGCCTCAAGTGCGGGCGTTACGGCCATTCATCAGGAAACAGTATTGTTTGATGAGCTGTCAGTTGCGGAAAACGTGTTCCTAGGCCACGCGCCCAAAAACAAGTTCGGTCTAATAGACACCGCAGCGTCAGTCGCCAAGACCCAATCAATCCTGCGAGAAATCGGTGCAGAACTTGACCCCAACGCGCTGCTGAAAGACCTTGGCATCGCGAGCAAACACCTTGTGGCCATTGCCCGTGCATTGTCGATCGATGCGCAAGTTGTGATTATGGATGAGCCCACCGCCGCCTTGTCGCACAAAGAAATTGAAGAGCTGTATGAGCTGGTGGAAAAACTGAAGGCACAAGGCAAAGCGATCTTGTTTATCAGCCATAAGTTTGATGAGATTTTCCGCATCGCTGACCACTATACGGTGTTTCGCGATGGGCAATTTGTGGCGGCCGGTGATATTGCCGACGTTAACAATGACGAGTTGGTGAAAATGATGGTTGGCCGCGAGGTGACCCAGATTTTTCCTGAACGCAAAGCAAAGATCACTGACGAAGTATTGCGCGTAAGGGCCTATGCCCACCCAACCGAATTTGACGATATCAGCTTTACGTTGAATGGCGGTGAGATTTTGGGCTTTTACGGCTTGGTTGGCGCGGGTCGGTCAGAGCTTATGCAGGCTTTGTTCGGAATTACCGCGCCCAGTCAGGGCACGCTGGAAATCGAAGGAAACACGGTGCGTATCCGATCTGCGGCAGATGCAGTGGACAATGGCATTGTTTATGTTCCCGAAGATCGCGGCAAGCAGGGCGCGATCACGGATTTGCCAATTTTTCAGAATGTGACACTGCCGTCGCTTAGACGTACCTCGAAGAATGGATTCTTGCGGCTGGCCGAAGAATTTAAACTGGCACGCGAATTTACCGAGAGGTTGGATTTGCGCGCGGCGTCACTGGATACCAATGTCGGTAGTTTGTCAGGCGGCAACCAGCAAAAGGTAGTCATCGCCAAGTGGCTGGCGACGAAACCGAAAGTCATCATATTGGATGAACCGACAAAAGGTATTGATATCGGATCTAAAGCAGCCGTGCATGAATTTATGGCTGAGTTGGCGGCCCAAGGTTTGGCGGTCATCATGGTTAGTTCAGAAATCCCCGAGGTTCTGGGCATGTCTGATCGCATAATCGTCATGCGCGAGGGTCTTATGGTGGCTGAACTTTCAAAAGATGACATGACACCAGAAACGCTGGTGCGCCATGCAGCCGGCATTGAGGAAATCGCATCATGATTAAACGCTTGTCCTCTTCCCGTGAGATATTGTTGCTCGGCGCGATTTTGTTGCTGCTTGGCCTGATCGCAATGCGGTTTCCCGGCTTTATCGCACCTTCCAATTTGGCAAATGTCTTGAACGATACATCACCGTTGATTCTGTTGGTGGTGGGTCAGATGATTGTTATTTTGACAAAATGCATTGATCTGTCGGTTGCTGCAAACCTGGCCCTGACCGGAATGGTCGTTGCAATGATCAACGTTGCAGCGCCGGATTTGCCGATTGTCGTGATCTTGGTAATTGCCATCGCTCTCGGTGCCTTGATGGGTATGTTCAATGGCATTTTGGTGTGGAAGTTAGACATTCCACCAATAGTTGTGACGCTTGGAACATTAACCATTTTTCGCGGATTCATATTTCTGCTGTCCCAAGGAAAATGGGTGAACAGCCATGAAATGAGCGCGTCTTTTAAAGCGATCCCGCGCACTGAAGTCATTGGCCTGCCCATGCTAAGTTGGATTGCAATTATTGTGGTCATTGCATTCGCCATGATTATGTCGCGCACCACATTGGGCCGTTCGTTTTATGCCGTCGGCGGCAATCCACACGCGGCGACTTATGCGGGCATCAATGTCGGCAAGACCCAATTCTGGGCTTTCACCATCTCAGGCGCTTTGGCGGGGCTTACAGGATACCTTTGGGTATCCCGCTTTGCGGTGGCCTATGTCGATATTGCGGGTGGATTTGAATTGGACGTGGTTGCGGCTTGCGTGATTGGCGGCATTTCCATTGCAGGCGGTGTTGGCACAATTGCTGGCGCGGTGCTGGGGGCGTTGTTTCTGGGGGTGATCAAAAATGCATTGCCTGTCATCAACGTATCGCCCTTTTGGCAATTGGCGATATCTGGCAGCGCCATCATCATTGCCGTTGCCCTAAACGCACGATCAAGCCGCGTTAAAGGCAGGATCATCTTAAAGCAAGCGGAGCAAAAATCATGGACGTAACCGCGCGTTCCGTGCCAGATCGCTTGAAATCGCCGATGGAGCGGAGGCTGAAAAGCTGGGAAAGCCTGCTTTTGCTGGTCGCGATTTGTATCTTTATCGCCAACTCGCTTGCGTCGCCCTATTTTTTGAACGCTTGGAATCTAAGCGATGCAACATTCAACTTTACTGAAAAAGCGATGATCGCCTTTGCCATGGCGCTTTTGATCGTAGCGGGTGAGATTGATCTTTCTGTGGCCTCGATCATTGCGCTTGCATCAACGGCAATGGGCGCCGCTGTGCAAATGGAGGCTGGAACGCCGGAAATCGTCGGTGTTGGATTGATTGTTGGCCTTCTATGCGGCGCGTTCAATGGTGCGCTGGTAACCGGATTGGGTTTGCCTTCAATCGTTGTGACCATTGGCACGTTGAGCCTTTTTCGCGGCATCAGTTTTATCGTCCTGGGCGATCAAGCCTATGGCGGATACCCCAGTGAATTTGCCTATTTTGGGCAGGGGTATGTTTGGTGGGTCATATCGTTTGAATTTGTTTTGTTCGCAATCATTGCGCTGATCTACGCCGTCGTCTTGCACAAAACAAATTTTGGCCGCGCTGTTTACGCCATCGGCAACAACCCAACGGGCGCGTTGTTTTCAGGTATCCGGGTGAATCGGGTGAAATTCATTTTATTCCTTTTAACAGGCCTAATGTCCGGCATCGCGGCTGTCTGTTTAACGTCGCGTCTTGGTTCGACCCGACCATCGATCGCAACAGGGTGGGAGTTGGAGATAGTAACCATGGTGGTTCTGGGTGGCGTTAATATTTTGGGTGGATCGGGCTCAATCCCAGGCGTGGTGATCGCCGCGTTTGTGATGGGGCTTGTGACCTTTGGTTTGGGCCTTCTCAATGTACCCGGCATTGTGATGTCGATTTTCATCGGTGCGCTACTTATCAGCGTCATTGCGCTGCCACGTCTTTGGGCGATGTGGAGGGACCGGTGATGGAAAAATACGCGTTTAAAATGCAGCTAAACCCTGGGTGCGAGGCTGAATACAAAAGGCGCCATGATGAACTTTGGCCAGACCTAGAACAGCTTTTGCGTGATGCGGGGATGTCGGATTATTCGATCCACTTGGATATGGACACCAATATTCTGTTTGGCGTTTTGTGGCGCACCGCTGATCACAAAATGGACCATTTGCCGACCCATGACATCATGCAAAAATGGTGGGCGCATATGGCGGATATCATGGAAACACATCCCAATAATGAGCCAATCGCCACCCCCTTGACCCCGGTGTTCCACTTGCCATGACCCAAAGGCAGCACATCGCGGTCATCGACATTGGCAAAACAAATGCAAAGCTTGCTTTGGTCGATCTTGCCTCGCTGAACGAGGTTGAGGTCATCACACGCCCTAACAAAACACTGCCCGGCCCGCCATACCCGCATTTCAACGTTGAAGGGCATTGGGCGTTTTTGTTGGATGGTTTGGGCAAATTCAATGACCCGCACGGAGTGGATGGAATTTCAATCACCACCCATGGCGCCGCGGCCGCCTTGCTGGACGAAAACGGCGAACTGGCAGCGCCCATATTGGACTATGAATTTGATGGTCCAGATGCTTTGTGGGAAGAATACCGCGATTTTCGCCCGCCTTTCAGCGAAACCGGGTCGCCTCAATTAGCGGCTGGGCTGAATATTGGCGCGCAACTTTTTTGGCAGTTCACGTCTGACCCTGGATTGCGCGATCGGGTTGAAAAACTAGTAACCTATCCACAGTATTGGGGGCATCGGCTGACGGGCAATACAGCGACTGATCTTACCTCCCTTGGATGCCATACTGATTTGTGGAATCCATATGAAGGCAAGTTTTCCGCTCTTGTTGCTAAACTTGGACTGCAAGGGAAGATTGCCACCTCAAAACCTTCAAATTCTATTCTGGGCACCTTGCAGCCAAAGCTCGCTAACAAAATAGGTTTGCCCGCCAGCACACCAGTTTATTGCGGCATTCACGATTCCAATGCCTCTCTTCTTCCGCATCTTCTTCGACACAAGGCGCCGTTTAGCGTTCTGTCGACCGGCACTTGGGTGGTGGCGATGTCTGTGGGGGGCGAACCCGTTAGGTTGGATCCATCGCTTGATACCTTGATAAATGTAAATGCCCATGGGCAAGCCGTTCCGTCGGCACGTTTTATGGGCGGTCGCGAACACGATTTGGCCCTTAAAGGTAAGCGCAAGACACCAATTCCGGCAGACATAAGGAATGTTCTGGAAAATCAGATCATGTTGCTTCCCAGTCTGGCGCCAGAAACCGGCCCGTTCAAAGGCTTTTCCCCTAGCTGGGTCGGCGAAGAACCGCAGATCGGCCAAGGCACCAGAACAGCGGCTGTGGATTTTTATCTCGCACTTGTCGCGGCCCATTGTCTTGAACTTATCGGGCATGACGGCGCAGTTATCGTAGAAGGACCATTTGCAAAAAATACATGTTTTCTTGAGATGCTCGCCGCAGAAACAGAGGCCGAGATAATTGCAAGTCAGCAAGTTACCGGAACAAGCCAAGGTGCTGCATTATTGGCAAGAAAAATTGACCTGCCCGAACCGGCCAAGAGCGATCAAATATATCTGACCCAAGATCGTTGTAACAGATTGCAGCACTACGCGCAGATTTGGAAGTCGCAGTAGGACCGAACTTTTATTGCCTGTACATACGGCAACATGGAGTATTGGATTTTGGCCTCTGCCAATACGGCATTCGATCCTGGCTTCTCGAAAGCAGACATTGGTGTTTGGAATGCAAAAGGCTGCTTCGTCCCGCAAAGCCGACGTTGACGCTTCTCCGGTACTGCACACATAGCCGCCAATGTTCCCCCTCAACTCTCGCTAAGCGCCACCTTCATATCCTTCACCAGATAAATCGTCTCGCCATCCGCTTCCACACGTCCGTCAGCCACGCCCATCGTCAAACGCCGCGTCTGAATGGCCTTCGTGAAATCCACGTAATACGTCAGCATCTTGCGCTCAGGGCGCACCATGCCGGTCAGCTTCACCTCGCCCACACCCAGCGCATAACCACGGCCCTGCCAGCCGCGCCAGCCAAGGTTGAACCCGGTCAGCTGCCACAAGCCGTCCAGCCCAAGACACCCCGGCATGATCGGATTGCCCGGGAAATGACAGTCAAAGAACCAAAGGTCAGGCTTAATATCGAACTCGGCCACCACATGGCCTTTGCCATGCTCGCCACCATCGCCACTGATGTCGGTAATCCGGTCCATCATCAGCATCGGCGGCTCGGGCAATTGCGCATTGCCTGGCCCAAACAACTCGCCTCGTGCGCAGGCCAAAAGCCCCTCGCGGTCAAAAGAATTCGGATATTCGCTCATGCGCCCCTGCTCCCGTTGGTGGTCTTTTTGGTTCTCTATATTCGCCTTATCAAAGGGGTGGATTGGCACGCAAGGGGCCGTGTCGATGTGACATTCCGACAAAATCGATGTTTTTCAATTGAAACTGCACCATATCGACCCCTATATTCCAAAAAACAAAGGTGATTGGGCAATCATGGAAGCTCAGGTTCAAAAACGAGTCACAGACTGGCTGGCCACAGCCGATCTGCGCCCCACGCGTCAGCGCCTGGCACTGGCCGAGCTTTTGGTCGGCGATGGCAAAGATCGCCATGTCACCGCAGAAAGCCTGCACGCCGCGTCGCAATCTTCACCCGACACCGTTTCGCTTGCGACCGTCTACAACACCCTTCGCGCATTCTGTGACGCTGGTCTAATTCAAGAAGTCATGGTCGACGGCTCCAAAAGCTACTTCGACACCCGCACCGATGATCACCCGCATTTCTTCTGGGAAGATGACTCGCGCCTGACGGATGCCCCTGCTGAACAACTCGAAATCCGCCGCATTCCCGAAGCCCCAAAAGGTGCCGAGATTGCAAAGGTCGACGTGGTTATCCGCCTCCGCCGCACCTGATTATCCGTTACTGGGGTTTGCCATGAAACACCCGCTGGACTCCATCATCGACGATGCGCTTATGAAGGCCGCAAAAGACGGCTCGTTCGACAACCTGCCCGGTGCGGGCAAGCCGCTAAAGCTGCTGGACAACCCCGCCGATGCCGTCCTGAACCGAATGATGACCACGGCCAACGTCAAACCACCGCTGGTCGCATTGGCAGAAGAGATCAAGGCCGCGCAATCCCACCTGAAAACCCTCACCGACGAAGACCAGCGCAAAGCTCAGATGAAAAAGCTCTCGGACCTCCAGATGCGTCTCGCAATGGAAAAAGAGGCGTTCAACCGCTACGGCTGACCGACCTGCATTCAAACGTTCAGGTCGTAGACCATTATCCCGTCAGCCCCACCTTTGCACAGACCAACCAGCCGCATGCCCAGCGCCTGATGTGTCGGATGCCCGGCATAGGTTTCGGCGGCGGTGATGTCGGCAAACCGGATCACGAACCCGTCCGAATACTCCGGCGACTTCAATTCGAAATCCAGGTTCGGACCAAATTCAAATGCCACAACACCGTCCAGCGTCCGGCTGAACTCGGCCAGTTCCTGTAGCACGGCAATCCGCTCCAACATCGGCGCTTCATCGCGAAAATTGCAGAATACACAGTGCAGGATCATGTTGTCGCCTCGCTTTGTTACATTGCCGTGTTAAGCCGCCCGAACCGCCGCCGCAACATCCCGCCGCCCGGTCTTAAACTTCCCGTAACACTTCCTAACGCACGCACCAAATCTTGGGTGCGAACGCGCAACACCCGCTAGGGGCGCCGACGTGATACCGACGTAATACCGACGCGATACAGACAGGGCAAAATTACCCAAACCCCTGTATTTTATGACGTTAAGAATTTTGATGCCTCTGCACAACGCTCCACCACCGACCGTTGCGCCAACCCCTTGTTTACCAGAGGGTTCAAGCCCATCGGCCCAGCGCAGCATCCGTGAACTGCTACCGAAATGCGTCACCTGCCCTTTGCACCACCTTATTTCCGCGCGATACCACCCCTGGTTGAGGTTGCCAAAACACCGGATCACCACCGCCGGCCCTCGGTTGTGTCACATTCCCAGCAATCAGACTCTGCCGTGAAATCCGGCCATCCCTATGACTTGTAACAGTAATCCAGGGCGGTCCCGGACTGCCATCGCGCGAATCCACAACCACATTGTTCTCCACGCGAACCCGATTGCCGCCCATGACAGTTATCCCGTGCCAGTGATCCACAATCACGACATTGTCCCGAATTATCCAGTCTTCGAACATGCCATCAAACAGGCCAATCCCCTGCAAGGAACAGGCAAGTTCCCCACCCAACACCCCATTTCGAATGACATTCTTTGCCACCAAGACGTTCTTCACAACGCCGCGCCCTGGCTTTCCTGCCGCATCAACTGACCAGGACTGAATCCCATCATCATGGTTGGAATCGACACCGACACAGGTCTCAATCAGATTGCCCACATAGCGCGAATTATCCCCTAACGCGCGAATGCCATCTCCCCGAAAATAAGTGATTTCATTGCCTTCAATGATGGCCCCGTCCGCTGCCGATGAAACGCCGTGGTCAACAATGCGAATGACACTGTTGCGAACGGTAATATCCTGACCAAATAGGCGGAATCCAGTGCGCGCCCGCAACACCCAATCCTCGGGGCTCCAACCCTTTGCGCTACGTGCCGAAGCAACCTCCATGCGTTCAAAAACGATATCATGGCTTCGTTTGGTCTCGATTAAAGCACTGGTCTCACCCGATCCAACCGTCGGCATGACGGTCACCCCGGAGAAAACCAATCCACTAGTATTTTTCAGCAGGATACGGTCAAAAAACACTTCTGAGCCTGATTGCGCAACAATCGTCACCGGGTCCACAAACCGCACCCCTGACAAGATCACGGCACCGTGCCGTCCGCCCTCAAGGATCAAGCGATCGCCACCAGACACTGAACCTGAGTTCAACACCGCGCTCAATGCACCAGGCATTGGCTCAACCATCCGATCCTTTGCTGCGGCAGAACCGGCAACAACGCCCCAAAAGAACAGGCTGAACACGACGCATGTCCGGTCACGCCATTCAGACCGGGTCGACAAGCTCGGCTCCCCGCGCCCGATTGGAGTTCACGGCCGGATCAACGCGATAAAAATTCAAGGCATTCTCTGGCCCAGCCTTCATCAACGTTGCAGCCCCCTTGCCGTCTTCCCCCAGCCATTTTGCCCAATCGTCTGCGCCTAATATTACTGGCATCCGGTGATGAATGCTCGACATCGTTTCATTCGCCCCGGTCGTCACAATCGCACATGTGGTCAACGGTTCCTCACTCTTGTCCCAAATCTGCCAAACCCCAGCAAATGCAAGCACCTCCTGATCGCGGCCATGAATATACCAGGGCAATCGTTTGCCCTCACCATCCTTGGTCCATTCGTAAAATCCGGTGGCCGGGATCAAACAACGACGCTCCCGGCACGCCGACCGAAATGCAGGCTTCTCGGCAATCGTCTCCGCTCGCGCGTTGATCAACAAAGGCCCCCCACTCGGCGTTTTATACCAATGGGGCAAAAACCCCCATCGCATCGGCCGCAACCGACGCGCCCCTCCATCCGACGTCACGGTATGTATCTGAACCGTCGGGCAAACATTGAAGTTCGGAACATCCGGCAAGTCATTCGGCGGCGTCGCCTCAAACAACGCCGCCATGGCATCATCCGGCAAAGTAATCGCAAAGCGCCCACACATGTCGATTATCGGCCCAGAAATATCCCAGGGGGTGCGGGGGACAGCGTCCCCCGCCCGTCGCGTGGCACATAGGTGCCGCGCAACTTCTTACTTCTTCATGATCCGGCCTTCGACCTGCGGATTTGCAGGACCGTTGGCAGCCATGAATTCGGCCAGCACGTCTGCCAGATCGGGGCCAAAGTCGTAGGCGTCCGCCGCCGTCGAGAACATCTTGTATCCGTCCCCGCCACCACGCACATAGTTGTTGGTCACAACGCCATAGTTCGCGGCCGGATCAATCGGCGCACCGCCAACCATCACCTCAACAATACGCCCTTCGTTCGGCGCAACCGAGCTGTCCCAGGTGAACGTCATCCCTGCTACCTGCGGGAACCGACCCTTCACGTCTTCAACCTGGCTCACACCATTTTCCAACGCATCAATGATCGTCTGACCAGATGCCGTGAACGTCGACAAAGTGTTCTGGAACGGCAGCACCGTCATCACTTCGCCCATGGTCACTTCACCACCATCCATCGAGGCACGAATTCCGCCCGAGTTCGCAATGGCGATCTAAATGCCCTGATCGGCAACACGATCCAGCATGGCGTCGGCAATCAGATTGCCCATAGGACATTCTTCGATACGACAGACCGAACGATCACCCTCGATTGGCGCAGCGGCTTCCGCCACAACCTTGTTGCGGATCTCATCCAGAGGCGCACCCAATTCGCCAACGCGAGCCTTGGTCGCGGCGTCTTCAGTGACAAAGCGGTCCAACAAAATCGGTTCGCCGGTAGCCGAGGAAATCACGCCCTCGTCGTCAAACACCACTTTCAGTTCGCCCAGATATTTGCCGTAAGCATAGGCTTGCACTACAGCCGTATCGCCAACCATCGTGGGATATGCGCCTGCAGCGCGGCTGTTCACATTCGACAACAATGTGTTCGAATGACCGCCAACAATCACATCAACACCCGTAGTGCCTTCAGCGACAGCAACATCCACATTAAATTCAGAGTGGCTCAGAACAACAATCTTGTTCACGCCCATCTCAGTCAGACGATCAACTTCACCCTGAACTGCCTGAACCGGATCGCTGAAGATCACGTTCTTGCCTGGGCTCGCCAACTCGTCGGTGTCCTGTGGCGTCAGGCCAATCAGGCCGATCCGCTGGCCACCCTTGGCAATAATAGTCGACTTCTGAATGGCGCCCGCCAGCAATGGCTCGCCGGAGATATCCGCGTTCGACATCAGGATCGGGAACTTGGTGTTGTTCACAAACTCGCGCAGAACTTCCGGGCCGTCGTCAAACTCGTGGTTGCCCACGGTCATCGCGTCGTAACCCATTTTGTTCATCATCTCGGCAGCCGCAGCGCCCTTATAATAGGTGTAAAACAGCGATCCCTGGAATTGGTCGCCGCCATCCACTAGCAACCAGTTGTCGGTGCGCGCCTTGGCAGTCTCAACCGCCGTCATCATCCGCGCCGAACCGCCAAAGCATTTGCCTTCTAGGTTACTGTCTTCGCCACAACCCGAATCAAATCGGCTGATCGGCTCGAAACGTGCGTGAAAATCATTGGTGTGTAGAATTGTGATGCTGAAATCAGCCATCGCAGCGCCTGCGCTTAAGGCCAGCACAGCACCACCCATCGCAATTTTGGTGATCATTTTAGGACTCCCCGGGTTTTTTGATTTTATGAATCAGACACTGGCGTGATAGCGACAGGTTGTCAAAAGCCTGTGACAGGAAACCTCGCGTCATCTTGCTTGACCCCGGCCCACACCCACGCCAGAGATCGCCCATGTTGATTTTCAAGATACTCACCCGCCCGCAATGGACCTCACTCTGCGTTGCAGGCGAAACCAAAGGCGCACCCATCGATCTATCTGATGGTTTCATCCACTTCTCAACCGCCGCCCAGACTGCGGAAACTGCCGCAAAACACTTTGCCGGGGCGGACGATCTGATCTTGCTGGCGGTCGAGTCTGAACCCCTTGGCGATACGTTGAAATGGGAAGTCTCGCGCAACGACGACCAGTTCCCTCACCTCTACCGCACCTTACGCCTCGCTGACATCACATGGGCGCGTGACATGCCTCTGGGCGACCACGGCCACATCCTGCCCGATGGCGTCGAATGAGCCTTGCTGAACGCATAGGTCTTGCAGCACTGCACCGGTTAGACCCGGAAACCGCCCATGGGCTGGCCCTGAAAGCGCTGCAAACACCCTTCGCCCCCAACCACAAAACCCCGACCTCGCCGACGCTGGCAACCGAGATCGCGGGCCTGAAACTCCCCAACCCCATCGGCCTCGCCGCCGGCTTCGACAAAAACGCCACCGCCATCGCCCCGCTGATGCGCACAGGCTTCGGCTTCCTGGAAGTCGGCGCCGCCACACCACGCCCACAACCCGGCAACGCCAAACCGCGCCTATTCCGTCTGACCCAAGACCGCGCCGCCATTAACCGTTTCGGGTTCAACAACGACGGCATCGAAGCCATAGCCGCCCGCCTCGCTGACCGCGCCCATGACATCCCGGTTGGCCTTAACATCGGTGCAAACAAAGACAGCGCCGACAAGGCACGCGACTTTGCCGAAGTCATGCGCATTGCCGCACCCCATGTCGATTTTGCCACCGTCAACGTCTCGTCGCCAAACACCGAAAAGCTCCGCGATCTGCAAGGTGCCGAGGCGCTCAGCGCCCTTCTGTCTGGCGTGATGGAAGTGCGCGGCGAAACCCCCGTTTTCCTCAAAATCGCCCCAGACCTCGACGATGGCGAGATTGCCCAGATCGCCCAGGTCGCAGCCGAGGCCAAAGTCGCCGCCATCATTGCCACCAATACAACCCTGTCGCGCGACGGTCTCACTAGTCGCCACAAAGATCAGGCCGGCGGCCTTTCCGGTCGTCCGCTTTTCGGCCCTTCAACCCGCGTCCTTGCGCGGCTCTATCGCGAAACCGGCGGCGAAATCCCCCTGATCGGCGTTGGTGGCATCGAAAGCGCCGCAGACGCTTACGCCAAAATTCGTGCCGGAGCCTCTGCCGTCCAACTCTACACCGCCATGGTCTATTGGGGCGTCTCCCTGATCGACCGCATCGTGCATGGCCTCGACGAAATGCTGGCCCATGATGGGTTCACACACGTCAGTCAGGCCACCGGCATCGCCGCAAAGGAATGGGAATGAACGTCACAATCTGGCACAATCCACGCTGTTCGAAGTCTCGTCAAACGCTGGCGCTGATCACCGAACGGTCCGTTTCACCAATTGTAAGGAATTACCTCCAGGATGCCCCTAATGAAGATGAAATCAGGGACGTTCTGGAGAAACTGAAAATTCCCGCGATCAACCTGATGCGCACCGGCGAAAAACTATTTCGTGAACTTGGGCTGACAAAAGATGCGGACGAAGGCAACCTGATCCGCGTCATGGCGGAAAACCCCATCCTTATCGAACGCCCTATTGTGCTCGCGAATGGAAAAGCCGCGATCGGCAGACCGCCCGAGGCGGTTTTGGGGTTACTGGAAGGTTATGCCGCCGCACGCTCTAACGCCGGATAGCGCAACCCCAACGTGACGCCACGCGCCACGAACGACAACAAAAGCGCAGCCCAAAGACCGTGGTTTCCATAAGCGGGCACCAACACCCAGATTGCCGCGAAATACACCGCCGCCGAGATCACCATCATATTTCGCATATCTGCAGTTCGTGTCGCGCCGATGAATATGCCGTCTAACATCCAAGCCGCGATCCCCAATACCGGTGCCGCAATCATCCATGGCAAATAGACCCGCGCCACCGCGCGCACTTCTTCGGATGTTGTCATCAAATCAATGACAAACGCGCCAAACAACGCGACGCAAACCGCGAAAACCACCATGATCCCACTTCCCCAAGCCGAGGTCAGCAAGGCCCCGCGCCTAAGTCGCGCCCGCGCTTTTGCCCCCATTGCCTGACCCACAATCGCTTCGGCAGCAAAGGCAAATCCATCCAGTGCATAGGCCGTAACATGCAGGAATTGCAGCAATATCTGGTTTGCAGCCAGCTGCACATCCCCAAAGTCAGCCCCGAAGAAAAGGAACGACACAAAGATCGCCTCTAACAACAATGACCGGATCAAAATATCCCGATTGACCGCCGCCATCGTCATAATCCGGGCCTTATCCAATACCCTGCCCCACTCGTTCCAATGCGGTCGCCCAAACGCATCCCGGCAGAACCAAAGCCCCACCGCCAGCCCAGACCATTCGGCAATAAACGTTGCCGTCGCCACGCCACCAACGCCCCAACCCAGCCCCAGCACAAAAACGAAATCCAGAATGATGTTCAGCCCGTTCATCCAAACCTGAATAACCAGCACCGCCCGCGTCCTCTCAGCCGCGATCAACCAACCCGTGATCCCGAACAAAGCAATCGCCGCAGGCGCAGACCAGATACGGATCTGCATATACTCTCGCGCCAAAGTCTCAACTTCGGGCGACGCCGGGGACAGCCAAAAAGCGCCAGCAAAAACAAGCTGTTGCAACAGGATCAGAACGACGCCACCACCAATGCCAACCATCAGTGCCCGCATCAGCAAAGCGTCCGCCTCGGCCCTATCGTTGGCCCCCAATGCCTGACTTGTCAGCCCCACGGTCCCCATCCGCAGGAAGCCGAAAATCCAGTAAACCGCGCTGATGATGATCGCCCCGATCCCCACCGCGCCAATGGGCACCGGATCTCCCAATTGCCCGACTACGCCTGTATCCACGACCCCAAGGATCGGCACTGTCGCGTTCGACACCACAATCGGCAGAGCAATCGCCAAAACCCGGCGGTTCGTAATCTTTGGCGCGTCCGGTCGCGCAGCATCGGTGCTCACTTTGTCGCCTCATCCAAAGACGGCATTAGAAAATGTCCCGTCGCCTGGGCATAAAGCCGTGACCGATTGTCTTGCCATGCTTCGACATGCACACTGGCATAGCGCCGCCCTGACCGGTTGATCGTCGCGCGCGCATAGGCATCCCGTGGCAGCCCTGTGCGCAGATAATCCACTGTAAAATCGATCGTTTTCGGCATTCTCGGCATCGTGTCCGCATCCAGAGACTCGGCGTCGATCCGACCACTCTCAATTTCAGCCCACAGGCTTTGCCAACCCAATTCGATCAATGCGGTTGTCTCTAAAAACGCAGCCGTCACTCCACCGTGCAACGCTGGCAGCATTGGGTTTCCGATCAACTTATCATCAAATCCCAAGACCCCGGTCAGTTCATCCCCGCGTCTTTCAAACCGAATTCCCAAAAACTGAACGTAGGGAATGCCGCCTGCGATAGCGGCCAACGCTTTGTCGCGGCGCTCCTTCACCTTTTGAACCGGCTCGGGCTTTTCACGTTTCATGACGCGGCACTCCGATTTTCAATCGTAAACGCCCCCGTAGCCGTCGCCACTGGATTATCCCGGTCTGCGTCCATCGCCACCGCCCGAACAAAGGCCACCGTTCGTCCCACATGATACACAGTCGCCCGCGCCGAAATCGCCTGCCCCGGCGTCGCTGCACGCATATAATCAATCCGCAAATCTAAAGTAGCCGTTACCCCGGCGCTTTCCGGGTGGCACACAACGGCCGCCCCGCAGCTTGTGTCCATCAACGTCGAAACGGCACCACCATGGATCACACCGGTCGCGGGGTCGCCGACAAGTTTCTTGTCGTAGGGCATCGTCATTTCCACCTCGCCTGAGCCAATTTCAACGAACGACAGCCCCAACACAGCGGAATGTGGGATACTTTCGATAAATTGGCGCACCAAGGCACGCTTCTGGTCTTCAGACACCATTCTCTCCAAAGCAGTTAAGCACTTTCAATCAGGCACAAGCAGAGTTCGCAAGGCTCACGATTCCGCGACGATTGATCGATTGGCAATGTGCGATTAGTCTGGTGTTACGGAGGGCGCTTATGGCGGCTGAACGTCTGAATTTCAAAGAGATGTGCGCAAGGTTCGAGGCCACCCCCAGAACCCTGCGTTACTATGAGTATATCGAGCTTCTTTCACCCGAAAAGGAGGGACGTTCGCGGTTCTATGGCCCGCGTGAAATTGCCAGAATGACGCTGATCCTGCGTGGTCGCCGGTGGGGGTTCAGTTTGGAAGAAATCCGCCAGTGGTTGGAAATCTATGAACAAAAAGGCACCGAGGCACAACTTCGCGAGTTCGTGTTCCACGCTGATCGACAGTTGACGGTCTTAAAATCCGAGCGCGAAAAGCTGGATGCCACCATCGAAGATCTGGAAAAAATTCGCGCAGAAGTTGATCGATCTGACAGCTAGTCTCGCAACCTGATTGTGACGCTACGTCACAATAGCGCAAAATCGCCAGAATATGACTATGACGCGACGTATTCTTTACGTAAACGTCAACGCCACTTGTCCCGTCCTATTCGGATACTCAAGTCAAAACGATAACAACAGCGTATAGGTCCATGTCTGAGCCATTTTTATCGATCCGCGAAATGTGTGAAGTATTTGAGGTAACACCTCGTACTTTACGGTTTTACGAAGCCAAAGAACTACTCTTCCCAGTTCGAAAAGGCACAAAAAGGCTTTTTACAAGACGCGACCAGGCGAGGTTGAAACTAATCCTGCGAGGAAAGCGGTTCGGGTTCAGTCTTGAAGACATCCGCCAGCTTCTCGACCTTTACAATACTGACAGCCAGAACCTGACCCAGATGACCCGTGCATTCGAATTGGGACAAGAGCGTCTGGAAGACATGGAACGTCAGCGCGACGAATTGAACGTCGCCATTACCGAGCTGAAAGCACAGTTGTCCTGGGGCGAAAACCTGATCGCTTCGCTTCAGAACCCTTCGGCCGCAGCCGCCGAATAAACTCTTTTTGCGGTCACAACCGATAAAGAGATCTAGATGCCAACTTTTGCGCCGCCATTGCGGGATATGCAGTTTGTTCTGCACGAGCTTTTGCGCGTGTCAGAAGCGGGTATTCCCGGCTATCAGGATCTTGATCAAGCATTAACAAACGCGGTTCTGAGCGGAGCTGGAAAGATCGCATCGGAAGTCTTGCAACCACTGAATGCAGTCGGTGATTTCGAAGGATGCACCTTCGAAGATGGTGTGGTTAGAGCACCGACAGGTTTCAACGACGCCTACACGCAAATCTGCAACGGGGGCTGGACTGGCCTAGATGGCGACCCAGCCTTCGGTGGCCAGGGCATGCCCTATCTAATGCAAACGGCCGTGGGCGAACTATTTTCAGCAGCGAACATGGCGTTTCAAATGTATCTTGGGCTGTCACACGGCGCCGCGTCAGCCATCGCCGCCCACGGAACTGACGAGCAAAAAGAGACATATCTTCATCGTCTTAACTCAGGGCAATGGACAGGAACAATGAACCTGACCGAGCCACAATGCGGCACGGATTTAAGTCTCATCAAAACCCGTGCTCAGCCGCAAAATGACGGCAGCTATCAGATCACCGGACAGAAGATTTGGATTTCCTCTGGAGAGCACGACCTTTGCGAAAACATTGTTCATCTTGTTCTTGCCCGCCTGCCCGAATCGCCGAATGGCGTGAAGGGCATCTCGATGTTCGTGGTTCCGAAATTTCTACCTGATCCGGACAGAAATCTCGGCGAACGAAACTCTGTCACATGTGGTGGTCTGGAATCCAAAATGGGCATCCATGGCAACGCGACCTGCATAATGAACTACGAGGGCGCAACGGGCTGGCTAATCGGCAAAAAACACAAAGGCATGCGCGCAATGTTCACAATGATGAACGAAGCGCGTCATTCGGTGGCTGTGCAGGGGTATGCGCAAAGCGAAGTTGCGTATCAGAACGCTATTGGATTTGCGCGCGACCGTCTTCAGGGTCGCGATGTAACCGGACCCCAAAACCCGGATGAACCAGCGGACCCTATCATCGTCCATCCTGATGTTCGTCGGAATTTGCTGGACCAAAAAGCCTTTATCGAAGCCGCCAGGGCACTTGCTTTTGGGGGGGCATTGCTCATCGACAGATCACAGCAACTTGGCGATGAGCACGCGCAATCTCTGGTTTCGCTCTTAATTCCTGTAATGAAAGGTTTTTTGACCGACAAAGGGTTCGAAAGTTGCGTGAACGCGCAGCAAACTTTTGGTGGCACTGGTTTCACTAGGGATGCGGGTATCGAGCAGTTTGTCCGCGATGCCAGAATAACCATGATTTACGAGGGTACAAATGGGGTTCAGTCGCTTGATCTGGTTGGACGAAAGTTGCCCATGGACGGCGGTAAATCGATCTTAGCATTCTTTGATATTGTTAAGAGCTTTATCAAAGAGAATGAGACAGAAGAATCTTTGCGGACAGACTTCTTGGACCCACTGAAGTCAGCATCCAAGGACCTTCAGTCGGCGGCAATGTATTTCATGAACCATGCGCAAAAATCTCCTAACTCTGCTCTGGCCGGAAGTTACGATTTCATGCATTTGTTCGGTCACGTCGCATTGGGGTTGATGTGGGCCCGCATGGCCAAGGTGTCGCAAACGGCCTTAAGCAGTGGAACACAGGAACAGAGTTTCTATCAAGCAAAGTTAGAATCTGGCCGGTATTACATGGCGCGGCATCTTCCAGCGACGAAGTTACATTTGGCACGCATCAAGACCGGTGCGAATCCAGTGATGGCGCTGAAGGCATCAAGCTTCTAGGCTGCTGTTCGATGACCTACTGAAGAGTTCAAACATGCCCAAACGCCTACGCCTGACACGACGTTTTCCGGTTGCCATGACCGAAGATGGTTTCCGAAGACTACGCAAGTTTGCAAACGAAGCTGGTCTGGATGAAGGCGAAGCTCTGAGTTTCTTGTTTGAAAATTTCAATTCTGTAATGGACGAAGAAAAATTGGCTGCCCGGCTAAGGTTGTTCAACGCAGAGTTGGACGCGCGAAAACGATAGCCGATTTTCTGAACGTCAATTTCGGTTCCAAAAGCGTGATTCATTGGAGTTGATGTTAAGTTTCAATAACTAAGCACGCGCAGATATTGCGCGGTAGCACATACCTTACGGCAGGTAAGTCAAATTTGGCCGTAACGTCACCGGTTCACAAGTTCCTTACCGCGGTTAATTCTTAAGCAACAAGCATCCCAAGAAGTCGGTTCTCTAAAAACAGTACCGACGGCGGAACCGGAGTAGATCGGAGACGACAATGCATGACGCATTCATCTATGACGCGATCCGGTCCCCAAGAGGGAAAGGTCGGCCAGACGGCAGCCTGCACGAAATCACGCCTGTAAAGCTGTCTGCCGATATGCTGAACGCGCTGAAAGTACGAAACGGGTTAAAAGGACATGCTGTTGAGGATGTGATCTGGGGCAACGCTACTCAGGTCAAAGAACAAGGCGGATGCCTTGCCCGCACTGCCGTTCTGGCCTCGTCCTTGGACGAAAGCATTCCTGGGTTATCGATCAACCGATTTTGCGCAAGTGGCTTGGAAGCTATAAACTTGGCGGCGAACCAGATAAAGGGCAGTGCTGGCGACGCCTACATTGCTGGTGGGGTTGAATGCATGAGCCGTGTGCCCATGATTTCCGACGGAGCGGCCATCGCCGTGGACCCTTCGGTGGCAATGAATACTTATTTTGTTCCTCAAGGCATCTCTGCCGACATTATAGCGACCCAATACGGGATCGGCCGCAACGACGCCGATGTTTTCGCTGTCGAAAGTCAACGACGCGCGGCCATGGCGTGGAAAGAACAGCGGTTTACGCGTTCCATTGTTCCCATCAAAGATCAAAACGGCATCACAATTCTGGATCACGACGAATACATGCGTCCCGAAACGGACATGCAGACGCTAGGCGCATTGAGACCAAGTTTCAAGGAACAGGGAGAAGTGATGCCCGGTTTCGATGCAGTTGCGCTCTTAAAGTATCCCCATCTGGAAAAGATCGAGCACATCCATCACGCAGGCAATTCCTCCGGTATTGTCGATGGTGCCGCGGCAACACTCATTGGGTCGGCAACATTTGGCGAAATTGCCGACCTGAAACCTCGTGCGCGCATACTGGCAACCGCCAAGATTGGAACCGATCCAACCATCATGTTGACAGGGCCAGTTCCTGTCACCGAGAAAATTCTTGCTGACACAGGAATGAATATCAAAGACATTGATCTGTTCGAAGTTAACGAGGCGTTTTCGTCGGTTGTTCTAAGGTTTATGCAGGCGTTCGATGTTGAACATGATTACTTAAACGTGTGCGGTGGGGCGATCGCAATGGGCCACCCATTGGGCGCGTCCGGCGCAATTATTGTTGGCACTCTTTTGGACGAATTAGAGCGACAAAACAAAGAGATAGGCCTTGCGACGCTATGTGTCGCTTCTGGTATGGGCGCTGCCATCATTATCGAGCGGGTATGACGAATGGTTCTCGTATTTGAAAACTGTCCGCATTCGTGTAAGTTGACCTTACGTCAAACAGGGTCGAATACCGTGGGAACCACTGCGGCCCGACAGGACGCTAAGGTGGACGAGAATGGCCGAAGAACTAGAGTCGTTTTTTCAACGGCTGGCAGATTCGTTTCTGGGAGGCGACGAGGTATGGCTCGCCGCTGCCTACACTTACCCGCTTTCAATCTTTGCCGGTTCGACCATCAGAATAGAGCATTCTTCGGCGGCGCTGCTTACGACTTTGGCAAAACGCCGAAGGGATGCCATAACATTCGGTGCCTCGATTATCAGATCTCAGATCGTCGACATCAAAGTCGTAAAGAGCCTAAATCTGGACGTGCATGTCCACTGGAATTTTGTCGCCGAAACGGGACGGGCAATTGCTCAGGATCGAATTCGGTTTTTGTGTCGAAGAACAGAATCAAACGACTTCATCATCGAAAGCGTGGAGTTTCTGGTGAACGGCATTGCAATGCTCAAAAAATTCCACAACGACGCCGACAACCAATCAGTTCGCCTAAAAACCTGAGGCGCATCCTTAGCTCAGCCACCGCCATTTGTTGGAATTCACGTAAGCCCACATGGGGGTTCAATCATGTCTGACTTTCGCCTCTTTATCGAAAGGGACGGCATTGCGGTCATCACATGGGACGTGCGGGACCGATCCATGAACATTCTTACCAAGCCAGCGTTCACCGACTTCGATCAGCTAATCGACGATGCCTTAGATAACGACAGTGTTCGTGGAATCATAATTACATCAGGAAAAGACTCGTTCGCCGGCGGTATAGATCTGAACATGCTCTCGGACATCGTCCGAAGCGCGGGCAAAGACCCCGCACCGGGGGTTTTGGCTTTCTTGATGAACGTCCACAGGGTCCTGCGCAAACTAGAACGCGCGGGGATGGACGATAAGAACAAGGGCGGCAAACCGGTAGTATGCGCAATTCCCGGCCTTTGCGCCGGAATTGGTACCGAAATCGCATTGGCCTGCCACCATCGGATCATGTCTGACACTAAGTCCGCCAAGATTGGCCTGCCTGAAATTCGGGTGGGTTTATTCCCAGGAGCTGGCGGAACCACGCGTTACAGTCGACTGGTCGGAACTCTTGCTGCGGCTCCTGTACTACTCGAGGGCAAAATGCTGTCTCCGAGCAAGGCAAAAATGGCACAACTCATTGATAATGTTGTCGAACCCGAAGCTCTTTTGGACAGCGCCCGCAATTGGATAATGAGCGCAATCGACGACGATCTTGTAAAGCCCTGGGACAGAAAAGGGTGGAGAATGCCCGGTGGCGCGCCCTACCACCCCCAAGGGTTTATGACCTTCGTCGGTGCAAACGCGATGGTAAATGCAAGAACCAAGGGCGTTTATCCTGCAGCAAAGGCCATGCTGTCTGCCATTTATGAAGGGGCAATGGTGCCCTTTGACACCGCCCTTCGGATCGAGGCCCGCTGGTTCACTTCGGTACTCCTTGATCCTGTTTCATCAAACATGGTGCGTTCTCTATTCATCAACAAAGAAGTGCTGGAAAAAGGCGCAAATCGCCCGGATGTTACAGATCAATCAGTCCGGCGACTTGGCGTGGTTGGGGCGGGCATGATGGGGGCAGGTATCGCTCATGTTGCGGCACTTGCCGGGGTCGAAGTTGTTTTGGTGGATCGCACGGAAGACGCCGCCAATGACGGCAAGACTCACATTGATGGGATTATCGAGAAGTCCGTTGGCCGAAAATTTATCACACAAGAAGAAAAAGCTGAGGTCCTGAAACGCATTGAGACCACGGCAAATTACCATCATCTCAAAGGATGCGATCTTGTTGTTGAAGCAGTTTTTGAAGACCCGGCAGTAAAGGCAGACGCAATTCAAAAGATCGGTTCGGTTGTTGGGCACGACTGCGTGGTCGCAACGAATACATCAACCTTGCCGATAAGCGATCTTTCTCAGGCCATTGACGAGCCCCAGCGGTTTATCGGAATACACTTTTTTTCGCCAGTTCACAGGATGTCATTGGTCGAAGTCATCAAGGGCACTGACACTGGCGATCTTGCAGTTGCCAAAGCTCTGGATTTCGTACGCCAGCTGCGCAAGACCCCAATAATTGTGGGCGATGCGCGGTTCTTTTATGCCAACCGGTGCATTCTAGCCTTTGGTAAGGAAGGCCTGCGCATGATCAATGAGGGGATCAAACCGGCATTGGTTGAGAATGCTGCCAGCCTTCTTGGATTTCCGGTTGGGCCGTTGCAATTGATTGACGAAACTTCAATCTCGCTGAACGCCACTATTGCACGCGCCAGCAGGGAGGTAATGGGGGATGGTTATCCCGATCAACCATCTGACGAAGTTCTGTTTTTGTTAGAAGACAAAGGCCGCCTTGGTCGCAAGACGGGCGGCGGGTTTTACGACTATGACAAGTCCGGAAAACGCATTGGACTTTGGGCCGGTCTAACGAACAGTTTTCCTTTGAGCGATATACAGCCCAGCGTTCAAGAAGTGCAAAACCGCTTGATGATGATCCAGGCGCTTGAAGCGGTCCGGGCTTTCGAAAATGGCGTTCTCACAGACGTCCGTGAAGGCGACGTCGGTGCCATTCTGGGATGGGGCTTTGCGCCCTGGACCGGAGGCCCATTCTCTTGGCTCGACAGAATTGGGGCGGCTAAGGCAGTGGAAATCTGCCAAAGGCTTGAAACTGAACACGGTTCCAGATTTGCACCGCCCCAAGCCCTCTTGAATATGGCCAAGTCAGGAACGACCTTCTACAGTGAACATTCGAAAACGCCGACCGCTGCCTAGCCTGTGAGCAACTAGCTTTTTCGTTCAAGTATTCTTCCACAGGGGACAATTTCCCGTCAACGGGAGGCCAGAAATGAAACAAGCCGCCCAAACGGGCGGCCTTCAATTTCCTGAAAACGCAAAGATTAGTTCTGTGCGTAGTATTCGATGACCAGATTTGGTTCCATCATCACCGGATACGGCACATCGCCCAATCCCGGTGTGCGCACAAAGCTGGCGCTCATTTTCGAGTGATCGACATCCAGATAGTCCGGCACATCGCGTTCTGCCAATTGAGCAGCTTCAAGAACCAGAGCCATCTGTTTGGAGCGATCGCGGACTTCGATCACGTCGCCCTCTTTGACGCGATAAGAAGGGATGTTAACCTTCTGGCCGTTCACTTTGACGTGGCCGTGGTTCACGAATTGACGTGCCGCAAAGATAGTTGGAACAAACTTAGCGCGATAGACTACCGCGTCCAAACGGCGTTCGAGCAAGCCGATAAGGTTTTCGCCGGTGTCGCCCTTAACCCGAGCAGCCTCCGCGAAGATGCGTTTGAACTGTTTTTCAGTCAGGTCACCGTAGTAGCCTTTGAGTTTTTGCTTAGCGCGCAGCTGAAGACCGAAGTCGGACAACTTGCCTTTGCGGCGCTGTCCATGCTGGCCGGGGCCATATTCACGACGGTTAACTGGGGATTTCGGACGTCCCCAGATGTTTTCGCCCATCCGGCGGTCAATTTTGTATTTGGCAGACGTGCGTTTGGTCACGGCTGATCTCCTTCTCAGAACGCCGCCAGGTAGCGGCTATGAAGGGCGTTGTCCTCTGGTTTAGGGTGCCCTTTGCAAAGCACTTTAACCTGACAGGGATCCCCTCGCGGGGTCCACCAACACCAATGAAGCCCGGCCTATACGCAGACCGGGCAACACTGTCAATCATTGCGCGAAGAATCTACCGCGACCGCGTGATCAGCGCCGCCTCGGCTTGCCGCAGAACACGGCGCGACATGGGCCCGTATGCCGAGGTATCGTCGCGCAAAAACGGCATCACATCAAACATGCGCAGCAACTGTTGTTCGTCCACACTTTCCAGATGCACCGCATCCGGGTGAAAACTTTCGGTCTCTAAACCATTTGCAATCAGTATATTATGACTTGGCAACATCAAGTGAATATAGGTGACCGACTTCGCCGAGAGGTCCCGTGTAACACGTGCGTCGTCAATCAGATCTCTGGCAGCAACCAAAACTTCGTGCTCGCCCCACAGGGCCATTGCCGCAGCCCCTCGAATGAGCATTCGATGGTCTGGCGACACAATCAGATCTCCGTTCGGGCGTCCTTCATCAATTGCGCCTTCACGGATACGCACAGGTCGCAAATCCGGCATCGCATGTAACCTTGCACCGGACACGTGGCGATCACCGACCCAGAGGATTTCTTCAACCCCGTTATCTTTGGTGACGACACGATCTCCAGCCACTAGTTCTTCGACCAACTGCGGGCCGTCCGGAGTTTCCATACGTGTGCCTGGCGTGAAGCAGACAACCCCTTCTTGATCCTGACGCAGGTAGGAAAGTCGCGCTGGCGCTTCTATTTCCCGAGAAACCAAAAGCGGCTGACCTTTGGGCGGCATGGCACCAACAAACATTAGTAAGGGTCGCGCGATCTCTGGCATGTCGATCAACGTTGCCACCCAGCTTTGCGATCCATCAGTAATGGTAAACGACTGGTCTAGCGCGACGTCTTCTTCCAAAAATGGTGTGCGCACGCCTTCCTGAACTAAGGCCCGTCCGACCAACTTTCGCGCGCTCGCTGCCGCGTTGCGCCGCAACTTTTCGCTGCTTGTATCATTGACCGCGCCAAATCCTGTCGCCCCGTCAACACGCACGGTTTTACCCGACCACTGCCAGGAGCTTCCTTTGGCCAGTGCCGCCAGCGGCGACCCGGTAAACCCGTCAATTTCGGTTTGCGACCACGAAATGACATACGTGCCGTTTTGGCCCGTCATCACATTCATTACTACCCGCCTCGATATTTTTATATCTTTTGCGGAAGGCTAACCGCCTTTGATTCCAGCGAAAAGTGAATTTTTGTGAGCTTGGGGGAAAGTGAGTCTTTGCGGCAACGCACTTGCTATGCCGCTGGCCTTAGAAGCGAAACCTAATCTGAGCAGTTCCGGCAAATTGCCCTTCTGGTTGGGCTTCGAACTCTTTGCCCAGCCAGGTCAGCCCATAGAAGAAATCGACCCGCTTGCCGCCATAATGGACGCCGCCGCGAACACGCGTTCGAACAGGCGTCAGTTCATGGCCAAAACTCTCGGGTAAATAAATGCTGTCGAAAACCCGCGCGATGTCGGCACCGGCTACCAGGCTCAATCCCTTGGTTTCGGTCAGCCCAAACGATACCCGATGACCACTGACATTTGCGCGGGTCATCAAATCCCCACGCCCCCATTCACCAAGCGTCAGGTCGACACCAACTCGAAGCAAGTCTTCGCTACCAATCTGGACCTCGCCGAACGGACGTACATCAACATCGCCAAGACGCCAAACACGGGACACTTCCCCGCTCAGATCAATATGCATCTGATCGGGGATCTGAAAATTATCAAGGTCCGGAATAGTAAACCCTAGAAGTTCGTGAAGCTCGGTCTGAAAATCCAGCATTCCGGTTTGCGGACCAACGACCACAAGATCGCCCCCGACTCGCAAATCATATCCGGAACGTGCTGCGTAGGTGTGTACACCGAACGCCAGAACACCCGCATGGCGGCGATCACTGGCGACCGGTGACGACAAGGAAGCTGGTGTCAGAATATCTGTGCGAAAGCGATACTCCATCAGTTGGCCAAAGCCTGAAGGAGCGGACCCCGTCCAGTCTTGCCCGCGCAAGATCCCGTTCTGAATTGACGAGCTTTGCCAACGATCATGCCAATCGCCCATCGAGTCATTCGAAATTGCCAGAGACCAACCAAGGGTTTTCCGCTCTTCCGCTTCGGCGCTGACGGCACCTAGAAGAAGCAAGCCGAAAGCAATAAAACTCTTTTGTTTTAGGATATTACCAGATGATGGCCAAAAGTCTAAGAGGCAAAGCCCCTCTGACCATTTCATCCACATTTGGAATGCCCGCAATTGGGACATGTCATACATCCTTCGATCATCTGCATACCAAACTGACCGCAACTCGGGCAGGAGGGACCGCGATTTTCACCCAAGTTTACAACTTCGGATCTGGGGTCGCTTTTCAATCCCATGCCCTCGGCCTCGATAAATCCGATCGCAACCAAATGGCGCTCGATCACGCCACCAATTGCGGCCAAGATTGAGGGCACATATTTGCCTTGCATCCACGCACCGCCACGTGGGTCGAACACCGCCTTGAGTTCTTCCACCACAAACGACACGTCACCCCCGCGACGGAACACCGCCGAGATCATCCGCGTTAGGGCAACTGTCCAGGCGAAATGCTCCATATTCTTCGAGTTTATGAACACCTCAAAGGGTTGACGACGTCTGCCGACCACAATGTCATTGATGGTGATGTAAATTGCGTGCTCACTGTCGGGCCACTTAAGCTTGTATGTAGACCCTTCCAGGCTTTGCGGGCGATCCAACGGCTCGGAAATATAGATGACGTCCCCATGGGGCGTTGGCGGCTCGGCATCGGTTTTGGCAATAACCTCTGGCACCTTCGTGTCTTCAGCGACGCTCAGAACGGAGCCGGTGACGGCGTTGGGACGATAGGTGGTGCAGCCTTTGCAACCGGTTTCAAAGGCCTGCATGTAAACGTCTTTGAAGGCCTCGAAACTGATGTCTTCGGGGCAATTGATGGTCTTCGAGATCGAACTGTCGATCCATTCCTGAGCCGCCGCCTGCATGCGCACGTGATCTGCCGGAGCAAGGGTTTGGGCATTTACAAAGTGGTCGGGAAGCGCCTTGTCTCCAAACAAGTCGCGCCACATCTGAACAGCGTAGTCGACCACTTCCTCTTCGGTGCGCGAGCCATCTTTTTGGAGGACCTTGCGCGTGTAGGCATAAGCGAACACCGGTTCGATCCCGGAAGAAACGTTGCCGGCATAGAGGCTTATCGTCCCGGTGGGCGCGATAGACGTTAACAAAGCGTTACGAAGGCCGTTCTTACGAATGGCGTCTTTCACATCGTCGTCCATCGGTTGCATCGCGCCGCTGGACAGGAATTTTTCCGCTTCGAACAACGGGAACGCGCCTTTCTCCTTTGCGAGTGCCGATGACGCCAGATACGCGGCGCGGGCGATACGTTTCAGCCAGTGACCAGTCTGACGCGCCGCCTCTTCTGAGCCATAGCGCTGGCCTACCATCAAAAGCGCATCGGCAAGACCGGTGACACCCAATCCGATGCGACGCTTGTTGTGCGCCTCTTCCGCCTGTGCCTCTAACGGGAACTTCGAAGCATCAACAACATTGTCCATCATCCGCACGGCGATCGCGACGAGATCATCCAGTTCTTTTTCGTCCAAAACCGCGCTTTCGCCGAACGGGTCTTTCACTAGCCGAGCAAGGTTAATGGATCCTAAAAGGCACGCTCCGTAGGGCGGCAGTGGTTGCTCGCCGCAAGGGTTGGTCGCGCTGATCGTCTCGCAATAGGCGAGGTTGTTCATTTGGTTAATGCGGTCGATGAAGATCACGCCGGGTTCAGCGTAATCGAAAGTCGCGCGCATGATTTTGTTCCAGAGATCGGCGGCTTGAACCGTCTTGTAGACCTGGCCCCCGAAGCTCAGCTCCCACGCGGCATCGGATTTGACCGCCGACATGAAAGCATCAGTAACCAGAACGGAAACGTTGAAATTCCGCAAACGGGCCGGGTCCGCTTTGGCGGAAATAAAGTCTTCAATATCAGGATGATCGCAGCGCATGGTTGCCATCATCGCACCGCGGCGTGATCCAGCAGACATGATTGTGCGGCACATGGCGTCCCAGACATCCATGAAACTCAGCGGTCCTGAAGCGTCTGCAGCTACACCTTTAACGTCAGCGCCTTTGGGACGGATCGTTGAGAAATCGTAGCCGATGCCACCGCCCTGCTGCATGGTTAACGCGGCCTCTTTCAGCATCTCGAAAATGCCGCCCATGCTGTCGGGGATGGTGCCCATCACGAAGCAATTGAACAGCGTCACCGACCGCGCAGTCCCTGCCCCGGCGGTGATGCGGCCTGCCGGGAGATACTTGAAATCTTCCAGGGCGTTATAGAATACATCTTCCCAATGCCCGGGGTCGCTTTCTTGTTCGGCCAAGGATCGGGCGATGCGGCGCCAAGTGTCTTCGACCGAGGCGTCAATTGGCGTGCCATCCGTCTCTTTAAGGCGGTATTTCATATCCCAGATTTGCTCGGCGATCGGGGCTGCGAAGCGGGTCATGGCGAATCCTCTGCTAGGAGAACGAAACTACTACATATTGAAGCCCCGCATCAATGCGCTACGATGGGAAGTGTGACCTGGGGAAGATTCTGTGGATAAAAAGCTGCATCTTATCAAGCTATGTGTCGGCGCGGAGACGTTTGAGGATCTGACGGATTGGCAGAAGCAAGAGCGGGCTTGGGGGGCGGATGGGTTGCCGAGGCATGTGACGCGGATGTGGCCGAAGCGCGAGGCTGAATTGGTTGATGGCGGGTCGCTTTATTGGGTGATCAAGGGGGTTGTTCAGGCGCGTCAGGGGATTGTCCGGCTGGATGAGGTCATCGGCGATGACGGCATCCGGCGCTGTGCTATAGTCTTGAATCCAAAGGTTTATCGCACCGAAGCTGTTCAGAGACGACCCTTTCAGGGGTGGCGATATTTGCAAGGATTAGATGCACCGCGCGATCTGAAACTGGGCCGCACCAGCGAAGATTTACCGCCGAAACTGGCGGCTGAACTGGCCGAGATCGGGGTGCGCTGAGGCGCGAAATGCCGGTCTATATCGCGTCGGTATTACGTCGGTGCCCCCGAACTGCGGGTTTTGGTTTCGTTAACGACTTAGCAACGGATTTCGACACGAAATCCGGGGTGCGGGCGGATGCCCGCATGCCTCCGGCGGGGATATTTATGGGCCGATAATGGACGGGGTTTGGCCCCGTGGATCAGATGTCGAGCTTTTTCAGAAGCACGGTAAGATTGCTCTGGTCCTCTGGCGTCAACGTAGCCGTCGTCGACTGGAATAATGTCGCCTGGCTGGCGTGGATGACATCGCCGATGATCTTCAGGTGATTGGCGTCGAGTGTCGCCCCGGTCGAGGTGATGTCGGCGATGGCTTCGGCGGTGAGGTTGGCGACTGTGCCCTCGGTTGCCCCCTGACTGTCGACCAGTTGATAGCCCGCGACACCGGCGGATTTCAGGTGGGCGCGCACGAGGCGGTGGTATTTTGTGGCAATGCGCAGGCGAAAGCCGTGTTGGCGGCGGAAGGCTTCGGCAGCGGCATCGAGATCATCGAGATCGCGCACATCGGTCCAGGTTTTCGGAACGGCCATGATGAGATCCGCCTGACCGAAGCCGAGTTTGGCCAGGGGTGTGATTTTGCTGTCCCAGCGGGCGATCTTTTCCTGCACGACGTCGGAGCCGGTGACGCCGAGGGTGATGCGGCCTGACGCGAGTTCGCGAGGGATTTCGCCGGCGGAGAGAAGCACGAGGTCGATACCATCAACGCCGCTGACGGCGCCGGCGTATTCGCGGTCGGTTCCGGTGCGTTCCAAAGTGACGCCTCGTTGCGCGAACCAGTCGAAAGTGTCGTCCATCAGGCGGCCTTTGGAGGGGATGCCGAGTTTGAGGGTCATTGCGTGGACCCCCTGAGAGCCAGAACCGCGTCGGGGCGAATGACGCCGCCGACGGCGGGGATGGGCTGGCCAAGGGTTTCAGTAAGTAAGTCGTAGCGCCCGCCGGTGGCGATAACGGGCCAGTCGAGTTTGTCGGGGGCAGAGAGACCGAAGACGAAACCGCCGTAGTATTCCATTGAGGTACGGCCATAGCTGGCTTCGAAATCGAGAGTGTCCGGGGCGATGCCTTTATCGGCGAGCGCGTCCAGGCGGGATTGCAGGCGCGTGACGGCATTGGCGAGATCACTGTCGCCATTTGCGAGTGACATAAGCGTCGCGAGGGCCGCAGGGGCCTTGTCGCGCACCGATAGGATGGCGTTGAGGCGGGTGACTTCGGCGTCCGTGATTGGTGGGGTTTTGGCCTCTTGTGCCAGAAGGGCGCGGCGGACCTCGATGTCTTCGAGGCTGCGCAGGCCGACGTGGGGGGTGTTTGGGTCCGGGGCCGGTGGCGGCGGTGGCGCCGGGCGCGAGAAGCGTTGCAGGAGCGCGCGGAACCGGGCCGGACGCCAAAGGTGGCGCAGGAGCGCAGCCTTGCGACGGTCGGGCGTGTCGAGGCTGTTGATGGCGGCGCGGAGGATGGCGAAGTCGCCGATGGTGGTGGCAAGTGGAAGGTCGGCCAGCGCGTTGGACACGGCGGCGAGAACTTCGGCGTCGGTGGTGGCTTCGTCTTCGCCCGCGAAAATCTCGTAGCCGACCTGCATGTATTCGGTGGGGCGGGTATCGTCGTCTTCCTGACGACGGAAAATCTCGCCCGAATAGGTGTAGCTGGCGGAGGTGCGGTCCGCTTCGATGTGGGATTGCACCAGTGGGACAGTGAAATCCGGGCGCAGCATCATTTCGCCTCGGATCGGGTCCTGGGTGACAAAAGCGCGGGCGCGGATGTCTTCACCGTAAAGACCCAGAAGCGTGCCCGCGGGTTGCAGGATTTCGGGTTCAAAGACCTCGGCACCGCGCGCCTGGAAGGTGGCGCGCAGACGGTCGGCTTCGGCCCGGATGTCGGATTTCAGGGTCATTGCCGGGCGAGGATTTCAGCCACTTTGGCGGGCATATCGTCCAGCGCACATTCGAATTGGGCGGGCTGGTCTTTCCATTCCTCATGGGTGGCGGTTTCGGCGATTTTGGCCCCGAGGATGAGGTCTTTGATCTGGACCACGCCGCGTTCGGCTTCGTCGGAGCCTTGAATGATGGCGACGGGGGATTGGCGTTTGTCAGCATATTTCAACTGGTTGCCGAAGTTTTTCGGGTTGCCGAGGTAGACTTCGGCGCGGATGCCTGCGGCGCGCAAATCAGCGGCCATTTTCTGGTAGTCGGCCATGCGGTCACGGTCCATGACGGTAACGACGACGGGGCCGGTGGTGTCGGAGGTGGATTTTCCTTTAGCGCGGAGTGCGGCCAGCAGGCGGTCGACGCCGATGGAGATGCCGGTGGCCGGGACGGCTTGGCCGGTGAAGCGTTTGACGAGGTCGTCATAGCGCCCGCCGCCTGCGACGGAACCGAATTGGCGAGGGCGGCCTTTTTCGTCTTTGATCTCGAACGTGAGTTCGGCCTCGAAGACGGGGCCGGTGTAATAGCCGAGGCCACGGACGACTGAAGGGTCGATGACAATGCGGTCGGGGCCGTAGCCTGCGGCGGCCATGAGGTCAGCGATTTGTTCGAGTTCATCGAACCCAACTCGTCCGATCTCGGATTCTTCTACGATACTTCGACCAAATCCAATTGAGCCTTTATTACCGAGCACGAATGTCCCGTCACCAAGAGTTCCCGGTTGGCCGGTTAGTGGCTTGACGAATTCTTCGCCCCGTTGCGCCTTTTCCCAGTCTGGGCCAAATCGCATCTGGAGCCCGAATTTTAGAAACGCAATAATATGACTTGCAGCTGCTTCACTCAGTCCCGCACCGGTTGTGAAGTCGCCACTTGGGTCTTTGCGGCCTTCGCCGAGCAACGCGCTTACTCCGTCGAGACCCAAACGATCCAGTTTATCAACTGCGCGCAGGACAATGCCACGAGTTCGCTCGTCGTCTTCGGCGATGCCTGCGACTTCTAGGACTCCGTTCAGGACTTTGCGGTTGTTGATGCGGATGACGTAGTCGCCACGCTCAATCCCGACAGCCTCAAGAGCGTCAGCCAGCATCATGCAGATCTCGGCGTCGGCGGCCACTGAAGCCGTGCCCACGGTGTCCGCGTCGCATTGGTAGAACTGGCGGAAGCGGCCGGGGCCGGGTTTTTCGTTGCGCCAGACCGGGCCCATTGCGTAACGGCGGTAGGGGGTTGGCAGATCGTTTCTGTGTTCGGCGTAGACGCGCGCCAGGGGCGCGGTCAGGTCATAGCGGAGCGCCAGCCAGTTCTCGTCATCGTCCTCTTGCCAGGCGAAGACGCCTTCGTTGGGGCGGTCAACGTCGGGGAGGAATTTGCCCAGCGCCTCGACCGTTTCAACGGCGGAGCTTTCCAGCGCATCAAAGCCATGTGCATGATAGACCCCGGCGATTGCATCCAGCATCGCCTTGCGTTCGGCGACGTCAGCGCCGAAGTAGTCACGAAAGCCCTTTGGCGTTTGTGCCTTGGGACGCGGGGTCTTTTTGGTTTTGGCCATGGCCATCCCTTTCACAGTCGCGGGCGGTTTAGCCCGTGGCCTTCGGGGGAGCAAGGAGGACGAAGATGAGTGTGGAAATCGAAGAGCGCGTGGCGCATCTGGAGCGCATTGTGGATGAGTTGAGCGGTGTGGTGGCGAAACAGGCCGATGAGGTTGATCTGCTGGTGCGCCGGGTGGCGATGTTGATGGAGCGCGAAGCGGCGCGGGAAGCTGATGGTGGTGGCGGGGTTGTGTTCGGGGACGAGCGGCCGCCGCATTACTGAGCTTTGGGGCTGGCTGTCACAAAAGCGTAGTGGAATCGACCTAGAAGGCATCAGGTGAGGACACGACTTTGCTGACTGTTCCCTCAGCTGACCATGCTGAACGTCCCTGGCAGCGGTCACATATGCGCTCTTACATGACGGGGAGCGGTTCATTGTCCTCTTCTTGCCCCTGGGCCCCCCGAAGCCCGGGGGCTTTCTTTTCCTGCACAGGCATGGTTGGCTTTTATGGAATTACTCACCAACCGACGCGCCCTAATTAGGGAAATGTAGGAGACTCCGATGACATACAAAGCCCCTGACGAAACCCGTGTTGGACATATTCATCTGAAAGTTAGCGATCTGGAGCGTTCGATTGCGTTTTATCAGGACGTTCTGGGGTTCGAATTAAAACTCAGATATGGCGAGCATGCCGCATTCATGGCCGCTGGTAGCTATCATCACCATATAGGTCTGAATACATGGCATTCGCTGGACGGCGCGCCCGTGCCGAAAGAAGGTCAATCAGGTATGTATCATGTGGCCTTTGTCTATCCAGATCGTCCGGCATTGGGACGAGCGGTAGCCGAGGTGAAAAAAGCGGGCGTCAATATTTATGGCGCGGCGGATCATGGCGTGAGCGAAGCAGTTTATTTCGACGATCCTGACGGCAACGGGATCGAGCTTTACTGGGATCGGGCACAAGAGTTTTGGGAAAGGGACGATGCAGGGGTCGTGAAGTTGATCAACCAGCCGTTAGATGTCGAGGCATTGATGGCTGACGGTCTGGAGAGCTAACCCTAGCGCAACATCAGGTCATTCTGCTCTGGACGGTCCAATGGCATGTGCCTAGGGTTCGTCTTTCGGGAGGGCCGCTTATGGCATTTGGCAGCAACACGCAGACCTATTTTCAAGGCACATGGCATGACGGCGATGTTGCTATTATGCGTGCCGCTGATCACGGATCATGGTTAGGAACAACTGTGTTTGATGGCGCGCGGCAATTTGAGGGCGTGTCGCCTGATTTGTTGGCCCATTGCGAGCGTGTGAACAATTCGGCACGAGCTTTGATGCTGGAACCAACCATCTCGGCACCCGAAATGGTGGACATCACACGCGAAGGTTTGGCCACCCTGCCCCCGGATGCGGCTGTGTACATACGACCCATGTACTGGGGCGTTGGTGCATTGGGAAGCGTTGTGGAAACTGACGGCAGCACAGAGTTTGCCCTCTGTCTGGAAGTCGCGGCAATGCCACCGGCGGATGCAACCACGACGTTGACGCGAACCCGGTTCTGTCGGCCAGTGATGGAAAGCTCTGTCGTGAATGCCAAGGCGGGATGTTTATATCCGAACAATGCGCGAATGCTGGCAGAAGCGAAGACCAAGGAATACGCAAATGCGTTGGCAGCAGATGCCGAGGGCAATGTGGCCGAAACGGCGACAGCCAATGTATTTATGGTAAAGGACGGTGAAATATTCACTCCGGTTGCCAACGGCACTTTTCTTGCGGGGATCACGCGCGCGCGTCACATCGCCAATCTGGCCGATGAAGGCATAAAGGTTCATGAATCAACGCTGTCTTTCGAAGATTTCGATGGCGCGGACGAAGTGTTCGTTTCCGGCAATATGTCGAAGATTACGCCGGTAACCGAATTTGACGGAGTAAACTATCAAGTTGGACCAGTGGCACGTCGATTGCGCGAGCTTTATTGGGACTGGGCGTTGTCGGACAAGGGCTGAGGGAATTAACATTGGGACATATATTTCTTTCAGATGAAGATGTTACGGGACTTGGAATTGAACCACCCGAAGTCGCGAATGCGGTTGAAGCTGCACTGATCGCCAAGTCAGAAGGTCGCCTGCACACCACACCGAAATCGTCGATCATGCCGGGAGATGGGCGATATATGATGTCGACTCTGGCCGTTGGGGATGACGGATTGACGGTGTTGAAGGCGGTAGGCGTCTATCCGGAAAATGCCGGGCGCGATCTTCCCGCAATCACCGGGGCAATCATGGTGCTGGATGCCGAAACCGGGCGCTTGCGCGCCGTTATGGACGCCAATTGGGTAACTGCGGTTCGAACGGCGGCTTTGTCAGTGGTTGCAGCACGAAGAATGGCCGATCCCAAAGCCAAGAGCGCGGCCTTTGTTGGCTGTGGCGTGCAGGCATCGAGCCATCTGGCGGCATTCAATGCAATGTTTCCGCTGGAGAAAATTTATGTGATTGGGCGCGGTGGTGCGAATGTTGATCGGCTTTGTGGCGAAGCGCGGGACATGGGATTGACAGCAGAGCAGACGACGCCGGATGTAGCATTGCCCTTGGCGGATTTGATTGTGACGTCGATTACGCTGGATTATTCGATCAAGCCTTTTTTGGATGCAAATTTGCTGAAACCAGGGGCGTTTGCTGCGGTTACTGATCTGTTTATTCCGTGGAAAGACACCTCGGCGACTGCCTTTGGCGGGATTGTTGTCGATGATCTGGAGCAGGAAAGAGCGGCTGAAAAGCCAATGGTTTCTGCTGACCTGATCAAAGATGATCTGACGGGAATTGTGGTGAATTCTGAATTTTCAGTGCCTCAAGATCGGCCAAACGCATTTATCTTTAGAGGGCTCGCCTTGGGCGACTATGCCGCAGCCGCCCTGGCATTGAAGGTGGCGGAAAAAGCTGGTGCCGGGCAACGAATTGGGTGACAGGCGTAGACAGGCTTTGCGGGAAACCGCATGATCGGATGAGGAAGGGGCAAACATGCGTAAATTCCTAGTTATTCTGGACGACAGTCGTGAGTGTCTGAACGCCATGCGTTTTGCGGCGATGCGGGCAGCGCACACGGGCGGTGGCGTTGAGGTTCTGTCTGTGATCCCGCCGGACGAGTTCAATCACTGGATCGGTGTCGGCAATATCATGCGCGAAGAGGCCCGCGAAAGGATTCACGCCCATTTCGAAGTGTTTGCGAAGTGGATGCGTGACAAGCAAGGCGTAGACCCGGAGTTAATCATTCGAGAAGGCGAGGTTGTGCCGGAGATCATGTCGCAAATCGCAGAAGACGGCGAAGTTGGGGTTCTGGTATTGGGTGCCTCGTCAGATACGCGCGGACCGGGACCGATTATTTCGGATCTGGCACGGCGGTTCGGGGATTTGCCGGTGCCGGTGACGATTGTGCCGGGTGAACTTTCCAAAGAGAAGTTGGAAGCGATTACTTAGGCCAGGGTTAGGGGCGCTGCCCCTCGGGTGCTTTCGCACCCTCACCCCGGAGTATTTAGAGATCAGAAGAAGAATTGGGGTCGATTTAGAATGGTTCCAAGTTCTTGACACTTGGGGCCGCGGCTCGCATATCTGAAGTTCATTCGAAAGGACCGATGCGATGTTCATTCAAACGGAATCGACGCCGAACCCGGCGACGCTGAAATTCCTGCCGGGGCAGGCTGTTCTGGAGATGGGAACGGCAGATTTTCCGACCGTTGAGGCGGCCGAGAAATCACCATTGGCGCGGCGTGTGTTCACGATTTCCGGGGTGACCGGTGTGTTCTTCGGGACGGACTTTGTGACGGTGACCAAGTCGGAAGAAACCGATTGGGACCATGTGAAACCGGCCATTCTGGGCGCTATCATGGAGCATTTCCAATCCGGTCAACCGGTGATCGACGGTGAAGGCGGCGGTCAGACGGGACATGCCGACCATGATGGGCCAGACGGCGAAATTGTCGATCAGATCAAAGAGTTGCTGGATACGCGCGTGCGGCCGGCGGTGGCGCAGGACGGTGGCGATATCGTGTTTCACGGCTTTGATCGTGGCGTGGTCTATTTGCATATGCAGGGGGCCTGTGCCGGGTGTCCGTCTTCGACTTTGACGCTGAAGATGGGGATCGAGAACCTGCTTCGCCACTATATCCCCGAAGTGCTTGAGGTGCGCCCAGTCGCAGCCTGATGACGTGGGCGAACTGATATTTCCAATTACCGGGCGCTGCTATTGCGGAGCTGTTCATCTTGAGGCGTCAACGCCGCCTCAATCAGTCGCCTATTGCCATTGTGTTGACTGTCGGCGGGTGACGGGCGCGCCCGTGGCGGCGTTCGCGGCGTTTTCCGAAGGCGATGTGCAGATTTCTGGTGCAAAACTGACATCGGTATCGGTAAGCGACGGTGTCGAGCGGTCATTTTGCGGGGATTGTGGATCGCCTGTTTTGGGTCGTTACGCATATTTGCCCGGACAGATCTATGTCTCGCTGGGATTGTTGGATCAGGCGGGTGCACTCGCCCCTGAAACGCATTGCCATGTAGATGAGGCGCTAGGTTGGCTTCACATTGAAGACAACGCTGAAAGAATTGCCGGGACCGCGCGGGCCGTTTTGCAACGAGGCCGGGGATGAGCCGGATTTTGGCGTTTGACACCAGCGGACTGCATTTGAGTGTTGCGTTCGTTATTGACGGTGTGAGTGTTTCGTCACGCTATGAGGAGATGGCGCGGGGGCAGGCGGAAGCTCTATTTCCCCTGCTTGAAGCTGTTTTGGCAGATGAGGGCGCGGTCTGGGAAGAGCTGGATGCGATTGCTGTCGGGATTGGGCCAGGTAATTTTACTGGCATTCGGATTGCGGTAAGCGCGGCGCGGGGTTTGGCGTTGTCGCTTGGCATTCCGGCCATTGGCGTTTCGTCGTTTGAGATTGCGCGGGGGCCGGTAGCGGCGGGCGGACCCGGAAGACAGATCGTGACGCTGCCCGGTCCCAGAAACTCGATTTACATGCAGCATTTCGAAAGCGCGCAGGCGGCATCCGAACCGATTGTGTTAGAGCGCGACAGCCCACATTGGTTGGAAAGCGAACTGCCCACACCGCCGGTCGGAACCGAGCTTCTGGGGCCTTATGCCGAATACCTGATGCTTGCCTATGGGCGCGGTGCCACGGATTTGTATCCCTGGTCGGATGCAGATGTGGACTGGAAGCGCGCGCCTGAAGTTTTGGCCGCAATTGCGACAGAACGGTTGGCAAGCGGAGATGAAATACCGCGCCCTGCCCCACTTTATATTCGACCGGCAGATGCAGCACCGCCGTCCGATCCGCCGCCGGTGATTTTGCCGTGACGCCAGAAGCGATGGCGACAATCCACAGCCGGGCAATGGTGATGCCCCGGGCCTGGACCACGGACGAGTTCGCGGACATGCTGATGATGCCGGGCATGTTTTCAGTTGACCGAGAAGCCGGGTTTGCTTTGGGTCGGGTAGTTCTGGACGAAGTTGAGTTGCTGACACTGGCTGTGGAACCGCACCAGCAACGTCGTGGCATTGGCGCAGGTTGTTTGCGGGATTTTGAAGAACAGGCACAAATGTTTGGTGCGAAGCGGGCCCTTTTAGAGGTTGCAGCGACAAACGCGCCTGCGCGCGGACTTTATGACCGCTTTGGTTATATCGAAAGTGGGCGGCGCACAGGATACTACGCTTCAGATGCACACACCCCGGTTGATGCGGTCCTGATGCAAAAAACCATTGTGATCGCCTGACTTTACGTCGTTTGCCGCGAAACCGGGCAGAGTCTGCCCGTCAACCCCAAGAATCCTATTGACCCCCTTCTGCGCCAAGTCCTTAATCGGGGGTGATCCGACGTTAATCGGACAAAAAACGGGTGCCGTGGGTGAAATCCGCCCTAGGCGCTTACGAAAAAAGAGTAACCTGGGAGAAACCAAATGACCCTTATGCAGAAAATTTTGGGCGCGACAGCGGCAATGGCGATGAGCGCCGGTGCAGCGATGGCCGAGCCTGCTTTGATGTATGACTTGGGCGGAAAGTTCGACAAGTCCTTCAACGAAGCCGCCTACAACGGTGCGAAACGCTGGGCTGAAGACACAGGCAATTCATACCGCGAGATCGAAGTGACTTCGGAAGCGCAGCGCGTGCAGTTCGCGACGCGTCTAGCCGAAGCCGGATTCAATCCGATTGTTGTTCTGGGCTTTCAGAACGCTTCGACCGTCGAAGAAGTTGCACCCAACTATCCCGACACTAAGTTCGCTATCATCGACGTGAACTGGCTGGACATCGGCAACCTGCGTCAGATCAGCTTTGCTGAGCATCAGGGCAGCTATCTGGTTGGCATGCTGGCTGCGATGAAGTCCGAAACCGGCACGGTTGGCTTTATCGGTGGTATGGACGTTCCCTTGATCCGTCACTTTGGCTGCGGTTATGCCCAAGGCGCAAAAGCTGTGAACCCGGACATCACTGTGGTTTCCAACATGACAGGCACAACGCCTGCTGCATGGAATGACCCGGTGAAAGGTGGCGAGTTGACCAAGGCGCAAATCAGCCAGGGTGCTGACGTTGTATACGCTGCCGCTGGCGGCACCGGCGTTGGTGTGCTTCAGACGGCAGCAGACGAAGGCATTCTGTCGATCGGCGTTGACTCGAACCAGAACCACCTGCACCCAGGTTCGGTTCTGACATCGATGCTGAAGCGCGTTGATAACGCTGTCTATGACGTGTTCGAAAACGGCGTTGACGGCTTCGAGTCCGGTGTTTCCGTGATGGGCCTGGACAACGATGGGGTTGGTTACGCTGTTGACGAATTCAACGAATCGCTTGTTACAGCTGACATGATCGCAGCCGTAGAAGAAGCGAAAGCCAAGATCATTTCTGGCGAGCTTGAGGTTGCGGCTTATTACACGAACGACAGCTGCCCGGTTCACGAATTCTAAGACCTGCTTAGATTAAGAAAATCGGCCGCGCCGAGCAACCGGCGCGGCCTTCTTTTAAAAAGACGGCGGAGGTGGGTGACGTGAGCGACGCTGCAGCGATCGAACTCAAAGGGATCTCCAAGGCCTTTGGGCCGGTCCAGGCCAACAAAGACATTTCGATCAAGGTTATGCCTGGGACGATCCATGGCATTATCGGCGAAAATGGCGCTGGAAAATCCACTTTGATGTCAATTCTTTACGGCTTTTACAAAGCTGATAAGGGCCAGATATTTATCAATGGAAAAGAAACTCAGATACCGGACAGCCAGGCGGCCATTGCTGCGGGCATCGGTATGGTTTTCCAGCATTTCAAGCTGGTCGAGAATTTTTCAGTTCTCGAGAATGTAGTTTTGGGTGCCGAAGATGGACCGCGTCTGAAGCCGTCATTGCGCAGTGCACGTAAGTTGCTGACGCAGTTGGCCGATGATTATGAATTGAGCGTCAACCCGGATGAGAAGATTGAGAAGCTGAGCGTGGGTTTGCAGCAGCGTGTCGAGATTTTGAAAGCGCTGTATCGCAAAGCCGACAATGTGATCTTGGACGAACCAACCGGTGTTCTGACCCCGGCAGAAGCTGACCACCTTTTCCGCATTTTGAACGGTCTTAAGGATGAAGGTAAAACCATCATCCTGATTACGCACAAGCTGCGCGAGATTATGGACGTCACCGACACGGTCAGTGTAATGCGACGCGGGCAGATGACCGCGACAGTAAAGACGCGTGACACGTCGCCGGAAGAACTGGCTGAGTTGATGGTTGGGCGTAAAGTATTGCTTCGGGTCGATAAAAAGCCCGCGACGCCTTATGCGAAAGTTCTGGAAGTCGAAAACCTGCGGGTCAAGGATGATGCCGGTGTTGAGCGGGTGAAGGGTATCAACCTGGATGTGCGCGGCGGCGAGATCGTTGGTATCGCAGGTGTGTCCGGAAACGGTCAGTCCGAACTTATGGAGGTTCTTGGCGGGTATCGAAGGGCCAAGGGCAAAGTCAGTGTCAATGGCGACCAGATCGATCTGACCGGACGCAAGGCCAACGGGCAGACCCGCCGGCAACGCGGGATTGCCCATGTGCCCGAAGACAGGCACCGGGAAGGGCTTATTCTAGATTTCCATGCCTGGGAAAACATCGCGTTCGGGTATCACCACGACGATGTTTATCAGAAATCGAAGTATTTCATGGATAACAAGGCGATCAAGAAGATCACCGCGGAGAAGATGGAGCGCTTTGATGTGCGGCCTCCTATTCCGTCACTGAACGCCAAGAATTTCTCGGGCGGGAACCAGCAGAAGATCGTGTTGGCGCGCGAGATTGAGCGTAACCCCGAGTTACTGCTGGTCGGTCAGCCGACCCGCGGTGTGGACATTGGGGCGATTGAATTCATTCATCAGCAATTGGTAGCGCTGCGCGATCGGGGCAAGGCGATTTTGCTGGTGTCAGTAGAGCTGGACGAGATCATGTCGCTGGCCGACAGGATCATTGTCATGTTCGACGGCCAGATCATGGGTGAGCGGATCGCGGGCCAAACAGACGAGCGCGAGCTTGGTTTGTTGATGGCAGGCATTACCGACACAGAGCCGTCGGCCCTGGCCAAGGGGTCAAGTGGTGCGATGCGCGTCGGAAATCCGGGACAGGGGGCATAACTGATGGACATTATTCCTAAGTGGGCAGACGCCATTTTAGTTCCGCTGATTTCGGTCATTATTGCTGGAATAATCTCGGCCGGAGTGATCGTTGCAATTGGCGAAGACCCACGGATGGCGTTGGAAACCATGGTAACCGGCGCGTTGGGGTCGTCGAACGGTTGGGGGTTCACGCTTTATTACACGACCAACTTTATCTTCACCGGGCTGGCGGTTGCCGTGGCATTTCATGCACGTTTGTTCAACATCGGCGGTGAAGGTCAGGCGATCTTGGGCGGTTTGGGCGTGGCCCTTGTGTGCCTGGCGGTGGATTGGCCACATTGGTTGATTGCACTTCCTGCGGCGATGATTGGTGGTGCGGTGTTTGGCGCAATATGGGGGGCTATTCCGGCCTATTTGCAAGCGAGACGCGGCAGCCACATCGTTATTACGACGATCATGTTCAACTTCATCGCCGCGGCCTTGCTGACTTATATGCTGGTTGAAGTCCTGAAGCCCGCAGGCTCAATGGACCCCGCATCGGCCAACTTCCCGGAAGGGGCACATTTGCCGACGTTCCAGGAAATGTTCTCGACTGCTGAAACACCATTGTTCCGGGGGGCTCCGGTAAACGTTACGTTCTTCCTGGCCTTGCTGGCATGTGTGGCGGTTTGGCTTTTGATCTGGCGCACGCGACTGGGATATGAGATCCGCGCCTTTGGGCAAAGTGAACCGGCGGCACTTTATGCCGGTATTTCACCAACAAAGATAATCATGATCGCCATGCTTATCTCTGGCGCTTTGGCCGGGATGATGGCCATCAATACCACTATGGGCGAAGCCGAGAGGTTAGTTCTGAACTCGGTCGAGGGGGCCGGGTTTATCGGTATTGCGGTTGCGCTGATGGGACGATCCCATCCGTTTGGAGTTCTGTTGGCGGCTCTCTTGTTCGGATTTTTGTTTCAGGGCGGCGCCGAGCTTAGCCTTTGGACCAATATCCCACGCGAATTGATCATCGTCATTCAGGCATTGGTCATTTTGTTCACGGGTGCCTTGGACAACATGGTTCGGATGCCGTTGGAACGGCTGTTCTTAATGTTCCGCCGTAAGGAACCTGCCGATGCACCTTCGGCCAAGGCGGAGGGGTAAGGGACATGGAATTTGTGACTTTCCTCCAAATCTCTGACACGGCCATTCGGTTTGCAATTCCGTTATTGTTTGCTTGTCTTGCCGGATTGTTCAGCGAACGTGCCGGTATTTTCGATATTGGCCTTGAGGGCAAGATGTTGGCGGCCGCGTTTTTCTCGGCCGCAATTGCCGCGATCACCGCAAATGTGTGGATCGGTCTTTTGGCAGGTATCGGGGCATCTTTGGCGCTGAGTATCATCCACGGACTGGCGTCGATCACATTCCGTGGCAATCAGCTGATTTCCGGTGTTGCGATAAACTTTCTTGCGGCCGGTATGACTGTGTTGATTGCGCAGGACTGGTTCAGCCAGGGCGGGCGAACACCGTCTTTGTCTGAGTTCGGGCCGAACGCGCGATTCAATGGGATCACCCTGCCTTATGCAGACCAATTGGCCGATACCGGTCCGATGGGCATGATTTATTCGGAGCTGATCTCTGGACACTCGATCTTGGTTTACATCGGGTTCCTGACCGTCCCACTGACTTGGTATATCTTGTTCCGCACCCGTTTTGGACTGCGGCTGCGGGCGGTCGGGGAAAACCCGGCGGCAGTAGACACCGCCGGCGTATCGGTCGTGGCACTGCGGTATGTTGCGGTTGGCATCTGTGGGATCCTGTGCGGATTGGCGGGGGCCTATCTGGCAACGGGTTTGCAGGCGGGCTTTGTCAAAGACATGTCATCTGGTCGCGGGTTTATTGCCTTGGCGGCACTTATATTTGCCAAGTGGCGACCGTGGTATGCGCTTTGGGCCTGTTTGTTGTTCGGGTTCCTGCAGGCGCTGTCGCTGCGCCCGGACGTTGTTGAACAGGTTGTGCAAGCCGACATTCCGGGGCAGCTATTGGATGCCCTGCCCTATATCCTGACGGTCGTCATTCTGGCCGGATTTGTCGGCAAAGCCATTCCGCCGCGTGCCGGGGGCGAACCCTACGTAAAAGAGCGGTAATCGCAGGCGTCCTTGTGACGCTCCGATTTGTCGCACTTGGCTTTATGGGGAATGTTCAATTGGCCGTTGAACATTCCCAAGGCACGGGCGTATGGGATGCTCATGCAGATTTACCTTCCCATCGCCGAAGTATCGGTTAACGCGTTTCTTTTGCTGGGTCTTGGCGGCATGGTTGGCGTGCTGTCCGGAATGTTTGGTGTTGGCGGCGGTTTCTTGATGACTCCGCTTTTGTTTTTCATAGGCATCCCCCCGCCGTCGCAGTTGCGACCGAAGCGAACCAGATCGTCGCATCGTCATTCTCGGGCGTGTTGGCGCACTTCAGACGGAAGACGGTGGACCTTCGAATGGGCACCGTGCTGCTGATCGGCGGCTTGATTGGCGCAGCATTGGGTGTGCAATTGTTCAACGCCCTGAAAGCTATGGGACAGGTCGACCTGTTGGTGCGGCTTTGTTACGTTGTTTTCTTGGGCATTATCGGTGGGCTGATGTTCATCGAAAGCCTGAATGCAATTCGCAATACGGCCAAGGGTGTTGCTCCAAAGCGCAAGCGTCACAATTGGGTTCACAATCTGCCATTCAAGATGAAGTTCCGCACATCGGGTCTTTATATCTCGGTCATTCCGCCAGTTATTGTTGGCGTTTTCGTCGGTGTTTTGGCCGCGATCATGGGTGTCGGTGGTGGATTTATTATGGTTCCGGCGATGATCTATTTGCTGGGAATGCCAACCAAGGTTGTTGTTGGTACCTCGCTATTCCAGATCATTTTCGTGACCGGGTTTACGACGCTGTTACACGCGACGACGAACTTTACGGTAGACGTCGTTCTGGCGGTTCTGCTGTTGGTTGGCGGTGTGATCGGGGCGCAGGTTGGCACCAAGCTGGGGGCGCGACTGAAAGCTGAGCAATTGAGGATTCTGCTGGCCGGGTTGGTTTTGCTGGTTTGCGGAAAGCTGGCGACGGAACTGTTGTTCATGCCATCTGAATTGTTTTCCATCGGCGCGGCGGGGGGACACTGATGTTTCGTCATTTTGCCCTGTTGATGCTGATGGCATTGCCGGTTCATGCCGAGGAAGTTGTTGCGGGCCTGAGCCAGGATACTGTTAAGATCACCACCAATTTCGATGGTTCGGAAATTTTGATCTTTGGGGCAGTGAAGCGTGATGCACCTTTGCCCGACGGCGAACCGCTTCAGGTCATTGTGACAGTTGAAGGTCCGAAGGGGCCGGTCACCATCCGTCGCAAAGACAAGCGGTTTGGGATTTGGGTGAACAATGCTTCGGTGGAAGTTGACGAGGCTCCGTCGTTTTATGCGGTTGCGACGTCGGGTCCTTGGGCGGATGTCATCTCGGACGTTGAAGACCTGCGCCATGACGTGTCGATCGATCGCGCTATCCGGGCAGTTGGGTTGGAACGGGACGACTCGGCTGAGTTCGTCGAGGCGCTTATTCGGATCAAGAACGATCAGGGCGCCTATTTCAATCAGTTTGGGGCCGTTGAGGTGGATGAGGAGACGTTGTTCAAGACATCTATTTCCCTGCCCGCGAACCTGACGGAAGGCGAGTATAAGACCCGCTTTTTGCTAACTCGGGGAGGCGAAGTTCTGGATACCCACGAGACGTATCTGGATGTTCGCAAAGTCGGCTTGGAGCAGTTCTTGTTCAACCTGTCACGTCAGCAGCCGTTGATTTACGGGCTTATGTCTTTGGCCATTGCTATTTCGGCGGGTTGGATGGCGTCTGCGTTTTTCCGGTGGATCCGGTTCTAAGGGAATAAAAAAAACCACACGTTTTTTTGAAGGGGCGCTGCCCCATCGCCCTTTGGGCGACTCCCCGGAGTATTTTAGCCAGAAAGAATGACCAGTCTCAGCCCCGTCCCACATAGGGCATTTGATTGGCCATGACGGTCATGAAAAGCACATTGGCGTTGAGCGGCAGGTTGGCCATGTGAAGCACGCTTTTGGCGGCATCCAGTACATCGATGGTCGGCACCGGGTCTTCGCCAGCAGCGGCAAGACGCGTATTGAGTTCGGTGATCATATCAGTTTCGGCGTTGCCGATGTCGATCTGGCCACAGGCTATATTCATGGGCCGGCCATCAAGGCTGAGTGTGCGTGTGAGCCCCGTTATGGCGTGTTTAGAAGTCGTGTAACAAGTCGAGCCCGGGCGCGGCATGTAAGCGGATATGGAACCATTGTTGATGATGCGCCCGCCCTGCGGAGATTGGTGGCGCATATGGCGGAAGGCGGCGCGGGCGGCCAGGAACATACCGGTTACATTGACGTTTTGCACTTGTTGAAAGTCGTCTAGCGAAATCTCGTCGATGGTGGTTTGGGGGCCGATAATGCCAGCGTTGTTAAAGAGCGCGTCCAGGTGCCCGGTCTGGTCGACGAAGGCATCAAAGGCGGCGTCTATATGACTTTCGTTGGTGACATCTGCCGGGAGCGCAACGGCGGTATCGTATTGATCGGCAAGTGCTTCGAGGGGGTCGGCGCTGCGGGCGACGAGGCCAACCGTCCAGCCGTGATCCAGAAACAGGCGGGCGGTTGCGTTGCCGATCCCGGAAGAGGCACCGGTAACGATTATTGATTTTGTCATTTTGGGTCCTCTGCTGTGAGTTTGAAATCCGGGGTCGGCGTTGCCAGATCGCTTGTGATCAGGGGAAATTCGGGGCGCGCCAACCGGTATCGGGTGACCCAGTGAAGCCGGGTTTCTGCGCGGGTTATGGCCACATACGCAAGGCGTTTCCATAAGGGGATGCCGGCCTCGATCCGGCCTGCGCTGCTGGCGGCGTATAGATCAGGCGCGAAGACTTGAACCTCGGGCCATTGCGAACCTTGCGCCTTGTGGATGGTGACGGCCGAACCGTGAAGGAAGGCCGCGCCCATGTTGGCGGCAAAAGGGATTGCGGGTTCATCTTCGCCCGGAATTTCGATTTTGACGATGGAGGCGGCCGAAACTTGGGGGTCGGACGCGCCGATGACGTGGAGCCGCGAGAAACCGGCGCGTTTTCCCGGGCCGAGGTAGATGACTTGTGCGCCTTTGATCAGCCCACGCGCTTCGAGATCAAGGCGCTTCTTGCGGTGTTTCAACGGCAGCTCGATACCATCGCAAATCAGAGGTTCGCCGGGCAGAAGGCCGCCATCGGGAACGTCGAATGCACCGCGAAAGGCGGTGATCAGGCGAATGCGGGTGGCGTTGCGCCAGACCAGGGTTGGCGAGCGAGCCATCATGTCGGCATTCACGCGTTCGGCGACGACGACCCGGTCGTCCGTGCGGGCAGCGTCTTCGATCTGGCGTTCGAACGCCTCGAAGGTCAGATCTGGATCGCCAAGGGCATGGGCCAGATCGAGTATGGGATTGTCGAGTTCCTGGCGGTGGATCCGGCTGAGGGTGAGTTTACGTGGCTCCGGCAGGTCTTCGAAGACCATGGAACCGGATTGGTTCACAGGCGCAAGTTGTGCCGGGTCACCGAACAGGACGAGGGTTGGGAAAATCTCCTGCAGGTCCGCGAATTGACGTTTGTCGAGCATCGAGGCTTCATCGACAAAGCCGATATCCAACGGGTCTTCGCGGCGCTTCCAGCCGATGATGAAGTCGGAACCTTTTAGACCAGCCGCGGCCAGCGCGCCGGGGATGGATTTGGTGTGTCGGTAAAAGCCTTGGGCGCGATCGAGGGCGGAATCGGACAGGTCTTCGACATCAGGGCGGTCGGCATTTCCGACCAGCCATTCGGCGATTTTCTCGTATTCGGGATCATAGAGCGGGGTGTAGAGAATGCGGTGGATCGTGGTTGCGGCGACACCCCGGGTGCGCAGGACACTGGCAGCTTTGTTCGTTGGAGCAAGGATGGCCAGGGTGCGACGGTCTTTGCGGCGCCGGCTTTCGTAATCGCCAGAGATCGTATCGACATTGGCATCGGACAAGGCTTCGGCGATGCGGGCCAGCAGCATAGTTTTGCCGGACCCGGCCTTGCCGATCACAGCCAAGGTGTTGGTGCCGCCTTCGGCGCGGGGTGTCGTGATGCTTTCTTCAATATCAACACCAGCGCTGCGCAGCACTTCGGCAATCGTATCAAAGGCTTCGGCCTGATCTTCTGAGAATTGCGTCAATGGCACCGACATGGGCGGACCCTATCGGCCCGCCCAAGTTAGCGCCAGTCAGATCAGGCGGAAATCGCGATGTTTGCGGGACGCGGAGTGCCGAAAGCGCGGTCGTACCAGTGGCGACTGAGTTCGGCAGAAACACCGGCGCGTGGCAGCAGCCGGGCTTTGACGTCACGTTCGAATGCCCAGAGCCCGACGCTGATAGCGTCGCGACCTTCGCCGGTTGTGCCAAGGATCGTCGGGCCCCAGCCAAGGCGGCTGTAGATGCGCACCATTCGGGCATCGAAGACGCCAACTGCATGTGACAGATGACTGGCCAGACCTACTTCGAGACCGCCAAGCATAAGAGCGGCAGAAACCCGAGCTTCGGCGTCAGGAGCAAGGCAAAAACGGGTGCATTCCCAGATGAAAGGGCTGCGGATTTCGACGTTGTCGGTCAGGTTCAGAAAGTGATCGTTGATCATTGTCCGACCAGTGGTGGGCAAGAAACGAAGCGACCCACCGTGTAGCCCATCGGGGCGTTCCCAGATAACATAGAGCGGGTTCAGTTCATCATAATTATCCCGTTCGGTTCCATCGTCAGCGACAGTGACATCCCAGGCAAGTCGCGTATGGAATTGGTTCGCACGGTCGGTGAACATGGATTTGGCAAGGCGGGGAAAGCGGGTGAGTTCGTCGGCGTAAAGATAGCGTAGCATCGGGTTCCTCCGTCATTGAATACAGAAGACGTGCTAGGCCGGTGGTGTTAACGCTTTCGGAAGGGAGCGTGCGCGTAGGGTGTCAGATTATTAACAAACCCATACTGAGAGCAGTGGCTACGGCATGGGTTGTGTTCATTGCCGAAAGTTTGAAACGGGCACTTTCAATATAGACGCGCAATGTGTGTTCCGAGATTTTCAGGCTCTCGGCAGATTGAGCGCGGCTGTATCCCATTGCCAGAAGTGTTAGAGCATCTGTTTCCCTTGGACTGAGCGTAACAACCTGCGTTTGGTCCGTTCCGCGCTCAAGCTCGAGCGCTTTTTGGTTGATGTAATGCGAGACCAGGATCAAGTCGCGCGTGTTTTCCTCGGTGTAGCGCAGCCATTTGTCGTCACTGCAATTGTCCGACACTGTGAAAAGTGCGAACTGCCCTGACGGGCCCCGCACCGGAACCGAGAATCCTTGCTTGCCGACACCACTTGAACTGGCTTCGCCAAGAAAATTGCGCGCGGCCTTTGATGACCAGTCGAGGCGTTTCCAATCAACGGGGTGAAACCGCTGGTAACAGGCCAGCACAACAGGATCGATACGTGCATAATCTTCTCGAAGATACTGATCGACCCATTCCGGCGAATACGTCAAGGCGGCGTATTGTTCGCCGGTGGAATTGACCGAGTGATAGACGATATGTTCGACATCAAGGACATCGCGCAGAGCGACAACCTGATCATTCAGTTTTTCGAGTGAATCAACATTCCGCAACCGCTCGATGAATGATTCCAGCACGTTTCAAGCCCCGCTGCGCCGCTTCGGGCGCGTTTGCCTGTTCTGAGGCCAGTTCTTTGTCGGCAACCGCGACCGCTTGATCGAGTTGCTTTTCCAAACCGGAAAGACCGTTCTTAACCGCAAAAGTTCTTAGGTCCACCAGAACATCAAGTATCCATTCGTTCGTCATATGGGACTCTCTTTTTCAAAGGTTAACGAAACATTAATACAACCTTAGCATGTATAAAATTTTTGAAGTATTCACTAATTTCAACTCCCCAGAAATAGGGATGTGTCGCAAATACAAGCTATTGATTTAAAAAGATTGGATTATTTTGACTGTCCAAAAAGACATGCGCCGGGTCGTTGCCCGGCGCGAATCGTAGCTGTGGATACGAGCTATTTCCGAACTAAGAAACACTAGCCTCTAACGTGTCTTCGAATGTTCGCAATCCGGTGCGCGGCGCTTGCACCAGAACGGCCATGTTGCCTGGCTTGTGCTCGTTGGCGCGCATCTTGACGTGAGCGTCTGGAATCTCGGCCCAAGGGAAAACTTCGGACATGCAGGGGTCAAGCCGGCGGTCTACCATAAGCTTGTTTGCCGAAGCGGCCTGTTTCAAGTGAGCGAAGTGGCTGCCCTGAATGCGTTTCTGATGCATCCAGACATACCGTGCGTCCATGGTCAGATTATAACCGGTGGTTCCGGCGCAGATGACGACCATGCCGCCCTTCTTCACAACGAAGGTCGAAACCGGGAACGTCGCCTCACCCGGATGTTCGAAGACCATGTCGACGTTCACACCTTTGCCAGTGATTTCCCAGATTGCCTTGCCGAACTTGCGGACCTCGCCGAACCATTCCTTATACTCTGGCGTGTTCACAGTGGGCAGTTGGCCCCAGCAATTGAAATCGCGACGGTTCAATACGCCTTTTGCGCCAAGGCTCATCACGAATTCGCGTTTATCTTCATCTGAGATGACGCCGATGGCGTTGGCACCTGCCGTATTGGCCAACTGGATCGCATAGGACCCAAGGCCACCTGACGCACCCCAGACCAGAACGTTCTGACCTGGCTTCAGTTCATGTGGGTGGTGGCCAAAGAGCATACGATAAGCCGTTGCTAGTGTCAGTGTATAGCAAGCGCTCTCTTCCCAACTCAGATGCTTGGGGCGCGGCATAACCTGCTGGGACTGGACTGTTGTGAACTGCGCAAATGATCCGTCAGGAGTTTCATAGCCCCAAATACGCTGGCTAGACGAAAACATCGGATCGCCGCCGTTACATTCTTCGTCGTCGCCGTCGTCCTGGTTGCAGTGAATGACGACTTCATCGCCCACTTTCCAGCGCGTCACCTTTTCACCTACGGCCCAGATGATGCCAGACGCATCAGAGCCCGCGATATGATAATCGGCCTTGTGGACGTCGAACGGGCTGAGCGGAATTCCGAGACCGGCCCAAACGCCATTGTAGTTCACGCCCGCCGCCATCACGAGAACGACGACTTCGTGGCTGTCGGGTTTCTTTACGGGCACAACTTCCTGCAGGAACGATTTGTCCGGCTCGCCGTGGCGCTCGCGCCGAATGGCCCAGGCGTGCATATTTTCGGGCACATGACCCAGCGGGGGCATCTCACCAACATCATAGAGATCCTTGATGGGTGCATCGTAACTCATCGTTTCAATCCTTGTGTCCAACGCCATGGTCAGCCTCCCCGATAAATTTGGCGCTGCAACGCAGAATCAACGCCGTCTACCCCAAGGAAGTAGAATCGGCTGCGCAATTTTGCAAATAGAAATTGCTCATTTTTGTAACTTTATGTCTTTATGGGCTTTCCGGGAGGGGTCGCGCTTGGGATCGACAAGGCTGCATCTGCAGCAAAGTGGTGTCTGAGAGAGTTTGCGTAGTATGCTGCAACATCGGGTTCAGCGATGCTGTAGGTTTGACCGTCGGATTTTAAGAGCTGGCGTAGAACGAGAATTTCGAGCGCTTGCTTAACGTCTTCGATCTGGCTTTCATCGACTGCAAAATCCGCAGTATCGTCCGGAAGATCGGCGCGCAATTTTACCAGTTCGTCTGCAACCTCTTGTGCAGTTCCATTTTCTATCTGGAAGATCGCGGCAAGCAACAAAGGCGTTGTAACGATTGGAACGCTGCCACGAATGTCATCGCGCAGTATTCTGGCCAGTTTATCTACGGTCTTTTCCGGATATTCAGCGGCCAGTTCCGATAAGATGCGCGGCTTACCGAATGTAACAGCGGCTATGCCAAATCTGCCAACCTTTCCGGTGATCCGTCGGCGGATATAGCGTAGTGTAAATCCGATTGCTTCGGGTGCCGTTGCACGAAAACGACGTTGACCGGATCGACCGGCCGAGACCAGAATGCGGTCTTCTACAACACGGTCGTAGTTCAGGCTGACCGGCACAAAGACCACTTCCCTGCCGCCGTGACGCCAGCCATCGACAATGTAGCTGAGGATGCCCAGTTTAGGCTCGCCAACTACGCCGGACCGCGACAACCCGCCTTCAGGAAAGACTGCCTGGGAGACACCGGCCTCGGTTGCTTTCTGGACGTAGGAGGCCAAGACTTTGCGATATAGCGCCCCACGATAGCGGCGGCGAATGAAGTAGGCCCCGGCGGATCGGACCAGCCAGGACAAGGGCCAGACTCTTGCCCATTCGCCCGCAGCATAGCTGATCGCTGATTGGCGGGCAGACAGATAGGTGACCAGGACGTAATCGAAATTTGAACGGTGATTGATGACATAAACGACCGTCGAATCTTTGTTGATGTCTGAAATTGCTTGTTCATCAACATAGTGCAGACGGACGTTGAACAACTTGTTGGCCAGCCAACGAGCAAGACGAATGGCAACCCCGAAGTAAACCGTTGCGCTGAAGGATGGCACAATCTCGCGGGCGTAATCCTGGGCCTTTTCAAACGCGACGTCTTCGCGGACGCCTTCGTGTTCGGCGTATGAGCCCACTGCCCGCACAACATCGGGATCGTAAATGACGCGCTGGATCATGTCCTGACGACGGAGCAGCTTGAAGGGCTGAATAGGTCGGTCGAGGCGTTTGTTCAGTTCGGCGACTAAACGTTCGGCCCGGCGTCGGAAGAACCAGCGAACCGAAGGGAACAACAGATGCGTTGTTGCCGTCACCGTCGCAAAGACGAGGATCAGGGCAAGCAGCCATATCGGGAGTTCCACGGTGCCAAGCATTCGCGCAAAACTGTCAGAAAACCCCTTCTGCGTCTATGCGAAACTGCTTTTCAATGAAACGAGATCACCGCCAGAAGAACGATCAAAACCAAAAGCGCTTTGTTGAGTATTCCCAGCTTTTTGATCTTTTCCTTTGCGGCGGCATCGCCCGTCATGGCTTTGGGTCCGGTTTTATCTGCGACGACAATGCTGGCCACCAGAGCTGCGACAAGAAGCAATTTTAGCCAGAACGTTCCAGGCGCAGCGTCTGTCACGCCAGAGGTGAAAACAAGAATAATGCCGGTCACAATGAGCATCGCCATTCCGGCTTTTACAATGTTCTTAATCGGAAGCACAATTGCGCCAATCGAAGGCCGGTGCTCGGGTGGCGCTTTATCGATCATTGCGCCGATGACTGGTAAGCCGAAAGTTGCGACGCCCCCCATGGCAAGGCCGATAAAATGCAGTGCCATAATCAGGTCGGTGACAGTATCCATTATTCCCTCCGATTTTCTTTCAGTCTGGCGGGAGAATGTCGCCGGGGCAAGCGGAAGAATTCCATCAAATGCCGCGTTGCAGCGAATTGACAGTGACATTTCTTTTCGTTAGTCAGTCACTTGACGTAATTTAATTACTCACTCGAATCGGGGGCCGCGATCATGTCGCAACCGCAGAAAGACAGACCCTGGTTGTTCCGCACTTATGCGGGTCATTCGACGGCGACAGCCTCGAACGAGCTATACCGGGGCAATCTTGCGAAGGGTCAAACCGGCCTTTCTGTTGCCTTCGATCTGCCGACCCAGACAGGATATGACAGCGACCACCGCCTTGCCCGCGGCGAGGTTGGCAAAGTCGGGGTACCTGTTTCGCACCTTGGCGACATGCGCGCGTTGTTTAGGGATATTCCGCTGGAGCAAATGAATACCTCGATGACGATCAATGCGACGGCGCCCTGGTTGTTGGCGTTGTATGTTGCGGCGGCGGAAGAACAGGGTGCTGATATCGCGAAACTTCAGGGCACAGTACAGAACGATATCATTAAGGAATACCTATCAAGGGGGACGTATGTCTGTCCGCCCCGCCCTTCTTTGCGGATGATCACCGATGTTGCGGCCTGGACACGGGGGCATTTGCCGAAATGGAATCCGATGAACGTCTGTTCCTATCACCTGCAAGAGGCCGGTGCGACGCCAGAGCAGGAGTTAGCATATGCTTTGGCGACCGCTGTAGCGGTGCTGGATGATCTGAAGGGCAAAGTCGCCGACGAGCATTTTCCGGCGATGGTTGGCCGGATCAGTTTCTTTGTGAATGCGGGCATTCGGTTTGTAACCGAGCTGTGCAAGATGCGGGCCTTCACTGAGCTGTGGGATGAGATCTGTCTTGAACGTTACGGTGTTGAGGATCCGAAGTTTCGGCGGTTCAGGTATGGTGTGCAGGTGAACAGCCTTGGCCTGACCGAGCAGCAACCAGAGAACAACGTTTATCGTATCCTGTTGGAAACGCTGGCGGTTACGCTGTCGAAGAACGCGCGGGCGCGCGCAGTTCAGTTGCCTGCGTGGAACGAAGCGTTGGGGTTGCCGCGCCCCTGGGATCAGCAATGGTCGTTGAGAATGCAGCAGATTTTAGCGTTTGAGACTGATCTGCTGGAGTTCGGGGATTTGTTTGACGGCAACCCGGTTGTAGCCGCGAAGGTCGACGCACTGAAGGACGGCGCGCGCGCGGAACTGGCGCATATTGATGCGATGGGCGGTGCGGTTGAAGCGATTGAACATATGAAGATGCGCTTGGTCGAAGCCAACGCGGATCGGATTGCGCGGATTGAAGCCGGTGAAACTACGGTCGTAGGCGTGAACCGGTTTGAGACGGGTGAGCCGTCCCCCCTGACCAGCGGGCCTGACGCGATCATGGTCGCAGATGCAGATGCCGAAGCGGATCAGATCGGGCGGTTGGAGGCCTGGCGCGCGGAGCGGGATGAAGGCGCGGTTCAGGCGGCGTTGGCGGAGTTGCGGGTTGCTGCCAAGGGCGATGCGAACATTATGCCGGCTTCGATTGCTGCGGCCAAAGCTGGGGCAACGACGGGTGAGTGGGGCGATGTTGTGCGGGGTGTATTCGGTCAGTATCGCGCGCCGACCGGAGTTGCACGCGCGCCTTCGAACAGAACAGACGGTTTGGATGAATTGCGGGACGCTGTGGACGCGGTTTCGGGCCGGTTGGGCGAACGGTTGAAGTTTCTTGTTGGAAAACCGGGACTTGACGGGCATTCAAACGGGGCCGAGCAGATCGCGAGCCGGGCGCGGGATGTGGGAATGGATATCACGTATGAGGGTATTCGCCTGACGCCGTCCGAGATTGTTGCGGCGGCGTTGGATCAGGGTGCGCATGTTGTGGGGCTGTCGATTTTGTCGGGCAGCCATATGCCGTTGATTGAGGAATTGCTGGTTGAGATGCGGGATGCAGGACTTGGGGAAGTGCCCGTCGTTGTTGGCGGAATTATCCCCGAGGACGACGCGAAACGACTTCAGGCGATGGGAGTTGCGCGAGTCTATACCCCTAAGGACTTCGAGCTGAACCGGATCATGTTCGACATCGTGGCACTGGTGGACCCTGCAAAAGTCGCGGCAGAGTAAGGCGCTGACTTAGCTGTCTTCTTCCAGTTTTTCGACCAGCTCTTCATAGGTGTAACTGAGCGCGACATGCCCCATGTCGCCTTCGATGAAGTTTGGATCAAACGGCAAGCAGCCGAGACCACAGATTTGGCTTGTTACAATTTCGTCGATGTCGACGTACCATAGGCGACCGCCGGGAGTTGCGACCCAGCCGTCGATGCCTTCTGCCTCGTCCGCCTCCAAGTCTTCGCCGGAGGGAACTTCGTTTGAATATTCATGCGAGAAGCTGCCATGGGTATGGTAGGAGGCTATGATTACATCAATATTTGCAGGGTCTTCGGGTTCGCATGAGTCTTCGTCTCCGCGTGCTGGGCTTGACGCGACCAGGAGGCCTTGGGCGGTGTAACCGATGTATCCGCAATACTCGCGGTTGTTGGCAATCGAGATGGGTTGGAGGTTTGTGAAGACTTGTTGCACTAACTCACGCTCGCCCGTTTCCTGGGCACAGGCTGCAGCTGGCAGCATGATAGCAAAAAGCATGAGGCAGCGCATTTCGGGTGGTTTCCTCAATTGTGAACCTTGTCTTTCAAACAGGTGCAACGCCCAAATTCAATGGTGGCGGGCTTGTGTCCAGCAACCGGGCTTTTGCAGGGCGTGAAAGCGGTTTAGGGTCGATGGAATATCTAGCAATTGGAGTTTGCCATGACCGTCCACATTGGTGCCAAAGAAGGTGACATCGCTGAAACCGTTCTGCTGCCGGGGGATCCTTATCGGGCCAAATGGGCAGCGGAAACCTATCTTGAGAACCCACGTTTGATCAACGAAGTCAGGGGGATGCTGGGGTTTACGGGGACGTATAAGGGCAATCCGGTGACGATCCATGGATCGGGCATGGGGATGCCCTCGATCTCGATCTATGCCAACGAGTTGATCAAGGATTATGGTGCTAAGACGTTGATCCGTATCGGATCTTGCGGCGGGATGCAGGAAAAGGTGAAGGTGCGCGATGTGATTGTCGCGATGACGGCAACTTCGCTTTCGACACCTTCGCGGGGGATTTTCAAAGAAGTTAATTTTGCGCCCTGTGCGGATTGGAGTTTGCTGCGCGGAGCGGTGGCTGCGGCGGAAGGCCGGGACGTTGGGGTGCATGTTGGCGGGATATATTCGTCGGATGTTTTCTATGACGAACGACCCGATCTGAATGAACAGATGCAGCGGCATGGGATCTTAGGCGTCGAGATGGAAGCGGCCTTTTCTTAATCTATGTCAGATAGTTAATCTTAGTTGAGGCCCGCCACCCGAGATATAGGGTGGCGGGCCTCGGTCGTTCGCAAGGCGCAGTTAAGTCGTAGGTGCGGGAGGGGGCGTCTTGCGTCGGAACCACTGTCGCGGTTCACGCTGAGGTCCGTGCCAGTCTTCGTTGCGGGTCAGGATCATGGTGCCTGCAAGGGCGACGAAGGCGAGAGTTGAGCCCGCCAGAAGCGCGAAATCAGCGCTGCGTAAGATCAGGTAGAGCACGGCGTATACGGTGATCAGCATCGCGGCGAGCACCATGGCGCGACGACCCAATTTCAACGCTGTCGCCCCGAAAATGGTTAACAGACCGATCGTTGCGCCCGCTGCAAGCAAGTAGGCCGCTCCGAAGCCGATTTGCTCGGCGTAAGCCACCATTAACAATACAAAAACCGACTGTGCGAGGCCGACCATCAGATATTGCACGGGGTGCGCAGGTTTTTTTCCGGCGCGATCCAGAAGAAGAATGGTCAAGAATGTAAGAGCGATGAAAAGAATTCCATAACGCGCCGAACGGTAGGCTTTCTGGTAAAAGTCGTTTGGCGTGATGAACCGCACGCCCATGGAGGCTGATTTCCGGGCCGTCGGGTCGAAGTTTTCGCGTGCCACTTGTGGCAGCGACCGGGCAAGATGGGGAACGATCCATTCGGCCGTAAAGCCATTTTCCGTTATTTCCCGGGCGTCCGGCAGGAAGTTTCCAAAAAAACTGGGGTCGGGCCAGTCGCTGTTGATGCTGACTGTAGTTGTGCGTCCGGTGGCTGTTGCGGCCAGATGTTGCGCGCCGTTCATTGTGAGGGACAGAACGAAGGGGCCAGTTTCACGCGGATCGCCAAGCAATGTCGTGATTCCGGTTTGTTTTTTAGCGCTTTGCGAGATCGGCTCTAATGTCAGGGGGCGCCCTGCCGAGGTTAGCTGCGCCTCGCCTCGGAGTGCGCGATTTGAGGACAGGTAAATGTTGAGGCGCGTCTCGTCCCAGTGAATGACCTCTTCTGCTGTCGAGCTGGGTTCGATCAGATCGGTGTTGAAAGTGAAGTTCAACAGCGCGTCCGTCGTGTAGACCGGCACGTTGAAAATGCCGCGCGACCGGGTCTGGCTGCGGCTGGTGAGTTGGATATCGAGGTCCTCGGGGTAGAGGTAAACGGGCGGGCGCGCTTCAGTGATAGTTTCTTGATAATGCTCGAAAATCGGGTTGCCTTTGTCATCGCGCAGCGTGAGGCCAGTAAGAGCATCTACGGCTTCGCGGCGACGGTCGTAGGTGACATCTTCGGTGACAGGGACAATGATTTGCGGGCCACTCAGACGTTGGGCACCGCCCCACTCGTGACTGAGATCATTGATGGTTTGGCCCGAGTAATTTGCGCGGTCGTTAATGACGCTGGAAACCATATTGAGGGGGATGAACATCAATAGTGTGAGGATGCCGACGGCGATGAAGCGCAGGCCCGGAGATTGGAACATAGGAAAAACCTTTCAAATAGAGTGTCTTCGCCGAGAGGTAGCGGTTGGAATGCGCAGGCCTCGCGCGTCATGTTTGGAGAATTTGTGCAGGTGGTTGCCGGGGCGGCGAAAATCCTATGAGATTTTCGGATCGATTTTTGTGCCAAAAATCGGCTGTCTGTATCGCGTCGGTATTACGTCGGTGCCTGCGCACGCATGGAAAAGATCTGGTTAACCAGATTTCGAGACGAAATCTGGAACGCGGGCGGATGCCCGCGGCCTTCGGCGAGGATATTTTAGGGCCGATAATGAACTCGGGACGCGCCCAACCGCTTTGATTGGACGCGTTGCTGGTGTGTTACCAGGCATAGAATGGTTTGCGTTCGCCTTTCAGAAAGCGTGTGACGTCCGTCACATCTATGACCAGCGAGACGACGTTTGAGGCGATCATGAGAGTGATCCATGTCGCGAGGGTTGGATCAGTTTGAATACTGTCCCATCGCCACACTAACCACGCAATCATTGGCACCCAGAGGATATGGCAGATGCCAAGGACCCGCGTGAAGCGGTTGCGTTGGTAAATCAGGGCCATGGCGAGGACAGCCACCCCTGCGACGGTGAACGCCACCTGGCCTTCGATGCGCCCGAGGAAAGCCACTGCCGCGAGATTGACCGCCATTAACCAGGTGGCCCAGATGCGCGGCACAGGTTTGAACCTGAGGGTGACGATGCCCAGGAGGTGCAGAATACTGACGATCAGGTTTGGTCGGGTCATTGTTTGTTTCCTTTGAAAATAGGTGATGTGGTGGGTTTAGGTGCCCGCGGGCGGCGGCAATACTGCGCGAAAGCAAGCAATGAACTACGGATTGCGTAGTTAGTCGTGCGGCGATAGTTTTTGCCGAAGGGGAGACGGGGATATGACAAAATACGGACAGTTCTGCCCGGTGGCGAAGTCCACGGAGATGCTGGGAAATCCGTGGTCGTTGTTGATCATTCGCGAGATGCTTTTGGGCAGCACACGTTTCAGCACATTTCAGAAGGGGATGCCGAAGATTTCACCCACTGTTTTGAACACCCGTCTGAAGGAGTTAGAGGCCAATGGGCTGATCGTGAAGCGACGGCTTCAAGGGCAGCGCGGTCATGAGTATCGGCTGACGCCGGCGGGTCGGGAATTGGGGCCTGTGGTGGAGGGGCTGACGATTTGGGGGATGCGATGGGCGCGGTCGCAAATGGACGACGCAGAGATGGATGTTACGTTTCTGATGTTCGACATTCAGCGCAATCTGGTGACTAAAGCTTTGCCGGACGGCCAGACTGTTCTGTGTTTCAACGTGGGAGATCTGGCGCAGTTTGATCGATGGTGGATGGTGATTGACGGGGATGCGGGGGGCACGGTGGATTTGTGCCACACGGATCCGGGCAAGGATGTTGATCTGTATCTGACGGCGAATGCACGGGATTTGATTGAGGTTTGGATGGGGGACCAGCCATTGCGCGGGGCAATGGATGCGGGGCGGTTGGAACTGGTGGGTGCCAAGGATCTGGTGCGGAGTTTTTCGAAGTGGTTCCCGCTGTCAGCCGCGGCTGGGGTGCCGCGGGTGACAGCGTAGGAGTACATCGGTTTTAATCAACGCTCCGGGTTCCATTCAAAAGTCCGCAGTTGTTTCAATGGCGCCCGATCACTGCCACGGCTCGTCAAAGATCTGCGAAAAAACCAATTTCCTGTCCGCAAAGAATGCAAGCAAATGACGATGACTTCGCGCAACGCCACCTCTTGCTAGAAAGAGATGGCGCTGGGATTCTTTTGATGAATTCAGGGACTACTGAAGCGCCAAACCGCCGCCAAACACGTCGTTTACACTGTCATCAATCGTGACAGATACGCCTTCGGCATTCAAGCCCGTAAATCTGCCGGTCAGGTCACCGTTGACGGTCGTGCCGTCAATTGAACCAATGGCTGTTCCGCCGATGGATCCGTCAAAGGTCGTATTGTCGAGCGGTGTGATCGTGCCGTTGAGGGCAATCGAGCCAGATGCAGATTGCCCGTTGGAGGGGGACGCGATGGCAGAATAGTATCGGGTGAAATTGCCTGTCGAACCGGTCAAAGTGTTCGAACTGAAGTTGGCAGATACGTTCAGGGTTCCATAATAAAAGACCGCATCCAGGCCTGACCCGACGATAAGGCTGGAATAGCCGTTGTATGTCGGCGATGAGTTTAGAGCATCGACGGTTGCATCCGGTGTAAGCGCCCCAAGATTCGGGTCACTTGCAAAGGCTGCGTAGTCTGCTGCGCCAAAGTTACTTCCGCCTCCACCGCCACAGGCGGATAAGGCTAACAGCGATACAGCGGCAATCATTTGATTCTTCATAATAATATTCCCTTGAAATTGATTCTTCTCAAAGTGGTATCTGCCAAATGTGAAACAAATTTGGCGAAAATTGGCAGATTGTCTTTATTGCTGGTTCAATTGAAATGGCATCTGGAGCGCCAGTGTTCTGGCAATACGGATGCTCGTCGGGCTAGCGTAAAATAGCATCGCGTCACAAAGACTGACCGCATCAAGGACAGTTTCGGCGGCGGCAAATGTGAATGTGCTTCTGGTCGCTAGACGACCCGCTCGACCATCATTTTCTTAATTTCAGCAATCGCCTTGGCCGGGTTCAGGCCCTTGGGGCAGGTCTTGGTGCAGTTCATGATGGTGTGGCAGCGGTAGAGTTTGAAGGGGTCTTCAAGCTCGTCCAGGCGTTCGCCCGTGGCTTCGTCCCGGCTGTCGATGATCCAGCGGTAGGCATGGAGCAGTGCGGCTGGGCCGAGATAGCGGTCGCCGTTCCACCAGTAGCTTGGGCAGGATGTAGAGCAGGATGCGCACATGACGCATTCGTAAAGGCCATCGAGTTTTTTACGATCATCGATGGATTGGCGCCATTCTTTTTGCGGGCGGTTTGTTTTGGTTTCCAGCCACGGCATGATCGAAGCGTGTTGAGCGTAGAAGTGGGTGAGGTCGGGGATCAGGTCTTTGACCACGGGCATGTGGGGCAATGGATAGATTTTGACGGTGTCACCTTTGACGTCTTCCATGCCGTAGATGCAGGCCAAAGTGTTGATGCCATCAATGTTCATCGCACAAGATCCGCAGATGCCTTCGCGGCACGATCGACGGAAAGTCAGGGTCGGGTCGATCTCGTTTTTGATCTTGATGAGGGCGTCCAAGATCATGGGGCCGCAGGTGTCCATATCGACGAAGTAGGTGTCGACCTGGGGGTTTTGGCCGTCATCGGGGTTCCAACGATAGATCTGGAATTTGCGCACGTTGGTGGCCCCGTCCGGGCGCGGCCAGGTTTTGCCGGTGCGGATTGTGGAGTTCTTGGGAAGGGTCAGTTGAACCATTTTCGTGCTCTTTCAGATCATAGGCGGCTGAGAAGGACGGGAAGCCCTTCGGACGCGAGACAGGTGAGAGTATCGGGGCGAGCGAGGATGTTTGCAACTATCTCGACCGTTGAAGCGGTGGGTCCGGTGACGGCATCAGCGGCGAGCGAGAGGATCTCGCTGGCTGTGGCGTTTTCGATGACGCAATCGGTGGCAGGTTCCAGCGGCACACCGGGGAAACGTTCTTCCAGCACCGGGCGGACGGCCTGTTTGGCGGCGTCTTGGGCCAGCGCGTCTTGTTGTTGGGGCGTGCAGGCTGCGATGGCCATTGCGGTGATCAGGGCGAGGCGTTTCATGGGCGATGCTCCTTGCGGATGACCAGTTTCAGGCCAGACCAGATGTCGTCGACCGCGCAGACCTTCACATCGACAAGGATGTCCTGAAGGGCGCGGTTGCGGATGGTGTCTTCGGTGACGTCGGTAGGGACCTTCGAGGCTTTCTTGGGCCAGCTCATCCAGATCATGCCGTCAGGTTTGATCTGGTCGCGGAGTTTCGGGGTTGCCGCATCGACGGTAGCGGCGCTGTCCGTGAAGAGGTGGATATAGTCGAGGTCATTACCGTCGATTTCCGTCCAGTCGTTGGTTTTCTGAAGACCCATGAGGGCGCGCTCGTCGGGCAGCCAGTCCAGCGACGGTGGCAAGCCTGCAAACGCAGCTGAATGCCCGTCTTTCAGACCGAGCTTTTTGGCAAGCGGAGTGCCGGAATACCCTGCTGGTGCTGGCATCAGAGCTCCAAAGGCCGAATTGGCCCCTCTCCGGTCTTTTCGCGCACGCAGCTTTCGTAGACTTGGTGCGGATCCGCACCGCGCAGGAAATCGGAAGAGATGCCGATCGAGATCTTGCTGGAGACCTCGCCCCCGCTGCCAATGCCTACGCCGACTTCGCCAGTTGGTCCCGCTGTGGCGCGAGCGCGTTCTTCGCATTGATCGGCAGCAAGTTCAGGCGACACCGGACCGCAGGCGGCAAGCGTTAGGCCACCAACCAATGCAAATACCACGGGACTCGCGGCGTTGCGCATTAGTAGACCCGCGCTTTCGGTGCGATTTTCTTCAGATCAATGCCGCCGTCTTCGTGTTTGGAAAGCGGATCGAGATGGACTGGGCGGTAGTCCAGCGTGACCTTGTCGCCGATGTGGGCAATCGTGTGTTTGCGCCATTCTTTGTCGTTGCGATCTGGGTAGTCTTCGTGGGCGTGGGCACCGCGGCTTTCCTTGCGGGCTTCTGCGCCGACGATGGTGGCAAGCGCGTTGGGCATGAGGTTCGTCAGCTCAAGCGTTTCCATCAGGTCCGAGTTCCAGACCAGCGAGCGGTCGGTGACCTTGATGTCATCAAGTTTGGCAGCGACATCGTACATCTTGTCGACGCCCTCGGCCAAAGTCTTGTCTGTGCGGAAGACGGCTGCGTCTTCCTGCATGGTTTTCTGCATTTCGAGGCGCAGATCAGCCGTCGGCACCGAACCTGAAGCGTGGCGCAGGGCGTCGAAGCGGTCGAACGCCTTGTCGATGCTGGCTTGGTTCAGCGTTGGGTTCGCGTTTTCCGGATCGACGACCTCTGCCGCTTTGATACCAGCGGCGCGGCCAAAGACCACAAGGTCGATGAGTGAGTTTGAGCCAAGGCGGTTTGCACCGTGGACGCTGGCACAACCGGCTTCACCAACGGCCATGAGGCCCGGAAGGATACGGTCAGGGTCATCAGCGGTCGGGTTCAGCACCTCGCCCCAATAGTTCGTGGGCACGCCGCCCATATTGTAGTGCACCGTCGGAATGACCGGGATCGGTTCTTTGGTCAGATCGACGCCCGCGAAGATCTTCGCGCTTTCGGTGATGCCCGGCAGGCGCAGGGCCAGTGTTTCGGCCGGCAGGTGATTCAGGTGCAAGTGGATGTGGTCATTTTCGCCGCCCACGCCACGACCTTCGCGAATTTCCATTGTCATGCAACGGCTGACGACATCGCGGCTGGCGAGGTCTTTGTAGGTGGGGGCGTAACGCTCCATAAAGCGTTCGCCTTCGGAGTTCGTAAGGTATCCGCCCTCGCCGCGTGCGCCTTCGGTGATGAGGACGCCTGCACCGTAGATGCCTGTTGGGTGGAATTGGACAAACTCCATATCCTGAAGCGGCAGGCCTTGACGCGCGACCATGCCGCCGCCGTCGCCGGTGCAGGTATGGGCCGAAGTGGCGCTAAAATAGGCGCGGCCATAGCCGCCGGTGGCCAGCACGGTCATCTTGGCGTTGAAGATGTGCATGGTGCCATCTTCCAGACACCAGGCGAGGACACCCTGACAGGTGCCGTCTTCCGCCATGATCAGGTCGACGGCGAAATATTCGATGTAGAATTCAGCGTTGTTCTTCAGGCTTTGGCCGTAAAGCGTGTGCAGGATGGCGTGGCCGGTGCGGTCGGCTGCGGCACAGGTACGCTGGACCGGGGGGCCTTCGCCGTATTCGGTTGTATGGCCGCCAAAGGGGCGTTGGTAAATCTTGCCTTCTTCTGTGCGCGAGAAGGGAACGCCGTAGTGTTCCAGTTCATAGACCGCTTTCGGGGCTTCGCGGGCGAGGTATTCCATCGCGTCGGTATCGCCCAGCCAGTCGGAGCCTTTGACGGTGTCATACATGTGCCACTGCCAGCTGTCGGGACCCATATTGCCAAGGCTGGCAGCGATGCCGCCTTGGGCCGCTACGGTGTGGGACCGGGTCGGGAAGACTTTGGTAATGCACGCGGTGCGCAGGCCCTGTTCGGCCATGCCCAGCGTTGCGCGCAAACCAGCGCCCCCTGCCCCAATGACAATGCAATCGTATTCGTGCGTTTCGTAGTCGTAAGCAGCCATTGAGAAGTCCTTAAAGCGCGATTTTTGCGATAGCGAAGAGGCCGGTGGCGGCCGCGCCGTAGGAAAGGCAAATCGTGAGGATGATGATGATCTTGCGGGCCAACCCGTGGACGTAGTCTTCGAGCAATGCCTGCACACCGTTTTTGAAGTGCATGAAGCCGACCACAAGGGTCAGGGCTGCTACGATCGCCGGGAATGGTCGGGCGAAGTATTCGGTGACGGCCTCGTGCGATTGGCCAGTCATGGGACCGAATGTGAAGATGAAAAGCGGCACGAGGATGAGAAGCGCCACCGAAGATTTGGTCATGGACCAGTGGTGGTGGGTGCCTTCGCGGGCGGAACCCATGCCAACGGCGCGTTTCAGATCGGTCATATAAGCCATGTCAGCGCCCCCTCACACGAACAGAATGGTGACGACGGTCAGGACGACCGAGCCGATGATAATGGCGATGCCAAGATTTTCGGCGGTTTCAACTTCAAGGCCGCGACCGGTGTCCCAATAGAGGTGCCTAAGTCCGGCCAGCAAGTGATACCAGAGCGCCCAGAGCGAAAGCGTCATGACCAGATCACCGAACCACGAGGTGATGATGCCGTCTGCGATTGCGAAATACTCCGGCGATGTCGCCGCAGCCAGAAACCACCAGACAACTAGCAGCGCGCCGACCAGCAAAGCGTTGCCGGTGATGCGTGTCAGGATAGATGTCATCGAAGTAAGTTGCGGACGGTAAATCGTCAGATGCGGTGACAGAGGGCGATTGCCTCGGTTCACGTCGGCCATTGGTGGCTCCTTCATGCGAAACGCTTTTGTCATGGATAACAAAAACTACGGGGGAGTCACGCCCCGCAACGACGGTGGACGGCATCTTTTGGCCGTTTGGGGCAGAAAGTGGCCGCAAGCGTGATCACACGGTAGATTTGTGTGATCACGAAAAGCGCGTGTTGCTACTTCAATTCGTCCAGCACGCCGGAAATGTTGGTGTTGTAGTTGAACTCGATCATACGCACTTCGCCGTCGATCTTGGCACCAATCAAAAGGACGGCCATTGGGGCATCGTAACCTTTTGGAAAAAACAGAACCATGTCCTGATAAAAGCCCGGGTCTTCCCTTCGTTGCAAGATAGTTGTGCAGCGGTCGTAGCCTTCCGGAAAAAGCTCGTCGAGTTTGCCGAAATAGCCGTCGTAGTTGTCTTTCAGGTCCGGAAAGAAGTTGCCCACAATGCGCGTGAAGGTTCGGTAGTCACCACTTTTGAAAGCTGTTTTCGCCGTTTCGAACATTGGGATGTCGCTGCTGGTGTCCTCACCGCAGATGGCGGCAGCCGCAGGTGATGCCAAAAATACCGAAGCAACAATTGATAGAATTCGCGTCATGCGGGCATCAGAACCCAGTAGTCGAGGTCAAGCAAGACCCCAGGTGCGTATTTGCCAGTGTCGGCTTTTAACTCAAACGGCGGCAGATCGGCTTTGTGTGCGACAAGGCGAAGGCGCACTGCGGTGATACCGGGGGCGGTGGTTTCGGCTTTGTCGAGGATTTCGGACCAGGCGGCGACTGTGTCACCTGCAAAGCAAGGACCCGCGTGAGTGCCGCCGTTCAGGGCGACGATCATTTGGGCATTGGCGAGGCCATTGAAGCTGAGCGCGCGAGCCAGAGATATGACGTGGCCGCCATAGATAAGGCGTTTACCGTCTTCTCGGTTTGTGGCGTCGAAGTGGACCTTGGCGGTGTTCTGCCAGAGCCGGGTGGCGAGCATATGCTCGGCTTCTTCCACGGTGACGCGATCGACATGGTCGATCTTTTCACCAATGTCGTAGTCGCTTGCGCGGTGCGGTTCCCCGGCGAGGATGAAATTGTAGTTGGTGAAGTCGAGACCATTAGGGATGACCAAATCGTCCGCAGTGAGCACCGATTTCAACTCTGGTATAACGGGATTGGGCGCGGGCCTTGCAAGGTTACCTTTGCGCACCATTGCCCAGCGGACGTATTCCAGCGCCGGCTCGCCCGCTTGGTTACGACCAGTCGTCAGCACCCAGACAACTCCGTTCTTGCCGCTGGAGTTTTCTTTAAGCCCGATGACATCGGATGTTGCTGTCAGCGTGTCACCTGGGAAAACCGGTTTCAGCCAACGGCCTTCGGCATAGCCGAGGTTGGCCATGGCATTCAGAGAGATATCCGGGACCGTCTTGCCGAAAACTGAATGAAACGTCAGCAGATCGTCCAGCGGAGCCGGGTTGAGACCGCAATTTTTTGCGAATTCGTCCGATGAGTGGAGCGCATGTCTGGCGGGATAAAGCGCGTGATAGAGGGCGCGTTCGCCACCTGAAATTGTGCGTGGGACGGCATGCGCAATCGTTTCGCCCAAGCTGTAGTCTTCGAAGAAACGACCTGGATTGGTTTTCATGTGATCAGCTACCGAACGGGAAGTAGCCGAGCCAGGTGTGGATACCTGCGATGATCGCGAACAGAACCAGAGTGATGACACCTAGCTTGATGTCGCCCTGAGCAGTGCCGGGTTCGGGTGGTGTCCAGTCTGGGACTGCGCGATTGATCAAGACCATCTGCGTGTAAGCCCAGACCGTGATACCACCGAAAAGGACAATGGACGCCAAGTCTCCATTCGCGAAAAGATGCGCAACGCCCCAGACGATGGCACCTGTCAACATAGGATGCCGAAGAGTGCCGTTGAATCGGCTTTTTGAACTGCCAAGGCCCATAAGTGCGACCGCGAACAACATCATCAGGTTGTTCACGTGGCGCAGGAATGACGGCGGCTCGTAGACAGAGACGAAGGGCGCGGCCCGATAGCCGATAACCATTAGGACGACAGAAAGCAGAAGAACTAGAGCAACAACCCCTTTCGAGCCGTCACCCAAGCGATCAGTTAGGCTTTGCCGGGCATTGGGTGACAGTCGTTTGAAGAAATGGGCGGCGGTCCAGAGGATCAATCCAAGAATTAGAAGGGTCATGCGTTCTCTCGTTTCGCGATGGCGTCTGCTTTTTGCAAAAGCACGCGTGCGGTTTCGATATGCAGGTTCTCGACGATTTTACCGTCGACCACAGCGACACCTTCGCCGCGCGCAGTCGCCTCGTCAAATGCGGCGATCTGACGGGTGGAGATGTCGATTTGATCGGCGGTTGGAGCGAAGACCTGATTGGTGGCGGCGATCTGGGCCGGGTGGATCAGAGATTTACCGTCCATGCCCAGCGCCCTGCCCTGTCGGCATTCGGCATTCAGGCCGGTTTCGTCTTTGAAGGCGTTAAAGACACCATCAACACAGGCGATCCCAGCGGCTCGGGCAGCAGAAAGACAGGTTTGCAATGCCATCATCATAGCCAGACGGTCGCCGCCGGTTTCGCAACCGACATCTTTTGCCAGGTCGTTTGTTCCGAGAATGAACCCAGCAACCATTTTATGGTCAGCAATAGATAGGGCGTTCAACACGCCGCGTGGCGTTTCCATCATACACCAGATCGGCACATCTGGAAGGATCGCTGACAGTGCGTCGACTTGCGCGGGATCATCGACTTTGGGCAAGAGAACGCTGTCGCAATCCATGGATGCAACTGCGCGCGCGTCGTCCTGGCCCCAGAGAGTATCGAGAGCATTTATGCGGACAAGTTTTTGCCTGTGACCATAGCCGCCTTTCGCCAGTTCGGCGGCCAATTTCTCTCGCGCGGCGATTTTTTCATCGGGCGCAACAGCATCTTCCAGGTCGAAAATGATGGCGTCGCACGGCAAATTGTGCGCCTTGTCCAGCGCCCGTGCATTCGAGCCTGGAATGTAGAGAACCGAACGGTAGAGCGCCGTTTCTGTCGTCATGATTCGACCTATGAGCAATTTTATTGCGCGGAACCTGCACCTTGACGCAGCAATCTGCAAGCATTTTCGCCGCAACGCAGCATTTGGGTGCTTCGGAACAGGTGTTGCGCGCCCCGGGAGCTGCGCACGCACTGTTAATCAGTTTTAGGGTTTGGCTGACGAGATTGGAGTCAGAGATCGCGTGACGGTCTGACACGGCAACGGGCCTAAAGTGAACCGGGTCCAGAAAGGCAACTGATGAAGACCATAATTGCGATGGCAGCATTTGCGACAACAGTTATAGCGACGACCACAGCCTCGGCCCAACAGAACTGCGCGCCCCGTGCTGCCGTGATCGAGCAATTGGCGGGGAAGTATGGAGAGAGCAGACAGGCCATCGGCATTGCCAGCCAGGGCCGTGTCGTCGAAGTGTTCGCGTCTGAAGAGAGTGGCAGCTGGACCATAACGGTGACCCTGCCCAGCGGCCTGACCTGTCTGGTGAGCGCGGGCGACGCCTTTGAGCTTTTGACCGAAGACCTGCAACCGGCGGGTATCCAGAGTTAAGCCAAGTCATCGAGGTGGTCGTTTCTGCCGAATCCCCCTTGGCATTTGCGGTAGCAACCATGACCAGGATCACATGTAAAAGGGTTCTGCTCGCCAATTCCGGGAGTGTGCTGGCCGCTGTTGAACCTTGTGTTTCTTGACCCGCGCGCACCAGAAGTGTCGCAGTGTGGCGTTCTGCCTTGCGCGGGTCGGCAAGTGTGTCTAGGCATCGGTTCCGAACCTGAACTCGCATTCGGATCGGAGAACCCTCATGTCCAGACCCAAAATTGCCCTTATCGGAGCCGGCCAGATCGGCGGCACCTTGGCCCATCTCGCAGCGATGAAAGAACTTGGCGACGTCGTATTGTTCGACATCGCCGACGGCACGCCTCAGGGCAAAGCGTTGGACATCGCCGAGGCTGGACCTGCCGAAGGTTTCGACGCGTCAATGAAAGGCACGACAAACTACGCCGATATCGCCGGAGCTGATGTCTGTATCGTTACTGCTGGTGTGCCACGCAAGCCGGGCATGAGCCGCGACGACCTGTTGGGCATCAACCTGAAAGTCATGAAATCGGTTGGCGAGGGCATCAAAGCCCATGCGCCGAACGCTTTTGTCATCTGCATCACCAACCCGCTGGATGCCATGGTTTGGGCATTGCGTGAGTATTCAGGGCTGCCCCGCGAAAAGGTTTGCGGAATGGCCGGGGTTTTGGATTCGGCGCGTTTCCGTCACTTCCTGAGCCTGGAATTTGAAGTTTCGATGAAAGACGTGACTGCATTTGTTCTAGGTGGTCATGGCGACACTATGGTTCCGCTTGTGCGCTATTCAGCAATTGGGGGCATTCCTTTGCCTGATCTGGTGGACATGGGCTGGACGACGCAGGAAAAAATGGACGCGATTGTTCAGCGCACCCGTGACGGTGGCGCCGAGATCGTTGGTCTGTTGGGCAATGGATCGGCCTATTACGCGCCTGCGACCAGCGCAATCGAGATGGCCGAGGCTTATCTGAAAGACCAAAAACGGGTTCTGCCATGTGCGGCTTATGTCGACGGCGCATTGGGCCTGAAGGGCATGTATGTCGGTGTGCCGACCGTGATCGGCGCAGGCGGTATTGAGCGGGTCATCGACATTAAGATGTCCAAAGACGAGCAAGCCATGTTCGATAAATCGGTTGACGCCGTGAAGGGGCTTGTCGAGGCGTGTAAAGGCATCGACGGAAACCTCAGCTAAGTCGGTGTCACTGACGCCCATTGATCCTGATCTGCCTACGATTTCAAGTCTTTGGGTTGGAAATCGGCTGCGCTGGTATGATCGGCTTGGATTGGCGTCATTTCGTGCTCAGGGGCATCGGGTAAAGCTGTATTCCTATGCACCGGTAGAGAATATACCTGAAGACATTGAGACGGCCGACGCCAACGAAATATTCGAACCAAGCCAGGAGCTGTTCGACCAGACAGCTCCTGCATATATCGCGGATATCTTTCGCATCTTTTTGATGTCAAAGACCGATGAGGTCTGGTGCGACACTGATTTAATTTGTGTGAAGCCTATTACCTGGCCCGAACACCGCTTCATCGCCGGCCGAACCGGCGAGAGGAACCAAGTCAACAATGCGGTAATGCGGCTACCCCATGGTTCGGCCACTCTTGCGCTGTTGCATCAAGCCGTCACGGACCCCGAGTTTGTTCCGCCTTGGCTTCGTCCGCGTGGACAGAACCGCGTCTCTGATATTCCGCCCGAGAATAAGTTGGTCGGGATGTATAAGGAACGAAGAATAATTCTGGGACCGATGGCCATAACTCATGGGTTGTTGGATTCCGGTGAGTTCGAACATTGCGCACAACAAGAGGTGTTTTCGCCTGTTTATTGGACCCTGGCCGATCTTCCATTTAACTCCAAGCCCAGCATGGAGTTCTGGATGACAGAAAAAACGTGTACTGTTCACTTGTGGAGCAGTTTGATGCGGGCGCACCACAAGTCGAATCCTCCGCACTCCGAGTCTTTCATTGGTCAGGCATTGCAGAGTGTCGGCCTGGAATTCGAAAAGCCTGAGTAGGATCAACATTGGCCGCAGACGCCCGACATTTTAAACGCGCGCATCGCAGGTTACTGCAGGCGTCTCAGGACAGTTTGCCGGGTTTGGTTTTTGATCTGGTGGAGTCAAAAGCACGCGCTGCGGGCCGTCGTCCAAAGTATGTTCAGGTTGGCGCCCATGACGGGTTTCTCGATGACATGATGTATAGTCATGTAGTCCGCGGGACCTGGGACGCGTTGTTGTTGGAACCTGCGACTGAACCTTTTGCCAGATTGCAAACTCTGCACAAAGACCGCCCATGGGTGAAATGTTTGAATGTCGGTGCATCTTCTAAATCTGGAACTTTAACTCTTCATACTTTGGACCCTCAAGCACGCGATCGATATCCAAAATGGGTTCCCGGTGCGGCATCGCTGGATCGCGACACTTTTTTTCGGTTGATGTCGATGCGGCGCGACAATGCCGACCCGAACGACATCGTTGAAGAAAAGATCGATTTGCGGCGGCTGGATGACATTTTGGTTGAACAACATGCCTTGGATGCAGACGGGTTGATTGTGGATGTCGAGGGCCATGAGGCAGATGTTTTTGCCGGAGCACGCTTTGACCAGTTTAGTCCCGAGTTCATCCTATATGAGAATGTTCATTTGGACGACGCGACTGACCGCCGTATTCGCGACCAGCTTGAAGCGGCTAATTATGTTGGGTTTCGTCTGAGCAAAGATACGCTTTGTTTAAACCCATCGCTGCTGGCTCCGGGATTGGAAGCCGCGTTGGCTAATCTTGGGGCAGTATCCTGGCAGAATTTGAAGTCCTAACGGCGATGATGGAGAATGCTTTTCAACGCGGCAATTAAGTTGTCGTGTTCCGGATATCGGCATTCGCTTTCACGCCAGGCCAGCTGGCAAAAATCAGGGATTCGCGAATAATTCCATTTTGCGGCGGCTTTGTGATCACACGATATAATGGTGTGATCACAAAATTCGGAAATATTCGCAAATCCATGCCAGCAAGGACATTTTCGTTTCACAACCCGGACATCGCGTGCCAACAATTCCAATGAAAAGCCGTCAAGGAGACCCCAAATGAATATCCATGAGTATCAGGCAAAAGCATTGCTGCGCAGTTACGGGGCCCCTGTTTCGGACGGTCGCGCGGTATTGCGGTCCGAAGAAGCCAAAAGTGCAGCCGGTGAAATGGACGGCCCGCTGTGGGTGGTCAAAGCGCAGATTCACGCAGGTGGCCGCGGCAAGGGCACGTTCAAAGAAGCCGATGCCGGTGATCAGGGTGGTGTTCGTTTAGCCAAGTCGGTTGAGCAAGCTGCTGAAGAAGCCAAACGCATGTTGGGTCGCACGTTGGTGACCAAGCAAACCGGTCCGGCGGGCAAGCAGGTCAACCGCATCTACATTGAAGATGGCGCAGGCATTCAGACAGAGATGTATCTGGCATTGCTGGTGGACCGCGGCAGTAGCCGAGTGAGCTTTGTCGCCTCGACCGAAGGCGGCATGGATATTGAAGAGGTGGCCGAGAAAACACCGGATAAAATCCTGTCGTTCAGCGTTGATCCTGCCACCGGGTACCAGCCGTTTCATGGCCGCCGGATCGCCTTTGCGCTGAAGCTGGAAGGCCAGCAGATCAAGCAATGCGTCAAGCTGATGGGCACGCTTTATTCCATGTTCGTTGAGAAAGACATGGAGATGCTGGAAATCAATCCGCTGATCGTCACCGACAAAGGCGATCTGAAGTGTCTGGATGCAAAAATGGGGTTCGACAGCAATGCCATTTATCGTCACCCGGACATCGCCGCGCTGCGGGATGAAACCGAGGAGGATGCCAAAGAGCTGCAAGCCTCGAAATACGATCTGAATTATATTGCTTTGGATGGTGAGATTGGCTGCATGGTGAACGGTGCGGGCCTGGCCATGGCGACGATGGACATCATCAAGCTTTATGGCTCGGAGCCAGCGAATTTTCTGGACGTTGGCGGTGGAGCGACCAAGGAGAAGGTGACCGAAGCCTTCAAGATCATCACGTCTGACCCGCAGGTGAAGGGCATTCTTGTGAACATTTTCGGCGGCATCATGCGCTGTGACGTGATTGCCGAGGGCGTGGTTTCGGCTGTGAAAGAGGTCGGCCTGAAAGTGCCGCTTGTGGTTCGGCTGGAAGGTACAAACGTCGAGAAGGGCAAAGAGATCATCAATACTTCTGGGCTGGACGTCATTGCGGCGGACAACCTGAAGGACGGTGCCGAGAAGATCGTTGCTGCGGTTAAGGGGTAACGGTTGGCCGAATATTCCAGCGGTTTAGACCACCAGGGGGTTCCCGGATTTGCGTCAAAATTTGAAGCGTGTGTTTGAAGACAAGGACTGGTCCGAGGGTGGCAAGCACCCGCGTTCGGGCGTTGGATCCAGTCTTGCTCTGACCGCGCGCATTCGTGAGGCATTGCCGGGTTTGTTTGACCGCTACGAAGTCCAATCCTTTGTTGACGCGCCCTGTGGCGACTGGAGTTGGATGCAGGAGGTTGATCTGCAAGGCGTCGATTATGTCGGTCTGGATATCTCGGAAAGTCTGATTGCCGCGAACCAGGCCGCCTATGCACGCGACGGCGTCTCTTTTGCGGTGGCGGATGTCACCTCTGACCCATTACCCAAGGCCGATTTGTTCATGTGCCGCGACTGCTTGTTTCATTTGAAATACTGGCTGCGCTGGGAGTTTTTCCAGCGCTTTGTCGCCTCGGGGTCGCGGTATCTTTTGACAACGATGCATGCAGTCGAGGCCAACCGGAATGTGCGGGATAATGGGCGCTTTCAGGCGTTCAACCCGACCAAATCGCCGTTTGATTTCCCTGAACCTGTCGAGGCCGTTGTAGAAACAGCAACGCGCAACGATGCGGGCGATCTGGTTCCCGTGGATGCACCAGGCGGTGAGCGTTGGATGGCAATCTGGTCGCTTGAGCAGGTGCGTAAAGTAGTTGCGCGTTTCAACATGGAAACGGCGGCGGCGGGATGATGCAAGTCTTGATCACAAAGCCCACTTCAAGCGGCATAGACAATCGGCAGGATCGTGCATCAGGCTGGTTTGGAATTGAATTGAATATGAACACGAAGCGGCCCCAGCCGCGCAACCAAGGAGCCTGATATGGCAGTCCTCGTAGACGAAAACACGAAAGTCATCTGTCAGGGATTCACCGGCAGCCAGGGCACGTTCCATTCCGAACAGGCGATTGCCTATGGCACGCAGATGGTTGGTGGTGTGACGCCCGGCAAAGGCGGACAAACACACCTGGAGCTTCCGGTGTTCAACTCCTGCCACGAAGCGGTGGCAAAGACCGGGGCGAATGCATCCGTGATTTACGTGCCGCCGCCGTTTGCGGCTGACTCAATTTTGGAAGCGATTGATGCCGAAATTCCATTGGTGGTTGCGATCACTGAAGGCATTCCGGTGCTGGACATGATGCGTGTGAAGCGGGCGCTGGAGACATCCGACACGATCTTGGTCGGGCCGAACTGTCCGGGTGTGATTACGCCGGACGCCTGCAAGATCGGGATTATGCCGGGACACATCCACCAGCGCGGGTCGTGCGGGGTTGTCTCACGCTCGGGCACCCTGACTTATGAGGCGGTGAAGCAGACCACGGATGTGGGGCTGGGACAGTCGACATGTGTGGGTATTGGCGGCGATCCGATCAAAGGGACCGAGCATATAGATGTGCTGGAGTGGTTCCTGGCGGATGACGAGACGCAGTCGATCATCATGATCGGTGAAATCGGTGGCTCTGCTGAGGAAGAAGCGGCGCAGTTCCTGGCCGATGAGAAGAAGAAGGGCCGCTGGAAGCCAGTCGCTGGATTTATTGCCGGTCGCACGGCACCTCCGGGTCGTCGTATGGGCCACGCTGGCGCGATTGTTGCTGGCGGCAAGGGCGGCGCGGACGACAAGATCGAGGCCATGCGCTCGGCCGGGATTGTTGTTTCCGAGAGCCCGGCGGGTCTTGGTGAGGCGGTGCTGGAGGCGATTGGGTAGACCACTAATGACGCTGCGAAGACTAATTATCTTTTTGGTTGGGCTTGCGGTTTCGACCGCCGTTGGCATCGCAGCCTTTGGCCCAATCATTCAAACAAATTACTTTCGCACAGACATCGGCAGTGAATCCGAAGGATTGTTCTCTTCTAACTCACCGACTGATTTTTTCGAAACTATCGTAAACTGGCCATTATTGGCTTTTGTTGCCGCAGCACTGCTGGCAGCAGCTTGGCTTGTTAAAGCCGTAATTGAAGACCTTAGAAATACTACTTCTAATAGAAGTGAGGATTCATCATGACCGACCAATCTCCAAACGATATCTTCAAGGCCTCGTCATTCCTCCAAGGCCACAATGCCGAGTATATCGAGCAGCTTTACGCGCGATATGCCAATGATCCGAATGCGGTGGATGAGGCATGGCAGGCGTTCTTTCAGGAACTGGGGGACGCTGGGGTTGAGGCTCAGGCGGAAGCCGCCGGGCCAAGCTGGGCGCGTGATGATTGGCCGCCTCAGCCATCTGATGAGTTAACGGCAGCGCTGGATGGGCAGTGGGGATCGCTGGGAGCCAAGGAAGCGGCTGGGGCTGCAGGCAAAATCAAGGCGAAAGCGGCTGAGGCCGGGGCTCAGGTCAGCGAAGATGCAATTAAGCGGGCTGTATTGGACTCAATCCGGGCGCTGATGATCATTCGAGCCTATCGTATCCGGGGCCATCTGGTGGCCGATCTGGATCCGCTGGGAATGCGCGATCAGACGCCACATCCTGAACTTGACCCGAAGTCTTACGGGTTCACTGAAGCCGACATGGATCGGCCGATCTTTATTGATAACGTATTGGGGCTTCAGATGGCCTCGATGCGGGAAATCCTGGCGATTGTTAAACGGACCTATTGCGGGACCTTTGCGCTGCAATACATGCATATCTCAAACCCTGCTGAAGCATCGTGGTTGAAAGAGCGCATCGAGGGTTACGGCAAGGAAGTGACCTTTACCAAGGAAGGTCGCAAGGCAATATTGCGCAAAATGGTCGAGGCCGAGGGTTTCGAAAAATTCTTGCATGTCAAATACATGGGCACGAAACGTTTTGGATTGGATGGGGGCGAAAGCCTGATCCCGGCGATGGAACAGATCATCAAGCGCGGTGGTGCGTTGGGTGTGAAGGACGTGATCATCGGGATGCCGCACAGGGGCCGGTTGAGCGTTTTGGCGAACGTGATGCAAAAGCCCTACAAGGCGATTTTCAACGAGTTTCAGGGCGGCAGTTTTAAGCCTGAGGATGTCGATGGTTCGGGGGACGTTAAGTATCACCTTGGGGCTTCGTCAGACCGCGAATTCGACGGCAATTCGGTGCATTTGAGCCTGACCGCAAACCCATCGCACCTTGAGGCGGTGAACCCGGTTGTTCTGGGCAAGGTGCGGGCCAAACATGACCAGAAGAAGGACGATACGCGCACGACGGCTTTGTCGATCCTGCTGCACGGAGATGCGGCATTTGCAGGTCAGGGCATCATCGCCGAGTGTTTTGGCCTGTCTGGGCTGAAAGGGCACAAAACTGGCGGCACGATCCATATCGTAGTGAACAATCAGATCGGATTCACGACGGCACCGCACTTTAGCCGGTCATCGCCATACCCGACCGACATTTCTTTGATGGTGGAAGCGCCGATTTTCCACGTGAACGGTGACGACCCTGAGGCGGTTACACATGCCGCGAAGGTGGCGACCGAGTTCCGCCAGAAGTTCGGCAAGGACGTCGTGCTTGATATCTTCTGCTACCGTCGGTTTGGTCACAATGAGGGCGACGAGCCCATGTTCACCAACCCGATCATGTATAAGAAGATCAAAAAGCAGAAAACAACGCTGTCACTTTATACAGATCGTCTGGTGAAGGATGGTCTGATCCCCGAGGGCGAGATCGAGGATATGAAGGCCAGCTTCCAGGCCCTGCTGAACGAAGAGTTCGAGGCCGGGAAAGTTTACAAGCCGAACAAAGCGGATTGGCTTGATGGTCGTTGGTCGCATCTGGACAAGGGCGGTGAGAACTATCAGCGCGGTAAGACCGCCATTGCCAAAAAGACTTTTACTGAAGTCGGCAAAGCGCTGACGTCAGTGCCGGACGGTTTCCCGATGCATAAGACAGTTGATAGGTTGCTGGAAACCAAACGGAAGATGTTCAGTTCGGGCGAAGGGTTCGACTGGGCGACAGCAGAGGCATTGGCGTTTGGATCGTTGCTGACCGAGGGTTATCCGGTGCGTCTGGCGGGTCAGGATTCGACGCGCGGCACGTTTAGCCAGCGGCACTCCGGGATCGTCAATCAGGAGACCGAAGAACGCTATTATCCTTTGAACCACATTCGTGAGGGACAGTCACATTATGAAGTGATTGACTCGATGCTGTCGGAATATGCGGTGTTGGGTTTTGAATACGGCTATTCGCTGGCGGAGCCGAATGCATTGGTTCTGTGGGAAGCTCAGTTTGGCGATTTCGCCAATGGCGCGCAGATCATGTTCGATCAGTTCATCTCATCCGGCGAACGCAAGTGGCTGCGGATGTCTGGGCTGGTGATGCTGTTGCCGCATGGCTTCGAAGGTCAGGGACCTGAACACTCGTCCGCGCGGCTTGAGCGGTTCTTGCAGATGTGTGCGGAGGACAACTGGATCGTCGCCAACTGCACGACGCCGGCGAACTATTTCCATATTCTGCGCCGTCAGATGCACCGCGACTATCGCAAGCCGCTGGTTCTGATGACGCCGAAATCTTTGCTGCGCCACAAGATGGCGGTTAGCGATACCGAGGATTTTGTGACCGGGTCCAGTTTCCACCGGGTGCTTTGGGACGATGCCCAGAAAGGGCATTCAGATACGAAGCTGGTGGCAGACAGCAAGATCAAGCGCGTGGTGATGTGTTCGGGCAAGGTTTACTTTGATCTGCTGGAAGAACGGGACGCCCGCGGCATTGATGATGTCTATCTGATGCGGGTCGAACAGTTCTATCCGTTCCCGGCGCAGTCCATGGTGACTGAACTGAAGCGGTTTAAGAATGCCGACTGGGTCTGGTGTCAGGAAGAGCCGAAGAACCAGGGCGGCTGGTCCTTTATGGAGCCGAACATCGAGTGGGTTCTGACCCGCATCAAGGCAAAGAATACACGGCCAAAATACGCTGGACGGTCAGCGGCGGCATCGCCTGCCACGGGCCTGGCATCGGCGCATAAATTACAACAACAAGCGCTGGTGAATGATGCGCTGACACTGGAAGGGTAACCATTATGGCAACCGAAATTCGCGTGCCCACCTTAGGGGAAAGTGTAACCGAGGCGACGATTGCCACCTGGTTCAAAAAGCCGGGCGACAGCGTCGACGTCGATGAAATGTTGTGCGAGCTTGAAACTGACAAGGTGACGGTTGAAGTACCTTCGCCTGCTGCCGGCGTATTGGCCGAGATCGTCGCGGCAGAGGGTGACACGGTTGGCGTTGATGCCTTGCTGGCGACACTGAACGAAGGCGATGGTGCGGGCGCAGCCCCGGCACCAAAAGCAGCGCCTGCCGCAGCCCCTACTGCAAAGGCAGACGCCGGTTCTGGCGGTGGCGGTTCCGTTGACGTGATGGTGCCTACCCTGGGCGAGAGCGTGACCGAAGCGACTGTATCGACATGGTTCAAGAAAGTTGGCGAACCAGTTTCTCAGGACGAGATGCTGTGTGAGCTGGAAACGGACAAAGTTTCGGTCGAGGTTCCGGCCCCAGCGTCGGGAGTGATATCGGAAATCCTTGCAGCTGAAGGTTCGACCGTGGAAGCGGGCGGTAAATTGGCGGTAATGGCAGCCGGTGCTGGCGCAAGTGCTGCGCCTGCGGCAGCTCCAGCCGCCGCAGCCCCTGCCCCGGCTGCTAGTGGCGGAAAAGACGTTGAAGATGCCCCATCAGCCAAGAAGTTGATGGCAGAGTCGGGTTTGTCATCCGATGCTGTCACCGGCACAGGCCGCGACGGGCGGATCATGAAGGAAGACGTGCAAAAGGCGCTGGCCAATCCGGCACCGAAGGCTGCCCCGGCAGCGGCGGCACCGCGTGCGCCAGTGGCTGCGGACGATGTGGGACGGGAAGAGCGGGTGAAGATGACCCGCTTGCGCCAGACCATCGCCCGCCGTCTGAAAGATGCACAGAACAATGCGGCCATGCTGACCACCTACAACGAGGTGGACATGTCCGAGACGATGGCGCTGCGTAAAGAATACAAAGAGCTGTTTGAGAAGAAGCACGGCACCAAACTGGGCTTTATGTCGTTTTTCACCAAAGCATGCTGTCACGCGCTAAAAGAAGTGCCCGAGGTGAACGCCGAGATTGATAGCACGGACGTGGTTTATAAGCACTTCGTCCATATGGGCGTGGCAGTTGGCACACCGAACGGGTTGGTTGTTCCGGTGGTGCGCGATGCTGATCAGATGGGTTTTGCGGCGATCGAGAAGAAGATTTCTGAGCTTGGTCTGCGCGCCCGTGACGGCAAGCTGTCGATGGCCGAGATGCAGGGTGGCACGTTCACAATATCGAACGGCGGAGTTTACGGTTCGCTGATGTCATCGCCCATTCTGAACCCGCCGCAGTCGGGTATTCTGGGGATGCACAAGATCCAGCAGCGGCCTGTGGTTGTGAACGGCGAGATCGTGATCCGCCCGATGATGTATCTGGCGCTGAGCTATGACCACCGGATTGTGGACGGCAAAGGGGCGGTCACCTTCCTGGTGCGCGTGAAAGAAGCACTGGAGGATCCACGGCGGTTGCTGATGGATCTGTAGAACGCCATGTTTCTGCGACTTAAACTTCGCAAAACTGGCGAATACGCCATGATCAATATGAGCCATGTCATCCGGGTCGAATTCGGCGACGAAAGCGACCCGGAGAACCCGTGGTGCAAGTTGATTCACTTCCCCGAGCAACCGGGGGCTGATGGCCGCCCCCTATTGTCAAAGACCGAAATTGCGATGTCTTTTGACGAAGTCTCGATGTTGTTATCGGGACGTTGGATGACCGATCCGATGTAACTTTGCGTTCGTGCTCTTTGCCTGGGCAACTTTCTATCCAGATCCCGCGATTTTTTCGCTCATTCCACATTTGTGGTAATCTTCGACCGTGCATCCAATGGAAGGGAGCAAGACATGTCGAGTGAATTATCCATTCTGGCTTTGTATGGTCTTTTGACGGTCGTAATCATTGTTGTTCAGGTGACTCTGGCAATCCCGAAGATGGGTTTGCCGTATCTGGCGACGCCACGCGACGAACCGCGCGAGTTGGACGGTGTGGCGGGGCGTGCGCTGAGATGTCTGAACAATTCGGTAATTGCCATGGCGCTGTTCGCCCCGGCGATCCTGATATTGCAAGCCAAAGGCGCTTTCAGCGACACGACGTTGCTGATGGCGCAGATATTTCTGATCGCGCGCGTCCTGTATGTGGGCATCTATTTGGCTGGCATTCCCTGGCTGCGCACCGGGGTCTGGGGTGTCGGCGCGATTGCAACGGCTTATCTGTATATTTTGGCAATCTGAAACAGCGGTCGGCAGTTGGATTCGGGGTTTTCCCCGACAATATGCCGACCCTTACGCCTAAGCTGTCGTTTTCGAAACGTGAATGCTGCCGGAAATCCGCTTTCTTAACCCAATAACCAGCTTGCAGACAGAACGCGGGGGCATCATCCTGTGGTCAACAAGCATATCCGAACCGGAGATTTTTCATGGCAGATTATGACGTAATAGTAATTGGCGGCGGCCCGGGCGGTTATGTGTGCGCAATCAGATGCGCACAGTTGGGGTTGAAGACGGCCTGCGTCGAAGGGCGAGAGACGTTGGGCGGCACCTGCTTGAACGTCGGATGCATCCCATCCAAAGCACTGCTGCACGCCACCGAGATGTTGCACGAAGCCGAAACCAATTTCTCGAAAATGGGTTTGGGTGTTCCCAAGCCGAAAGTCGATTGGAAGGCCATGCTTGGCTACAAGCAGGATACCATCAACGCAAACACCATGGGCATCGAGTTTCTGTTCAAGAAGAACAAGATTGATTGGCTGAAGGGATGGGGTTCAATCCCCGAAGCGGGCAAAGTCAAGGTCGGGGACGAAGTTCACAACGCTAAGAATATTGTCATTGCAACCGGGTCCGAAGCCTCGAGCCTACCTGGTGTTGAGGTGGATGAAAAAGTTGTCGTGACATCGACCGGTGCACTTGAACTTGGCAAAATTCCAAAGTCGATGGTCGTTATCGGCGCGGGTGTGATCGGGTTGGAACTTGGATCGGTCTATAAGCGTCTTGGCGCAGAGGTGACCGTTGTCGAATTCCTGGACGCTGTGACACCGGGCATGGATGGCGAAATCCAAAAAGTGTTCCAGCGGACGCTGAAGAAACAGGGCATGAAGTTTGTCATGGGGGCCGCTGTTCAGAAAGTGGCCGCGACCAAGACCAAAGCCAAAGTCACCTACAAACTGAAGAAGAACGACAAGGAAGAAACCATCGAGGCCGAAACCGTTCTGGTGGCTACCGGGAGGCGACCGTTTACCGATGGTCTTGGATTGGAAGCCGCTGGCGTAGCTGTGTCGGATCGCGGCCAGGTGCAGACCGACGCGCATTGGGCAACCAATGTTAAAGGCATCTATGCCATTGGCGATGCGATCACCGGCCCAATGTTGGCGCACAAGGCCGAAGACGAAGGCATGGCCGTTGCAGAAACTATTGCCGGTCAAGCTGGGCATGTGAACTATGATGTGATCCCTGGGGTGATTTACACCCATCCCGAAGTTGCAAACGTTGGGCAAACCGAGGAACAGCTAAAAGACGCCGGTCGCGCCTATAAGGTCGGGAAGTTCAGCTTCATGGGCAATGGCCGTGCGAAAGCGAATTTCGCTGCGGATGGTTTCGTGAAAATCCTGGCGGATAAGGAAACAGATCGCATTCTTGGAGCCCATATTATTGGCCCAATGGCTGGTGATCTGATCCACGAAGTTTGCGTTGCTATGGAATTTGGCGCCGCTGCCGAAGATTTGGCAAGGACGTGTCATGCGCATCCGACTTATTCGGAAGCGGTGCGCGAGGCTGCGTTGGCGTGCGGCGACGGACCAATCCACAGTTAAAAGCCGTTCATATTTGAATTTGGAAGGCCGGGCGCATTGCCCGGCCTTTTTTGCGTTGCACTCGAATACCTCAAAGTGGTAAAAGAAACTTACCAATATTGAGATTTGAGGTCGATATGCCCGTCATAACCGAAGTCGCCGACCTGAAACGCCTGTATCGCAGGCGCGTTCCGAAGATGTTTTACGATTATGCCGAAAGCGGAAGCTATTCCGAGCAGACTTTTCGCGAAAACACTACGGATTTTGCTCAGCTGAAACTGCGCCAGAGGATCGCGGTCGACATGTCGAACCGCTCGACCGCAACTGAAATGCTAGGCGAAGAGGTTGCAATGCCAACGTCACTTGCACCGGTTGGATTGACGGGTATGCAATGCGCCGATGGTGAGATCAAAGCGGCCCGCGCTGCCGAGAACTTTGGCGTGCCGTTCTGTTTGTCGACAATGTCAATCTGCTCCATCGAGGATGTCGCCCAGCACACGAATAATCCGTTTTGGTTCCAAGTCTACACCCTGAAAGACGATGACTTTATGCGCCGCCTTTTTGAACGCGCGCGCGAAGCAGGATGTTCTGCGATTGTTATTACCGTTGATTTGCAGGTTCTGGGTCAGCGACACAAAGACCTGAAAAACGGGCTGAGCGCCCCACCAAAGCTAACGCCCGCATCGATTGCGAATATGATTACCAAGGTGCACTGGGGGCTGGGCATGCTGGGCACCAAACGGCGGTTTTTTGGAAATATAGTAGGCCACGCCAGCGGGGTTTCTGATCCATCGTCGTTGTCCAGTTGGATTGGCGAGGCTTTTGATCCGTCATTGAACTGGGATCGCGTCAAAGAGCTGATGGATATGTGGGGCGGTAAAGTCATTCTGAAAGGTATCTTGGATGTCGAGGATGCCAGGAAAGCGGCCACATTGGGAGCAGACGCAATTGTGGTGTCGAACCACGGAGGACGACAGCAGGATGGTGCGCTGTCATCAATCAAGGTGTTGGAAGAGATCGTGAAGGCGGTTGGCGACCAAACCGAGGTTTGGTTTGATTCCGGGATTCGCAGCGGACAGGACATATTGAAGGCTTTGGCGCTTGGGGCAAAAAGCACGATGATCGGTCGAGCCTGGGTTTATGGCTTGGGGGCTATGGGCGAAGCGGGTGTAACAAAGACGTTGGAAGTGATGCAAAAAGAGTTGGATACTTCTATGGCGCTAAGTGGAAAACGTCTGGTCACCGATGTTGATCGCGATATTTTGCTGGTTCCAAAGGGATTTTCCGGCGATTGGGCCTGAGGCGCTTTTGTTTCCCGATTGACGACAATATTTGAGAAACTCTGAGATTAGCGTGGAATGATGCGTCAGTGCCGCGCTCAGAAACCTAAATTCGTCAGTTTTTAGCCATCTTCTTGCCGCACTTCAGCTTGGGGCCTATTTTAGCCTGCATGACAAGTCAGTGGTTTAAAGAGTCTATTCACGCGGGGGCAGTCGCGATTCTGGCAAGCGTATTTGCCGGACCTGTTTTTGCGGCTGGTGACCCCGACCACGTCGAAATAGAGTTTCCTGCGGAAACTGCCGCCATGCTCGACGCCACCGTGGCGCTTTTCGAAGCCGTGGAAGCAACAGCCCCACCGCCGGCCAGCACGCCGGTGTTGGGCAACCCATTGGCAATTCCAGCCAGCTTCGAAACCGATATTCAGATGAGCAACGTTTTCCCGCTTAATCGTGGGCCTGTGCAGCATCTGACGGGTTACAGGATCAACTGGTATCCTGTTGACAGGTTGCTGGGTGCCGTCGATTTTATGGGAACCTACGATGGCAACCGGAATTTGGTTTGCGGCTACGTCACATGGGATCTCACCGATCCGAAAACCCCAACGCTTGATCATGTTGTTGCAACCTACGTCGACCTTGCTGTTCTGACGGACGCCACCCCTGCCGAAGCGCAGATGGCGCTGTTGGATGCCAATTGCGCATATGGCGAGATTGATCCGAATTTCACGGTATTTCAGCCCGAAAGCTGAGTTTGTCGTAGCGGCGCGGCGCGCGTCGACTTCCAAACAATCAGAACCAATCCGAAGATGATCAGGGCGGCTGCCAAGATGCGCCAAGGGCCGAAGGCTTCGCCAAGGATGAGCGCCGATGACCCCATGCCAAAGATTGGAACCAAATGCGAGAACGGTGCGACCTGCCCTGCCCCATAGCGCTGAATGAGATGGCCCCAAATGGCAAACCCAATTATCGTGGATACGAATGCGATGTAAAAAAGTGCAGCAACCCCCGTAAGCGTCATGCTTTGAAGGGCTTCCACCCCAACTTCAGGACCTTCAATCAATAGGGATAAGGTCAAAAGCGGGATGGGCGGGATAAGTGAAGACCAGACGACAAGGTTCAGCATCTTTGCTTGCCCCGCGTGTCGTATGATCAAGTTGGATACCGCCCATGCCATCCCCGCCAGAACGATCATTGCGATGCCCCACTGCGTCGCAGATTGTTGAAGCGTCAAACCGACAAGGGCGATACCCGAAAAACCGATGGCAATTCCTGCTACTTGTCGCTTGCTTGAGTGCTCACCCAAAAGAAATGCGGCCAACAGAACTGTAAAGATCGCCTGAACCTGCAACACAAGCGATGCCAATCCCGCAGATGCGCCGATACTCATTCCAACGAAAAGCAAACTGAACTTGACGACACCAAGAACGAACCCAACGTCCAGGATCACGCCCCAGCTTGTATCCGGTTTCTGAACGAAGAAAACCAAAGGAATGGCGGCAAGTGAAAACCTGAAGGCCGAAAACAAAAGCGGCGGAAAGCTTTCCAGGCCGACCTCGATAACAACAAAGTTCAGCCCCCAAAGGAAAGACACCAAAACAGCCAGCGCGATATCAGAACGTTTCAAAATTCGGGCCTTCATTAACTGGCCGCGACCATAGAAAGGCGCCAAAGCTAAGGCCAATCAGATGTCTTGATGTGAGATATCACGAATGATTTTCGGTGGGTCGAGGTACTGCGCCCTACGACAGGAAGATTCTTCTTTTCAAAAACAGAATCCCCAGCTATATGCCGCCATTCGTGGGCGGACACCCTTGGAGGCTGCCCTTTACATAATGGAGAATAACCATGGCTGGTGAGATCCCTGATCTTAACGTCACGGTACGGACGGGGACAGGCAAGGGGGCCGCTCGTCAAGCTCGTAGAGACGGGCTCGTACCTGGCATCGTATATGGCGGCGGTGCCGACCCTCTGGCGATTAATGTCCCTTACAACGTACTGTTCAAGAAGCTGAAAGCGGGCCGCTTTCTGGCAACATTGTTCAATCTGAAAGTCGAAGGTCAGGAAGACGTGCGCGTCATCTGCCGGAACGTTCAGCGTGATGTTGTGAAAGACCTTCCGACACACCTCGATCTGATGCGCCTGAAGCGCAACTCGAAGATCGCATTGTTCATCCCGGTCGAATTTGTTGGCCACGACGACTGCCCAGGTCTGCGCCAAGGTGGCGTGTTGAATGCGGTGCGTCCGGAAGTTGAGCTGGTGGTTACCGCCGGCGACATTCCGGAAAGCGTGTCAGTTGACCTGACCGGTATGGAAATCGGTGACACGGCCACAATCTCGGGCGTTGATCTGCCCAGCGGCGCGAAAGCGACGATTGATCGTGACTTTGTTATTGCCAACATCCAGGCACCATCGGGTCTGGCAAGCCAGGACGATGAAGAAGAAGGTGACGTCGAAGAGGGTGTTGAGGGCGAAGAAGCCGAAGCAACCGAAGGCGAAGAAGGCGGCGCGGAAGAGTAAGCGTCCTTTCGAATACCGAACATACAAAACGCGGCATTCAATCGGTGCCGCGTTTTTTGTGCTTGCAACGCCAATGCAACCGGTTGCAAAATGCCTCAAGTCTGATACCTAGCGGCAAAGGTCATTGCCATGAATGTCACTCTGAAAGATGTAGCGGAACTTGCGGGCGTTTCACGTTCGGCGGTATCGCGTACGTATACTGAGGGTGCATCGGTGTCGGACAAGACCCGGCGCAAGGTTGAACGCGCGGCGACGACTCTTGGATACTATCCAAATGCATTGGCCTCTAGCCTGACGACTGGTCGGACCAAGTTAATTGGGCTTATTTCGAACAACTTTCACAACCCTTTGTTTCTGGAAGTCTTCGATCTGTTTACCAAAGGGCTGCAAAGCCGGGGTCTGCGACCACTGTTGGTCAACCTGAGCGACGACGACACACCTGAAACAGCCGTCAGCATGTTGCGGCAGTATTCAGTGGATGGCGTCATCCTGGCATCGTCGACATTGCCGCTGGAATACGCGCGTGCGTTTGTTTCTGCCAATATCCCGGTCGTACATTCATTTGGCCGCCAAACGAGTGCGCCAAGCGTGCATGTTGTTGGAATTGATAACGTTGCGTGCGGTCGAATGGCCGCAGATGCCTTAATCGCAAAGGGTTACCAGAAAATCGGGTTCATGGGCGGCCCAAGCTCGGCAACGTCGACACAAGACCGCTTTTCGGGGTTTTCCCAGGCTGCCAACGCCCATACGAACGTCCAATTCACGCACAGCTACGCCAGCGACTATACCTTTGAGGCCGGTCGTGCCGAGATGGCAAAACTTCTTTGGCAGGAACCGGCAGAGGCTTACTTTTGCGGTGACGATATTTTGTCAATTGGTGCGCTGAGTGCGATCCAGGCTGCGGGCCTTACAGTGCCCGACGAGATTGGGTTGATTGGTTTGAATGATATGGAGATTGCACGCTGGGACAACATCAACTTGACGACAATTCACCAGCCGGTACGCCAGATCATCGAAAGCTCGATCGAATTGGTGGTGTCCATGCTGGACGATCCGAACCGATATCCGGAAGCCCGTATTTTCCCGTGCCACATTGTTGAGCGCGGGACGTTGCGGGGGTAATGCGACTGCAACCGGTTGCAAAAAACGATCACAAGACACGTTGACTAAAAGAAAGCAGGAGATTTATGGCCGATCTGTTTGAGGGGATAAAATCGAATAACTTTGCCGTTTTTGGCCGGGTCGGAATGGATTTATCACCTTCACCGCCAGGAACCAAAACGCGAGATGCTACGAACCTTCAAGCTGGGATCGGTGGTTCATCCGCCAATATCGCAATCGGTTTAAGCAAGTTCGGAGCCAAGTCAGCTTTGATTACGTCTGTATCCAAAGACGCAATCGGCGATTTCTGCATTAAGGGTCTGAAAGACTACGGCGTCGACACTAGCCATATCCGCGTGCTGGACGGCGAATTTCGGACATCGCTTGCCGTATATGAAAGTGTGTTGGTCGGACATGAAACCGTACTCTACCGAAACGGAGCCGTCGATTTCCAGGTTACTCGGGAAGACGTAGATCAGGTGGACCTGTCGCGGTTTGGTGCCTTTGTCACCGCCGGAACAGTATTTGCCGCCGAGCCGTCGCGCAGTGCTGCATTTCATGCCTTCGAAGCCGCCAAAGCCCAGGGCCTGCCGGTTATCTTCGACGTAGACTATCGCCCTTATTCGTGGCCTTCACCCGAAGTCGCCGCCGATGTTCTATCCCGCGCGGGTGCCATGAGTGACATGATCGTGGGCAACGACGAAGAGTTCGGTTTTATGGCCGGTGACATGGCCAAAGGGTTGGACAAGGCACGCGAGCTGGCGCGCACCACTGCAAAGGTAGTGGTCTACAAAATGGGTCCAGAAGGGGCGATCACAATCTCGGGCGACGAAGAAGTTCGCACCGGGATATATCGCGTCGAGGCTTTGAAACCCACCGGCGCAGGTGACAGCTTTATGGCCGGGTTGTTGTCTGGAATTGCCGTCGGGCAAAGCCTGCAAGAGGCAGTGTTGCGTGGTTCGGCCTGCGCAGCAATCGTCGTCGGCAAACCGGGTTGCGCGCCTGCAATGCCTTATGATGCTGATCTTGAAGCCTTTTTAACATCTCATCCGGGACCGACCTGATGACACTCGCCACGCTTTTCGATGTCCTGCAGCCCGCCCTGAGTGGCGGATATGCGGTTGGTGGTCTTGTCTGCCTTGGGTGGGAAGATATGCGCGCCTACACCACGGCTGCCGCAGCGGAAGGATTGCCGGTAATCCTTCAGGCAGGCCCCTCGTGCCGCAAACACACCCCGCTTCCAGTTTTGGGTAAGATGTTCCGCACATTGGCCGAAAGTGTCGATGTGCCTGTCGTCGCCCATCTGGACCATGGCTACACGTTCGACGAATGTCGCGAGGCATTAGAGAGCGGCTTTACCTCGATCATGTTCGACGGTTCGCGAAAGCCGCTGGATGAGAATATCGAAGAGACCGCCAAAATTGCCGCGATGGCCCATGCCGCTGGCGTTTCTTGCGAGGGAGAGATCGGATTTGTGGGCTATGCTGCGGGTGAAGGTTCTTTGGGAACGGACCCCGAGGAAGCCGCGCGATTTGCCCGTGAAACGGCGGTGGATGCGATGGCAATCTCTGTTGGCAATGTCCATTTGCAGCAGAACAAAGAAGGCAGATTAGACGAAACCCGCATTCGCCAGATCGAAGCCGTGACCCAGGTGCCGCTGGTGATTCACGGCGGATCGGGGGTTCCGGTCGAACAGCGCACACGATTGGCACGCGGATCGAAAATTTGCAAATTCAACATCGGAACCGAGCTGCGCATGGCTTTTGGCCAGGCATTGCGTGAGGCCGTGAATTCTGACGCTGACCGGTTTGATCGCGTTGCAATATTGAGCGAAGTTGAGACTCCGATTGAGACTGCCGCGCGGAAAGTTCTTCGCGACATGACCGCAAGCTAGGTTATCGATCAGGCGTCGAAGAAGACAGTCTCGTCATCACCCTGAAGGCGGATATCGATCTGGTATTCGCCGTTATTACCCTTAGCAATCAAAGTATTGCGTCGATCGTCTGGCACCAGCGCAAGGATGGGGTCTTCGCTGTTTTCTTCGTCATCGAAATAGATGCGGGTCGATAGCCCAATATTAATCCCGCGCGCGACAATCCAAATTTGGACACTGGGCGTAGCCGGTGCTGTCGCCTGTGGGCGCGATGTTTCAAGCCGAAACTGCCCGGTTTCAAGATCGCAGATCGCGCGGTGCCATTGGCCGTCGATCTGCCAACTTTCAATCATCACGTCCTTGGCCAACGCGCCTTCACCATCCAGCACTCTGCCCTGAATGACGATGCTTTCACCTGGCGGTACGTCAGCGTTCGACGCGAGCTGTTTCGGTGCGTTGTCCAAACCGATGGCCTGCGGGACGCAACCAATGTGAACATAAGGACCAGCCGTTTGCGACGGACTTTCCTTTAGCGGCTCTGTGGCGTTCGACGTGGCCGGCTTGGTTCTGAGAGAAGGGTCAAAGGGCATCAGGCACCCTCGGTCCGGTTTTCGAAATAGGTCGCGTCCGGCCCCCGCAGGACAATATCAAAACGATAGGCGCGCATATCCATGTGTATGGTTCGGGACATATCCAGGCGCGCCGTCAGTTGAGAAACGGCACGTGGATCGGCAATCGACTGAACAATCGGGCAAATTTGGATGTGCGGATCACCTTCGAAATACATCTGGGTGATCAGACGCTGCGAAAAAGCCGTGCCAAAGACTGAAAAGTGAATATGCGCCGGTCGCCAATCATTCCCACCATTGGGCCAGGGATAAGGACCCGGCTTGATAGTTCGAAAGGCGTAATTGCCGTCGCTATCACTGAGGCAGCGTCCGCAACCGGCAAAATTCGGGTCCAGCGGGGCCAGATATCCATCGTTCTTATGACGATACCGACCGCCAGCATTGGCTTGCCAAACTTCTAAAAGCACATTTGGCACGACGCGCCCCGCTTCATCCAACACGCGACCATGGACCAATAATCGCTCGCCAATTGCCGATGCCCCCGGCTGAGCGCTGTTGATTGTCAAATTGTCATCGTTCGCGCCCAGAATGTCATGCCCAAACGCAGGCCCGGTCGTGTCCTGTAGTGCCTGAGGTATTGCGATAAGGCTCTGCTTTGGATGTCGCAGCGTTGTCGAGCGATAGTCAGGAAAATCAGCCTTTGGATGCCAGTCGTGGTCGCGTCTCTTCAGCGGTGGTTCATTACGCATCTGATTGCACATCCAGATCGGCCAGAATGGGTTTGGCAATTCGGAATGCCGTATTCGCGGCCGGGACACCTGCGTAAATTGCGACATGCATAAGAGCTTCGCGAATATCGTCGCGTGTCGCACCGGTCGTCGCTGTTGCGCGAATGTGCATTGCGAGTTCTTCTTCGTGCCCAAGTGCAGCCAAAAGCGCGATGGTCACCATCGATCGTTCGCGTTTACTCCAATGCGTGCCTGACCAGACGTGGCCCCATGCTGCCTCGGTAATCAAGTTTTGAAAGGGCTGGTCCAATTCGGTTTTTGCCGCTTCGGCACGATCGACATGAGCATCGCCCAGAACCGCGCGCCGCGTTTTCATTCCCTGATCGTGTCGTTCGCTCATTTTCGTTACTCCAACGGCAGGCCAACATAGTTTTCGGCCAGGGATCGTGCGGCAGTTTCTGAGCCTACGATATGGTCAAACTCGGCGCGCTGCATCTTCTTTTCGAACCCTGACATCTCGGGGAACTGGTGCATCATTGTCGACATAAACCATGAAAAACGTTCCACTTTCCAGACGCGCCGCAAACAATCGGCTGAGTATCTGTTGATATATGCATCATTGTTGGACACCAGCATCTCAATCAGCGCGCGCGATAACAGCGTTACGTCGGCAATGGCCAGATTCAGGCCCTTGGCCCCTGTCGGGGGTACGATGTGCGCCGCATCCCCGGCCTAAAACAATCGCCCGTGGCGCATTGGCTCAGCAACAAAGGATCGGAGCGGCGCAATAGACTTTTCGATACTCGGGCCGGTCTGAACCGCATCGCCCGCCGACCCAATCCGCGCCTTCAACTCTTCCCAGAAACGGTCATCGGGCCAGTCCTCGACACTGTCTTCTAGATCGCACTGAACATAGTAGCGACTTCGCGTCATAGAGCGTTGCGAACACAGGGCGAAGCCGCGTTCGTGATTGGCGTAGATTAACTCATGCGACACCGGAGGCTTGTCGACCAGAACACCGAGCCAGCCGAAATTGTAGACCCGTTCGAATGTTTTCAGAACGTTGCCCGGAATGCAGCGTCGCGAAACCCCATGGAACCCGTCGCAGCCCGCGATGTATTCACAGTGAATTTCGTGCAGTTCGCCATTGATCTGGTATTGGATGCGAGGCTGATCAGACTCGATATCAAAGGGTTGCACGTTTTCGGCTGAGAAGATGATCTGGGCACCTTCAGCCAGCCGGTGCGCAAAAAGATCGCGCGTAATTTCGGTTTGCCCATAAACCATTACCGGCTTTCCGGTCAGGCCTTTCAAATCGACACGAAAACGGTCGCCAGAAAACCCAAGCTCAAACCCGTCGTGCGGTAGCCCTTCGGCCATCATCCGGTCGCCAACGCCAGCGTCTCGAAGCGTTTGCACACTTCCCCATTCCAGAACTCCGGCACGAATTCGGCCTTCGATATAGTCTTGGTCGCGACGATCTATGAGAACATTGTCTATCCCGGCATTGGCCAAGAGCAGAGAAAGCGTCAGACCAGCAGGTCCGGCCCCGATGATGGCAACTTGTGTCCGGGTCGTGTGAACCATTCCAAGCCGCCCTTTCCTTCAACTGCCGGTGACATCCATGATGCACGACTGTCGGGACCTCGGCAATTCTTTCTGCTGAGGATCAAATTGGGTGGCTTGGTTAAGTTAGGCGTTGTTATCCGCGCCGACGGCTATTCCGTTGTGACAACTATGTTGCCAATGTGCGCCTTATCGATGAACGCCTGCTGAGCGGTCGCTAATTGGTCCAACGGATAAGATGCCGCAACAATCGGCTTGATTTCACCGCGCTCTATATAGCTCACCAGATCAGTGAAAATGTGAGTGGGAACAACTGTAGAGCCGGTAAAGGTAAGATCCCGCAGGTATAGCGTTCTGAGATCCAGCTCGACTATGGGCCCAGCAATTGCGCCCGAGCAGGTATAACGTCCGCCCCGCGCCAATACGTCGATCAATTCAGGGAACATCGGACCGCCAACAACATCAGCAACAACCGTGACGGTGTCTTGCCCGGTGGCAGCGACTAGAGAAGCCTTCAGATCATCAGGCGAACGTGGCAACAATACATCCGGTTGAAGTTGGGCAAGGTCAGCGTGTTTGGCTTCAGAAGCCATCGCAATCGTCGTTGCGCCGCGCCTTTTGGCGAGTTGAATTAGAGCAGACCCCACGCCTCCAGATGCACCTGTTATCAATACGCGGTCACCGGCCACGACGTTGGCCCGTGACAGCATGCCTTCGGCGGTCGTATAGCTGCACGAAAACGTCGCCAGCTCGGCGTCTGTCATCTCAGAATTTACAACACCGACATTGCGGTGGTCCGCAGTCGTGAACTGCGCAAATCCGCCGTTGCGCTCTGACCCAAAATAGCCAACGTTTTCAAGGTCGCTCAGGTCATTCCAGTTACGCAACCAACAGTCAGCAATGACCCTTTTGCCGACGAGCTCCGGATCTGCGTTCGCTCCAACGACCACCACACGCCCGCAGACGTCGGCGCCCTGAATGCGTGGGAACAGAACTGGCGAACCACCCCAGGCTGGGTCGTCTTCCTTCAGTTCTGCATAAGCTCCGCCCGTCGTTGCCTCGCTTACTGCCTTGGAGTACCAGCCGGTGCGCGTATTGACGTCTGTGTTGTTCAGCCCGCAAGCGGCGACTTGGATAAGCACGTCATCAGGACCTGGTTCGGGGACAGGCCAGTCTGTGTGAAATTCGTATTTATCAAGATCGCCGTGCCCAGTCAGCACCATAGCATTCATCGTATTTGGGATAGTCATATTCTTGGCTCCGATGCGTGACCTAATTCGTAGTGGAACTCTGAGACACAGATGCCAGCGGGCAAATTATCAAAAGCGACGTTCTGCGTCGTTTTCCACCAGTGCGGTCATTATCATTCCAACAACAATCGTCGAATACTGCCGCTGACCGACGGAAATCTGTCGTTTTGCGGTTGCGAACGGCCGATTGCCCGCGCATCGCTTAATCAAGCAGAATATTCATGTGGTTTTGCGCATAGATGGAGATATGACATGCAATCGTTTTGGCAAAACTATATCGACGGCGCATTTGTCGACGGTGGTGCTGGTCGGATTGATGTCACCAATCCGGCAACGGGCGAGAAGCTTGCTGAACAAGCCTTGGCGGACGCAATTGATGTTGATCGCGCCGTGCAAGCAGCAAATAGAGTCCACGAAAGCCGCGCTTTAACCCAGATGCGCCCCATCGAGCGCGGACGCATGGTTCGGGCCATGGGACAATGGCTGCTTACCCATAATGACGAAATCGCTACCACTTTGACACTTGAGCAAGGCAAGCCGCTTTGGGAAGCCATGACCGAAGTTGAAGGGGCCGCCCTGTATTTTGAATACTACGGCAATCAAGCCAGCACAGTCGAAGGACGCTCTATTCCATTGGGTAAAGGCTATTTCGATTGGACTGAAAACGAGCCATTCGGAGTGTCTTCACAGATAATTCCCTGGAACTATCCAGTCGAAATGACAGCGCGTTCGATGTCTGCGGCGTTGGCCACTGGAAATGCGGTCGTCGTAAAGTCGCCAGAAATGACGCCGCTCACAAATATCTATTTCGCCAAGGCTGCCGAAGCCGTCGGATTTCCGGCCGGTACTGTCAACATCCTTTGCGGACTCGGTCAGGATGCTGGGGCCGCATTGGCGGGTCATCCCAATGCACGCCAGATCGTCTTTACCGGATCAGTTGCAACCGGCGTTGCCATTGCTACGGCTGCTGCCAAGAACATCGTTCCTTGTGTATTGGAGCTTGGCGGTAAATCCGCAGCCATCGTTCACGAGGATGCAGATCTGGAAGCATTTGAGAACGACATTCGGTGGGGCATTTACTTCAACGCCGGGCAGGTTTGCTCGGCCATGTCGCGCGTCATCGTTCATGAAAGTCGTCAAGATGAACTGGTGGAACGTGCTGTAAACGTTGCGCAATCCCTGTCGGTCGGTCCGGGGATCGAGCGAAAAGAGTCCGGCGCGAACATGGGGTCCATGGTTAGCCTCGGACAACGTGACCGGGCAGTCGGCATGGTCAGCACTGCGGAACAACAAGGCGCACGGGTTGCCACTGGTGGTCGAGCCTTGAATGATCCTGGGGCGTTTTTGCAGCCGACCGTCCTTGACGGGGTCACCAGCGACATGTCGATAGCACAGGAAGAGGTTTTTGGGCCTGTGTTGTCAGTTATGTCGTTTAGCGACGACGATGAAGCAATCAGCATTGCCAACTCGACCGAATTTGGACTGGTAAGCGGCGTTTTCACCAAAGACCTGGATCGTGCAACCCACGCAGCCGGGAGGTTGCGCGCCGGTCAGGTGTTTATCAACGAATGGTATGCCGGCGGCATCGAGACACCGTTCGGTGGCGTTGGCAAATCGGGGTACGGTCGCGAAAAGGGCCGCGAGGCGCTTTGGAATTACGTCCAGACCAAGAATATCGCCGTGAAGCTGGGCAGTCTTTAAGCAGCGCGCAGCCCCAAAATTGCGCGAGCCTCGCCGACCGTTGCAACGGGACGTTCGTATTTTTCGCATAAGTCGACAACACGCCGAACCAGCGCGGCATTTGATGGTGCCAGCGTCTGGCGATCAATGCGAACATTGTCTTCCAAACCGGTGCGGCAATGCCCACCTGCTGCAACGCTCCATTCATTCACAACAATCTGGTTTGCGCCAATCCCAGCCGCACACCATTCAGCATCCGGTGCCAGACGCAAAAGCGTTTCGCGGAAGAAATCAAAGGACGGTTTGTCCGTTGGCATGGCGTTTTTGACGCCCATGACAAACTGAACATAAAGCGGTCCCTTCAGGCGTCCGTCCTCGGCCATCCTGGCGGCTTGAAAGATGTGCGACAGATCGAATGCCTCGATCTCGGGTTTGACATCATTGGTCAGCATCTCGCCAGCCAGCCAATCGACCAGATCCGGTGGATTCTCATAAACCCGAGTCGGAAAGTTGTTCGACCCGACCGTCAGCGAGGCCATGTCAGGAGATAACGGAAGCATGCCGCCTCTTTCCTGCCCAGCACCAGAACGGCCACCGGTCGAAAGTTGAACAATCATGCCCGGACAATGCTTTTCGATCCCATCTTTCAGAAGGCGAAACTTCTCTGGGTCGGAAGTTGTGGTCTGATCTGCGTTGCGCACATGGCAATGCGCTATAGTCGCTCCAGCCTCGAACGCCTCTTGCGTGGATTCAATTTGTTCGCTGATCGTGATTGGAACAGCCGGATTGTTTTCTTTGCGTGCCACCGATCCGGTGATGGCAACACAGATGATGCAGGGTTTTGTCATAGTGCCATTTGGCGCAAGGTTTCTCCGAATTGCAACATGCCTGTTACATAGGTCAAATGCTGCATTCCGGGACCGGGGTCAGCGCCGTGCCGTCCTTCAGATGCTGCAACAGGTTGTTCACGACCAAATCCCCCATTGCGGCGCGCGTTTCAACCGTAGCACTGCCAACGTGCGGCAACAGGATGACATTATCCATTGCACGCAACTCTTTTGGCACGCGCGGTTCATCCTCGAATACATCCAAACCCGCCCATCCTAGCTGTCTGCTTTGCAAGGCCGCAATCAGCGCGCCTTCGTCCACAGCGCTGCCGCGCCCAACGTTAATCAAGGTGCCCTGGGGTCCCAAAGCTTTCAACACATCAGCATTAACCAGATGTCTGGTGCTGTCGCCGCCTGGCGTTATGCAGATCAGAACATCCGATTGCTGCGCCATATCAACGAGCGATCTAAAATACTGATAAGGAACGTCTTTCGGATTTCTGGAGTGATACAATATCGTCGGAGACCACGGTGCAAGTTTCTCCGCAATCACCTGCCCGATCCGACCCATACCCAATATGCCGATGGCCTGACCGTCAGCAGAGCGCGTCAACGGCGTATTGCCGCCAGCCTCCCATTCACCGGAGCGCACAAAGGCATCATCGCGCAGCAATTCCCTGTAACAAGCCAACATAAGCAAAACTGCCACTGTCGCCACTTCGGCGCTTAGGACATCGGGTGTGTGAGTGACAACTACCCCCAGTTGATTTGCGGCCTCGACGTTGATGTTGTCATATCCAACGCCGTTGCAGGAAATGAGGCGCAGGTTCGGCAGTTTCTTCATCAAATCGCTGCTGATGCCGTCATGTCCATTGGTCATGACATATGAAATGCTCTCGCCGTTCTCAGTCAGCCATGCATTGTGGTCAGAAATATCCTGCCATTGATGCACCCGAAATGCTGCCGATGTTCTTTCCAGAACCTCAGGAGTTGCGCCGCCGATCAGTAGGAGATCATGCATCCTGGCCAACGGCCTGACGCTGATGCCCCAAGCCTTCGATGTTCAGTTCCATCACGTCGCCCGCTTTCAAGTAAACAGGCGGTTTCATTCCCATTCCCACGCCCGGTGGCGTTCCGGTGGAAATGACGTCGCCCGGATGCAGGGTAAACAACTGACTGAGGTGCGAAATGCACTCGGCAACCGTGAAGATCATCGTCGAGGTGCTTCCAGACTGTCGACGTTCGCCATTCACAACCAGAGACATCGCAAGATTTTGCGGATCGCCGACCTCATCGCGTGTTACCAGCCACGGACCAGTAGGCCCAAAGGTGTCGCAGCTTTTGCCTTTGGTCCACTGTCCAGACAGATGCAGTTGGAAGTGCCGCTCGGACACATCGTTGACAATGCAATAGCCAGCGACATGACTCAGTGCATCCTCGGTCGACACGTATTTGGCCTCTTTACCAATCACGACCCCAAGTTCAACTTCCCAGTCGGTATGTGTCGAGCCGCGCGGAATGATCACATCATCATTGGGCCCCACGACGGCCGAGTTCGCCTTGAAAAACAATATCGGATGATCAGGAATACTTGCGCCTGTTTCCGCTGCGTGGTCGGAGTAGTTCAGACCGATACACAAAAATTTGCCAATCCCACCGACGCAGGGTCCGATACGAGGGTTGTCAGTGACCTCCGGAAGTGTCGACATATCAAGGCCACGAAGGCGATCTAGCGACTCATCGGACAGCGTATCGCCAGTCACGTCGGCAATGTGATCGCTTAGATCACGCAGCGTATCGCCATCCAATACACCGGGTTTCTCAGCGCCTCGTGCGCCGTATCGAATAAGCTTCATCTGTGAGCGTTCCTTCTCTAAATATTTGTTATCAGTCGCTTTTCAGCCCGACCATCCACCATCAATGATATGCGGTTGACCGGTCGTAAACGCGCTTTCGTCACTGGCCAGATAAACAACCAATGCAGCTATTTCTTCCGCCGTTGCGATCCGTCCCATAGGTTGGCGGGCCACAAACTGTGCTCGGGCAGCTTCGTAACCACCAACCTTTTCGCCCTGCGCATGCAGGCGATCTTCCAACGAAGGACTTTGGACCGTGCCCGGGCAAATGCAATTACAGCGAATGCCCTGGGTGATGTAATCTACAGCGACAGATTTGGTCATACCGATAACAGCAGCTTTCGAAGTGCCATAGATAAACCGATTGGGCGCTCCAATAATAGACGACAGAACCGATGCCATGTTGATGATCGAGCCGCCGCCACGTTCAATCATGCCGGGCAAAGACGCGACAATTGTACGATACATGCCACGCACATTCAGATCGAACGCAAAGTCCCACTCGTCATCCGTCACATCCAGGATCGTTCCGTTGTGCACGAAGCCCGCGCAGTTGAACAAAACATCAGGCGCTGCCCGAGCGACACCGGCCTTCACACTGTCATTGTCACGAACATCCAACTTGTAGGTCTCGATAGATCCGCTCTCCGGCGCAGGGTAATCCGCAAACGCTGCATCATTCACATCGGTCGCCAGAACCGTTGCGCCTTCATTTGCCAACGCCAGAGCGCTGGCGCGGCCAATTCCTTGTCCTGCAGCGGTGACCAGAACACGTTTTCCGTTGAGTCTGCCGTTACTCATGGCGCGATTGCTCCCGTTTTTGTGTCGACAACTTCTTGTCTGGGGCGCCGGGGCACCAACGCCCGGCTCCTCAAGTTGTCCTGCCGCATGTGAATGCGGGCACATTTTCTTGATCTTCAATGATGTCTAACGAACAGGTCAGCGGGTGCAAGGCATAACCCTGGATGGCATGATGCTTAGTCCGGATTGACCGCCCGCACCATGGCATCGTTCGCTCGGCCCTCGCGCCAGGACCCTAACTATTCTTCGCGAAAAGCGCGACCAAAATAGACAGTTAGCGGTCGTATCAAATACGAGATTGGCGTATGATCATCTGTTTTAACAAACGTCTCCACGGGCATGCCCGGCAACAGCGACAGGTCGTGCAAAACCGCCAATTCATCCGCAGACGGTTCCACCACCGCTTCATAATATGTCAGCCCGGTAGCATCGTCTGTTTGGGCATCGGGCGAAACACGCAACACAATGCCGGAAACTTCAGGGGTTGTACTACTGTTGAATGTGGTGAACATCAGGGCGACGTCTTGACCAGGAAAGACCTGGTCAACGTCAATTGGATCAATGCGAGCCGATACTTGCAAGGGTTGATACCCCGGCACCAGATACATCATTGGCTCTGCTGGCTGAACCACGCCCTGCACAGCCAATACCCGCGAGTCAAAAACCGTACCCGCTAAGGGCGCGCGCACATCCAGCCGAGATAATCGCTCGGTTAGACTTATGCGCCGTTGGTGCAACTCAATTTTCGAGTATTGGATGTCTCGCAGACGCGAAATCGCTTCTTCGCGCCTGCGATCAAAAAGTTTCAGCACTTCTATGTCCAGTGCAGCCGTGCGCGTCCTCGCCTCGGCGACGGTCGAAACAAGCTGACCGATTTCACCCTGTAATTGCGCTTCGACGCGTTGCAGCTCCAGCAAGCGCGTGGCCGGAACCAAACCACGGTCAAACAGGCTTTGAACATCTTTCAGTTCTTGTTCTATCAAAGACAATTGACGCTCCAGCGCCTGAAGCTGGGCCTTAACTCCTAAAATTTGCTGGGCAATCTGCGCCTTTTGCTCGACCAGCGACTCTTGCTCCTGACGCAATGAAGTTTGTCGTGCTTGGAACAAATTACGCTGACCGTCGACTTGCCCCTGAATGATATCCGGCCCAATGGCCACAAAGTTCGGCAAATCCGCGACTGGAAACGGGCGATCATCTCGCTCAGCGGTCAGTCGTGTTTCGCGGGCAAAGATTTCGGCCAGTTGACCCTCAACGATTGTCAGTTCCGAGCGTAGAAACGTGCCATCCAATCGGATTAAGACATCTCCCGCGCGGACAATGTCGCCATCCCGCGCCAAGATTTTACCCACAACGCCCCCGTCAGGGTGCTGGACGACCTGCCGATCGGATTCCAGTTGGACAACGCCGGTTGCAACGATGGCGCCTGCAATTTGTGTGCCAAAGCTCCAGTAGCCAAGCCCTCCCATCAATAGCACAATGGCAGCAAACCCAATTAAAGTCGGCCTTTTGGCACTCCATTTTTCGGGAGCATTCATACGTCACCTGCCCCGCCAACGGCACGCTGAACTTCGCCGGCATTCTTCATCATCGAATTGATAATCTCGTCGCGTGGGCCGAATGCTGCGACGCGACCTCCGTCTAGTACAAGCAGGTTGTCACAAGTTGAGATCGCGTTTGGCCGGTGCGTCATGATCAAGACCGCCTTTTTTTCCGCCTTCATCTGAGCGACGACCGCGTTCAGTGCTTCAGAACCTTCATTGTCCAGAGCCGAGTTGGGTTCATCCAAAACCAGCAGAACTGGATCATTGAAGATCGCGCGCGCCAAAGCCAGACGCTGCTTTTGGCCACCAGATAGATGCGCACTGCTACTGCCAATAGGAGTGTCATACCCTTCGGGAAGTTTCAGGATGATGTCGTGAACGCGTGCTTTCTGCGCCGCCCGAACCACTTTGTCCGGATCTGGTGACATTTGCATCTGGGCAATGTTTTCGGCAATTGTTCCGTCAAACAACAGAACGTCCTGCGGCAGATAGCCAATATAGTTGCCAAGGCTATCAGGCCCGTATTGCTCCAGCGTCGCATTATCCAGTCTCACCTCGCCTGACGCCGGTCGCCGCAATCCTACAATAACTTTGGCAAGCGACGACTTGCCCGCACCGCTGCGCCCGATGATGCCAACTGCCTGACCGGGTTCAATGTCAAAGCTGACGGAATGAAGAACCGGCTTGTCGCCCCGACGGACAACATCCGTAACACCTCGAATTATAAGATGCGCGGCAGGAACCGGCAATTTAGTGGGCACATCCCTTTCCGGGAACTCTTCCAGAAGATCCCGCAACGCTCTTCCCGCCGCACGAGCGCGCTGGACGGCCTGCCATTGGGACACCCCGAGTTCGACCGGGGCCAGGGCACGCCCCAGCAAGATTGAGGCGGCGATCATGGCGCCGGCCGTGATGTCGCCCTGTAGCACCAGCCAAGCACCCAGCGCTAATACTGCCGATTGCAAAAACAGGCGGAAGGCTTTGGTGAAGGCCCCGAACGAGCCGGTCCAATCGGCCGCGCTAAGCGATGCTTTAACCGCTTTGTCCTGCGTCGCAATCCAGCGATCCGACATGGTTCGAACCATGCTTTGCGCCCAAACCAATTCGCCTGCATCCTCGGCTTGCCGTGACAGGCGAATTGACATCGCAGTCAACTGCGCGCTGTCCGCTGTTTCTTTGCGGGTCAGTATTTGATTCAGGATGGCGATGGCAATCAAGATGCCCCCGCCCACAGCGGCAAGCCAACCCAACAGCGGATGAAACAGAAATATTGCCGCCAGAAAAACCGGAGTCCACGGAATGTCGAACACCGCAAGCGCCACCGGCGAAGTAAAAAATGCGCGAACCGTCTCGATATCCTGCAACGTGCCTTTGGAACTGCGCCTATGCGCCGCCCGCTCCAGCACAGCGCGAAAAACAGCGTTGTTATTCTGTGACTGAAACCGCGCACCCGCGCGCGCCAAGACCCGACCGCGAGCATATTCCAGAAGCCAGTAGAAGAAATAGAGCAACGCAACTAATGCGAACAAGGCAACCAGAGTTTCCTCGGACCTCGATGCCAGCACACGATCATAGACCTGCAACATGAACAAAGGACCAGTGAGCATCAGCAAGTTGGTGAATATGCTGAATACGAGCACCGATCCCATCAGACCGCGTAAATTGCTCAATCCCAAATCCCTAGTTCAAACCAATTTCCTGCAAATTTTCGCTAACCAATGTCAAAATTGGGCATCCAAAGATCACAGGAATAGGCTCCAAATCATTTTGCCGACGTAATTGCTGCCGACGGCGCCGATCGAGTGCAGGTCTAATGTTCAAACGTCAATAAATTGTAGATACCTTGAAAATTCGTCCGCCGTTGATTGCTCGCATCTTCAACAATGCCGGTTTTTTCGAGGCAAACGCGGAGCAAAAGCGCTTTGAATCTAGGAATACCGCGCACCGGCAATAGTACTTATTGACTCATAAATAACCATGCGGCATTCTTAATACCGGAATAAACGTGCCAATATACAGAACAATAGATGGAGGAAACATATTTAAGAAACTATTAACAACTGGCGTCGCGGTGGCGATGCTGGGCGCCCTGCCGACCACTGCGTCAGCAGAAAGCGCCACAGTCGCAAAGATCGTAGAACGCGGCACAATGCTGTGTTCGGGCCACAACGGCTCTTACTTCGGCTTCATCGAAGTGAACGACAAAAACGAGTGGAAAGGTCTGGACATCGACCTTTGCCGCGCGCTGACAACTGCCATCCTGGGCGATCCTGACAAAGCGCAGATCGTTCCATTGAGCTGGGCACAGCGTTTCCCAGCCCTTCAGTCCGGCGACGTTGACGTTATCATTAAGGCCACTGGCTGGACGATGGGTCGCGACACCGAGCTGGGTCTTCAGTTCTCGGTCCCTTACTTCTTCGGTGGGACCCAGTTCATGGCCCACGGCGATCTGGGCATCACCCAAGCCAAGGATCTTGAAGGCGGCACAATGTGCGTTGAAGCCGGCACCACGCTGGAGCGCCTTGCAGCCAACTACCTGCAAACAATCGGCACTAGCGTAAACATGGTCAGCTACGAAAAAGCATCCGAGTTGCGCGCCGCTTATCTGGCAAACCGCTGTGACGCATTTGTTGGCTGGGGTCCAAACCTGGCCGTTCTGCGTGCGACGGAAATTGATAACCCAGATGCGCACATCATTCTGGACGACAAACTGTCTTCAGAACCAATCGCAGCAGCTATGCGTCAAGGTGATGAAGATTTCGTTGACGTTGTGAACTGGATGCTGGCAGCTCTTATGATTGCTGAAGAAGAAGGCATCACAAGCGCCAACGTTGCAGAGATGACTGCAAACCCTGCAAAACCACGGGCCGCACGTCTGTTGGGCGTCGATCCTGGCATGGGCGAGCGTCTTGGTCTGCGCGATTCTTGGGCCGCTGAAATGATTGCCGCAGTTGGCAACATGAGCGAAATCTATCACCGCAACCTAGGTGACGAGAGCCCATACAAACTGGACCGCGGATTGAACAATCTGTGGAGCCACGGCGGCGTTCTCTACGCTCCGATCCTCGACTAAGCCTTACCTGGCTATTTGATGGGCCGCCCAGAACGGGCGGCCCAATTTCTTCGACGGAGGCTTGCATGACCCCTGCAGAATTAAAGGCCAAGGCGAAACGCCGGCAAATGATCATTCAGGTCGCGATTGTCCTGATATCGGTCATTGCCATCTGGTCAGCAGTATCAAGCGCGCAAACAAACCTTGCGGCACTTGGCATTACCAGTGGATACGGATTTTTAGAACGCACAACGGGTTGGAGTTATTCCTTCTCGCTCATCGATCGTGACATCAACGACAGCTACGCGCGGACGTTGACCATCGGCTTCCTGAACACAATTTTTGTTGGTTTTATTTCTATTATACTGTCAACAATCCTTGGCTTCCTGATCGGAACGGCCCGGGATATGAAGAACCTGGCATTGTCGTCCGCCGCAGGCATATTCGTGCAGATATTCCGGAACATTCCTCTGATCCTTCAGTTGGTGTTCTGGTATGCGATCATGATCCACCTACCCGGTCCAAGGCAGGCCATGTCAGCTGGTGATGCCGTCTTCTTGTCGAACCGCGGTCTGATGACGCCCTTGCTGAATATCTCGTTGGGGTCGGCCTTTGTTCTAATGGCGATTGTTTTGGCGTTGTTGATCGTGTTGATCGTGCGCAAGGTGCCACCGCTGAAGGCGCTGGGTATCTGGGCCGGTGGCACAGTTCTGCTTTTAATCATCGCTGCAATTGCCTTTGTTCCAACCGATCTTCCGGCGATCTCTTACCCTGAACTTAAGGGTTTGCGCTTTGTCGGCGGACTGACGATCTCGATCGAGCTGGTCGCCATGATCGTTTCTATCGTGCTTTACGGATCGGCCTATGTGGCCGAAGTGGTGCGCGGTGGCTTGAAAGAGGTTCCAGTAGGGCTGGTGGAAGCTGGCCAGGCACTGGGCATGTCGCCCGCTGCCATCTGGTCGCGGGTGAAGTTGCCGATGGCACTTCGCACGATCATCCCGCCATTGGGCAACCAGTGGATCTTTATCATGAAGGCTACCACCATCGGCGTTGCGATCGGTTTTTCGGACCTGTTCTACATCGTGTCCACATCGATCACCCAGTCCGGCCAAACGCTTGAATTGATTGCGATCCTTATGGGCGCATTCCTTCTGGTCAACTTCTCGCTCGCGCAGTTCATCAACTGGCTGAACGCGCGGCTTCAACTGAAGGCGCACTGATATGGCTGTAGTCGACACAAATCCTATGAATGCGGGCTTTATTGAAAAGTTCACGACCATGTTAAAGCGGCGTGCCTTTGGCAACCGCCGTGACACGGTGTTGTCCATTCTGGTGTTCGGATTGCTAGGTTATATGGCCTATCTGATGCTGGACTGGGCGGTCTTCCGGGCGGTCTGGAGCGCGGAAGATGCCGATCAATGCGGTCATGGTATGGGCGCCTGCTGGTCGGTCATCGATGCGCGGCACCGGTTGATCTTGTTTGGCCTCTATCCCTTTGAGGAACATTGGAGATCTACGCTGGCTTGCGTTGCGATCATCGGCACGGTGATTGCCTCCTGCTTCCCATGGACCTGGACCATGAAGCGTCTGACGACCCTGTGGATTGTTGGTTTTGCGGCCTACTATCTGTTGATGGAAGGCAGCCTTCTGGGTCTTGAGCAAGTGACCACGGACCAGTGGGGCGGACTATCGCTGACGTTGTTCCTGTTTGCTTCGGTTGTCCTTCTGGGCATGCCGATGGGGTTGGGGCTTGCGCTGATGCGCCGCTCCGAGATGCCAGTACTACGCATCTTTGCATCGCTGGTCATCGACTTCATCCGGTCGCTGCCATTGCTGACAACCCTGTTCACAGCGGCTGTTGTGGTGCCGATCCTGCTGCCTGGTTGGTTGCAGGGTGACAAGATTTGGCGGGTGATCATTGCCTTTGCTTTGTTCTTTGCGTGCTATCAGGCCGAGGTCTTCCGGGGTGGTTTTCAGGCCATTCCAAAGGGTCAGTTCGAAGCCGGTAAAGCGCTGGGCATGAGCTATTGGCAAATCCTGTTCCGCATTGTTTTGCCACAGGTTTTCCGCCACGCGCTGCCAGCAACAATCAACATGGTTGTTGTGACATTCAAGGAAACCGCGATCGTGATCATCATCGGTTTCTTCGATATCCTGGCATCGGCAAACGCAGCCTTCGGGACGGCGCAATGGGCCCCCTATTACCTAGAGGTCTATGCCTTTGTAGGTGGCATCTACTGGCTGTTCATCTTCTCGTTGGGTCAATATGGCGAGTATCTGAAAGCGCGTATGAAGGTGTCCGAGCGCTAGACGCCCGACGAACCTGAACAACGCCAATGAACAAGGCGCGGCCCATATGGTGCCGCGCCTTGTTGCTTTTTGAGGCAGGTCTCTGGTCTACCGGGCGATGCGGTTATCAACTCCATAATCCTGCGCACGGACCAGACGGCGCCGCTTGCACCTTGGCGGCGTTAATCATCAACGCTCATTGGGCAAACTGCTGTGATTGGCCCTGTCTGTATCGCGTCGGTATCACGTCGGTGCCCAATCCAGCGAACGGCGCACTTCTTCAAACGTAAACAAAGCGCGCTAAACACTTTGGTAAGACATGGCCGACCATCAGCGCTGAACTATCTCTCGGTGACCTCGCGCAGAACTGCGTCGAAATCCTCGCCTACTTCCACGCGCCGGATCAGTTCCAACAACCCTTTCCGCCCTGCATGATGCTCGATCTGTGCAACTTCGGCCCGAGCCGCAGCATAAGTGTCGCCAACTCCCAGATCCCGAAAGGCATCATCCCACTGCCAGAAACGCTCGACTTGCCTCACGCGGGCACGCGCTGAATTTGATACGCCGTTTGCTGCAAGCGGATGATTGGCAACATGCGTGGCCAGCCCTTCGTCAAACCATGTCGGATAAGGCTGCCGGACCAGGTTCCGCAGCCCCATCGAACGATGCAGGCGCGAATGGGTAAGTTCGTGTGTCAGGGTTCCGATAGTCAAACCACCGGGGCTGACCATAACCACCTGATCGGCAATCGACAGACCATTCCCGCCAATCCCAAACGCCTCCGCACAAGATCGCGATGCGCAAAGAATGAGAGCCGGGTTGGTGGGCGTATCCTGAAAGAATTCTGCCACGCTCGCCCTGGACCTGCTGACCAACTGGACCAAGCTATCAGCGAGCCCCGGCGCATCGGTCCAGACATGCGGCGAAATTTCGGTCAAACCAAAGGCCTGCGGCAGGACTACACGGTGCGTGCCCGGAATAAAAAAACCCGCTACCACAGCGGCAAAAACGCTATTCGCGAGAAAACTAAAAAGGCGCGCGAGCATTAGAACACCAATCAAACAGACCGTTTTGGCATTTGTGCTGCCCCTGCTCCCACAAGTCCAGCACACCAACATTCGGAGCGCTACCTATCCGATCTCGTCAACGACGCCGCCGTCCCGGATTGCGTTTTCCTGCAATTTTGCCCGCGCAAAGCTGTAGAAGTCTTCCAGGCCATTGAAATACAAAGAGACACGCGCAATACGCCCATCTGTAAAGTGCAGTCGCAACTCTGCCCAGCTTTGCACCGTCTCGATCTTCACAAGATCCTTCCAGGCATGGATTTGCCAGCGTAACAACGGCGTCATTGCGATGACATGCTGATCGTCGAATTCAACTTCGATCAATGAAAAAACCATTGCGGCGTATAGACTAAAAAACAGCAATGGCGATGCGAACACCCAAATTCCGAAGGGTTCCTCTTGATACCAAAGCACAAGCAAAAGAGCACCCAACAACCCGAGTGATAGACCAACCATTGTCCACCTAGTCCCGGCAGACAGTTTGAGTTTCCATTGAGAGTCGTTGGCGTCGGCCCATAGCGACCACCGCGATTGATCACGCCCCAGAGCAAATAGGGCAGCCAGTGTTGCAGCGAAGGGTGGCATCAGAATGACGACGCCAAACAATTTCAGAAACATCGCCAGCCAGGGACCAGCGCGATAGTCGAACGGCATCCAACCGGGTCGCTCCAAAGGTTCCACTAAAATCAGAGCGATAACGATGAACACGCCCAATGATGCCGCCAGCCACAACAAGTTAATAAAGACATTCTTCATCACGTCGCCCGTCAAATCCGCCGCAGGTGCAATTGGTGGCCCATGAGTATGAGATACCATTGCCCCTGTCCAACCACGTCGTGACAGGAATGGACCGCGCCCCGCAATCCACCGCCAAGTCTTTTCCGGCATCGGGAAAGTTCCTGACACAAGGCTGTCAGGAGGGGTGTGCAACAAGGGCGCATTAACGCAATAAAGGAACGCTTGTTATGACCCATACTCCTGCCAATCCCGTCGTCTGGACCGAAATCCCTGTACGTGACATTGATCGCGGTATCGCGTTTTATAAGTCCGTGTTCGAGTTTTCACTCACCCGCGACGATACAGGCCCAAACCCGATGGCAATGTTCAAAGATGACATGAACGGCGTGTCCGGCCACCTTTACCCCGGTGAACCGGCGGCCTCGGGCAATGGCCCGACCATCCACATGGTTGTGCCCGACTCTCTGGAAGCAGCTGCAGATCGTTGCTGGAAAGCGGGCGGCACCATCAATGGCGATCCGATCCCATTGCCCTCGGGCCGCTTTCAATACGCGCTGGACCCTGATGGTAACTCCATCGGGCTTTATGAAGCGAACGCCGCCTGATGCGCAGGGCCGACCGTCTGTTTCAGATCGTTCAGTATCTGCGCGACGGTCGGCTCACCACGGCTGCCTCTCTGGCTGAACGGCTGGAAGTGTCCGAACGCACGATTTATCGCGATATTGCCGATCTGATCGGTTCGGGCGTGCCAATCGAAGGCGAGGCTGGCGTGGGGTATCTGATGCGTGAAGGCTATGACCTGCCGCCCCTGATGTTCACCAGATCTGAAATTGTCGCCCTTGTGGCCGGTGCCCGGTTGATCCGCGCCTGGGGCGGTGCGGCCATGGCCGAAGCGGCCGAAGAAGCCCTGGTCAAAATCCGCGCCGTTCTGCCCGAGGACGAACGCAATCAGGCCGCCGCGGTTCAGGTCCACGCCTTCCAGATGCCAATACTGGACGACGCCACGCGCGCGCGTTTGGACGTTCTGGAACAAGCTGTCGAGGCCCGAACCCGCCTTGCGGTAACTTACGAAACCGAAGACGGAACACAGTCGTCACGCATCATTCGCCCCCTTGGCCTGTGGTTCTGGGGCAAAGTCTGGACATTGGTCGCCTGGTGCGAATTGCGCAATGATTTCCGCATGTTCCGCGTTGATCGCATGGGCGACACCTCCCCCGAAGGCCCCTTCCGCCATGAGCGCGGCAAACGCCTTAGCGACTTTTATCCAACTCAACGCCGCCACTAAACGTCCTTCATCGCGATCCAGGCGCGAAAGATCGACAGCAACTCGCCTTCCAGCGCATCCAGCTCTTCCAAAGTGCCAATTTTGATCGTCCGCGCCTCTTTCCCGTCTCCCAACAGATGCAGAAATGTCCCCGGTATCTCTGCCCCCTTATGAAACATCAAACTGGCGTGCTTTTTCGATTTCGGAAAAAAGCTGGCGATGTTTCCCTTGTAGATGAACGTCGGCGCCTGCCATTTGATCGCCTCGTCCACCTCGGGCAATGCCTCCAACACCCGCTCGCGTAATGTTGCTACCACCGGCTTCATCGGGTTGTCGTAGGCCTCCAGCCAAGCATCCACGTCCGCATTCCGCCGCATGATTACGCATCATCCAGCGTCGTAATCAGCGAGGCAATCAACCCATCGCGGAACTGAAACCGATTGAGCCCCTGCCCCTGCCCACCGGGGATCGAGGGCGAATAACAGGTCCAGCCGATCTGCACCTCGCCGCCTTTCGTGTCGGCATGGCGCACCTCGATCCGCGTGTCCTCCATCGGCATCTCCCACCCCAAAGCCATCGCAGCAATGATCGCATCACGTCCTTCATGGCGACGAACCTCGCCGGTAAAGGGTTCCTCGTAAGTAGCATCTTCGGCAAACATCCCCCGCAAGGCCTCGGCGCCGGGACGACCGGCTTGCATTGCCAGAAAGAAATTGCTGATCTCAACAGAAATGGTGCTCATGGGTCAGGAAACCTCGCTATGAATGATGAAACGGCCATGGATATTCGCACGGCGGTCGCCGCCCTTGGTGATGGTGGATGGCAAGCCCTGCCGGCGCTGGCGCGTCTGGATGCAGACGGCCACCATCTGACCATCGACGTCGAGGCCAGCCGCAAAATCGGCACGCCTGTTGTCATCCTGAAGGATACCGTCCGCGCGCCCAAAGGACTGACACGCCGACAGGGCCAAATCGCATTGGCCATCGCCGACGGTCTTTCCAACGCCCAAATCGCCCAGAAATTCAGCCTCAGCCTTGCCACAGTCAAAGACCACGTCCACGCCATTCTGCAACGGCTGGGCGCAAAGCGCAGAGGAGAGGTCGCAAAGGCCTGTCATAGGTCCAAAACCTAATCCCTGCCCACACTGCCCGTAAATCCATCGAAAGATGGGGATCACCCCCAAACACCACCTTCTTCTGATCGAAAATACTCCGGGGGAATTGGCCAAAGGCCAAGGGGCAGCGCCCCAACCGAATTTTGACTTCAAAATTCGCCCACCGCGACGCGCAAAGCGCGGCGCAATCCCTATCAGTCGCCGACTTTCCCGCGCCGGTCCCCGCGCAGGTTGGCGTAAAGCACATGATTGCGCCAACGCCCATTAATCTGCAAATACGACTGGGCAACACCCTCGTATTTATAGCCGCATTTCTCCAACAACCCGCGCGAGGCCGCGTTCTCTGGCAAACACGCGCTTTCAATCCGAGACAGGTCCAGCACGCTGAACGCATGATGCACCAAAGCCGTCAAAGCCTCGCGCATGTACCCCTCGCGGGAATAGGCTTCACCGATCCAATATCCGATGGTTCCCGCTTGTGCCGGTCCACGGCGAATATGGTCCAGAGTAATCGCCCCCAACAGCCGACCATCTTCGCGACGGTTTAGGAACAACGGCAACGCGTTCCCCTGCGCCACGGACCGATTGGCCCAATACACCCTATTCACAAATGCCTTGCGCGACAGATGATCCGGTGACCATTTCGGTTCCCAAGGTGTCAGAAATTCAATGCTTTGCTGCCTCAACGCGGTCCAGTTGCGGAAATCACCATGCACTGGCGGGCGCAGAATCAATCGATCCGTATCTATGCGGACCTTGCGCCCAAAGTTCAGCATCAGGCCGCCAGCCGACCCGACAAATTGGCATAATCGGGTGCGCCCGCGACCGGCCCATACAGTGCCAACGCAGCACCGCCTGCGACGATGCCTGTGGCAAACTCCCGAACGTCCCCGGTGGTCACCGCATCAATCTGCCGAATGGTTTCTTCCAGGGACGGGACCCGGTCCCAAATTGCCAGCAACCGCGCCAAACGTTCGGCCCGGCTGGACGGGCTTTCCAGCCCCATCAGCAAGCCGGCCTTCATCTGCGCACGTGATCGCGCAATCTCTTCCGGTGTCATATCCTCGGCCGCGCGCTTCAACTCATCCACTGTCAGGTTCACCAAACCGCCCAGATCGTCCGCACCGGTCCCGGCATAGATCGTCATCAACCCGCTGTCAGCATAGGCTCCGGCCTGCGCAAAGATCGAGTAACACAGCCCGCGCTTCTCGCGCGCTTCCTGGAACAGCCGCGATGACATGCCGCCACCCAAAGCGGTCGAGAATATCTGCGCCGTGTATATCGACGGATCGCGATAGCCCGGAATTTCAAACGCCATTGCGAAATGCGCCTGCTCCAGATCCTTCTCTACGCGGCGCTCACCACGGGCAAACAGCGCCGCATCGGCCTGAACCACGTCATGGGCCGGTAGGTGGCCAAAGGCAGCTTCGGTCGCCCGCACTATATCGTCGTGATCCACAGCACCCGCAGCGGCCACGATTATGTTGCCAGGCGCATACCGCTCGGCCACAAAATCCGAGAGGTCTTTCGCCCCGAACGCCTCAACACGTTCAGCAGGCCCCAAGATCGTGCGCCCCAATGGTTGATCCGGGAAGGCCGTTTCCTGCAGCCAGTCGAAAATCACATCGTCCGGCGTATCATGGGATTGCCCGATCTCTTGCAGGATCACATGGCGCTCAACCTCGATCTCGCGCGGGTCAAACACCGGGTTCAGCACGATGTCTGAAATCACATCCAACGCCAGCGCCACGTCATCTTCCAGCACGCGTGCGTAAAATGCCGTCATTTCGCGGCTGGTATAGGCGTTGATATAGCCGCCCACGTTCTCAATCGCCTCGGCAATCTGAAACGCCGACCTAGTGGTCGTGCCTTTGAACGCCATATGTTCCAGAAAATGGGCCACGCCGTTTTGTTCGATCCGCTCGTGGCGGCCCCCGGCATTCACCCAGACACCAAGCGAGGCAGAATGGATCCCCGGCATATGTTCGGTTACGACGCGCACGCCATTGGCCATGCGATGCAATTCAACAGTCACTTAGCGCGTCTCTCCCGTATCAGCGCGGTTATGTCGCCCAAGTCATTGGCCACCCGCGTCACTCGTTCCGACCGTTGATAAAGGTCTCCCATCCGCTTGGGAAGGGGTGGGCGCACGCCCGTCGCCGCCTCAACAGCATCCGGGAATTTCGCCGGATGCGCTGTCGCCAAAGTGACCATAGGCGTGGCTGATGCGCTCTGTTCTTCCGACACCTTCACAGCCACAGCGGTATGAGGGCACAAGACTTCACCGGTGCGATCCCGCATTGCGGTGATCGTGGCACTGGTTTCCTGTTCCGAAGCACGTCCGGACTCGTAATGCTCCCGCAAGACGCCAATCGCACCCTGGCTGACCGGAAAGCCTTTACCGGTCTTCAACTCGTCCATCAATTGCGCCACAGCCCCGCCATCGCGCCCATAAGCATCGAACAAGGCGCGCTCGAAATTCGAAGACACCTGAATATCCATCGACGGGCTGATCGAGGGCGTCACGCCCTCTTTGGTATAGGCGCCGGTCTGGATTGTGCGATGCAGAATGTCGTTCTGGTTCGTCGCCACAACCAACCGTTCAATCGGCAACCCCATCCGCTTGGCAATATAGCCCGCGAAAATGTCGCCAAAATTCCCCGTCGGCACCGTGAACGATACCGCCCGCCCCGGCGCGCCCAAAGACATCGCCGACGAAAAGTAGTAAACCACCTGCGCCAGAACCCGGCCCCAGTTGATCGAATTCACCGCCGCAAGACGCACCTCGTCGCGAAACGCAAAATCGGCGAACATGTCTTTCACTGCCGCCTGACAATCATCAAAATCACCGTCCACCGCCAAAGCATGGACATTCGCCTCAACCGGCGTGGTCATCTGCCGCCGTTGAACCTCGGACACCCGGCCGTGGGGATACATGATGAAGACATCAACGTTATCCAGCCCCCGAAACGCCTCGATCGCGGCAGACCCCGTGTCGCCACTGGTGGCCCCGACAATCGTGACCTTCTCGCCCCGCCGCGCCAATGCTGCCTGAAACATCTGGCCGATCAACTGCATGGCGAAATCTTTGAACGCTAGTGTCGGTCCGTGGAACAGTTCCAAAAGAAAGTGGTTCGGCCCCAACTGCACCAGAGGCGCGCGTGCATCATGACCGAAGCCCGCATAAGCGCGCTCAATGATCCCGCGAAACTCGCCGTCCGTGAACGTGTCGCCGATGAAAGGCCGCATGAACCGAAACGCCTGTTCCTCGTAAGACATCCCCGCCATCGCCGCGATCTCATCTGCGCTCAACGTCGGGATGCTCTCCGGCACATAAAGCCCGCCATCGCGCGCCAGCCCGGTCAGCATCGTCTCTTCAAAATTCAGCGCCGGGGCTGCGCCCCGGGTCGACACATATCTCATTTGATATCCTCGCGGTCTGACCTCCTCATACGCCAAAGAAAAAACGCCGTCATCCCCGCCCAGACAATCGCCAGCCCGAACCACTGAACAGCATAGCCAAGATGGTTGTTGGGAATGCCCTCGCTGGTCACCGGCAATGGCGTCACGGCCCGGTCTGTTCCCGACACTGACCGTGCAATCACCAGCACCGGTTCGGTCTTCAAAACCTCGGCCATGAACGGCACATCCCGCGCGAATATCAGATTGTCAGACAAATCAGGCTCGGGGGTAAAACTATCCACTTCATCGGGCCAATGCAGATTGCCGACAACTTCCATCTCAACCACCGGCAACGCAGCACGCGCCGCAACCGGAACAAACCCCTCATCCAGCAACAACCGCCGCCCGGCAACCGTCTCAAAGACCGAGATCACCCTATAGCCAGCCCCGACCTGCTTAACCGACACCAAGACTTCCAAAGCCTCGCCCGTCGTGCGCCCCGACACCACCACCGGCAGGTATTTATCTGCAACCGGATTTGGCGCATCCGGCACCGCCACCGGAGCCGCCACAATGCGCGCATCGATCTCAGCCAGAACCGCCTCTTTCCAAGCCAGCCGCTGCACCTGCCAAACGCCAAAAGACGCCAGCACCAAAGTGCCAACGATGCCAAATATCAAGGGAAGGATAAGACGCCGCATGACAGCCTTTTAACCGAAAAGGCGCGAGACTAAACCCGCGCCTTCTTCTGATTAGAAATACTCCCGCCGGAGGCGAGAAATTCCTGTTTTACGCGCCCCAGATGTAGATCGCGGCAAACAGGAACAGCCAGACCACATCGACAAAGTGCCAATACCATGCGGCGGCCTCAAACCCGATGTGCTTTTCAGGTGTAAAGTGACCGGCCCGCAAACGCATATAGCAAACGAACAGGAAGATCGTGCCGACAACCACGTGGAACCCGTGGAAACCTGTCGCCATGAAGAAGTTCGCGCCATAAATATTGCCCGAGAACCCAAAGGCCGCGTGGCTATATTCATAGGCCTGAAAGACCGTGAACAGCACACCCAGCAATACCGCAATGATCAGGCCACTGGCGACGTCCTTGCGGTTATTCTCATGCGCCAGCGCATGGTGCGCCCATGTCGCCGCTGCACCCGAACACAACAGGATCAACGTGTTAATCAACGGCAGATGCCAGGGATCGAAGGTCTCAATACCAACCGGCGGCCAGATACCATCCACCGCAGGGCTGATCCCGTCTGGGTGCATCGGATAAATCGCGTGCTTGAAAAAGCTCCAGAACCAGGCCGAAAAGAACATGATCTCGGACATGATGAACAGGATGAACCCATAGCGCAGACCCAGACGCACAACTGGCGTGTGATCGCCAATACCGCTTTCGTTCACAACTTCGGACCACCAGGCGAACATCACGTAAAGCACGCCCGCAAAGCCGATGAAGAACAGAAACGGCGTTACATCGTGCATCCAGAGCACGGCGCCAAATAGCATGGCGAACCCGGACACGGCTCCGACAAAGGGCCAAACAGAGGGGTTCAGAATGTGGTAGTCGTGGTTTTTCTCATGCGCCATGTCAGAGGTTCCCTCGGGCATTATCGTTGTCATTGATTGTAACGGCTGCTTCCAAAGACTGATAGTCCTCGGGCAGGTCAGTTTCGTGGAAAGTATAGCTCAGCGTAATCACCGGCACGTGTTTGGCGTCCGCGTCTTCCAGAATTTCGGGGTCAACAAAGAAGCTGACCGGCATCATCACCCGTTCACCGGGCTGAAGCACCTGCATTTCAAAGCAGAAACACTGGATTTTCGAAAAATAGAGGCCCGCCGCAAAAGGTGCCACGTTGAAACTGGCCGTTCCTGCAATCACCCGGTCGGTCGGGTTGTATGCCTCGTAAAACGCCAGACCCTCTTCGCCGATGCGAATTTCCATCTGGGTTTCAACCTGTTTGAATTCCCAGGCCATCCCGGACTCGGTCGAAGCATCAAAGCGGATCTTAATGGTCTGTTCCAACGCCTGTTCCGGCGCGGCCGAGGCCACGTTCGTCTCGCCGCCCCAACCGGTCACCTTACAGAACCAGTCATACAGCGGCACCGAAGCCCAGGCCAGCGAGGCCATGAACACAACAACGCCAACCAGCTGCAACGCCGTCTTCTGCTTTGGCTCCATTGGGGTTTTAAAGTTTGGACTATCGCTCACGATGCGTCCTCGACTGTAACTTCCGGGCGTACTACATGGTCGTAACCCTGAAACAGTCCACCGTTGGTGACTTTCACCACCGTCAGTCCAAAAACCACGGCGATTAAGCCGGCCAAGGTCAGCCCAACACCTACGTTTCGCGACAACCGGCGCTTGTGAAGTTCGTGGGTGGCTTTGATCTCCATTTAAAGAACGCCCCCCATCCGCAGACCGGCATCAATCAGCAAGCCACTGAAATGCGCGAACAGATAGATCAGCGAAAACCAGAAGAAGGATTTCTCGACCTTATAGTCATCGGCTTCGGCCATTACCTCGTCACGCCGCCAGATGTCATAGGCCCCTTTCAGGAACCAGACGTTCATCACAATCGTGACGATCAATGTCACAGGCCCTGCGATGGGCGTCAGCGCCAACCAAAGCGCAACCGGCGCCAGCAGCGCCGTGTAAATCAGAATATGCCGCCGTGTCGCGGGTCGCCCATGGGTCACTGTCAGCATTGGCACGCCCGCATCGTCATAATCCGAGCGCATGAACAGCGCCAACGCCCAGAAATGCGGTGGCGTCCACATGAAGATGATGGCGAACATCAAAATTGCTTCCAGCGAAACGGAACCTGTCGCTGCGACCCAGCCGATCATCGGCGGGAACGCCCCGGCAGCGCCGCCAATCACAATGTTCTGCGGCGTCCAGCGCTTCAACCACATCGTGTAAACAACGGCGTAAAAGAAGATCGTAAAGGCCAGCAAACCCGCAGCTACCAGATTGGTTGCAAGCGCCAGCATCACAATGGAAATGCCCGAAAGCCCAATGCCAATGGCCAAAGCCTCGCCCGGGGCCACCCGTCCACTTGGAATCGGGCGCTTCGCTGTCCGGCGCATCACCGAATCAATGTCGGCGTCATACCACATGTTCAAAGCGCCCGAGGCACCCGCGCCCAGCGCGATGAACAGGATCGCGGCAAAGCCTTCAATCGGATGCAAAGACACCGGTGCCACCAGCAAACCCACCATAGCGGTGAAGACCACGAGCGACATCACCCGTGGTTTCAACAGCGCGACGTAATCCCCGAATGTCGGTTCATACTCGCGTGTTTCGCTGGCAGTCAGCTCGGCCATGCTTTCGATTTACTCCGCGGCCGCAACCTGAATGGGGTCGTCGACAATGCCTTGCGCGATCTTGGTCTCGGCAAGCCAGGCCTGATAATCTTCCCAGGTCACAGCTTTCACTGTGATCGGCATGTAAGCGTGGGCAAGTCCGCAAAGCTCGGAACACTGACCGAAGTAAATGCCTTCCTGCCCTTCCTCGACTTCAAACCACATCTCGGCCAGACGTCCCGGAACCGCATCCTGCTTCACGCCAAAGGCCGGAATGGTCCATGCGTGGATCACGTCCGCGCCGGTCACCTGAACTACAACGATCTTCCCCGTTGGGATCACTACCGCCGTATCGGTTGCCAACAGGAACTCATCACGGGAATACCCAAAATACTCCAGCTTCGCGACGGCAACATCATCCAGAACCTGCGGCGGGCTCATCGCCTGATCGCCGCCCCAGCCTGCGGCTTCATCGTCGATCTTGTAAGCGCCATCGACCATAAAGCTTTCAAACTCGATCCCCTCGTCGGGATACTCATAACCCCAATACCACTGGAAACCGGTTGCTTTGACGATCACTTCGCCTTCGGGAATTTCCTGCTGCTTGAACAGAACCAGCAGCGAAAACGCCCCGATAAAGACCAGGATCACAATCGGCACAACAGTCCAGGTCACCTCAATCGAAGTGTTATGGGTGAATGTCGCCGGCTCTGGGTTGGCTTTCCGGTTGTATTTGAAAATCACAATCGCCAGCAGGCCCACGACAAACAATGTGATCAAAGTGCAGATAACCAAAAGCATGCCATCCAGCCATTGCAGATCGCGAGCTACCTCGGTGACAGCAGGCTGAAATCCTGTGCCCGACGGAACGGGGGCACCAATGACGGGCAGGTCCTGCGCGGTGGCAGTGGTTGCTGCGCCAAAGGCGGCAGCCAGTCCGGTAAATAGGGTAGAAAGACGCATGCTGAGACGGTCCTGTTTCTGTTGGCGTTTACGACGCGCAGATTCGAATTCGCGCGTGCCTGTTGTTCTTCGGCCAGTTGAAATCATATTAGAGGTTCAGGAACAAGGCTAAGCATTGCGGCATTCAGCCGCTTTCGCCCCACCTTAACGAGGATTTTGCATGTCTGACGCCGCCCCATTCCGCCCGTTTGAAACCCTGCTAGACGAAGGCACCGCTTTGAAGCTTCTGCGCGAAGCGGTTGCGGGCGCCGATGATGGCGAGCTTTTTCTTGAACGCCGCCGCTCGGAAGTGCTGTCTTATGACGACGGTCGCGTGCGCACCGCCAGCTACGATGCATCCGAAGGGTTCGGGCTACGCGCGGTCAATGGCGAAACCGCCGGGTATGCCCACTCCACCGAAGTTAGCGAAGCCTCGCTAAAGCGCGCCGTGGCTACCGCGCGGCTGGCCGTGGGCGAAGGCGGAGGCACATTGGCAGATGCGCCACAGCACACCAATCAACGACTCTACTCCGACGAAAACCCGATGGAAGACGCTGAGTTTCCAGTGAAAATCGAGACATTGCGCGATATAGACACCTTCGCCCGTGATCTGGACTCCCGGGTCATCCAGGTGTCCGCGACCCTGGCCGCCTCTCTGCAAGAGGTCGTCATTCTGCGCCCCGAAGGCCACAGCGTCACCGACGCGCGCCCGATGACCCGCCTGAACGTCAGCGTGATCGTCGAACACAACGGACGCCGCGAAAGCGGCAATGCCGGCGGCGGCGGACGCCAGGCCCTGACCGGCCTGATCGACCCCGAACACTGGCAATCTGCCACCCGCGAAGCCCTGCGTATCGCGCTTTTGAACCTGGATGCGGTGCCTGCCCCGGCTGGCGTCATGGACGTCGCGCTTAGCCCCGGCTGGCCCGGCATTCTGTTGCACGAGGCCATCGGTCACGGTTTGGAAGGCGACTTCAATCGCAAGAAATCTTCTGCCTTCGCCGGACTCATGGGCCAACAGATCGCCGCCAAAGGCGTGACGGTTCTGGATGACGGCACGATCCCCGATCGCCGCGGCTCAATCACCGTCGATGACGAAGGCACGCCCTCGGCGAAAAACACCCTGATCGAAGACGGCGTGTTGGTCGGCTATATGCAAGATCGCCAGAACGCCCGCCTGATGGGCGTGAAACCCACAGGCAACGGTCGCCGCCAAAGCTTCGCCCATGCGCCCATGCCCCGCATGACCAACACCTACATGCTGTCGGGCGACACCGATCCCGCCAGCATCGTGTCCGATCTGAAAGACGGCATCTACGCCGTCGGCTTTGGCGGCGGTCAGGTCGATATCACCAACGGCAAATTCGTCTTCTCCTGCACCGAGGCTTACCGGGTGCAAAACGGCAAAGTCGGAGCGCCAGTCAAAGGCGCGACGCTCATTGGCGACGGAGCCACCGCCCTGAAACAAATCCGCGCCATCGGCAACGACATGAAACTCGACCCCGGCGTCGGCAACTGCGGCAAGAACGGCCAATGGGTGCCGGTCGGTGTGGGCCAGCCGACCTTGTTGATCGGTGGGCTGACCGTGGGCGGGTCTGCGGCCTAGAGCATAGTTGGTCCGCTTTGCGGGACGGAGCAGCCGTCGGATACAGTCGTTTAGATGACGGGAGCTGTGCGCCATCAAAATCCACGCAAATCGTGGCCGGCAAGTTTCGTCAGGAAAGATGTTCAGATAGTTTACAGGCTAATTATCACATCGGAGGATGTAGCAAGTCGACTTATTGAATCCATGCGTTCGAGCGCCTCTTCGTGTACAGAAATGTTGGCGGATGCAACGCAATCTGTGAGTATAATACAATCGAACCCACGATCAGCGGCAACCCTAACGGTTCCCTCTACGGCCCAATGGGTCGTGATACCGGCGACAATTAGTGTCTGGACACCGAGGAATGCGCGTTCTCGGACTTTGATAATTACCTCCAGCGGGTTGTAGTTCCGCTATAGCACCTCAAAAAATCAATGACCGAAAAATTGCACGGCAAAATTCAGCTTGTCTGGTCATTTTGCAAATTGTGAATTTTGCTCTAAGGTCAAATCATTCAACTACACTCGAGCGCATCAGTTTTGCGCCTTCTATATTCTAGCGCGATTTTGCGCGAAAACACATTTTCAATGGAGCATTGCTATGGCATGTAATCCTTTTCCTGCCCCATCATTCGGGCTGTTTATCGACAATGTTCAAGGCATCTGGGCATCGACCGACGAAGCCCACGGCGACAGGTCTTGTGATTATACGGGGGGCACATTGGTTGTCTCTGGCCCCAACGGGAGCATGCCATTCACAGCGGGTGGTTCTCAGGTTGTTCGCCACAAGTTCTTTGGCTCAAATAATTACCTTGCTGTGCTTTTTCTTGGCACAGGTATTGGGCCGCAGACCGCAACAGTTGTAATCGTCGATTTTGTTGCGAGCTCGATTACAACCAAAATTGCTTTGATGACATCGGTTCCGCAAAACCAAATTCCTTGGCTACAATTTAGCCAAGGCACGGGCAGCGCATGCTTGATCGGGGCACCTGGAACTATCAATACAGCGATCGGCGGTATCTTCCGAAGTGACACCGGCGACCTACTCTGCGGCGGTGTAGTGCCGTTCATTCCCACGCTAGAAATTTCCGGTGAGGCCATCGCAGGGGCCACACAGATCAAACACGGCGGGACAGTTATCGCTGGCCCCTGCCCGAATCCTTCCGGACAGCTCAACGTGACTCCGTCCAGCCGGAACTTCGGAACCGTCAAACTGGGCGGCTGTGCGCAACCTGCAGCGACAGAGCAGTTTACGTTGCAGAATTCGGGAACAGATTGCTTGACGATCAACGGCATCCAAGATGTGGCACCCTACTCAGTTATTTCTACCAGCACGGGAATGCCTGCCGAACTGGAACCTGGTGAGTCTATGACAGCGACGGTGCTATTTGATCCGGCGGTTACCGGAATTTACAACAACGTGACACTGCCTGTTGCGACGGTGAACAATAGCGGCGGCGATTCGGAACTGGAGTGTGATGGTCGCGGCGAACAGGCCGAGGCCGATTGTTCGGTGAGCCCGGGTGCAGTAAATTTCGGGCATACGCCCGTAGGCACAATTGAAAACGCAGGCTTCACGGTTACCAACTCCGGAGATGTTCCGATTTCTGTCACGATTGCGGGTGCGCCACCGGGAGCCGTGTTTCAGTGGTCCGGGACGAACGCGAATTTGACTTGCGGCCAAAGTGTAACGGTACCTGTCGCGTTTTCACCGACCGCCGAGGGCCCAGTGTCGGCCAACATTTCGGTTGGGGTCAATCCTGGGAGCAACAAAACGGTTGTTTTGAACGGTGAAGGCTGCATTCCAAACGCGGTCATTCAGGCACCTCCGGCACCTTTCCCGGCATTTGGTGAGGTGCGCCGAGGATACCGAATGGTGAAGTTCATCAAGGTCGAGAACACAGGCGATGATACGCTCGTATTTACTGCTTCGATCTCGGGTGCCGACGCCGCACTTTTTGGTATTTTGCAAAGCACCACATCTATTACTGATGTTGTCGCATCGCGCACATTTTCCGTTGATCCCACTCAGTCTTGCGGATCTGGCCCCATCGGTGACGGAGAGGTTATTGTTCCGGTCGTCTTTTATGCTGACGGCGCACCTCCTGCGACTGCAAACGCGCTACTCACGATCAATAACCACAACGATGCATCCGCAGCGGCAAGCTTTGATTACACCCTCTCAGGTGACATTATCGCGGGCAATGTTGTGGACGCTGTTGCTGTGCTTGACCGATCTGGCAGCATGGATGACGCCATCCCTGGCGGAGGGACCAAGATGCAGGCGGCAATTCATGCCGGTCGGCTTTTGGTCAATCTAATGCCTCCAGATATCGAGAACCGCGTCGCGGCCACGTCCTATTCGACGAACGCCAATACTTTTCTTGGAATTGACGAAATCACTGCTGGCAATCAGGGCGCCAAGGTCAATGCAATTAATGCTGGCGAACCGGAGTTGGTTCCAGATGGCTGGACTGCAATAGCGGCAGGCATGATGGTTGGCGAAAAGGAGTTTGCGGTTCCGCGCGCCGGGGCGATGCCCGCAGAACTGGTTAAGGCGATGATTGTGCTTACCGATGGCCTGGACAATACCGCTTACTTGAACCCAGACGACAACCGCCATTACTCAATTTTGGGCGGTCAAGCCCGCGACCCTGCAAACACAAGCAATTTCATTGATACCGAACCTTATGCCCCACCGGGCGATGTAGACATTTACGGGATTGGACTCGGCACGGGCGAAAATATTGACACGATGCAACTGGCTTCGATTTCAAGTGCTGCAGGTGGCTACTATGGCACCGTTGATCCAACGTCGCCGGACACGCTGTTCCAGCTCATGAAATTCTACACGCAGATCTATATGGATCTCGTGGACACATCGACAATTGAAGACCCCAAGACGACGATCCAAGCTGGAGAAAAACATGCTTATGAATTTGATGTCCTGCGCGGGGACGTAAGCGGCATGGTGGTCGTCTACGATCTTGACGGTCTACGCGTGCCATTCTGGCTTGAAACACCCCTCGGTGAAATTGTCGATCCGTCCACAATACCGGCTGACTTCGCGCTGCGAGCCGGCGCAACCGAGGCATCACGGTTTGTCGAATTCCAACTTCCTGCTAAGGAACCCAAAAGATACGCCGGGCGTTGGAAATTGATTGTCCAACATGACGGAAGAGTCTGCCGTGGCACTCCCGATGCGCGCGAGACGCAAAGAATGGGATTTCTTCCCGAAAAGTGCGGAGACTCGAAAAAACCTGTCGACTACGGCTTTGCTATCGGCGTCGGATCGAACTTCCGGCTACAGGCATATCTGTCAGCGGGAAGCGTCAACGTTGGGGATCCGATCACAATGACCGCGGTTCCAACCGAAGCGGGGCTACCTGTATTGGGATGCACAGTTACGGTAGATGTTCGCGCGCCAAATGGGCAGGAATGGACCGGCATCACTCTTAGCGATGGTGCCGTACCGGACGGTGAATACGCAGGCGTGTTTACACCAACCGCGCAGGCGGGGAGCTATACCTTCAAATTCCGCGCGACAGGATATTCCCGTGATGGTGAACCTGTGAAACGAGAAGTAGTGCGCGCCAAGTATGTCCAAGGCGCAGTGCGTCAGCCACCAGCAACGGGCAATCCTGGGGGCAGTATGAGCGAGGAATGCTGCAAGCGGATCATCAAAATACTTGAAAAGAACAACGCACTGTTGGGGAAAAACTTCGGAAAGTGAATTTCGATTGACGAATACACCTCTCCAAGCGCCTTCACCAAGGAGGCGGCCCGCCAAAATCGGATCCGGCGATTGCCACACACTCGTCCTCGGATCGTAATACCGCGCGCCGAAGTAGTAGAGGCCGGTCTCTTCATCCAGCTCTTTGCCGGTGAACAGCCATGGGGTGCGTTGGGTGTTGGAATGCTCCTCGACCCAGGTTTCGCCGAAGGGGAAATACTCCAGGTGCTGGAAGACGTCGCCGTCCAGGTCGGTCACGTAGGACCATGAGCCGAGGTGATCGGGATGGTAGTAATACTGATCCTTTTCAAAGACTTCCGGCCCGCTGCCGCCACTGCCGCTGCCCTGACCATTGTTCGAGCACGGACCCTGGCCATTGCCGTTGCCGTTGTTGTTGGTGGGCGTTCCAAATTGGTATTGAACCACAATTCGCTGCCTCTCGCTGACGCTCGAACGCGAATTGCAGTGCGGGTATTTGGGTGAATATGGAACGCCGGAAGCCAGCCCCAGGGCGCGTTCTCGCAGCCGGGGAATGGGTCAGCAACACCGTCGCCGTCGCTGTCTTTCGGCTGGAACAAGAGCTTGGAGACCAGCCGCGTGCCGCCTGCAAAGACGTGCTTGGTGCCGACCTCGCGATTGCGGATGGTGTAGAACTGGTTGACGTAAGCGGTTTCGCCTTGCGGTCCGCGTTTGATCACCCGTTCACCGGCGTCGTCGTATTTGTAGGTCTTGGCGTGGCCGTTATCGGCAACCTCCTGGATGCGGTTTTCTTCGTCCCAGAGGATCGTCCGGCGGGTGCCGTTTGAGGTGTGATCCCAGCCAAGCTGGTTGCCGTTCAGGTCGTAGGAATAGGCGTGATCGCCGATCAGGCTGGGCGCGTGGGGCTGCGCAGAACCATAGCTGTAGGTCCAGTCATAGCTGGTTTTCTTCTGGGTGACCGTCGTGCCCGAGGGCTGGACGCGCAGGTGCTGCTGGTCCTTGGACGCGATGTTGTGGATCGTGTCGTAGGCCATATCCAGCGTGAAGGTTTCCTGCTCCGGTCATGCTTGATGCCATCGCAACAGGTGAACAACCTTGTGGTCTCACTTCAGACTATCTCATCAAGAACGACATTCCATCGGACTGGACAAAGCAGCGGGACGTCTTCGCCGCGCTTTGATCACAGCAATTCCCTCAACACCCAAACTCGTACCGCCGGAATCGCAATGAGAGACTTGCGCGCATATCAGAGCTAATAATCGCTCCCACAGGCGTCTCTCCATGACAGAAACCCTGCCAAGCCCCCGCAAACGCGGGAGAATATAAGGGGAAGTTTGTGGAGGATGAATTTGCTGGACTGCCTGGCTGGGGTGGTAGGATTCGAACCTACGATACACGCTACCAAAAAGCGTTGCCTTACCACTTGGCTACACCCCAACAGGCTGGCGTTACTTACTCAGAGTGTCGGCATGGCGCAAGACCCTGAAAGTGGAAAAAGTTCAACACCGGCTGGCTTTGGCGATCAGTTGGAAACCTGCTCGCGTAAAACAGCCACCGTCAGCGAGATCACAAGATAAATGCCGGTGAAAATCAGCAGCGTTATCAACGTGTTCTCGAACACCCTGGGATAAGTAGGTTCGTCTGGTGGAATCGGAGCAACACCAAGCGAAAGGAAGCGCACCTGACGCATGGCTTCGATACGCGCCGCTTCCATTTGCTGAAGGGATTCCTGCATGATCATTGTCCGCGTTTCCAAGTCCACCTCGGCCATGCGCAACCGCGCGGACATTGATGCCAGTGAGCCTTGGGATTGAGATTGCGACGTTAACTGTAGCCGAAGGTCTGTGATCAAATCCTCCATACGGCGAATATCTCCCTGAACGCCCGCGACACGGGCCTCATTGGGGCGGGTATTGTCCAAGAGTTGCTGAAGCTGCAGTCGTTTTTCGGCGACTTGAACTTCGAAACTGCTGATCTGAGACATCAGCGAGCTGGTTTCGCTAACCGGATCAACAACGCCCAGACTTTCTTGTAGCTCCAGTACGCGTTGCTGCGCCCCGATCATTTTGGCCTCGGCTTCATCAAAACTCTCGCGCGATCCCTGCATTTGATCGGCGCGCTTGCGTTCGGTAACCTTGTCCACACAGGCTTCAGCATAACTTATGAGAGCTTCCGAAAAAGTGCCCGACATCGCCGGTGTCAGCGCCGAAACCTCCATACGGATAACACCTTCGGTCGGATTATACCCAACCGTCACATTGTTTTTGTAATGGCTATAAACAGCTTCGTTAGAAGGATTGTCCGGAATGCGTTGCAGTGCGTCGACTTCCGGACCACTGAAATGGGCCCGGTAACCGTGCTCTTCGTCAAGACGCAGCATCGCTTCACGCGACATCAAGAAATCCTGAACCATGATCGAGTCCTGGGATGTTGCCAGGGATGTATTCCCCAGCAAACCGGGGGCTGTGCCAGAGGATTCGGCCTGCTGAACAATAAACTCAGATTTTGTGGCGTACCCAGGAGACGCTACATAGGCGAAATAGACCCACGCAAGAAAAGTTGGCAGGAATATGAACGCAGTCAGTCGCAGGCCCAGGAAAATCAAGCTTTGCCTGCGTCTTCGTACGATGTCGCGTTGAATACGTTCCATCTCGCTGCTGTCAAATCCGGAACCCGGAGGGACCACAGGACCTGGCAGATTTGTCTTCTTTGGTTCGACTGTTTGCGGCAGGTTTTTGGGGTTTGGCGACTTTTGAACTGCTGCACCAGGCTTGCTGGTTTGCCGCGTTGGCCCTCTTGTGTTGCCGGGTTTCGAAGATTCCCGCGCGGAAACCAACTCTAACAGATTTGCGCGATCGAATGGGTCAATTCCGTTTGCGCGCAAAAGGCGTACGGCATCAAAATCTGAGGCCGGATCCAATCCATTTTTCTGAGCCAGTCGGCGTGCCACTCGCAGTTGACGGCCAGTCAAACCTTCGCGCCGTATTTCCGATATGCCCTGATCAACAGCGGCAGTCTCACGCTCTGCTGCCGCAGAACCCGGAAACGGCGCATCGCCAAAACCGTCATCATTAGGTAGCTTTGAAGCCGCCTTGCGCGCACTTTCCACCTTGGGGGTCGCACTGCGTCGAATGCGGAATTTACGCGCTTTCGGGTTCGTAGTCATAAAGTTCTTTCGCCTCTTCGAGTGTGTCAAACATCACGAGCTGCCCATCTTTCAGGACAGCGGCGCTGCGACAGAATTTTTCAAGTGTGCTGGCCTGATGACTAACAATAACAACTGTTGCCGTTTTCAACCTTTCACGCAGAATGGTTCCCGCCTTACGGTTGAACTCGGCATCCGTTGTGCCTGGCATGCCCCCGTCAATCAGATAAATATCGAAGTCCAACGCCAACAACAGTGCAAAACTGAACCTTGCGCGCATGCCCAAACTGTAAGTCCCGACTGGCATATCAAAGTATTCTTCCAGCCCACAAACCCAACGACAGAATGCCTCCAGATAGTCGGGATCCTTACCGTAGAGCCGTGCTATGAATCGAGCATTTTCCATCGCGGATAATTTGTTCGCAACGCCGCCCATGAAACCCAACGGAAACGAAATCCGCGAGCGGCGAATGATCTTGCCTTCGTCGGGCTTCTCTAGCCCCGACATCATGTTGACCAGCGTCGTCTTCCCGGCGCCGTTTGGCGCAAGGATTCCTACGGAATTGCCCAGCTCAACACGGAAAGAGGCGTTATCAAGGATAACCTTGCGCCGTTCACCGGTCCAAAAGGACTTGCTGACGTTCCTGAATTCTATCATGCGATCGCTCGCAGAGCCTCATGTTTTGCCGGTCATTAACCAGTCCGACACTTCAGGCCTTTCATGGCCTTTGGGCGACATTATGACGGAAGGACCAGGCAATAGGCAATCAAAAGCTGCCTGGCCGCAATTTGACGCTGACAGTGAGCACAACGAAAGCGGCATTCCGCTTAAACCATTAAAAGATTAATTATTTTCACATGACAGCGGGAAATCGAAAGACTTCCGGCATTACTGCGAACACTTTGTTGCCAATCACTAAGTGGGGCCTACACCGCTAAGAATGACCAAATAACACCAGCAATGAGAGCACCAGTAATGGCAATTCCCAAATATGCGGCAAAGACCCGGGGCTTCACCAGCGCCCAAACTGCCAGAGCTGCAGGGATGCAACTTACACCCCCGGCCAGCACAAAGGACATCGCAGCGCCGGGCGCCATTCCCTGCGCCAGCAGGGCATCCACTAGCGGCACTGCAGCGTAACCATTCAAATATGCAGGTGCGCCAACCAAAGCTCCCATGAATATTGGCCACATGCCGTCGCCGCCAAGTGCTTTGGCAATAAACTCAGCCGGCACGTAAGCCAGCATAAGAGATTCAATCATGTAGGCCAGAAGCAACCACTTGCCCAAGAACAACGCGTTCTCCAGCACCGTTTCACCGAAAATTCTGCGGCGCGAAGCCTCGTTCCAAAACCGCCATGCCGTCTGTCCACTGAAGGGAGAAGGGCCACAACCACAAGATTTCGCGTTGGGTTGGGGGCGCAATGGGTCTTCAAACACCCGGCTCTTTGCAAACAAATACACGGTCGCGCCACCCATTAAGCCTAAACCAACAGCTGCGACAGTCTTGGCCAGAGCAAAAGGAAGCCCCAAAGTGCCCGCGGTGATCAAGAACATCGCGGGGTCCATCAGTGGCGATGACAGCCAGAATGCCATTACAGCGGAAAGTGGTGCACCGACGGCAAGCAATGCTGCAATAAACGGAATGACCTCGCATGAACAAAAGGGTGAGATGCCACCCAACAAGGCCGCCATGAAGATCATGCGAACTTCGCGCCCTTCGAACGCTTTGGCCAGCAACGCCTCAGCTCCCGTTGCTTTCAGATAGCCGACAGCAGGGACCGCAAATGCGATGAATGCGCCAGTCGTGACCATTGTTTTGCCAGCAAACCGCACGGTTTCCACCGCTTGTGACGGGCTAAAGGCGCCAACAATCAACGGAAGCAGAAATACCGCCAGCCATGCCCGATCAATCCGGGGCCATACCTTTTGGACGATTGACATATCAACCATGGTGGTATCCCTCATGCGGCACTTCACTGTCTGCACAGCATTCATTCAACAGATAGTCCGATAAGGCCCGCATCTGGTCATATGCAGCACCTATGCAGATGATGCGCCTGCCTTCACGTTGTTGGCGCACCAGACCGGCAGCCGACAACAGCTTCATATGATGCGTCAGCGTCGAACCAGTTACTCCCGTGCGTTTGCCAAGTTCGCCGATCGGCAGGCCGTCCGGCCCAGCGCGCACAAGGCAACGCAAAACCGCAAGCCGTTGTTCAGAACCAAGTGCCGAAAAAGTCGACGCGGCACGAACAAGATCAAGGGAGTGGTCGGGTGCATTTATCATATTTCTATATTTCTAGAATTATCGAAATGATGTCAACCCCCTTGCGAACAGCGTCTTACAAAGCCGATAACTCGCTCACATGACTGACAAACTATCGCCAATCCAATCCAAACTGGCCGCTTGCACAATATGCGCAAGCAAGTTCGCCGCGACCAAAACCCAACATTCGCCTCGCCCGATTATTTGGTTCAGCTCGAACGCACGAATTCTAATCGCGGGTCAGGCACCAGGCATGCGTGTTCATGAAGATGGGCGCCCCTTTTGGGATCCATCAGGTGATCGCCTACGCGATTGGATGGGACTCGATAAAGAGACGTTTTACGACAGATCAAAAATCGCGATATTACCCATGGCGTTCTGTTTTCCCGGCTATAATGCAGCCGGTTCCGACTTGCCTCCGCCAAAAGTATGCGCCGACACTTGGCGCGCAGATATTCTGGAAAACCTCTACAATGTCGAACTCACTCTCTTGGTTGGAGGCTATGCGCAGCGATGGCATTTGAAAACAAATCTGAGCGTAACAGATACCGTTAAGAATTGGAGAGAGATAAAGCCGGGCGTTATTCCACTTCCCCATCCTTCCTGGAGAAATACCGGTTGGATTAAAAAGAACCCCTGGTTTGAAATCGAGCTATTGCCGGTCCTACGATCCCGGTTAAAAAGCATTCTGAAATGAACAGCACCGCACTCGACCTCACACACCAACTAATGACAGAGGCGCCTGAGGATACCCAGCCGCGCATGGCTTTCTATGAGTGTCTTGCGGTGAACGAATTGTTCCTCCTTCTCAAATCTGATCCCGACGGGGATAACATTGAGCCTCAGATATTCGAGACATCTGATGGCACATTCGCGCTTGTGTTTGACCGTGAATACCGGCTGACCGAATTTACCGGACAAAGCTCGCCTTACGCGGCGCTAACCGGGCGGGCCATCGCATCCATGATCAAAGACAGGTCTATTGGATTAGGCTTAAATCTTGGCGTCGCCCCGTCATCGATGCTCATTCCTGCGGATGCCGTACATTGGCTTGTAGAAACCCTTGGCACACGTCCAACCGAAGAAAATGGTGACATCAGCGAAGTTTCAGCGCCATTCGGACTGCCCGGACAACTGGTGTCAGGTCTCGACACTAAATTGGCACTTGCCGCCGGACTCGCAAAACTCGCCTACCTCGTAGCGGTCAAATATCAAAGCGGTCAGCGTGGACATTTGCTAGCAATGATCGATCCCATTCCTGGCGCCGAGAGTGATCTTGCTCAGGCAATAAGTGACACTTTGGTCTTTTCCGGTATCGAAGCGGGCCAGTTGGATGTCGCTTTTTTTCAAACCACCGACCCAATAGCCGCGAAACTTGCAAAAGTCGGACTTCGATTTGACCTGCCAACAATCGCCAAACCAGAGTTACCCTCAGCCCCCGGGACAGACCCTGCTAAACCGCCCCGATTGCGCTGAATTTTTGCTCAGTACCCTGCATGTCGGTCTACCAAATGCACAAAAGGCTCACCTGCTTCGCCACGGCGAACGTTTTCAGCAACAACGCGCGCGGCACTTTCTACTCTTGTCGCCGCAGCAACATGGGGCGTCACGGTAACTCTCGGATTTATCCAAAACGGATGTTCCCGCGGCAAGGGTTCTTCTCGAAACACATCCAACGTCGCGTGACCCAGATGGCCGCTGTCTAGGGCCGCAAGTAAAGCAGCGTCATCAATAAGCGGCCCCCGGCCTGGATTTATGACAACAGCTCCTTTCGGCATCAGCGCGAGTCGATCCTTGTTAAGAATGTCTCGCGTTCCTGCTGTTAGTGGCAGTAACAGAACCAATATTTCCGCACTGGAAAGGATTTCAATTAGCCCGTCATCACTGCTTCTGCACTCTAGGTCCCTTATGCGCTTTTGTGATCGGCTCCAGCCACAAACCTGAAAATTTAGCTCCATCAATGTCTGCGCGACCGCAGTGCCAAGCTCACCCAGTCCAAGAATGCCAATCTGCCGATCCCGTGCCAATGGTGGGACATGCGGCTGCCACTGCTGATCGCTCCGCAATACATCTCGGTCGGTGTCCAGATGATGCCGCATAACGTGCCCTACGCACCACTCGACCATGCCTTCAGTCAACCCACCATCGACCATCCGTGCCAGTGGAACGTTCAGCGTTTCGTTGCCAACTACACCTTCCACACCGGCCCACAGATTTAGGACTGCCTTAAGTCTTCTGTAGGGCGAAAAATCCTGCAATTTGCTGTCGGGCGCATAAATGATGTACTCCACGCTGCTTGGATCAGCACTTTGCGTCAGTTCGGCATCAACCCCAACTTCAAGGAAGGCTTTCATCAAATGCGGTTGATACATCACCCAGTCTGATTGAGAGGCGGCAAACATAACTACAGTCATCGACTTCGCATTCTGTGGATGTGGGCCGATTGAACCAACCCAAATGCGGCCAGAAGAACTAACATGGCCGACCCACCGTAGCTAACCAAAGGCAAAGGCACGCCCACCACAGGTGCCAGCCCCATAACCATAGACATATTAACAGCGAAGAATAGGAACAGTGTCCCTGCAATTCCAAGAGTCAGCAGGGCTCCAAACCTGTCTTTGTTTTGAACGGCGGACACGACGCAAAACAAAATTATCAATCCATATAGTACCAAGAGAGACATACCCCCAATAAACCCAAACTCTTCCGCAAGCGTGGTGAAGATGAAATCGGTGTGCTTTTCGGGTAAAAAATTCAACCTAGACTGCGTGCCTTGCATAAAGCCTTTGCCGGTCCAGCCTCCTGACCCCAGAGCGATCTTTGATTGTGTAATATGATAACCAGCCCCCAGCGGATCCGTTGCCGGATCAAGAAACGTATCAATGCGCCGAAACTGATAGTCCTTTAGCAATTGCCATTCTGTCCCGCGCGATGAGAAGACAGTATAAACAAGTACCCCGACAGCACCGATTACCGCGCTGAAATACCACCAGGACACTCCGGCACAAAACATTACGATGCCACCGCCAGCGACAAGCAATATAGCGGTTCCGAGATCCGGTTGTTTCAAAACCAACGCCGTTGGAATCAAGATTAAGATAACCGGAAGAACAACCCAAAACGGTCGTGACACTTTCGAAAGCGGCAGCCAGTCGTAATAGGCGGCCAATATCATTACCAACGAGATTTTCATCACCTCAGACGGCTGCAATCGCATGAATCCAAGATCAATCCAGCGCTGCGCGCCCATACCAACAACGCCGAAAAACTCGACGAGCAAAAGTAATCCCAAGGCACCCAAATACGCCAGACCGGCCATGTTTCGCCAAAACCAGATCGGCACCATGCCTATGATCATCATGACCACCACGCCCAGCGCGAAACGTTTCATCTGAGGCTCGGCCCAGCGGCTCGCGTCGCCGCCAGCGACAGAAGTAAGCATCAAAAACCCGACACAAGCGACAGCCGTCAAAAGTAAAACCAGTGCCCAGTTTGCATGCAGTATTTTGCGCGCGCCTGTCGGAACTGTCTGAACTTTATATTCGAGATAACTCATGCGCGGCTCGGCGACTTGGGCGGCTCTTGTCGGGGACGCAACACCAGTTCTTCCTGCATTGCGCGAATGCGTTCGCGTTGATCCGAAGGATAAGCCTCAATTGGCGGCACATCGCCATACAAAGCATAGAGCAAAATATCTCTCGATGGCGGTGCGGCGGCGCTTGAGCCTCCGCCGCCATGCTCAACGACTGTCGCAATGGCGTATTTGGGTTTGTCGAAGGGCGCATAGGCCACGAACAACCCGTGATCCCGTCGCTCCCACGGCAGCTGATCATTGCGGAATACGCCACGTGCACGTTCCGCCGCGGTAATATTGCGCACCTGACTGGTGCCGGTTTTTCCGGCCATCTGCATACCGTCCGCGACGATACGTGACCGTCGCGCAGTTCCGCGTCGACCATTTGAAACATTGTACATCGCTTGCCGGATCATCTGAAGATGCGCACGACTAACGTCCAGCGCCGCCGGTTGCTCTGTCGGCTGCTCGAGTCCGTTGATCGATTTAACCAACCGCGGAACAACTGCACGTCCACTGGCAATCCGTGCCGCCATAATCGCCAATTGAAGCGGTGACGTTAGGACATCGCCCTGACCAATTGCTGTATTCAGGGTTTCGCCAGGGAACCAACGCTCGCCACGCGCCTGAGCCTTCCATTTCGTCGACGGAACAATACCCTCTCGAACGGCAGACAAGGGTAAGTCATGGCGCTGCCCAAGTCCGAACTCGTGACAAAGATCTGCAAGTGGGTCTATTCCTGTGCGATTTGCCGCCTCGTAGAAATAAACGTCGCACGATTGGGTGATAGCCTTATCCAGGTCTACCCACCCGTGCCCGCCCCTTTTCCAGCAATGGAACCGCCGGCCACCAAAGCTCATATGCCCTGGACACCAAACAGTCTCACGTGGACCTATGACGCCAGCTTTTAGGGCTGCAAGGCCTGTCATCATCTTGAATGTGGATCCGGGTGGATACAGGCCTTGAACTGTTTTGTTGAAGAGCGGTTTATATCTGTTTTCTGTCAATGACCGGTAGTCTTTCGACGAGATGCCGCGAACGAAAAGATCCGGATCAAACGAAGGGGCCGATGCCAGCGCCAAAAGGTCACCAGATTCGACGTCAATAACTACAGAACCAGCACTTTCGTTGGCCAAACGCGCCTGCGCATAGTTTTGAAGGCCGTGGTCAACAGTAAGCTGCAAGTCTGTTCCTGGCGTGAATTCTTCCCGCCCCAGCTCGCGCATGACACGTCCAGCAGCATTCACTTCGATCTGCTTTGTTCCAGCGCGACCCCTTAGCTGGCCCTCCAACTTGGTCTCAACACCAATTTTGCCGATTTGAAACTTGGGAATTTGTAAAAGCGGATCTGGATCCTCAATCTTCGACAAATCGTAGTCACTTACAGGTCCAACGTAACCGACAATATGTGCGAAATCTTCTCCCAATGGGTACTCGCGCGACAACCCAACATCCGGTGTCACACCCGGAAGAGCCGGGGCGTTTACCGCGACCTCCGCCACTTCCTCCCACTCAAGCCGGTCAGCCAGCGTCACGGGCACAAACGGGCTGCGCCGATACATCTCGCGCATCGACTTTTCCAGCTCATTGGGATCCAGATCAATGAGCCGCTTCAATTGAGCGATGGTTTCTTCTACGTCTGGAACATCTTCACGCACGATGACGATCCGATAGTTCGGCGTGTTAGAAGCGATTGGAACACCGTTCCGATCAAAAATGATGCCGCGAGATGGCGGGATCAAACGCATGTTGATGCGGTTTTCCTCGGCCAGAAGACGGTAATTCTCAGCCTCCTCAACCTGCATCTGGCGCATGCGAAGGCCGAGAATGCCCATGAAACCAAGTTGAAGACCGCCTAGAACCAGCCCCCGGCGCGTCACCAGAGCCGATCCTTCCTCTGCATCTTTCGGGGTTCGTTTCATCGCCTGCGACCCTTGTGATCAACTTCGCCAGGGCTGATTTTCCGAATTCCAAACGCACGCGCGGCAAGCGCAACGACTATCGGATACATCAATACCGTCGCCAACAACCGGATAAGTGTCGATCCGAGGCTTGGCTGTTCGACAACAAATATCGCCAGGATCATTGCGTTTGCCAGAAACATCGCCGTGATCACAGTGGAAACGCTAAGCCATTCAAGCAAGAAACTCTGTTCGCGCATTGACGCCTCACGAGCGCGCAAAAACTCTACTGCAACTAGAACCAATGCAGTCCAAAGCCCAAGTGGGCGTACAAACAAGGTATCAGCCCAGAAGAACACCACTAGCGGCAGGACAAGCGGCACAAAATCTGGACGCCGCATGAGCCAGGCAAATGTAACCAGCAGCAGGACATCAGGTCCGGGCACTCGTCCTGGACCGGGATGCAATGGCAGAAGCTTGGCAAAAATAATCAACGCTGCCAGACCCAGAAATAGCCCGTGATAGGTCCAACGGTTGGCATTTGGAGCCTCAACCATCGGTCGCCTCCACTGCCGCCGTCTCTTCCGGCAGCGGCAAAAGCGGGCCAATCAATTCGGCAGGGCCACTAATATCCTCGGCAGAAGGGCTACGCAAAACACGCAAGAACTCTAATCGCTCGTAGTCAGCAGATAGTCTTAGCCGCAACCTTGCGTCACGTGTCTGCACCACGCTCCCAACCAGAAGACCCGCCGGAAAAACGCCCCCGTCGCCTGAAGACACAACCCTGTCTCCTGGCCGCACTTCTTCTGGCACTTCGATAAAGTCCAAATACGGTAGCGACGAGTTGTCACCAGACAGCATTGATTTTTGACCAGACGGTTGAATTGTTACCGGAACCCGGCTGGCACTATCGGTCAGCAAAAGTACCCGGCTGGAGTTTCGGCCAACACCAGAAATCCGACCGACCAACCCCAATCCATCGGTTACCGCCCACCCATCCTTGATGCCGTCCCGCGCCGAACCAACATTCAACAACAATGATTGCCGAAATGGCGAACCACTATCAGCCAAAACTTGCCCGGTAACGACTGTTAGTGCCGGATCAAGCCTGACACGATTAAGATCTAGCAGTTTCGCATTTTCCTGCTCAAGCTGAAGGGCCGCCTCTTTCCAAGCCTTCATTTGTTGCAACTCGCGCCGCAGGTCCTGGTTTTGCTGTTGAAGACGCGCATAGGATTGAAGCCCTTCGACCATTTCGGCCGTCTTGGTTACTGGAACCAGAGCCCAATCCATCCCGGGAACAACTGCGTCGACAAGGGCTGCACGAAACCGTTCTGCACGAGGCCCATCAATGCGCCAAAGAACAAAAACTGCGAACATCAAAAGAACAACGCCGCCGACCAGAAACCTCCGGATCGGGCGCGTGTATTCTTCGTTCTGACCGCTCTGTCTTGCCACGTCGGTCCTTCGTCGGTCCGCCCCGGGGCCAGATTACCACGTCTTGTGGAAAACTCGGAACCCCGAGTGATTTAACTGTCGTAATCGATCACATGCCGAAGTTGCTTTTCATACTCCAGCGCTCTGCCTGTGCCCATCGCCACACAGTTCAACGACTCGTCTGCGACGCTGATAGCCAGTCCGGTTTGTTCGCGAAGAGCCAAATCAAGTTCACCCAACAGCGCGCCGCCACCTGTCAGCATCACACCGCGGTCCACAATGTCCGCCGCCAGATCTGGCGGTGTCGCCTCTAGTGCGGTCATCACTGCTTCGCAAATTTGCTGAACCGGTTCGGCCAGCGCTTCGGCAACCTGCGCCTGATTTATCTCGGTTTCCTTCGGCACACCGTTCAGCAGGTCTCGGCCGCGAATTTGCATAGACTGGCCGCGCCCATCATCAGGCATACGCGCTGTTCCTATGGACGTCTTGATGCGCTCGGCAGTCTGTTCGCCAATCAGCAAGTTATGCTGGCGGCGTAGATAGCTGATGATCCCTTCATCCATCCGGTCACCACCCACACGTACTGAACGCGCGTAGACGATGTCACCCAGCGACAGCACAGCGACTTCAGTTGTTCCGCCCCCGATATCGACAACCATATTCCCGGTTGGATCGGTTATAGGCATTCCTGCACCAATGGCCGCTGCAATGGGTTCTGCAATTAGCCCTGCCCGCCGTGCACCGGCAGAAAGTACAGATTCTCTAATCGCTCGCTTTTCGACAGGCGTCGCCCCGTGCGGCACGCAAACAATCACCTTCGGTTTTGAAAAAGTTGTGCGCTTGTGAACTTTGCGGATGAACTCTTTGATCATGGCCTCGGCCACATCGAAATCCGCGATCACGCCCTCGCGCATAGGACGAATCGCCTCGATGCTTCCGGGAGTCCGCCCAAGCATAAGTTTCGCGTCCTCACCTACGGCCAGAACCTTTTTCTGCCCGTCTTTCACGTGATACGCGACCACCGATGGTTCGTTCAGGATAATGCCCTTGCCTTTAACATAAACAAGGGTGTTCGCCGTTCCGAGGTCGATCGCCATATCCGTCGAAAACAATCCGCCGAAGGCCATTCTTGCTGCCCCAATCTCTTTGTTGCTGGCCCGCGATAAGGTGCCTGTGCGCGGGCCTTTGTCTTATAGGCCTGCCCCGATCTCTCCGCCAGTCAGAGTAGCTCGATACAGGCACAATTCTGCCGCCTTCACCCTACGGCATTAACTACGATTCTCTATCAAAACCTAAATACAGGCATCATTGTGACCGATTAGGGAACAATTCGCGACGCCGAATTTCCTGACACGAGCTTTTGGCAACCAAGTCTGCGCGAAGTGCACGAATCTCGTTATCTTTGGTCAAACGATATTCTAATCCAACCTTGGTTTCCAGACGAGATTCTGCCGCTTCAGTCTGAGAATTTGTCCTGCCAATTGCCAACTATCTCAACGGCAGTTTCAGTGGATGAAGACAACAAAGCCATGGCATCCTTAGAATCCAGGAACACCGTGGCAACTTGCCCGGCACCTCCCGAAACCAACAGGGCCTTTGGACCGTCCTCGCCTTGATATAGCACATCGCGACTTGCAAAATAGCCGTCCAGGAAAACGGCCGCATGCTCACTCAATCCAGCAAGCTCTGACTGACCACCAGCTTGAGCAACGACATCCTCGCCCTCTATTCTGATCCAGGCGTTCGCTTTTCCACCAAAGGCCTCTAGAAACTTGGCAAGTTGTTCAGCAGGCACCTTTGCTCCAGCTTCATCAATATTCCATGCCCGCCGCAGTTGCCCACATGGCACTCCAATATCCGATGGAAATCCGCCAATGTCTTGTTTCCTGCTTGAAACATCAACAAAGTCAACATCTTGCAATGATCGCAAGATCACATCTTTTAGCTTTAGGGTGTTTTCATCTTCAACATCAGCAAGCGCAACTCCAGCCAATACTGCGGCGCCTTCGGTGGCCGGTGCAGGAGCGACCAGAGCCTGTAGTCGTCGGTTTGCCACGGCCAGATGAATAGAGACATTATCGCTTGATGCGAAAGTCAGGCGGCGCGGCAATATTGTTTCGTCGATTTCGACAAGAATTGCCGACAACAACTTTTCGGGCGCTTCTCGAATAACGCGCTTGTCGCCCGGCGCGCGTTCGCGCTGGCGCAGCTTTGCAAGTTTCTGTTCAAGCCGCGAAAAGTCGTTCAAGCCAGCATTTCCTCAGCCATTTGCCACAATACGGCCCAGCGCATCCCGACCGCAACTCAGGATTTTCTCGATATTCGCATCCGGCGCACAAATGCAAATCAACGCTTCGCTTGCATCCGCGTCTGGTTTCAAAAAAATCCGGGCGTCTATACTCGTCAAAGCAATCGCCTCAACTGGTGCGCGTGCGTCCAGTAATGGCGCAGCACTTTCAGCCAGTGGCCCGGAAAGCGATGCAGCGGCAACTTCGGTCAGAACATCCAGCTCTTCTTGCGGACGTTGCCCTGCAGGGCTGACACATAGCATCATCCGCGACGACAGATCGGCGAACGCAACCAAATCGCAGCCAGAGGCTTCGATACGCATCTCGTTCAATATTTCTGTTACATCCATTTTGCGGCCCTCGGGCGGTCGGCCGAATACATTCGGCAAACCCTATGCCCTTTCTGAGCGGCAAGCGCTGCAGACGCAAGTCCTGGTATGAATGATATACAGACCCGTTTCAGCAGGGTCGCAGCATTTCTTTGGACTAAAAGCCAGATAGAGGGTCGCCCAGGCCATCTTGGGCGGGCCGTTGCCGCGTCGGACGTGCCTGCAATTTTCGTGGCTGAACACGTGTCGGCAGTACCGGACGCATCGGAATATCCGACTCGTCACGGACTTCAGCATGGTGTTCTTCAGTCACTTCACCGGCGATTTCCTGGATAAGCTCTTCAAGCGCCTCCATGAAACCCGCAGCGCCGCTGGACTCCCATTTCTCCGCATCCTCTTTCGCCGCCAATGCCTGAGTTAACGAGATCGGGAACAAGTCGTAAAACAGACCAACAGTCTCCCGAGCGACGCGTTTTACCACACGACCTCGATCACGTTCGCTCAAAATCTTGTCCATCCTGGTCAACAGAAGGAAACTTTTTTCGTGCAGCTCCGGTGGCATCATCGACCAAACGGCAGCTTCCGATTGACGCCAGGCTTGTGTCGCATGGCTGCACCAGATGACGGCATCAGCGTTCCCGATAACACGCTGCCAAACTTCGGCATCCATGTTGGGGTCTGAAATTCCTAGCATATCGATCAGGTCAATTTTATCCAGAAGGTCGGCATCATGGAAAATTCGAATGTGATTAGTGTCCTCGACCGAAACATCTTCAAGATTGGCCAGGTCGATATCATATTCGCCGCCGTCCAGCGCAACGCGGTAAGGAATATCGTCACCCTTGGAAATCCAAACCGGCGGAAGCTGGGTTGCGGTCACATTGACCGGCAAAGCTTCGGTCTGAATTAGCAGGTTCGACAAAGTGCTTTTGCCAGCACTGAATTCGCCCATCAGGCAAATAACCGGCTTTTTCTTCTTTGACTTCGGTGCGGCAACAACAGGCTCTTCTTCGCCTATCGTCGCCAATTCAGGCTGTGATTGAGGCTCAACTGTCCCAATGACTTCAAACTCCGGTTCATTCGAAACTGTCGATTCCTCGGCCATCGACTCGACGACCGTGTCATTTTGCTCCGGGAACATCTCATTGTCTTCCATACTATCCATCATTTCCCCTTTAGGCCGCGATCTCGGTCAGAGTTGCCATTGTCTGCTTCAGTTGGGCGCGCTTTTCTGCCGCGCCGCCGGCATCCAGTACTGCCGCCGCATTGCCATCCGCCGTGTCCGCTTGTTCTGCCAAACGGGTCAGAATGGCTCTTTGCTCGTCAGTGAACTCTTTCAGGGCCTTGATTGCTGCATCACGAATGCTTTCTGCATGCGCACCACGCAGACCTTCTACAATTGGATCGGTCTCGGCCCGGATCATTTCCGCGAAATCAGTAGCGAATGACCGGAAACCCCGGCGCTTGTGCCACCAACGCGACCACCAGGTGCCCTTCAAATCCAGCGCAATCGTCTGTCCCAGAAGAACCGGCGATGGAATGCGTGGCGGCGTAGGCGCCTCAATACCGAATTCTTGCTCGGCGACATCAAACAGCCTGTGATACACGCTGGCGTAAGATTCCGCCGTGCTAACCAAAACTGTCTTTGCAGCCGACTGTGCCGAACGACCAAATACCTGATAGGCCGTAAGCATTAGAATACGCAAACCACCTGGGTCATACTGCCAGACATCACTTTCGCCATGTTCTTCCAAATGCTGCAAAAGCGAACCTGTCGCACGTTCCAGAAAGCTTCTGTGCGAACGCTCCAAGCGATTGTGGAATCCCTTAATCGCTTCTTCGAATGCGGACTCCATGGCCGCCAATGCCTCTGCTTCAATGCGAGTCAACTCGCCTTCAAGCTGGCCCTTTTCCAAAGGCGGCAAGCCAGCATCGGATTCGCGACGCGAAACAACCTGGTGCGTAGCATTCAACCCGTTCGCAAGGTTCATTGCAGACTTTGCCACTCAATCAAGCATGTCCTGACCTGTGCCCTCCGCAATCCTATCGCTTAGCGCTGCATAAATCGCAGGCAAACCGGACAGATCCCAGAGCAACTCTTCCGGGCTCAGCGCTTCCGGATCGGTGACGCGTCCCTCGGACTTGGCCCATTCTGTCATGGCGGTCAGCGTGTCTTGATCCACAGCATCAACATTGCCGGTCAATGCAGCTGTCGCACAGAATGCAGACGAAAAGATGATCTGCGCGTCTTTCGGCCCGTCGTGTTCAGTCAATGTCTTGCGAATGCTATCGTGAATTTCCGGTATCTGATTGACCGGATCGCTCAATTCATCACAACGGTTTACGGCAATTATCACTTCTCGCGACTTAACATTCGCGATCAAACGGATCAGGGCCATATCAACCGAACTCAGCGCCTGATGGGCTGCCAACACCACGACGCAAATCCGGCTTTCCCGAATTGCTCGAATGGTAATCTGCTCACGGATCATAAATGTATCGTTCACACCTGGCGTGTCCCGGATGCACAACGGCATTGGCAGCTCCGGGCGGTGCATGAACAACTCGGCCGACTTGGTGATGTCTGCAAACCGACCCATCGCCTGACTGGTTTCGAAGTCGTCTTCAAAATCGTCGCCCAAACAGACGTAGCGTTCGATTAGTTCTTCGTCGAAATAACCGTAGTCGTGTTGCTGACCCAACAGAAGCTCGAACTTGTCTCCTAGCCGCTGACGTGACTTTTCACGCATCTCAATAACCTGAGCGCGGACCTTTTCCAGTTCGTCCTCAGCCCCGGCTCGCGCGGCCAGCTCGCCGATGCGACCGCCTCGGTCCAGCAATCGACTCCACTCTTCCATATCAAAGAAGCGAAAGCTGGCGCGGTTATCTTCTGGGGCCACATGCGGGTTCAGGTGAAGCGACGTAACAACACTGGTCCAGGGGTTCACATCGGCTGGCAGCAAATCTGGTGATCCCACCATTGCGTTCACCAACGACGTCTTGCCCGCCTTCACCTGACCGATCATCGTGATCGATGGTTCAGCGTGCTTCAATTGGTGATGCATTCGCCGCGCAGAGCGGTTTGTCGCCTTGTCGCCAATCTTGCCCAGACGCACCAATGCCTGACGAAGATCTCGGGATTTGTTCAGGAACGGCTTTAGCCCCTCAAACCCACGGCTGAGGAGATGCGCATTACCGGCAGCTGGTGCAGCTCCCTGTTCCATTATCGTCGTTTCAACCTTCATAATTCGTACTCTTCAAACCCACCTGGGGATCCCTAACGGCCACTACATTCGACTCTCGACCAATGGGATCGTTTCCACACCGGCATAGAATTCATGGCCAAAATGGCCTTTTTGTGACGGATTTCGGGTTAACCGAGTGCGTATGCCCCCCTTATGCTGCCAATTTCATCTCAATTTCGTGCCGAAGCTGCAAAAGCAGGGTTGCTGCATCCGCAGCGGGAGCATCGCCCGTTTCCACTTGCATCAGCACCATCAAGTCGGTTGCTTCCATGAGATCGTCGATAAATGCATCTGCCGCCGGGCATCCACTGTCATCCTGGCTGAACAAATCGACCAGATGTTCAACGGCATCTACACATTGCTCAACAACAACCCCTGCCGAGCCAGGCTCAAGCGTCGAAACCGTTGTCGCCAAGCCATCGCCACGACGCCGCAGGAACCTGACGGCATCGGAAAACAGCGCAACATTTTCAACTTTTGAAGGCTCTTCGGGCTTCGCGCTCGTAACCGGCACGGTGATGGGTCGCGAGATCGGTTTTTCGGCCTTTTCAGCTTCGTTTGCGCTGGGTTTTGCCGGAACATTTGCGATCTGATATCCGGCCAGGAACAAATGCGCGCTGTCGAAATCCGCGCGCCGGCCTCGTTCCGCGTGCCGAAGGATCTGAGCACTTAGGGCGCCACCGCCCGAAGCGTGATATATGGACTCATCTACCTGACCGTTCGGCCTATAGGCTTTAATCGCCTGAAGAGTCGCAACGGCGAACAGTGAATGGAATTCTTCGGAAACCACCGTTTCAAGTTCTGCAATTCGTGAAGAAAGAACCTTGTCAGCCGACAGTTTGTCCGCCTTGGTTAGCACCATAAAACCATGGTCTTTCAAGCTGTCTGGAACGCGGGCCCAATGGGCGCGCTCCTCCAGATCGAAGTCTTGCGTGCACCACAATGCAATATCAGTACGCCGGACCGCCCAATCTATGGCAGATTGGAATCCCGATACTGATCCATCCGTTACCACTTCAAGCAGACTGACGCGCTGCAACAACGGCAATGGTGCTTCAACCTTCAAAAATGCCGGTGATCCTTGGCATGCAGCGCCAAAATTCAATCCATCAATGACCGATTTCGTACCATCTGAGCTGATGACAGTAATGCGCTCGCTGGGACCGTATCCTAATTCCAATGTCGGCAACTTCATGTCACGCGGCAGAATACGGCTGCGCACGAACATATTCACCAGTTCCGATTTCCCGCTTCCGGGACGACCCAGCAAAGTAACCCGCACGGGTGACGACAATCGTTTCAGAAGATGCGCCGCATGATCACGCGCGGCAGTCGGCACACTATTGGTGGCAAGTGCGTGACGTAGACGCTCTATGACAGTCAGGTCCTGAGCACTATCCTTCATGCTCCACCATCCGTTGCAAGCCAGCGCCGCCTCAGAAATATCGGCGCTTTCTCACGAGGTGGCGGACTTTGAGGTTGCTCAACCTCGACCTTGGCGTTTGCAGCGGGTATTTCTTCCCCGCTTTCAGGAGCTTGTGGCTTAATTGGGCGCGTGCGCACCTGACGCGGCTTGGGCGATCTTTGCTCAAACTCATGCGTGAAGATATTGGCGTTCGTCTCGGCTGGCAGCCGACTACGGAACTTGATAACCGAAAAACAGATATTGTCCTGTTCGGGGTCATCTAACGTGCGAAGTTCACGCAGCAGGACTTCGGCAATCTGCGACGAGCTTGCCTTGGTATTGTCACGCAGAACGTTCCGAATATGCCGGTTCGATAGAAATTGCAGCCCGTCCGACGCAACAATCAGGATGTCTCCATCGTGCATTTGGAATGGCGTATCCGGGCAATCTATGCGCTCGATCGATTCACCGATCAATACGGATGTCAGTGCATTTCTATCAGGGTGATTGCGCCCAACATCCTCGGACATCATGCCAGAACGCACCATGTAATCGATGTGTGGACCCAACGAGTGGTCTTCGTTCAACTGCCGCAGTTCACCACCGCGATACAAGTAAAGCGGGCTGTCACCGATCGAAATCCAGAAAAGTTTGTCGCGAACAAAAACTGGTGCAACCAGAGTCGCGCCCATACCCGCTGTGTCAGGATTGGTCGATGTATGGGCCGCCATGCAAGCGTTGGCAGAGACAGCCGCACTTTTCAAAACGCCTGCAACGTTTTCGGCAAAATCCGCAACATTGGATGATTGGAATTTCAGCTCGCTGAACACTTCCGTGACGACAATCTTCGACGCCACATCCCCGGCTGCGTGCCCGCCCATGCCATCCGACAATACGGCATAGCCGAACTCCGCACCCATCGGGAAATCGGTCGCAATTGCATCTTCCTGATAATCGCGGCAACCGCGATTTAGTACAGACGCAACGTCAAACTTTATGTTCGGCGACTTGCCCATTACCCAGCTTCATGTCCTTCGGTTTCGGTCGACTTCCAGGTGAAGTCTTCACCACATAGCGACACGAATTTCAGAGAGGTTTCGCCAATCCGAATCTGGTCGCCAGTCGTCATTTCTTCGGTCGACAGCACGGGTGTTCCGTTCAGCCGGACCAGGTTCGATTTTCCTCCATGCCCAAGGAAAAACTTTCCTTGTTCATCATCATAAGCGATGGCGGCATGATTATTGCGCGAAATGGAATTGTCGCCAAAGTTCAAACGCACCGGCTGATCTTCACCACGCCCTATCTGGCTGACACCATTGAATATTGTGAAGCACGAGCCTCGACCCGGACCTTCGATAACAACAATCCACCCGACGGGAAATTGCGTCTGATTGGCTGCGGAAGCGGTCTTTGCAGCCTCAAACACATCAGAAGTTTCATCATCAGGTGTTTGGAAGCCCAATAGGCGTGTCTTCACGCGCCCGCCGGTTCTGCCGCCACCTGCCCGCCCGGTAACGGCTGCTGCAACATTTACAATCGGCTGATCATCGCTTGTATCATGGCTCGCCTCTGGAGCTGGCGCATTTCCGCCTGACATTTCAGCAATTTTGCGACGCACAATCTCGTCTTCATCCGGCGTTTCATCTTCCAGCGGCGCATTGGCAAAAGCCACGGCCTCCGAAACTACTGAACTTGGGACAGGACCATCAAAATCGTCGTCTTGCGACAGGTCATCACTCAGATCCTCGGGGCCTTCCAATTCAGCCGACTGCACTGGCTCTTCAATGCCAGCATCGAAATCATCGCGCTCGTCAACCGCACCAGCTGGTGCGAAATTTTCCTCGCTCAGGATTTCATCGTCATCCTCAGCGAAGCGATTGCTCCAATCTGCCTCATCCTCGACACCTGCGTCGGACTCCGCACCGTTGGCTTCAATCTTATCTTCCTCGACATCGGCGGCGTCACTGATCGTTTCGTCGGCATCGTCGCCGTCAAAACTGTGGTATTCTATGTCATCTTCAACGCCGTCATCATCGTAGTCCGAAGAAAATCCGTCGCCGAAAAAGTTGTCATCGGCAAAATCATCAGCGCTCATGTCTTCTGGCGCATTGGCCAGGCGTTCCGCATTCTCAGCAGCGTCGGCATCAAGGGCCTCAGAAGTCACATTCTCTTCGAGAGATTCTTCACTGGCGGCCGCAAACATCGCAGCATCATCGTCGCTTGTTCCCTGATCCCATTCAGCAGGTTGACTGCGAGGGCGGCTTACAGGTCGTGAAATTGGACGGCTGGTCGACCGGGGTCGCACAACTTTTGCCAGATCATCACGATACGGGCTTTGCTCGTCGGGATCCGCGGTTGGGTCGCGTCCTACTACATGCTTCAGCACGCGGTCTGCCTTGGTAGCAGCGGCCGCAGCCTTAAGATGCGCCATTGCCGAACGGCGACGGCTGCTTTCACTATCGCCAAACTGCGAATTGGTTTCTTGGAGCAAGCGATCTTCTGCCATGTTCTGACCGCCACCAAGATGGTTGCGTGCCAACGCTTTGCGACCAAATTCCTCGTCATCTTCCCAAGATTGCGGCTCGGAAATCTTACGCGGTGCCGAAATTCGGCGTTCATCTTCAGGTTTAATGTGGCTTACAGCGCCGACGGCATCCCGAATTTCACCAACAAGGTGGGCTTTCTCCTCCTGGGCCGCGGCTTCGGCTGCGGCCTCTGCCTCGTCAAACTCGTCATCACCCCAGTCGTCGTCATCTTCGTCCCAGTCGTCGTTATCTTCCCAACCACCGTCACCCCATCCGGCACCTTCGGCTTCTTCCGGCTCTTCCGAGCGTGCGTGCACGGGTTGCGTTTTGTCCGCGAACAACGGCTCATCGTTTTCGTCGGCAAAGCGCGAGCTTGGATTTGGCTTGCCGCTGTCATCAGCCACGGGATCATCCCTGCGACGCAAAGGTTCCACGTCCATATCAAGGTCAATCTTGCCCATCGTCTCTTCCGGATCAGGTTTCTGTGTCATGATTTTGGAGAAAAGTTTCATGTCTATGACCCTTCAGAGATAATCCGACGGCCCGTTTCCGCGGAACGTTCCGCGAAGTAGACCGAAGGGAAGTAGACGACTTAACAATGACCGACGGCGTTTTGGTCCTGATATCTCGTCCTGGTTAATTTTGGCTGCCGAGCGCTGTGCAGCGCTTTCAGCGTTACGGGCCTGTTCCTCTTGGAAGGACAGGTCATCCAGCATGGCCAGCTCATCCAGCGTTTTCTTGCGCTGACGTGCCAGCTCCTCTGCTAGTTTCTGAAGCCGCTGGGCTTCTTTTTTCTCAATTTTCGATTTGGCTTCGTGTTCTTTGATATCTTCTTCAACGGCTTTGTTAGTTTCCTGAACCAGTCGCGAAATCGACAGCTCAATCTGCCGATCCATCTCGGCCTGCTGCATGGCTGCCGAACGCCGACGTTCCGTATCAACCAGTTCAATCCACTCTTTTGCAGATTGAATTCGGTCCGGTGGGAAAACGCTCAGCGCTTTATCCACGGCGTGCAGGAACGCATCCTCGAACTGAGAAAATTTGCCAGTGACAGGGCGATAAGGATCAGGGCGATCTGCCGCAATGGCCGAAACCCGCGCCTGGCTGTCCGGCGGTGCTTCACCGGTCAGAACATGATAGAAAGTCTCGCCAAGCGAGTAGAGATCCGAAGACGCATCCTGGGTAGAACCGGCGATATAAAACTCGTGCGGGCTGTATCCGTCCTTAACAACATGCAACGCCGACAATGCGCGCGATGCCCGTGTTGCCTCTTCCTTGGCAGCACCAAAGTCGATCAGAACCGGGTTGCCCTTACCATCAATCAGGATGTTGTCGGGCGAAATATCACGGTGAAGGACGTCATTCGTATGGATATAGTGAATAGCTTCCAGCACCTTGAGCAGGATGTCTTTCACATCCCGCGGGTGCAACTTCATCCGGGGGTCTTCAATCGTGTCGAGCAGATCACGACCGCGAACAAAATCCAGCGCCATGTAAGCGGTCTGGTTGTCCTCGAAAACCTGGTGGATACCCACGATATGCGGGTGCTGCAATTTTGAAAGGCGGCGCGCTTCAGCACCGAAGTGCTTCACGACCGCATCGAATTCCGGCTGGTGCTGGCGCGACCGCGCCATAACGTTGCCGTCGTTACGGCAGCACATCGAAGACGGGAAACATTCTTTGATAACAACAATCCGGTCCAGACTGTCGCGGGCCAGATAGGTCATGCCGAAACCGCCAGCATTCAGGAACTTTTCAATCCTGAACTGGCCGTGCAGCAACTCCGTGCCGGGCTTTAACGCATCCGCGAAGCTCTCAGAGAGCCCCGGATCGTAATTTTGCTGCCCTGCGTCCATCATACACCCAAGTTGGCGTCGCACTCTTGCCAGGCTTCCCGACGTGTCCTTTGCTTCTGATATGAAGCTACAAAACAGTCACCTGTGCCGTTACGACCCGATCAGAGCTATCGACAGAATTTGCCCATATTGTGGCGTGACTGGGCCATTAGGTATTCAATCCTGCGGCATTTTTGGAATTGTTAACCAATGGGAGACCATATCTAGGGGGTGTTGCCGCCCTAGCTACTAGGATCGGCTGGATTGGCGCGAATGAACGAAAAAGTCATCCAAGCAGCCCCTTTTGCCGGGCGGTAATGACCGATGGGCGCGCATCCATCGCCGCTTTCCAGGCCGCCAAACGCGGATAATCTTCCACATCCACGCCATCTCCTTTCAGGAATTGCACGGCAGGATAAAGCCAACAGTCCGCAAGAGTCAGATCCGGCCCGAACAAAAAGGGCTTTTCAATCTGCGGCTCCAAATATGCACACGACGCGGCCATATTTTCAGTGACCTTCGCCTTCATGTCCGCAAACGAACTCTCCTCAATGGCCCAACGAGGCCCGCGCATCCGATGCGCGTGATTCACATGCATGGTAGACGCAATGTAGTACATCACTTCACGCATCCTTGCTGCTTGCAGTGGGTCGACGGGCACTAATCCAGGTACAACTGTAGCGGCAAGATATTCAAGAATTGCACCTGTTTCGGTGACAATCCCCTCAGGCGTGGCCAAAGCAGGAACTCGGCCCTTCGGGTTCAGAGCAAGATACTGCGGTCTGGTCTGCTCGGCGTTACCAAAGTCAACCGGGAAAGACTCCCAGTGAACACCGCCTTCTTCCAACGCAATGACCGAGGCGGTCGAGATCGTGTTTGCAGCCCAATAGAGTTTCAACATGGAAAGACCTCTTTAGTAATGTGTGCGAAACTCGGTGCGTTCAGGACGGTCCAAGTGTGGAATAGCATTGAAACCCGCCAGAAAGGCTTCATCACCCCTAACTGTCAGCCGATGAATGGACGTATTCCATATGGGCAGCATGATCCGTGACATTTTCATCAGATCAAGATCCAGAATATGGCGAAGAACCATGCCGATCACACCGCCAGAAGTCACGCAAAGCAACTGACGACCGGGAACAGAAGCCTCGATCAGCAAGTCTCTCACACGCGACTCAAATGCGTTGTAGGTTTCCTGCCCTTCTATCTCGGCCTGTTTCCAGGCTGCGAAAACTTTCGGCATGTGATCCGCGAAGTCATCCGGACCCGGCAGCGGTTCACCTTTCACATCATGCATCTGTTGCGATAACGTATAATAGTCGATCTCGTTCAACCGCGCGTCTTCGTCAGCATCCCAGCCCATGCCAGACACCGTCTCTCGATGCCGCCTAAGGGTGCCCGACCATACATGGTCGAATTTGTAGGAATGCTCCCGCATCCAATCGCCCAACATTGCAGCCTGCTGATGCCCTCTGTCACTTAAGCGATCATAGTCAGCCTCAGTTTTTGCTTCAGAATTGGCCTGCCCGTGCCGAACCAGAATTATTTCGCCCATGTTCGCTCCTTGAGCTTCAGGGAATAAAGAAGCTACAGGCGAATGCCAACGCCAGAACGCTGTGGCACCCGAAGGTTTCCGATCCGCGCCAGCTGATTTGGATTCGGCGCAAATAATCAAAGTCGCGTCGTCTTTGGAGCGTTTCCGCCCGCAACGTCATGGTCTAAGATCGTTCCAAAGGGAGCCGCGTTTAATGTCCGACAAAATCCAATTCTCGCTGGATGGCCGCAAGGTCGAGGCAAATGCAGAAGAATCCATCTGGGAAGTCGCCAAGCGCGAAGGAACACTGATCCCGCACCTTTGCCACAAAGACGCGCCCGGCTATCGCTCTGACGGCAACTGCCGCGCCTGCATGGTGTCCATCGACGGCGAGCGCAATCTGGCCGCCTCCTGCATCCGCACACCGACCGAAGGCATGGTGGTTACTTCCGACGGCGCGCGCGAGAAAACGGCCCGCAAAATGGTCATCGAAATGCTGGCTGCCGACCAGCCAGCGCGCGAAAACGCCCACGACAAATCCAGCCACTTCTGGGACATGGCCGAGGCGCAAGGTGTCGAAGACAGCCGCTTTCCCAAAATGGACGAAGGCCACATCCCTCTTTTGGACGACAGCCATGTCGCCATGTCCGTCAACCTGGACGCCTGCATCCAGTGCAATCTCTGCGTCCGCGCCTGCCGCGAAGTGCAGGTTAACGACGTCATCGGCATGGCCGGGCGGGGTCACGACTCCTATCCGGTCTTCGATTTCGACGACCCCATGGGCGCTTCATCCTGCGTCGCTTGCGGCGAATGCGTTCAAGCCTGCCCAACTGGCGCACTCATGCCCGCCACGGTCACCGAAGGCGCAGGCATCGGCGACAGCAAAGACTACGACAGCGAAGTCGACAGCATCTGCCCCTTCTGCGGCGTCGGCTGTCAGGTTTCGCTGAAGGTCAAAGACGGTCAGGTTAAATACGTCGAAGGCATCAACGGCCCCGCCAACGAAGGACGCCTCTGCGTCAAGGGCCGCTTCGGTTTCGACTACATCCACCACCCGCACCGCCTGACAAAACCTCTGATCCGCCGCGAAGATGCGCCTGCCAAAGGCCTGAACGTCGATCCCGGCGATGTCGGCACCCACTTCCGCGAAGCGTCTTGGGACGAAGCAATGGAATTCGCCGCCACGGGCCTGAAAGGCCGCGGTCGCGAAGTCGCAGGGTTCGGCAGCGCCAAATGCACAAATGAAGAAGCCTACCTCTTCCAGAAATTCATCCGTCAGGGCTTTGGCCACAACAACGTCGACCACTGCACACGCCTCTGCCACGCCTCATCCGTGACCGCGCTGATTGAAAACGTCGGCTCCGGCGCTGTGACTGCCACTTTCAACCAAATCGAAAACGCCGATGTCGCTATCGTCATCGGTGCCAACCCGATTGAAAACCACCCCGTCGCGGCGACTTTCTTCAAACAATTCACCAAACGCGGCGGCAAACTGATCGTGATGGACCCGCGCGGCGTCGGCCTGCGCCGCTTCGCAACCCACATGCTGCAATTCCGCCCCGGCGCGGACGTGTCCATGCTGAACGCAATTATGTCGACCATCGTGGAGGAAGGCCTCTACGATCAGCAATACATCGAAGCCTTCACCGAAAACTGGGAAGCCGAAAAAGCCCACCTGAAGGACTTCACACCCGAAAAGATGGAAGGCATCTGCGGCATCCCGGCGGAACAATTGCGCGCCGTCGCCCGTGAATTCGCCGGCGCAAAAGCGGGCATGATCTTCTGGGGCATGGGTGTCAGCCAACACATCCACGGCACGGATAATTCCCGCTGCCTGATCAGCCTTGCCCTGATGTGCGGCCACGTCGGTCGCCCCGGCACCGGTCTTCATCCGCTTCGTGGCCAAAACAACGTCCAGGGCGCATCCGACGCGGGCCTCGTCCCGATGTTCCTGCCCGATTATCAGTCCGTCACCGACGACGGCGTGCGTTCAGCCTTCTCACAGGTCTGGAACTCCGGCGATTGGTCCAGCGAAAAGGGCCTGACCGTGACCGAGATTATGGACGCCGTCCATGAAGACAAGATCAAGGCGATGTATGTCCTTGGCGAGAACCCGGCCATGTCAGACCCCGATGTCGACCACGCCCGCGACGCGCTGGCGAAACTCGATCACTTGGTGGTGCAGGACATCTTCCTGACCGAAACCGCCAACTATGCCGACGTCATCCTGCCCGCCTCGGCGTTCTACGAGAAAGCCGGCACCGTCACCAATACCAATCGCCAGGTCCAGATGGGCCGCCCCGCCGTGTCACCACCCGGCGAAGCGCGCGAAGATTGGGCCATCACTGTTGAGCTGGCCCAGCGCTGCGGCCTCGATTGGTCCTACGACCATCCCTCGGAAGTATTCGCCGAAATGAAGCTGAACATGAACTCGCTCAGCAACATCACCTGGGACCGCCTCGCAAACGAAGGCGCGGTGACCTATCCGTCACTGTCCCCTACGGACCCAGGACAGCCCATCGTTTTCGGCGATGGTTTCCCGCGCCCCGAAGGCCGCGCCAAGTTCACACCCGCCAGCGTCATTGCCCCGGATGAAACGCCTGACGCCGAATATCCGATGATCCTGACCACAGGCCGTCAGCTCGAACACTGGCACACCGGCTCGATGACGCGCCGCTCAAAAGTTCTGGACGCGGTCGAACCCGAAGCCAACTGCTCGCTCCACCCCGGCACACTGCGCCAGCTTGGCGTCGAGCCCGGCGAAATGGTCGAACTCACAACCCGTCGCGGCTCGATCCAACTCATGGCGCGCGCCGACCGGGCGATTGCGCCGGATATGGTCTTCGTGCCCTTCACCTATGTCGAAGCCGCCGCCAATATCCTGACGAACCCGGCGATTGACCCCTACGGCAAAATCCCCGAATTCAAATTCGCAGCTGTCAGAATCGAGAAAGCGAAAGACCAGATCGCGGCTGAATAGTTCAGTCACCAGTATTGGACTCACCCATGGACGACCCAACAGTCAGCCCACTCTTTGCAGATCCCAATCTGGCCGCATTCTATGACAGCGCGCAGACTTCGCGCCACGACTTCGACTATTGCCGGGACCTCGCATCAAACGCCCGATCCGTCCTCGATCTCGGATGCGGCACAGGTGCATTCGCATGCTCAATCGCGGACACGCGTCGCGTCGTCGGTGTGGAGCCTGCCTCCGGAATGCTGGACATCGCGCGCCAAAGACCAAGCGCAGACAAAGTCACGTGGCACCAAGGCAGCGCCGAGACCATGCGACTGGACGAAACATTCGACCTGATCGTCCTGACCGGACACACGTTTCAGGTATTCCTCACACGCGACCAACAATTGAATTGCCTGCACACAATCCGTGCTCACCTGTCCGAAAACGGCACGTTCATATTCGACACTCGAAATCCCGAGTATCCAGGGTCTAAAGAGCGCTCAAAATCTCAAACCCTCTCTACCGGACACCACCCGGAACTGGGCGCATTCGAAAAGTGGAATTCCTCCAAATATGACGAAGAGAGCGGCATTCTGACCTACACCAACGGTTATCGAATTCTCAAAACGGGCAATACCCACGCCGCCGAAGCTCGAATTCGGTATTCATCTTTGTCCGAGATAAGCGATCTGATGAAAGACGCAGGACTAAGCGTGCAGCAATGGCTTGGCGACTGGCAGGGCGGGCCTTTTACGCAAAATTCGCCGGAAATAATCCCGGTCGGTCACATCGCAACGTAGGGATACGCATCAAAGCTGCGGCTCGGGATCATCCTCACCCGCAGCTCGGTTCCATTGAATAAGATGCTCCGGCACCCCGGCCCGCACGGTCACCACATCACCCATCAAAGGCCAGCTGACCTTCGAAGGCTTTCGGGGCGCTTTCGCTGCGTCCAGCTCCAGCGAAAGCGGAAAATCTGCGGTAAAATCACTCATAGGTCCAAACTACATCGCCAGGGCCGCCACACCTAATCACATTTGCAACAAGACCAGACCACCCACTTCAACTTGTCAAAAATACGCACCTGCGCCGACGCAGTCGGCGCGCGGATCGACGCGCCAAAGGCGCGGCGACTTTACCCTTCAAATGTCATCAACGTCACAAATGTATCGCCGTATTTACGACTATCCTGAACCGAAAACCCGTCCGGGGCGTCCTGCGGTGACGCCTTTTCCCAGACAACAAGCGCGTCGGTGGCAATCCATCCACCGGCAACAGCCGCCTCCAGCGCCTTGATGCCCAGGTCCTTGCCATAAGGCGGGTCAAGAAACACCAAAGAAGCAGACCTGTCTGCCGCGCCCAGCCGAACCGCGTCCTGTCGAATGACGCGCACAAAATCTTGCGCTTTCGCCCGCCCAATATTGTTCGCCAACAACCGCGAAGACACTCGCCCGTTGTCCACGAATGTCACGAACTCAGCCCCCCGGCTCAGGGCCTCAAGCCCCAACGCCCCGGTCCCGGCAAACAGATCCAAAACGCAAGCGTCGGCAATCGGATCCCCATAACCCCCATTGACCAGTAAGTTGAAAATCGACTCCCGCACCCGGTCGGTGGTGGGTCTCAGATGCGCGCCAGAATCTCCTTTGCCAACTGATGCCAACCCAAGACCCCGCATCCGTCCGCCGATGATCCTCACGCCTTCAACAGTGCTTTCAAATCCGTATCAGGATTAGAGATGGCACCAGCATCCGGGCTTCTACCAGCCTCGATCAAACGCTTGCCAACCATATAGTCGCGCGGCGCATTCAATGCATCCACTGCCAGCAACTTGTCGCCTTGATAATACCAGAAGCTTCGTGAGCCCTCGCCGGTCCGGGTCACGACATGATCATAGCCCGTATTCAGGCCCGCGATCTGCAATTTCAGATCATACTGATCCGACCAAAACCAGGGCTTGGGATCGTAAGCTGTATTTGCCCCCAACATATTGGCGGCCACCGCTTCAGCCTGATCAATGGCGTTTTGGACAGATTCCAATCGCATCCGCACGCCTCGGAACGGAAAACAGGCGCAATCGCCAGCGGCCCAGACAGTCGGAGTTGATGTCTGGCCAAACTCATCTACCGCAATCCCGTTGTCGCAGGTAATCCCAGCCGCTTCGGCCAAAGCCACGTCCGGGCGAATACCCGTACCCACAATAGCGAAATCGACCTCAATCTCTGTCCCATCACTCAGAACCGCACCCGTGATGCGCCCGTCATGGCCAACCAGCTCTTTCAACCCAACACCTTCACGGATGGTCACACCATGTTCCAGATGCACCGCCCGAACGGCATCCGCCGTCTCAGGCGAAGCGACACGCCCCAGAATGCGCTCGGCCATTTCAACAACGGTGACAGCCACGCCCAATTTCGTCGCAACTGCCGCAGCTTCCAGTCCGATATAGCCGCCGCCAATCACCAAGGCCCGTGCACCTTCGCGAAATTCAGGTTCCATCCGGTCCACGTCTGCCAGGGATCGAACAGTATAAACTCCGTCAAGATCACCCCCGACAGCCGCAGGCAATTGGTTCGGCACAGACCCCGTGGTCAATGCGAGATGGTCGTAGGTCAGCGTCTCACCATCGACCACCAGAGACTGCGATGCCGTATCAATCTCAGACACAACCTTACCCAATCTGAGCGTAATATTCTGATCGGCGTAAAAACTCTCGGGCCTCAAATACAGGCGCTCTTCCGCCATCTCACCCAAAAGGTAAGCCTTCGATAAAGGTGGTCGCTGATAGGGTGGAACAGGTTCCCCGCAGATCAGAGTCACAGCACCCTCATAGCCGAGGTTGCGCAATTTCGCTGCCATCGAAGACCCAGCCTGTCCGCCGCCGACAATTACTACTCCACTCATCCCGTCTTCCTCTGGCCCTCGCGCCTCGGCGCGTTATATCCATATACATTAACATTGACCCCAAGCATCGAGGCCATGCAATGACAATCGCTGTCGGAGACAGAATTCCATCTGCCCACGTACTTCAAATGGGCTCAAACGGTCCTGAAAGCATCGATGTGGCCGATCACATTGCTGGCAAGAAAGTTGTGATCTTCGCATTGCCAGGCGCTTATACCTCGACCTGCACCAACGCGCACATGCCTAGTTTCATACGCACTTTTGATGCTTTTCGCGAAAAGGGCATCGACGAGATAATCTGCGTCAGCGTGAACGATGTTTTCGTCTCCGACCATTGGGGCGAAAGCACTGGGGCAAAGACCAAGGGCATTACCATGTTTGCGGACTGGAACAGCGCCTTTGGTCAGGCCATCGGATTGACGTTCGATGCACCGGCAGTGGGTTACATCCAGCGAATCGTGCGTTCGGCGATGGTGATTAACGACGGTGTTGTCGAGGTGCTTCAGATTGAGGAGTCCCGCGGCGAATGCATCATGACTGCAGGCGAAACGCTGTTGGAAATGGTTTGATCCAACGGCCGGGCCTTTGGCCCGACACGGCGCCTAGTATGCGAGGGGTGCTTCGCCCCCTCGCGCTCCCCCGAGAGTATTTTAACCAGAAAGAATGTCTCAGACGTCGTGTCGCAGAACGGTTTGGGTTGGGAATGGGATGTCTATTCCTCCAGCGTCAAACGCTTCTTTGACCTTGCGCTTCATATCGGCCTGATACTGGAAAAAATCAGCCGATGATACCCAGCACCGCACCAGAAAATCTACCGAGAAGTCACCAAGATTGTTTACTTGCAAGAACGGTTCAGGGTCATTCAGCGACCGCGGGTCGTTGAAGACAACGTCACGTATGATGGCCTCGGCTTTCGCCAAATCTGCGCCATATCCAACACCGAAAATCCATTCCGCGCGCCGCGTGTCATAAACAGAGTAATTGGTGATCGTGTTGGACCAGATCTCGGTGTTTGGCATGATGATTTTCACGTTGTCCAACGTCGCCAACTCGGTCGTAAAGATCGAAATGTCTTTGACCGTGCCCATGGTGCCGTTCACTTCAATGAAATCGCCCAGTTTGATCGGGCGAAACACCACAATCATGACGCCCGACGCAACACCGCCAAGAACCCCCTGCAAAGCCAGACCAATGGCCAGGCCAGCAGCACCCAAAAGGGCCACCAGAGACGTTGTCTGAAACCCGAAATTCTGAAGAACAAATATGATCGTAAGCGCCAGGACGCCATAGCGGGCAATATTGCCCAGAAAACGGCCCATGGTATTGTCGAAATGCTCGGATTTCTCGGAAATTCTGACAATACGGCGTTTCAGAAACCCAGCCAGAAACGAACCGACGATCAGAATTACCGCCGCCAAAACGACATTTCCAACAGCATTCAAAATGAATTCGACAGAAAGGTATGCACCGATTGTGGTGCCGCCAATCTCAAAGTTCAGAATTGACGAGAGAATATCCATCAGACCGCCTTATCCATCTTGTCCGCCAGCTTCACATCGAGCGCCGACAAACCATTCACATCATGGGTCGTCAAGGTGACTTCGACGCGGTTGTAGACATTGAACCATTCAGGATGGTGATTCATCTTCTCTGCTTCAATCGCCATACGGGTCATCCACCCAAATGCCTGCGCGAAATTTCGGAACTTGAACGTTTTTTGGACCGCGTCTCGACCATCGATCAACACCCAACCCGTTTCCGCAAGTCGCGAAAGGGTCTCGCTGCGCTCAGACTCACCTAATTTGTCTGTCATTCCGGTTCCTCGGTTATTTTTCGAAACGGTCCGTAACTGGTCAGCACTTCGATATCATCTTCCACGGCCTTCCGCTCTGCCTCAAGATACTCCGAAACGGCATTCGAAAACCCATCGTCCGCGATCCAATGCAAGGAATGACATTCCACGGGCAAATAGCCCCGCGCCAGTTTGTGTTCACCCTGCGCGCCCGCCTCGACCGAGGTCATACCTTTGGCAATCGCATAGTCAATTGCCTGATAATAGCACAGCTCGAAATGCAGGCAGGGGTGGTGTTCAATGGCACCCCAGTAACGACCAAAGAGCGTGTCCCGACCAATAAAGTTCAATGCGCCCGCAACCGGCTGGTCATCTCGCAAGGCCAGAACCAGCAGTATTTCATCACGCAGCTCCGCCTGTGCGATATCGAAAAATGCGCGCGTCAGGTAAGGGGTTCCCCATTTTCGTGCACCTGTGTCCTGATAAAAATGCCAGAAGGCATCCCAATGTTCGGGCTCAATCGCGTCCCCGGTCAATTGGATGATGTCGCCACCAAAGCACTGCGCCGTGTGCCGCTCTTTGCGAATTGTCTTGCGCTTGCGTGATGAAAGCTGGCCCAGGAAAGCATCGAATGCCGAATAACCGCCATTTGCCCAATGGTATTGTTGGGTCACCCGATGCAACAAGCCCATTTCGGCCCCGCGGCCTGCCTCTTCTTCAGTACAGAACGTGGCGTGCAGCGAACTCAACTGGTTTTCCATTTCGATGTGCAAAGCGCCGTGGACGAGCGCCTGAAGCCCCCGATCTTCAAACCCCGGTCGCGTCAGAAAACGGCGTCCCGTTGCCGGAGTGAATGGTACCGCCAGCTGTAGTTTGGGATAGTAGCGCCCACCTGCACGTTCCCATGCATGGGCCCAGTTGTGGTCAAAGATGTATTCGCCCTGACTATGACCCTTGGCATAAAGCGGGGCAACGGCGATCACCTCGCCCGCCTGCCGTGCCACCAGATACTGTGGCTGCCAACCTGTTCCGTGACCCACGGATCCGCTGTCTTCCAGGGCCTTCAGAAACCGATGTGTTGTAAAGGGATCAATAGGTCGTCCGCCATCCCCAGTTTCTGGGCTGGCGCAAGCGTCCCAAATTTCGGGCGCGATATCGGCAAGGGTGCCGAGAACGGATATCTCGATGTCGTCTGTGGTCATCGCCATGTGCCCGGGAGTTCAAGCGTAACGTGGCATGAAACACGGGCATTTCAAGCGCTTCTTCAGGGCAAGTATCCCTCAAAGGTTATGTTATCTGCAAAAAGCAGTGCTTCGTCGGCTTGATCCTGTGACCGCACAGTCCAGCAAAGAATATCCGCGCCTTTGGATTTCAATTCACCAACGCGCGGTCGGTCCAGATCATGCACACTGTGGCTGATGAAACAGGCCCCAACCCGCTCGTAGTCCGGAATCTCGCGCAAACGGGCAAGAACCGGCGCCGGAACAGGCCAGCCATCTTCCGGGAAACTCTCGGTCACCAACCCCCTTGGGACATGTGGAAGCGTCTTTTGAAATTCGGCTGCAGAATGGGGATTGAAAGACATGACTGCGACATCGCCCCGATACGCAGCCAAAACACGCGCAACATCCGCTTCAAGAGGGCCGACATTTGGGCCAAGTGCAAAGTCCTGATCTTTGATCTCGACCAGAACCGGAACCTGCCCGTTCACGCGCCGCAAGAACTCTTCCAGTGTTGGGATACCCTCTTTCCCGCCCTTCAGGCGGATACCTGATAGTTCTGATGCCGAACGAGCATGAAACGCCCCGGTTTCATCGGTCACGCGATCAAGTTCATAGTCGTGAAAGACCATCGCCCGACCATCCGATGAAACCTGAACATCCAACTCAATGCCAAATCCGCCCTGGATGGCCGCGCGTGCCGCCTCGAACGAATTTTCAGGCCGGCCTTCGCTGATGTCGTGAAGACCACGATGCGCGATGGGGCGGTCCAGAAAACTCGCTGGCAAGGCATTGGTCATGCGATTTCGAAGATGCCTTCGATCTCAACAGCCACGCCAAATGGAAGTGACGCTGCACTGACAGCCGAGCGAGCGTGACGACCCGCATCCCCCAAAACGGCAACCATCAGGTTAGAAGCGCCATTGATAACAGCTGGTTGATCGGTGAAATCCTGCGTCGAATTTACGAACCCGACCAACTTCACCACGCGCTTCAAACGCGAGATATCGCCGCCACAAGCAGATTTTGCCTGTGCCAACAAAGAAAGCGCGCAAAGCTCGGCACATTTCACACCGTCTTCAACGCTCATGTCCGCGCCCAATTTGCCTTTGACGAAACCGTTTTCATCCATGGAAACTTGGCCAGACACATACAAAGCATTGCCTGTGATCACAAAAGGAACATAGTTTGCTCCTGGCGCGGGCGCGTCAGGCAGGCTTAGGCCCAGATTTGCAAGATTTTGGTCAAATTCAGTGGTCATTAAAGGGTCCTCATTGGTGGCAGGGTGCGCTCATATTATCGCAATTGGAATCGTTATGCGCATGATTTCGCCCAGACGCGGATGACAGGCAACACCTAACGTGCAATTCAACAAAATTGCGCAAAGTTAGTCTGTTCTTCACTGCCAAACAGCCTATGTAGGACGAACTTGACGCGTTATAGAAGTGACGAAACAGGTATTTTGCTGTGGCTGCCTTAGTAGTAAATAGATGGATTACGCCCCTATTTGTTGGGCTTTTGGTTTTGTCGGGATGTTCGGTCCCGAATGAACCTACAGACGTGCACGACCCATACGAATCGGTCAATCGCGTGACACATAACTTCAATACAGCCGCGGATCGCGTCATATTGCGCCCGGCCAGTCAGGTGTACGGTCATGTTGTGCCGAATCCCGTTCGCAGTTCTTTGGATAATGCCGCCGGAAACCTGGGTCTGCCCGCCTCTGCTTTAAACAAGGCGTTGCAAGGCAAGCTTGAAGATGCCGTCCACAATGTCGCGCGCTTCATGGTGAATACGACGCTAGGCGTGTTCGGCCTCTTCGATCCGGCACAGGATTTCGGTCTGGAAGCTCGTGACTCCAATTTCGGCGAAACTCTGTCCGTTTGGGGTGCCGAGGAAGGGGCCTACCAGGTCCTGCCCTTGATCGGACCATCAACCGAACGCGACACGGCCGGACTTGTCGTGGACATAATCACCAATCCAATTGGTGTCATGTTCGGCCCAGATGTCGAGGATGCCGATACCGGCCTTTTCGTGACCGAAACACTGAATTATCGGTACGAATTTGCAGGCACGATCGACAGCATTCTCTACGACAGCGCCGATAGTTATTCACAACTTCGCATTTTCTATTTGGATTCCCGCCGCTTCGCGGTGGGCACCGATGGTGAAGAAATCGCCATCGACCCTTATGAGGACCTTTATGATGACTTCCTTCAAGAGTAACCTCGCGCGCCGCCATGTAATTATTGGTGGCCTTTCCACGCTTTCCTTGACGGCATTTCGTCCAGGCGCGGCGCTCGCCCTCTCCGAGGATGAAGCCCGCAAACTGATCGACAAGGCCGTGACAGAGATCAATTCCGTCATCAACTCAGGCAAGTCCGAAAGCGCCATTCTCAGGGATTTCGAGGGAATATTCCGGCGTTACGCCGATGTGCCGAATATTGCGCGTTCAGCTTTGGGTCCGCCAGCCCGCAGTGCCTCCAAAAGCCAGATGTCAAAGTTTTCAGAAGCATTCGTGGGCTACTTGTCGCGCAAATATGGCAAACGCTTCCGCGAATTTGAAGGCAGCGAAATTCGCGTCACTGGCGCACGGGCCGTAAAAAGTTTCCAGGAAGTCAAAGCTGTCGCTCAACTGCGCGGCCAGTCACCGTTCGACGTCAGTTTCATGGTCTATGACAGATCCGGCAAGGACCTGTTCTTTGATCTACTGATCGAAGGGATCAGCCTGCTGAAATCAGAACGCGCCGAAATCGGTGCCATGCTGGATAAGCAACGCGGCGATCTGGACGCATTGATCAAAGTCCTAGCAAAGGCTGGTTAATAAAGCGCGCCTGTCGGCGGGCAAGATATGCTTTATCAAGGGGCGCTGCCCCTCGGCCCATCCTGGACCTCACCCCGAAGTATTTGTGAACAAGAGAAGCCAAAAAACGCTAATCCAGCTTGCCCGTCGTCATGTGTCGTTTGCGACCAAATCCCGGAACCCGAGAAACCGTGAATCCCGCATTACTTAAAGCGCGCCGCACCGCGCCCGCAGCGGTATAAGTCGCAAAAGTTCCGCCTGGCTTCGTGTGGCGCGCAACCTCGGCCATAAGGCCCGCCTCCCACAATTCAGGATTTCGGGTGGGTGCAAAACCATCCAGATACCAAGCATCAGCGCGGCCTTGCCAGGCAGGCAACAGAACCCGCGCATCCCCCTCAACTATGGTCAGCTTCAAATCGCCAGTGACAGCCACATCTTCCAATTCCGGCACAACCTCACGCACCTCGTCAAACTGATGCAACGCGCGGGCGCGATCACTCGCCTTCATTGGATAAAGTTCGAATGCTGTGTAGTGTAACACCCCTCTTATGCCACTTCTTCGCCATGCCAAAAGCGTTGCCAGACAATTCAGCCCGGTGCCAAATCCCAACTCCGCAACATGGAACCCGTCGGCAGACCGTTCCGGTAAATCGTTGCCAGACAAATACACATGCCGGGTCTCAGCCAACCCGTCATGGATCGAGTAATACGGATCATCAAACCGATCCGACACGGGCACATCCTCGCGCCAACTGATCTCAGCACGCTGGCTGCCTGAAGGGGATTGGTCTAAGTGTTTGCTCAACATCCGGCGAAACCTGACAAGGAGCTATCGGTTTGGCAATGCCCGATCTGACCGTCTGCGGCGCAGGCGTTTTTGGCCTGTCCGTCGCCTGGGTTGCCCTTCAGCGTGGCGCAACTGTGCGTGTCGTCGACCCCAATGGTGCGGGCAGCGGTGCCTCAGGTGGAATCGTAGGCGCACTGCAACCACACACACCGGACCAATGGAATGAAAAGAAACAATTTCAATTGGATAGCCTGCTCGTGTCGCAAAGTTATTGGCAAGGAATTCAAGCTACTTCCGGCATTCCCACCGGGTATAGACGGTGCGGCCGCCTGCAACCCATCCAGACCGAACGCGGCATTGCTCTCGCCCGCGCACGGACCGGGGACGCGGAGCAAAACTGGCAGCACAACGCCAATTGGCAGGTGATTGACCAGAATGGGATCAAGGGTTGGTTTCCGCCATCGCCCACAAATCTGTACATTTCAGACGATCTGTCCGCGATACTGAACCCCCGCCAAGCTGTTCAAAGCCTGGCCGCAGCTCTCAGGGCGCGCGGCGTAGACATTGACCCCGGTGCACCGGACAAAACCGGCGCGACTGTCTGGGCCACAGGTTGGGAAGGGCTGATGGACCTCTCCCGGCAACTGAACCAGCCCGTCGGCAACGGCGTCAAAGGCCAGGCCGCACTCTTAAAACACGACGCCTCCAACCAACCGCAGCTTTTCGCCGACGGCCTCCACATCATTGGGCATACAGATGGAACCACGGCCATCGGCTCCACCTCAGAACGAGAGTTCACCAATCCCACCGAAACTGACCAGCAGGTCGACGATTTGATAACGCGCGCCACCGAAATGATCCCGGCCCTAAAAGGCGCGCGCGTGCTGGCGCGTTGGGCCGGCGTGCGCCCACGCGCCACGTCGCGCGCACCGCTTCTTGGTCCCCACCCCACAGACAAAGACCACTTTATCGCCAACGGCGGCTTTAAAATTGGCTTTGGCATCGCCCCAAAAGTTGCCGAGACCATGTGCGACCTGATCCTCGAAGGCAAAGACCAAATACCAGCCAGCTTCCACACCAGCACACTGGCTTCTTCTGTTTAGAAATACTTCGGGGGAAGGGGTCGCAGACCCCGGGGGCAGCGCCCCAAACCAAGGAATCGCTTGCGCGCCGCATAACAACAGATCAGCCCGCAACCGCCTCCATACAAATGCGCCTCCGCGGTCCCTCTACCCAATACCGCGTGCCTGATCGACACAACCAGGCGACATCTCCCACAAGCAGGGGCGCCGTCGCCCGAAATGAAAAGCTCGCCAAACCGCCAAGCACACTCTCGGCAAAAAGCGCCAGATGCGTTGCCAACAAGGGTCCATGAACCACCACCCCGCCATATCCTTCTTCCCGGCAGTAGTCGGCGTCGTAGTGAATGCGATGCGCATTGAACGTCAGTGCCGAATACCGAAACAGTGACACGGCACTCAACTTCAATGCACGACGCTCGTCTGCCTCGGCAGTTTCAACCGGCGGCTCCACCGCACCCGCGCCCGCTTCGCGATAAACAATGTCCTGATCTTCACTGACAACAAGCGCACCGCGTTGCTTGATGTCATGGCGCAAAGTGACGAAACCCAGCTTTCCGCTGCGCCCCTCTTTGCGCGTAACATTCACCAAGCGCGACACCCGTTCTCCAGCAACACCTGCCCGAAACGGCGCATGAAATTTCAGTCGCCCGCCCACATACGCACAGGCAACCCAAGGTCCGGGATAAGACCGCCAAGCCTCTCGTGCCCGTCGCGACCCAATCCATCTTCGGCGGCGGGGTCCCAAAAATATGCAAGATGCGCCAACGGCGGCAAGACAGCCCCAACGCCAACCGCGCAATCCACGCCCAAAGCAGCCCGCAGCGCGTCCGCGCGCGCGGGGTCAATCTTGTCCGTCAATCGGTGTGTGGTATCGCCGCCATTCATCGGCGCGACGCTAGAAGTCGCACCACGATTCGGCAACCGAGCATCAGCGGCGCGCCGCTTCTTCTCGCAGAGCGTCCATCAATGTCTCAACCTGCGTCTGTATCCGCTCAGGAATCAACCGCCCGTCCTCGTCAAACTGATTGCGCGCCGAAGCGACAAGCACTTCCATGCTCAACAGTCGCGCACGAAACGATGTCATCGCCAGCCGCAGCGCATAATTCGCCCGCGCTCCACCGGACCGGCCCGAGGCTGCAGACATCAAAGCGACGGGCTTCCCGGCCCAGGGTTTCCCCTCCACACGCGACACCCAGTCCAACGCGTTCTTCAACACTCCCGACAGCGATTGATTATACTCCGGCGTCGAGATTACGACCGCTTCGGCATCGACAATTTGATCGGCCAACACCTGCACCGGCCCCGGTATGCCCTCCGCGTCCTGCAAATCGCCGTCAAAAAGCGGAAACCGCAAATCCGCTTCAACGTATTCTCCGCCAAAGACGCGCCCAGCTTCGCGGCCCAACAGAGTATTCGTCGCTCCCTGCCGCAGTGAACCGGAAATCCCTAAAATCATAACAAATCCCTACGCATTGGACGTTTCAGAACTGACCTATCACGCCTGCTGCGCCGAACAACCTACGCCCATGCACAGAGCCTGTGATACTGCCCAGGTCGCAATATCTTGTGGATAACTGCCTATTGGCCCACTCCCCATTGCGTCTGACATTGACTCCGCCCGCAACGCCGTCGAAACTCGGCACTCGGAATCAGTGACCGTTGGACCCAGCGCCCTTGCAATTTTCGCGCCTTAAACTGAATGGCTTCAAAAGCTTCGTCGATCCGACGGATCTGATCATCGCGGATGGTCTGACCGGCGTTGTCGGCCCCAATGGCTGCGGCAAATCCAATTTGCTCGAGGCGTTACGCTGGGTCATGGGCGAAAACCGGCCCACCGCCATGCGGGGCGGCGGCATGGAAGACGTGATTTTCGCTGGTGCAGCGACCCGTCCGGCCCGTAATTTCGCCGAAGTCGGGCTGATGATCGACAATTCCGACCGTCTTGCACCAACAGGTTTCAACGACAACGACGCGCTTGAGATTATCCGACGTATCACCCGCGACGCTGGCTCGGCCTACAAGGTCAACACCAAGGACGTCCGCGCCCGCGATGTGCAAATGTTGTTCGCGGATGCGTCAACCGGCGCGCATTCCCCGGCCCTTGTGCGTCAGGGCCAGATTTCCGAGCTGATCAACGCCAAACCCAAGGCCCGACGTCGCATTCTGGAAGAAGCCGCAGGCATTTCCGGCCTCTACCAACGTCGCCACGAAGCCGAATTGAAGCTGAAAGGCGCTGAAACCAACCTCGCCCGCGTCGATGACGTGATCGAACAACTCGCCAGCCAATTGGCCTCGCTCGCGCGGCAGGCTCGTCAGGCCAAACGCTATCGCGAGATTGGCACGCAACTTCGCCACGCCGAGGGCCTTCTCCTCTATCTGAAATGGCGTGAAGCCGAGACCGCCCGCACATCTGCAGAAGCAGATCTCGCCGAAAAAACCCGCGCCACTGCCGAAGCCGAACGCCTCGCCCGCGCAGCAACTGGTAATCGCACCAAAGCGGAAGAGGCCCTGCCGCCCCTACGCGAAGAAGAGGCGATTGCCGCAGCCCTTTTGAACCGCATCCAGGTGCAAATCGCCCAGTTGGACGAAGACGAGACCCGCGCCACCCGCGCCATCGAAACCCTTGAAGCCCGCATCGCCCAACTGACCGCCGATGCCGATCGTGAAGGCGCGTTGAATGCAGACGCAGGCGATACACTCAAACGCCTGAAAGAGGAGGCTGCCGAACTCGAAGCCGCTTCCGAAGGGTTCGAAGCCGCCCTCGAAGAGGCCTCCGAAGCCGCCCGCGACGCTGCTAAAGTTCTGCAAAACCGCGAGAACGATCTCTCGACCCTGACCGAAGACGTCGCCCGCCTCGCCGCCCGCCACCAATCGGCCCAGCGCCTGTTGGACGACGCTCAGACCACCCTGACGCGCAGCGAAGCCGCCGAGGAAAAGGCCCGCACCGAAGCCGCCGCCTTCGAACACGACCTGACCACCAGCGCCGCCGCTTTCGCCACGTCCGAAACCGCGCTGGCCACCGCAACCGAAGCCGCAACCGCCGCTGAAGCCGCGCTTGTCACTGTCGATGACGCCCGCGAAGCCGCCCAAGTGCGCGAGGCCGAAGCCTGCGCCGAACGCTCCTCTGCCGAAGGCGAAGTCGCCGCCCTTCAAGCGGAAGTCGCCGCACTTCCCCGCCTGGTTGGCCGCGATACTGCCGAAGGCGGTCAGGTTATGGACCTGCTAAGTGTAAAGTCCGGCTACGAAAAAGCCCTTGGCGCAGCTCTCGCTGACGACTTGCGCGCGCCCGCCATCGAAGATGACGGCGCATCCGGCTGGGCCTCGCTTCCGGGCTATTCGAAACCCCAGGCGCTTCCTGGCAAAGTCGCCGCGCTCACCAATTACGTGACCGTCCCCCAAGTCCTCGCCCGCCGCCTCTCTCAAGTCGGCCTCGTCGACAAAAAAGACGGCCCCACCCTGCAATCCGATCTTCTGCCCGGCCAACGCCTCGTCTCTGCCGAAGGCGACCTCTGGCGCTGGGACGGGTTCCGCGCCGGGTCAGGCGATGCTCCCTCTGCCGCGGCCCTCCGCCTCGAACAACTGAACCGCCTCGAAACCCTAAAGCACGATCTGGAAGGCTCCACCGCCCGATCCGACGGTGCCGCCCGCGCCCATGACCACCTGAAAACCGAACTGGAAAGCCTCGCCACCAGCGTTACTGAAGCCCGCGATGCCCGCCGCGCTGCCGATCACGGTCTTGCCGAAGCCAACCGCGCTCTCAGCCGCGCCGAGGCTGATCGCAATATCGCAGCCGGGAAACGCGAAGCTGCCGAATTGGCCGTCAGCCGCCACGGCGACGAAGCCACCTCCGCCCGACAACGCCTTGGCGAAGCCGAAGCCGCGCTGGCTGGTCTGGATGACCTCGACACCCTGCGCGCCACTGCCGAAGACCTGAAAGTCACGGTCGAAGCCGCGCGCATGACCATGATGGCCCGCCGCTCGGCCCATGATAAGCTGAAACGCGAAGGCGAAGCCCGCACCAAACGCCAGGCCGCCATCGAACGCGAAAGCGAAACCTGGTCAAAGCGGCTGGAAAACGCTGGCACCCGCATCGCCGAACTGGCCAGCCGCCGCACCGAAGCCGAAGCCGAACTTGAAGAGGCCAAATCCGCCCCCGCCCGCATCGCCGCCAGCCGCGAAACCCTTGCCGACACCCTGGCCGACGCCGAAGATCGCCGCCGCAAAGCATCCGACGCGCTAGCCATCGCCGAAACGGCAGAGCGTGACGCCAAGGTGGCCGAGCGTGACACAGAACGCAGCGCCTCGGACGCCCGCGAACATCGCGCAGCCGCCCAGGCCCGCACCGAAGCCGCGCGCGAAACCGTTACCCAAGCCGCCGATCGGATCGCAGAAGAACAGGAAACCACACCCGAAAAGCTGCTGGAAACTCTGGAAGCCGACCCGGAAAAGCTCCCGTCAGCCGAGAGAATCGACGCCGAGGTCATGCGCCTGCGCCGTGGCAGGGACGCCCTGGGTGCAGTTAACTTGCGCGCCGAGGAAGATGCCAAGGAAGTCAGTGAAGAGCACGACACGCTGGTCACCGAAAAGACCGATCTGGAAGAGGCGATCCGCGCCCTCAGAAACGGCATCGCCAGCCTCAACAAAGAAGGCCGCGAACGTCTGTTGACCGCATTCGAACAGGTCAATTCCAACTTCTCTTTGCTGTTCACCCATCTTTTCGGCGGCGGCGAAGCCAAACTGCTGCTGGTCGAAAGCGACGATCCGCTGGATGCTGGCCTCGAAATTATGTGCCAGCCCCCCGGAAAAAAGCTCTCGACCCTCTCGCTCCTCTCCGGCGGCGAGCAAACCCTGACCGCACTGGCTCTGATATTCGCAGTCTTCCTCGCCAACCCGGCCCCGATCTGTGTGCTGGACGAGGTCGATGCACCCCTGGACGACGCCAACGTCACCCGGTTCTGTGATCTTCTCGACGAAATGTGCCGCCGCACCGACACCCGCTTCCTGATCATCACCCACCACGCAGTAACCATGGCTCGCATGGACCGCCTGTTTGGGGTCACGATGTCCGAACAAGGCGTCAGCCAGCTGGTTTCCGTTGATCTGAAGCGCGCAGAAGCCATGGTCGCTTGAGCCGGATAATGTTTCACAGGCGAAACAAATGTGCGCCAAGCCATTGAAGTAAATGACCGTTATGGTGTTGTTAACAAAGGGTAAATTAAAAACTTCCCAACAACCTAGAGTCGCTCCCTTTTATCCCATTTCGAAGAATATTGACGGTCTTGGTTTGTGTTCTCACTAGATCAACGCAACCACCCGATGATATAATGCCTGTTACTATTTGGATTTGAACAAAGCATCGCAGGTGGGAAGATGCGTATCCTGATGTTAATCATTCTAGCTGTTCTGACTGGGCTGGTGTTTTTCTTGGCCAGCGGCCCCAGCGATGGACAAGAGTCCGTTTCCAAAACCTGGCTGTCAGACTAACCGACTACGTTTGGTTTTTGCGGACAACATTGGTCAGTCGACAACTAAAAGCGGCCTGTCTCAATCCGATAGGTATTTGGCCATTCAGCCCATCCAACATCTGCCGAAACCAATGCTTCGGCGGTTGACTTCTTCGGCCCATCATCCTATTGCCCGCCTCAACCTCCGGGAGCTTTGAATTCTCCCGGTCCCTGACCACAGGGATCGCCCCCCATCAGCGCGTCGCGCCCATGGGGGCATTTGGCGTTTAGCGGGTCGGTGCTTATCTTCCGATCAAGGATCAACTGGGCAACAAGGAGCCTGAGAAATGTTCGAGAACCTGTCAGAACGCCTCTCTGGTGTCTTCGACCGGCTGACCAAGCAAGGCGCGTTGTCCGAAGACGACGTCAAGACCGCCCTGCGCGAGGTTCGCGTGGCCCTGCTCGAAGCTGATGTCTCACTGCCCGTCGCCCGCGATTTCGTCAAAGCCATCCAGGACAAGGCCACCGGTCAATCGGTCACCAAATCGGTCACCCCCGGTCAGCAAGTGGTCAAAATCGTCCATGACGAGCTGATCCACGTCCTTAAGGGCGACGAAGATCCCGGCACCCTGAAAATCGACAACCCACCTGCCTCGATCCTGATGGTCGGTCTGCAAGGCTCGGGTAAGACCACAACCACCGCCAAACTCGCCAAGCGATTGAAAGACCGCGAAGGCAAGCGCGTGTTGATGGCCTCGCTCGACACTAATCGTCCGGCAGCGATGGAACAACTTGCCATCCTGGGCAACCAGATCGGCGTCGACACCCTGCCGATTGTCAAAGGCGAAGACCCGGTCGCCATCGCCAAACGCGCCAAGACCCAGGCGAACCTTGGCGGCTACGACGTCTATATGCTCGACACTGCGGGCCGTCTGCACATCGATCAGGAACTGATTGCCCAAGCGGCCGCTGTCCGCGACGTCGCCAATCCACGCGAAACGCTGCTGGTCGTCGATGGACTCACCGGCCAGGACGCCGTCAACGTCGCAACAGAATTCGACGACAAAATCGGCGTCTCCGGCGTTGTCCTGACCCGTATGGACGGCGACGGTCGCGGCGGCGCGGCCCTGTCCATGCGCGCCGTCACCGGCAAGCCGATCCGCTTTGTCGGCCTTGGCGAAAAGATGGACGCGATCGAGACGTTCGAGCCCGATCGCATCGCCGGTCGCATCCTCGGCATGGGCGACATCGTGGCGCTTGTCGAAAAGGCGCAGGAAACCATCGAGGCCGAACAGGCCGAACGCATGATGAAGCGGTTCCAAAAGGGTCAGTTCAATATGAACGACATGAAGGGCCAGCTTGAGCAGATGATGAAAATGGGCGGCATGGAAGGCATCATGGGAATGATGCCCGGCATGGGCAAAATGAAGTCCCAGATGGAGAAATCTGGCTTTGACGACAAAATCTTCCGCCAGCAGATCGCCCTGATCCAGTCCATGACCAAACGCGAACGCGCCAATCCCGGCGTCTTGCAGGCCAGCCGCAAAAAGCGGATCGCGCGCGGCGCGGGCATGGAAGTTTCCGACCTCAACAAGCTCATCAAAATGCACCGCCAGATGTCCGACATGATGAAAAAGGTCGGGAAAATGGGCAAAAAAGGCATGATGCGCCAAATGGGCAGCATGCTTGGCGGCAAAGGCGGATTGCCACCCGGCGGCATGCCTAGTCAGGCCGAAATGGACACAGCACAGGCGCAAATGGGCAAAATGCCCGGCGGCTTCCCCGGCATGGGTGGCGGCGCAGCCTTGCCTCCGGGTCTCTCAGGCTTCGGGAAGAAGAAGTGACGTCTGCCGAAAATCATATGAGTTTTGCCGTTCCGACGGTCGAGACCCAGCGGCTTAGGTTACGCGGCGCCAAACTGTCGGATCTAGAAGCCTATGCTGCATTTCGGGCGTCCGAACGTGTGCGATTCATGGGCGGCCCGAACGACCGGGACGAGGCTTTTTCCGACCTTTGCTACGGGTTAGGTCAATGGGCCATGCGCGGCTATGGGCTGTGGGTGGTCGCAGATAAATCCACCGACGAACCGCTCGGGTACACCGGCCTTTATCATCCTGAGTATTGGGCAGACCGCGAGATCAGTTGGGCCGTATTTGAAAGCGCCGCCGGAAAAGGAGTTGCAACCGAGGCGGCCCGCGCCGTTCGAGACTTTGCTTATGATCGGCTGGGATGGGATACCGTTATCAGCGCAATTATACCGGGAAACGAACCCTCGATTGCACTTGCCAAGCGTCTGGGCGCAACGCTTGATGGCAAGTACGAACATCCAAAAATCGGCGAAATGTTGATCTACCGGCACGTCACACCGGAGTCGCGCACATGACCCCACAACTCACCGATACTCCAGTTCTGGAAACCGAGCGCTTGATCCTGCGCGCGCCCCATGGCGATGATCTGCCCCACTGGACGGAACTCGCCGTGTCAGACCGGTCCAAATTCATTGGTGGGCCGTACACGCAAGATATGGCGTTCCGCGCCTGGGCGGGCGTCATCGGACATTGGGCCATCCGTGGCTTTGGCATGTTCGTTCTGGAACCCAAAGGCGGCGGCGATCCCGTCGGTCATCTCGGGCACTGGCAACCAGAAGGCTGGCCAGAACGCGAAATCGGTTGGTGCATCTGGTCATCCAAGGTCGAAGGCAAAGGCTTTGCTTTCGAAGCCGCGCGCGCGGTGTGCGAGTATACGTTCCAAATCCTAAAATGGGATACCGCCGTCAGCTATATCGACGATGGCAACCAGCGCTCTGAAGCACTGGCCGCCCGCCTTGGCGCGATCGTGGATCCTGATGCCCCAAAACCAGACAAAGACTGGCCACCCATTAACGTCTATCGGCACAGTGTCGAACGGTGGCAGTCATGAACGCTGTCAGCCCTATGATCGTCCCGATTATCGAAACCACTCGCCTAATCCTACGGGAGTATCGCCGGTCGGATTTCGACCCGATCGCCGCCCACTGGCAAAGCGACCGAACGAAACACACAGGTGGACCGCTAAACAGACGCGACGCGTGGAAAGCCTTTGCCGGAGACTGCGGACAATGGCACCTGCGCGGCTACGGCATGTGGATTGTCCAGGACAAAGCCAGCGGTGATACTGCCGGGTATGTCGGATTTTACGAACCCGATCATTACAGCGAAACCGAACTTGGTTGGGTTTTACTTGCACCCTTTGAAGGCAAAGGTCTGGCGGATGAGGCCGTTCGCGCAGCCCGTGCCTACGGCGAAACAAATTTCGGCATAAGCCAACCGTGCAGCTACATCGCCACTGACAACGACCGCTCGGTCGCACTTGCCAAAAAGTTGGGCGCAACGCTTGAAGATACCCGCGACATTGGTCACGGCCCATTCCACATTTACCGTCATCCACGGGGGCAAACGTCATGAACGCCCCCCGACACGAAATGCCGACGCTTGGTCCCGCCATCGAACTGGCCGGAAAGTTCGCTGCCAATATCCCCGTGCTGACATCGGAACATGTGCGCCTCCGCGCGCCGCAGCTTTCCGACTTTGAAGGTTTCGCCGAGATCTTCTGTTCAGACCGCAGCGCCTTCATCGATGGCCCCTACTCGCGCGAACAGGCTTGGGGCGAGTTTCACGGGTTGATGTCGTGCTGGATGATCTATGGACACGGCGGCTGGGCGGTGGAAGAGATTGCGACCGGCAAGCTCGCTGGTTTCGTCATGCTTGGGCTAGAACCCGGCGACGAAGAAGTCGAACTTGGCTTTTTGTTCCGCGCATGGGCCGAAGGCCGCGGCTTTGCTTTTGAGGCCGCCGAACTGGCCCGCGATTTCGCGTGGGACGTTCTGAAATTCTCGACGCTGGTCAGCTATGTCGACGAGAGCAATGTGCGGTCGGTTGCACTGGCCCAGCGGTTGGGTGGGTTTGACGACACGCCCCCAGAATTCCACGAAGCCGACACTTGCGTGTTCCGCCATTTGCCGAAAGGCGCGCGCTCATGAAACAGGTAATCGCTCATTTTTCGCGCACCGACGCGATACCGATGCAATACCGACGTAATACCGACGTTGCGTTCGCCCCGTTAGGAGATCGTTCATGAATGACGCCGTAACCCGCGCCGCCGACCTTTTGGCAGGCCACCGCGACAGCATCGACCGCCTTGACGCGATCCTGGTTTACACGCTTGCCGAACGGTTCAAGCAGACCCAGGCTGTGGGGCGTCTGAAAGCAGAACATGACCTTCCGCCCAGTGATCCTGCGCGCGAGGCCAACCAGATCGAACGCCTTGAATGGCTCTCGAAAGAAGCGGATTTGGATCCCGAATTCGCCAAGAAATTTCTGAATTTCATCATTCAGGAAGTCATCCAGCATCACGAACAACATCAGAAATAAACTAAAAGGATCAATACCATGGCTATGAAAATCCGTCTCGCCCGCGGTGGTTCCAAGAAGCGTCCGTTTTACCGGATCGTTGCGGCTGACAGCCGTATGCCTCGCGATGGCCGCTTCATCGAAAAGCTCGGCACCTACAATCCGCTTTTGCCAAAAGACAGCGAAGAGCGCATCAAAATGGACGCCGATCGTGTGAAGCATTGGCTGGATCAAGGCGCTCAGCCGACTGACCGCGTTGCACGTTTCCTGGAAGCTGCCGGCGTTCTTGAAGGCAAGACCCGCAACAACCCGAACAAAGCCAAGCCGGGCAAGAAAGCTGAAGAGCGCGCAGAAGAGAAAGCCGCCAAAGCAGCAGCCCCAGCCGAAGAAGTTGCAGAAGAGGCGGCGGAATAATCCGCCCCTTTTCAACAGCTTAACGCCATGTCGGACAGGGTTTGTGTGGGCGCCATCGCAGGCGCTTTCGGGGTTAAAGGCGAGGTCAGACTGAAAAGTTTCTGCGCCGAGCCTGATGCCATCGACACCTATGGGCCGCTCTCGTCAGAAGACGAAGCGGCCTCGTTCGACGTGCGCATTACTCGTTCGGTCAAGAACGGTTTCGCCGCCAGACTATCAGGCGTTAACAGCAAAGAGGCCGCCGACGCCCTGAAAGGCGCGCGACTTTATGCGCCCCGTGATGTGCTGCCTGATTTGCCGGATGACGAGTATTATCACACCGATCTGATCGGTATGACCGTGCTCGATACCGGTGGGAATGAACTTGGTCGTGTGAAAGCCGTTCTCAATCATGGCGCAGGCGATCTGCTTGAAATTTCAGGGAAAGGCTTGAAGGAGCCAGTCCTGTTGCCTTTCTCGTTAGCCGTCGTCCCGACCGTTGATGTGAAGGTTGGTCGTATCATCGCCGACCCACCAGAGGGGTTGTTTGAATGAGCGACGGTCCTTCGATATCCCACGGTCGGTTGGCAATCAGTGCGACGGAACGACCGCGCGAGTTGATGACTGATCGTCCCGACATCGCCGGGGCGTGGACGGCACGGATCATCACGCTTTTTCCCGATGCATTTCCGGGCACTCTGGGTCTTTCGGTCACCGGAAAGGCTCTGCAGGAAGGGCTTTGGCAACTTGACCCGATTGATCTGCGCCTTTTTGGTCAGGGTAAACACCGCAATGTAGATGACACTCCCTCCGGTGGCGGCGCTGGCATGGTTCTGCGCCCAGACGTCATGGGCCGCGCCATTCGCTATGCGCAGAACGGCACACCGACCAAACGCGCAAAGTGGCCACTGGTCTATCTGTCGCCGCGCGGCAAGCCGTTTACGCAAGCCACAGCGCAACGTTTTGCCGCCGCAGACGGACTAACAATGATTTGTGGACGATTTGAAGGTCTGGATGAGCGGGTCATCGAACACTTTGATGTTGAAGAGGTTTCCTTAGGTGACTTCGTCATGACAGGCGGCGAAATTGCGGCCCAGGCCATGATCGACGCGACCGTGCGCCTGATGCCGGGTGTTCTGGGGAACGATGCATCGGCCGAAAAAGAAAGTTTTTCGGATGGTCTGCTTGAACACCCGCAATACACCCGGCCCGCCGAATGGGAGGGATTGACGATCCCCGAGGTTCTTACATCGGGTGATCATGGTGCCGTTGATCGTTGGCGCCGCACCCAGTCGGAAAGAACAACGCGCCAGCAACGCCCGGATTTATGGGCGAAATTCGGCCAATCTTCTGAAAAAGACAAATAAATCAACGCTAACACTGCCATTTTGTTGCCGTGATCTTTTGCAAATCTAACGTCGATTTTGCTGACCAGAGCATGGAAATGCGCAAGTTTGTCGACACAAGTCTGATATTTGTCCTGATTTTCGCCGGTATCGCCCTGATATTTTCGGTGCCAAACGACAGCGGCTTCATGCACTTCGCCCGCGCTGCACTTGCTCCGCTTTTTGCCTTGGTCGCACTTTTCCTGTTGCTTCGAAAACCGCACCCCAGGGTCATTGGCCGCCACGGATTTCTGAACACCACCCCACGCGCCCCATTGTCCGAGGGTGAACGCGAGCGGTTCATCGGCATGACCTTGCAACGCAACAATGCCATCGAGCGCAACAACACCGACCCCGATCATCCGGTGAACCGCGTGACCAGTGAACTGCAAGAGATTGCTGCGAAATGGGAAGCCGAACACGGTGGCCCGCTGTCGGATGATGAAATCCGGTCGCTCTATCAGCTTTACATGTATGCTGATCCGGGAACCCGCCCCCAGTCGCGGCAGCCCGAGCAATACCTAAGGAACGTTCGGCAAATCGAGCCATTCAACCGCCTGCGCGAGCTTTGCGAAACCTGGCGTCAAACCAAGGCAATACCAACCAAGGATGATTTTAACGCTTGGTTGGCACATGTCGGCGGAGACCTGACTGCCAATCAAATGCTTTTGAACGGATGGGTGCGCTTTCTGGAAAGTCTGCCAGGCAACGACCCCGAACTTTGGCATTCGATCGCAACCGAGTTTCGCGGCATCGGCGATCGCGACCGTCTTGCGGCTGCATTCTGGATTCTGCGACACCCTGAGTGTGACCGGGCAACTGCGTCCGACTTCATCCGAGGGGTGCTGTCTTTCAACCTATTGGAACGCTTGGCCCAGAAGGCTGCGCGCACGGACGACTGGCGGCATATCGAAAGTTTTTATGATGTGATCAATCGCTACAACCAAGGCTTTTACAAACGTCACAGCCTGACGACGGGGCAAGCAACTGATCAACCGCCTGATCTGGGGCTGAAAGAAATGGGACGCATTGCCAGCAAGGTCACCAATTCCACTGGTCTGCCAAAGATCCCTAAGCCGGTCGGCTTAATCCCCCCGAATTCGGCTCCACCCGATCCTTTGCCCGAAGGTTACAAAGCACCCTATGGTTTTGCACCGGACTCCGGGTTATTCCTGGTCTATCCCGGCCCTGTTTGGCGCGACGCCTCCTAGCAGCTTCGGAACACGCCTTTTCCCTTGATCGACAGGCTTCTTGGGCCTATACGGCGCGAGTTCGCGACTCGAAACAGTCGACGGATCCGGAGTGTGTGGCCAAAGTCGTTTTCTTCACGACGTCAACGCGGCCTCGCCCGGCATAAAAGGAACGACGACCTGAACCCTCTGGCGGGCGCATTTGGTGGACCCGGCGAAGACGCAGAGCTCTGAGGCGCATATCAAACTCTCGGGACTAAACCCGAGGCGAACATAGGAGTGCGTCAGATGGATCTGATCGCTGAACTGGAAGCCGAGCAGGTCGCTGCGCTTGGTAATACAATTCCGGATTTCAAAGCGGGTGACACAATTCGTGTCGGTTACAAAGTGACAGAAGGCACGCGCAGCCGTGTTCAGAACTACGAAGGTGTCTGCATTGCGCGCAAGAACGGCGCTGGCATCGCGGGTTCGTTCACTGTCCGTAAGATTTCTTTCGGTGAAGGCGTTGAGCGGGTATTCCCGCTGCATTCGACCAACATCGATTCCATCACAGTTGTGCGTCGTGGCCGTGTGCGCCGCGCCAAGCTGTACTATCTTCGTTCGCGTCGCGGTAAGTCCGCACGTATCGCCGAAGATTCACACTATAAGCCCAGATCAAACGCGTAAGGAGTGGAACCATGAAAAAAGACACTCATCCCGACTATCACCTCATCGACGTCAAAATGACGAATGGCGATATCGTTCAGATGCGCTCGACCTGGGGCAAAGAAGGCGACACGCTTTCGTTGGACATCGACCCAACTGTGCACCCTGCCTGGACTGGCGGCGGCGCGCGTTTGATGGACACCGGCGGTCGTGTTTCCAAGTTCAAAAAGAAATACGAAGGTCTGGGTTTCTAAACCTTCTGCCCAATACGATTCAAAACGCCGTCCCTTTGGGGCGGCGTTTTTCGTTGTTGATTGGTGTGGCAAAGGTCTAGTCTGGGTGAGATGCGGTCAGCGCAATCCAAGACGATAGACGCCAATATGGTCAGCACAAGCTATGATTTCCCAGAATTTAAAGACAAAGCCATCTTGATAACCGGCGCCTCGACCGGGATTGGCGCTGAACTTGCGCGCGCCTTCGCCGCCCAAGGCGCGAAGGTCGGATTGCACTATAATTCCAGCAAAGAACAAGCCGAAGCATTGGCCGACGAAATACGCGCGGCTGGCGGCACTGTGGTCCTCATCCAGGCTGACGCATGTGACACCAAAGCCCTCGTCGAGGCGGTAGAAAACGCAGCAGATGCGCTTGGTGGGTTAGACGGGCTAATCAATAATGCAGTTGCTCTAGGTGTCATAACCTCGCCATTTCACGAACGTTACTCGACAAAAGAGCAATTGGCCGCAATGCAGGCTACAATCCCTCAAGGGCGACTTGGCATAGTGGAAGATTGCGGCGGAGCATTTCTGTTCCTCGCCTCTGACGAAATGTCCGCCTATATCATCGGCCAAACGATCGAAGTGAACGGTGGGCAGTTGATGCCGTAGCCACGCAAAAGAGGGTACAATGCAGAATGAAATGACCGAGTTTCAAAAGATGCGCGCCGGATTGCCCTATCACAATCCCGACGCCGAGATATTTGCACTCCAGTCCGAGGCGACCCAGCAATATCTGGCTGTCAACAGAACCGAGGGCGCTGCGGATCGATCGGAAAGAGACCGTCTCCTGCGGGAGTCACTGGGATCATTTGGCAGGAGTTTCCTGAACCCGCCTGTGCGATGGGAATACGGTAAGCACATATTCATTGGCGACACCTGTCTGATCAACACCAACTGCCTTTTCATGGATGGTGCGGACATACGCACAGGCAATCATACTTTGATCGCCCCCAACTGCAGCCTGATCACCGCCAGCCATCCGCTGGAGTACGAAGACCGCATGACGATTGACCCCGAAACAGGGAATGCGACAGGCGGCTATGGCATCAATACGCCGATCACCATTGGAACAGGTTGCTGGATTGGTGCCGGTGCAACTATTTTGCCGGGCGTCACCATCGGCGACGGCACCACCGTTGCTGCCGGGTCAGTCGTGACCAAATCACTTCCATCTCGAGTGTTGGCGGCGGGGGTTCCGGCCAAGGTTATCCGCGAACTGAAGCCCGGGTAACGCCGTTTACTGAGATTTCAGATAGGCCACCAGAATGTCTCGTGCCGCTTTCAGGTCGGTCTGGTCGATCATTTCGGTCACCGTGTGGATATACCGTGTTCCGACCACTATCCCGATAGCGCGCGACCCTGCTGCAGCCTGCTGAGCAGCGGCACCGTCTTGACCTCCCGCCCGTAACATCGTGCGCTGATAGGGGATCTTCTTCTTCTCGGCCAAAGCTGCAATATCCGCCACCAACCCCTTGTCGGCGATGTAAGAGCCGTCGCGAATGTGCAGCCCAAAGCCTTTGCCCTGAACCGTCGTCCGATCCTGTTCGGGAACACCTGGTGTATCGCAACTTAGCGTGGTGTCGACGCCAATACCGATATCCGGTTTCACTGAATACGAGGCCGTTCGAGCCCCGCGAAGGCCGACTTCTTCCTGCGAAGTGAACACGATGTGAACCTCGGCGTTGGTTTTGGCCTTGCCCAATCCCCGCGCCGTTTCGATCCCCAGCCAGCACGCGACCCGGTTGTCCAACGCTTTGGACACAAACTTGTCGCCCATTTCCAGAAACGGCTCGTCCATAACGACCATGTCGCCGATATTCACATGATCTTTGGCAGCATCGCCAAGACCCAAATCGACGATGAACTCGTGCGGCTGCGGGATGCGCTTACGATCTTCGGCGGATGCAATATGCACGGGGCGCCCGGCCGGGTTCATGACCCCCTTCAAATCGCCTTCTTCAGTGCAAACCATCACTCGACGCGAGAACAGATTGCGTGGATCAAAACCACCCACCGGCTGAACATAAAGAAAGCCTTTCTCGGTGATGTGGCTGACCATAAAGCCGATTTCGTCCATGTGGCACAACAACATGATCCGCTGCGGGTCCTTGCCTTTGCCTTTGCGCACGCAATGCAGCGACCCCATCGGGTCTTGACGCACTTCGTCAAACAGCCCCTCAACCTCGGACAAAATCAGATCGCGCACGCGCTCTTCATGTCCTGGTACGCCGGGTGTCTCGCAAAGACGTTTCAGCAATTCGGTGTTCATTTAAGGACGCTCCAGATGGAAATGTTTTGCCGCATAATGGCCGCCCAGACAGCAGGTGCAAGGGCAGAGCACGCAATTGCCCGTGCGTCAGGCTTTGCGACAATGGCGACTCGCACTAGGCTACCTGCCAAACAGGAGGACTAGTGTTGCGTATCGTATCTGTAATGGCCATTGTCACATTAACCGTGTCGCCAACCGCTTGGGCGCAGGACATCAGCTTGATCATCGGTAACGAGGATTACGCCAACATCAGCGATGTAAGGCGCGCTGACGAGGTGACATCTGCCGTGCGGGTTTTGAACGAGGCTGGTTTGCAAACCATCGCTCTTTCGGATGCCTCGGCCGAGGAAATTCAACAGGCCATGTCCAGCTTTGGTCAGATGGCCAACACTGCGGAACGTCAGTTGGTCGTTCTCTCCGGTCGCTTTGTGCATTCCCAGACCGAGACCTATTTCCTGCCCGCAGACTTTGAGGCGCAACCTCTGGCCACAGTTTCCAGTAGTGCACTGCCTCTGTCAGTGATCCTGGCATATCTGGCTTCGACGCAAGGCCATTCGATCCTGGCCATAGCGACCGACGATGAAGACGGCGCATTTGGACCGCATCTTACTTTCGGTACGGGACAGATCGATTTGCCACAAGGTGTAACGATGCTGCGAGGCGCTCCACGAAATCTGGCAAGGTTCATCAGGGGCACATTGGCCGAACCAGGGGCAAACATCGCAGAGGCTGCAGCCAGCGCACGGATCAGCGTTTCTGGCTATCTTGCTTCTGATCAGAGCTTTTTGGACATGCCGCCGCCCGAGCAGGCCGTCGCAGAAGCGCCAGCCGTTCCGACGGATCAGCGAATACAGGATTTGCGAGCCTGGCGCAGCGCCGATTCTGCCAACACGCCAGGGGCCTATCAGACCTACATCGACGAATTCCCAAATGGAGAGTTTGTGCGGATGGCCGAAAACCGCCTTCAAGCCCTGACCGACACACCTGAATTGCGCGCCGAGCGCACCGAGCAGGCTCTTGACCTTGATCGCGATCAACGACGCGAAATACAGCGGGACTTGTCCCTGCTTGACTACAACACCCGTGGCATCGACGGCATCTTCGGGCGCGGCACCCGCGCCGCCGTCAAAAGCTGGCAGGAAGCCAATGGTTTCGAAGCCAGTGGTTTTCTAAGTGGCGATCAGATCACCCGACTTGATGCTCAGGCCGAGCGGCGCGCAGCCGAACTTGAAGCCGAAGCCGAGCGGCGACGCGAAGAGCAATTGGCGCGCGACAGCGCATTTTGGTCCGAAACCGGGGCAGTAGGGGACGAGGCTGGTTACCGGCTTTATCTTGAACGGTTCCCAGACGGCGAATTTGCCGAGGTCGCCCGCGCCAGACTGGACGAGATCGAACGGCAGAAACGCGCGGAAACCGACGCAAGAGATCGCCAACTTTGGGATGAGGCAAGCGCACAAAACACGATCGAGTCCTATCGCGATTACCTGGATATTGCCCCTAATGGTGCCTTTCGCGAAGTTGCGGTCGAACGCATAAACGCACTGGAAAAAGCGGCGCGCGAGGCGGACGCCAATTCTCAGGCGGCGCGTGAAGAACAGGCTTTGAACCTTAACACAACCACCCGGCGGGTCAGTGAAGGTCGTTTGGACAGGCTCAATCTGAAACCTGGCCGCGTTGACGGCACGTTTGACGACGATACCCGGCGTGCCATTCGTCGGTATCAGGCCGCGCGCAACCGACCAGAAACAGGCTTCCTGAACGAAGCACTGGTTATCCAGTTGCTCGCTGATTCAGTCCGGTCAATTTTCCAATAAGCTGAGCAGGCCCTACTTCGGAGGTTTTCCCATTTTCATAAGCTGGGCCTGCATTGCTGCCAGCTGGGCGCGGATGTCGTCAAGATCGATGCCACTACTCTCTTTGTCGTCGCCTTCCTCGTCCTTTTCAGGTGCGCCACCGGCCCAAGGCGCGCCAAAGCCGCCGGTCATTGCCTTCATAAACGCCTCTTGCTGGGCTTTCATTGCGTCGAACCCTGGCATCCCGGTCATCGGACCTGAAACATTTTCCATGACTTTTGATTGACCGTCGCGAAGCATCTCAAAGCTCATCGCAAGGAATTGCGGAACAACAGATTGCGCCTGCGTCGTGTATGATCGCACAAGATCCGTCAGCACGTCGGTTGGCAGAACATTCTCGCCCCGGCTTTCGTGCTCGGCAATGATTTGCAGCAAATACTGGCGTGTTAAATCATCGCCGGATTTTAGATCGACAATCTGCACTTCACGGCCGTCGCGAATGAACCCTGCTATATCGTCCAGCGTCACATAGTCAGACGTCTCTGTATTATACAGACGGCGACTCGCATATCGCTTGATCAGAAGCGGTTCCCCAGCCATGTCATCCTCCTCGGTGGTCTGCGCTGCAGTGCAGCTTACGCCGCAGGTGCGAAAAAGAAAGCGAAATCTGTAAGTTTCTCCGAACGATACTCGGCGCCTCCAAAGATTAATATGACAACTATATTGTCAAAAATACTTATTTCTGGTGATCTCGTCGGGCCTGATCAACCTTGCAATTAACCAGAATATGCAGACCAATTCACAAAAAAACCCGGCCAGTTACGGCCGGGTTTTGACTGTTTCAAACGAACCGAAACTTAGTGAAGTTTGGTCTTTACCGTTTCAATCGCCTCGTCGATCAGAGCGTTGGCGCGATCGTCTTTCATGTCTTTGGCAATTACTTCGCTAGCCGAAGCAACAGCAATCCGGATCGCTTCGTCGCGAACCTGACGAACCGCTGCAGCTTCTGCCGACCCAATTTGATCGGCGGCAGCTTGGACGCGCCGCTCAATCGACTTGACCAGATCAGCTTTCGCTTGCTCAGCGGCATCCGCAGCGCCTTGCTTGGCAGCCGCAACGATGCGATCAGCCTGCTCCTGAACTTCCAACTGCTTGCGTTCGAAACTAGCCAGCAAAGTCTGGGCTTCTTCGCGCAGCGCGCGGGCTTCGTCCAGTTCCGCCTGAATGCCCTCGGCGCGCTTGTCCAGCAAGCCACCCAGCAGGCCGGGCACTTTGTAGTAGAACAAGACACCAACGAACAACAGGAACGCGATGGTGACGACAAAGTCCGTGTTCGCCAGCGAGAAGAACACGTCGCCAGCGGCCATGGCAGGCGTGGCTGCGACCAGGGCGATAAGTGTGAAAATACGTGTCATGGCACTTACCCCTTTGTCCGTGTGTCAACTGCGGCGGCAATTGTGGATGCATCCACATCAACACCCATCGCCGACACCACAGCTTCGGCAGTGTCTTTGGCGACGTCACGCACAGCTTGCGCAGCACCATCGCGGATTTCTGCGATACGCGATTCGCTTTCGGAAGTGCGCGCGGCAATCTCGGCGTCTGCCTTTTGCATCGCAACTTCAACCTCGGCCTGAACCTCGGCTTTCGCTTCACCAGCAATGCGGCTTGCTTCGGCACGGGCATCGGCCAGCGCTTTTTCGTAAGCGGCTTCGGCCTCAGCAGCCTTTTGCTTCAGCTCTTCAGCAGCAGCGATATCATTGGTGATCGTGCCCTGGCGTTCCGCCAGAACCGATGCAATCCGTGGCAGCGCGATGCGCGACAGCACGAAATAGATGGCAACCAACGTCACCAGAAGCCAGAATATCTGGTTCGGAAACGTGGAAAAGTCCAACTGCGGCATGCCAGGGGCTTCTGCAGCGGCTCCGTGTGCGGCGTCTGTTGTTTCTGTCGCCATAGCGACCTCCTCAAACCTTGATCGGACTACCCCGGTCGCCGGGATATCCCAGGCGACCAAGGCACGTAAGGAACGTTGAAGGTCTTAAACGGCGAACATCAGCAGAAGCGCAACGAGGAACGAGAAGATCCCCAGCGCTTCCGAGAACGCGATACCGATGAACATAGTCGCTGTCTGACCGCCAGCGGCGGATGGGTTGCGCAATGCACCCGACAGGAAGTTGCCAACAACGTGGCCCACACCGACGGCTGCGCCGCCCATACCAGTACATGCAAGACCGGCACCGATGTAAGCACCCATTTGTACGACGTCACCTTCCATAGCGAATTCTCCTTACGTTGGAATTAGGTGTTAGATTGATCTTAGTGGTGTGGATGCAGCGCATCCTTCAGATACACACACGTCAGAATTGCGAAAACGTAGGCCTGGATAAATGACACCAGAACCTCCAATGCGTAGATTGCTGTGATGGCAGCGATTGACAGCGGCGCGATGGCGATCAGTGCAGCGAATGCCGCGAACACTTTGATCACCGCGTGGCCTGCCATCATGTTACCGGCAAGACGAATGGAATGGCTGACCGGGCGCACGAAGTAGGAAATCACTTCGATCAGCGCCAGAATAGGCCGCAGCACCAACGGGGCCGAGCTAATCCAGAAGACGCTCAGGAACCCAAGGCCATGTTTGTAAAAGCCCAGCAAGGTCACCGTCAGGAACACCGCCATGGCCATAACCGCTGTGACAGCGATGTGGCTGGTGGTGGTAAAGCTCATCGGCAGTAGGCCAAGGAAGTTGGCGAAGACGATGAACAGGAACAGCGTCATGATATATGGGAAATACCGCACGCCGTCTTTTCCGGCGACGTCTTCAACCATCTTATAAATAAAGCCATAGGCCAGCTCAGCGACCGACTGCATTCTGCTTGGCACGATGGCGCGACCGCGTGTGCCCAGAACCATCAGTGCGAAAATAGCCAGAACCGAAAGACCCATCCAAAGCGTCACGTTCGTGGGGGTATACCAACTGATGGCACCATCACCGAACAATGGCTTCACGATGAACTGATCCATCGGGTGGAAAACAAGACCGCCTTCTTCGCCGTGTGCTTCGTCCGCCACTTTAGTCCCTTTCCGTCTCAGCCGTCGCCGCGTTGGCTTCGGCCTCTTTCTGCATCTCTTTCGCAGTTCGCATCATCGTCCGAATGCCCGCCGCAAATCCTAATAGCGTGAACACGATCATCAGGAACGGTTGAGTTCCGAAAAGCGCATCCAGCCCAAATCCCATGCCAAAGCCGATCCCCAGCCCTGCAACAAGTTCGATCACCATCCGCCAGGCATGTTGCACTTGCGTATAGTGGTCGTCCAAATGGGCCGGTGGCTGTTCCACAACTCGCTTTTCAGCAAGTTTGCTTTCCAGTGCCTCAAGCCGTGCCATTCGATCATCTTGATCTTTGTCGGCCATGGCTAACGTCCCCATGAGAAGTTGCGTTGGAATTACGGATTTATGGCCCAAGAGTCAACTTGGGCCAAGTCCATCTAAGCGTCTGATAAATATTAATTAAAACGACACGTTCATATTGCCGCAGGTTACACCTTATTCAACCGATTGGTTTACCTTCCCGCACAACGAATACGGAAACCTGAGAATGTTCGGCAAGATGTGCGCCATGTGATCCCGTCAGAAAGTCGCCAAAGGTGGGTACATGAGACGCGACAACCACAAGATCGGCTTTGGTTAGATCGACCGCAATCAACAAGAGCTCATCCAAATCCGTTGCCTGTTCGTCCGAGGCAAGCGCTTGAGGATTGACCGGTACGTGAAACCTGGTCGCGACCTCGGCGCTAAAGTTCTCCAGTTGCTGAAGCCGATCGGCGGAAATTTTCCCGTACTGTCCGGGTTCTGCGGCACCCACATGTACAAGGTGAAGGGAACCGCCACCATGTTTTGTGTGCATAGCTGCAAGTTCGATGGCTTTTCCCAGTTGCTCCAGGTGATTGAGGTCCACAGGGACCATTACGTTTTTGAACATGTCGCCCTCCTTTTCGCTGGTATTTTACCGGCACCAGGATGCTTCGTCGTTGAGGCAGATCAAATGGAATTGGCACTTCGTTGTTCGCAACCTAGCCGTCGCCGCCTTCTAAGCGACGTTCCGACGCTTTCGGCCAATTCGAAAGACACGTCCGTCAATGCACAACAGCCCGACAAAGAGAATCCCCATGCCTATCAGCTGCACCGGCAATAGCTCTTCTGACAAAAAGACAACGCCCAACCAGATCGACGAAATCGGCGCTATCAGAGTTATTGTCGAGGCTGTGGTCCCACCAACGCGCGGGATCAGCCAGAACAGGACAATGAACGCTGCCGACGTCAGAACAAATCCGATTGCCGCCAGGCTTGCCCATGTTTCCACGCGCTTGATGACCGGCATGCCTTCCAGCCCCAAGGCCAAGGGCGCAAGCAATAATGTCCCAAATAGCAGCGACCACGCGGTCATCGTGGTTCGACTGACATCATTCAGATAACGTATTAAATTCAAAGCGATACCATAACACGCCGGTGCGGATATCGTTGCAATCATTGCGATAGGATTGGATTCACCCCGCCCGTCAAACTCGGGCCACAGAACAACAACCATCCCCAGAAATCCCATAGTCACACCGGCAGATTTCGCCCAGGTTGCCCGCTCTCCGCCTGGCCAAACCTGGCTGATAAGCACCACCAGAATGGGTGTCATGGCATTAACGATACCAGCTGCGCTCGAAGTGATAAATTGCTGTGCGTAGGGATAGATCGACAGCGGTAGAGTATATTGAAACAGCCCGAATATGGCCAGCATTCCGGCCATATTCCACGAGATCAAAACCTTCTCACCCCGAACAGCCAACCAAACCCAACACCCCAGTGCGCCAAAGGAAATGCGTCCAAGCGACGTCGTAAACGGCCCCAATTCTCGCAGCAGAATTTCGTTGAAGAAGAACGAAGCTCCCCAACCCATTCCAAGTATAAATATCAGCACCCAATACCGGTAAGGCATGTCATTTCCCAACTGAATCGCGGCACTCTATCGCTAATTTAAATCCAGGTGTCATTCCGATTTATGATTAAACGCATCACGATCACTGACCTGATGGCTTGACCTTTGTGGCGCGGGCCAGCTACGGCCATTAGGTGACCAATAGCAAACCTCTCGATACGGTCTTCTCGGCCCTTGCCGACCCGACCCGGCGACGCATCCTTGAGATGTTGTTGGAAGACGATATGGCCGTCACCGATGTTGCCGAACCGTTCGAGATGTCTTTGGCTGCCATCTCGAAACACCTGACAATCCTCACACGCGCCGGACTTATTCTTCAGGAGAAGCGCGGGCGCGTTAAATGGTGCAAACTCGACCCTGACGCCCTGCGTGCCGCAAGTGTCTGGATGCAAGGGTTTGGTCAATTCGAGGCAGTGGACTTGGATGCTTTCGAAGCGTTCCTGTCTCAGGAATTGGATGAGACCGACGAAGCCTGATCTGCAACCCCCTCACGCAGCAACAGCAGCAAAGCAACAACCGTCAATCCGACGCCTGGCAACATGACCGCTGGCGGAACGTCACCATCCAAAACGATCTCCCACAGAATGACCCAGCTAGGGATCAGGTAAGTGTAGGCCATCACTTTGGCAGCCTTAAGCCGAAACGACGCAAACTGAACTAATATGATCGAAGCAACCGTGGCAAAAACAACCAGGTAGCCCAAAGTCGCCCAGACCCTCAAAGACAGGGCACTCCAATCTGTGGCCAAGATGCTGGTAACGCCTGTTGCGCCAACGACTACAAACCCGGCGATCAAAACGCCCAAGGTAAAGATTAGAACCGGCTCCCCCCGGTTCAGGCGTGGCACCAGCGGGATGTATAATGCATGGGCCATACACCCGAAGAAAAAGATGAATTCACCCACGCCGATGCGAAATTGCAGGAATGCATCAAGATCACCGCGAAAAATCACCCACAGTGCACCCGCAGCACCAACGCTTAATGCCATAGCCATCGACGCATTCGTGGTCTGTCGCATGATCCACCAGCCAAACCCAGCCGCCATCAGGGGCGTTAGTGTGAAAACAGCGGCAATCGAAACCGGATGGGCAGTTTTCAGGCCAACGAACATCAGCACGAAATACATACCAAACAGCCCACCCAAAACTAAATAGCGCCACGGCGCACGCGCAGCTGCGCGATTTATTTGTCCGGTAACTCCGGCGACCACTACGACCAAAACTGATGCCACCAAAAACCGAACCGCAGTTAAAGCCTGTGGGTCGATGTCATTCGCTATGCGTCCCCCAAAGGAAAACGAACCAGCAACCAGAGCCGAAAATGTCAAAAGGGCCAGATGCCCCTTTAACTCTTCGCGTCTGGCAACCGGCTGTCCGTTCACCACGATTTCGCGTCTTGTTTCAAAAACTTCAAGAACGCCTGAACCTTGGTTGTCCGGTGCAGATCAACATGGGTCACAAGCCACAATGGCGCCGCCCACTCTTCTTGGGGTTCAATCAAATTTACCAAGCCTCCGAACTGCTCGGCTTCCCAACAAGAAATAAATCCGATGCCCACGCCCGCGATCACGGCATCACGCATCACACGCGCATCAACTCCCCGGAACACTATTTGCTCGGGGCCAACACGCTCGCTCAGCCACTTGAAAACCGGCACACGGGACTCAAGATTGTCATGCGCCACAAAGTCATGACCACTCAGTTCATCCAACGAGGCCAATCGACCCTTACGATCAATGTAGTCCTGCGACGCATAAAGCCCGATCTGTTGTTTGACGAACGGCTGAACCACATTGTCCGGGTTGTCTGGCGCGCGCCCCGCACGGACAGCCACATGCGCTTCGCCATACTCAAGCCGTAAAACCTCTTCGCCGGTCAAATAGCGGATGATCAAATCCGGGTACAGTGTCTGAAAACGCGCTAATGTCGGCGTAAGCCGAGGCGAGGTTGAGGCTAGAGATGTCACCACCAACTCGCCTGATACTTCGTCCCCGCGTCCTTTGATCCGACCAACCAACTGTGTGAATTGATCATCTGTCGCTTGCGCCACTTGCAACAGATCCTGACCGGCTTCCGTTGCGGTATATCCCCGCGCATGACGCTGAAACAGTTTCACGCCAAGTCGTGATTCCAGAGCGTCAATGTGGCGGATGACAGTTGCATGATGCACACCCAAAGCATCAGCTGCCCCGCTGACGGTTCCCATCCTGGCAACATGGTAAGCGGTACGGATCTCGTCCCAAGTACTGATCGACATGACATGTCCTATGGCTAGTTAGCACAGCCCGAAATTGGCCAGCCCAACTCGTTTATCGTGCGAAAATAGAATATCCAATGCCGAAATTCGCACATTCTCGCAAAATCGCACAAAAACGGTTCGATTAACGGTAATTTTAAGCCGCCGAATGGCCTCCTATCTCTTCCTCAATCGAAAACGAAAAGGAGGCTGACATGCCTACTAAAATACTTCGGATTGACGCATCCGCCCGGCGCGAAGGTTCTGTAACCCGTGAATTGAACGACCATATCATCGAACGATTTAGAGCCAACGGCGACGCAGCCGTCACGACGCGAGACCTGACCGAGGCCTTGCCGCAAGTCACCGAAACATGGATCGGCGCCAACTTCACACCTGCCGATGACCGCAACCCCGGGCAACACGAAGTTCTCTCGCAGTCAGATGGATTGATTGAAGAGTTGAAATCTGCCGACATCGTGTTGATCGGCCTGCCAATCTACAACTTTGGCATGCCCGCCGCGCTGAAGGCCTGGATCGACCTGGTCGCCCGCGCTGGCGTCACCTTTCAATACACAGAAAATGGTCCCAAAGGCTTACTGGAAGGCAAACGCGCCATCGTTAGCGTCGCATCCGGCGGCACCGAAACTGGCTCAGACTGGGATTTCGCCACCGGCTATCTGCGCCACGTCCTGAGCTTCATCGGCATCACTGATGTCCTGTTCGTTTCCGCAGACAAAATGGCGATCGAACCCGAGACAACTTTGAAATCGGCTCACGCGGCCATCGCCACACTGCCACTGGCAGCCTGATTGAAAGGGCATCCCTTGTCTTACGTTACACTCGCTATCAAAGTTCTTCTCACGCTGGCCTTCGTCGCTGTGGGCACTGCAAAACTCGCCGGGGCCGAAATGATGGTCGCAACCTTCGATGCCGTCGGCGTCGGCCAGTGGTTCCGCTATGTTACCGGTGCAATCGAAGTTGGTGCCGCCGCCCTTCTTTGGGTCCGTGGTCGCGAAGCCATCGGCGCTGCACTTCTGACCGCAACCATGGTCGGCGCTGTCCTGGCGCATCTGGTCATCCTTGGCCCGTCGGCCGTGCCCGCTCTGGTGCTTGGAACCTTGTCGGCTGTTATCCTTTGGCTCTATCGCGATCAACTGACGTCCCTACGTGGAACCGAAACCTCAGCTGCCTGACAAATAAAACGGGCCGGAGAACCTCTCCGGCCCGAAAATTAGGCAAGCGGCAACAGGAGGTTATACCGCTTTGCCGTCCGCATCGAAGAAACGCAGCCGTTCTTCCGGGGCGATCAAGCCGATCCGCTGACCGGGTTTCACGTCGGTGTCGCCATCTGTTCGAACCGTCAACTGACCCAGCGGCCCGCCATCAACAACAAGGAAGGTATCTGCGCCAAGATATTCCAGAACGTCCACGGTTACGTCACACATCCCCTCGCCCTCGGCACCAATTTCCAGGTGTTCAGGGCGGAAGCCCACCTTGGTTGCCGGAGTGGACCCTTTGAACGGGCCACCACGACCACCTTCCAGCGTGAATGAATTGCCGTCGGTCTTACAGTCGACAATATTCATCTTGGGCGAGCCTATGAACTGCGCCACGAACAGGTTCGCAGGGTTTTCGTAAAGCTCGCGCGGGGAACCCACCTGCGCAATTACACCATACTCAAGAACTACAATCCGGTCCGCCAGTGTCATCGCTTCGACCTGATCATGCGTCACATAGATCATCGTGCGCTTCAGGCTTTGGTGCAGTTTCGATATTTCATAGCGCATCTCAACTCGCAAAGCCGCATCAAGGTTCGACAATGGCTCATCAAACAAAAACGCTGTCGGATCGCGCACAATCGAACGCCCAATTGCAACCCGCTGCCGCTGACCACCCGACAGAGCCTTCGGGCGGCGCTCCAGGAACGGCTCCAACTTCAGCACGCGCGCGGCTTCGTTGACCTTTTCGTCAATCTCATCTTTCGGAGCGCCCGCAACTTTCAGCGAAAAGCCCATATTGTCGCCAACCGACATATGCGGATAAAGCGCGTAAGACTGGAACACCATCGACAGACCACGCTTTGAAGGCGGATCAGCCGTCTTGTCGTCTCCATCAATCAACATCGACCCGCGCGAGATCTCTTCCAGACCACCAATCATGCGAAGCAATGTTGACTTTCCGCAGCCCGACGGGCCAACGAATACGACGAACTCGCCGTCTTTGATATCAAGGTCGATGCCTTTGATGACCTGAAGTTCACCAAACCATTTTTCGACTTTTTGAAGGTTAATCGAGCCCATCAGTTTTCTCCTGCGGATGGTGAGGCCCAGGCCAGCCAAACAGCTGCTGTCCAGGTAAACGTGCCCCCGCCAGCAGGATCGCCGGACTGGGGATGAAAGTATTCGGCAAAGCCGTGTTCAGCGATCAGATCGCGGGTCGCTCTTCGGACCGTTTCGGCCTCATCGGTCTTACCCATGTCAGCCAGCCCGATGGCGATCAGCGCATTCATGATTGCCCATGTCGGCCCGCGCCAATACCGCATTCCATCGAAATCTGGTGCGGTCACTTCAAGGCTTGGGATCGGATAACGGCAGGATGTGAAACTTTCCGCCAACTCGTCGCCCATGCGCGGATCGTCCAGCCGGGCATACCAGCACAGGAACGAAGCGCTGGTGACATGCCCGGTATGTTCTCCGGTCCGCATGTTGATCGCGTCAAAAACGCCGGTATCCGGGTTGCGCAAAGTCGCGGCCCCATGTTCCAGCCGCTTGCTCCAACCATCAATCTCGCTGCGATCTTCGCCTAGGTCCTGCGACATACGTGCAAGATCGCGGTTCGCGCGTAGCAATATGAACGTCAGCGTCGGGTCTGCCACCGCAAATGGCCGATCTTCAGCCATCGCCGCATCATCCCATCCCAGCCGGACACCCCGCTGAACCAGCCAGATATACCGGTCATAATCCGCTTTTGTCGGGCGCATCGCCGGGTCGACATGGCTGGTATCGCGGCGGGTGTATTCGCCAACACCTTCAGGCTCGATCAGCGCCATCGCGCTATCCCAGTCCGCACAATTGTCACGCCCTGCTTCCCAAGGATGGGTCACGATAATGGCGTCATCCTCGGTCGTACGCCAGTTCATATACCATTTGTGCCAGGCTTTGATTCTCGGAAGCAGCGCACGCAGGCGTGCATCGCCAACCGCTTTATCCTGCTCCCAGATCGCACGAATAAACGTGGCTGCAACCGCGGGTTGGGTAATGCCCGAAGACGCGATCGGCCCCTTGCCATAGGTGCTCCAAACGTCCGGCCCGGGGTAGTATCCAGGGTCTTCGGCGTGAAACAGGATGTGGGGCACCATTCCGTTATCCCACTGCCCGGAAAACAAGGTTTCCACCTCTTCCCAGGCACGATCCACATCAAAGGTTGCAAACCCCCAAGCGGCAAAGGCGCTGTCCCAGTTCCATTGGTAGGGATAAAGCCCCGCTGTGGGCACGGTATACCCACTCCGGTCATTGCCGCGCAGGATCGAACGCGCTTGTTCGTCCAATGCTATGTGATCCATGGCGCTCATCCCTTGACCGATCCAGCCGTCAGGCCTTTGGTCATGAACCGCTCAAGGCCCAGGAAAATCACCATGATCGGCACCGTTGCGATCACCGCGCCCGCCATCAGGTGTTGTCGTGGTATCTCGGACGAGTTCAACGATGCGATCCCTCGGGTCAACGTGAACTTCGACGGATCATCCAGCAACATGAAGGCCAACAGGAACTCGTTCCAGGCGATCATGAAGACATAAAGGCTGACCGACGCCAACGCCGGCAAACTCAGCGGCAAAGTGATCTTCCAGATCACCGCCAGACGGCCCAAACCATCCATCAACCCGGCTTCTTCAATCTCTGCCGGAAGCCCCCGGAAATAACCCTGCAACATGTATAGGGCCACGGGGATTGTTGTGACCGGATATATAAGCACGATTCCGAAAACAGAGTTCCTTAAACCCACCATCGAAAAGGCGATATAAATTGGCAGCGCCAGAACGATCATCGGCACCATATAGATCAACAGGATCGACCTTGAGAACGCAGCCCGCCCTTTGAACCGCAACCGCGCGACCGCGTAGGCGCCCGGAATGCTGAACGCCAACGTCAGCAGAACGGTAATCACCGAAATGTAGAACGACGTCCAAAGGTAAGAGCCAAAGCTGAACTCGGTAAACAGCTCATTATAGCTGCGGAAAAGGTCCAGACCCTTGCTGATATCAATCGTGAAATCCAAGGGGTTCTGCAAAAGCTCGGCCTGGTTCTTCAGGCTGGTCATCACCATCACATAGAACGGGATGGCGACGATACCGGTGAAAAAGATATAGCCGAACCCCGTCAGGAACCGAATGGCCGAGGCTTCGAATTCGTGCCGCGTGGTTGGCCCGAACGGAAGATCATCAAGGATCTTTTGCAGCGGCCAAACCGCCGATACCGCGAAGATCACCCAGGCAATAACGATGGTCGAAAAGCTGGTGCCCTCAGCACCCACAATTGCGGGTTTGAGGAAGACGAAAACTAACGCGGGGGCCAAAGCTAGGCCAACGCTCCAGGTGATGCGCTGATTGCGAGTGCGCTCACCATCCGGCAACCAGACGAAACCCAACCAGGCGCCAAAGACCAGCGATCCGATAAGAGAAGGTGCAAGTCCTTCACCCGTCGCGAAACTGACCATGATGCAGGCCACGACAGACATTGTGAACGTCCACAGAGCGCCAATAATAGGGCCCGCGACGTATCCATACCAGAACGGTTTCATAGACCTTCCTCCCGGCTGACGTATTTGAAGAAGAAGACCGAGAACAACAGCAAGCAGCAGAAGATGACCACTGCCACGGCAGCACCCGCCCCGATATTCGAGACGGCAAAGGCCTGCTCGTAAACGTTCACCGTCAACGTCCGCGTTCCGGCGTTACCGCCCGTCAGCAGGAAGATGTCGTCGAACTTGTTGAAGGTCCAAATAAAGCGCAGCAGGAACAGCACCGAAAGGATGCCTAAAAGCTGCGGCAGGCTAAGGAACCAGAACTTCTGGAACGGCGACGCGCCATCCATATCTGCGGCCTCATACATATCCGTGTCGATGGATTGCATCCGCGCAAGGATGAACAGGAACGACAACGGGAAGTATCGCCAAATCTCGAACACCGTCACCATGATCAACGCCAATGGCCGGTCGCCGAAAAAGTTGATGGCCTCGTCCGTCACACCCATCTGGATCAACAACGCGTTAGCCGATCCCGAGAACGGATCAAACAGAATGATCCAGGCGAAGGCCACAGCGATAACCGGGGCGACATAGGGGAACAGGTATAGCCCCCGCAGGATGCCCTGCCCCTTGAATTCCTTGTTTAGCAGCATCGCAGCGAAAAGCCCAAAGACCAGCGCCCCAATAGTGCCGACGATTGTATAAAACAACGTCACATAAAGTACGCCCCAGAACTCATCCCCATCAAACACTCTGGCGAAATTCTCGCCGGTGAATTCCAGATTGGTCAGGATGTTCTTGCCAGATCCGGTCAAGTTCGGCTCGGTGCCTTCGGCGGCTTCTTCAGCCGCGTCTTCGTCACCGTCGATAGTGACAAAAACTGAAATGCGCTCGCGCGCGCCACCTTCAAGGTCACCCAAATCACAAGCGAACTCGTCTCCGGCAATCAAACAACGCTCGTCGATCGAGACAATATTCACACCAGACGGGATCACATCCTGCATGGTAACGTTGAAAATCGGCTCCGCCTGCGACGAGTTCCGCAGACGATACTCTAGCCTCAGCTCATCACCCGAACCACGCAAAGACTCGCGAACAACAGGTGCAGGTGGACGCAGATCGGCCAGGCCTATCGGCTTGAAACTAATCCAGAAAATCGCCAACAACGGCAGCACAACGACTGCTGAAACGATGGCAATGGTTGGGAAAAGAAGCCCCCAGGCTAAACGCGCCTCGCGTTTAGCCAATGGCCCCGTCCCGGTGGGAGGGGTTGCCGTGGTCATGACATATCTCCGAACGAATGTCGGGTGGCGGGCGGCGGCTCATCCGCCGCCCGATAGTCAGGCGCGCTTACTGAACAGCGGCCAGTTCTTCGTTCAACTTGGCAACCGCCGCATCTGCATCCATTTCGCCATCAAAGTAGGCGCGGAATACGCGATTGATTGCCTGGCTGTTGATGATCTTGGACGCCAGCGCAAGCTGACCTTCCTGAACACCCCATCGCTGAGCAACGTCCAATCCGCCAACGATCTCATCGATCATCGAGGCTTCATAAAGCTCGGACAATGGCGCGCGGCGATCAACACCAACGTCCAGTTTCGACCATGCTTCGACGAATTCGGTTGGGTTATCAGCCGTGCCGCGACGCACAGGGAACTTACCCTCAGGCGCAATCGAAAGCGTCTGAGTATAGCCCTCGTTCATCGAATATTCGACAAAGGCCTGCGCCTCATCGATATCAGCATCAGCCGTGATACCAAAGTAGCGAACGTCGCCCCAAGCTGCGCCATCAGCATTCGACGGACCCGCAAAGTTGGTCACGATGCCTGTCGCAGCTGCAAGATCATGTGTGGTCGAGTCATCGTTGATCGTTGGCGGGGCGCTGTCACGCAAACCAGCCAGTTCGTCCAAGATGAATGGCGACCATACGATCATCGCAGTCTGACCCGCAAAGTAGACGGTCCGCGCCTGATCCCAATACAATTCCCCCGGAGGTGACGCTTCCGCGATAGCCTTGTAGAATTCCAGCGTCTCGGCCGTCTTCTTGGCGTCAAAACCTGCAAAACCGCTGCCATCAACCGGGGTCGCACCGTTAGCCAACAGAAGATGCTCAAGCACCTGGCTCATGAAACCTTCGTCAACTTTGGTCGGGGCAACAAAGCCGAACATCTCAGGCGGATTGTGCAATTTCTCGATTGCTGCCAAGACGTTAGCATAAGTCGTCGGTGCTTCCAGACCGTTCGCATCGAACAGATCCTTGCGGTAAACGACCATCTGCGTCCAGCCATCAACCGGCACAGATGCATAGCCGTCGGGTGTCGCGGCCATGTCCAAAGCACCCGAAGCAAAAGTGCCCTTGCCCAGTGCATCGACAACCTCAGTTGCCGCTTCACTGTCCAGAATGCCAGCTTCCGTCCAAGGCAATGCATAGCTCAGCGGGTGATAAATCACGTCAGGCAAATCGCCAGCAGCAAACGCAGCCGTGGCCCGCGTGCCGATATCGCTTTCCTCGACCGGAATGATCTCAACGCCAATACCGCTTTCCGCAGTAAAGGCAGCCGCCATCTCTTCCTGCTTCGCCAGACGTTCCGGCTGGTTTTCAGTAGTCCAGAACCGGATGTCCGCCGAAGCTGACATCGCCGTCAGGGCAAGCCCGACAGACGCCGTCGCCATAAGACGCGCATATTTTCCAGTGTTTCGATAAGCCATGTAATGTCCTCCCATTGGCTTTGTATTTTTGGTCTTCAGTGTGATGTGACCGCCGTTTGGACACGGCGGGCAATCGTTTCACTCGTCATCTGTGGCGGTCCATCCGAACCGCCAAGCTGAAGTGTTGCCCGCGCCGTTTCGCGCAGGGTCTCAGGATCAGCGCCGCGGATGCAACGGATCAGTAAATTGGCCAAACGCGACCCAGCCTCGCGGCTGTCCACGTGAAAAGTCGTCAAAGGCGGTCGGGCCCATGCCCCTTCAGGCGAGCCATCATAGGAAATGATCGAAAGGTCACGCCCGATCTCCAATCCCAATCGCGCTGCCGCCTGGTAAGCACCTAGCGCAACGACATCGACCGCAAAGACAATCGCAGTCGGCGGATTGTCCATTTGCAACAAGCGCATCGCGGCGGCTTGTCCGGCCTCGGTTGTCATTGCGCCGTCCATGACAAGGGCTTCGTCAACCTCAAGCCCAACGTCCGCCATCCCGTCACGAAAGCCAGCCGCACGCAAATGGCTGAAGTTGTACTCCAATCCGCCATTCACAAATGCAATCCGGCGATGCCCGTGATCGGCCAATCGCTGCACGGCTTCACGCATCGCCTCTTCACCCAGTACGTCAAACCAAGCGCACCCGGTGGTGTCGGCAACCCGACCATAAAGAACGAACGGAACTTCAAGAGCCCGAAGCAATTTCGCGCGAGGATCATCATAGAACGAGCGTGGCAGAATAAACCCATCCGCCTTTCGCTCATCAACAAGACGGCTCAAAGTCGACAGCATTTCCTCTCCGCCGCCCGACGTGGCGACGGTAAGCGTCCAGTTCTCGTCACTGGCCGCGCGCGTCAGCCCTGCAAGGAAGTCGGAAAGAAATGGTCGTTGTGCATCTGGAACATCAGTCTGAAGAACCAGCCCCAACGCTCTGGTGCGACCTGTGCGGATCGCCTGCGCCTGCGCCAGCGGGCGATACCCCATGATCTCAGCCTGACGCCGCACCCTATTCTGCGTGGTTGCCGAGATATCAGGATAGCCGTTCATGGCCCGCGACACCGTCCCTTTTGTCAAACCCAACGCATCTGCCAGATGACTGATCGTCACCCGCGCCTTGCGCTGTCTCAACGGAATCTGTGATGCGGATTGAGTCACGAATTTCCTCCCCGACTCACAAGATTGTCTCCGAAACCGGTTTCGGCAAGGAGTTTCTGCTATTTCTCGCTCCGCAATCTGCAAAAACCCGATCATGGCCCTTAATTGACTGCGCTCGGCGTCTGAAAAAAACTTTCAGAAAACCGGGCATTTTAGAGCAAAACTGACATCCGAAACCTGGTAACAGACGCACGCGTCTCTCCCGGCGGACACTTCAACGCACTTGTTCGGCGGATCGGATTCGCGGCAATGCAATGGCTTGCATACTGCCGAAAAAAGGTAGCCGCCACGCCAAGGACGTGACGGCTATGAAAGGGGAATGATAGGCCGGAGGGGGATTTGGCCACCACTCATACACTCTATATGAGGGGGGCATCATCATTGGTAAAATCGAAAATGATCGACAGTTTGATAGATTTTCTCTATCAAAATCTCCATGCCGACACTCCAGCAACTGCGCTATCTCCTGGCTCTGTCAAACGAGCGCCACTTTCGCCGCGCCGCCGAAGTCTGCCATGTGACGCAACCCACACTTTCCGGCCAGTTGCGCGAGCTGGAACTTCGCCTTGGCGCACCTTTGATCGAACGCAACCGAAACCCGGTGATCCTGACCTCCGAAGGACAAGAGATCGCCACACGCGCCCGCCGCGTCCTTGCAGAAGTCGAAGATATCCGCGCCATTGCACGACGCGCGAGTGACCCGTTCAGCGGCACGATCCGGCTTGGCATCGTTCACTCCCTGGGATCTTACCTGATGCCGCTCATCGTTCCGGACCTCCACAAACAACAGCCGGACCTGCGACTTTACATACGCGAAGGATTGCCAAATCGGCTATTCGATCAGCTTGAAAACGGCGATCTGGATTTGCTTCTGTTTCCCCTGCCTGCCACGCGGCGCGGTCTCGCCACAAAGCCATTATTCATCGAGCCGCTGCAAGTCGTCGTGCCGCACTCGCACCCGATGGCCCGCCTCACATCGGTCAACCGACGCGATCTCAAAGGTGAAACGCTTCTGACGCTGGAACCCGGCCATCGGCTCTATGAGCAGGTGCGCACCCTGGCCGACAGTGCCAAGGCAAACCTCAGCCATGACTACGAAGGCACCAGCCTGGATACCATTCGTCAGATGGTGGCCATGGAATTAGGTATCTCTTTGATGCCCTCGCTTTATGTGCGCTCCGAAGTCGCCCGCGAAACCCTCGTAACTGCCCGCCCTTTCAAAGGGCCGGACGCACCTTCGCGCATGATCGGGGCAGTCTGGCGCAAAGGGTCCGTACGCGAAGAAAGCCTCGTTCACTTGACTGACATGATAAAATCCATCCTGGCCCGCGACATCCCCGAAATCGACGTCATCGTCGAATAACTCCCATTCCGCTTCTTTCTGGTGAAAATACTCCGGGGGAGCCGCGATTTCGCGGCGGGGGCAGCGCCCCAAACGCGAAACGCCAGTTTCGCTCGGATCGACCCGGCAAAGCCGGGGCGAAAAAAAGCCGGGCCAAAGGCCCGGCAAGTCCAACAGGGAGGTTTCGCGTCATAACCCGGACACGACACCGGGAACTTTCTGGCTCAGGCCACCAACCGATAGCCACCCGATTCCGTCACCAACAACCGCGCGTTGGACGGATCCGGCTCGATCTTCTGCCGCAGGCGATAGATATGGGTCTCCAAAGTATGCGTCGTCACACCGGCATTATAGCCCCAGACTTCGTGCAACAGAACATCACGGGCAACCACACCCTCGCTGGCGCGATAAAGAAACTTCAAGATATTCGTCTCTTTCTCGGTCAGACGGATTTTCTTTTCTTCCTCGGTCACCAACAACTTCTGAGCGGGCTGAAACGTATAGGGCCCCAACTGAAACACCGCGTCTTCCGACTGTTCATGCTGGCGCAGTTGCGCACGGATACGGGCCAGTAAAACCGGAAACTTGAACGGCTTGGTGACGTAATCATTGGCACCCGCGTCCAGACCCAGAATTGTATCTGCGTCGCTATCATGGCCAGTCAGCATCAAAACCGGGCATTTCACCCCATGCTTGCGCAATACCCGACAAAGCTCGCGCCCATCGGTATCCGGCAGTCCAACATCCAGAATAACCAGGTCATAAATAGCCTGTTTGGCCTTCTCCATGGCTTCGCTGCCGTTGCCGGCTTCGAACACATCGAAGTCCTCGGTCATGATCAATTGTTCGCCCAACGCCTCGCGCAAGTCGTCATCGTCATCAACCAAAAGTATTTTCTTCACATTCTGCGCCATCAGGTCCTCCATGCGCCGTTGATAGAAGACATGCGCAGTCCGATGCTGAACGGCAAGAAATGCTGCACAATCTCACGGGCATGTGTCGAAGACGGTCGAAATGTTTCAAATTCTGTAATAGCCCGCTACATGAAAGGTTGGAGACCCTATTAAATGTCATTGCTGCCAACACTGACGGAGAAGATCGCCCGAGCGCGCACCGATCTGCGCCTTGGGCTTCCTGTTGTGTTGCAATCCAATCACCAGACAGCGCTGATCTTCGCCGCCGAGGGGCTCACGCCTGAGCGCCTGACCGCGGCCCGAGCACTTGGTCCTTTGGAACTGGCCATCACTGCACGGCGGGCCGAAACCTTGCGCGCGCGCACCTACGACGGTGACATTGCCCGCTTATCTGTTCCATCGGATGCAACGACCAAATGGGTCGCTGCGGCCACGGATCCCAAAGACGATCTTTCAACACCTCTGAAAGGGCCCTACCAAGCACTTCGCGACGGCGACGCAACTTTGCACCGCCTTGCCGTCAGATTGGTAAAATCGGCCTGGCTATTGCCAGCAGCACTGGTGGTTCCCGTCAAAAATTTGACTAACCCGGAATTGACGCATCTGGAGGCAACGGCCACATCTGCAACGCTGGAAAGCGATGTGTCACACCAAAATATCGTCACCGGTCGGGTGCCCTTGCAAGTGTCCGAGGCCGGACGCGTACATGTTTTTCGCCCTTCAAATGGCGGCGAGGAACATGTTGCCTGCGAGATCGGTCGACCCGCACGCGATCGCCCGGTTCTGGTCAGGCTTCATTCTGCCTGCTTCACCGGCGATGTGCTGGGCTCGCTAAAGTGCGACTGCGGTCCACAACTTCATTCGGCGCTGAAGCAGATGGGCGGCGAAGGTGCTGGTGTCCTGCTCTATCTCAATCAGGAGGGCCGCGGCATTGGTCTGGCCAACAAGATGCGCGCCTATGCTTTGCAGGATCAGGGTTTTGACACCGTTGAGGCCAACCATCGTTTGGGGTTCGAGGATGACGAGCGCGATTTCCGCACTGGTGCAGACCTGCTGAAACGCCTTGGATTTTCCTCGGCCCGGCTTTTGACCAACAATCCGGCAAAGGTCGATATGCTGCGGGCCCAGGGCATTGATGTTGTAGAACGTGTGCCGCTGAAAGTGGGGCTGAACCCATTGAATGAAAAGTATCTGGATGTGAAGGCAAAGAAATCCGGACATATTCTGTGATTGAGTTTCGCCGCCTTACGGCGTCGATCCGCTGGGGCTCTGCCCCAGACCCCAGAGTATTTCATCCAGAAAGAAGGGCTGATTTTGGCGCCAGGTGATCTGATTGTTACGCCCAGGGGGCTGCGGTACCGGGGCGCGTATTACCCTTTCGTCCTGGGGCGCGGTGGTATTGCGGCCAACAAATGCGAAGGCGACGGTGCAACACCGGTGGGGGTTCACAGGGTGGTGGGCATGTTTTACCGACCCGACCGCATTGCCGCGCCCTCGTCCTGGGCATTGCCGATCCTGCCGAACGACCTGTGGTGCGACGCGCCGTCCCACGCAATGTACAACCAATTGGTTCGCAGACCTTTTTTTGCATCACACGAAGTTTTGCGGCGGGCAGATCCGCAATATGATCTGGTTCTGGTCACAAACTGGAATTGGCCGAAGGCGGTTTCAGGCAAGGGATCAGCCATATTCATTCACCAATGGCGACGCCCCGGGCATCCGACTGCTGGGTGCATTGGTTTGGATCGTCATGATCTGCAAAAAATCGCCCGCGACCTGAAACCGAACACCAGGGTGATAGTACGTCCTCAGCCGTAGTTTCTGGCGCCGAAGATCGCCGAACCCACACGCACATGGGTTGCGCCCTGTGCTATTGCCTCTTCAAAGTCACCGCTCATACCCATCGACAAACCGGTCAGGTCGTTGCGTTTGGCGATCTTGGCCAAAAGCGCAAAATGCAGCGTTGGCGTTTCGTGAACCGGAGGGATGCACATCAGACCCTTCAGCGGTAGTTTCAGGTCGCGACATTCTTGAACCAACGCATCCACTTCGTCGACGGAAACGCCTGCTTTCTGATCTTCGTCGCCGGTGTTTACCTGAACAAAGATATCAGGGCAGCGGCCGGTTTCTTCGGCGATGCGGGCAATAGCACGCGCCAGCTTGGGGCGGTCCACCGTGTGGATGGCATCGAACAACTCCATAGCCGCGCGCACTTTGTTTGTTTGCAGGGGGCCGATCAGATGGAGTTGAACTCCGTCAAACTCTGCCCGGAAATCGGGCCATTTGCCCTGGGCTTCTTGCACCCGGTTTTCACCGAAGATGCGATAACCCGCTTGCAGTGCGGCCTTCACGCGTTCCGGCGGCTGCACTTTACTGACAGCAATCACAGTGATGCCACCCGGGTCACGCCCATGCTTGCTGGCGGCATCGGCCATGCGGGTCTGAATGTCTGAAAGGCTCATGGGTTCGTCCTAAATGGCTTGCACCCTTGTGCCAAAAAGAAAAGAGCGGGCGCAAGGCCCGCTCTCTCTATTGGAACTAATCCTGGTAGGATTAGAAGGACATCGAAACGCCCAGGTCCCATGCAGTCGCGGAGCCGTTGTCAGCTACACCACCGCCCAGCGAAGCACCGCCGCCGAGGCCCATGGAGAAGCCAACACCAACAGCTGCAGATTCACCGTCTGCATAGCCGAGGTTGATGGTTGTGTCACCAGCCGACCAGCTCAGGATTGTGCCGTAGTTGGAGCCAAATGTGTCGTCATCTTCGTAGTAAACGTCGAAGCCGATACCACCCAGCGAACCGGATACGTCAACAGCCATATTGTCACCAGCTGCATCTTCTTCCATGCCGATACCAACAGTGATGTCACCAGCGGAGAATTTAACACCAGCAGCAGTTTTTGCGCCAGTTGCACCAGGTGTCATTGTCGAAGACAGATAGATCGAAGCTGGACCGAAAGAGTTCGAATACAGCAGACCGCTGTTAGAACCGCCGCCACGTGCGATTTCTGCGCGGTTGTCAACACCCAGGCCGTTGAAGCCGATGTCGCCAAGACCTGCAACAGACTGCAGAGCGTTGTCAGGATCGCCGATTACAACCTTACCGAACGCGCCGGACAGGTAAACTTCCCAGTTGTCAACGCCAGAAGCGCCGCCGCCATCTGCGGAAGTCGTGCTGAAGAAACCGTCGTGATCGTGCGCACCTGTTGCGTCAGAGGTCGTGTAGTCAAAGCCGAAGCCCAGGCCACCGTCAGTTTCGCCCGAACCAGCGAACGAGATTGCGATGTTCGGAGCAAATGTGATTTCGCTACCAGTTGCGCCGGAATCGCCAACAGCGAATTCAGCAGAACCGGAAACAGATACGCCAGCGTGACCGTCTGCAAATGCAGCGCCGCCGACCATGACCAGAGCGGTCGATGTAAGAAGAACCTTTTTCATCTTGTTTTCCCTCGTGTGTAAAAGGTGCGTCTCAATTCGGACACACCGAACTGATTGCCAATGTGTTTCTCTCTAGTGACCCGATATTGCAAGCGAGGGGGCAAAACCGCCCCGAGACTCCATATCCGATGGTGCAGCTTTGCCACAGTGTTGCCGTTCCCCCTGTGGATAAAGCCCTTGAAATGCTCTTGAGGCCGCCAATTGGCTCCGTTAGGGATGCTTTCAGAGGCTAGGAAAGGACTGCCAATGTTGGCTTTGGCACGTAAATGCACACAGAAATGGGGAATCGCCTTTGGCATTTCTCTGGTTCTAGCCGGTTGTGGCAGCTTCAGCGGTTTTTTTGACGGCGATAATACAGCCACAACCGAAGCGCTTGCCGAACCAGAAGATCAGCGCGACACGATCTGGGATTTGTTTAATGCCAGCGACGATCCCAACACCACGCTGGAAGTGAATAAATACCTCTGGAATGCCTCCTTCGACATTCTGAACTTTCTGCCAATCCAAACGGCTGATCCATTCTCTGGCGTCATTGTCACCGGCTACGGCACGCCGCCCGGCGGTCGCACCGCCTATCGCGCCACGATCTTCATCCGCGATCCGGCTCTGGAGGCTCGCTCGCTGAACCTGGCACTCGCAACGCGTTCTGGCCCGGCATCCACAGAAACTGTGCGCGCGGTCGAGGACGCTATACTGACACGCGCACGTCAATTGCGTATCGCGGACCTGAACCTATAGACCTTGCCATCTGGCCCGATTAAGAAACAGCCGGGCAGTGCGCCCGGCCGTCAACGTTTCCATATACTCGCATGTAAAGAAGTGTGATCCCATGTCCGCCTACGATACCAAAGTCATCGAACCGAAATGGCAACAGGCCTGGGATCAGGCCGAAACCTTCACCGCGTCCCGGACCGATGACAAACCAAAATACTACGTGCTGGAGATGTTCCCCTATCCGTCGGGTCGCATCCACATCGGTCATGTCCGCAACTACACCATGGGCGACGTGATCGCGCGCTATAAGATGTCCACCGGTCACAATGTGCTGCACCCCATGGGCTTCGACGCCTTCGGAATGCCGGCTGAAAACGCGGCCATGGCCATCGGCGGCCACCCCAAAACCTGGACCTACGACAACATCGACACAATGGTCGAACAGATGAAACCGCTGGGCTTCGGCCTGGATTGGTCCCGCATGTTCGCCACCTGCGACCCGGAATACTACGGCCAGCAGCAAAGCATGTTCATCGATTTCATGGAAAAAGGACTGGTTTATCGCCGAAATGCGACCGTCAATTGGGATCCGGTCGATATGACGGTTTTAGCTAACGAACAGGTGATTGACGGTAAAGGCTGGCGCTCGGGCGCGGATGTTGAACGCCGCGAGTTGACCCAATGGTTTTTTAAAATCAGCGACTTCTCGGAAGAATTGTTGGACGCCATCGACACACTCGACCACTGGCCCGCCAAAGTGAAACTGATGCAGTCGAACTGGATCGGCAAATCGCGCGGCTTGCAATTTGCGTTCGACCGCACCGATGGCGAAGAACCAATCGAGGTCTACACCACCCGTCCCGATACACTGATGGGTGCGTCCTTCATCGGCATTTCTCCGGACCACCCGATTGCCAAGGAACTGGCCGAAACCAACCCCAACGTCGCCGCCTTCCGCGCCGAAGTCGCCAAAGGTGGCACCACCGAAGAGGCGCTGGAAAAGGCCGAAAAGCTGGGCATCGACACCGGCATCAAAGTAAAACACCCGCTGAATCCAGAATGGGAGCTTCCCGTCTGGATCGCCAACTTTATTTTGATGGACTACGGCACCGGCGCAATCTTCGCCTGCCCGGCCCACGATCAGCGCGACCTCGATTTCTGCCGCAAATACGACTTGCCGGTGATCGACACCTTCTTCGCGCTTGAGAACCCATCACCGGTCGAAAACGAAGCATACGTGCCGCCAAAAACCGACACCGTGAAATGGGTCGACCATTTCGCCGGTCTGGACCAGGCAACGGGCGAAGACGCCGTAGACGCCACCATCGACTACGCCGAACAGAACGGCTGGGGCAAAGGCGTCACAAACTACCGTTTGCGCGATTGGGGCCTCAGCCGCCAACGCTATTGGGGCTGCCCGATCCCCGTCGTCCATTGCGATGATTGTGGCGTCGTGCCCGAGAAGAAAGAGAACCTGCCTGTTGAGCTGCCCGAAGACGTCAATTTCGACGTTCCCGGCAACCCGCTCGACCGCCATCCAACATGGCGCGACACCCCCTGCCCATCCTGCGGCAAACCCGCCAAACGCGAAACCGACACGATGGACACGTTTGTGGACTCAAGCTGGTATTTCGCCCGCTTCACGGCCCCCCGCGCCGAAACGCCCACCAACATGGCCGACGCCGAATACTGGATGAACGTCGATCAATACATCGGCGGCATCGAACACGCGATTCTGCACCTCTTGTATTCCCGCTTCTTCGCTCGTGCGATGCACATCTGCGGCCACTTGCCTGTCAGCGCCATTGAACCCTTCGACGCCCTGTTCACCCAAGGCATGGTGACCCACGCGATCTACTCGACAATTGCTCGCACTGAAGTTGGCGATCCGCGAGGTGAAGGAGTCGGAGTTACCAAGTTTCATTACCCGGAAGAAATCGAACACCGTGATGGAAAAGCTTTCGTCAAGGAAACTGGCGAAGAAGCAAAAATCATCCCCTCCGCCAAAATGTCGAAATCAAAAAACAACGTCGTCGACCCGGTCGCCATCATCGATCAATACGGCGCTGATACCGCCCGTTGGTTCGTTCTCAGCGACTCTCCGCCCGAGCGTGACGTCGAATGGACCGCATCCGGGGCCGAAGCCGCGTTCAAACATCTGGGCCGCGTCCACCGCATCGCTTCTGACATTGCAAACTCGGGCCACGGCGGTTCTGGCAACCCCGACGCCGACCAGGATCTCCGCCGCGCCATGCATAAAACCATCCATGACGTGACCATGGGCGTTGAATCCTTTGGATTTAACGCAGCAATTGCAAAGCTTTACGCCTTCACCAACGTCTTGCAGAAATCCAAGGCCTCGTCAGAAATCAAGCGCGAAGCCATCAAGGTTTTGGCACAACTCATGTCGCCCATGACCCCACACCTCGCCGAAGAGATCTGGCAAATGCACGGCGGCGACGGCCTCATCGCCAACGCCCCATGGCCCGTCGCCGACGAAAGCCTTTTGGTCGAAGACACCGTCACCATGCCGATCCAGATCAACGGCAAACGACGCGCGGAAATCAGCGTGCCCAAGGACATGCCGAAAGATGAGGTTGAAAAACTCGCGCTTTCGCAGGACGCTGTCATCAAAGCGCTGGCCGGTGGTCAGCCGAAAAAGCTGATCGTCGTTCCGGGCCGCATCGTCAATGTCGTCGTATAATAGAAGAGCATTCTGCCTAACCGCCCTCGCCGCCCTCACCGGCTGCGGCTTCCAACCGGTCTATGGCCCCGGCGGCGATGCAAACGGCCTTCGTGGTCGCATCAACTTCGCAGATCCTGCCGATGAAGAAGGTTTCGAGTTGGTCGCGCGGCTGGAAGACCGCCTCGGTCAACCCGCAAACGCCGACCTCGACCTCTACGCCGAACTCTTTGTCACCGAAGAAGCCGTCGGTTTCCTCTCAGACGGCACAATCAGCCGCTACAACGTGCTCGGCCGCGTGAACTGGACCCTGACCGGCAATGCAGGCCAAGCCCTCGCGGGCGATGGCCGCTTGTTCACCAGCTATTCGGCCACGTCCACCACGGTCGCCACAATCGTCGCCCAACGGGATGCCCGCCGCCGACTGGCCGTGATCCTGGCCGATGGCATCGTCGCAGACATCCTGACCGCCGCCGACACCCTATGAAGTTGTCGACCCGCGACGCCCCCGGCTATTTCGCCAAACCCGACGCCAGCAAGACCGGGCTTTTGATCTACGGATCAGACGCCATGCGCGTCGCCCTTCGCCGCCAGGAAGTGATCAAAGCCCTGATCGGGCCAGAAGACGAAGACGAAATGCGCCTGACCCGCATCCCGGCTGCGGACCTGCGCAAAGACAAAGCAATGCTGAACGACGCGATAAAGGCGCAAGGTTTCTTCCCCGGCCCCCGCGTGGCCTTTGTCGAAGGTGCCGCCGACGGGCTGACCGACATCATAAAATCCTCGCTCTCCGACTGGCAGGACGGCGATGCGCAGATCATCGTCACCGCTGGCCAACTCGCGGCCCGCTCCAAGCTGCGCAAAGCCTTCGAAGATCATCCAAACGCCTACGCCACCGGCATCTATGACGATCCACCCTCGCGCGCCGAGATCGAAACCGCCCTGAAATCCGCTGGCCTGACCGACATCTCAACCGACGCCATGGCAGCCCTCACTGGCCTTTCCCGTGCAATTGATCCTGGGGATTTCCGCCAAACCCTTGAAAAGATTGCGCTCTACAAACTGAAAGACCAATCGCCCTTGACCGCAGAAGAGGTCGACCTTTCCGCCCCCCAATCCATCGAAGCCGGCATCGACGATGTGCTGAACATCGCCGCCGATGGCGAAGCCCACCGCATCGGCCCGGTCCTGAAACGCCTCGAGGCACAGGGCGTTGGCGCGGTCGGGCTGTGCATAGGCGCAACCCGCCACTTTCGCACGCTTCACGCCGTTGCCTCGGACCCCGGCGGCGCTGGCGCGGGCATCGGCAAACTCCGCCCGCCCGTCTTCGGCCCCCGCCGCGACCGTATCCAGCGACAGGCCTCAAGCTGGGGCATGCACAAACTGGAACGCGCGCTCGCTATGCTTCTGGACACCGACCTGACCCTGCGCTCCACCGCCCGCGTGCCCGAAATGGCCGTGATGGAACGCACCCTGTTAAAACTCGCATGGATGAACCGCAGATGACCTTCACCGTCGTTGGTCCGACCGCCACCAGAACCTCGCGCGTGCTGTGGTGCCTCGAAGAACTCGGCCTGCCGTTCAAGCGCCAGATCGCCCGCCCCCATTCGCCCGAAATCAACGCCCTCAACCCGCTAAAACAGGTGCCCGTCCTGATCGACGGCGACACCGTGCTAACCGATTCCACCGCGATCCTCTATTTCCTGTCAGACCGCGAAAGCCGCCTCACCCACAATCCCGGCACCCACGCCCGCGCCACCATGGATGCCCGCATCGCGTTCCTTCTGACCAAACTTGAAGTGCCGATGTGGATGCGCTCGCGACACACCTATGTGCTGCCCGAAGATATGCGCCGTTCAGAAGTGATCCCGCCTCTGGAAACCGATTTCAAACTTGCCCAGTCCAAATTTCACAAACTGCGCGGAGACGCCGAATTCTTTGCCGGAGACGACTTCACAATCGTCGACATCATCGCGACCCATTGCCTGTATTGGGCCAGCGACTTCTGGAAGCTGAACCAGGCTTCGGAAGATTACCTGAACCGCATGAAGTCGCGCCCGGCATGGACTTCTTCGCGCAAGGAACCTGACGCCTGACGCACAGGCCCTGCGCGTGGAAATCTCAATCGACAACGATTAGGCTTCGCTCCATGGCAGTGATGATCAACGGACTACTCGAAATTGATGCGCCCCCAGCCGACACGGTGAAAGGCGGCGAGTTTCGACGTGCTGAATCAGTGATCCGCGACTGGATCACCAAAGATGGCCCTTTCACGCCAGATGATGGCCGTTATCACCTTTACGCCGCATGGAATTGCCCCTGGGCTCACCGCATGCTGATCGCACGCGAAATTTTGGGGCTTCAGGACGTGATATCAGTGTCTTACGCCCGCCCCCGCCGCACAGAAGAAGGCTGGGTCTACGACGCGAGCGGTGAATTTTCCGACCCGGAACTGGGTGTCCGCGCTTTGCACGAAGTTTTTGCGCGCCGGCACCCGGCCTATACCGGCCGCCTGACGGTTCCCGTCTTGTGGGACCGCGAGACGGAAACCATCGTTTCGAACGAAAGTGCCGAGCTTCTGCGGATGCTGCCGCTGTTCGGACGCGGACCGGATATCTATCCCGCGCCCCTGCGTGCCGATATCGACGCCTGGAATGACCGCATCTACGCAACCCTGAACAACGGTGTTTACCGGGCCGGATTCGCCCGCACGCAAGAGGCTTATGACAAAGCCGTGCACGAAGTCTTCGACACGCTCGATGCGATTGAGGCCCAATTGCAGAATACCGAATGGCTTGCAGGCAATGCGCTGACCGAGGCTGACATTCGCCTGTTCCCAACTCTGGCGCGCTTTGATGTCGCCTATCACTATGCCTTCAAATGCAACATCCGCCGCATCGTCGATTATCCGGCGATCTGGGCCTATGCGCGCCGGTTTTATGCGCTGCCGGGTATTGCTGAAACGGTGCGGTTCGAAGTTTATAAAGGCGGATATTTCTCGCCGTCCGAGTTGCGAAATCCACTTGGGATTGTCCCGGCAGGCCCGGTGATTGACTGGTCGCTCTGATATCTGGTTTCCCCTGCCTTTGGCAGGCGATCCGCGCCCACGTTTTCAACGCGGGCGGTTTTGAGTATTTAAGCCAGAAAGAAAGTCACTTGGATTTGCTCAGAAAGTCGAGAGCTTGTCTTGCTGCCGCCCGGCCAGTGGCAAAACAGGTGGTCAGAAGATAGCCACCGGTTGGCGCTTCCCAATCCAGCATCTCGCCGGCGATGAAGGTGCCGGGACGTGGCCGCAGCATCAGGCCGTCCAGTGTTTCGGCGGCAACTCCACCGGCAGTCGATATGGCCTGATCCATAGGCAGCGGATCAATGACAGGCACGGTCAGGGACTTGATGCGCATGGCAAAGTCAGATCCCTCCGGCAGAGGGCGACCCCATTCCTGAAGCAGCGCACGCTGAACCGACGACAGGCCCAGAGATTTGCGTAAATGATTGGAAAGGCTCATTTTTGCCCGCGGCTTTGACAGTTTTCGAGCAACTTCGTCGACGCTCAAATCCGGCAACAAGTCTAAAGTCAGCGCCGCGCCCTCGCGCGCAGCCGCAGAGACTTCATATACACCGCCGCCTTCGATGCCCTTGGCCGAGACCACCCATTCGCCCCGGCTTTTGACGCTTCCCGAAGCCAGCCTTGTGCCCTTCATCGGCGTGCCGAAATGCCTTGCCATATGGGCGCTCCAGTCGACAGAAAATCCCACATTGGCGGGCTTGAAGGGTGCCAGCTTGATGCCGGCCTTCGCGAATTCATCGGCCCAGACCCCGTTTGACCCCAGCCGCGCCCAACTGGACCCGCCCAGCGCCATCACGACTATGTCGGCCCGCACCCGACGCGGTCCTTCAGCCGTTTCGAAACGCCAGCAATCGCCTTCCCAGCCGACCCAGCGCCAGCGCGTGCGAAACTGAACCCCGGCGCCGTCCAAACGCCCCAACCATTTACGCAGCAGCGGCGAGGCTTTCATCGACTTCGGGAACACACGTTTTGTAGAGCCTGTGAACAGCGGCTCTCCCAACGCGCGCGCCCAGTTCTGCACCTCTTCTGGTCCAAAGCGGCGCACGGTGTCGATCAGGCTGTCATCCCCGGTGATCCGCCCCAGAAACTGATCGGGTGCCTCGTCTTTGGTCAGGTTCAAACCGGATTTCCCGGCCATCAGGAACTTGCGCCCCAACGACGGCATAGCGTCGACGACAACTGGCACGACGCCCCCATCCGCCAGCACCTCTGCCGCCATCAATCCTGCGGGGCCACCGCCGATGACCAATGCGGGAAGACGTTCGTCGCCTGCGTTCACCGACATGCCGATAACTCATCAAGTCTGGTGATTTCCCGCATTAAATCATAGCCTTGATCGCAGCCACATGCTCCCGGTCCGCGTCCAGCACAACCGCTGCCAGTGCACGCGCCTCGGCCACGGCGTCGACCGCCACCCGGTCTACCAGACCCATCTGCCAAGCATCTTCGGCACCGATCCGCTCTCCTGCCACCAATAGCATTTTCGCGCGAGCAGGCCCAACCAGCGCCGTCAACCGCACCACATCTGATGGCTGCGGCAAGAACCCCAACTTGGCAACGGGATAAAACAGGCTCGCCCCCGGCACCGCCACGCGCAGGTCTGCCGCCAGAACCATCCCCAGTGACCCACCAGCCGCCGTGCCGTTCAGGGCCGCGATCGTCAGAACCGGACAGGCCGCAATCGCGCCTGACATACGTTCCCACACAGGATCTACCGCCAAGCCAGCGCGCGCAGCCTCCAGATCAGCACCAGCACTGAAAACCTTGCCCCGCCCGGTCAACACCAATGCCCTTACAGACAAATCCACCGACGCCGCCTCAACAGCATCGGCGATCTGGCCCAACATCTCACCTGTCAGGGCGTTGGCCTTTTCCGGCCGGTTCAGGGCAATGGTGCACAGCCCGTCAGAGGTTGAAACCTCAATCACGAACCAGACCCAAAGCGCGAATGCCACGGTCTGCATATTCGCGGGGCGTCATCCGCGTTAGCATATGCGCCCCGGCTTTCGACGAACAATAGGCCGACCATCCCTCGACAGGGTTATGCGCCGCGCCGGATGATATATTCAGGATTGTGCCCGCACCCTTCGCGACCATGCCCGGCAACACCAACTTGGTGCCGTAAAAGACACCTTTCAGGTTGATATCAATCGCCGCTCCGAACTCTTCAATGTCCGAATCGGCCAGATGCGCGATCGAGCCAAGGATCGCCGCGTTGTTGATCAGAATGTCCACCGAGCTGAAGGCAGATTCCGCTTTTGCCACTGCCTCTGCCAAGTCTTCATATCGCCCGACATCGCACGGAATTGCCATTGCCTTGGCGCCGATATCGCCCGCAATCTGCCCAATGGCATCTCCGCCGCGCGCCACCAGCGCGACATTCGCGCCTTCGGCAGCAAACAGCCGTGCTGCGGCCTCGCCGATCCCCCGACTGGCCCCCGTAATCATCACGGTTTTGCCATTAACTGCCATTTCTGCCCCCTTTTTGCCTTACTGCGTGATATGCTGGTCACGGTTAAAATCGCCTTCCACCGAACCCTCGGCGGTTCTTGACCTTCATGCGCTGCAAACCAATGTTGTGGCCACCCCCAATTTTGTACCGGATACACCTTATGACTTATTTTCGATTGTTGACCGCAACTTCAGCATTAGCGCTGGTTGCTGGTCCCGCTATGGCCGATTTGACAGCCAATGATGTCTGGAGCGACTGGCAGGACCTGTTCGCACGCAATGGCCTTGAGATTACCACCGAAGGCCAATCCGCATCTGACGGCACGCTCAGCATCACTGGCATCACGGCATCGTTCGAAATACCGGATGGCGATATCGCGGTTAGCCTGGGCAACATTGCATTCATTGAACGCAGCGACGGGACAGTTTCGGTCGCGATGGCTGACGAAATGCCCATTTCCTTCGCCATTCCAGATAATGATGGTGGCGGTACAGTTGGGTTCACAATCTTCCTGCCTGCCGCAAGTATGATTGCCTCTGGCGACACATCTAAAGTTCGCTACAACTATGATTATCCGGAACTTCGGGTGGGTGACTTCACGATTGACGCCCCGGAAATGCCCGAAGATTTTCCTTTGGTCATGGATCTCAGCTTGATGGGAATGACCGGCTTTGTCGAATTGGCCGATGACGACGTTCGATCCTATAGCACCGATACCGATATTGCCGTGTTCGGAATGGATTTCAGTTTTGCTGATCCCGAAGGCGATGAGGGCGAGTTCTCTTTCTCATTCTCAATGTCTGATTTAGTTTCATCGGCCACTGGTGCCATGGGCGACATTGAGCTCGACATGGGACTTTCAGAGATGATCGGCAGCGGGTATCGCCAGAATGGTACCGGGTCGTACGGCCCAACCACCTACGAAATTGGCTTCAATGGCCCTGATGGCGGTTTTGAGATGGCCACCTCGGCGGCTTCCGGCACTCTTGAATTGAACTTCGGCGAGAATGGCATTTCTTATGGCGGTGCATCTCAAGACGTCACAATCTTTGTTGCGTCGAACATGATGCCAATCCCACCCGTGACGCTGAAGATCGCAGAAACCGGCGGGCAGTTTTCACTGCCGATCGTGCCAGGCGAAGACCCCCAGGACTTTAGCCTGGAATTCCGCCTAACCGATTTTGCCATCGACGACATGCTCTGGGGTATGTTTGACCCTGCGGGCGTTCTGCCGCGCGATCCAGCAACAATCGAAATCGACCTCAGCGGCAAGGCCATCGTCACTCAGGATGTCACCGATCCGGAATTCGCCGAGGCCATGGAAAACATGGAAATGGGTCCTCCAGGTACACTGGAAGAACTAAATATCAACTCCGTGCGCCTGTCTTTCGCTGGTGCTGACTTGACCGGCGACGGCGCTTTTGTCTTCAACAACGACATGGGCATTCCGATGCCATCCGGCACTGCAAATATGATGCTGGTCGGTGCAAACGGTCTCATGGACAAACTGGTCTCGATGGGTCTTCTGCCGGAAGAGCAAGCCATGGGAGCCCGCATGATGCTGGGTCTCTTTGCCCGTCCGGGCAATGGCGAAGACACGCTGGTTTCGACCATCGAAGTCAACGAAGACGGTTCGATCCTGGCCAACGGTCAGCGCATCAAATAACCCGCTTCACTGGCGAACTCACTCAAAGGCGCGTCCCTATCCGGGCGCGCCTTTTCGCGTCGCGGCCTTGCAGGTCCGGCCCCAGCGGACTACCTCCATGACACCACCCCTGCCGGAGACCCCATGACCGACCTCGCCCAGCTTACAGACGCCCTTCTGACTGCCGCCAAAGCCGAAGGGGCAGATGCCGCTGACGCGCTGGCGACCAATGGCACCGCACTGTCCATCGACGTCCTCGGCGGCAAACTGGAACACGCCGAACGCTCGGAAGGCATCGACATCGGACTGCGCGTCATGGTCGGCAAACGTCAGTCCTGCGTGTCCGCTTCTGACATCAATCCCGATACCATCCGCACCGTCGCGGAACGCGCCGTTGCCATGGCCAAACTTGCACCCGAAGACCCGCACATTGGCCTCGCAGACCCAGATCAACTGGCCGCCGATTGGGATGTCGCAGCGCTTGATCTGGCTGAAGACGCGCCAGAGCCTGACCCTGCGCACCTGCAAGACCTCGCCACTCGCGCCGAAGCCGCGGCCCTTGCCCACGAAGGCATCACCCAGGCCGACAGCGTCTCGGCAGGCTTTTCCCATTCCGCCATCCACCTCGCCGCCACCAACGGTTTTTCCGGCGGCTACAACCGCAGCTCGCACTGGACCTCCTGCGTTGCCTTTACCGGCACCGGCACAGACATGGAGCGTGACTACTACGGCGACGGTCGCATCTACCGCGGCGATCTCGATGATCCAGAAACCATAGGCAATATCGCAGCCACTCGCACCTTGGCCCGCGCCGGAGCACGCAAACCCCCCACCGGCAGTTTCCCCGTCCTCTATGACGAACGGGTGGCCTCCGGCCTGATCGGCCACCTGCTGCAAGCGGTCAACGGCGCTGCCATCGCCCGCGGCTCAAGCTGGCTGCGCGACAAGATGGGCGAACAGGTCCTGCCCGCCCACCTCTCTATCACCGAAAACCCGCATCGCGCCCGCACCAGTGCCTCGCGCCCTTTCGACGCCGAAGGCCTCGCCACCAAACCCCGCGACATCGTCGCAAATGGCATCCTGCAAGGCTGGACCCTCGATCTCGCCACTGCCCGCAAACTTGGCCTCACCAGCACCGCCAGCGCCGCCCGTGGCACCGGCGGGCCACCCTCGCCCAGCCTGTCAAACATCGCCCTCACTCAAGGCACCCAATCCCGCGATGACCTTATCCGCGACATGGGCACCGGCCTTCTGGTCACATCCCTGATCGGAAGTTCCATCAACCCCACGACCGGCGACTACTCCCGTGGTGCCAGCGGATTCTGGGTCGAAAACGGCGAGATCACGTACCCGGTCAACGAATGCACCATCGCGGGCAACCTCCACCAGATGCTGGCCTCGATCATCCCCGCCAAAGACGCCCGCCAACACCTCAGCCGCGTTGTGCCATCGCTTCTGGTGGAAAGCCTGACCATTGCCGGCGAGTGATCTCGCCCTTCTCGAAGCAGCCGCCCGCGAAAGCGGCGAGATTGCCTGCCGTTTCTGGCGCGATGACCCGCAGGTCTGGGACAAAGGCGGCGATGACCCGGTATCCGAGGCCGACTTCGCCGTCGACACCCACCTGAAATCCCGCCTTCTGACCGCGCGCCCCGATTACGGCTGGGTCAGCGAAGAGACCGAGGATGATCCCGCCCGCCTATCCGCCGAAAGCGTCTTCATCGTCGACCCCATCGACGGCACCCGGGCCTTCGTCGCTGGCGAAAAGACCTGGTCCCACTCGCTGGCCATTGCCCGCAACGGCCAGATCACCGCCGCCGCCGTTTACCTGCCCGTCCTCGAGAAAATGTATCTCGCCGGCCTGGGCGAAGGTGCCACTCTGAACGGCACTCCCATTCGCGCCACCGAAACCGCACTCAGTCCCGGCACAACCCTTCTGACCCCCCGCGTCACGCTGCAAGATCGCTTCTGGTCCGGCGCGGTCCCAACGTTCGACCGGCACTTTCGCCCCTCTATCGCTTACCGCCTCGCGCTTGTCGGCGAAGGCCGCTACGACGGAATGCTGACCCTCAGACCTTCGTGGGAATGGGACATCGCCGCCGGTGCCCTCATCGTTTCCGAGGCCGGAGCCAAAGCCACGGACCGACGCGGCGCACCGATGACCTTCAACAGCCCCGCGCGCCAAACCGCAGGCGTCGTCGCAGCAGGGCACCAGACCCATCGATCCCTGATCAAACGCCTCGCCTAGGCCCAGATCTCAATCGACGTCGGACAAAGCCTTCAAAAAAAGCCCTCAAAACCGAATACTCCGCCCTCACCTTCGGAAACACACAAACATACGGCTTCGCCATCGCAATCGATACGCTCGAAGGCCGGACAAGCGCCCCACTTCCGATATGCCCTTCGACAAAGCTCCTCGGCACCAAAGCTACACCTGCCCCATGCAGCGCCGCCGTGATCGCCACCGACAAATCACTGACAACCACACTCGAAGCCCCCAAACCGTCGACCGCCCGCCCCGCTTCACGAAACCAATCCCGCCAACTTGGGCCGCTGCTATAAGACGCTCCCCAATTGGTCTCGATCAGCTTTCTAGCCGGAATATTCACCAACAACCCGTCGGCATCCCCAAACTCCTGCCAGAACGCCGGAGAGCAAACGGGAACCGCCACATCCTTGAACAACTCCCGCTCTTGCATCGCCGAATAGTAAGTCGATTGATACGTCAGCCGAACGTCCACCCCATCGCGCACAAAGTCGATGGGGTCCTCCTGCACACGGATATCCAGAACCGCCCCCGCCGCATCGCTGAACCCGGCCACCCGTGGCATCAGCCAGCAATTTGCCAAGGAAGGGATCACACTGACAACCAGCTGTCGCGGGCTTCGGTTTTGCCGCAACCCCTGAACAGCCTCCGCCATCTCGTCAAAGGCACCCGCCAACCTCGGAAACAACTCTGACCCCGCATCCGTCAAATGGATCCGATTGCCCTGCCGCTGAAACAACTTCTTTCCCAGATGCTCCTCCAGATGCCGCACCTGAAGACTGACCGCAGCCGAGCTAACCCCAAGCTCCTCGCCCGCCTGCACAAAGCTTCCACACTGCGCCGCTGCCTCAAACGCCCGCAATCCGGTCAGTGATGGAAGATCGCGCATTCCTTACCCCCAATTATTCTTATGAAAGCCTACAATTTTTATAGTTGCAACAAAAGCAAAACGACCCAAACTGCCCCCACCCAGACGGAGACTGCCTAAAATGGAAGACCTGATCGATCTTGACCGCTACCCGCTGCACCAGCCGAACAGCGAAAAATACACCACCCTCGTTCAGCGCTGCAAAAAGCAGCTCGATGCAAACGGCATGTTCGACCTGTCCGGCTTCTTCCATGATCACACCGTCAAAGCCGCCGCCGAAGCCGTAAAACCTGCCATGGCCACCAGCGCCTTCCGCCACGCCCGCACCCACAACGTCTACTTCAAGGATACCGTCGACGGCCTGCCCGCCGACCACCCCGCGCTCCAGAAGGTAGAGACCGTCAACCACACGCTCTGCGCCGACCAGTTCGAAGACAACCCGGTCATCACGCTTTACGAATGGGAACCCTTCGCCACGTTCCTGGCTGCAACGATGGGTAAACCAAAACTCTATCCAATGGATGATCCCCTTAGCCGCGTGAATATCCAGGCCACCTATGACGGCGAAGGGCTCAACTGGCACTTCGACCGGTCCGAGTTCACCACAACCATGCTGCTTCAAGCCGCCGACGAAGGCGGCGAACTTGAGTACCGCTCCAACCTGCGCACGCCCGAGGATCCAAACTATGACGGCGTCGCAGCAGTTCTGCACGGCGAAGACCCCGAAGTCGCGCGCATCAAACTGGCCCCCGGAACCCTGAACGTCTTTCGCGGCGTGAACACCATCCACCGCGTCGTCCCGGTCAAAGGTCCAAACGAACGCCTGGTCACGATCTTCACATTCTACGAACGCCCCGGCGTGGTCTTCACCCCAAAAGAACAAATGGGATTCTACGGGCGGACGGCCCCTAGTTCGGTGAAATCATCCCGCACCTTGCGGCATTGATGACTGCCATGCTTCCACCACCTGCCAGCACCGCGTTTCAAAGTTGTCGCATCAAACTTCTTCTGTCCAAAAATACTTTCGCGCGACGCGCACGCGGGCCAGGCCCGCGTCCCGGATTTCGTGTCGAAATCCGTTCTCCAATCATTAACAAAGCCAAAACCCGCCGTTCGGGTCCACCGACGTAATACCGACGCGATACCGACGCGATACCGACCGGCTCACTCACCACGCCTTGACCCCAGCCCATGACCCTTTAGCTTGGCGGAAAATCAACAAGAGGCCCCCATGACACAACGTCTGCACCTGGTATTCGGAGGCGAGTTGACCGACCCCTCCCAGAACGTCTTCCGCGATGTCGAAGACATCCATATCGTCGGAATTTTCCCAGACTATGCAACGGCTTACAACGCCTGGAAGTCCGAAGCACAGCGCACCGTCGACAACGCTCACATGCGCTATTTCATCGCGCATTTACATCGCCTCCGCGATGAAAACGCCCCGGCCTCAGCAACCGAGGAGCTGGGCACCTGACCGAGTCCCGCCCCAGGCTGGTCTCGCGGCTTGTTTCGGCCGCCAATCGCCTGCGGGATATCGCCCTTGCGCGCGATCCGGCGGGCGAAAATATCGATCCAAATCAGCGACTTGGGCAAACGGAAACACCGCGACCGGATGGCTGCCTGATCTGGTTTCACTCCGAAAGCGCCGCCGATTCAGGGGCCATTGCGGCACTTTCTCAAGAACTGTCCCGATTGCGCGGTGAACCTGTCTATGGTCTTGTAACTTCAACAGAAATTTCAACTTCGCCCCCGACATTCGCGTCCATGGCAATCCACCAATTGGCCCCAAGCGAAACAGCCGGGTCAGTCAGCCGCTTCCTTGATCACTGGCACCCCGACGCAGCTGTCATCCTCGGCACCCCTAACCGTCCCAATCTTGTCACTGCAACCGACGCTCGAAACATCCCACTATTCCTGGCTGCCCCCGAGCGCGGTCAGATGGCACCAGGCGGCAAGCTGCCCCAAACGTCGGTCGCGATTATGCAGCATTTTCAAGCCTTTCTGGTACCATCAGCAGCAGAAGCACAGGCATTTCAGTTCCTCGATGTTCCCAGCGAAAAGGTCATTGTATCGGGTCCGCTCAGCGACACGGTCCTTGCACTTGCCTGTGACAGCGACGCATTGGAACACTACAGCCAATTGCACGGCGGTCGCCCTGTTTGGCTGGCAGCACAGATCACCAACTCCGAATTTGATGCGGTAGAAAAAGCCCAGCGCCGCACCATCCGAGGCGCCCACCGACTGCTTCTTATCATCGTGCCCCGAAATCCCACCGATGGCCCCTCCATCACCGCAAAACTTGACGAAAAGGGGTGGCGCACAGCGCTTCGATCACGGGGGGAAATGCCAGACGAAGCCGTACAGGTCTTCGTAGCCGACGACCCCGACGAGATGGGTCTTTGGTATCGGCTTGCACCCGTCGCCTTTCTGGGTGGAACTTTGGACTCGGTTGCCGAGCCCACAGATCCCTTTGACCCAGCTGCACTGGGATCTGCGCTTATACACGGCCCAGAGTATCTCCCTTCATTTGAGCGTTATCAAAGACTTATCGAGGCCGATGCAACATCGGAAATCGCTTTTCCTGACGAACTCGGCGATGCTGTTTTTCAACTCTTGTCCCCCGACAAAGCCGCGATGTTGGCACACGCCGGTTGGGCCGTAACGTCAGAAAGCGCCCATGTCGTCGAGCAACTTGCCGAGCTGATTGACATCTCGCTCGACGAGCTCGGTGCCAGTTGATGCGACCTCCCGATTTCTGGCAAAATAAACCTGATCGGCCAGGGTTTATCGCCGCGATTCTGTCACCGTTGGCTTTTATTTACGCATCCGCAACAGCGTACCGCGTTCAGCGGGCACCCGCAATCAAGCCTGACGTTCCTGTCATTTGCATCGGTAACCTGAACATAGGCGGCACCGGCAAAACGCCCACTGTGATTGCTCTAATCGAACTTTTGTCCAATCGAAATGTTCATGTCGTCACACGCGGATATGGCGGCAGTGAGGTTGGCCCTCTACACGTGAATGAAAAGAACCACACGGCAGATGAAGTGGGCGACGAACCCCTTCTTTTGGCCGCCTTTTCAACGACATGCGTATCCAAGGACCGCGCTGCAGGCGTCCGTGCCGCACAAAATGCCGGTGCCGAGGTTATCCTTTTGGACGATGGGTTTCAGAATCCAGACGTGGCCAAGTCGCTAAATCTTGTCGTCGTTGACGCCGCGCGTGGGTTTGGCAACGGCAAGGTTATTCCGGCTGGACCCTTACGTGAAACAATCCACGCAGGGCTTTCGCGCGCCGACCTGCTGCTATCTATCGGCAATTTGGAAGAGCAAGAAAAATTCGATCAACTATGGGGACATCAAATTACGGTCCCAAGGGTGCGCGCCGAAACCAAGCCGCTTCAAACTGGCATGGACTGGCAAGGTCAGCGAGTTCTGGCATTCGCCGGGATTGGACAGCCAGAAAAGTTCTTTCAAACACTTCGCTCGCTTGGGGCAAACATTGTGAAATCGGTTCCATTAGACGACCACCAGCCATTGTCCGACACGTTACTCAATCGGCTGCAAGCCGACGCAACCGCTTTGTCTGCGCAGCTGGTTACGACCGAAAAGGATGCAGTTCGTCTACCCACGGGCTATCGCCGCAATGTCCTTGCGCTGCCGGTTCGTCTAAAATTCACTCAACGGTCCGAGTTGGATATCCAACTCAATCGCCTAGACCTGACCTGATCTTTTCGCCATCGGCATCCAGTTTTGGCGCTGCCTTCGGTTCAGACAGTTCTGCGTCCGAGAAAACGAATGGCGCGCGCACGCCCGGAACCCCGTCCTCCCCGATTTTCATCTGACGGGCCTGAACCTGGGAGTCAGCGAAAACATCCGCCATCTCATTGATCGGCCCGGCTGGAATTCCTTGTGCCTCGCAGGCCGCCAGCAAATCGGCTTTCGCCCATTCAATGGTTTTTGCTGACAACAGACCGGTTAGCACGCTTCTATTTTCAACCCGGTCGGCATTGGTCACAAAAGACGGCGTCTCGGCCAACACCGAAAGGCTTAGCACAGCGCAAAGCCGTTGAAATTGCCCGTCATTTCCAGTGGCGATGATGATCCAGCCGTCACGGCATTCAAACACTTGGTAGGGCACTAGGTTAGGATGCGCATTGCCCAGACGACCAGGAGATGCGCCGGTGGCAAGGTAATTCAGCGCCTGATTGGCCGTGACTGATACCGCTGAGTCCAGCAAAGCCATGTCGATGTGCTGTCCACGCCCGGTCTGTTCGCGATGCGCCAAAGCCGCCTGAATTGCGATGACTGAGTAAAGTCCGGTGAAGATGTCTGTAATGGCGACGCCGGTCTTCATCGGCTAACCGTCCGGCTCGCCTGTCACGGACATCAGCCCGGACATTCCTTGAATTATATAGTCATACCCTGCGCGATGCGCATAAGGCCCGGTTTGACCGAAGCCGGTGATGGAACAATAAACCAGGCGGGGGTTGAGCTTGGACAAGTTGCCATAGTCCAACCCGTATTTCTCCAACCCGCCAAGTTTGAAATTCTCAATCAGCACATCGGCGTCGGCCACAAGCTGACGCACCAGAGCCTTGCCCTTCTCAGTTCTGAAATCCGCTACCACCGATTGCTTGCCGCGATTACAAGCATGAAAATACGCCGCCGAGCGATCTCCGTCGCGCTCTATAAATGGCGGCCCCCAACGGCGAGTGTCATCGCCCTCTGGACTTTCGACTTTGATGACTTCCGCACCGAGGTCTGAAAGTGTTTGACCGGCCCAAGGGCCGGCCAAAATACGTGCTAACTCAACAACTTTTAGGCCCGCCAGAGGCGTCGCCATTAGCTGCCCAGACCTTCCTCGATGATGGCCTTCATCTCGTCATAGGGCATGTTGGAATGCTGCACACCGTTGATGATAAAGGTGGGTGTCGATCTCACACCGTCAGCCTCGGCCTGCTGCAGATAACGTGCGTAGAGCTTTTGAGCATTATCGCCATCCGAGAAACAGGAATCCAACTGCGCATCAGAAAGCCCGGCAGTTTTTCCGATACGGCGAAGCCGTAGAACAATCTCAGATGGTTCATTTTGCCGTGCCCAGTCCCGTTGTTCGGCATAGAGCATATCGGCGATGCCGAAGTACCGATTCTCGGCACCATCACCACAGCGTGCGACGATGGCGGCCCAAAGACCGAACCGATCAAAATAGACTTCGCGATAAACGAAATTGATTTTACCTGTGTCAATGAAGTCTTCTTTCAACTGCTTATACGCACCGGCATGGAAAGACGCGCAATGCGGACAGGTGAACGAGGCGTATTCGACAATAGTTACTGCCGCATCCGGGTTTCCGATGGACATTTCAGGGATGTCGGACGTATCGATATCAGACGCATCTTGAGCCATTGCAAACTGCGTCGACAGAAAAAGTGCCGTCACCATTGCGAAGAAAATTCCGGCCAGAGCCGTTATTGGTCGGGTCATAATCGTCAAACCTTATGTTTTACGAGAGTGGGTTAAGACGTTTCCGCCCAGGTTTTCAAGGGCTGTTCTTAATCCCTCGTCATGTATCGGAGCTGCTGTTTGCTCTGCCAAATTTTTCAACTCTTCAGTTACGTCACTGGACGTAGATTTTTTTTGCGGCGTGAATGAGGCAGAAGGCTCGGCGAAACCGGCAGCAGATGTCTGTGTCAGCCTGATCCGCTGAATGGCCGCATACCCGTAACAAGCGTTCACCCGCTCCCGGATATTTTCTTTCTGCATTTCCACCATGGGCGCAACTGCACCACTGGTCAAAAGAGTCAGTGTCGCGCCAAATCCGCGCCCATAATTAACTTCCACGGGACGCGCCTGTCCAGCCAGATCAGGCCCGACAATGTCATCCCAATGGGTTAAAAGCCGTGACACAGCGAATCCCCGTGTCTCTGAAGCACTGCGAATACGGTCTCCCAACAGGCTGGATGCCCGTTGAAACCCACGTTTCTTGCGTATATCGCGCTTTTGCTTACCATCAGCCATTGTGCGTTCATTTTAGTCTGGAATGCTGATTGTGCCACTCTAAAGGCGAACACGGGGGAATAAACATTGCGTGACCGGCCAAGCTCTGCCGATCTTCTGGCCTGGTATGACATTCACGCCCGCGAAATGCCCTGGCGTGTCGGTCCGGCTCAGCGGGCCAACGGCATCCGTCCGGACCCTTATCGCGTCTGGCTGAGTGAAGTCATGTTGCAGCAAACCACAGTTGCCGCCGTCACCAAGTATTATCTGCGGTTCACCCAGCTTTGGCCCACTGTCGCGGATCTGGCATCGGCCGACGATGCAGACGTCATGGGTGAATGGGCCGGTCTTGGATACTATGCCCGGGCGCGCAATCTGCTGAAATGCGCGCGCACGATCACGGCAAAACACAACGGCGAATTTCCGAACACCAAAGCCGAGCTTCTTACCCTGCCCGGTATCGGACCCTATACTGCGTCCGCCATCGCCGCGATTGCCTTTGACGAGGCTGCGACAGTTGTCGATGGCAATGTCGAGCGCGTCATGGCACGGCTCTATTCGGTGGATACACCACTGCCGACAGCCAAGCCGGAATTGACGGCCCTTGCAGGCGAACTCACACCGTCCACAAGGCCAGGCGACTATGCACAAGCCGTTATGGATCTAGGCGCAACCATCTGCACGCCTCGAAACCCGGCCTGCGGGATTTGCCCGCTGAAGGGTGCCTGTTCCGCCCGCACGGCCGGGACCGCCGCCGAGTTGCCGCGAAAGGTGCCCAAAAAAGCCAAACCGACAAGACACGGCACGGTGTATCTGGGCCGACGCGGCGACGGTGCTTGGCTGCTGGAAACCAGGCCGCCGAGGGGATTGTTAGGCGGTATGCTCGGTTGGCCAGGGTCAGAATGGACTGAAAACTTGCCTGCGACCGCCCCGCCCTGCGAGGCAAATTGGCAAGACACAGGCGGCGAAGTGCTTCACACGTTCACACATTTTCACCTGAGGCTGAAGGTATTCAAGGCAGATTTGCCCTTGGATGCCGTTTCTGAGACTGGGAGCTTCATCGATCAAAAGAACTTTCGCCCGACTGACTTGCCGACCGTGATGCGCAAAGCATTCGACATAGCGTCAACCGTGTCTCATGCGGATTGAGCCGCGATCAGGGGCGGTTATACTGGCTACAATCAACCCATTCGCGCGACCCGACCTTTGATGACCAGCAAATCCTATCCTAATCGCGTGCCTGACGCGCTGCCATTCTGGGCTTCACTGACGATCGTTCCGGTCACCTGGGTTGCTGCGACAGTTGGCGGGATCGGGCTGGGCCTGATCCCAATGTACGCTTGGGTTGCATTTTCGGTTATGGATTACGTTTTCGGCACAGACCCCAGAAACCCAGACATCGAAACACCGAACGACGCTCTTTTCTGGCATCGCGCAGTGACCTGGGCCTGGCCGCCCGTCCAGATCGTGAACACCTTTGCCCTGTTGGCATTTGCAACGACAACAGATCACCTCGGCTCGGTTGAAAAAATCGCATTATTTCTAGGCGTCGGCATTGTGAATGGCACAATCGGAATCGTCTATGCTCATGAATTGATGCACAAATCCTCACGTTGGGAAAGATTTCTGGGTGATGCCCTGATGGCCATGGCGCTTTACGGTCATTACAGATCTGAGCATTTGCTGGTGCATCACAGTTATGTCGGAACCCCACGCGATCCGGCAACCGCGCGCTATAACGAGCACTTCTGGCGGTTCTTTCCGCGCGTGCTGTGGCAAAGTTTGGTGTCGTCATGGAATGCCGAGAAAGCCATGTTGGTGCGCAGAAAACGTCCGATGTGGCACCGTTCAAATTCGTTCTGGCGCTACATCGGTCTGGACGTAGCATTCATCGCTTTGGCGGCAATGATTGGTGGCTGGTCAGGTGTTCTGCTGTTTGCCATCGCTGCCGGTTTCGCAGTTTTCCAGTTAGAACTTGTCAACTACATCGAGCACTATGGGTTGACCCGCAAACATCTGGGCGACGGCAAATACGAACCGGCAAAGGCGCATCATAGCTGGAACTCAGGGCATGCGGCGACAAGTGCCTTGTTAATCAATGTCACCCGTCACTCGGATCATCATGCCCGTCCGGACCGACCCTTTCCGTTGCTGCAAAACCCTTTGGAAGATGAGGCGCCGTTTTTGCCTCAAGGGTATGCGATCATGACCACAATGGCGCTCATCCCGCCGTTGTGGCTGCGACGCATGAACCCACGAGTGCGGGAATGGCGCAGGACGTTTTATCCCGAGATCAAAGATTGGCGCGCCTACAACAGCGCATCAAATCCAATGCCGAAGTGAGATTGCGCCGCGCTTTACGCGTCGCTGTAGGCGGGGGCGTAGCCCCCGCACTCCCGGAGTATTTCAACCAGAAAGAAGGATTAACCGTCTTTGCGGATGGTCTCGTTCTTTGAGTCATAGGGGCTGTCTTCGGTCACAACCGCGTCCCAGAGTTTGGTCTGCACCCGCACTTTCAGCTTGGTGCCCGGCGTTGCCAGATCAACCGGGACATAGCCCATGCCGATGGATTTTCCGAAGGCAACCGAATAGCCCCCCGAAGTCAGGCGCCCGACGCGATTGTCGCCGCTGTAAAGTGCTTCGCGGCCCCAGGGATCAGCATCGGCTGGACCATCGATCAGGACCGTAACACACATAAAGCGAGTTCCAGTCTCGACCAGTTTGTCCTTGCCGTAGAAATCTTTGTCGAGGTCGACAAAGCGCGGCAATCCGGCCTCAAGCGGCGTTGCGTCGCGACCAAGTTCGGTGCCAAACGCGCGATAGCTTTTTTCCTGACGTAGCCAGTTTTGCGCCCGCGCACCGACCAGTTTCATGTCGTGCTTTTCGCCCGCAGCCGTCAGTTGATCCCAAAGATAGGCCTGCATTTCGATCGGGTGGTGCAGTTCCCAGCCCAGTTCACCGGTATAGGCCACGCGGATCGCGCGGACCGGGCACATACCCAACTCGATGTCGCGGCATGACAACCAGGGAAAGCGTTTGTTGCTAAGAGTGGTTTCAGGGTCCGCATCGACCACGATCTCTTTCAACACATCACGGGATTTCGGTCCGGCGATCGCCAGCACACCCCACTGGGTGGTGACATCGTGGATATCCACCCAACCGCCGCCGTCAGCCATGAAATCTTCGGCTGACTTTATCAGGAAGTCGGCATCATAGGCCGTCCAGGCACCAGCGGACACACAATAGTATTCGTGGTCGGCCAAGCGCACGATGGTGTATTCCGTGCGCGTCGTGCCGTGCCCGGTTAGGGCGTATGTCAGATTGATACGGCCAACCTTGGGCAGACGGTTACAGGTGAAGTGATCCAGGAACGCCGTCGCTCCGGGCCCTCTTACCAGATGTTTGGTAAAGGCGGTCGCATCAATCAGGCCAACGCCGTTACGGATAGCTTCGGCTTCTTCTTTGGCGTGCTCCCACCAAGCACCGCGGCGGAAAGACCGCGAATCATGATCAAAGCTGTCAGTAGCGTCCAAAGGTCCGTAGTAGTTGGGACGTTCCCATCCATTCACCTGACCAAACTGTGCGCCCGCTGCTTTTTGCCGGTCATAGGCCGGGGCAGTCCGCAAGGGGCGGGCAACGCCACGCTCTTCATCGAGGTGATGAACAACATAGACGTGGGAATAGCATTCCTCGTTCTTGCGCGAGGCATATTCCGTGGTCATCCAACTGCCGTAGCGCTTGGGATCAAGGCTGGCCATGTCGATTTCGGCTTCGCCTTCGACCATCATCTGCGCCAGATATTCACCCGTTCCACCCGCAGCCGTGATCCCGAAGGAAAAACCCTCGGCCAACCACATGTTGCGCAGACCCGGGGCGGGGCCAACAAGCGGGTTTCCGTCCGGCGTATAACAAATCGGGCCGTTGAAATCGTCCTTCAGGCCGCATTCGATACAGCTTGGAACCCGTTCGGTCATCGCCTCGTACTGGCCCGCAATCCGGTCCAGATCCAGTTGGAACAGATCGGCGCGGAAGCTATCCGGCACCCCATGTTCGAACCGCGCAGGCGCGCCTTCCTCGTAAACGCCCAAAATCCAGCCACCGCGTTCTTCGCGGGCATAGGACTGTGCATCGGCGTCGCGGATCACAGGGTGTTCTGGGTTGGTCTTGCGCCATTCCACCAGTGCCGGGTCTGTGTCCATCACGATAAACGTGTGTTCTACTGGAATCGCTGGGATCTTAATGCCCAACAATCCGGCAGTGCGTTGAGCATGGTTGCCCGTGGCGGTCACGACGTGCTCGGCGTGAATGACAATCTGCTCGTCGGTGGCAACCAGATTGCCGCCCTTCTCGCCCATTTTAGTGCAGGTCACGTCCCAATGGGTGCCGGTCCACTTGTAGCCGTCAACCTGCCACTTGCGCTCAATCATCACTCCGCGTTGGCGGGCGCCTTTGGCCATCGCCATGGTGACGTCGGCGGGGTTAATATAGCCATCGGTCGGGTGATACAGCGCGCCCTGAAGGTCATCGGTGCGGATCAGCGGCCAGCGATCCGAAATATCCTTGGCAGTCAGCCACTCATACGGCACGTCGCAGGTTTCGGCGGTCGAGGCATACAGCATGAATTCGTCCATGCGGTCTTTGGTCTGCGCCATACGCAGGTTGCCAACTACCGAGAACCCGGCATTCAGGCCAGTTTCCGCTTCAAGCTGCTTGTAGAAATCTACCGAATACTTGTGGATGTGGGTCGTCGCATAAGACATGTTGAACAAGGGCAGCAAGCCCGCCGCATGCCAGGTTGACCCCGAGGTCAGCTCGTCGCGCTCCAAAAGCATGACGTCATCCCAACCGGCCTTTGCCAGGTGATAGGCGATTGATGTTCCAACAGCACCGCCGCCGACGACCAAAGCTTTGACATGCGTTTTCATGAGCCGATTCCTCCCGCTAACCTGGCGCGATATAAGCCTACTTGCACACGCCACGTCAGGTCCATCCGACAATTTGCGTCAAAATACGACGCCCTCGACCAGATGCGACTTGCCGCTTAGAGTGAAGGTCAAATCATGGGGGTTAATGATGAGAAACTTAATTATCGCTTTTGTTGTCGGCGGCATGTTCGGCATGCCTGCGGGGGCGTTCCTTTGGTATGCATTTTCGCCCTTGTTGTTCGATGAGGTCGTGGCTGAAAATCTAACCGAGGCGCAGGTCGTCTCAACCGGCTCTTTTCGCGACGCTGACCGGGCACACAAGGGTTCGGGAATGGCCACCTTGGTTGCATTGCCCGGCGGTGGTCACGAAATTCAACTGACTGAATTCCAGGTTACAAATGGCCCCGATCTGGAAGTTTGGTTATCCGCCCATCCTGACCCCGAGAAGTCATCAGATGTCTCAGGGAATGCTTGGATCGCACTTGGGCAACTAAAAGGAAATGTAGGCGACCAAGCCTATTCCGTTCCGGCTGGCACGGATATTTCGACGGTTCAGTCTGTGGTTATTTGGTGCGAGCAGTTTGGCGTCCTCTTCTCACCGGCGGCTTTGTCACCCGCATCGTGATCAGAACCGTCAGGCGCGAAGTCATCCGTCCAATCTTATGTTTGTGAAGCCACAGAGCATAATTACCCTTTGCTAGAGCACCTTACACCGCTTCTGGATCAAGCCGTTAACCAGGCGTCATTGCTGATGCTACCTTCGCGGCAGTATCAGGTTGGCATCCTGGCATTGTGCATCGCATTGGCCTGGCTTCTTACCCAGCGGTTACGCCCGCACATGCGCGCATGGATGCACACTCTGTCCGGACGACCAAAATGGCAACTTCGCGGACTGCTAACACTCAACAATCGTTTGGGATTGATCACATTTACCGTACTGGTCTGGGCGTCTGCCAAGGGCATGGAACTCATAACGCCCTGGCGTTCGAGCCGTTTCCTGCTTGAGCTTGTCGGCACAATCACCGTCGCTATCCTAATTGTCGGCATCGCGACACGGCTTGTCAAAAACCCTTTTCTACGCAAGGTCGTCACGTGGTGTCTCTGGATTTATGTGACACTCTATTACCTGGGGATCACCGACGAGATCGCGCAATTCCTGGATAGCCTTGCTCTCTCTATCGGAGATTTTCACCTTTCCTCACTGACAGTACTGCAGGGTCTCGTTGTCATCGGCGTGTTGTTTACACTGGCGCGTTTCACCGCAAATACAGCAACTGATCGCATCCAGTCCAACAAAGACATTTCACCGTCAATGCAAGTGCTGGCGGTGAAATTCCTGCAAGTTTTGCTGTTTGGTGCGGCCTTTTTCATCGGCCTCAAGGCAGTTGGATTTGACCTGACAGGGCTTGCCGTCCTTTCCGGCGCTATCGGCATCGGCCTTGGATTTGGCCTACAGAAAGTCGTCTCGAACCTGGTATCGGGCGTCATCATCCTTTTGGACAAGTCCATCAAACCGGGCGACGTCATCTCTATCGGGGACACTTTCGGTTGGATCAACGCCTTAGGCGCTCGCTACGTCTCGATCACAACCCGCGACGGCCGTGAGTATCTTATTCCCAACGAAGATCTAATCACTGGTCAGGTCGTCAACTGGTCTCACTCCAACGATTTTGTTCGCCTGGATATCTATTTCGGCACAGCTTACGGCGATGATCCGCATTTAGTGCGAAAGCTCGCACGCGAAGCCGCTGCAAGTGTCGATCGCGTTCTCAGTGATCGCGCACCGGTGTGCCACATCGTCGGCTTTGGTGACAGCTCAGTAGACTACATCTTACGGTTCTGGATACTCGACCCAACGGGAGGGCTGACCAACATCCGCGGGAACGTTTACTTGGCTTTGTGGGATAAATTTCAGGAAAACGGCATATCCATTCCGTTCCCACAGCGCGAAGTTCGTATGCTGGACCAACCAGATGCGCCAGATGCGCCCACACACAAATAATTGCCCTGTTTTTTGCGCGCCGGTCGATATAATCGGAATTGTGGTTTCGGTATTGGAGCGTCTTCAGGTGAGTTGGTGGAAAACAGGGAGACTTGCGGCATCTTTGTTCCTTGCCTCAACTATTGCTGTCTCTGCTGAAACCGCCATCGTTGTTGGCGTAACCGCTGGCAACAAAGACATGCGCGATGCCATAGGCAACGCCTCGCTGGTGCTGCAAGCCCGGCGCGAAAGTGTTGAAGATCCTCAAGAATTGTTCGCTGCTGCTCGCGCGGATTATGCCAGACTCCTGGGCGTTTTATACGGTCGAGGGCACTATGGCGGTGTCATTTTGATCACAGTGAACGGACGCGAGGCCGCGTCGATCCAGCCTCTAAACGTCCCCGAGACCATCGACACCATTCGTGTTGTCGTGAATCCGGGCCCGCTTTATCGTTTTTCCGATATAGCCATTGGCCCGCGCACCGGGCTCACCGAATTGCCACAGACATTCATTCCGGGCGCCGCCGCCACTACCGGTGCTATGCGTGATGCCACGGCGGCCACTATTGATGGTTGGCGTGAGCAGGCCCATGCAAAGGCCGGTGTCTCGGATCAACGGATCATCGCCCGCCACAACGAAAACCAAATCGACGCGACTATCCGCATTGATCCGGGCCCAAAACTGAACTTCGGCACCGTATCCATTGACGGCAACAAAGATGTCAGTACCCGCCGCGTGGGCATCATTGCCGGCCTCGAAGAAGGGCGCGAGTTTGATCCCAAAGAAGTCGCCCGCGCCGAACGCCGTCTGCGCCGAACCGGCAGTTTCAGCTCGGTTGTCGTGGAAGAGGCTGCCGATATTGGGCCCAACAACAGCCTTCCGATGAACATTACAGTGGTTGAGGCAACACCTCGCCGTTTCGGTTTTGGCGCAGAATACAGTACCGTCGAAGGGGTCCGACTCTCTGGTTTCTGGCTGCACCGCAATTTCCTTGGTGGGGCCGAGCGTTTCCGTGTCGATGGCGAGGTTTCCGGCATTACAGGGGAAACTGGCGGCGTCGATTACTCGATAGGTGTGCGCTATGAACGCCCGGCAACGCCGCGCGCCGACGTAGACCTGTTTGCCACTTTCGGCATCGAAAAACTCGATGAACCGGACTTCATATCTTACTCCAGCGAGTTCAATCTGGGCCTCACCCGTTATGCCACCGACGAACTGGTCGTAAACGGTGGCTTTGGTTACCTTTATTCCGAGGTTGACGACGCGACTGGCAGCGAAATCTATTCGCTATTGACCATGCCACTTGGGGCAACCCTGGAACGCCGCGACGAACCATTGAACCCCTCAAAAGGTGTCTTCGTCGACCTTGAGGCGACCCCGTTCTTTGGTCTTGATGAAAGTGCCAGCGGCTCCCAAGTAAAACTGGACGCACGTGGCTACAAAACCTTTGATCTTGGCAACCCAATAACAGCAGCGCTGCGCCTGCAATTCGGCTCGATCGTTGGGCCAAATCTTGCAGACAGCCCACCATTTTACCGCTTCTATTCGGGCGGTGGCGGCACAGTGCGCGGGCAGGACTATCAGTCACTTGCCGTTGACCTTGGCGGCAATCGCAGCGGCGGTCGCTCTTTTGCCGGTCTGTCCGCAGAAGCTCGCGTGCCTATTCAAGGGGATTTTTCCCTCGTTGGGTTTTACGACTGGGGATACGTCGGCAGCGAAAGTTTCCCTGATGGTAGCGGCGACAGCCACTCTGGCGCAGGACTTGGCTTACGCTACAACACTGGCATCGGACCCATCCGGCTGGATGTCGCGACACCGGTCAGCAACAAGTCCGGCTCTTCCAGCTATTATCTTTACGTCGGCATCGGGCAGGCCTTCTGATGCGCCGCATTCTGACAGCAGCTACAATTCTGACCGTCTCTGTCGGGGTCGCCTTGGCACAGGACGAACCCGGTTGGCTGGATCGCATTTTCAGTTCCACGTCCGAAACCGATGCCGAAGAAGACCCCGGCGGCTTTCTGGAGCGCCTGATCGAAGACAACCTGTCCGGCGAAGGACGCAACGTTGAAATCACCGGTTTCGCAGGCGCAATTAGCGGCAAGGCCACTTTGGAAACTTTGCGTATCTCCGACACCAACGGCACCTGGCTAACGCTGACCGACGTAACGCTCGACTGGTCCCGCGCGGCGCTTCTCAGAGGCCGGATCGACGTGACCGAACTTTCTGCAGAAACCATCGATCTGCCGCGCCTGCCCCTTCCAGCCGAAGCTCAGACACCGGCGCCCGAAGCAGGCGGTTTCAGCCTACCCGAACTTCCCGTCTCGGTTGAGATCGACAAAATCGATGCCGCCCTGGTTAATATCGGACGTCCAGTCCTTGGCGAAGACATTGCCGCCAGCATCACCGGCAACCTGTCACTTATCAGCGGTGAAGGGGCAGCGGGTCTCGACATCCAGCGACAGGATCGCGACGGTCAATTCGTTTTTGACGCCAGCTACAGCAACGCATCGACCCGGCTAACTCTTGATCTAAGTGTGACCGAGGGCCCCGATGGCCTGGTCGCTAACCTGGCGGGGCTTCCCGGCAAGCCCGCGCTCGACTTCACCATCAAAGGCGACGCGCCGCTGAACGCCTTTACCGCCGACATAACATTGGCAACCGACGGTCAGGAACGTTTCGGAGGCACCATTTTGACCAGAACACCGGACGACACTCCCGATGCAACGCTGGAAATAACCGCAGACTTAGGCGGCGATCTGGCCCCGGTGTTTTTGCCAGAGTACCAGCCGTTTTTTGGCCCCGACGTCGCTTTGAGAACCCGGGTCACACAGTTTTCCGATGGCCGCCTGGATATTTCGGACATCGCGTTAGAGGCTCAGGCCGTCAAGTTGCAGGGCAATATCGCACTGGCCAGCACCGGTCTGCCTCAAACCATCGACATCAGCGGCGGAATCGCTTCGCCTGACGGATCGCCGGTTCTGTTGCCAATTCCCGGCCCAGAAACTCGAGTGGACTCGGTCAATCTTGGCATCGGCTTTGACGCCGCCCGTGGCGAAGCCTGGGCGGGTGAATTTAAAATCAACGGATTGGATCGCCCCGGGTTCGCGGCCGACGAACTCACGCTTGCCGGACAGGGAAATATCCAAAGCCAGCCCTCGCGCGCGGTTGAAGCAACGTTTGATTTCGACGTCTTGGCCCTGGACCTTGGCGACCCGAACGTCGAAGACGCCCTTGGGGAAAAAGTGATAGGGCAACTCACGCTCGACTGGCAGCAGAACGCGCCATTACGCATCACCAAATTCGATGTTCAGGGGGAAAGCTACACATTGAACGGGGCGGCCGAACTGGTCTTTTCCGAAGAAGGTCCGCTGGCAACTGGTACAGCGCAAGCTCGCGCCGCGCGGCTGGATGCATTTTCTGGCCTGGCCCAGCGACAACTTGCGGGTGCGGTCGACATAGACACCGCCTTTACCGTGGCACCGCTTGCCGGTGTTTTTGACATCTCTGCGACCGGAAGCAGCCAGGATTTGATCGTCAGCCAACCCCAGGCTGACCGCATTCTCGCTGGTCAAGCGCAATTGGCCATCCGCGCGGCACGCAGCACCGAAGGCACAATTATCGAGCTAAACCAGCTTCAGTCACCAAATGCCCAGATCACTGGCCGTATCGCGTTGGAAACCGGAAGTGCGACAACCGAAGTAACAGCCAGTCTTGCAGACGCATCACTTGTGATACCTGAACTCTCCGGCCCGGTAAGCCTTACAGCCAGTGCCGAAGCAATCGACGGGATTTGGGCCTGGCGAACGAATACCAATCTTGGCCGCACGACACTCACGGCCGACGGCACCGCACGAGATATTTTTGAGGTTCCATTCATCACGGCCGACGGGCGGTTACAGGCGGCCGATATCGCGGACTTTGCAGCACTGGCCCAACGGCCAATATCAGGCCGCGTCGACACCGATTTTGCGCTTGCAGGCACCTCCGATCTAAGCCGCGCATCCATCGAACTCGATGGTACCTATACCGACATCACAACCGGCCAGCCCCAGGCTGATGCTCTGCTTACAGGCCCCGTTTCGCTTCTGATTGATGCCAACCTGGAGAACGGCACATATACTTTGAAGAATGCCAAGTTGGACGGGCAAGAGATCACTGCGCTCGCCAACGGTTTCATTACCGACAGCACTGGTCAGTTCACTCTGTCCGGGGCCATCACAGACGCCCGATCTCTTGCCGAAACCGCCCCCGAAGGGCCTGTTGCATTTCGTACCGAAGCTGCGCGCCAAGACAGCGACTGGACATTTGACACGGCATTGAGCGGACCTGCCGCAACGGTAAACGCTACCGGCACGGCCTTTGATCCACTGGGCGACAGCCCATCCCTCTCGGGCGTCCTTGTGGCCGATTTGCCGGACCTCTCCGTCTTTGCAGGTCTCGCCGATCGCCCACTGGCGGGACAGGTCAGCGCCAATGCCAAGGGTGATCTCTCGATTGATCTGAACCACTTCGATGTCGAAGCGACGGTCAACGCCAGCGGCATTCGAACCGGCAACGCCGAAGCCGACAACCTCCTTTCCGGCGACATTGCGCTGACCCTCGATGCCCACCGCGATGGGGCTGCGGCTGAATTCACGACCTTTGACATATCAACCCGCACAATTACTGCGACTGCCAATGGCACCCTTGGCACCGTCGGCAGCCAGATTGATCTAAATGCGCGCCTGAATGACGTCGCACCTTTTGTCTCTGGCATCGCCGGTCCAGCAACGATCAATGGGACAATCGCACAGGCTAGCGGCAACAGTCTGGATATCAACGTCAACGCAACAGGACCCGGTGGAACATCCGCACGTATTTCCGGCACCGCTGCCGATGATTTCTCAACTGTAAACCTTAATTTCGACGGACAGGCTCCGCTCGGCCTTGCCAATCGCTTTATTCAACCGCGGTCCCTGGCCGGCACGCTCAATTTCGATCTTGCAGTCAATGGCCCGCCGACACTCGCGAGCGTTTCCGGCCAAATGCAAAGCAGCGGCGCGCGCTTTGTGGCACCTGCCATTGGCATGACACTGGAAAACGCTGAACTCAGTGTCGGCCTTGCCAATGCCCGTGCCAACATCAACCTGCGCTCAACTGTCAACACCGGTGGAACACTGGCCATTACCGGCCCCGTGGGCCTGCAAGCGCCATTCAGTTCCGACCTGAACATCACTCTGAACCAAGTCGGCCTCATCGACCCGCGCCTGTTCGAAACCACCGTCACCGGCACAATCACCGCCTCGGGCCCCCTCGCAGGCGGAGCCTCCATCGCTGGCACGCTGAACCTTGGCGAAACCAACATTCAGATCCCCTCCACCGGCCTTGGCGGCGCAGGAGACATCCCGGAAGTCATCCACATCAATGAACCACCCCCAGTGCGGGGTACCCGCCAGCGCGCCGGGCTTCTGGAAACCGCCGATGCGGGGGCAGGCGGCAGCGGCCCCGGATTTCCGCTTAACATTCAAGTCAACGCCCCCAATCGCGTCTTTGTGCGTGGTCGGGGTCTCGACAGTGAATTCGGCGGCGGCCTGCAGATCACCGGAACCAGCAACGACGTCATCCCCATCGGCGCCTTCAACCTGATCCGGGGTCGCCTCGACATCCTTGGCCAAAGGCTCGAAATCGAGGATGCCAACATCACAATGCAGGGCTCCTTCGTCCCCGTGATCAGCCTTCTTGCCAGCACCCGCACCGACGACGCCACAGTCAACATCGTCATCGAAGGCCCCGCCACCAACCCAGACATCGCCTTCACGTTCGATCCCGACCTCCCGGAAGAAGAGGTTCTCGCCCGCCTGATCTTCGGGCGCGGCATCGAAACCCTGTCCCCCTTACAGGCCGCACGCCTCGCCCTTGCGGTGCGCACCCTGGCGGGACAAGGCGGCGAAGGCGTGGTCGGCAACATCCGACGCGGCGCAGGTCTGGCTGATTTCGACGTCACCACAGACGAGGCTGGCAATACCGCTGTCCGCGCAGGCGCTTACCTTGGCGACAATCTTTACACCGATGTCACGGTCAACGCCGAAGGCGAAACTGAGCTGAACCTCAATCTGGATGTCTCCAATTCGGTCACACTCAAGGGTTCTGCGACAAATACCGGCGAAACCAGCATTGGCATTTTCTACGAGCAGGACTATTGACGCGATTCTTGGAAATTCCACATGCCGGTGTTACATTGATACCGTGGTCCGACGCCGGGCCCAGACAAGGCGTGTAGCAAAGGAGGACAATGTCCTGTCAAACGTCCACATCGCAGCCAACGCATCGGCTGCTGGCAGCAAAGGTCGCACAATGACCGATGACACTGCCCCCCTGACAAGCGAGCAATTGCTTGCCCACATTTTGACATCGCTGGAAGAAGACAAAGCCGAAGACGTGGTTCAGATCGACCTGCGTGGCAAATCCGAGATGGCCGACTATATGGTCGTCGCCTCGGGCCGCTCCACACGTCAGGTCGCCGCCATTTCGGATCACCTGGTCGGCTCGCTGAAGCAGGAACACGGGCGGCTATCTAAACTCGAAGGCAAAGATGCCGGCGACTGGGTTCTGATCGACACGGGCGATATCATCGTCCACGTCTTCCGCCCTGAAGTGCGCGAGTTTTACCAGATCGAAAAGATGTGGCTGACCCCAACAGCAGCAACCACGTCCAAATCATAAGCACGGCGCGGCGATGAAACTCAAAATCGCCGCCGTCGGACGCATGCGTGCTGGTCCCGAAGCCGATCTGACCGCCGATTACCTCAACCGATTTGATCGCACGGGCCGCGCCCTGGGCCTTGGCCCCGTTACCGTGGCCGAGGTTGAAGCCAAAAAAGGCGGCATGCCCGCCGAAGCCACCCTTCTCGAAAAATCCATCGGCAACGCCACTCCGATCTGCACCCTCGACGAACGCGGCAAACTCATATCTTCCCGCGATTTCGCCGACCTCATCGCCAACTGGCGCGATCAAGGCCGCGCCGAGGCTGCCTTCGTCATCGGCGGCGCAGATGGCATCGATCCCGCTTTGCGCGCCAAAGCCGACTACAGCCTCAGCTTCGGCAAAATGGTCTGGCCCCACTTGCTGGTCCGCGTGATGCTGGCAGAACAACTCTATCGCGCCGCCTCGATCCTCGCAGGCGCACCCTACCACCGGGACTAACCGGTCGACCAAACCTTCTTCTGATTAGAAATACTCTGGGGGTCCGGGGGTGAAACCCCCGGCGGATCCGCGCCGTCAGGCGTGGACCCAAACAGACCTCAAGTCTTCACATCCGGCGCATCTCGCCCGGTCTGCTCCCGAATGCCTGCTATCGCATCTGCCGAAGCAATTACGCCTGCCAATGCACTTTCCGCATCCATCTCCAAATTCTCCGGTCCCGGCTCATAGCTCTCAAGATAAACCCGCACCGTCGCCCCAACCGTTCCGGTGCCAGACAGCCGATAGACAATCCGGCTGCCGCTTTCGAACACCACTCGAATGCCCTGCCCTTCTGACCGCGACCCATCAACCGGATCGTTGTAAGCAAACTCATCGGCCGTCGCGACCACACCCGCCGCAAAACTCTGTCCTGCTAACGTGCCCAACTTCCTACGCAAATCATCGAACATCGCATTCGCCACGCCCGCATCAATCGCTTCGTAGTCATGGCGCGAATAGTAGTTCCGCCCATACTCCGCCCAGTGCGCCGCCAACGTGTCCTTCACCGACAACCCGGTCTCAGCCAAAATATTCAGCCACAACAAGACTGCCCAAACGCCATCCTTCTCGCGTACATGATCGCTGCCCGTCCCAGCACTCTCCTCGCCACACAGCGTTGCTCTCCCAGCATCCAATAGATTGCCAAAAAACTTCCACCCGGTTGGGGTCTCAAAACACTCGATCCCCTTGGCCTTCGCCACCAGATCCACCGCGCCAGACGTCGGCATTGACCGCGCCACGCCAGCCAATCCACCACTGTACCCCGGTGCCAAATGGGCATTTGCTGCCAAAACCGCCAGACTGTCAGAAGGCGTCACATAGACCCCGCGCCCCAGGATCATATTCCGGTCTCCGTCCCCGTCCGAGGCGGCGGCGAAATCTGGCGCGTCCGGCCCCATCACCAGATCGACCAAGGGCTTCGCCCAGATCGGATTGGGGTCAGGATGCCCACCGCCAAAATCCGGCAAGGGCACGCCGTTCATCACTGTCCCCGCAGGCGCGCCCAGATGGTTCTCAATGATTTCAGTGGCATAAGGTCCCGTTACCGCATGCATTGCGTCAAACCGCATGGTGAACCCACCGGCAAACAAAGCCCGGATTTTCCCGAAATCAAACAGGCTTTCCATCAGCTCGACATAGTCTGCAACCGGATCAACAACCTCGACCTCCATACCCCTTAGATCGACGATCCCCGGCACCGAAAGGTCGACATCATGAGCCTCAAGCATGTCGTAATGCGTCAGCGCCGTCGTCGCCTCGAATATCCGGTTGGTCACATCTTCCGGCGCGGGTCCGCCGTTCGGTGTGTTGAACTTCACACCAAAATCTTCATCCGGTCCGCCGGGATTATGGCTCGCCGACATGATGATCCCGCCGTCCGTCTTCCGCTTGCGGATCAGGTTAGATGCCGCCGGGGTCGACAGGATCGCCCCGGTGCCAATGATTACCTTCTTTGCGCCCGAAGCCGCCGCCATCCGCAAGATCACCTGCGCCGCCCGGTCGTTGAAATATCGTCCGTCACCTCCCAGAACAAAAGTTTTACCTTCGGCCCCGCCAATCCCATTCCAGATCGCCTGAACGAAATTCTCCAGAAAGTGATGCTCCATGAAAACGCGCGTTTTCTTGCGCAAACCAGAGGTTCCCGGCTTCTGCCCCTTGATCGGTGATGTCTCGACTCGAATGCGTTCCATGAAGTCCCCCAGTTATGTCTCGTCCGCGATCAGCACGAAGGCCGCTACGCTTTGCTCCGCAATCTCCAGCCTATCATCCAAAACCGGAAACGCGACATGATCCAGATTGGACGTGTCGACCTTCTGACACCAGCGTTGCCCGTCCGGCGCGTCAGGCATCGCAACTTCAGTCGCTCCGCCCGCATTGAACACCATGAAAATCGCCGCTTCCATCGCCGCATAGGCGGGCGTTCCGGCCGCCATCCGCTTTTCTACCGCCACGATCTTGCGCGCCGGATCATGCCAGTCACTCGCTTCCATCGCCGCGCCGTCTTCACGCCACCAAAACAGGTCTTCCAACCCATCCACAGCCCGTTCGCGAGAATGCAAAAACAGCTTCTGGCGCAGAATCGGATGCGCCGCCCGAAAGGCAATTAACCCAGCTACAAAATCTGTCAGCTCACCATCTGCCCCAGGCCAATCGACCCAGGCCGTCTCGTTATCCTGATTATAGGCGTTGTTGTTGCCGCTCTGCGAGTTTCCAAACTCGTCCCCCGCCAACAACATAGGCGTGCCTTGCGCCAGAAACATAGTCGCCAACATCGCCCGCTTCCGCCGCCCGCGCGCCGCAAGAACCTCAGGATCGTCACTAAAACCCTCGACTCCGAAGTTGTCCGACAGGTTCTCTGAATGCCCATCGCGCCCGTTCTCGCCATTCGCCTCATTGTGCCGCCGCGAATAGCAAACCAAATCCTCTAGCGTGAACCCGTCATGGGCCGTCAGAAAATTGACCGAGGCCGACGCCATCCGGCCCGAGTGATCAAACTCCCCAGCCGAACCCGTCAACCGCGCTGCCAAATCCGGAGCAAGTCCTACATCACCCCGCCAAAACCGGCGCACACCATCGCGAAACTTGTCGTTCCATTCCTGAAATGGCGGCGGGAATGCCCCCAACTGATACCCCCCGGGACCAATATCCCAAGGTTCAGCAATCAGTTTGGTGGTCGCCAAAGCCGGGTCCTGCCGGATCGCATCAAAGAACCCGGCCCCCTGATCAAACCCCTCTGCCGTCCGCCCCAGAACCGCCGCCAGATCAAAGCGAAAGCCGTCAACGCCCATCACCTCAACCCAATAGCGAAGACTATCCATCACCATCCGCAACACCATCGGACGATCAACGTTCAGAGTGTTCCCGGTCCCGGTATCGTTGATGTAATACCGCTGGTCGTCATGCAGTCTATAATAACTCGCGTTGTCCAACCCCCGGAAGCTCAAGGTCGGCCCAAGCTCGTCCCCTTCACCCGAGTGATTGTAAACAACGTCCAGTATCACTTCTATCCCGGCCTCGTGGAACCGATCCACCATCGCCCGAAACCCGGCAATCCCGTCCGGCCCTAAATACCGATGATCCGGCGCGAAAAAACCGACTGTCTGATAGCCCCAATAGTTCACCAACCCTTTGTCGACCAGAAACCGGTCATTCAAAAACGCCTGCACCGGCAACATCTCAATCGCCGTCACTCCAAGCCGTTTCAGATGCGCCAGCACCGGGTCCGAGGCCACACCGGCAAACGTCCCTGCGCCCTCAACCCCCGGTAAACGTTGGGTCAGCCCGCTTACGTGTGCTTCGTAAATCACCGTTTCGTCGTCAGGGGTATCAGGATGCACAGCCGCCTCCGGCGCATAATCGGTCACAACACATCGTGGCATGAAATTCACGCTATCTCGCGTATCAAAACTTAAATCCCGCGCTTCGGCCCCACGATCATACCCATAGATCGCATCGTCATACTCTGGGTGACCGGTGATCTGCCGCGCATAGGGGTCCAAAAGCAGCTTATGCACATTGAACCGGTGCCCGTCGTCCGGGCGATACGGCCCGTCCGCACGCAACCCATACAACTGACCCGCGCCAATCCCAGCGATATGCCCATGCCAGATACCGCCATCAAATTCAGGCAAGGCAATCCGAGTCTCAACTCCGCTATCATCAAATAAACAAACGTAAATCTGGGTTGCATTCTCCGAGAAGACGGCAAAATTTACGCCGTCGCTCTCGACTAAAGCGCCCATCTCGGCGCAATGTCCTGCCGTGACCTGATAATTCATGCGCCGTCGATCAACCCATCATACAGCGCCGCGTACTCACCAGCCGAGGCCGCCCAACCGGCGTCCTGTTTCATCGCGTTTTTCTGCAATTGTGCCCAGGCGGTTTGGTCGGAGTATAATCCTCGAACCCGCGTCAAAGCCCCCGCCAAAGCATGGGCCGTCACCGGCGCAAACTGCACGCCCGTCGCCACACCCGATCGCATCGCCATCGGACTGGCGTCAATCACCGTGTCCGCCAATCCACCCGTCGTGGCCACCACCGGGATCGTGCCATACCGCAATCCGTAAAGCTGCGTCAGACCGCATGGCTCAAACCGCGATGGCACCAAAATCGCATCCGCACCCGCCATCATCCGGTGCGAAAGAGCCTCGTCATATCCGATCTTAACCGCAACATTCTGATGCTCGGTTGCCCGCAGAAATGCCGTTTCCAACGTTTTGTCACCCGACCCCAACAAAGCCAATTGCCCGCCGTGATCCACAAGCGCAGGCAGGGCCTCTAACAGCACATCAAGACCCTTCTGGTGGCTCAACCGCGAAACAACAACGCACAACGGTCCATCCGCCGCCGGTAGTCCTAACTCTTGCAACAGAGCGGCCTTGGCACGCCCCTTGCGCCTGGCAGTCTTGTAAGTGGCGATGTTTTCATCGGTGGCCGGGTTCCAAACATCCAGATCGATGCCGTTCAGAATACCCTGCAAGTCGCCCTCGCGATTGCGCAGCACCCCGTCCAAGCCCATGCCAAACTCTTCCGTTGTCAATTCCCGCGCATAGGTCGGACTAACCGTGGTCAGCTTGGTCGCAAACTGCAAACCGGCTTTCAAAGCCGAGATATTTCCCCAGAACTCAAAACCCGCTTCGCCGAAATCCGCAGGGTCAAGGCGCAGCCCAATCAACTTTTCAGCCCCGGCAATCCCATGAAACGCAATGTTGTGAATGGTCAGAACCGAAGGAACATCAACTCCCTGCTGTCGCAAATAGTAGGGCGCCAAACCAGCCTGCCAGTCATGGCAATGCACCACATCAGGTTGCCATCCGCCGACTCCATCCCGCGCAATCACCATCGCAACCCAGGAAAGAGCCGCAAAGCGTTCAGGATTGTCAGCAAAGTCCCTGCCAGCGTCGTCCAAATAAGGCGAACCACCACGGTCAAACAAATGCGGCGCGTCGAGAACCAACAAATCCAAACCAGAGACATTTGACGCCAGCACCTTAGCCGTGCCGCCAAACAAATCAGCGTCTTTTAGAACGACTTTGCTCTTACTCAAACCCGCCAGAACACCAGGATACCCCGGCAACAACACCCGCATCTGGACCCCGAATGGCGCCAAAGCCCCCGGCAGTGCGCCCACAACATCCGCCAACCCACCGGTCTTCACCAGCGGAGCACATTCAGACGCCACGGACAGCACTTTGGTCATTCAGAAGCGACCTTTGCATCCACCATTTCTTGCGTAATCAAAGTCACACCGCCTTCCGAAACCCGGAAGAAATCAGCATCCGCCACCGGATCTTCACCCACTACCAGACCTTCCGGAATCTGCACACCTCTATCGACAACGCAATTCGTCAATCGAGCAGACCGGGAAACGTTAACATACGGCAGCGCCACCACGTGATCCAAAACCGCGTAACTGTTTGTATGCACTTGCGTGAACAGCAGCGAATTGCGAATTTCAGTTCCCGAAATCACACATCCCCCCGACACCAACGAAGACACAGCCGAACCGCGCCGTTCTTCCTGATCATGGATAAACTTCGCAGGTGGCACACTTTCCGAGTATGTCCAGATCGGCCATTCCTTGTCCCAAAGGTCCAGATCAGGGTCGAAATCGGTCAGGTTGATATTTGCCTGCCAGAACGCATCCACCGTCCCCACATCGCGCCAATAAGCCGGGGCGTCACTGCGATGGCGCACGCAACTGTCAGTAAATCGATGCGCCTGCGCTTTGCCGTTCTTCACGATATCCGGGATCAGATCGCCGCCGAAGTCGTGGGTCGAGTCAGGATTGGTCGCATCCGCCAACAACAACTCGCGCAAGAAACTCCACTTGAAGACATAGATACCCATCGACGCCAAAGCATGATCAGGATCGCCGGGAATTGCAGGGGGATCGGCAGGCTTTTCCAGAAACTGAGTGATGCGGTCGGTGTCATCGACATGCATCACACCAAAGGCAGTCGCCTCCATCCGCGGCACCGTCAAACATCCAACCGTCACATCCGCATTCGTGTCTACATGCTGACGGATCATCAGTTCGTAATCCATCTTATAGATGTGATCGCCGGCCAAAATCAGAATGTAATCAATGTCATAGCTATCGACGATATCAATATTCTGGGTCACCGCATCCGCCGTGCCCACATACCATTTGTTCTCGTCCACACGCTGCGAGGCAGGCAGTATGTCCAGATACTCGTTCCGCTCAGCCCGGAAAAAATTCCAGCCACGCTGGCAGTGTCGAATAAGCGAGTGCGCCTTATACTGGGTCGCCACCGACATTTTCCGAATACCCGAATTCAGCGCATTGGAGAGCGCAAAGTCGATGATCCGCGTCTTGCCGCCGAAGAAAACGGCCGGTTTAACCCGATTGTTCGTCAATTCTTTCAACCGGGATCCGCGCCCCCCGGCCAGCACAAAGGCCATTGTTCTGTGGGCTAGGCGGTTCTGTGTCGCTGACATTCGTATCCTCCCCTTTTGTTATTCACCCTCGTACCGAAGGAAAATCACACTCAACGGGGGAATGGTGACTTTCGCCGACACCGGTTGTCCATGCCAACCTTCGGTGTCTGTCACGACTTCCCCGTAATTTCCGCGATTGCCGCCTCCGTAAATGGCCGCATCCGTATTCAACACTTCGCTCCATCGACCGGCTTCCGGTAAACCACACTGCCAATCGACCCGCTCGATTGGCGTGAAATTGCAGATCACCGCTACCGGCGCATCATCCGCACCCCCACGTCGCACCCAGACAAACGTGCTGTCTTCCGCCGCCCCGGCCTCGATCCAGTCAAACCCGTCCGGCTCACAATCCTTCAAGTGCAGCGCAGGTTCCCCGCGATAAAGCGTGTTCAGATCGCGCACCAATCGCTGCATCCCGCCGTGCTGATCATCGCCCAAACAAGCCCAGTCCAATTCCGCATCGTGGTTCCACTCCGCAGACTGTGCAAACTCCTGTCCCATGAACAACAGCTTCTTGCCGGGATGGCCCCACATGAACCCGTAATAAGCGCGCAGATTGGCAAACTTTTCCCACCGATCCCCCGGCATCTTGCCCAGCATACTGCCTTTGCCATGCACAACTTCGTCATGGCTGATTGGCAAAACAAAGTTCTCGCTAAAAGCGTAATGCAGACCAAAAGTCATCTGATCGTGGTGGTATTTCCGGTGGACGGGATCCTTCTTCACGTATTCCAACGTGTCGTTCATCCACCCCATACTCCACTTATAGCCGAACCCCAGACCGCCCGCGTCAACAGGGCGCGACACGCCAGGAAAACTGGTCGATTCCTCGGCAACCGTCATGATCCCGTCGACCTTGCCATAGGTCACCGAATTCATCCGTTGCAAAACCTCGATAGCTTCGAAGTTCTCACGGCCACCATCCTTGTTCGGCACCCACTCGCCATCTTTACGGCTGTAGTCGCGGTATAACATCGAGGCCACCGCATCCACACGCAGCCCATCCACATGATACTCTTCCAGCCAGTAAAGCGCGTTTGAGATCAAATAGTTGGAAACTTCCCGCCGCCCATAGTTGTAAATGAGCGTATTCCAATCCTGATGGAACCCCTCGCGCGGATCGGCGTGTTCATACAAAGCAGTGCCATCAAACCGACCCAACCCATGGGCATCAGTCGGAAAATGCCCCGGCACCCAATCCAGAAGCACCCCCAGCCCCTTCTGATGCGCCGCATCCACCAGATCTCGAAACTCGTGCGGCGGGCCAAATCGCACAGTCGGTGCGAACATCCCCACCGGCTGGTATCCCCAAGACCCGTCAAACGGAAACTCGCTGACCGGCAGCAGTTCCAGATGGGTGAACCCCATCTCAACCGCGTAATCGACCAGTTCTTCCGCCATTTCCTTGTAACTAAGCGGTCGCCCACCATCGTCAACCTTGCGGCGCCACGACCCCAGATGCACTTCGTAAACGCTGATCGGCGCAGTTCGGGCATTCGACGCCCCACGCGCCGCCATCCAATCACCGTCGCCCCAACCGTACCCGGCAATATCGCGCACAACGCTGGCATTCTCGGGTGGATGCTGACTGCCAAATCCCACGGGATCGGCCTTCAACGGCTGGGTCACGCCATCAATTCCGACGATCTCATATTTATACCCCGTGCCTTCGCCAAGGCCCGGCACGAACGTCTCCCAAACCCCGGTAGACCCGCGCGATCGCATCGGATGCCGCCGCCCGTCCCAGACATTGAAATCTCCAACAACCGAAACCCGCTGCGCATTCGGTGCCCAAACCGCGAAATGCGTTCCCCGCGCGCCCTCGTGGTCGATCACATGGGCGCCCAGCACTTTCCAGATACGCTCATGCGTACCCTCGGCCAGCAAGTATTCGTCCATCTCGCCCATGACAGGACCGAAACGGAAGGCATCTTCCATCTCCCACGACCCGCCGGCATCATCTTCACCCACTAGTAAGTAAGGCTTTGTCCCAGGCACCTTGCCGCTGAAAACACCTCTCACATCCGGCACCGCCGCCAGTGCATGACGTTTCCCAGCAACCACAGCGAACAGGCGCACCGCGCCCGGATCAAACGCCGTCACAAACCGCGAGCGCCCAAATTTATGCGGACCAAGGACAGAAAACGGATCGTCGTGCTGACCGACAACGATGCGCCGGGCATCGTCGATGGAAATGGCTGTTTCGGCACCGTCCGGCGTCTGAGGCATCCCAATCCCTGTCACTCTGCCCATTTAGTCGGGCAGTTCATTATTCAGCCGCGATATCCCGCAATGGCTTTGACGGAAGCGCGTCCCATATCTCAGCAGCATAACCACGAATGGTCCGGTCTGACGAGAACCAACCTGACCGCGCTGTATTCAGCGCCGCCATCCGCGCCCAGCGGGCCGGGTCACGGAATGCACCGTCGGCATCACGGGAAGCGCGCCAATAGTCGCTGAAATCTGACGCCACCAAAAAGTAATCCGGTCCTGCGATGTTATCCGCAATGCCCCGGAACCGGTCATGATCGCCATCAGCAAAAGTGCCGTTGCGCAACGCATCCAGCGCCCGCGCCAATCGCGGATCAGCCGCAATCGCTTTGCTGGCATGGCCATCGACCGCACGACGTCCATCCACTTCTTCAGACCTAAGCCCAAACAGAAAGAAGTTGTCCTCGCCCACATGCTCGCGGATTTCCACGTTCGCACCATCCAGCGTGCCAATCGTTAGCGCGCCATTCATCGCAAATTTCATATTGCCGGTGCCCGAGGCCTCTTTGCCCGCCGTCGAAATCTGTTCAGACAAATCCGCTGCCGGGATCAACCGCTCGGCCAGCGTCACGTTATAGTTTGCGGGGTACACCACCTTCAGCCATTTCGACGTCACCGGATCATCATTCACTACCCGGGCAACCGAATTGATCAGATAGATGATGTCCTTGGCAAACCCATACCCGGGCGCCGCTTTGCCGCCGAAGATCTTGACCCGTGGTGTCCAGTTCCCATTCGGATTGTCGCGCATCTCCTGCCACAGCGCGATGGCTTCCAGAATGTTCAGATGCTGACGCTTGTATTCGTGAATACGCTTGATCTGCACATCGAACATGGCCTCAGGATCAACCTGAACACCCATCTCAGACGCGATCCAATTCGACAGCTCAGCCTTGTTTCCCCGCTTGGCCGCGCCAAAACGATCCAGGAACCCGGCGTCATCCACATGTGGTTCAAGCTGTTGAAGTTCCTCGGCATTCCCGATCCAACCGTCGCCGATCGTCTCGGAAATCAAGCCAGACAAGCGTGGGTTACAGGTTTTTAGCCATCGTCGCGGCGTAACCCCGTTTGTGCGGTTCACAATCCGTTCCGGGTGCACCTGATGCAGATCGCGGAAGACGGTTTTCTTCATCAATTCCGTATGCAGCGCCGAAACACCGTTCACTTTCGACGCCATGATAAAGCTCAATTCGCCCATCTTGACCTGGCCGTGTTCACGGATCGACACGCCGGGATATTGCGCCTTGTGCGCCTTATCAATGTCGTCAATCAGCCCAAGGTGACGCGGCAAAAGATACCCCATTAACCCGTCCGACCAACGCTCTAACGCTTCAGGCAGCAACGTGTGGTTCGTGTAGTTCAGACACCCGCGCGCCGTCTCAATCGCATCTGCCAGCGGCATCTTACGCTCGTCATGCAGCAGTCGGACCAATTCGGGGCCCGCAATCGCCGGATGGGTGTCGTTCAACTGGATCGCGACTTTCTTCGGCAGATCACGCAGATCCGAATGCTCAGATTCAAACCGTCGCAAAATATCGCGCAGCGAGGCTGCCGTGAAGAAATATTCCTGCTTCAGGCGCAGCGTCTTACCGCCGTCCGTCGTGTCATCGGGATACAAAACCCGGCTGATTGTCCGTGCCAGCGCCTCAGGCTCTGCCGCCCCTGCATAGTCGCCACGGTTGAACCGCTCCAAGTCCAACAACTTCTTCGGCAATGCCCCCCAAAGTCGCAGTGTATTGCCCCAGTTCCCCTGCCAGCCGATCACCGGCGTGTCGAAACCTTGCGCGATCACCGCCTCGTGCGGACGCCAGACAAAACGGCCGCCCTCGTGGCGCACTTCGCCGCCGAAACCAACCTCATAGGCCGCCTCAGGGCGCTCAAATTCCCAGACATGCTCTTGATTCAGCCAGTCTTCAGGCTCTTCCACCTGCCGACCATCTTCGAACCGCTGCCGGAACAACCCGTGTTCATAGCGAATGCCATAGCCATAGGCCGGGATACCCAGCGTCGACAGGCTTTCCAGAAAACACGCCGCCAACCGGCCCAACCCGCCATTGCCCAGCGCCGCATCCGGCTCATCATGCACGACCTGATCAAACGGCAAGCCAAGGTCATCAAAAACCGCCTTCGCCTCGTCCAGAACGCCGGTGTTGACCATCGCGTCTTCCAACAGACGCCCGATCAAAAACTCCATGGAAAGGTAGTAAACACGCTTAGCGCCCGCGCGATACGTCGCGCGCGTCGAGTCAAACCACGGATCCACAATCCGGTCACGCACGGCCAATGACAGGGCCACACGCCAATCATAGATCGTCGCATGTTCCGCATCTTTGCCAATGGCATATTTCAGGTGGCCCAGAATATCGGCCTTCAAAGCGTCGCGTGACATCGTCAAACCTTACAATCGGCGGACAACCCACCGCCGTTAGCGTTAACTTTTCATGTATCGAACTTGCGGCAGTAAATGCAACAACCACCTGAGTCTATAGACGCATTCTCTTAACGACGTGCCATAACAGCAGAAAGCCCGAAACTGACGCTGCGACACAGCCCCAGAACTGGAAATAACGTCCAACTTCGGGCACCGGCACTACACCGGGCGACAAACACATCACGATGGCCCCCGCACTCAGCAGCAAAACGATGTAGGACTTCATGCGTCCCGCCGTCTGTTCGGTGCTGGCGCGCAACACACAGGCATCGACCGAGATATGAGTCAGCCAGACAAAGAACCCCATCAAACCATGCAGCAAAACTAACACCGGAACGGTTGTTGCTACGCCCAACACCGCAGTCGCCAATCCCGCAAACCCCGATGTCACGAACAGAAACCAGTTGCGTTGCAAAATCGCCAATCCAAGGCTCATCACTCCGGCGGCCACCATCCCTCCAACCGGCCATGCCGCATCCACCAATCCGAACACATCGCTTCCGTGTCCAAGGTCATTGCGGATAAGGCCGGACAGCACCGCATTCGAAAGCTGCCCAACCGGCAAAACTACCAGCGCCAACAGCGCAGCGACCCGAATCTCCGGGTTCGTTCGAAAAGTCCGAAAACCCACTGACAATTCCGCCAGATAGGTCAATGGCTTCGGGCCGCCCGCCGATTTGATCGCTACGGCCAGGTATCGCGCCGCAAATATTACACCGAACGACGTCAATGCAGATCCGGCAAAACCAGCGAATGCACCAAAAGCATGGATGACCCAACCCGCCGCTATCGTCCCAACTGTCGTCGCCAATAGATGCGTGGTGCGCAGCCGGGCCAACAGCACCATAACCTCGGCGTCCTCCGCATTCGCACGGATCAACGCGTCATGCGCCAGCTGATACAAAAGGCGCAATAACTGCGCCCCAAAGGCCACCGCAAAGAACAAAAGCGGGGTTGTCCAACCAAAGGCCAACGCTGCTCCACCGCCCAGCATAACGCCCGCAACCCCTAAATGTGCTAACGCTGCGATTACCCGGCGATCCTTACGGTCAACAATAGTCCCGAGCAGAGGGCCGCCCAGCATATTGGCCAGCATTGCAAGAATGAAAACCTGCCCCACCACGGCTACTTCGCCGGTCACAACTAACGTCGTCCAGCCTATGCACACCAGATAGGATCCGCGCGACAAACCCGCGAAAACCTCCATGATGAATAGCCAAAGATGGTTACTGCGCATTGGGCCGCCCAATCAGCGGCCTTCAGCGTCCGCTAGACACTCATAGTCGCAGCCACGGCCTTTTTCCACAGATCGTATTTGGCCGCGCGATCCGCCTCATCCATTGCAGGCTCGAACCTTGTCTCAAGCGCCCAGTTTTTGGCGAACCCTTGTTGATCGGGGTAAATACCCGCTCGCATTCCGGCCAACCAGGCCGCACCCAAGGCCGTCGTCTCCTGCACTTCGGGTCGATCCACCGGCGCACCGATGATGTCGCTCAAAAACTGCATGGTCCAATCGCTGGCCGACATGCCGCCATCAACCCGCAATGTCCCCTTCAACTCACCTGGCGCGTCTGCCGTCATCGCTTCCAGCAAATCCCGCGTCTGATAACCAACGCTTTCCAGTGCCGCCCGCGCTAGCTCCTCCGGGCCTGAGTTTCGCGTCAAACCAAACACCGCACCCCGGCTCTCCGGGCTCCAATAAGGTGCGCCCAATCCCGTAAACGCTGGCACCAACACCACCGATTGCGCTGGATCTGCCTTTTCTGCCAAAGGCTGCGTCTCCGGTGCTTCGCGAATGATCTTCAACCCATCCCGCAACCACTGGACAACCGCGCCCGCAATAAAGATCGAACCCTCCAGCGCATAGGTCGGCTTCCCGTCCAGCTGATAGGCCACCGTCGTCAGCAATCGGTTCTGCGACCGGATCGGCGTATCGCCCGTATTCAATAGCGCAAAACAGCCAGTGCCATAGGTCGATTTCATCATCCCAGGCTCAAAACACGCCTGCCCTACGGTCGCCGCCTGCTGATCGCCCGCAACGCCCAAAATTGGGATCTCGCGCCCGAACAGATCGGCCCGCGCCATCCCGAAATCAGCCGCCGAGTCATTTACTTCCGGCAACATCTCCATCGGCACGCCCAAAAGCTCGCAAATCGTGCTGGACCATCCGCCTTTTCGTATGTCGTACAGCATCGTCCGGCAGGCGTTTGTGGCATCCGTCACATGGGCCGCGCCGCCGGTCAGCCGCCAAATGATGTAAGTATCCACCGTCCCGAACAGCAATTCACCCTTTGCCGCCCGTTCGCGCGATCCCGGATTCTGGTCCAATATCCACTTCAGCTTGGTCGAACTGAAATAAGGATCAAACAGCAGCCCGGTCTTCGCCGTGATCGTCTCTTCATGCCCCGCGGCAACCATCTCGGCGCAATACTCCGCCGTGCGCCGATCCTGCCAGACAATCGCGTTGTGCAACGGCTCGCCCGTCACCTTGTCCCACACCAACGTCGTTTCCCGCTGGTTGGTAATCCCAATGGCCGCAATGTCGTCCGCCGAAATCCCGGTCTTTTCGATCACAGCCCGACATGTTGCCGCCACCGTCGACCACAGATCCGAAGGGTCATGCTCAACCCAACCACTGGCCGGGTAATGCTGCGGAAACTCTTCCTGCGCCATTCCGACGATCTTCATTGCATCGTCAAACAAAATGGCACGGCTTGACGTCGTGCCCTGATCAATCGCCATGACGTAACGCATGGGGCTTCTCCCTGATGTCTTTTCTTTTGTTCTAGCGCGCCTAAGACGCCGCTTCCACCTGTCGGCCAGTCATCCACGCATCCAGCGCCTCAATCTCGGCCTCATCCATCCGCAATCCCAGCTTTGACCGCCGCCAGACCACATCCTCGGCCCGACGCGCATATTCCTTCTCCATAAGCCAGATTACTTCGGCTTCGGTTAAAGTCGCGCCAAAGTTCCGGCCTAAATCTTCCGGGGTCTCAGCCGCCCCCATCAATTCGCTTGCCTCGCTGCCATAGGCCCGCACTAAACGGCGGGCCCAACGGTCGCCCAGAAACGGGTGGGCAGCCACCAAATCAGCCACCAAGGCCTCAAACCCATCCACCAGAAAGTCCCCGCCAGGCAAAGCCACCCCGGCCGTCCACTCATCACCCATCTCATCGAAATGCACCGCCAGCTTCTTCAATGCACCTTCTGCCAGCTTGCGATAGGTGGTGATCTTACCGCCAAACACGCTGAGCATCGGCGCACCGTTGTCATCCACCGACAACACATAATCCCGCGTCGCCGCTGTCGCCGATTTCGCACCATCATCATACAAGGGCCGCACCCCGGAATAGGTCCAGACCACATCTTCTGTGCCGATATCCTGTTTGAAATACTGGTTTGCAAAGGCCAACAAATAGTCCCGCTCTTCATCGGTGCAGGCCGCATCCGAAGGGTTCCCGTGATACTCCTTATCCGTCGTCCCGATCAGCGTGAAATCCGTCTCATAAGGAATCGCAAAAATGATCCGCCCATCTTCGCCCTGAAAGAAATAGCACTTCCCATGGTCGAACAGGCTTTTCGTGACAATGTGGCTTCCCTGAACCAACCGAATACCTTCAGATGAATTCAGCCGCGCAATCCCCTTCACCACGTCCTCAACCCAAGGCCCGCCCGCGTTCACAATCGCCCGCGCCATATGAATGGCTTGCGCGCCGCCTTCCGTTTCGGTCGTGATCTTCCACAAGTCCCCGTCACGTTCGGCTGAAACGACCTTGGTGCGCACCAATATCGTCGCGCCATGTTCCTCGGCGTCGCGTGCGTTCAACACAACCAGCCGGGCATCCTCGACCCAGCAATCCGAATACTCATATGCATACTGAAACCGATCCTCGATTGGCTCTCCCGCCGGGTCGATAGCCAGGTTCAACGTCTTCGTTCCCGGCAAAATCTTCCGCCCGCCCAGATTGTCATACAGGAACAGCCCCAGCCGGATCATCCACCCCGGCCGCCGCCCCTTCATCCAGGGCATCACCGTCTGCAATAGTTTCGCCGCCGGAGTCGTGGTCTCAAACCGCATGTCCTTGTGATAGGGCAGTACAAACCGCATCGGCCACGAGATATGGGGCATCGCCGTTAGCAATGTCTCGCGCTCTTTCAGCGCTTTGCGGACCAGATCAATCTCAAAATACTCTAGATACCGCAGGCCGCCATGAAACAGTTTGGTCGAGGCAGAAGACGTCGCAGACGCCAGATCGTTCATCTCGGCCAAGGTTACCTGCAAGCCACGGCCTTGAGCATCCCGCGCAATCCCGGTGCCATTGATCCCGCCACCAATGATAAAAAGGTCGCTCACCTGTTCGGTCATCGCCTAGGTCCTAATATAGAAAGTTCGTTTGAAGATCGGTATTTTCTTTTCGCTCACATTCTCTCAAATCCAACCTATCCATACAATTGCAAAAAACCACTCAATTACTGCGGCAATCAGCGCAAGTGGCGAACACCCAACCCAATAGACAGCCCTAAAATGTTCGTTATATTCGCCTAGAAACCAACCCGAACACGACACCCACATCATGCCCGAAAACATCCGCCTCGGCCAAATCCTCGACCTCGTCCGCCGCGACGGCAAGGTCACCACTGATTCGCTCGCCCAAACCTTCGATGTGACGGTTCAAACCGCCCGCCGCGACCTTGCCGCCCTCTGCGACACCGGCCAACTCACCCGCGTCTATGGCGGCGCGGTCCTGCCATCGGGCACCCGCAACATCGGCCACCACGACCGCCAGACCCTCCACGCCGAAGCCAAAACCGCCATGGCCCAACTCATTGCCGCCCGTATCCCGAACGGAGCCTCCGTCTTCCTCGACATCGGCACCACGCTAGAATCCGTCGCTGAAGCGCTCAGAAACCACCAGAACCTCATGGTCATCACCAACAACCTCCACGTCGGTAACATCCTCGCTTACGCACCGGGCATCGACGTCATCCTGACCGGCGGCCTTTTGCGCCCTGCCGACGGCGGCCTCGTAGGCGAAGTCACCGCCGAATTCGTCCAACAATTCCGCCCCGACTACGCCCTCCTCGGCGCATCGGCCCTCAGCGCAGACGGTGACGCCCTTGATTTCGACTTCCGCGAAGTCCGCGTTGCGCAGGCCGTCAAAAAACGCGCCCACCAGTCGATCCTCATGGCCGACTCCTCCAAATTCACCCGCTCCGCCCCGGTCTGCATCGCCCAGATCGCCGACTTCAATACCTTCGTCACCGACGCCCAGCCCCCCGACACCGTCCAATCTGCCTGCCGCGAAACAGGCTGCAAAATCCTCACCCCTTGATCTTCTTCTGATCAGAAATACTCCCGCCTCAAGCGTTGCCTGCAACGCTGACCCGGCAGGCAATTGTTTTCAATTGCCGAAAGGGGAGGCACCGCGACGCGCCGAAGGCGCGGCGCAAAACATCGAATGCGCCAGAGGCGCTCCTTTCAACGTCCCTTTGCCAGTTCTCAATCCCGCGCTAGGTTCATGCCTGAAAGGACCAACACATGCCGCGTGCCCTCTTCCTCGCCTTGACGATCCTCGCGACGACGACACCCGCTCACTCGCAAGACCGTCGCCCCAGCCACTGCATCGCCATCGCCGATGCCGCTCCGGGGCTCAAATACCTGCACAAGGCCAGCTTTTCCGATCCGCTGCCAACAGAATTCACGGTCCGTCTCACCTACCTCGACCACTCAATGTATCTGTTGCAAACCCATGGCGGTCTCGCCGCCGTCACTGACTACACCGGCTATATCGGCGAGGGCGACCTGATCCCCAATGTCGTCACTATGAACAACGCCCACGACAGCCACTGGACCGCCTTTCCTCACCCCGAAATTCCCCATGTCCTCCCCGGTTGGTGGCAAAACAGTGAACCCGCCGACCACCACCTCGACCTTGACGAGATGCTTGTGCGCAATGTCACCACCGACATCCGCAGTAGGTTCGATGGAACCACTCGCATCAAAAACAACAACTCAATTTTTGTCTTTGAAGTCGCGGGGCTTTGCATCGGCCATCTCGGCCACCTCCACCATGAACCCAGCAACGAACAATACGCCGCGCTTGGCCGCCTCGATATCGTCATGGCAGCAGTCGACGGCGGCCTGACGGTCGACACACCCACCATGGTCCGCATCATAAAGCGCCTTAAATCCTCGATCGTCCTGCCCATGCATTGGTTCTCACGCTTTTCGCTCGACAGTTTCCTAGCTGGCGTGCGCGACGAGTTTGATATTCAGCGTCCCGGAAACAGCTCACTCGAGGTTTCACTCAGAACTCTGCCGCGTCGCCCCACCGTCATCGTCCTGGAACCGCGCCTTCTTCCGGCGTTCGACGATTGACACTTCGGGCCCGGGTCCGCACCTTCGCGCCATGCTGACCGCCTTCACAGACGACCTCGCCAATCAATTGGCCACCCACGCCCCCGATGTGCCCCTGAAACAAGCCGCGCCGCGCTACCTCGAAGACCCGCGCGGCAAGTTTGAAGGCCTCCCCGGCTTCGTCGCCGCCCCGCGCACCAGCGAAGACACCGCCCGCATCCTTGCTTTTGCAAACACGCACAAATGCCCGATCCAACCCTACGGCGGCGGCACCGGTCTCGTCGCGGGCCAGATCACCCTATCCGGTCCCACGCCTCTGATCCTGTCGATGGAAAACATGACGGCGATCCGCGACATCCGCCCGACCGAATACAGCCTCACTGCCGAAGCAGGGGTCACCATCGAGGCCATCCAGAACGCCGCCGCCGAGGCAAACCGCCTCTTCCCCCTCAGCTACGCCAGCAAAGGCACCGCCCAGATCGGCGCGGGCCTCTCGGTCAACTCCGGTGGCCTCAATGTGTTGCGCTACGGCATGGCCCGCGACACCTGCCTGGGGATCGAGGCTGTCCTGCCCGACGGCTCCATCCTCCACGGGTTGAAACGCCTCAGAAAAGACAACACCGGCTACGATCTGCGCCACCTCATAATCGGGGCCGAAGGGACGCTTGGCATCATCACCGCCGCCGCCCTGAAACTCAGCCCGCAACCGCAAAACATCGCCACCGCCTTCCTGCAAGTCTCAAGCCCTGCCGCCGCCCTCGACCTTTTAGCGATGCTCTGGGATCAGGCGGGCGAGGTTGTCTCAGCCTTCGAACTCATCGCCGGCACCGGCCTTGACATGCTGGCCGAAACTTACCCCGACACCCGCCAACCCTTCGACACCCCGCCGGAATGGTCCGTCTTGGTCGAAATAGGCACCGGCGCCAGCACCGACGCCACGGAAATCCTCGAAACCCTCTACATGCTCGCTCATGAAAAAGGCCTCACCGGCGATGGCATCATCGCTTCCAGCGGCCAACAACGCGACGCCTTCTGGACGGCGCGCGAAACCATGCCCGCCGCCAACAAGGCCATTGGCTCGATTGCGTCCCACGACATCTCGGTTCCCCTGTCAGAACTCCCCGGCTTCATCGACGCGGCCGACACAGCGATCAACAAGCTCGGCACCTTCCGCATCAACGCCTTCGGCCACCTCGGCGACGGCAACCTCCACTACAACATCTTCCCGCCCAAGGGCCGCAGCCGCGACGACTATCGCAACCTCTCGCCCCAGATCACCCGCATCGTCCACGACCTCACCGACGAACGCGGCGGCAGCGTCAGCGCCGAACACGGGCTGGGCCGCCTGAAACCCGACGAGTTGAAACGCTACGGCGACCCCACCAAAATCGCCCTGATGCGCCAGATCAAAGCCACGCTAGACCCCAACGGCATCATGAACCCCGGCGCAGTGCTCCCTGAAGGCTGACAACGGCATTTGTCGCCGTAGCATGTCGAGAAAGCACAATGATCTAAAAGCTGTTCGCCGCGGTTGCCGCTTATGACGCGCGCACCAAATGCTCACATCAAAAGGCGCAAACCCGCCCACTCTGCATTCGGAACCGAGCCAGAAGGCTGATTTCGACCTCTCAGATCTGGGTCCAGCCCCATCAATTGGATTTTCACTGCCAAGAACCGAACAACGTCAGCTCTGCGGACAAAGCAGTCAGTCGTCCATCATCTGACCCAATAGCAGCTACGCGGGAAAATCTCCCATCGATGAGACTGCATAACCTTGACACACTCCTAGTGATCATCAGAGAGTTTTTGAGGTGTTGGATAGAGTTCCCGGAGGCTTAAATATCAAAATTCTCCACATCGTCCCCCCCAAAAAATTTCTGAACCATGTCGTTGATTTTTCCGTGGCGTTAAACCGAGGTGACAACGTCTATGCCTGTATCGCAGCGAGTAGCGAAATTAGCTGTGCCGAAGTTTCATGCGATCCGGATATCGGCACAGGTTTCGGCGCAACAGCGTTCCAGGAGCCGGAGGACATGAATGCTCAGGCAGGCGCGATATTTGTCCATACGCTTTGGGAACACATGTGCGATCGGCTTGGCAATGCCCGTCCAGAAACTGCCCTTGTCTGGTGCGGGATGGGTGCCTATTATATTCGCTTCGCTCCGGCATTCCGGGGCCGCTTGCTGCTGTCAGCGACAAAATGGCAGGCTACCTTGGGCAAGTGGAATTCCCATTTGTCGGCAGCTGCGCACCACAAAACGATGCGATGCCATGGGATCAGTTGGCTCAGCCAATGATGCTGTTCAGGGTCTGAGACGGGCGCATCACTGCCGAAGTCTTGGCTATATCGGTGCGGTAATATCCACCCAGATTAATAGCGGGGCCTTGTGCTGCAGCAAAATCAGCGAGGATTTTCTCTTCATTGGCCGACAGTGCCTCGGCGATCGGGGCGAAATGCGCCGCAAGGGCTGCATCATCTGACTGCGCGGCCAAGGCCTCGGCCCAATACCGGGCGAACCAATAGTGACTGTCGCGATTGTCAGGCTCACCCAACTTGCGAGATGGCGAGCGACCGTTGTCGAGGATGCCCTGCGTAGCGTCTTCGACAGCTTTGCCCAAGACGCGCGCCTTCTCGTTGCCTTTGGTGTCGGCAAGGAAGGTCAGGCTTTCCCCTAATGCGCAAAATTCACCAAGACTGTCCCACCGCAGGTGGTTTTCCTCGGTCAGTTGCTGCACGTGCTTCGGAGCAGAGCCGCCTGCGCCTGTTTCAAACAGTCCACCGCCATTCATGAGTTTCACAATCGACAGCATCTTTGCTGAAGTTGCCAATTCCAAAATAGGGAACAGATCCGTCAGATAGTCACGAAGGACGTTGCCAGTAACCGCGATGGCGTTGTCACCCTTGGTGATTGTTTCAAACGAAGCGCGCGTCGCTTCGCGCGGAGCTAGGATTTCGAACTTGTCGGCCACATCCCGCGCTACCAAGATCGGTTTCAAGTAGGCGATGAGTTCGGCGTCATGCGCGCGGTTTTCGTCCAACCAGAAGATCGCGCGGCAGCCCTCCACCTTTTGGCGTGCAATGGCAAGGTTCACCCAGTCTTCGATCGGAGCTTTGCGGGTGGAGGCCGCGCGCCAGATGTCGCCCGGTTCCACCGCGTGTTGATGCAGAACCGTACCGTCATCGAGGATCATTTTGACGGTGCCCGCCTCAGGGATCTCGAACGTGGTGGGGTGCGAGCCGTATTCTTCCGCCTTTTGCGCCATCAGGCCGATGTTTTGAACGGTGCCAGCCGTGGCAGGGTTCAGCTTGCCGTTCTCTTTGAAGAATTTGATCGTCTCGTCATAGATTGGGGCATAGGAGTTGTCGGGAATGATGCAATTGGTGTCTTCCTCCTTGCCGTCAGGCCCCCAGCCTTTGCCACCCGCCCGGATCAACGCTGGCATCGAGGCGTCAATGATCACGTCGGAGGATATATGCAGGTTTGTCAGACCTTTGTCGGAATCTACCATATACATGGGTGGGCGGTCAGCCATGCAGGCGTCGATATCTGCCACGATGGCGGCATCGTCCTTCACCCGCGCAAGCAAATCACCAAGACCGGAATTCGGGTTAACGCCGAGATCAGCCAATGCATCGCCATGCGCTTCAAAAACCGGAGCGAGGTAAGCCTTGACGCCATGGCCGAAGATGATGGGATCGGAGACCTTCATCATTGTTGATTTCAAGTGCAGCGAGAATAGGGTGCCCTGCGACTTCGTCTTTTCGATTTCGGCTGCCAAGAAGTCCTTAAGCGCAGCCGCGCTCATGAACGTGGCATCAACGACAGTCCCAGCGGGATACTCGATACTCTCCTTCAGGGTTGTTTCGCCGGTTGAAGTTTCAAGCACAATCTTGGCGACAGCGTCTTTTCTTAGGGTGCTGGAGACTTCGTTGGAACAAAAGTCATTGCCGGGCATGGACGATACTTGTGTTTTGCTGTCCGCCGTCCAGTCGCCCATGCGATGTGGGTTTTTTTGGGCAAAGCTCTTCACGGCTTTTGCGGCGCGTCTGTCCGAGTTGCCTTCGCGAAGAACCGGATTCACGGCTGAACCCTTGGCAGCGTCATACTTGGCGCGCACCGATTTTTCAGCGTCCGTTTCCGGCGCATCGGGGTAGTCTGGCAGGTTAAATCCCTGGGACTGCAGTTCATTGATGGCGGCCACCAATTGCGGAACTGAGGCCGAGATATTCGGCAGCTTGATCACGTTCGCCTCAGCCGTTTTCACCAAGCAGCCCAGTTCTGCAAGGTCATCGGACTGGCGCTGATCTTCGCTGAGATGCTCTGGGAAGGAGGCTAAATACGCCCAGCCATGCTAATGTCCTTTGTCCCCACGGTTACGCCAGCGGCGGCTGCATACTTCTGGATGATCGGCAGCAACGACGCAGAGGCCAGTTCCGGTGCTTCGTCCACTTTTGTGTAAATGATGTCGGACATGAATTGCTCCCATTGGCTGAAGTAGGGGCCTCATACCTGACACTTACCTAGGCGTCGACAGTATACCGTCGCATACGGTGCGACAAAACCGTCCACTCAGGATGGCGATCGGAATATCTTTATCTCTTGGCCGCGTAATAGGATACGCGCCGTTCCAGATAGGCCAGAAACTCAGAGATGGTGAAGGCCAGTGCGAACAAGACGATCAGAACTGCCCAGAAATGCCCCATCAGAAAATTAGCTGAATAGAGTTCAAACAAGGCTCCGAAGCCAACGATCGAGATCAGAAGCTGTCCGATGATCACGCCTTTTACAGCCCGTATGATGCCGATGCGAACGCCTCCCAGAATTTCAGGAAGAGCTGCCCAGAAGTAAATTTTGAAGAACGCATCGATAGGTGACGCACCGAAACAATGCGCCATTTCAACCAGTGACCGGTTGATCTGTTTCACACCGGCGCGCGAATTCAGAATGATGATCCATATCGCAAAAAGCGTCGTCGTGATAATGATCGACTTCATACCAAAGCCGAACAGGACCATCAGCACAGGAACCAAGGCAGTCAGTGGTGCACTAAGAAAGACGTTCACCCAGGGCAACAGCAACTCGTCAAGCAAGCGGTTCTTGCCCATCAGAATCCCAACGGGGATACCAATCACGATGGCGAAGAAAACGCCTGCGCAGAAGGCATAAGCGGTTTCGAATAAGGCTTTTTGGAAGGCGGAAGTTTGAATGACCTCGAAAAGTGTGACGAAGACTTCGGATAACGGCGGAACAAAGAACGTCGCGCCTGTCTGACCGACAATTTCCCAGAGAAGACCCCAGAGGATCAGCGAAGACATGCCCGGCAGGCGATAGCCGAAAAGTGTCATGACCTACTCCACATAGGACCGCAGCGAGGCCCAGATTTCGTCGACAATGTCGAGGTATTCCGGATCGCGGCGGATGTTGTCGACGCCCTTATAGCGGAAACTGCTGGGGCGGATGATTTCGGAAACCCGGCTGGGGCGCGGCAGAAGGATCGCGATCTGGTCAGAGACATAGACCGCCTCTTCGATGGAATGTGTGACAAAGATGAAGGTCTTGTTCTCATTCTGAACCAGGTTCAACAGGTCTTCCTGGAACTTGCGCCGGGTCTGTTCGTCGACGGCTGAAAATGGTTCATCCATCAACAACACTTGGCTGTCCACGGCCAGTGCGCGCGCAAGGCCAACACGTTGGCGCATGCCACCGGACAGCTCGTGCGGGTAAGCGTTTTCAAAGCCTCCGAGGCCGACCTCTTTGATATAACGTTCCGCCTTGGCGTCGCGTTCGGATTTGGCGACACCGCGCATTTCCAGCCCGAAGGCCACGTTGCGCAAGACTGTTGCCCATGGCAGCAGCGCAAAGTCCTGAAACACAAAGGCCCGGTCGGGGCCGGGGCCAGTGACGGTCTTGCCGTTCACCTCGACCTCGCCCGATGTAGGTTCCAACAACCCCGCGATGATCTTCAACAACGTGGTTTTCCCGCACCCCGACGGTCCGAGCAGCGAGGTCAACTGACCGCGCGTAAATTCCAATGACAGATCGCGCAGCGCCTCCACCTCGCCGTAAAACTTAGTGATATTGCGGGTCGAGACGGCGCTTTCCGGCACGTCCCCGACATCAGCGGGCGTAGGTTCAGTCTGAGACATAGCCACGTTGGTTTCCTTTGAAGAGAACGGATTCGATCTTTTCCAAAAGGTTCAGGAACAGAACCGCAAGAACGATGATCGAGAAGATTGCAGCATACATGCTGGGATAATCGGCAATGGACCGGCTGAATGTGATGATATCGCCGACACCGGTAGGTGTGATTTTTAATTCCGCCAGAATCGCGCCGATGAAACCGGCCGACACACCAAGGCGCAGACCGGCGAATATTACGGGTGAAGCGGCGGGTATAACGATCCGCAACAAGATTGCCGGGTCGGAGGCGAGGTATGCCTTGCCCATTTCCTTTAGGTTTTCGGGTGTATTGCGCACCGCGCTGGCAGTGTTCAACACGATGACTGGCATTGCCATGATACACACAACCAAAACCTTGGATGTCAGCCCGATGCCGTAGGCGAGAACCAACAAGGGGATCAGTGCGGCCAGCGGTGCGGCCTGCATAACGATGAAAATCGGGGAAAACAGCCATTCAAAAAAATTGTTGAGGCCGACCCAAAGGCCGATACCGATGCCAAGGAACGCGGAAATCGCAACGCCGACGACCAGTGGCTGCAAGGTTTCGGCATAAGCCGAGACCAGGGTGCCATCAACGGCCATCCTCCAAAGCGCGGCCATGGATTCAATGAATGTAGGAAAGGCAAAACTAACCGGGACACGTCCCGCAATCTCCCACGCGCCGAACAGGATCAGGGCGCTTACAATCTTTAGAGTGGTTGCACGGTTCATCGCGTGTTGCGTCCCGATAATGGCCGCCGCGCCCAGTCGAGCGCGGCGGCCATTGGCTTAGTTCATTGCGGCGTCAAGCGGAGCGAGATACCAGAAGTCTTCGATGTTCAGCGTGCTGGCGTCGCCGTCGAGCTGACCGGCGGAGGAATACCATTCCATGTCCGCCTGTGCCGCGGCGCGACCGCCGCCGTTTGGATCATATGTCCGTCGTCAGGGTTTTGGGAACCAAGAGTTGCTTAAACAAGTAAAGAGTTTGGCTCGTCTGGTTGATGTTATTATGCGGCGCGCTGTCTGTGATGCAAGCGCCGCGCTTCGAGCGTCTTTCGTTTGATCCTTTCCCGTTGTCTTAGAATGGCTTTGTCACGCCCGAAGTAGACGTCGGCGGGTGTGACGTTGTTCAGGCTCTCGTGGTAGCGCTTGTGATTGTAGTGATCGACGAAGGCTTCGATCTGGGTTTCGAGGTCTCCCGGAAGGAAGTAGTTCTCCAATAGGATGCGGTTCTTCAGGGTTTGATGCCACCTCTCGATCTTGCCCTGTGTCTGGGGATGATATGGTGCGCCCCGAGAATGCTTCATGCCTTTGTCCTGCAGCCATTCAGCCAGATCGCCAGAGACGTAACTGGACCCGTTGTCGCTGAGGAGGCGGGGTTTGTGGATGACGTGAACCTGATCGCACCCTGATGCTTGTAGCGCCAAATCCAGGGTGTCCGTCACGTCCTCTGCCCGCATGTTCGTGCAGAGTTTCCACGAGATGATGTAGCGGCTGTAGTCGTCCAGGATTGTGCTGAGATAGAACCAGCCCCAGCCAAGCACTTTGAGATAGGTGAAGTCGGTTTGCCAAAGCTGGTTGATCGCAGTGGTCTTGTCTTTGAACTCGTTTGCCGCCTTGAGCACGATAAAGGCCGGGCTGGGGATCAGATCGTGGGCCTTCAGGGCCCGATAGACTGAAGATTCCGAGACGAAGTAGCGCTCCCGATCCGTGAACGTCACTGCCAGTTCGCGCGGCGACAGCTCCGTCTCCTGCAGCGCCAGCTTGACGACCTTGCGCCGGACTTCGTCGGGGATGCGGTTCCAGACATGTCTGGGCTTAGGCGCTTGATCCACAAGGCCAGCGTCGCCGCGCTGCCGATACCGATCATACCAACGGTAAAATGTGGTGCGGGGGATGCCCAGCTTTGCCAATGTTCGACGAGCAGACAAATGCGACCCCTCAACAAGCCGGATGATCTCCAACTTCTCAGATGCAGCATACCTCATTCTTGGTCGCCCCCACCGCCGGTCATGCTTTTTTTGAGAAGACGCAGTTCCAGTGTTTGCTCGGCAACGACCTCCTTCAGGTCTCGGGCTTCGCGGCGCAGGTCCTTGACTTCGTCGGTCGTAGCCGCACGCGCCGTATCTCCAGCAAGCCGCCGTTTGCCAGCTTCCATGAAGTCCTTGGACCATTTGTAGTAGATACCTTGAGATATTCCCTCACGACGGCACAACTCAGCAATGCTGTCTTCGCCACGCAAGCCATCCAGCACGATCCGGATCTTCTCTTCTGACGAATACTGTTTGCGCGTCGCGCGCTTGATCTCTTTGACGATCTTCTCGCCGGGGCTCCTGCGAGTTCCAGTTGTCTGTCTCATGTCCCACTCCTCAGTGGTTACGATGAGCCAACAACTCTCTCTTATCAAATAACGCTATTTGGACCCATAGGCGCTGACTTCAGACACCCCTCCAACAACACCGCAACCAGCCCGGTGCCGGAGGTGATATCAATCGATCCCTGCATGTAAGCCGACCAGCTACGCAATGGCAGAACCACAGTCGCACCCGTTGCGATTGACCCAACAGCTAGGCCACCAGAAATATCGACTGGACCGGCCCCTGTGGCCTGCACAGTCGTTCCGCCGTCCCCATCGATAACTGGTGAAATGGCTCCCCCCGTAGGATTGCGCAGCACAAGAACCAGGTCGAGACCAGAGTCATAAGTAAATGTGTCGCTGGAACCATCCAATGTGGTTTCTGTAACTGTGATCACTCCGCCAGCGCGGGTGTCTGTTGCAACGATGGTTGCCATTTTCATTTCTCCTAAAATTCGGCACCACAATTGATGGATGCCAGCCAGTCTAAGGCAGCCACCTCTCAATGGCCGCCAAGTTTCATTGCTGTAATCAGTTTGAATTGGCTTGCTGGCATTTGCTGGCCAGCGCCGTGACCGCCTCGCCCAACCTTGCCTCGCCTAAACGTGCCGCGCCACGCCGCGCGCTGCCTCTCCGCACCGCTCCATGACCGCCGAAGCCCGACATACCACGCCTCGCCGTTTCATAACCACCTCGCCTGATCTCGCCGAGCCATAACTTACCTATACTTGATGCACCTTGACCGCCAAAACTTGCCACGCCGCACCTTACCGCGACACGCCATACCGAACCGTGACACTCCGTAACCGCCTTGCCCGAACATGCCTCAACCCGCCATACTTCACCGGACCACGCCGTACCAAAACCGCCCTATCTTGCCTTGACCAAACGCGCTGATTATGCGGAGCGCGCCAACCGCCATCCTGCTTCGGACAATATGCCCTCTATGGGCTTCAACGAAGTCCCCTGCCCTTCGAAGGCTCCCTGATAGCGCGAAAGCCACGCACGCAAAGCAACGATGCCCTGACGCTGCAATTCCATCACACTATTCGGGTCGTGTGGGTCAAACGCTTCATATCCACCGCCTGTGCTTCGACCGCTCTGTGGCGATATGAAGGCAGGGAACTCCCGCGCCTCCACGCTAACCACCGTGCCTTTGTCTGGTGCTTCAGAGATGCGTGCCGTGATCCGTAATCCGCTGGCCATTTGTCTTGCCAGTGAAACCCTAAATTCCCGGGCTGCTTCCTCGTCAGTTTTGCCAAAGAACCATGGATAGGCTTCGTGCTCTTCCTGATCGCTCAACTAGTCCACGAACTCGCCTGCGTGGAACATGTTCCGTCCCGTCTCAGCGAGATATTCGTCGATGATGCGCTGCCGGTCGTTTCGAATGAAGCGTCCCATTACCTATCGGTGCCCGTTTTGCGCATTGATACTTCATCGAAACTCAGAATGATTTCGCAGGCAATCGTTTGCGCATAGTGTGGTTGCTCTCTCCATAAGTATCCGAACACAGTAATTGTAAAACCATTGCTTTCCGCCGCGTTTAGCAGCCCGGTTGTTGTTGTGACCCTTCATATTAAGTTTGTGTGAACATACCGCAAAAGCTCTCACGGGCAGATTTGACAAAGCTCGGCACGCGGAGTCTTTCTTGGAAGGGCTAAGATTTCGATAGTGAAGAGCGGCCCCTTGCCTAGCATCGATTGTATTGCGAATGTCCCGAACCCAATCGACCACATCCGCTTCGTGGTTTGACCTAGTCAGCAAACCACCAATACAAAGCCACTCACTTGCTTAATTCTCGTCACTAGGGCGAATTCTTCGCCAATCCGTCATCACCGGCTTCGTCAATGTAAAGAATATACTCGTAAGGCTCTAATTCCGACGTCATTTGCCATCCGAACATGTGAGCTGGAGACAAGCCAAATCCAAGATGACGACAACATCCGCCAATTGCTAGGGTGGATTTCTGGGTGGATACATGTATCTAAAAATTATATATAATATTATTATTAATGAATTATTTGAATTTTGATGGTGCGGGCGGTGGGACTCGAACCCACACAGCCATACGGCCTTCGGATTTTAAGTCCGATATGTCTACCATTCCATCACGCCCGCTTGGAGACGTCCTAGAACGCGCGCGCCTCTTGGGCAAGTCCCGAGATACAATCAGAGTTCTTCACCGTCGGGTTCTTTCAAAAACCGCCGCTCAGAGAGCCACGGGTTCAGTGCAAGGGCTTCGCGCAGGACAACCTGTGCAGCCTCATCATCTTCCAACCCCATCAGTGTAAGCGCCTTACCGGCGATCGCCGCGACGTGACGTGGAGATCGGGCAATTGCCAGATCCAGATCGACCAAGGCAACTTGGTAGTTCTGTTGCAAAAAATTGACGAATGCACGCTGGTTGTAACCTTCAGCATAGTTTGGGCAATATTCAACCAGTTCATCAAATGCTTTCGCAGCAGTGTCGAAAGCAAAAACCTCTCGCGCCTGCATGCCACGATCCAAAAGATCCTGCGCCTTTTCATCCGGGGCCTTTGTCCAAAGAACCCAAAACTGATTGGAAATTTGCCGCGCGGCGCGCTCGTTCGGTGCGGACTGCACTTGCTCAAGCAAAACGTCAACTGCTGCTGTTATGTCAGGTGCGTTCGGGCAAGCGGCGTGCGAAGGCAACGCAAATGAGAAAAGACAGAGGGTCAGCAAGTTTCGCATGACCATTAAGTGCGCCGGAACTTTCATTGGTCAAGTCACGATGCCGCCATCCTTGATTGCTTGCATAGCCACATGGGTTGCTGTCTGGGCAACATGAGGCAGGCTCGACACCTTTTCACCCAGGACATGTCGGTAGCGTGTCATGTCCTGGGTGCGAACTTTGAGAAGATAATCAAATGCACCTGCAATCATGTGACATTCCTCTACTTCGGGGATGGCGACTGCGGCTTTGTTGAACTCTCCGAGAGCTTTCTCACGAGTGTCGCTCAGCTTGACTTCGACGAAGGCCACATGATCAAGACCAAGCATTACCGGATCTACAATTGCCCGATATCCCCGAATAACACCCAATGATTCCAATCTCTTAAGACGTGCCTGCACAGGTGTTTTTGACAAGCTGACACGCCGCGATAGTTCGGTGATCGATATGCGGGCGTCTCCGGATACAATCTGGAGTATCTTTCGATCTAATTTGTCCATTTCTATAGACGAATTGGGCATAACTTACTCCATATTATGGTGTTATTACCCATGGTATGCCCATATTTAAGAACTTTCGCAAACTAAACCTGTGCTAAACAATCTGTATGACACAGATTAGCCCATCCCGATTTCACAAATTCCCGGCCGAGACCGAGATTGTTGCAAACCTAACCAAGACGGCAGCGCTGAGCGCCCATGATCGTGCACGCATTTCTGACAATGCTGCAGCGTTGGTTGACGGCATTCGAAACGCAGGCAACCCGGGAATGATGGAGGTTTTTCTTGCGGAATATGGTTTTTCCACCGAGGAAGGTATCGCACTGATGTGCCTTGCTGAAGCTTTGTTGCGCGTGCCAGATGCCGAGACCATTGACGCATTGATCGAGGACAAAATTGCGCCGTCGGATTGGGGCAAGCATCTGGGTCATTCTTCCTCTTCACTGGTAAATGCGTCGACTTGGGCGCTCTTGCTGACCGGACGGGTGCTGGACGACACCGGACCCGGTTTGGCAGGTGCATTGCGCCTGGCGGTTAAGCGCCTTGGCGAGCCAGTGATCCGCGTGGCGGCCAAAAAAGCGATGCGCGAGATGGGGCAGCAGTTCGTTCTGGGCGAAACCATGCAGGCAGCAACATCCCGCGCAACCAAGCTGGAAGAGGACGGTTACACATATTCCTACGACATGCTGGGCGAAGCCGCGATGACGGAAGACGACGCCGCGCGCTACTTCGCGTCCTATGCGAATGCGATCAAAATTGCCGGCGGCGTGCAAGTTGGCAAATCGGTCGCTGATCGCCCGGGCGTTTCGGTGAAACTATCGGCGCTTCATCCGAGATATGAAGTGGCCAAGCACAAGCGCGTCATCGAAGAACTGGTCCCACGCTTGCGCGACCTTGCCAGGATGGCGGCAAAGCGCAATATCGGGCTGAATATCGACGCGGAAGAAGCTGACCGACTGGAGATCTCTCTGGACATTATCGGCGCGGTTCTGGCGGACGAAAAGCTCGCAGGTTGGGACGGGTTTGGTATCGTTGTTCAAGCCTATGGTTTGCGCGCCGCGCCGGTCATCGATCACCTATTTGAGCTGGCGAAAAATCTGGACCGCCGGATTATGGTTCGACTGGTCAAGGGTGCCTACTGGGACACCGAAATTAAACTGGCACAAGTTGAGGGGCTGCAACGTTTTCCTGTCTTCACAACTAAGCCGGCAACGGACGTTTCTTATCTGGCTTGTGCCCGCAAGTTGCTGGCGATGACCGACCGAATTTACCCGCAATTCGCAACCCACAACGCACATACCGTCGCCGCAGTTCTGGATATGGCGCGTGACCCATCGACTTTTGAATTTCAAAGGTTGCATGGCATGGGCGAGCAGCTGCACGAGTTGGTCAAGAACCAGAACAATACGCGCTGTCGTATTTACGCCCCTGTCGGGGCACATCGTGACTTGTTGGCCTATTTGGTCCGACGCTTGCTGGAGAACGGCGCGAATTCGAGTTTTGTGAACCAGGTTGTCGACGAGGATATTCCGCCGCATATCGTTACAGCTGATCCGTTTGATGCTTTGGGGGCGCCATCAGGCATTCCTGCCAGTCGCGATCTCTATCAACCGCAGCGGATCAATTCGCGCGGGTGGGATTTGACTGACGGCGCAACTTTGGCAGAGATCGATGCCGCGCGTGCGCCGTTTTTGACTAACTTGTTCAAAGCAGTTCCATTGGTAGCTGGAGAGACAACTTCAACTGAACCTATTGAGATCAGGAACCCAGCGAAACCCGATGATATTGTTGGACAAGTCAGTCTTGCATCTGCTGCGGATGCGAGCATAGCATTGACCAATGCCCTGCCCTGGGATGCCAGCGGAGCGGAACGTGTTGTCGTATTGAACCGAGCAGCCGAATTGTATGAAGCGAATGCTGGCGAGTTATTTGCACTTTTGGCACGCGAAGCCGGCAAGACGCATATGGACGCCGTCGCAGAGTTGCGTGAGGCCGTAGATTTTTTACGTTACTATGCGGCAATGGGTGCGGAGCTGGGTGGCCTGCCAATTGGCATCGTTGCCTGCATTTCACCCTGGAACTTTCCTCTGGCCATCTTCACCGGGCAAATCGCCGGGGCGTTGTCTGCTGGCTGTAGTGTTTTAGCGAAACCGGCCGAACAGACACCGCTTGTCGCATACCGCGCTGTTCAACTTTTGCACGAAGCGGGCGTGCCGCTCGAGGTCCTGCAGTATTTGCCGGGCGATGGGGCTACTGTGGGTCGCGCGCTAACTTCAGATCCGCGGGTTGGTGGCGTTGCGTTCACTGGCTCGACGGAAACGGCCAAATTGATCCGCAAAGCCATGGCTGCGAATATGGATCCCGGCGCACCGCTGGTTGCTGAGACCGGCGGTATCAATGCCATGATTGTCGATTCGACCGCTCTGCTGGAGCAGGCAGTACGAGACGTCGTAGCCTCGGCATTCCAATCGGCCGGGCAACGCTGCAGCGCATTACGTTGTCTTTATGTGCAAGAAGATATCGCCGAGGCGTTTTGCGAAATGCTTTTTGGCGCGATGGATGAGCTGAAAGTCGGCGACCCCTGGAATCTGGACACGGATGTCGGCCCCCTGATTGATGCGGAAGCCAACGACGACATTGCGCAATATCTGACGGATCACGGCTTTGCCAAGCAATTGAGAACGCCGATAAAAGGCTACTTTTGTGCGCCCGCAGTTGTGGAAGTTGAAGGCATATTATCGATCCCACAGGAGGTATTCGGGCCGGTACTGCACATCGCGACTTTTTCCTCTGATGAACTTGATCAGGTGATTACTGACATTAATTCAACGGGATATGGGCTGACCTTTGGCCTACACACTCGAATTGACAGCCGAGTGCAGGAAGTTGTCGAGAAAATTGAAACCGGAAACACATATGTTAACCGCAACCAGATTGGCGCAGTTGTCGGGACCCAGCCTTTTGGCGGCGAAGGATTATCCGGCACAGGACCGAAAGCTGGCGGGCCGTTTTATGCAGCCCGTTTCCAGACCAACGCGGTCACTGACCGCACGCGGCAGCGGGAGATGCCGGGCCCTACTGGCGAAACCAATCAACTGACACTTCACACACGCCCGCCGTTTCTGTGTTTGGGACCGGGAGACGATGTTGTATCCCAACAGCTGGCGGCAGTTCGGGCCGCGGGTGGTATTGGCCAGAATGCGGAAGGCATCACTCCGGACGAGCTTCGTTCCTTTGGCGATATTGGGGGTGCTTTGTGGTGGGGGGACGAAAGCGACGCCCGCAAACTGGCCGAGGCCATGGCTGACCGAGACGGGGCGATACTGCCTCTAATTACAGGAAAGCCGCGTGCGTTCGAAGTCCTGCACGAACGCCACCTTTGCGTAGACACCACGGCATCCGGCGGCAATGCCGCCTTGCTGGCCTAGGTCGGAAAGGCTTGACGTTACTAGCGGAACGGGATCGGCTAGGCCAATGTTCCCGTTTCGCGACCACAACCCATCCTTACGCACGCCATTTGTAACGTGGTCGCTGATTGCAGTTAACATTGTGATCTTCACAAGCTACTGGCCGCTATTCAGCGACGAACGGGCATTGTGGTTCTATTTTCTGGAATGGGGGTTGGTGCCTGCAGCCGCGCGACCCGAGACTTTCGTCACATCAATGTTCCTACATGGTGGGGTCATGCATTTGGCGGGCAATATGCTGTTTCTCTGGGTGTTCGGCGACAATCTGGAGGATGCGCTTGGCCATTTCCGATTTGCGCTTTTCTATCTGGCAAGCGGGTTAGCAGCGGCGGGCGCGCAGTTTGCAGCCGATCCTGGCAGCATGGTGCCAATGGTCGGTGCGTCAGGAGCCATCGCTGGTGTGATGGGTGGCCACTTATTGTTATATCCTCGTGCCCGGGTAGACGTTTTGATTTTCATCGTCATCATAATCCGTGTCATTCCTGTACCTGCGTGGCTCGTTCTAAGCGGCTGGTTTGGAATTCAACTATTGCAAGGCAGTGTTGTTTCCAGCGCCGGCGGAGGAGTGGCCTATTGGGCGCATGCTGGCGGGTTTGTTGCTGGGTTGGTTTTGATTTTTCCGGTTTGGCTCAGACGAGGTGCAACACGGTTCTGGGACCAAACCAATGGTTTACCGCCCCACCCTGAAGCTAAGTATCAATACGTCCGTTCAGGGATACCTCGGGTACGCCGTTAAGTCGCTTCACGAGTGGGTAGTCGAGTTGGAAAATAGGTGAATCACCAATATGCCGCCAAGGATCATTGCCAGACCGAGGATCGCTGGAGCGTCAAGTTTTTGGCCAAACACTGCAAATCCTATGATTGCGATAAATGCGATGCCTAAACCGGACCAAATGGCATATACTAAGCCAACCGGCATAATCGTCAGTGTCAGCGACAGTAGATAGAATGCCAATGCATAGGATATGACCACGATAACTGACGGGCCAGGTCGCGAGAATTGATAACTTGCCTGCAAAGCCGTTGTCCCGATGGTCTCGGCCAAAACAGCCAGAAAAAGATAAATGTAATGCACCGGCATTTTGAGGCCCCTTTATGACAACGGCAACGCTGTAGTTTCTTTCAACTCTTCCATGACGAATGACGCCGAAACGTCCGACATTTCAACCCGTCGGATTAACTGTTGATACAACAGATCGTAGGCGCCCATGTCTTTAACCCGGGCATGCACCAGATAATCCAGATCGCCAGTCATCCGATATGCAGCGACGATTTCGTCCATATCGTCTGTCGCCTTAGAGAACTCTTTTAGCCAGTTTGGATCGTGGCGGTTGGTGCGGATCTGGATGAACACAGACAAACCAAGGCCCAGCCTCTCGGCATCAAGAACCGCGACCCGCTTGCGGATGACCCCGGAAGACTCCAAAGACCGAACTCGCCGCCATGTGGCGTTGCGACTGAGACCTACCGCTTCGCCCAGCGCATCGAGTCCAATGCTTGCGTCCTTTTGCAGAACTGACAGGATTCGCCGATCTAAATTGTCGAAATTCTCATTCATTGTGTATCTCGTGGTATGTTTATCCCAATATTATGCCATATTTCGCAAATTTTGGGAATACATCCCGCGCAAAACATGTCGATATTCCTAAAATAATACAGGAGACGGCAATGATCGCGCGCATATTCATGAACCACCCTGCAAGCGTTGACGAAACTTACGGTGAACACGCCCGATTTGCGTTTGGGTTCTTGATGAAACTGTTTGGCGCGGGCCTTGCCGCTTTGGTGCATGCCGTCATTCCGTGTCTGTTTGAGAAAACGGCGAGCGGCATGATTGCAGAGATGTATGCCAAGACCCACAATCGAGGTCAGTAAGGGCCGTCATCCAGCACGCCGTCCGCGGTCATCTGAGCATAAAGTAGGCCCTCGCGGAGACCACGGTCAGCTACAGACAGCCGATCTGTGGGCCATAACCGTAGCAAAGCCTGCAAAATCGCAGCCCCCGACATAATGAGCGCATGGCGGTCGCGACCAATTCGCGGATCGGCACGGCGCCCTTCCGGGCCAAGATCGAGGTACGTGCGAATGACCTTATCAATTTGGTCCGAGGTCATTCGAAGCCCATCGACTTTGTTGCGGTCATAGCGCCGCAACCCAAGATGGCTGGCCGCAACTGTGGTCACAGTGCCGGAGGTTCCGATAATCTGAAACCCTTCACGGGCTTGCTCGTCATCGTAGGGCGAAAAGGCGGAGAGGTTTTCTTCGAAAAACCAGCTCATCAACGCGAACCGCGCGGCGTCGTCTTCGACATCGTTGAACTGATCGCGCAATGTTGCCACGCCAAGAGGAACCGAAATCCAATCTACAACGCGAGCGGCTGGAAATGGTGTGTTGTCATCAGGCTTGAAACCGGCATGTAGTCGCATGATCGCTCGCGGACGGTCAAACTTTGGGACACGAGACAAGTCAATCCAGACCAGTTCGGTCGATCCGCCTCCAATGTCGACCACCAGCAGTTGCTCAGTTTTGGTCGACACAAGTGGGGCGCATGAAATTACAGCAAGTCGCGCTTCTTCCTCTGGTTTGATGATGTCCAGATTTAGCCCAGTTTCACGACGTATGTTCTTGAGGAAATCTTCACCGTTGCGGGCGCGCCGACATGCTTCGGTTGCCACCAGACGCAATCGGCGAACGCCATGCTTGTCCAATTTCGAGCGACAAATTTTCAGCGCCTGAAGGGTCCGGCTCATCGACGCGCGGCTAAGGCGTCCGGTCCGTTCGAGACCAAGTCCAAGCTGAACTGACTTAGAGAAACTATCCACGACGTGAAACTGATTACCCTTGGGTTGGGCAATCAGCATCCGACACGAATTTGTGCCGAGATCCAGCGCCGCATAGAGCTCGGCTGGATCGGCTTGCGCAGAGCCGGACGGCTCGACCTTTGCAGGGAACCGTCCGGCGCCACGTGAACGCCTGGGCGCCATATCGCCCTCCGATACTTGGTTAGGTCCACCCTATGCGTGGCGCGGGCGATCTTGCAAGCCTCACGATGATCATGAATGGAATTCACGGCAAAACCCCTGCCATGTTCCGCTTTGAAACGCTAAACTCTGCACGCGTCGCGAAGGCGCTACAAAATGTCGAATTTCATTGTTGCAAAAAATTCACTCGCGCGTAGATGGGGCCGATAGAAGAGAGGATCAGTTATGCCTGATGTCACGATCGTTTATTGGCGCGATATTCCTGCACAGGTCATCGTAGGCAAAGGCCGTCGCGGCTCGAAGGCCCCGCTGCCGGAACGATTTGAGCAAGCTATCGATCGTGCCGCCATGAAGATAAATGCTAAAGACAGCGACGCCTATCTTGCTGAGTGGCGCAAAGCCGAGCCGTACACGGTCGAAGGTGAGCCAGATGAGGTCGCAAAAGCCGAAGCCGCACGTCTAGACGCAGAATACGATCAAGACAGAGTCAAAACCCTGATTGCCAACGACGGATGGGCATGACGCCCACTGACATAAGGAATGCGCTGATGGCCCTGCTTCAGTTCAAACGGAAAAGCGATAAGGAAACCACTCCGGTGTTGCCGGAAACCGAGACGTTTCTCAAAAATTACTCGATCGAAATAATGCCTCGCACGGCCGAGAAGGTCGAAGATTTCCGGGCCCTTCTTCCAGAAGGAACACGGGTTTATATCGCGCACATCGAAGGCACGCCAATCGAAGATATGGTCGCGACAGCCAAGCGCGTAGCGGCAGACGGCTATCAGGTCATGCCACATTTCCCGGCTCGTATCATCAAAGACGAAGCCACATTGGGCGACTGGATCGCCCGCTATCAGGGTGAAGCAGGCGTTGAACAGGCGCTAATGCTGGCGGGTGGTGTCACCAACCCCGTCGGAGACTTTGATAGCTCAATGCAACTTTTGGAGACCGGTCTGTTCGACAAGGCAGGCTTCAAACGTTTGCACGTCGCCGGTCACCCGGAAGGCAATCGCGACATCGATCCTGACGGCAGCACGCTCAACGTTGATTCTGCCATGCGCTGGAAGAACGACTTCAACAACCGCACAGATGCCGAGATGGCACTTGTTACCCAGTTCGCATTTGAAGCCGGACCCATTATAGAATGGGCGAACGCTGTCCAGTCTTCGGGCATTAATCTGCCAATCCACATTGGCATCGCCGGACCCGCCAAGCTGCAGACACTGATCAAATTCGCAATTGCCTGTGGCGTTGGCCCGTCTTTGAAGGTTCTACAGAAGCGCGCGATGGACGTTACCAAACTGGTTTTGCCTTACGAACCCGACGACATCGTCAACGCTTTGGCACAACACAAAGCGGCCAACCCGGACTTTGCCATCAGCCACGTACACTTCTTCCCACTTGGCGGCATAAAAACAAATGCAAACTGGGCCATTTCCCGCGGGGGTGTCTCGGGGCGTCCCGCCGCAGCGACCGCCTGATCTTTACACAGAAAGAATTCAATGACCCGCACCGTACTCGAGTCCAAATCCAAGACAGTCGTCATCGGCTTTGAAGAACCGTTTTGCGTTATTGGCGAGCGCATCAACCCTACGGGACGCAAGAAACTGGCCGCCGAATTGGAAGCTGGCGACTTTTCGACCGTTGAAAAGGACGCAATCGAGCAAGTCGCTTGTGGCGCGCAGGTTTTGGACATCAACGCTGGCGTTGTCTACAACTCGAACCCAAATCCGAATGAGACCGAACCGCCCCTGATGACCAAGGTTGTCGACACAGTTCAGGCGCTTGTCGACATCCCACTATGCATCGACTCGTCCGTTCCCGGCGCGCTGGAAGCCGGTCTGGCCGCCGCAAATGGCCGTCCTTTGCTAAACTCGGTCACCGGCGAGGAAGATCGTCTGGAGTTGGTGTTGCCACTGGTTAAGAAATACAATGTTCCGGTCGTGGCGATTTCCAACGACGATACCGGCATCTCGGAAGACCCGGATGTACGTTTTGACGTCGCAAAGAAGATTGTTGAACGTGCCGCCGATTTCGGAATTCCAGCCCATGACATTGTCGTTGACCCGCTGGTGATGCCAATTGGCGCGATGGCGACCGCTGGCCTTCAGGTCTTTTCTCTAGTTCGGCGTTTGCGCGAAGAGCTTGGCGTCAACACGACCTGCGGTGCATCAAACATTTCATTCGGGCTGCCCAATCGTCACGGCATAAACAACGCGTTTCTTGCGATGGCTTCGGCCGCGGGGATGACTTCTGCCATCATGAATCCCGTCGCCATGCCCCCGACCCGCAAAGTCATCGGCGAGCGCCTGGATGCATTAAAGGCTCTGGGAGTAACCGCCGTTGATGACGTGGATCTTGGCGCCGTCGGGCCATTGCTGGGGTTGACCACTTCCGACGACCTGATTGCTGAACGCATTGCCCGTCTGGCGGATATCGGAGTAACCGTTCCGGAAGGAATTGATCCAAGGAAACTGGGACCTCTTCTGGGACTGGGCAAGCTGTCCGGCGTCGCATCAGAAGAAGTTCTTTCTATTCGCGCAGCGGACTTCCTGGTGGATCAGGACCCGTCGGGCGGCAACTGGATCAGAATGAATAAACCTGTTGCAGCACCTGGCGGTGGCGGAGGTCGTGGCGCACGCGAAGGTCGTCGGCGTCGCCGGAGCTGAAGCCAATCTTATTAGTAAGTTTAAGGTCGGGGGGAAATCCCTCGGCCTTTTTTATCTGAAGGCTGCGGTCTGTTTCTTTGGTGTCATCGCAAGCGACTTTAGAAATCGTGAGCGAATGTGAACGCTGGACGGTTCGGCCCTACCTATATCAGTAAGATAACCTGCCAGTCGCCAATTGGGTCGCGCCAGCAATCAATGCGCGCAAATGGCAACGAATGCGATGGAACACCCTATCGCAAACGGAGGCGACTGTTCGTCTAAGCCGACAGGTGTTAGCGTCGCGTCTAATCCCGATGTGCGATTTGGATGAATTGAACTTGTCCACTGCGGCCTGTGCGCGGCAAAACACAACAAGGCGACTTATGTCCGACAAGGATCAGTTCCCGCCGATAAAATCAGGCCTTCTGCGTATTGCCTCTAAGGTCGTCTTTGTTGTGCTGGCCGTTATGATCATTCATTTCGCTATGGAATGGGCCACAGAGCGTGCTGAGATTGTCGGAAACGAAAAGCTAATGTGGGGACTGTTGGCGACTGTCCTGGTCGCCTACGCGTTACTTATCGCCATTCCGTTTGTTCCAGGTATCGAGATTGGTATTTCTCTATTGCTACTCAAGGGTGCCGAAGTCGCCCCCATGGTCTATCTGGCAACTGTCATTGGCCTGACTATCGCTCTTATTGCTGGCAGGTTCACGCCTTACGCATGGCTACATCGCGTGCTGGCCGACCTACATTTGCGACGCGCCTGCGATCTTGTCGAGCGACTTGCCCCAATGAGCCGGACGGAAAGACTGGAACATCTGGTCCAAAGAGCACCGAAATGGATGCATCCCCTGCTTCGATCCGGGCGTTACATCCTGTTGGCGGCTTTATTGAACATTCCCGGAAACTCGGTGATCGGCGGCGGCGGTGGGATTTCTTTCATCGCCGGATTCAGCCGCCTGTTCCACACACCTACGTCGGTCGCCGTAATTGCATTGGCCGTTTTGCCGGTCCCGCTTGCCGTGTGGATCGGGGGTGCGAATTTCCTGATGAACTCAGTCTCTAATTGATGTCTGGCTGAACAATTCTGAAGACCTGAGACAACAGGATCAAAAAGATCAGATAAGCCAATCCCAGCGGCACAGCCAAAGTGCCCAAAAGTTCTGATCCTGGAACTCCGAACAGGCCGGCCGTCACCGAACCGATCATCTATATGCACAGCGCCGGCACGGGCAAAATTGCCGCAAGCAGCCATAGACCTGTGAAGCTAAAAATTGTCGCGGCCTGAAGCAAAACATAGATCAGTGCGACGGATGCCAAAACCATAGGCTCCATGGGGATTACCTTTCCCAAAACTTGTTACAATCTTCAGGGTATCACCAGATTGCCTAAATTCAAGAAATCCATGCCGTTTCGGGCATATTTTCTGGCGTGACTGGCCCTTTCAACGGCTGTAAAGAGGGCTATCTTATGCCCAAGAACAGGCGGAAAATCCATGACTGACAAAGCGTTGGTGATCTTCACCCCTTCGGGCAAACGCGGCCATTTCGAGCTCGGCACACCAGTGTTGACGGCTGCGCGACAATTGGGCGTAGATTTAGACTCTGTTTGCGGAGGGCGAGGAATTTGCTCGAAGTGCCAGGTCACACCGGGATTCGGAAATTTCCCAAAGCACGGTGTGACTGTGGCAGAAGACGCGGTTTCTCAATGGAATGCGGTCGAGGAACGCTACAAGCAAAAACGTGGATTGATCGACGGTCGTCGCCTTGGGTGTCAGGCGCAAATTCAGGGCGATCTGGTTATCGATGTGCCGCCGGAAAGCCAGGTACACAAGCAGGTTGTACGCAAGCGAGCGGAAGCGCGCGATATTACCATGAATCCGGCTGTTCGGCTGGTTTATGTTGAGGTCGAAGAACCTGACATGCACGACCCCACTGGTGACCTTGAGCGTCTGTCAAAGGCTCTGGAAGAGCAATGGCAGATCAAGGGGGTCCATGCGGATCTGGGCGTCATCCAAAAGATGCAGCCGCTGTTGCGCAAGGGTGCCTGGAAAGTCACTTGCGCCATTCACATGGGCGACGACTTTTACGCCCCGCGTGTGATGCAAATTTGGCCGGGTTTCTACGAAGGATCGGTCTATGGCCTTGCGATCGATTTGGGGTCGACCACGATAGCTGGTCATCTATGTGATCTGCGCACCGGTGAAGTTGTTGGCTCGGCGGGACTTATGAATCCGCAAATTCGCTTTGGCGAGGACCTGATGAGCCGCGTCAGCTATTCGATGATGAACGACAGCGGTGCCGATGAAATGACTGCGGCCGTGCGCGAGGGCATCAATAGCCTGACACAAGACATTGTTGCGGATGCGAATATTACGGCCGATTTGATCATGGAAGGTGTTATCGTCTGCAATCCGGTCATGCACCACTTACTATTGGGTATTGATCCGTTTGAATTGGGACAGGCCCCGTTTGCATTGGCCACATCTGACGCTATGCATCTTTGGGCGCGCGAGCTTGACTTTGAATGGCATAACGCTGCCCGTCTCTATTTGCTGCCGTGCATCGCCGGCCATGTTGGGGCTGACGCAGCAGCAGTTGCGTTGTCAGAAGCGCCGGACAAATCCGAAGATCTCGTTCTGGTCGTCGATGTCGGCACTAACGCCGAAATTCAGCTTGGCGATAAGAATGGCGTTCTCGCCTGTTCATCTCCTACCGGTCCTGCCTTCGAAGGCGCGCAAATCAGCTCGGGACAGCGCGCCGCGCCCGGCGCAATTGAGCGCGTCGAAATTGATCCGATTACCAAACAGCCCCGATTCAAAGTCATTGGCAGCGACTTGTGGTCAACTGAAGAAGGTTTTTCCGATGCCATAGCGACGACTGGAGTCACCGGTATTTGCGGCTCGGGGATCATCGAAATGGTCGCAGAGATGCGGATTGCCGGATTAGTCGACGCAAGCGGCCTAATCGGAAGCCCAACGCAAACTGGATCGGAACTGTGTGTCGCGGACGGCCGCACCTGGTCCTATTTGGTGTGGGATGGTTCGGCCAATGATGGTCCGGTCATCACTGTCACCAACCGCGACATCCGTGAAATTCAGATGGCCAAGGCAGCGCTTTATTCAGGCGCACGTCTGTTGATGGACAAGCGCGAAGTGGACAACGTAGATCGCGTGGTTTTGGCAGGCGCATTCGGCGCCCACATTTCGCCCAAGCACGCCATGATTTTGGGCATGATACCTGACTGCCCACTGGAAAAAGTAACTTCGGCGGGTAACGCGGCTGGAACAGGGGCGCGCATCGCGCTCTTGAACACCGATGCACGAGACGAGATCGAAACGGTGGTCCGCAACATCCAGAAGATTGAAACTGCCATCGAACCGCGCTTTCAGGAACATTTCGTCAATGCCTCGGCTATCCCCAACGCGGTCGAGCCATTCACTATTCTGAATACGCTGGTCGATTTACCTAATGTAAACTTTAACCAAGGTGGAGACGGCGGGGAAGCAGGTGGTGGACATCGCCGGCGCCGGGCGCGATCTTGACCGCCCAGAAACTGTAAAGCACCACTTATCTCTGCGCGCGGGTGTAGCTCAATGGTAGAGCAGCAGCTTCCCAAGCTGAATACGAGGGTTCGATTCCCTTCACCCGCTCCAAAATTTGGATCTCACTATGACCCGCTTCCTGGCCCCTCTCGATCATCATAACTTAAGCGATGTGGGCCTTGACGGATGGACCTATGGGTATCGTGATCGCGTCCGTTTTTACGAACTGGACGCATTGAACCACGTCAATAATGTCGTCTTTCTGAAGTGGTTCGAAACCATCAGAGTCACCTACGTCCAAGACTATGGATTTTCCTCTTATGGCGAAGACGATCCACAGTTGGTTGTGCGCCGGGTTACCGCGGACTTTCTGGCACCAATGCACCAAAACCAAGATTACATTGTCGCGGCCCGTACAACAGTGGTGAAACCGTCCAGTTTCTTTATGGAGTATGCAGTCGTCGCGGACGACAATATTTGCGCAACCGGCGAAGCCGTTGGCATCAGCCTGGAACAAGACGGAAAGACCCGACGCGAGCATAATTTGATCGCTATAAATAACGTCATCCAGCGTGACGGCGCCAAAAAATCCGGATTTGTTTAGCTGCCTTTTGCGGCCACCCTGGCTTGGGCTTCTTGGAGCAGTGATGTCACGTCGGGATCGTCAATGCCAAGAATCTCGAAGTGCTCTGCAATGCCTTCGATGTAGTCCATGCTGCTTCCGAAGGCACCTGTTCCGGTGACGAGATACTCCAACTGTTGATCGCGGGTCATATCAGGCTCGATCGCTTCTGCCGCATAGTCAGCGACAAATGTCAGAGCATCGACTGTCTGATCCGACAACTGCGCCTTTACGAAACGTGCATGATAAGCTGGCCCAACACTTTCACGACGCCAGAGGATTTCTGTCTCTTTTTCAACGTCGTCCGCTTGAATACGGAAGGTCAGACCATGGCAACCAGCACCAAGGTCGAGTGCGGCCATCAGGCCAGGAACCTCGACGGTGCCCCTGCCCCCGTAGATATCTTTCAGAATGAAACGCCGGGCGTGGTCTGGCACATGGGCGCGGCGAACTTCCTGAAATCGCAGAGCCGGGTTCCACATTAGTGACCCGTATCCGAACACCCACAAATCCGAATTGTGCCGATCTTTCAGCACATCGCGGCGCAATGCTTCGCGTTTTTCATCGGTATAAAACCAGTCTGTCCGAATGCCCTCGGCCTGCAGATTTTCAACCAAGTCACCTTGAGTCATTTTGCGAAACAGAGAGGACTCTGGATCAACGATCTTGCCGCGTAATCCTGGGTGATGGGCATATGGATCGTCCATTCTGTCCGCCTAATTGTTTAGGACATCGAGAAATTGATCGACGTCTTCGATGCTTGTGGTGCAGCCGCACACAAACCGCGCCAACAACAACTCTTCCGGATCTTCGCCCTGAAGTTGCCCTCGTTCAATATAATACTGAACGCCGGCATCGATCATCCCACGATGAACACGCCGTGGCATCCATGCAAAGACTAAATTCGCCTGGCAAGGGAAAGCAATTGTGGCGTCAGAAAACGCCGCGATGCCTTGGCATAGTCTCGCGGCTGACGAATTTGCCTTTGTCGCAAGTTCCAGCCAGAGATCGTTTTCCAGATAAGTACTAACCTGTGCTGCCAAATACCTTGATTTCGAAAGCAAGTGAGCAGCGCGCTTACGACGTCTTTGAAACTCCCAGGACTTTTCGGGATCGAAGAAAACAGCAGTTTCCACGCCCATCAGGCCATTTTTAGTGCCGCCAAAAGTCACGGCATCGACGCCGGCCCTCCAACTCATTTCCGCGGCTGAAACCCCAAGTGCGACCACAGCATTCGCAAACCTTGCGCCGTCCATATGAAGTTTCTGACCGTGCCCGTGGGTGACATCTGCGATCGCACGAATTTCATCGAGCGTGTAAATAGTCCCCCACTCTGCCACCTGGGTTATGGACACTGGCCCCGGCTCGGCATTGTTCAGATGACCCGGATCCCATGCCGACATTGAAGTGTCCAACTCGGCCGCTGTGAACTTGTCCTCGGCAGCGCCAACCAATGTCAGCTTTGCGCCGTCAGAAAAAGCTTCAGGACTGTTGCCCTCGCCATCATGTATATGAGCGTAGCGGCCGCAAAAAATCGCACTCCAGGGGTTTGCCCAACTGGCAAGGATCAAGCTGTTTGCAGCTGCACCAGTGGTGACAAAGAACACTTCGGCCTCGGGCGCGTCAAAGACTTCGCGCACGTTGTCCCGCGCGGTTTGAGTTATGGGATCATTACCATAAGGCAAGGTGTATCCCTTATTGGCTGCGGCAATGGCCTCCAAAACTTTCGGGTGTACTGGTCCTGTATTGTCAGATGCAAAAAACATCACAAATCCTCAACGATGTGATCTTCCCAATCTTCCTCGGGCACTTCGAACTCTGGCACAGTCCAACCTTTGACGGATATGCCCGCGTCATGAACCGATTCTGGATTGCCCGAAACCAGGGGATGCCAGTCATTCAAAGGTTTGCCTTCGAAGACTAAGCGATAGGCGCATGTCGAGGGCATCCAATATGCGATCTTTGAGATATTTTGAGGCGTAAGCACAACGCAATCAGGCACAAATTGCTTGCGAATATCGTATTGCGCACAGCGACATGAATCGCCATCCAGCAACCTGCAGGCAACGCGTGTGAACGCGATTTCATTGGTTTCCGGATCTTCAAGTTTGTTTAGGCAGCACTTTCCACAACCATCGCATAGTGCCTCCCATTCTTTCGACGTCAGGTTCTTGAGCGGAACTCTTTCCCAGAAATCCTCGCGGAGGCCCACACGGTCAATCGGATCTTTCACTGTCGGCATCAGACAGCCATGCTTGCGTAGGCGCCGATCATGCGCGCTGCTCGCTTTTTGCCAGTATCAGGCGAGCGCTTTCCGAGTCTGCGTCCATTTGAGTGATCAGCGCTTCCAGACTTTCGAATGTTGCTTCAGGTCTCAAATATTCAACCAGCGCGACTGACAAATCCGCTCCGTAAAGATCGCCGCGAAAATCGAAAACATGTGTTTCTAGGTTTGCGATGTTTTCTCCAAACATTGGCCCAACACCCAAAGAAGCAACTCCGTCGTAGGAGCCCGCGTTTGCACCCGTGAGAACATTCACTGCAACGGCATAAACCCCGAACTTCGGCGGATGCAGCCCATCGATCGACATATTGGCCGTTGGGTACCCAAGGTCGCGACCGCGCTGTTCACCGCGAATTACCTGGCCTTCTATTCGATGAAGATGGCCAAGCATTTCTGCAGCATCCTGAGGTCGTCCGTCGCTAAGTGCGTCGCGAATCCGGGTCGACGAAATGTCCATCCCGCCGGTTTCGACAAGTTCGGCAATTGTAACGCTAAATCCCTTACTTACGCCAAGTTCCTGAAGTATCTGGGTGTCCCCAGTGCGCCCCTTTCCGAAACAAAAATCACGCCCGACAGTGACATGCTTCAGGCCCAATCGATCAACAATGATCTTTGACGCGAATTCCTCTGGCGTCAGTTCAGAAATCGATGCCCCAAAGCCGAGTTCATACAAATGCGCGACGCCGAGTTTCTCCAGTCGGTTGGCCTTGGCTTCGGCGCTCATTAAGCGAAAGGGCGGGCCTTCCGGTTGGAAGTATTCGCGAGGATGCGGCTCGAATGTGACTACGCCCAAGGGTGCGTCGGCGGCTTGGGCAGTCTGCTCCAGAATTGCTTGATGTCCCAAGTGTACACCATCGAAATTGCCAATCGCGGCAGTTGCGCCGCGATCGTCTGGATCGAGATAGGTCGTGTCGCGATGAATACGCATGAGACTTGCCGTAGCGCTCAAGCGCGCGGCCCGCAACCCTCAGTCGAATTTTGCCGATGGAGCAAGGACCGTGGCCTCGCCCTTCAACACTGGCTTTCCTTTGACCAAACACCGCGTGTCCAGCTTTACGCGCCGTTTCCCGTAGTCAATTTCCAGCACTTCAACTTCGGCAGTCACGATATCTCCCGGGCGAACCGGTGCCATAAATTTAAGGCTTTGACCAAGATAGACAGTGCCGTGACCGGGCAGTTGCTCTCCTATGACTGCTGACACCAGACCGGCCGTCAGCATACCATGAGCGATGCGGCCTTCGAATATTGTATCGCGGGCGTAGTCATCGTCCAAATGCACGGGATTACGATCGGTGGAGACCTGTGCAAACATCTCGATATCCAGATCCGTAATCTCCTTGGTCAGCGTGCGTATCATGCCCACTTCCAAATCTTCAATAACGATTGTTCCACGGGGTTGGTTATCCAACATCCCAATCCCTTCCGCAATTTAATGACATAAAGTCGCGCCTTCGAGTAATTTTATTACCCTGCCGATGCGAAATAGCAAGCAAAAAATGCCGCACAGCAGCATTATCTTGTCAGATAGGCAGACTTTGGGTGGCAACTACAGGGCCAAGGCCATCTTCCAACGTCGTATGTTGAATGTCGCGGGGTCGGAACATCATGACCGATAGGACAAAGACAATCAGGACAGCAATTGTCCAGATTGGAAGCCCCCCAGCTTCGTCTTCAGGGTTTGGCAGCATTCTTCACTATTCGAGAAGAATTGCGGCCAAAAAATGGCACAAATGTTAAGCGCCACGAATTACTTTCGAAAAACTGTCAAAAATCGGCTCGGCGGCGCAGATGAGGCTTCCTGTTTCGAGAGGATCGCTGCCTCTGTCCATTCCATCGACCAATCCGCCTGCCTCTCGCACGATCAGCAGTCCAGCGGCAATATCCCAAGCGTGCAGGCCCCGCTCCCAATAACCATCGTACCGCCCAGCTGCCACATAGGCCAAATCAAGCGATGCCGCACCAAACCGCCTCACACCTGCAGACACTGGCAATATACGCGCCAAATCCTGTAAGGATTCCGGCAGCTCTTTCCGCCCTGCAAACGGCAATCCGGTAGAAAAGATGCTTTCGATCATTTTAGTGCGACCGGATACACGAAGACGGCTTTCATTCAGCCACGCGCCCTGTCCCTTTTCGGCAAAGAACAATTCGTCCTTTGACGGATCATAGATGACTGCGGATACGACTTCGCCCTTGTGTTCAAGCGCGATGGATACGGCGAAATGTGGCAAGCCGTGAAGGTAATTGGTCGTTCCGTCCAGCGGATCAACGATCCAGCGACGTGTCGGATCTTTACCTTCTTGCGGGCTGCTTTCCTCGCCCAGCCAGCCATAATTCGGTCGGGCATGCATCAAATCTTCTCGGATGATGGTTTCAGCTGCAACATCCGCGCGACTGACAAAATCGCCGGGCCCTTTGCTGGAGACCTGAAGATTCTCAATCTCGCGAAAATCTTTCAAAAGACTACGTCCGGCCTTGCGCGCGGCGGCGGTCATGACGGTAAGATTTGCGCTGCCTTGCATACTCGGGCCCCTTTAGTGACAGGGTCGTTTACGGAAGAAACCATTTCCCGGCAAGCTGAAAGTCGGCACAAAGTTGGGGCACAGTTTGCGCGTTCTTTTTCAAGAAAACCAAGAGACTATCGCCGTAATTTCCCGTTATCTGCCGTGGCTCACGCACACCACCGCGCGCAAAATGACGCGTGTGCCGGGATTTTCCCCTGCCGTAGCTCTGCATCCTTTTTTATGAATCCTGCATCAATGCCAGGGAAAACGAAGGGAAAATCATTATGGAACAGATAATAGCACAACTTATCGGCGGTACCGCAGGCAGTATTGGCGGCGGCAAAGTCGCCAAAGGCAGCGATATGGGCAACATCGGCAATCTCATTGCAGGTGCTGTCGGCGGTGTAGGCGGCGGCCAATTGCTGGGCGGCCTCATGGGGTCCGGTGCAGCAGCGGCCGGCGGCATGGACATTGGCGCCATGGCTGGAAGCCTAGTCGGTGGCGGTGTGGCTGGCCTTGTGGTTCAGGTGGTCGTCGGCATGGTCGTAAAACGCATGCGTGGTTAAACAACCAAATGGGTCATGGGCCTAGTCTGCCCATGGCCCGTGGTGCCCGTCGCCTTCGCGATCCAATCGCTTGAATCCGTGACGTCCAAAGTAGTCCCGTTGCCCCTGGATCAGATCGGTGGTGCCGCGCGCGCGCCTGATGGAATCGAAGTAGGATAAGGCCGCCGCCATGGCAGGAACCGGCTGCTCGGCAGCAATTGCCGCCCCGACGACTTTGCGCAATGCCGGAATTGTCGCCCGAACGACTTCAGCAAAAGCGGGTGCCAAAATGATCTGACCGTGTGGCAGACCCGCGCGCACTGAAGCTGAAATGTCGTCCAGCATGGCAGAACGAATAATGCAGCCTGCCCTCCAGATTTCGGCCACACGCGCCAGGTCCAAGGACCATTCGAAGGCTTCCGATGCTTCGGACAACAGGGCTATGCCCTGCCCATAAGTTATGATCCGCGCAGCTAATAGCGCAGCCTCTAGTTCATCATCAGAGATTCCCGAAGAGGCATCATTGGGTGGAAAGGTCGTTTCAGCAGCTTTGCGCGTATCCCGAAGAGCTGACCAAGATCGTGCGCCGACTGCAGCCTCAATGGTCGACGCCGACTGACCCAGCTTTAAAGCTTCGATGACAGTCCATCGGCCCGTGCCTTTTTGGCCCGCCTGATCGACGATGACATCCACCAAGGGTTTCCCGGAATCAACGTCAATAGCTCCCAGAACTTCTGCGGTGATTTCAATAAGGTAGGATTGCAAGCGGCCGGCATTCCATTGTGCAAAAAGCGCTGACATGTCCTGAACACTGCGACCAGAGGCGCGCAGCAAACCATAGCTTTCGGCAATCAATTGCATGTCGGCATACTCAATGCCGTTATGAACCGTTTTTACGAAATGACCGGCTCCGTCAGGCCCCAACCAATCGGCACAGGCATCGCCCTGAAACTTGGCCGAAATCGCAGCAACGATATCTGCCACAAGCGCATAGGAATCCTTTGAACCACCGACCATGATCGATGGTCCATGACGCGCACCTTCTTCGCCCCCGGAAACCCCTATGCCGAGGAAATTAAACCCATTGCGTTCGAGGTCGGCAGTACGGCGGCGAGTTTCGTTGAAGTCCGCGTTTCCGGCGTCGATAATAAGGTCACCAGGATCAAGAAGTGGCTCCAACGCTGCGATGACGCCATCCACGGCCGCGCCAGCAGGAACCATTATTAGCACTGTCCTCGGAGCATCTAGTGCGGCAACAAATTCTTCAAGATCATCAGCTGGGGTAAGTCTTTCGGCAAGAGGACCCGCACTGGCGACGACACCATGCATGACCGACGCTGTTCGGTTGTGAACCGCAACATCAAACCCTTTTTCGGCCATGTTTAGCGCAATCGCCGCGCCCATGGTTCCCATTCCGGTCACGCCGATTCTTGCCATTTTTCCCTCCAGACCTTTCCGCCAAGCTACGGGTTGGTCATCTGGGTGCAAGAGCAATCAGGCTGCTTGGGGTGCAATGACTTCCAGGAGGGCTTCGATCAAAGCATCATCACGATGACGCAATGGAGCGTTCAACGTGTCCGCCATCGCCATCCGCAACAATAAGCCCAGCAACGAAGTGTGCACAGCAGCCGCAGCGCGTCGAGCATCCATAACCCGATTGTAGCGCCCACCGGCGACCAGTTTTTCTGCCAGCGCGTCATACATTTCTGTTGTCGCCGGGTGAATTCGGCCAAGTGTGCTCAACATCGCTCCGCGACGGCTGACACGCTGACCGATCTGCGGAGTAACATACATCAATCGAAATCGATCCAAGTCAGAGGTGTGAAATACGGCCAAGGCTTCAATCAAACGGCGAATTGCTGTGTCAGCGCCAATATTGCGCGTCAGCGCTGCTTTTCCGGCCGCAGCTTCGGCTTCCAGTGCCGGTCGGACCAATGCCTCGACCAACCGTGCCTTGTTCGGAAACCAGTAGATGACGGCCTGTTTGGAAATTCCGACACTCTCGGCCACGGCGTCAAATGTCAGCCGGTCGGGTCCATCTTTTCGAACAATCGCCCGCGCAGCATCCAGTATTTCATTGGATTTATCCGATGTCTTCTGAACCATAGACCGCACCCACCCCGAAACTATGGACCAAAGGTAAGCGGATGCCTCTTTCGCGTAAAGGTAGCAAGCCATTGGAAACAGACGGTTTCCTGATTGGAAACCAAGTTAAATCCTATTTATCGCGCTGCATCTGAACCGGGATTTTGCGAGCAAGTTTCAGCAGATGAGCCATAAACGCTTTGGTCGTGTCATCGTCACGCGTTGCCGCAAACAGTCTTTTTGTGACCCCATCGCGCCCGACTTTTCGCGTGACATAGTCCGAATGGTACCGCACCTCGCGGACAACCCAATCAGGCAGAACTGCGACGCCTCGATTGGACGCAACCAGCAATAAAATTACCGCTGTCAATTCAACTTGCCGAACTGCTCGCGGCTCGACCTTGGCCGGAGTCAGTAATTCAGTAAAGACGTCCAATCTAGAGCGATCAACAGGGTAAGTGATTAACAGTTCGTCGCGAAAATCTTCAGCGACAACAAACTCATTCTGCGCCAAAGGATGCTGGGCTGATGCGACAAATACCGGTTCGTAATCGAACAACGGTTTGAAATTGACCCCCACAAGGTCTTCCGGGTCCGACGAAACCACGAGGTCAACTTCTTCACGCAAAAGTGCCGGTAGCGCATCAAAGGCCAGACCGGGACGGATATCGACATCGACTTCGGGCCAGGCCTTTCGAAACTCTTCCAGCACCGGAAACAGCCATTCGAAACAGGCATGACATTCGATTGCGATATGCAGGCGACCAGATTTTCCAGACCTGAGATTACGGAAATCTTCTTCCAGTAGCTCGATCTCGGGCAGTACCTTTTCAGCCAGTCTCAACAAGCGCTGCCCGGCGGATGATAGCTTCAGCGGTTTTGAGCGGCGTAAGAACAGTTCGACACCCGCCTGATCCTCCAGACCCTTTACCTGATGGCTTAGTGCTGACTGCGTAATGTTCAGGACATCGGCAGCTCGTGCCAAGCCACCAGCCTTGTGAATTGCCCGAATGGTTCGCAGATGGCGGAATTCGATATGCATAATTGTGAGCGCAACTCATAATGTAAGTGAATATTATGAATTTGTCTCACAATCGGCGATGTGACACAAGCAGCGAAACAACGGAGACCATCGCACATGTCCGCGCCAAGCATTTCTTTCGAGTTCTTTCCGCCACAATCATTGGAGGCGTCGTTTCGGCTTTGGGACACTGTCCAGGCGTTGTCGTATCTGGATCCATCATTTGTATCCGTCACCTACGGTGCTGGTGGAACTACGCGAAAACTAACCCATGAAGCAGTATGTGCGTTGCACCAACAAGCAGGACTGGACGTTGCGGCACATTTGACATGCGTTGACGCATCGAAAAAGGAAACTTTGGAAATTGCGGAAAGCTACGCAGCGGTTGGCGTCAAACGTATTGTTGCATTACGGGGCGACCCACCAAAGGGACAAGGACAATTCCGGCCACATCCAGACGGATTTAGCGACACGACAGAACTGGTGTCCGCTTTGACAGATAGCGGCAACTTCGACATCATCGTCGGTGCTTATCCCGACCGCCATCCAGAAGCACAGGACGACAATGCCGACGTAGAATGGCTGAAACGCAAAATCGATGCGGGCGCGTCCGGAGCAATTACCCAGTTCTTTTTCGACATTGAAACTTATCAACGGTTCCGAGATCGCTGTGCAGATGCTGGAATTTTTGCGCCGATTATCCCTGGTATTCTGCCGATTGAAAATTGGCAGGGTGTGCAAAAATTCGCCAAGCGCTGTGGCGCAAAAATACCGACTGAAACAGTTCAAATGTTCGAAACAGCAGAACGCGACGGTCGCACCGACTTGCTGGCGACAGCGGTTTGCACCGAGCTTTGCACCGATCTTTTGGACGATGGCGTAAACCATCTTCACTTTTACACTTTGAATAAACCGACCCTTACACGGGACGTGGTTCACGCATTAGGGTTGGCACCGAAAATTGCGCTGGAGAAAGTCGCCTGAACGGCAAGAAATGCTTGGGCGGCAAATAATCAGTTGTCTGCGATGATTTCTGTATCCAACTCATTCGCGCGCGGTGTTCGACCAACCGCCGTGGCATGAATGCGTTCGCTGGGATCGAGCAAAATGCTCCTGGGTTTTCGTGCCAAAAAGTATTTCGACCATCCACGCCAAGTCCCTACAGCCTTTGCATCGGGGTCAGTTTGGATTTCTGAGCGCCAATTATCTGGAAGCGGCAACCCACAGGTTTCAAGCTGGTCCAGCATCCAGACCAAAGGAATATTTGAGAGATGGCGCGCTGGATGGTAGCCACCCAACTGCCCACCAATATCTCCGTGCCCGCCTCGAAACCAAACTTGGTGAACTTCGCCTTCGGACCTGTCGGTCGTGTTCCAGAGCACCGGCTTAAACGCCGCGCGAGTCTCATCCAAAGCCAGCGCATGATACCCATTCAAGATGGAAGGGCCCAGACGATGATTGTGGAAGGCATGTTTTACATCTTCCCATTTCCAAACAAACGGGGCACGAAAGCCTAGCGCTTTCACCGTGTCAAAGACGGCCACAGCTTCGATTGGCGTTTTGTCATGGCAATGTGCCTGCCTGAACGCAGCACATGTCGCGGGGTCGGTATCGTATTGATAGTGCCGGTAAACCTCGCGGATCATGCGCTCACTGGCCTGTTCGCGTTTCAAAAGCCCGATGCGGTCTATCACCCCGCCCAAGGATCGCACGGCATAGGCGCCCCGCGAATAGCCGATTAAGAAAATTTGGTCGCCAGGACGATAGTGGCTTGCAAGCCATCCGTAGGCCCTTCTGATTTGTCGGTTAATGCCCCGTCCCTCAATCACATCCAGTGTGGCGCTCCAGTCTGTCCACTGAACGCCCGCTTCGTAATAGATTGATGTGTCCCGCTCTTCTGCGACTGAATCCAACGCTTTGTAAATCAACCCAACATTGGTTTCGAAACCCGTCTCGAGCTCTGACATCATACCATCGAGCAAGATCACATGATTGACTTGCCCGCGAGATCGACGAACGGTTTCTCGTTCGGTTCGCCGAAACAGCCCCCAAAGACCACGTATTCGGTCACGCAGAGCCATTGAAGTCCCGCGTATTCATGCCAGATTGCTTCATACCCAAGAGGTAAGGCCGACAGCAGAGTCTTTCCATGAAATTCGGCGTGATTTTTGTTGCGAGAAAGGGCTGTGGTCTTTTACGCCAGCCGGTCTACCGTGACGACTTCGATGGCACCATACCCATTAAACCGAGTGACGGTTGCCGTCGAATAGGCGCCCAAACCGTGAAACAAAACCCAATCGCCTTCTTCCAGATCATCCGGCAAGGACAGTGTGTCGGGAAGCCGGTCCAGACTATCACAGGTTGGACCGTATACCATACGCGCGGTGCACGCGCCAATTCGTGGCATTGTCGAGACAATTTCGAAGCGATCCACATTGCCCAAAACCGGAGCCTCAGCCAGGCCACCGTAGATCCCGTCATTCAAGAATGTGTCACCATCGTCACGAATACCTTTTACTCGCGCAGCCAGACTGAAGGCATCGGCCACCATTGCCCGCCCAGGTTCGCAAACAAGCGCAGGCATTTCCTGACCGAATGCTTGAACAACTGCTGCCTGGATGCCTTTGAATATGGCACCAAGATCTGGGGCTGGTCCGGTTCGGTGTGCTGCAAATCCACCTCCAACATTCAGTCGTCGCAGGGTAACACCAGCTTTTTGTGCGATATCAGCACACATCTTGATGTAAGCCCGCCAGGCTGAAGGATCAGCACATTGGGTGCCAGGATGAAACGTCATCGATGGCGCATAACCGATGGCAACCACCGACTTCAGCAGGGCAACGGCCGTGTCTGGGTCAGCGCCGAACTTTGCGCCAAAATCATAAGCCGCCCCGGAGATCGGCAAGCGGATTCGAACGGAAATTTCAGTCCCCAATGGAATTCCACCAGCTTCCAGTTTTTTCAATTCAAACAGCGAGTCGATCGAAAAAGACGCGACGCCCAGTTCTACTGCCGTGGATATTTCGGCGGCAGATCTAATTGGATTATTGTAGTGCAAGTTCGCGCTCGGCATCAGCCGGCGCACCAGTTTCATCTCGAACGGCGAAGCCACATCAAAACTGTCGAGCCCGGCCGCCATCAGGTTCTCGAGCACCTCTTCTGCATCATTTGCCTTAACAGCGTAAGTTACCAGACCGGGAAACTCTTTTTGAAATCTCCGGGCTGTGGCCTGCAAAATTGAGGGCGCAAAATAGAGAACCGGGTGATCCGGTGATTGCGTTAACAAGTGGGTTTTCGGGGCACGATAGAGCGCTGAGACCAATGACATGAACGTTTTCCTATTTCGCTTGCACAAAAATCTCCCCTCTTGCCGCCGAAATCGAGTATCAATTCGTCTATTATTGGTGCAATTTCATACAAATCGCCGAGGAAACGCCACAAATGGACGAAATTGACGAAGAAATCCTGAAACTTCTCGGCGAAGATGCACGAACGCCGGTTGCCACTTTGGCAAGTAAGCTGAGCCTTGCACGCTCGACAGTTCAGACACGCCTTGATCGCCTGGAACGGCAGAAATTCATTGCCGGCTATACAGTGCGACTTGGCGAAGCCGCCCGCGCCGGACGCATTCGTGCCACAGCCCTGTTGCAGATTGAGCCTATGACCCTACCAGCGGTATTATCCAAACTGAAAAGGTTGCCCGAAGTTCGATCAGCCCATACGGCGAGCGGCCGGTTTGATCTGGTGGTTTCGCTATCAGCATCCACGACAGATGCACTGGACAAGGCCCTTGATGCGATTGGCGAAGTGGCCGGTGTTAGATCTTCTGAATCGTTAATCCATCTGTCAACGAGAATAGATCGGCGAGTACGCTGATACTCAGTTTCGCTGCTCCTTTGGCGCAGCGACCCGCTGGAGGGGCCAGCCCCTCCAGACCTCCCCGGAGTATTTTCCCCAGAAAGAACAGCAAACCGGCGCTTTTCCTTTGCGGCGAAGGCAGCTAAATGGGACGCGACCCGAAAAGGCATGGATTGATGGACAAGACTTTCAACGCAAGTGACGCAGAAGCGCGGATTTACGAGGCCTGGGAAAAGGCCGGGGCTTTCAAGGCAGGTGCCAATGCCGCCGAGGGGGCCGAGACCTTTTCGATCATGATCCCACCGCCGAACGTGACCGGTGTTCTGCACATGGGCCATGCCTTCAATAACACGCTACAGGACATCCTGATCCGTTGGCACCGGATGCGCGGCCACGACACGCTGTGGCAGCCGGGGCAAGACCACGCAGGGATCGCGACCCAGATGGTTGTGGAGCGCAATCTGGCCGAGGCCCAACAACCCTCCCGCCGCGAAATGGGGCGTGAAGCCTTCACCGCGAAAGTTTGGGAATGGAAGCAGCAATCCGGCGGCACGATTATTGAACAATTAAAGCGGCTTGGGTCGTCCTGCGATTGGTCCCGCAACGCTTTTACCATGTCTGGTGCGCCTGATGCGCCCGAAGGCGAAGAGGGGAATTTCCACGACGCCGTCATCAAAGTCTTTGTTAAGATGTATGAGGACGGGTTGATCTATCGCGGCAAACGATTGGTCAATTGGGATCCGCATTTTGAAACCGCCATATCGGATCTCGAGGTCGAAAACATTGATGTCGACGGCCACATGTGGCACTTCAAATACCCGCTGGCGGGCGGTGCGACTTACGAATATGTCGAGAAGGACGAGGACGGAAACGTCACCCTAAGCGAGACCCGCGATTACATTTCTATCGCCACCACGCGCCCCGAGACCATGCTGGGCGATGGCGCGGTCGCGGTGCATCCGTCGGATGAGCGTTATGCCTCAATCGTTGGAAAGCTGTGTGAAATTCCGGTTGGCCCGAAGGAACATCGGCGTCTAGTTCCGATCGTAACGGATGAGTATCCGGACCCCGATTTCGGCTCGGGCGCGGTGAAGATCACCGGCGCGCATGACTTCAATGACTATCAGGTCGCCAAGCGGGGCGGCATCCCAATGTATCGGTTGATGGATACCAAAGGGTCCATGCGCGACAATGGCGCGCCTTATGCCGAGATGGCCGCGACGGCGATGAGTGTTGCCAAGGGCGAGAAAACGTTGACCGAGGCTGAGGCCGACACCGTTAACCTAGTTCCCGACGAATTGCGCGGGCTGGACCGGTTCGAAGCGCGCGAGAAGGTGATTGAACAGATCACCTCTGAGGGCCTTGCTGTCATGACCCGCGCCGACAACTCCGTGCTTGGGAAGACTGCGTTGAAAGCCGATGCTGAAGGTGCCGACGCTCTTGTCCCGATGGTTGAAAGCAAGAAGATCATGCAGCCGTTCGGCGACCGCTCGAAAGTTGTGATCGAGCCGATGCTGACTGACCAATGGTTTGTAGATACAGCGAAAATCGTCGGCCCCGCGCTGGAAGCGGTTCGCAACGGCACAACCGAGATCCTGCCCGAGCAGCACAAGAAGGTCTACTTCAACTGGCTGGAAAACATCGAACCCTGGTGCATCTCGCGCCAACTCTGGTGGGGACATCAGATCCCGGTTTGGTATGGGCCGAACCTGGACAATCCAGAAACACTTAAGGCGTTTGCTAACCCTTACGCCGCTGACACGCTAAATTTCGATAAGGCATTCTGTCCACAGTCCGTTACAGACTTCGACACTTTCGGATCAAAGATTATTGGTGAGCGCTTCAGACCCAATGATGCCGTTCTTAGGTATATCGTAGATCTCGTGCTCGAAAAAAGCATCGCGCACAAAGAAGTTTTGGCGGGTATGGAGTACGTCCTCGTCGCAGACAAGGAGGCTGCGATCGAAGCAATAGCCGATAGAGCGGACGCGGTCGCCAAGGGAAAAGAAACCACACACATTTACCCGATCTACCGAGATCCCGATGTCCTCGACACATGGTTCTCCTCCGGCCTCTGGCCCATCGGCACCCTCGGCTGGCCCGAAGACACCGAGGAACTCCAAAAGTACTTCCCCACCTCCGTCCTCATCACCGGCTTTGACATCATCTTTTTCTGGGTCGCCCGCATGATGATGATGCAATACGCCACCGTAAACGACCGCCCCTTTGACACAGTCTATGTCCACGCCCTAGTCCGCGACGAGAAGGGCAAGAAGATGTCAAAGTCCCTCGGCAATGTATTGGATCCGCTGGAGCTGATTGACGAGTTCGGCGCTGATGCCGTGCGCTTCACTCTGACGTCGATGGCCGCTATGGGGCGGGATCTGAAGCTGTCGACCCAACGCATCCAGGGTTATCGCAATTTTGGTACAAAGCTTTGGAATGCCTCACGTTTTGCCGAAATGAATGGTGTCTTTGGCCATGCCCGATGGCAGCCCGGTCAGCCGTTGAATGCCACCGCCAACAAGTGGATCGTCGGCGAAGTTGCCAAGACCCGCGAGGCGGTTGACGAGGCGCTGAATGCGTTCCGCTTTAACGACGCCGCCAACACGCTTTATGCGTTCACCTACACCTATTGCGACTGGTATCTTGAGTTCTCGAAACCGCTGTTCGATACCGAAGCCGCCGAGGAAACTCGGGGGGTCATGGCCTGGGCACTGGATCAGTTGCTGATCCTTTTGCACCCCATCATGCCATTTGTGACCGAAGAACTTTGGGGCCTGTCCGCGACCCGCGACAAGATGCTGATCCATGCCGATTGGCCCACATATGATGCCGAGTTGGTTGACGATGCCGCCGTGACTGAAATGCGCTGGGTCCGCGATCTGATCGAAAAGGTGCGCCGCATCCGGGGCGAAATGAACGTGCCGAAATCGCTGAAGGCGCCTCTTTTGCAACTGGCGTGTGACGACGCTGGAAAGGCTGCATGGGCACGAAATGAAGTCATCATTCTGCGCGACCGCGAAGCCGGAATCGAGGGGCTGACGGCCGCAGAAACTACCCCGAAGGGTGCAGCAACTATCGCAGTCGATGGCGGCACATTCGCCCTGCCACTGGCTGGCCTCATCGACGTCACGGCGGAAAAAGCGCGCCTCGACAAAAGCTTACAGAAACTCGCCAAAGAACTCGGCGGTCTGCGCGGCCGGTTGAACAATCCGAATTTCGTGGCAAGCGCGCCGGAAGACGTCATCACCGAAACCCGCGAAAATCTCGCCGCCCGGGTACAAGAAGAAGCCCGACTTAAGACCGCGCTCGACCGACTTGCAGAAGTGGACTGATCCTCTTCTTCTGATCAAAAATACTCCGGGGGTCCGGGGGCAGCGCCCCCGGCGGATCGCCTCCGTAGGAGGGGAAACAAGATGACAAAGCCACGCCTGACACCTCTGGCTGAAGGCTTGCCCGCAACAGTGCCCTTCGTGGGCCCCGAGGCGGCAGAACGTCAGATGAACAAGGCTTTTCGCGCACGCATTGGTGCGAATGAAAACGTGTTTGGACCTTCACCAAATGCAATCGCCGCAATGAAAACGTCCGCCGCGGATATCTGGAAGTATGCCGATCCTGAAAGTTATGATCTTCGCCAAGCCCTTGCCGCCCATTGTGGCATCAAACCCGATGAAGTCGTTGTCGGCGAAGGCGTCGATACGCTACTGGGCTACGCGGTTCGCCTGTTTGTCGATCAGGGCGACGCCGTTGTCACATCCGATGGCGCCTATCCGACGTTCAACTACCACGTTGTAGGCTATGGCGGAAAAATTCACGCTGTTCCCTTTGTCGACGACAAGGAAGACCCCGCATTGCTTTTGAATAAGGCGCGCGAAGTCGACGCCAAGATGATCTACATCGCAAACCCCGACAACCCGATGGGAAGTCACCACGACGCAGCGACCATAAATACCATGATCGCCGACCTGCCCGGTAACACTTTGTTAATACTCGACGAAGCCTACATCGAGTTTGCGCCCGAGGGGACCGCGCCGACAATCGATACGTCGAACCCAAAGGTCATTCGCATGCGTACATTTTCCAAGGCCTATGGAATGGCCGGCGCCCGTGTCGGCTATGCTATTGGGCATCGCGATGTGATCCGCGCGTTTGAGAAAGTGCGCAACCACTTTGGAATGAACCGTTCCGCCCAAGTTGGTGCCTTGGCGGCTTTGGAGGATCAGACATATCTCGCTGAGGTCAAAGAAATGGTTAACCGGGCGCGCTCACGGATTGCGGACATCGCGCGCGACAATGGTCTGATGACCCTGCCCTCGGCAACGAATTTTGTCACCATTGATTGTGGACGGGACGCCGCTTTTGCAAAGGCGGCGTTGGCCGCCTTGGTAGATGATGGAATTTTTGTACGCATGCCCTTCGCTCATCCGGGCAATCGCTGTATTCGCATTAGCTGTGGCAAGGACGCTGATCTTGACCTGTTCGAAGCGGCCCTTCCAAAAGCTCTTAAATCGGTGCGAGACGGCTAAGAATTGCCGGTCTCAGCAAGTTGATGCCAAAGCGGCTCCAAAAATTCGATTTCTAGGTTAAACTGGCGCTATGAACTCAGATCGCCAACAACATTCTGGAACCGTCGAAAATTATACGACGCCTTTTTTGGTCTCGTTCGGAGTCGTGATCTTCATGGTGCTTTGTATCATCTGGGCAATCTGGGGCTTTATTGTTGCTAGTATCATTAGCGCAATTGCAAATCGACTGATCCCCAAGCGCCAAAGCCAAAACCCAGACGTAAACTAGGCATTTTCAGCAATCGACTTTGCTGCGGCTTCTATACCGCCGGAAGCATGTTCAATACCAACAGCCTTCATTCCCGATTCGATGGTCGCGAGTGCACCCAGGATCATTTGTGCGTTCACGTGCCCCATGTGACCCAGGCGGAAAAAATGGTGCCATTCTCGCGAATTTGGCGGTGCCATTCCAAGTCCGATGCCCAACGTTAAACCTGCCTTTGTCTGGCACCATTGCCGAAGCCCTGTGGCTTTGTTGGAGCCCGCCCGAATGCTGGTGACCGCATGTGATCGCAAGCTGGCATTTGCGACATTCAGCTCCAAAGAACCACCTTGTCCCCAGTGTTCAAACGCCGCCCAGATTGCCTGTGCCAACGTGTGGTGGCGCGCCCATACGTTTTCCAGGCCTTCCTGCGCGATCATGTCCAGCGCGACCCTCAACCCAAAAAGATGCACCGTTGGCGCAGTTCCACAGAAATATTGATAGAAAATGTCAGGCGCTGTGCGCGGTCGCCAGTCCCAATAAGGTGTCACGCAATCCGCGATGTCACGGGCCTTGTCGGCCTTTTCATTGAAGAAGACAAAACCGACACCGGGCGGCGTCATCAACCCCTTTTGGGACGCCGTTATCATTACATCAACGCCCCAAGCATCCATTTCGAACACATCGCATCCCAGCGATGCAACACAGTCGGCTACCAACAATGCGGGATGTCCGGTTTTAGACATGGCGTCGCTCAGGGCTTTGATATCGCTTCGAATACTGGTTGCAGTGTCCACGTGCACTGCCAGAACTGCTTTGATCAGGCCGTCTTGATCCTGCGCCAAACTTTCGCCGACAGCTTCGGGATCAATCGCGGCGCGCTTGCCAAAGTCCATGAGTTCTACATTCAAGCCCAATCCGCGGCAGATCTCTGCCCACTCAAGAGCGAAATTTCCGGTCGCGGGAATCAAGACTTTATCGCCCCTTGAGACTATATTTGTCAGTGCTGCTTCCCAGGTGCCGTGACCATTGGTGATATAAATCGCGACATTGTTCCGGGTGCGCGCCACAGACTTCAGGTCGCGCAGGATGCCCGGCACCATTTCCACCAGCTCACCCTCGTAAATATTGGGAGACCCTCGATGCATCGCCCGCAAAACACGGTCGGGGATCACAGAAGGTCCCGGAATCGCTAAATATTCCCGTCCATTCGAAAGCGTCAAATTTTCACTCCTGAAGCTGTCATGCAGAAGGGGTATGAGTCATGTCCGGCAAGGTCAATCACTGCATCGCTTGTCTGCACCGGCTGTGGGCGCTAGGGAAAGACAACGATGAGAAAATAATGTCCGTGATCGAGCCAAGACCCACGCCCCCATTACCTCCAAGAGACGGCGCGCAAGCGCCTGTTCCCCGTTGGCTTTGGCAGAATTATCTGAGATCTGAACGACTTTGGATTTTTATTGCGTTTATTTTCATGGCCATAGAAGGGTCTATGTTGGGTGCGCTGAGCTATATGGTTCAGCCGATGTTCGATCAGGTCTTTATTGCCGGTGACCGCGGGGCAGTTTGGTTTGTAGCTGGGGCAATTGGTGGCATCTTTGTAATCCGGGCCTTTGCGGCATTTGCCCATCGCACCATCATGCAAGGCGCCGGATTGCGGATCGTGACGGCGATGCAAGCCGATCTTGTCGCGCATCTGATGAAACTGGACAGCCAGTTCTTTCAGGGCAATCCACCGGGTACTTTGATTGAGAGGGTGCGCGGGGATACCACGGCGGCGCAAGCCATCTGGGCAACTGTTTTATCCGCTTTTGGGCGCGATTTGATAAGTTTGATCGCGTTGTTTTCCGTCGCAATTTCAGTGGATTGGCTTTGGACTTTAATCGCTGTCGCAGCCGCGCCGGTTTTATTGGTTCCAGTGGTTGCTCTTCAGCGATTTGTGCGCAAACGAAGCCATGCCGCCAGGGCCGCAGCTGCACGAATGTCAACGCGGTTGGATGAGATTTTTCATGGTGTGAACACCATTAAGCTGAACACCAGCGAGCCCCGTGAAGACACACGATTTCGTGCGACGGCAAATGGTTTACTGAAACAGGAAATGCGGGTCAGATTTGGCATGGCAGGGATACCGGTCATGACCGACCTGGTCGCTGCTATTGGGTTTTTTGGGGTCATTGTCTACGGCGGCAACCAGATCATTGATGGCGACAAGACTGTTGGTGAATTCATGTCGTTCTTCACAGCAATGGGTCTGATTTTTGAACCCCTTAGACGGATTGCCAACGTTTCGGGGGCTTGGCAGACGGCACGGGCAAGCCTTGAGCGTGTGTATGAGTTGTTCGAGCATCAGGCGACGATTAATTCACCTGCTGAGGCAGCAACTGTGACCGCCGAGAATGCCGATATTACGTTTGACAATGTTGCCGTCAGCTTTGGGTCTGAAGTGGCGCTGAATGGCGCGACGTTCACGGCAAAGGTTGGCGAAACAACGGCATTGGTGGGCGCGTCAGGTGCCGGCAAATCGACCATCTTCAATGTGCTGACACGGCTTGTCGACCCTTCATCAGGGGCTGTCAAGATCGGGGAGACGGCAATTGATCTGGCCGATCTAAGGGAGTTGCGCAGCCTGTTTTCCGTGGTCACACAAGACGCGCCGATGTTTGATGAAAGTCTGAGGGACAATATTGTTCTGAACACGCCGGATGTAACGGAAGACCAGTTGGATGCGGCAGTAGAAGCTGCATATTTAACGAATGTTGTCAGTCAGTTGGAGCGCGGACTTGAGAGCGAAGCGGGGCCGCGTGGGTCAGCCCTGTCTGGCGGACAACGTCAAAGGGTGGCGATTGCACGCGCATTGCTCAGGAATGCGCCTATCTTGCTTTTGGACGAGGCCACGTCGGCACTGGACACCGAGTCTGAGACCAAAGTGCAAGCGGCATTGAATCATCTGGCAAAGGATCGAACGACGCTTGTCATCGCGCATCGGCTGTCAACGATCCGCAATGCAGACAAGATCATCGTGATGGACAAAGGCCAGGTTGTGGACGAAGGCCGCCACGAAGAATTGCTGGCGCGCGGTGGGCTATATGCCCGGCTTCACGATCTGCAGTTCAAAGAAAGTTAACGCGGCGCACGCCCAAAAACGTTGCGCGCGACGTCTGCAAGGGTAAACGCCTTATTTTCATGGAAAAGCGGCTGTCTGTATCGCGTCGGTATTACGTCGGTATTTTCCAAAGCACGCTGCGTTAACGACGACCGTTCGGTCATAAAGATTACCACGGCGCTAAGACTTTGAATTGTTGTCGTATCCCGCCGCCAGTTGCTCTGGGTCGCGGCCGCGCGCGTATTTAGCCAGCGTGCAAAGATTTCGCGCGACGCGCCTAATCCAACCTTCGGAAAAATATTTTTCGGCTGAGGTATCTGCGTATGCCTCTAACCGGCGAAGACGGCCCTTGAGGCGGCAAGCCAGTTCGACGTCCTCCATCAAAGGCAACTCCGGAACACTGCCAACACGCTCCAAGACAGCGCGCGCGACCAAAAGACCCTGATCGCCATATGGCAGGCCAAGCCGCTTTGAACGAATGTTTGCCCCGCCGGCCACCAGTTTCGCCATGATACCTTCGGCGCGAAATCTGAGACGGAACCAACCGGCGTCTTGGCCGTGATGGGTCATATGCACCTGCGCAGCGCCCATCCAGTCAGGAGACAAATGTGTGTCAGCATGGAGGATCAGGAGCCAGTCACCTTTTGCAGCAGCGACGCCGCGGGCGATCTGCCCGCCCCTGCTCTTTTTGCCGGATATGAATATAGCCCCAAGCTCTTTGGCGATCATTTCAGTTTCGTCAGAAGAACCACCGTCAGAGATGATCAGTTCTTTTATCAAGCCCGTCGAAATACCTTCCAGCAACGCATTTGCCGTTTCGGGCAATTGAGTTGCGGCGTTTAGCGTAGGAATAATGATAGAAAGCTGTGCGGCCATGGGATGCAGTTTGCCAATGTTCGCCCTATATAGGCGCGAGACGCGGCAGGAGGCCAGCATGGGCGAGCGGAAAGTCTTAAAGATCAGCGGCGGGGATGTGCGGGACTTCTTGCAAAACCTTGTGACCAATGATGTGGCGCGGGTGGATCGGGGTCTGGTCTGGACGGCGCTACTGACGCCGCAAGGGAAGTATCTGGCCGATTTCTTTCTTTTGGCTGAAGGCGACAGCATTTTGCTGGATGTGGGCGCCGCGCTGGCCCCGGCGCTGGTTCAGCGGTTGTCGATGTATAAGCTGCGGGCTGATGTGACCATTGAAGAGACCGACATTGTACCTTCGCGCGGGTTGGGAGATGGCGCGGAAGGCGCGTTTGCAGACCCTCGGCATGCGTCGTTGGGATGGCGGGCCTATGATGGGCGTTCAGGTGACGATGGCAATTGGACCGCATTGCGCGTTGCGGCTTTGGTGCCGGAAACCGGCATTGAGTTGCTACCGAACGAGAGCTACCCGCTGGAAGTCGGTTTCGAACGTCTGAATGGCGTTGATTTCAAGAAGGGGTGCTATGTAGGTCAGGAAGTGACCGCCCGCATGAAGCATAAAACGGAACTGAAAAAGGGTTTGATGTCTGTCGCAGTTGACGGAGTGGCACCCGTAGGCACCGAAATAGTCAACGAAGCCGGGAAAGTTGCGGGCACGTTATTCAGTCAGGCTGACGGGCGCGGCATCGCATATTTGCGCAAAGATCGCGCCACCGGAACACTAAGAGCCGGTGACGCCGTTGTTGAGGTGCGTGATTAAGCGCTAGGCCCGTTCGGCGTATTCCATCGTTTCGGTGTTCACGATGATCGCTTCGTCCTGACCGACGAAGGGCGGGACCATGACTTTGACGCCGTTATCCAGAATCGCAGGTTTGAAGCTGTTGGCGGCGGTTTGGCCTTTGACGACCGGCTCGGTCTCGACAACCATGCATGTGACCTTCTGCGGCAGGGAAGCGCTTAGGGCCTCGGCTTCGTGATATTCGATTTTGATGGACATGCCGTCTTGCAGGAACGGGCGGCGGTCGCCGAGGATGTCAGAGGGCAATTCGATCTGCTCGAAGGTTTCGTTGTCCATGAAGACCAGCATACCGTCGGATTCGTAGAGGAACTGCTGATCTTTTTGTTCGAGACGGACGCGTTCCACTTTGTCAGCCGAACGAAAACGCTCGTTCAGTTTCGAACCATTGCGGAGGTTTTTCATCTCGACCTAGGCAAAAGCGCCGCCCTTGCCGGGCTTTACGTGGTCGGTTTTCACCGCAACCCACAATCCGCCGTTATGTTCAAGGACATTTCCGACTCGAATCTCGTTTCCATTGATTTTTGGCATCGCGGTCAACCACATCATTTTGTTGATAAAACGTTTCAAAACCCTATATTCTAGGCACAAGCTGCTGACAAGGCTGCGAAATCAGGGATTGGAAATTTGCTGGCTATGCTTACCACGCATAGGAGCCATTCCAAAAAAGAATGACAAAAGTGGTGTCGAACCCGTCATAAGGGACGTCACGCTTAAAGGCGCAAGAGCAAGAATAAAGGAATAAGAATGGCTGACTTTGTGGACGGCACGGCATTTAACCACGAGCAAGGCAATCGCGCGAAGAAACTTTTCGCTGCAGTTGTGCTGGCGGCGCTCGATGATGCCATTGCTGATGACAAGAAATATGGGAACGGTCCTGAGCAGATTGCGCGTTGGGCGCGGTCGCGCGATGGTCGTGAGGTTCTGACCTGTGCGGGTATCGACCCGAACGAACGGGTTGTGAAGGGCCTGATGGAATTCGTCGGCAAAGGTGTGCGGACATCCGTCGCGCTCAGCCGTGAAGAAAGCGAGCGGCGTCACGCCGCCGAGCAAGCGCAAGCGGCATAAAGCCCACCCGCCTGACTGGTTTAAAAAACGCGCCCCGGAAACGGAGCGCGTTTTTTAGTTTCTAAGGCTCAGCATTCCACCGCCAACGATCATCAGGATGCCGACGAACGAGATGGTGTCTGGCAGGTCCCCGAACATCAGGGCACCCCAGAGAACGGCAAAGCCGACATACGAAAAATCAAAGGTCGAGACGATCTGTGGCCGGCCATTCTGATAGGCGATGATGACGAAAAAGCCTGTGATCAGGATGACGGCAACCAGGATCAGCATCGTCACCCATTCCGCCCCACCCATGTCAGGCCATAGTCCCAGAAAGAACCCCTCGCGCTTGTCGGTCAGGAACGGGACGATCGCTGTTCCAATTGCCCCAACCACAAGAAAAGCTGCGTTCAACGCGATGGACAGCGTAACGGGATGCTCGTTCCGGCATTTGCTGCGCGTCAGGATGACGGCAAAACCATAGAACATCGCCGCGATGATTGGCAAAAACGCGTAGAAATTGATGTCTCCCGCGCGCGGGCGCAAGATCACCAGAACACCGACAAAACCGATCGTGGCAGCGATCCAGCCGACGGGACGAATACGCTCGCCCAGAAATACTGCCGAGAAAAGCGTAATGAAAAGCGGCGCGACATACATTGCCGCAGCCGCCAGTGACAGTTGAACATTGGGCAGCGCCAGATAGTAGAAAATCCACATGATCACCATCAGTAGGCTGCGCAAGGACGTCCAGCCGATGTGGCCGGGGCGCTTTCGGTCACGGGGCACCCAAAGCCACCAGGCGACCATCAAAACCGCGACGGCGATAACCGAGCGCAGGATGAATATTTGCCAGATGACGAAATCCGCGCTGTAGAGTTTCACCAGCGCGTCCCCGAAGGACAGCGACAGCATTGCAATAATTATCGCGGCGATGGCCAGCAGGGTGCTGTCAGGCTGTTTCTCTTGAATGTGAGAGGTGACCATTGGGGGCTCCGATGAAATAGCGCCGGTTCATCAAAGACCCGTTTGTCCCGGACTTTCCACAGGAAACACGACAAAATATTTGCGCAAAGCGGCTTTACGGCAATGGGAACGCAGCTTACGTCGAGGGTAACCCAAGGAGACCTATCATGACCGACGCCACCCTGCCCTTTGACGTCTCAAAACTGGATCGTCTGGCCGACGTCGCGGTCAGCACCGGTTTGAACCTGCAACCGCGGCAGCAGTTGGTTTTGACTGGATCGGTAGAAGCGCTGCCTTTGGTGCGCCGGATAGCGGTCGCCGCCTATAAAGCGGGCGCATCGGTCGTCACGCCTATTTTGAGTGACGAAGCGATCATGCGGGCGCGGTATCTGCATGGCGCAGACGACAGTTTCGACGACGCCCCTGACTGGTTGTTCAAAGGCATGGGCGAGGCATATGGAGCGAACGCTGCACGCTTGCATGTATCATCGGACAATCCCATGGCGCTGTCGGATATGGACCCTGAAAAGGTCGGGCGTGCGTCTAAGGCGCAATCCATCGCCTATAAACCCGCATTGGAAAAGATCGCGAGCTTCGCCATCAACTGGTCCATCGTCTCTTATCCGGGACGTGCCTGGGCACAATTGATGTTCCCTGATCTGGACGGTGACGCGGCGCAGGCGCGGCTGGCCGAGGCGATTTTCGCCGCCTCGCGCGTAGATCGCGATGATCCGGTTGCGGCCTGGGATGCGCACAACAGCGAGTTGGCGCGGCGGCGGGATTGGCTGAACGACCAGCGATTTGCAGCCTTGCACTTCCAGGGGTCGGGCACCGATCTGACCGTCGGGCTGGCTGATGGTCATCTATGGCAGGGCGGCGCAAGTGAGGCCAAGAACGGCATTATCTGCAACCCGAACATGCCCACCGAAGAGGTCTTTACGACGCCGCATTTGGCCAATGTGAACGGGGTGGCGCGGGCTTCGAAACCCCTTAGCCATCAAGGCACCTTGATCGAAGACATTGAGGTGCGCTTCGAAGGCGGCAAGATCGTGGAAGCAAGTGCATCGCGCGGCGAGGATGTGTTCAAGAAGCTGCTGGAAACGGATGAGGGCGCGTCCCGGATCGGCGAGGTTGCTTTGGTGCCTCATGCATCGCCAATCTCCGAAAGCGGGCTTCTTTTTTACAACACGCTTTATGACGAAAACGCCGCCTGCCATATCGCTTTGGGCCAGTGTTATAAGGATTGCCTGCTGGAGTCTGATGACATTTCGGATACTGATCTGGCGGCGCGTGGTGGAAATTCAAGCCTGATCCATGTGGATTGGATGATCGGCAGCGCCGAGACCGAAATTGATGGCGTTACGACCAATGGCGAGCGTGTGCCTGTGTTCCGGGGTGGCAACTGGGCGAACTGAGGGTTTCGCCGACTGACGTCGTCGACAGACTGGGGGATTTCATCCCCCAGTCCCCCTGAGGATATTTATGGGCCAATAATAGACACGGCCCGCCTCTTAAGAAACGGGCCGCCCGGTAATTACCGGCCGCGGCCATCGGCGTCCCCGCCTGTGCCGCGCCCTCAGCCTCACCGAACAGAGTAAACAAAGCGCTATTATTGGCCCGAAAATATCCTGGGGTGAGACCCGAAGGGTTGAGGGGCAAAGCCCCTGTCCAGCCCCGAGCGTCAGCGAGAGGCGGATCGACGCGGGCGCAGCCCGCGGCGACACCTGTTAGAACGGAACGTCGTCCCCGGCGGTGGCCGCCGCTGTGACGAACTTCGCAACGACCTTTTTATCACCGGCTTTGTTGAATGCGATATCCAGCTTATCGCCTTCGATCCCGGTGATGTGGCCGTATCCGAATTTTTGGTGAAACACCCGGTCGCCGATGGTGTGAGACGAGGTTGCGTTCAGATCGATGACCATGTTCTTGGCTTCAGACGGCTGCGACATGCCGCGATGCTGGCTGCGGTTTTGAAGGCGTTTCCATCCAGGCGAGTTGTACCCATCGGCCTGAGCGGCTTGATCGTGCAAGTCGCTTTTGGGAGCACCGGCCATGTCAGGGGCTGCGGCGGCACCGAAGGCTCCACCATAAAGGCCGGGCGGGGTCAGGACCTCGACGTGATCTGCGGGCAGTTCATCAATGAAGCGCGAGGGCATCTGGCTTTGCCACTGGCCGTATACCCGACGGTTGCCGGCAAAGCTGATCGTTGCAATTTCTTCGGCGCGGGTGATGCCGACGTAGGCCAGCCTTCGTTCTTCTTCCAAGCCCTTCAGGCCGCTTTCGTCCATGCTGCGTTGGGACGGAAACAACCCATCTTCCCAGCCGGGCAGGAAGACGGCGGGGAATTCCAGACCTTTGGCCGCATGCAGTGTCATGATCGAGACTTTGGCTTCGCCGTCTTCGCTTTCGTTGTCCATGATCAGCGAAACGTGTTCCAGGAAGCCTTGCAGGTTCTCGAAACTTTCCAGCGCTTTGACGAGTTCCTTCAGGTTTTCCAAACGTCCGGGGCCTTCGGGGGTTTTGTCGTTTTGCCACATCTCGGTGTAGCCGCTTTCGTCCAGAATTTGTTCGGCCAGTTCGAGGTGGTTCTGGCCTGCGCGCACAATCGAGTGCCAGCGGCTAAGACCTTCGACAAGTTTGGCGAGTTCCTTGGCACCCTTGCCACCGAGACCTTTGGCCGCGAGGAGAAGGCGTGCGCCTTCGACCAGGGACACTCCATTGGTGCGGGCGGCGGTCTGGATTTTCTTCTGGGCGACGTCGCCTAGGCCTCGCTTGGGAGTATTTACGATGCGTTCAAACGCGAGGTCATCGTCAGGGCTGACCGACAGGCGGAAATAGGCCATGGCATCGCGGATTTCCATACGCTCATAGAAACGAGGGCCGCCGATCACGCGGTAGGGAAGGCCAATAGTCAGGAAACGGTCTTCGAACGCGCGCATTTGGTGGCTGGCGCGCACGAGGATGGCGATTTCATCTAACTCGAATTTTCGCGGCACAGGATTGTTCCCTACACCGTTAGGAGAAAGGCTATTCGCACGGCTCAGATTTACTTGATGAATGTCACCATCAGAGTTTTGGGAAACTATCCCACCCTTCGACAACCGCTCGGCTTCCTGTGAATTAGTTTTTGAGCGTGGATTTTGCCGGTAAATGGCTTCACTCGCACTTCCATCGGCAAGACTCTCGATCTTCTCGCCGATCCAACGGGCCTCTTCGTCTCCGTCCCAGTGGCCGATCAATTTAACTTTCCAACCCTCCTCAGCTTCAGTGAACAAAGTCTTTCCTAACCGGCCCTGGTTGGCGGTTATGACACCGGACGCGGCGGCAAGGATGTGGGGAGTGGAGCGGTAGTTTTGTTCCAGCCGGATGACTTTGGCGCCGGGGAAATCTTTCTCGAACTTCAGAATGTTGCCTACTTCGGCACCGCGCCAGCCGTAGATGGACTGGTCGTCGTCGCCGACGCAGCAGATGTTCTTGTGGCTTTGGGCCAGAAGTCGCAGCCAGAGGTATTGGGCGACGTTGGTGTCCTGGTATTCGTCGACGAGGATGTATTTGAACCAGCGTTGGTATTGCTCCAGCACGTCATTGTGGTTCTGGAAGATCCAGACAACGTGGAGCAGCAGGTCACCGAAATCGACTGCGTTTAGGGTGAGCAGCCGTTGTTGATATGCGGCGTATAGTTCAACACCGCGGTGATTGAAGGCTCCGTGGTCGGCTGCGGGAACTTTGTCGGGGGTCAAAGCTCTGTTCTTCCAACCATCGATGATGTGGGCCAGTTGGCGGGCGGGCCAGCGTTTCTCATCGATGCCTTCCGCGACGATCAGTTGCTTCATCAAGCGGACCTGATCGTCGGTGTCCAGTATTGTGAAATTGGATTTCAGATGGGAGCGGTCGTTGGCTTGAGTTGTGGCTTGAACGCCTGGCCGAGGCGTTGGGCCCAAATCATATGCGCCTTGCCCGCCTTCGCTTTCGTCCAGCAAGACAGCATCATTCTCGACCCCGCCGTCTGGTTTCAATCCGCTAATAGTTTCTGTGCCAATGAGTTCGGCGTGGCGTCTGAGAAGTTTGACACAGATGGCGTGGAAGGTGCCGAGCCAGGGCATGCGTTCTATGGTCTGACCCAAATGCCCTGCTACGCGGTTTTTCATCTCGCGTGCGGCTTTATTGGTGAATGTCACGGCAAGGATTTCGTTGGGCCGGGCTTTGCCGGTGACCAGAAGATGCGCGATGCGGGTGGTCAGGGCCTTGGTTTTGCCGGTTCCAGCGCCAGCGAGCATCAGGACGGGGCCGTCCAATGCCTCGACGGCTTCGCGTTGGGCGGGGTTCAATTCGTCCAGATAGGGGGCGGGACGGGCGGCGACGGCTTGCGCCGAAAGGGGCATGCGGTCGGGGAAATCACTGTCGTCGGCGAAGCTGCTCATGGGGCGAGAGCTTACCGGGTTAATGAAGTAAGGGAAAGAGGGTGTTCGCGCTCTGTTCTGTCCGATAATCCTTGGCCATCGAGGTTGGAATTGATGAGTTGAGCCGCGAACTTTGTTCGCGGCGTGGTGGGCGCATCCTGACGGAAGCGCCTTAAAGAATGAGTATTTTTGCCAGAAAGAAGACTGGGGAGGTTTTCCTTCGCTTTGACTTGGGCTTATGTGACGTCATGGAGCTTGAGAACAAATACCCGGCGATTTCGGATTTAAGGGAACTGTCACGGCGACGGGTGCCGCATTTTATTTTCGAGTATCTGGATTCGGCAACCGGCGTTGAAGACCAGCATCACCGCAACATGGCGGCTCTGCGGGACATCGAGTTTATGCCCTCGATCCTTGAAGGGCCGTTTGTGCCGGATGTCACGACTGAATTTCTGGGCCGATCCTATCCCCTGCCCTTTGGATGCGCGCCGGTCGGCATGTCAGGCGTGATGTGGCCCAGGGCTGAGAAGATCATTTCCGCGGCCTGTGCCGAAGCTGGATTGCCCTATGGGATGAGTTCAGTGGCAACGGTCGTGCCGGAAGATCTGGTGCCGTTTATCGGCGATCAGGGCTGGTTTCAGATGTATATGCCCACCGACAAGGACATCCGCAGTGATCAGCTGCGTAGGGCGCGCGAGGCTGGATTTCATACGTTAATCCTGACAGTTGATGTGCCGGTGGACAGCCGCCGGGAGCGACAGCGGCGTGCGAACCTGACGTTGCCGCCACAGATCGATGCCAAGATGCTTTGGTCAATGATCTGCCATCCGGCATGGACCATTGGCACATTGCGTGAAGGCATCCCGAGCCTGAAGTTTCTGGAAAGCTATGTGAGCGAACGCGGCGGGTTTAACTCGGTCTCGCACGCCGGGCATATATTGAGGGGTCAGCCGGGGTGGTCTGATATTGATGAGCTGCGCACCGAGTGGGACGGACCATTCATCGTCAAGGGTGTTCAGAAAGTGAAGGATGCCGAGCGGTTGATGGCGGCAGGCGTGGATGCGCTTTGGATTTCGAACCACACGGGGCGTCAGTTTGATGGCGGTCCAGCCTCAGTCCACGCCCTGCTCCCTATCCGGGCCGCCTTGCCAGATGCGCCGATCATCTTTGATTCAGGAGTGACCGGAGGTCTGGACATCCTGCGCGCTCTGGCATTGGGAGCCGACTTTGTCATGTTAGGACGTGCTTTTCATTATGCAGTTGGTGCATTGGCCGACAAGGGACCGGCCCATTTGATCGACATGTTGCGCGATGACTTAGTATTGGCGATGGGCAATATGGGGGCGCATTCGCTGGCTGAATTGCCCGGAAAGCTGGTCAAGACCCCCTGAGATGTCGCGTCACCGCGAGAAATTGTCGTGCGCATGAATTTTGCATGATCGCCACTTGTAATAGGTGGGACAAATTGCCGTAAATCGCGCGAAAGCCTGTGTGAAACTTGCCCGATGGCTCTTCGCTGGTTAAAGAATGCTGCAACTGCAAAATAAGGAATGCTGCTAATGGCCGATTTCAAGAAAATCCTGATCGCAAACAGGGGAGAAATCGCTATTCGCGTCATGCGCGCGGCCAACGAGTTGGGCAAGCGCACGGTGGCCGTTTACGCCGAAGAAGACAAACTTAACCTTCACCGTTTCAAAGCAGATGAGGCTTATCAGATCGGCAAAGGCCTGGGGCCTGTTGCAGCCTATTTGTCGATCGAAGAAGTCATCCGCGTTGCCAAAGCCTGCGGGGCCGACGCCATCCATCCTGGTTATGGTTTGTTGTCTGAGAACCCCGATTTCGTCGACGCCTGTGCCGCCAATGGCATTACCTTTATCGGCCCGAAAGCCGACACAATGCGCGCCCTTGGCGACAAGGCCAGCGCACGGCAGGTAGCCATCAAAGCAGGTGTGCCGGTTATTCCGGCGTCGGACGTTTTGGGCGACGACATGGAGTTGACTCGCAAGCAGGCTGACGACGTTGGCTATCCAATCATGCTGAAGGCCTCGTGGGGCGGTGGCGGGCGTGGGATGCGCCCGATCTATTCGGCGGACGAGCTGGAAGAGAAAGTTCTGGAAGGTCGGCGCGAAGCCGAGGCCGCTTTCGGTAATGGCGAAGGCTATCTGGAAAAGATGATTATGCGTGCCCGTCACGTCGAGGTTCAGATCCTCGGCGACAGTCAGGGCAACATCTATCATCTGTGGGAGCGGGATTGTTCAGTTCAGCGCCGGAATCAGAAGGTAGTCGAACGTGCCCCTGCCCCGTATCTGTCCAGCGCCCAGCGCGAGCGGATTTGCGGTCTTGGCAAGAAGATTGCCGAGCAAGTGGATTATGAATGCGCAGGCACCATAGAGTTTCTGATGGATATGGAGTCTGGTGAATTCTACTTTATCGAGGTGAACCCGCGGGTCCAGGTCGAGCATACTGTGACGGAAGAAGTCACCGGCATCGACATTGTGCAGGCACAGATCAAGATTGCCGAAGGGAAGTCACTGATCGAGGCGACGGGCACGGCCAGCCAGTATGACGTCGCCCTGAATGGCCATGCGATCCAATGCCGGGTGACGACCGAAGACCCGACCAACAACTTCATCCCGGACTATGGTCGCATCACCGCATATCGCGGGGCGACAGGCATGGGTATCCGCCTGGATGGAGGAACGGCCTATTCCGGGGCTGTAATCACCCGGTATTATGACTCGCTGTTGGAGAAAGTGACGGCATGGGCACCGACACCGGAAGCTGCGATTGCGCGAATTGACCGGGCACTCAGAGAGTTTCGTATTCGCGGGGTTTCAACCAATATCGCCTTTGTTGAGAACCTGTTGAAACACGAGACCTTTCTGAACAACCAATACCACACGAAGTTTATCGACGAGACGCCCGGATTGTTTGACTTCAAACCGCGCCGCGACCGGGCAACAAAAATCCTGACCTATCTTGGCGATATCACCATCAATGGACATCCCGAGACAGCAGGTCGTCCGATGCCAGCCGCAGATGCGCGCGAACCCGTCCCGCCCGCTTTGCGCGCTGATGCACCAACCCCGGGCACGAAAAACATTCTGGATGAGTTTGGCCCCGAGGCGCTGGCGGACTGGATGCGTGATCAAAAGCAGCTGTTGATCACAGACACGACCATGCGTGACGGGCATCAGTCGCTTTTGGCGACCCGAATGCGGTCAATTGATATGGTCAATGCGGCTCCTGTTTACGCCGCCAATCTGCCACAGCTTTTCAGCGTTGAATGCTGGGGAGGCGCGACGTTCGATGTGGCTTACCGGTTCTTGCAGGAATGCCCATGGCAGCGGTTGCGTGATCTGCGCGCCAAGATGCCAAACCTGATGACGCAGATGCTTTTGCGTGGCGCGAATGGAGTCGGATACACCAATTATCCCGACAATGTGGTGCAGTTCTTTGTGAAGCAAGCCGCTGAGACCGGGGTAGATGTTTTCCGCGTGTTTGACTCGCTGAACTGGGTTGAAAACATGCGCGTTGCGATGGACGCCGTGGTTGAGAACAACAAGGTTTGCGAAGGCACCATTTGTTACACAGGCGACATCCAGAACCCGGATCGCGCGAAATACGATCTGCAGTATTACGTTGATATGGGTAAGGAGCTGAAAGGCGCTGGCGCCCATGTTCTGGGCCTGAAAGATATGGCCGGTCTGCTAAAACCTGCTGCCGCGCGCATTCTGGTTAAGGCACTGAAGGAAGAAGTTGGATTGCCGATCCACTTCCACACTCACGACACTGCCGGGATTGCTAGTGCCACCATTTTGGCGGCCGCTGAGGCTGGTGTAGATGCTGTTGACTGCGCAATGGACGCGCTTTCGGGTAACACCTCTCAGGCGACGCTGGGCACGATTGTCGAAGCGCTAAAGGGTGCGGACCGGGATACTGGGCTGGACATCGAAGCGGTCCGCGAGATCTCGAACTATTGGGAGGCAGTTCGCGGGCAATATGCGGCGTTCGAAAGCGGACTTCAGGCCCCTGCATCTGAAGTTTATCTGCACGAAATGCCCGGCGGTCAGTTCACGAACCTTAAAGCACAGGCCCGTTCGCTGGGTCTTGAAGAACGCTGGCACGAAGTGGCCGAGATGTATTCGGACGTGAACCAGATGTTTGGCGACATCGTGAAGGTGACGCCATCGTCCAAGGTCGTTGGCGACATGGCGTTGATGATGGTCAGCCAGAACATGACGCGCGCTGAAGTCGAGGATCCGAAGAAAGACGTGGCTTTCCCGGACAGCGTAATCGACATGATGCGCGGCAATCTGGGTCAGCCTCCTGGCGGGTGGCCAAAGGCCATTCAGAAGAAGATCTTGAAGGGCGAAAAGGCCTCTGTTGATCGTCCGGGCAAAAACGTGGCTGCGGTCAATCTGGAAGAAACGCGCGCCAAGTTGTCCAAAGATCTGGATGGGTTTGAAGTAGATGACGAGGATCTGAACGGCTATCTGATGTATCCGAAGGTCTACATGGACTACATGGGCCGTCACGAAAAATACGGGCCGGTTCGGACCTTGCCGACAAAGAACTTCTTTTACGGCATGAAGCCCGGCGACGAAATTTCAGTTGAGATCGATCCCGGCAAAACGCTGGAAATCCGCTGTCAGGCAATTGCCGAAACGAACGCCGAAGGTGAGGCTAAAGTCTTTTTCGAGCTGAACGGTCAGCCGCGCACGATCCGCGTTACTGATTATTCGTCTAAGGGCGCACAGGCAGTACGACCGAAGGCAGATGCCGGAAATGCCGGTCACGTCGGTGCACCAATGCCTGGGGTTGTGGCCTCGGTTGCAGTGCAGGCCGGCGGCGAGGTCAAGGAGGGCGATCTGATGCTGACCATCGAAGCCATGAAGATGGAGACCGGTATTCACGCTGAGCGCGACGCGGTTGTGAAGGCCGTGCACGTCACGCCAGGCAGTCAGATTGACGCTAAAGATTTGCTGGTGGAGTTGGAATAGATTTGGGAAATGGGATTTGAATTGCCGGTCGCGTCGACTGGCGTTTCGAACGGACCATCCGGGTGGCCGTAGCTTAATCTCGTAAATCTCCAGATCAGCGCATACAGGCACGACTAGTGTGAAATGCCGATCAATCCGATTCGAAACGGAAATTGCCGAACTTGTTGCAAGCGTTTGCATCCTGTTCGTACGGAAAAAGTTTGCCTTTTCAGCCATTAAATTCGCTGGATACTGCCCAATCGGCAGCGCCGCGCTATGGACAATCGCGCGAAAAAAATATAGAATGAAGCATATTAAACATTGAATTTAAAAGATAATTTTCGGAAGGACGACTGAGATGGCACTGATTGCGATCGCTCATTCGTTCGGAAATGTCCCAGCATGACCCCCCGCAGGGGTTTAGAAACCGGAAGAAGAAACACACCGGAAATCCAACGATTAGAAGGCATACCCTGCAACCGCCTGCGATGGGGACACGACGCAGAGATCATTTATTGAGTGCCGCATTATTTTTGATGGTACTTCCAATGCTGATATACTTGATCTGTCGTGATTTTATCTACGCCTTAGTGTTTGGGCATCGGACGAAAAAATGAAATGAAAAAAATCTCAGCGGCAGATGATAGCATCTGCCGCTGAATTGTTTTTGGGGGGCGTTGTGAATTGCAGAATGTTTGGAGCGTGGGACAAACCAGTCGTTCATACTGACCTTGCAACCGCGATATCCCTCACTTGCAGCGACCGATGGTAACGGCGATCGGCGCGCCTGGCGGCATCGACACGCTGCGCACATCATGTAGACCGGCTTTGTTAAGATGTTCCTCGGCATCTTCGCATGACAAAGGTCCGCCGCCCCATAATACAGTCCGAAAGTGCGCGGTGGCACGTGCCAATGGCTCACTGTCATGGTGCGGTCTCGCAAGTAATAACCATCCGCCAGCTTTTAGCGCATTGCTGACTCTTTCGAGGACGCTGGGTAACGAGTGACTTGGAATGAATGCGCTCGGCACCCAAGCTAGGTCGAAGGCGTCAAACTCTGTAAGCGCTTCCGCACGGGACTTTCTGAGTTCGATCTTCTCCTCGAGACCTGCTTCGGTTACGTTCCGAAAACCAATAGCGAGTGAAGGCTCCCACGGTTCGATTCCAAGAACCTCCAGGCTGGGCCACTGCCTGACCATTGCAATCGATAACTCAGCGACACCTGTCCCAATATCAAGAAACCGCGCACCAGGCTTCTCTAAACGCTCCAGAAGCCCATACAGCTCAGGCCCGATCTTAGATTTCAGAACTTTTGGGAATCCCGCCGAAACTTCTCCGAATGTTTGCAAAAGCTCGGCTTGATCATGTTCCCATTCCGAGGTCGTCTTGTCATCACAGAGAACCCGCACACCGAGAAGAAGATCGCCTCGAATATTCGCCAGCATCGTCGCGGCCTGCGGTTTGGTTAGAGCTTCCATCGACTTGGTCAGGCCAAGTGCATCAACGACTTGCGCCACTTGATCCATCAATGCTGGGTCGTCTGGCTCGGCTTGCAGCTTTACTTTCAACGCAAGTCCGATGGCTATCAGCGCATTTGCGGATGTAGCGAGTTCCATAAACTTACTTTGCATAACTGATCTCCTATGAAATCAAGGACACAAACGCGGACGGATGCCGCCCCATTGATCCAGTTCAAGGTATGCTCTTTCGTGCAGTCCGACGACAATCTTCATACCGTAACACGCCAAATGGATAATGTCCGCAATGAGCTGAAAACCGATATTTCTTCCTCGGCAGTTCGCCGCTACACCTGATGTCATGCCCAATCGTATCGCTCTCTTTTCACTCCTGGTTCCCGACTATGACCCTGCCATTGCGTTCTTTACCGCGATCGGGTTCGAGCTTCGCGAGGATACGGATCTTGGCAATGGTAAGCGGTGGGTTCGGATTGCGCCGCCGGGGGCCGAGACGGAAATGTTGCTGGCTCGGGCGGTGGGTGAAGCGCAGGAAGTAACCGTTGGTTCTCAAGGCGGTGGTCGGGTTTGGCTGTTTCTCGAGACTTTGGAATTTGAAGAAGACCACGCCAAGATAACGGCTGCGGGCGGGCAGTTCGAGGGTGCTGTGCGAGATGAACCTTATGGCCGCGTTGCGGTTTGGGTTGATCCCTGGGGCAATCGTTGGGACTTGATCCAGTTCGCCAAAAGCGATCGTTCGGGCACTGATCAGACGGCGTGAGCCTGTAATCGTTAAGGCACCGTTCGATGGTTGGGCGTTGCGTGCAGCAGCAATTGCCCGTTAACCCATAAAAACAAGCGGTATCGGCCAAATCGGCCACGTCGGTATCGCGTCGGTATTACGTCGGTGTCGGGATCGATATTGCGGATTGGGCGCAGAGATCAGGCGACGTACGGTAACTAAGATGAACGGCACTTTAACCATTGAACTAACGCCGGTTCGTTCAGTGGTCGAAAAGTTGATATAGGCGGTCCAAGCGGTCATGCCGGGACCAAATTCACCCTGCCCGGCCCCGCATTAACCATTTCCTAAACTGAGTCTGAAACAACACGGCCAGCCGCAGGATTTGCGGATCGGTCGAATGAAGCGTGCTTTACCTCGTTTTCGCCTTAGTCTCGTAACCATGCTGCCAAATTCGCGCCGGAAGGTGAAAGCCTGACGTGATGGAGGCGGGCATGAATTGGAAAACACGCGGTCGGCTGGCAGGGCTGACGTTGTTAACAGTTTCATTTGTTTCAGCGAATATAGGCTATAGCGCAGGACCAGCGCGAGCTGGCTCTGGTGAACCGGTAATACATGCAGCCTCTATTGATGCCGCACCCGGAGACCTTGCCCGGATACATCTCACCCAATTTCTGGACTATTCGCTGAACGACAATCAGGCATTGCGGTCCGGTGTCGGTATGAAAGTTGCATTGGAAGCAGGTGACGGCGGCACTGTCTCTATTTGGGTTACGCCAATCGATACCGCCGAAGGTCGGGTCATGGGACGCGTCGCGGACGCACCCGAGGGCCTTTCAGTAGTCGGCGAAGGCGACGTTGTGGCCTTTGAACAAGATCAGGTTCAGGATTGGTATTTCATCGGGCGCAATGGCCGGATGTACGGAAATTATACGACACGCGCTTTGCTGGCTGGAATGAGCTCGGGGGCAGCCGCACAGTTGCGTGCGACGCTTTCGCTGACACCAACGCCGGCCACCTGGTAACGCGCAAGGCTAGGACGGCGTTCCGTCGACAAATGGCTGGAGCGCGGCAGTAGCGAAGCTGTGGAACGGTGTTGGTACGTTGTGACGCGCCCCGAAGCGCACGATCTCGCCGGACAGGTCATTGAGTTCCAGTCTTTTTCCGCGCATCAGATCATCCTGCATTGACGCATGGGTATCGCGACCCAATTCTTCCAAAAGTATTGCGCGCGCTTTTGCGCCGGCCTGTGCTGAGACAGTTGGGCATACTGCGCGCGCGACCGCATGAGCTTCATCGATTGCGTCCAGTAGCAGGCGCCGGGTTGAGGGTGTGTCCCGTACTGGGCCGATATCGAGCCGGGTGAGGCATGTTATGGCCGACAAGCTGGCCAGCGGGATCAACTTTTCCCAAAAAGTTGCGCGAATGTCCGCGCTGATGGTGCAATCGGGGCCAGATGCATTTACGGCGTCGGCGAACGCCCTGATGCGTTTGCTTTCACTTCCGTCCAGTTCGCCAACGCCGATACGGTGAAATTCAGCAGGGTGGAATATGACGCCGGGTTCCTTGATCGACGCGGGCATATAAACGACGCAAGGCGTGACGCGACCTGCCCCGACCACACTTGCGATACGGTCAGGAGCGCTAACGCCGTTCTGGCAAGAAACGATCAAGGTTTCAGGACCAAGAACAGGCTTAAGTTGGATGGCTGCGGCTTCTACATCGTATGTCTTGACCATCAGCATGACGACATCGGGCGTTTCGACTTTGGAAACATCCTCGACCGCTTTCACCTTAGACAATCGGATATCGCCACAACGGCTCTCGATGCGCAGGCCCTGTTTCTGCATTGCCTCAAGATGTGCGCCACGGGCTACGAATGTGACGTCATGACCGGCAAACGCCAACCGAGCCCCAAAATAGCCGCCCAGCGCGCCTGCGCCCATTACGAGAATTTTCATGTCGCGTCTCCTTTGCCTGACCATGACGAGCAGGATTTTTGCCGACAAGGGTATTTTTCGCTTGCAGGACGGGGGCGGAGTTTATAATTGACGCCTCATCCATAGGATGCGGGCGTAGCTCAGGGGTAGAGCATAACCTTGCCAAGGTTAGGGTCGTGAGTTCGAATCTCATCGCCCGCTCCAAATGGGTCCTCACCGATAGCGTGAATATTCGCAGACGCGCGGGCATTTGCCTGCAAGTCTGACTGTGGTTTTGTGCGCATGGACGCTTTGAGAGGCTCATGGCACTGGTGAATTCTGCCTAGATTTGCGGCAGTGTCTTGCGAAAGTCCCGTATGTCAGCACAAACCGGGACCAAAATGCCAAATAATGAATTGAATATGAACAACAAATGAGACGTCGGTTAAGAATCGGCGGCGTCCATCGGACCTTTGCGACACTGACATCGGGAATCGAAGGTGAAAATAATTCGGCGTGGGACACGTGGCGACGCGTGCGTGAGACAAAAAGATCAATCTCAATTGTACCGGTGAGCGGGAAGGTTGCTAATTGTGCATCGCGCAATTGCCGAGACCGATTGCAATTGGAAATCCATCTTTTGTCAAAGTTGCTGATAGAAAACACTCTGAACGACTGACCGTGGGATCGGAAATGGACAATATGCATGTTGATTAGAACCCAGCTGACCGTGGCATTCATAGCGGTTGGGGCCATGGCTTTGGTCTGTTCTGCGATGTTGGTTTTGGCCAATCAAAGACACAGCGACAATCAAGAGCGCGCGATGTTGGCCAATCAAACTTTGTCAGGATACCTGCAACTTTCAGGTCGGTTGTTTCGAACGTTCAAACAGGCGCGACGGGACTTGCTGTCCGGCACTGACGGCTTTGCCTTTGACATACTGGAAGCTGAAAAGGACATTCGGGATACGCTGAAAGAAATCGAGATTTCAAGCAGCCGTGAACATAGTCTTAGCCCGAGCGGGGATTTGCCGCTGGCGTCAGACCTGGCCACATTGAGCAACGAGATACTGACGGCATTCGACGAGATCCGGCTGGCTGAATTGTCCATACAAGGCGGGCAGATCGAGCGCGGTCGGGTTCTGGCAACCGAGACTCTTGAAACGCGGATTGACGGCGCGGTATCCGATTTGATCGAGAATGCCATTTTGCTGGAGCGCAATCAGTTGGAGGACGTCCGCCAGAACATATCCCAATTTGGTGCCCAACTGAGTGCATTGGCCTGGGGCATGGGAGCGTCATCGGTCTTATTGGTGCTGCTTGTGGCCTTTACTGTGTTGCGACGTATGAACAATGGCCTGCTGAAACTGGAGCATGGTGCCAACGAATTTGCCGAGGATAATCTGGCCTTTCGTTTCCAATTGGACGGGGGAGACGAGTTTTCCCAACTGGCGGGACGATTCAATGTGATGGCCGGGCAACTTCTGCGCAAACGACATGATCTGCAGGAATCCAAGGATGAACTGGAGAGCCGGGTCAAATTGCGCACGCTTGAACTTTCTGAGTTGAACGAAGAATTGAAATCTCGCGAAAATCTGCGGCGTCGTTTTTTCGCTGACATCGGGCACGAGTTGCGCACACCGGTGACAGCCATCCGGGGCGAGGCCGAAGTGGCGTTGCGTGCAAAGACCCAGGTGACCGACACTCAACACTTGGCCTTGGAGAAGATTGTTGAGCTTTCAGAGCAGCTTACCACTGTGGTCAATGATCTATTTCTGATAGCGCGAGAACAGGCCGGCGTGCTTGATTTGCGCACAGAAGAGATTGAACTTAACGCGCAAATCGCGGCGAACGTCGAACAAATGCAGGGAATTGCCAAAAAAGCGAAGGCGAAGTTGCGCATGTCGCTGCATGGTGGTGATATCTTTATCGAAGGCGACCGCAACCGGATTTCGCAGCTTGTTCGGGTTTTGGTGACCAATGCAATTCACCATTCACAGGAAGGCGTGGAGATTTTGATCTGGACTTGCATCGCATCGGATCGGGCGGTTGTTTCAATCGAAGACAATGGTCCCGGCATTGCTCTGAATGACAGAAATGCGGTTTTCGAAAGGTTCGTTCGCGCGCCCCAAAGTGCGACAGAAAACGTTCCTGGAACAGGATTGGGATTGCCTATCGCCAAATCGCTTGCCCTGGCGCATGGTGGCGACATCGAAATTCGCGACAGCCGGTGGGGAGGCACAGCGATATTGGTCAGTTTTCCGATTGCGGACGACCAGGAGTTTGAATGAAGCTTCTGCTGGTCGAAGATGACGAGCGCATCGTCGAATTTCTGGTGCGCGGCTTAACGGCCGAAGGCTGCCTGCTGGACGTCGCACGGGATGGTAGCACGGGTTATAGAAAAGCCACGGATGGCGATTACGACGCCATTGTTCTGGACCTGATGATGCCCGGGATGGACGGTCGGGAAGTCTGTCAGAAACTTCGGTATGACGGAATAAAAACGAAAATCCTGATGCTGACGGCCTTGGAAACAACCGCGGACGTGGTTCAGGGATTGCGGATGGGGGCTGACGATTACCTGACCAAACCGTTCGCATTTGACGAACTTGTAGCCCGATTGACAGTCATGGGCCGTGAGTCGGGCGGCTCATCGTCCTTACCGGGATACCGGTTGCGTGTCGGCGAGTTGGAGTTCGACACAGATGCCTTAGACGTTACTTATTACGGGCAATCAATTGAACTGACTTCGCTGGAGTATGCTTTGTTGGAATTTCTGATGACAGAAAGCGGCAAAGTCGTCAGCCGGGCACGGATATTACAGAACGTCTGGGGTGCGCACGAAGATCCACTGACAAATGTGGTCGATGTCTATATCAGACGACTGCGCAGCAAATTGTCTGCAATTGATGATGGTGAAGTGATAAAAACGATCCGCGGGCGCGGGTATCGGCTTTGAAAACCAGCTTCGTTCGAGCGAAGCCCTTTGGACACAAGATTGCATTTTATTTCAATCTTAGGTGACGGTTAAGACCTGTCCTGATAATCGGTTATTCGACCTAGAATGGGTGATGACCAGTGAACATTATTGAGACGTCGCTGCCGGGGGTTTTGATCCTTGAGCCAAGGCGATTTCAGGACGCTCGCGGTTTCTTTTGTGAAACCTGGAACGCCAAAAGAATGGCAGATGCGGGGCTGAATGTTGATTTTGTGCAAGACAACCACTCGATGTCCGAGGATGTCGGAACCCTTCGTGGCCTTCACTTTCAGGCACCACCCCACGCGCAGGCCAAACTTGTGCGGTGCGGTCGCGGGCGGCTGCTGGATGTTGCCGTGGATATCCGTAAGGGCTCGCCGACTTATGGGCGTTGGGTCGCTGAAGAGCTGAGTTTTGACAATGGCCGGCAGCTTTGGATACCCGCAGGGTTTTTGCACGGATTTGTCACGCGCGAACCGATGACCGAGATCGTTTACAAATGCAGCGACTTCTATTCGCCGGAAGCCGACGGAGCGGTACGGTGGAACAGTTGCGGAATTGACTGGCAATTGGACGTAGAACCCCTGTTGTCTGAAAAGGACTCTGCTGCGCCCACGCTAGAAGACTTTGACAGCCCATTTGAATGGGTGGCGACATGAAAATTCTGATAACCGGGGGCGCAGGATTTATTGGCTCTGCTGTTGTGCGGAAAGCAATTCGCGACGGGCATGAAGTCGTCAATGTCGATTGCCTGACGTATGCCGCCAATCTGCAAAACGTCGCCTCGGTGACCAATGCCCCGGGATACGCCTTTGAACAGGTCAGCATTGCCGACCGCCCTGCCCTGGCCGCTGTATTTGACCGCCATAAACCCGATGCGGTGATGCATCTGGCAGCCGAAAGTCATGTGGATCGATCCATTGATGGCCCGGCAGCCTTTATCGAAACGAATATCGTCGGCACCTATGCATTACTGGAGGCCACCCGCAGTTATTGGGACCAAATGAACCGTCCCGAATTCTTTCGGTTTCACCATGTTTCGACGGACGAGGTGTTTGGGTCGTTGGGGGCCGGTGGACAGTTCACGGAAACCACCCCTTATGATCCGCGCAGCCCCTATTCTGCGTCAAAGGCGGCTTCGGACCATTTGGTGCGCGCCTGGCACGAGACATATGGATTGCCAATTGTTCTGTCGAATTGCTCAAACAATTACGGACCGTTTCATTTCCCTGAAAAACTGGTTCCGGTGGTTATTCTGAACGCGTTGGCGGGCAAGGATATTCCAGTTTACGGCGATGGTGGTAATGTGCGCGACTGGCTTTTCGTCGAAGATCATGCCGACGCTTTGCTGACGGTGCTGACCAAGGGGGCGGTTGGCCGCAGCTATAACATTGGTGGCGAAGCTGAAGCACGCAACATTGATATGGTCGAGCTGATATGTGCGCTGCTGGACAAGACTCGCCCAAAGGAGACACTTTATCGCGAATTAATCACGTTTGTTGACGACCGTCCCGGTCATGACCGACGCTATGCGATTGATCCAACACGTATTCGCGATGAGCTTGGCTGGCGGCCTTCGGTAACGCTGGAAGAAGGATTGGCGCGGACGGTTGATTGGTATCTTCAAAACGAAGATTGGTGGCGGCCATTGTTGGAAGACCATGATGTTAGCGGACGGTTGGGAACTTCGCCGTGAAGGTTGCGGTATTTGGGACGACCGGCCAGCTGGGTATTGAGATGCGCCGACGAAAGCCCCAGGGCGTTCAGGCCGCACATATCGGGCGTGATGTGGCGGACTTTACCCAGGGCGGTCAGCTTAAGAAGCTGGTCGGGGATATGGACGCCGATGTTGTGGTCAACGCCGTTGCCTATACGGCGGTTGACAAGGCAGAAGACGAAAAGGCCGTTGCCAACCGGGTTAATGGCCATGCCGTCGGGGCCTTGGCTGAAGCCTGTCGTTCCAAGGGCATACCGTTAATTCATGTTTCGTCTGATTACGTGTTTGACGGGTCAGGAAATGAGCCCCGCAAACCAGATGATCAGACCGGGCCGATCGGGGCTTATGGGAAGAGCAAATTGTTGGGCGAAGAGGCTGTAAGGTCGGCCAAGGTAAAGCATGTGATCCTTCGAACGTCCTGGGTATTCAGTGCGCATGGGGCCAATTTCGTGAAGACGATGCTGCGATTGGCAAAGAAGCGGGACAGCCTGTCGATCGTCAGTGACCAAATTGGTGGACCTACTCCGGCTTTTGCCATCGCGGACGCCATCTATGCGTGCGCCGGGGGTCTTCATTCGGGTTCCAATGGCGGCACATATCACTTTGCCGGCGCGCCCGATGTTAGTTGGGCCGATTTCGCCCGCGAGATTATCGCAAAGTCGGGAACTGCTACAACGGTGCAGGACATCGCGACGGCCGATTACCCGACCCCTGCCCGTCGGCCCTTGAATTCGCGGCTGGACTGCGAAAGCCTGCGGCAGGATTTTGGAATTGAACGGCCAGACTGGCGTGAGGGGTTGGGAAAAGTCTTGAAGGAGCTTCAGGCGACATGACACAGCGTAAAGGCATCATACTGGCAGGCGGCTCGGGCACGCGGTTGTATCCGATCACGATGGGTGTATCGAAGCAGCTTTTGCCGACCTACGACAAGCCAATGGTTTACTACCCTTTGAGCGTCTTGATGCTGGCAGGTATTCGCGAGATCGCGGTGATAACGACTCCTGAAGATCAATCACAGTTTCAAAGACTTATGGGAGACGGCTCGCGCTGGGGTTTGTCGCTGACCTGGATTGAGCAACCTTCGCCGGACGGGTTGGCGCAGGCTTATTTGCTGGCAGAGGATTTTCTGGATGGCGCGCCATCGGCGATGGTGCTGGGCGACAACATCTTCTTTGGTCATGCCCTGCCCGACATACTTGCGCGCGCCGATGCGCGCGACGCAGGCGGAACGGCGTTTGGATATCGCGTCGCTGACCCCGAACGATATGGTGTTCTGGATTTTGACGGGGATACTGTGCGCGGGATCATCGAGAAACCTGAACGGCCGCCTTCGAACTATGCTGTGACCGGGCTTTACTTTCTGGACGGCAGTGCACCCAAGCGGGCGGCAGAGGTTCAGCCTTCGGAACGTGGCGAGTTGGAAATTGCATCGGTTTTAGAGACCTATCTGGATGATGGGACTTTGACAGTCGAAAAAATGGGCCGTGGCTTTGCCTGGTTGGATACCGTTACTCATGCATCTTTGTTAGATGCCGGGAATTTTGTGCGCACTTTGGAGGAACGCCAAGGGTTGCAAACCGGGTCGCCAGAGGAGATCGCCTTTGAGCAAGGGTGGATTACCCGCGACGACCTGATGGCGGCGGCTGAACCTTTGGGCAAAAACGAATATGGCCGGTATTTGAAGCAATTGGCGGAGTCTGAAACTTGAAAGTTGTTCTGATTACTGGTGCTGCCGGTTTTATCGGTTTTCATGCAGCGCGACGTTGGCTGGATGAGGGGTGGCGGGTTGTCGGCGTTGATGCGGTGACTGACTATTATGACACCCAATTGAAGCGCGACCGATTGGCCATTCTGGAAAAATCGCCGAATTTCATCTTTGTCGAAGACCGGATCGAAAGGCCCGGACTTTTGGAAGGGTTGTTTGCGGAACATAGGCCCGATGTGGTGGTGCATCTAGCAGCACAGGCCGGGGTTCGGTATTCGATTGACGCTCCGCGCAGCTATGTTGAGGCAAATCTGCAAGGCACTTTCGAATTGTTGGAAGCGTCGCGGGCGCATCCAGGTGCCCGGCTTTTGCTGGCCTCGACGTCATCTGTTTATGGGGCAAACACCGAGATGCCCTATCGCGAGACTGACAAGGCTGACATGCAGATGTCATTCTATGCGGCAACTAAGAAAGCAACCGAGGCGATGGCGCATTCTTATGCCCATCTGTATGGGTTGCCGACGATCATGTTCCGATTTTTTACGGTCTATGGTCCCTGGGGGCGCCCGGATATGGCGGCATTCAAATTCGTTAAAGCCATGCTGAATGGTGACGCCATCGACGTTTACAACCACGGCGAAATGAAGCGCGATTTCACCTTTATTGATGACCTTGTCGAAGCGATCTGGCGTTTGTCGTATTGCGATTTGCAGGTTGGCAATTCGGTTGGGGCGGCGGACAGTCTTAGCAGTGTCGCGCCCTATCGGGTTTTGAATATTGGCCGTGCTGCGCCTGAACCTTTGATGAAATATATCCACGAAATCGAAGCGGCGTTGGGTGTGACTGCCAAATTGAACATGATGGACATGCAGGCTGGCGATGTGCCCGCGACCTGGGCGGACACGTCGCTGTTGAAAGCGTTGACCGATTATGTGCCCGAAACGTCTATATCAGACGGAATTCCCCAATTTGTGTCTTGGTATCGTCAATATTTCGGGGTCTAAGACCCTCGTAAAGGGACGTGGGTTCAGAGGTTTAAGATGCGTATTGCGATGATCGGCACAGGATATGTCGGCCTGGTTTCGGGAGTTTGTTTCTCGGATTTTGGTCACGATGTGATTTGCGTGGACAAAGATCCGTCAAAGATCGAGCGCCTGGAAGCTGGTGAAATTCCGATCTACGAGCCGGGGCTGGATGTTCTTTTGGAAAAGAATGTTGCCGCCGGTCGGTTGAATTTCACAATGGATCTAACTGCTGCCTTGGATGGCGCCGACGCGGTTTTCATTGCCGTGGGAACTCCGGCCCGGCGTGGCGATGGCCATGCCGATCTGAGCTATGTCTTTGCAGCTGCGGAAGAAATCGCCAAAACGGCGAAAGACTATATGGTTGTCGTCACAAAATCGACCGTACCGGTCGGAACGAACCGTAAAGTCGCCGAAGTTCTGGCCCGGACGAACCCTGATATGACGTTTGACGTGGCCTCAAACCCTGAGTTTTTGCGCGAAGGTGCAGCAATCGACGATTTCATGCGTCCTGACCGGGTTGTTGTCGGGGTGGAAAATGACAGGGCGGCGACAATGATGGCCGAGATTTATCGCCCACTGTTTCTGCGTGATTTCCCTATTGTCACGACTGACCTTGAGAGCGCGGAGATGATCAAATACGCCGCGAACGCGTTTCTGGCGACCAAGATCACCTTTATCAACGAGGTTGCGGCCTTGTGCGAAAAAACTGGCGCAGACGTGCGTGAGGTCTCAAAAGGCATGGGCCTGGACGGGCGGATCGGTAACAAATTCCTGCATGCCGGCCCCGGTTATGGCGGTTGTCCGTCGTCAGGGTTTTGGGAACCAAGAGTTGCTTAAACAAGTAAAGAGTTTGGCTCGTCTGGTTGATGTTATTATGCGGCGCGCTGTCTGTGATGCAAGCGCCGCGCTTCGAGCGTCTTTCGTTTGATCCTTTCCCGTTGTCTTAGAATGGCTTTGTCACGCCCGAAGTAGACGTCGGCGGGTGTGACGTTGTTCAGGCTCTCGTGGTAGCGCTTGTGATTGTAGTGATCGACGAAGGCTTCGATCTGGGTTTCGAGGTCTCCCGGAAGGAAGTAGTTCTCCAATAGGATGCGGTTCTTCAGGGTTTGATGCCACCTCTCGATCTTGCCCTGTGTCTGGGGATGATATGGTGCGCCCCGAGAATGCTTCATGCCTTTGTCCTGCAGCCATTCAGCCAGATCGCCAGAGACGTAACTGGACCCGTTGTCGCTGAGGAGGCGGGGTTTGTGGATGACGTGAACCTGATCGCACCCTGATGCTTGTAGCGCCAAATCCAGGGTGTCCGTCACGTCCTCTGCCCGCATGTTCGTGCAGAGTTTCCACGAGATGATGTAGCGGCTGTAGTCGTCCAGGATTGTGCTGAGATAGAACCAGCCCCAGCCAAGCACTTTGAGATAGGTGAAGTCGGTTTGCCAAAGCTGGTTGATCGCAGTGGTCTTGTCTTTGAACTCGTTTGCCGCCTTGAGCACGATAAAGGCCGGGCTGGTGATCAGATCGTGGGCCTTCAGGGCCCGATAGACTGAAGATTCCGAGACGAAGTAGCGCTCCCGATCCGTGAACGTCACTGCCAGTTCGCGCGGCGACAGCTCCGTCTCCTGCAGCGCCAGCTTGACGACCTTGCGCCGGACTTCGTCGGGGATGCGGTTCCAGACATGTCTGGGCTTAGGCGCTTGATCCACAAGGCCAGCGTCGCCGCGCTGCCGATACCGATCATACCAACGGTAAAATGTGGTGCGGGGGATGCCCAGCTTTGCCAATGTTCGACGAGCAGACAAATGCGACCCCTCAACAAGCCGGATGATCTCCAACTTCTCAGATGCAGCATACCTCATTCTTGGTCGCCCCCACCGCCGGTCATGCTTTTTTTGAGAAGACGCAGTTCCAGTGTTTGCTCGGCAACGACCTCCTTCAGGTCTCGGGCTTCGCGGCGCAGGTCCTTGACTTCGTCGGTCGTAGCCGCACGCGCCGTATCTCCAGCAAGCCGCCGTTTGCCAGCTTCCATGAAGTCCTTGGACCATTTGTAGTAGATACCTTGAGATATTCCCTCACGACGGCACAACTCAGCAATGCTGTCTTCGCCACGCAAGCCATCCAGCACGATCCGGATCTTCTCTTCTGACGAATACTGTTTGCGCGTCGCGCGCTTGATCTCTTTGACGATCTGCTCGCCGGGGCTCCTGCGAGTTCCAGTTGTCTGTCTCATGTCCCACTCCTCAGTGGTTACGATGAGCCAACAAAACTCTCTTATCAAATTAACCTAATTGGACCCATAGGCGCTGACTTCAGACAGTTCCGTTGTTTCCGTCCGATGTTCAATGCGATGGAATCGCCGTTATCGTAAAGCCCGACTTAACGGCCACAAAATGTCTGATATAGGGCATTTCTGTAATCTTGCGCCAAGGTGCAAGGGGCATCCCGAATCACAACTCAATTTGTCTCCATCTGAGTTAATTGATCGTCAATCATTTGTGGACAGTTTGTGCAGAATTGGAGCAATCGTTCACGAACTGGAAATTCATAGGTTTGGTCTCTTCCGCATGGTTACCATACGAAATACAGCAACATCGTGGCGAATTAGTGCAGAAATTCAGACATGCGCAGCTTCAATGTCAGAAATGTTACCGAAGTACTTCACGTAATGTCGCTGATAATGCACGAAAAACTTTCATTGATGTGTGGCAAATGTTAATAATCCTCCAAGCCCGATCATTTGGCTGCTGCAGCTCAAATATGGTTTTTTCGGGGTTGGTGTGTTCTAGGGGGCCGAACGTGCTTCGGTAAAAAGTATGACTGTTCATGTAACGAATGTTGTCGATCCGACTGCTGCTAACGTCGATTCGATCCCGGTAAGATCGCACGTAAAGCGCTTCGGTTTGTATCGAATGGGCTTTAAACGCGTTCTCGATATTAGCCTTATTTTAATTACGGCGCCATTTGTGGTGCCGTTTATGCTGTTGGTGTCGTTGCTTATCGCCACAGATGGCCATTCGCCGCTATTTCGTCAGGAGCGAGTTGGCAAAGATAGTCGCCGTTTCACAATGTGGAAGTTTCGTACCATGGTTCCAGATGCAGAGATGCTTTTGGAAGACCACCTGGAACAAAATCCAACAGATCGCGCCGAGTGGGACTCGAAGCAAAAGCTTGCATCCGATCCGCGATGCACGCGCATGGGGCGGATCATTCGCCGCATCTCGCTCGATGAACTTCCGCAATTGCTGAATGTGTTGACGGGCGACATGTCTTTGGTTGGCCCTCGTCCGATGATGCCCTCGCAACAGTCGCTGTACCCCGGCAGGTCCTATTACAACCTGCGTCCGGGGCTTACGGGCAGCTGGCAAGTTTCGAAACGAAACGAGTCGGAGTTTTCGGAGCGGGCTGAATACGATGACCGTTACGACATGACTCTGTCAATTTGGACGGACATCAAGATCCTGTTCCAAACGGTCGCGGTCGTCGTGCGCGGAACTGGCTACTAGAAAGATCACACAGGTCTGATGTTGTTATGGCTGGCCGCAAGGCCGCTCGTTTGCTAGTGTTTCTCCGAAAGATTTCCAGGAGTTTGAGTATGGTGTTTAGTCCTGTTTTCAAGGCAACGATTTTTTCAACTGCCCTATTTGCGCTGGCTGCATGTGACAGTGCCGAAGAGCGGGCGGAAACGCATTATGCCAGTGCAATCGAGCTGATTAGCCAGGGCGATACAGATCGTGCTCTAGTCGAACTTCGCAATGTTCTGTCGTTGAACGAATTTCATCGCGAGGCGCGGACCACTTACGCACGTGTCGCACGAGAACGCGGAAACCTGGCGGAAGCCTATGCTCAGTATTTGCGGATCGCAGAAGAAGACCCGGCAGATATGGAGTCGCGTCTGGCATTGAGCGAAATGGCGATTGCGGCGCAGAACTGGTCCGAAGCCGTGCGGCATTCGGATGCGCTTAAGCAGGCGAACGTCGAGCTTGAAGGCACAGAGATTGTCGATTTCGTCATGCGTTTCCGCGAGGCGATTGTAGAAGACCGAGAAGGTCAGCTGCCCGCACTGACGGCCGAGGCCGAAAAGTTGGCATTGGAAAATCCATCCAGCGTTACGCTTTTGAGGGTGCTTATCGAATCTTACACCCGGCAAAACGAGAACTCACTTGCTTTGGAAACAATCGAAAAGGCGATTACTCTCGAGCCTGAAAACCGGTCCTATTATACCATGAAGGGGTCGCTTCTTGCCCGCATACAGGACGTTGCAGGGCTGGAAGATCACTTAAGAGCCATGAATGCCCGCTTCCCTGGCGACAGCGAAATCAAGGCCATGTTGGTGAGAATTCTGGCCGGTACAGGTCAAATCGAAAGAGCCGAAGAGTTTTTGCGGGCAGAGGCGGAGAGTTCGCCAGATGATCTTGGACCTCGCGTAAGCCTTATCGGGTTTATTCGCGAGTTGCGCGGCGACGAAGCGGCTTTGGCCGAGATTGACATAGCAATTGAGAAGCATGAGAGCCCAAGCACATTGCGTGCCTTGAGGGCTGGCATTCTGTTCGACACTGGCAATCGCAAGCAGGCCATAGCTGAAATGCAGGCGATTGTGGATACGGACGCTGAGTCGGATCAAACCAGCCGTTTCAAAATCGTCTTGGCTAAAATGTTGAATCGTGACGACAACGAGATTGGGGCTCGCCAACTGGTCGGGGAAGTCTTGACCAGTGACCCCACACAAATTGATGCGCTTAAAATGTCTGCTAAATGGAAAACCGACGCAGACGATACAGATGGCGCAATCGCCGATCTGCGTTCGGTGCTGGATCAGGCACCGCAGGATGTCGAGGCTATGACCATGCTTGCGCGAGCGCATGAGCGCGCTGGTGAAGGCGAACTTGCGCAAGACCTTTTGGCGCTTGCAGTTGAGGCATCTAATTATTCACCAGAAGAAAGTCTGAGATTTGCGCGTTTATTAGTTTCTGAAGATAGCTTTCGCCCGGCGGAAGATGTGTTGGTGAACGCATTACGCGAGTCGCCAAATGATCTTCGGGTGTTGATTGCACTGGGCAAAATTTATTTACAAACCGAAGATTGGCCACGCGCAGCGCAAGTTGAAGCGACGATGCGCCGAAATTCTGATCTGGAGGCTGAACAGGCTGCGACGAACTTGCGCCTTCAGATTCTAGCCCGCCGCGAAGGAAGCAAGCAGGCAGTTGAACTGCTTGAGCAAATCGCGCGGGAAAATCAGGAAGACGCCGGACCTCAGGTTTTGCTTATTCGTGCGAAAGTCGCGGAAGGCGACGCCGAAGCTGCCCTGGAAATTGCAAACACACTGGTTACGAACAACCCTGATGCAGATTGGCCCTTGTCAGTTCTTGGCACAACACAGTTTGCACTTCGGGACTATGACAGCGCTGTTGCCACTATGCAGGAGTATTTGGCGCGGGAACCTCAGGCTGATCGTGCCTGGCTTCAATTGACGCAGGCGTTGAATGCGAATGAGCAACCAGAGGAAGCGCGGGCTGCGATTGATCGGGGCTTGGAAGCAAACCCTGATTCGGTGAGGCTGCTGTGGGCAAAGGCCAGTTATCTGGAGCGATCGAACGATATCGACAGTGCCATTGACATTTATGAGCAACTTTACGCCCGTAACTCTGGAAACCTGGTCGTCGCAAACAATTTGGCCAGCCTTCTCGCAACCTATCGCGATGACGAGGAGAGTATTGAGCGGGCCTTTGCCATAGGACGTCGTCTGCGCGGCACCGAAGTTCCTCCATTTCAGGATACTTATGGATGGCTTCAGTATCGTCGTGGTGAATACCAGGATGCTTTGACTTATCTGGAGCCAGCGGCGCAAGCGCTGTCAGGCGATGCCATTGTTCAGTACCATTTGGCGGCGGTTTATGTGGCGCTGGGTCGGAATGAGGATGCGAAAGCCCAATTCCAAAGGGTGATTGAAATGTCGGAAGACACTGATACGCGACCACAAATAGAAACAGCACGATCCGAATTGGAGAGATTGTCTTCGTCTGAGCAATAGGGCATGAATTTTCTGTCTCTCGGCGACCACATTGGGTTACAGAAAATGATCATGGCAGATTGCTACTTTCCTTGCGGAAATTGTGCGATCATAGTTAATGAATATAAGTTTTGGGGGTAATACAATGAAAACTCTGGTTTTTGCTGTCGTCGCGATGCTGACTGCGACACTTGCTTTTGCACAAAGCCAATATCAAATCCGGTCCGGCGACACGTTACAGGTCGAAGTTCTGGAAGATCCGTCATTGAACCGTTCAGTTCTGGTTTTGCCAGACGGTTCAATCAACTTCCCATTCGCCGGAAGCCTTCAGGCCGGTGGCCAGACAGCAACGGGAGTTCAATCTTCGATTGCGTCTGCAATTTCGTCGAACTTTGCTTCGCAACCAACCGTCTTTGTGACAGTTCAGTCGCTGCGCCGTCAGGCCACAGGTGGCGCGACCGGCGGTGGACGCTCCATCGATGTCTATATCTTGGGTGAAATTAGATCGCCTGGAGAGAAATCGCTGGGCCGCGGCACCACGGTGCTGCAAGCCTTGGCGACTACAGGTGGATTTACCAAATTTGCGGCAACCAACAAGCGTATTTTGTTGCGCCGCACCAACTCGCGCACCGGGGAACAATCCGTATCGCGCATCAACTATAAAGCAATCGCGGCAGGGTCTGTTGGACAAGATGTGGTCTTAGCTGACGGAGATGTTATAATCGTACCCGAACGCCGCCTCTTCGAGTAGTAAATATGAAAAAATCGCGACCGGGACGTCTAGCAGTAACGACCCTTTCGCTTGCCACGTTAAGCGTTTCGCCCGTCTTTTCTCAGGATCAGACGGGCATTCGCGCGACGTTGTCATTCGATCAAAGTCTGGAAATCAGCGACAACCCTGGACTGACATCGCCAGCAAGCGACACCGAATATACCAGCCGTACATCACTTGGATTTGGGCTGAGCAGTGAAACACGCAGCGAACAGTTCAGGTTCAATGTTGGCGCAGACTTAAGGGGGGCGTTCGGATCGTCGACCACGTCTGACGATGATTTCGATATTCGAAACCACGATATTGGCGTCAATTATGCGCGACAGGGTGCAAATTCCGAATTGACCCTGAGTGGCCGGTATCGTAATTTCGACTTTGACGATGAAGTTTTCGGCTTTTTTATAGACGGTCAATTTGATCCGGACGCGCTTGTCATAGATGGCGGCCGCCGCAAGATCACAAATTACAGCTTTGGGTATGAGTTCGGAATGGAGGGGCCGTTTGGTGCCGAGTTCACCGCGCGCAGTACCAAAGATGAATTTGAAAATACGACAGATCCGGATCTGGTGAGCAGTGACAGAACATCCTTTGATGCGGCTGCCAATTTCCGCATTGATCCGGCTATGACCGTTCGTGCAACCGCCGGCACGAACCGCCGTGACGAAGAGGACGCGACAGAAACTTCTCGCCGAAACCAGTATTTTGGTCTGGGCGTGAGAGGCGAAATGGCCAATGGGTTGGCGTATTCCGGCCAGATTACAATCGACGACAGTGAGACATATGAACTGGGCGCGCTTACCTCTAGCGAGGACGGTGTTGGCGTGGAACTTGATGTGACGCAAGGACGCCCGGATGGCTCTATCGGTGTTGGGATGTCTAGTCGGGTTGATGAAAGCGGACGGCGTACCACCGCAGATGTTACCCGAAAATATGACCTGACTGACGGTCAACTTTCGTTGTCGTTAGGTGTCGTCGAACAAGAGAGCGAAGACCTCGATTTCACTGCCGAGATTGGCTATGTGCGCCAGTTGAGTGATAGCCGGCTGAGTGCGAACTTTACGCAGAAAGCCAGTACGAGAGACGGCGCGGGTCTGTTGAACACTTCCCTGCAACTGAACTATCGCAAGGAAATCAATGCGATTTCTTCGTGGGATGCCGGATTATCCTATGGAAGTTCAGCTGTATTCGGTGATTCCAGTGGCGATGCACTTACCAGTGCTTCGCTTGGGTATACGCGTCAGTTAAATGATGACTGGGACTTCCGCACAGGATTAGAAACCATTCGGGTTGATCAATCCGGCTCGCCTGACAGGTCCGAAAATTCGGTATTCTTCAGCGTTGGCCGGGACTTCTCATTTGGGTTCTAAAACAGTGATCTTTGCGAAGAGGTCGCGGACGGCGGATAACTGTGAATAGTCTCAGGTCCTATTTTTCGGCAATACATAATAGCCCGGTCATCCTTTGGTTGATCGGGCTTTATGCAACTATTGAATTGCTGCTTGTACTTGGTGGATTTGGCGTTTTCGGTGTGGCGCGATTTCGATCGCTGGCCTACGAATTTGGCGGTTTCTGGCCCGGAATCCTGGGTGAGTGGAAGGCTAACTACCCCTTTCAGTCATGGATGATGTTCCTGACCTATGGCTTTCTTCATAGTGGAATTGCGCATTTGGTCGTGAACATGATCACTTTGGGGTCACTTGGCCCTTATGTCATCGAACGCGTGGGATCGTGGAAGTTCTTGATTGTTTACATCGTTTCGATCTTCGGAGGTGCGATTGGCTTTGCGTTGTTGAGTGACACTTTCCGACCCATGGTTGGCGCGTCCGGCGCGCTTTTTGGTTTGGCTGGGGCAATCCTGGCGTGGGAATATATCGACCGGTTTACCTTGCGTGAAAAGCTGACGCCCGTTCTGCGGACTGTCGTGATGTTGGTCGCGTTGAACATTGTTCTGTATTTCGCAATGAACCGCTTGTTGGCCTGGGAGGCGCATCTGGGCGGCTTTTTGGCCGGGTGGATTGCAGCAGTCCTGGTCGACCCCCGTGGCATGGAGACGGCATAACAGAAGGCCTCAAGACGAGTTTGATATTCTTTGGCTGAGGTGCTTGATGGCGTGACGGACGTTTTCGCGTATCGGCCCCGGTCTTGCGGGATCGCGCAGGGTGGTAAACCAATGATCTGGCGGATTGCGCCCCGCTCGACGCCCCGGCCAATTGAGATTGCGTAGCACCTCTTCAGCCTCTGGCGGAAGGCGTTCTGGAATTTCATAGTTGTTGAGAGTGGCCCAGACACCGGTCCAAAGGCGGCCGACGCTCCACGGGTTATAGCCACCGCCACCAAGTACGAGCATGCGTGGCGCTGCATCCCGCAAGGCTTTTACTACTGACCAATGCGCATTATTTGACAGTTCCAGTCGCGACAGTGGGTCTTCCGTGACGGCATCGGCCCCGCATTGCAGGATGATCGCTTCGGGGCGGAAGTGCTGTAGGCAGGGTAAAATCAAAAGGTCGCGGATCAACGCGAATTCACTGTCATTGAACCTGCGAGACACTGGAATATTGAAAAGCTGCCCTGCCCCCTGATCATTGAGTGCCCCGGTAAATGGCCACCGATTTTCCTCGTGGATGGAAAATTGGAGAACATCCGGGTCATCGCGAAAAGCAAACTCTACGCCATCACAGTGGTGGGCGTCGATATCGATGTAAGCAATCCGTTGAATACCGTTTGCGCGCATTGAGAGGATTGCAAGCACAGGGTCGTTAAAATAGCAGAATCCATTGGCATGGTCCGGCATTCCGTGATGCGTGCCACCGGCGGGCGAAAAGATAACTCCGCTGGCTTTGAGCATCTCACCCGCCAATATCGAAGCGCCGGCGGCCGTTGCCGGACGCCGATACATTTCAGGAAACACTGGGTTGGCGTGACTGCCAATATTGTGTCGTTCACGGATTTCAGAACTGACTTTGCCTTCTTCTTCGGCGCGGATGACGGCGGCAATGTAATCGGGATCATGCTAGGCAGCCAATGCCTTTGGACGTGCGCGCGGGCTGCGGATCCATTCATCCGGGGCCAGCCACCCCATTGCTATCGAGAGATCCATAACGGTCGACACCCTGGGGATTGCCCGTGGGTGCGTGCTGCTATAGCTCGATGCGCGATAGATCTCGGAAGAGATCATCTGGGGTCTAGGGGCTTGGAACTTCAACAATTTATCAACATATTGTGGTGTATTCGATTAAGATCACTTTGACACAAATACTTAAAGTGTTAGCGTGACTGCAAAAGAAGACAATTAATTGAGGACGGCAGGCCTCGTGGCTCCGATGAGTTTGGCGAAGATCAAACAACAAGCGCTTAGACTTTCCGAACATGAAAAGCGGGACGTCAGAACGCAATTTGGTGCGCTGTGTTGGCGAAAGCATCGCAGTGAAGTACAGGTATTGCTTGTAACGTCGCGGCGATCGAAGCGTTGGATTGTGCCGAAAGGCTGGCCGGTGGACGGTGCTACCCCTGCTGAAGCGGCGATGACCGAGGCTTGGGAAGAGGCCGGGGTTAAGGGCAAAGTTAAGCCAATTTGCCTTGGGATATTTAGCTATACCAAAGACTTGAATGACGATGCTAATCTACCGTGCATTGTGGCGTTGTTCCCTGTTAAAGTGAAATCACTTGCCAGCAAATGGCCCGAGATGGATCAGCGCAAGCGCAAATGGTTTTCGCTGAAAGTAGCTTCGGGATTAGTGCAGGAACCTGAACTGTCAGCCATTCTGAAGTATTTCAATCCGAAGCTTTTCTAGGTCGTGAGCCTGTGACCTTTGCTTGGTCTTGACGCTTCTGACCAGAGACGGCCTTATCGCTGCCTATGGAAAGCGTTGCCCCTTCTCTATCGCGCACGCGGCTTTGGCTGTTTTTGCCGATCTCGATTTTGGTCGGGGTTTTGGTCTATCTGACGCTTTCCAGCGTGTTTTTCCGCCAGGCGCAGGAGACAACCCCGGATCGGGCCGCGTTTTTGGCGCGCACAATAGATGATGCTTTGACGCGGCTGGACCACCTGCCATTCATTCTGGCAGGCGATACGCGGGCGATCGCAGCCATCGAAAGCGGTGACGGGGCGGTTATTAACGGGCATCTTGAAGAGGTGGCGGCGCGGTCGAATGCGGAAGTTGTCTATCTGATGGACGAAACCGGTTTAACGGTGGCGGCATCGAACCATGCGACGCCGGATACCTTTGTTGGGCAATCCTATACATTTCGACCCTATTTTCGCGACGCGATGGCGGGGCAGACAGGACGCTTCTTTGCGGTTGGCGTGACCACGGGGCGACCGGGGTATTTCGTGTCGCATCCGGTGAGGACTGCGGGCGATCAGATTGTCGGTGTGGCTGTAGTGAAAATCGGGGTCGCCGCGCTGACAGAGGGTTGGGCCGACAGCGGCGGCCAGGTTTTGGTGTCCAACGCCGAAGGAATTGTGCTGGCGGCGACGACGCGGGATCATTTGTTTCGCACAATAGCGCCGCTGACGGTCGAACAGCGGTCAGTTTTGTCGGAGGATCGGCAGTTCGATGGTGCCCCGCTGTTGCCGTTGGATTGGCGAAATGGCGGAGACGGTAGGATAACGCTTGATGGTGTCAGCTATTTGCGGACGACCGCGATCATTCCCAGCGAAAGCTGGACAGTGCATTTGCTGTCGTCGGTGGCGGAACTGCGGATAAGGGCCGCGTTGTACTTGGCGTTGGTTGTCGGTTTGGTGTTGGTTGTCGCGGTTGTGGCGACCGTATTTCGCTCGATCCGGCTGGACAGGGCTTTGGCCGCGTCGAATGCTGATCGGGCGCGATTGAGCGAGGAAGTCGATGAACGCTTGCGGGTGGAAGAGACGTTGCAGAAGGCGCAGGCCGAGTTGCAGCGGTCGTCGCGATTGGCAGCGTTGGGGCAATTGTCGGCGTCGATCACGCACGAGCTTGGGCAACCGATCTCGGCGATGAAAAACTATCTTGCGGCTGAGGAAATTGCCAAGGGGGCGGAACCGGGTGGATTGAACAGTGATTTGGGTAGTCTGGTGGCGCGGATGCAGAACATCACCAATCAATTGCGGTTCTTTGCAACGCCGACGCGCCAGCCCTTGCAACCGGTGGATCTGGCGCAGGTGGTTGCGGGTGCAAACCGGCTGCTGGCGCATGATTTCGAAAGTGCGGAGTGCGAGGTGCGAGTGGATGTTTCGGAGTGTCTTGGCATCGTCTCGGGCGTTCAGCATCGTCTTGAACAGGTGGTGGTGAACCTGTTGCGCAATGCGCTTCATGCCACATCGGGGCAAGCGGATGCTGCTATTGAGATTACGTTGAATGTGACCGGTGGGGACGTGTTTTTGACGGTGCAGGACAATGGGTCGGGCCTTGGCGGGCAAGACATTGGTGACATGACCGAACCCTTCGTGACGACGAAGTCATCAGGGGAAGGCATGGGGCTGGGTCTGGCGATATCGGCGCAGATTGTGAAGGATCATGGCGGACATTTGCGGGCGAAGGACCGGACCGAAGGTGGCGCGGTGTTCACTCTGGTGTTGCCAGCGTTTCGGGCGGTGAGCGCATGACGAGCAACCCGTTCCTTGTTTTTGTGATCGACGATGACCGGGAGATGCGGCAATCGTTGGTGCATTTGTTGCAGCAGTCCGGGTTCCGGGTGCGGCCCTATTCGGATGCGACCCTGGCGTTGCGCGAATTGGATCATGGCCCAGACGTGGTGTTGTCGGATGTGCGGATGCCGCGAATGACGGGTTTGGAGTTGTTGGGTGAGTTGGGCGAGTTGGATCACGCGCCGCCTTTGGTGTTGATTTCCGCCCATGGCGACATTCCGACGGCTGTGAAGGCAATGCAGGACGGAGCGTATTCGTTTCTTGAAAAGCCGTATGATCCCAGACGCTTAATCTCAATCCTGACCCATGCGGCGGAAAACCAGCGGTTATTGGCGGCGACGCAAAGGATGGCGCGCGACTTGACGGCGCTTTCTGGGTTGGACCGGGTGTTAGTTGGCGATGCGCCTGCGATTACAGGCTTGCGCCAAGAGATACTGGATATTGCGGCGGCGGACGGCAGTGTTTTGATCAGTGGTGAGACGGGCACCGGGAAAGAGGTCGTGGCGCGGGCGTTGCATAATCTGGGTCCTGCGCGGGATCATCCGTTTGTTGCGGTGAATTGCGCGACGATTGCGCCGGAGCGGTTTGATGCGATGATCTTTGGCGCGGTCGATGGCGGACGTGGGTTGATCCGGTCCGCGCAGAGCGGGACGCTGTTTCTGGACGAGGTTTCGGCCTGCCCGGATGATGTTCAGGCGAAGCTGCTGCGGGTGATCGAGACCGGGGAGGTTCTGCCCATCGGGGCGGATCAAGTTGAGACGGTGGATGTGCGGGTCATTGCGGCCAGCAATGAAAACCTGGAAGACCTGGTCGCGGCGGGGCGGTTTCGAAGCGACCTGTTTTACCGTCTGAGCGCGTTTATTCTTGCCCTGCCCCGTCTGGCGGATCGGGGCGAGGATGTGTTGCTGCTGTATGAGCATTTTCTGCGCCAGATGGCCGAGACCTATGAGATATCGCCGCCTGCCATGACGGCGGACGATACCGCTGCGCTGATGGCCCATGGTTGGCCCGGAAACGTGCGCGAGTTGCGCCATATTGCTGAACGCCGGGCTTTGGCACATCGGCGCGGGGTTGGGTCGGTGGCCGAGGCTTTGCGACCCTCCGAGAGTGCTGACGCTGTGCCCGCGACCTTGCGCGAGGCGGTGGCGACGTTCGAGAGATCACTCATCGGTAATGCCATCCGGGCCAATCAGGGGCGGATGGATGCGGTGGCCGAGGCTTTGGGGATCGGGCGGCGGACGCTGAACGAGAAGATCGCGAAACTGGGTCTGGATAAGTCAGAATTCCTCGACTGAGACAGCTTTGCGGATATCCGCAGACCTTTGCAGGGACATTGGCGGATTTGCTCATGGCCCGTCCTGCGCTATCTTTGAATTATTCACACATTCGGCCGTAAAGGCCAGATTCTGGGAGGATCACATGATCAACGTAAAGACGGTTGCATTCGCAGCCGCTGCATCTGTTTCGCTTGGTACCGCTTCATACGGCGAAGAGGCCAAGTATATTCTGGCAACCGCTTCAACCGGTGGCACGTATTATCCGGTTGGCGTCGCGCTTTCGACGCTGGTGAAAGTGAAGCTGGAGCCAAAGCAAAAAATTGGCATGTCAGCCATCAGCTCGGCCGGTTCGGGCGAGAACGTGCGCTTGTTGCGCGAAAACGAAGCTCAGTTCGCGATTATGCAAGGCCTATTCGGCAGCTATGCCGCGACCGGCACTGGCCCGATCAGCGAAAGTGGGCCGCAAGAGAACCTGCGTTCGGTGACCATGCTGTGGCAGAACGTCGAGCAGTTTGTCATCTCGAAGGATGCAGCTTCAAGCGGCACGGCCATGGATATGGTTGCGCTGAAGGGTGAGGGCATGGCGCTGGGTCGTCAGAACTCGGGCACCATTGGATCTAACCGCACGCTTCTGAGCGGTCTCGGCATCGACATGGACAACGACTATGAGCTGGTGTTCGCAGGCTATGGTCCATCAGCCGAGGCGCTGCAGAACGGGCAGGTCAAGGGCATCGGCACGCCTGCTGGTGTGCCAACTGGTGCTGTGTCGCAATTGATGGCCGCCGCTGGCGACAGCGTTATGCCGTTGGACATTACCGACGACGAAATGATGAAGATGGATGGCGGGCGCAACCTTTGGACGCGCTTTGTTATTCCGGCAGGCACCTATCCAAATCAGGCCAATGACTGGAACACGATTGCCCAGCCAAACTTCCTGGCAACCAGTGCCGATCTGCCGGAAGAGAATGTTTATATGATCACCAAGACGATCTATGAAAACCTTCCTTTCCTTCAGGCGATCCACCCGGCCACCAAGGCCATGGCGTTGGAAAAGGCCATTGCTGGTCTGCCTGTGCCGCTGCACGCGGGGGCTGCCAAGTTCTACATGGAACAAGGTATCGAAATCCCTGACCGCCTGATGGCGAAGTAAGCGAAAACGCTAAAAAAGACTGATCCGGCCGGGAAACCCTGGCCGGATCGCATTGGGGGGAGCCAATCACATGTCTGACGAAGAAGTCGTCTCGGCACCATCGTTGCGCGAGTTCGAAGGATTGCCCCAATTCGCCCTGCATGGGCTTTGTTTTCTGATTGCGGTCGGACACATCTATCTGGCCTTTGATCCGCTGATCTCGGAATTTCATCGCAACGCCTATCACTTTGCGGGTTTTGCGTTTCTAGCGGCGGTTTATAACCCGATTATCAAAGGCAAAACGCGTAGCCGGGGGATGCTGATTGGCGATTTGATTTTCGGTTCGGCTGTTGCGGCGGCGGCGATTTATATCCCATCGGCCGAGAATGGTATCTACGACCGGGGCGTTAAGCTGGTCACGCTGGATTGGATCGCGATCGGGCTTTGTATTCTTGGCGGGATCGAGTTGACGCGGCGGTTGACGGGGGTGGTTATTCCCATCCTGATCATTACTGCGCTGACCTATGTCGGGTTCTGGGGCAATCATATTACTGGCGTGTTTTCCTTCGCCGGTCTGAGCTGGGAGACCATTGCGTTTCGGTCCATGTTTGGCGACGACACGATGTTCGGCACGATTGCCCGGATATCTTCAACCTTCGTGTTTCTTTTCATCATCTTCGGGGCGTTTTTGTTGCGGTCTGGGGCGGGTGAGTTTGTGATCAACTTGGCGCGGGCTGCGGCGGGTCGTTTGACTGGCGGACCCGGCATTGTGGCCGTTATTGCCAGTGGATTAACCGGGACGATTTCGGGGTCTGCTGTTGCCAACACAGCTTCGACAGGTGTGATCACCATCCCGATGATGAAGCGTGCCGGGTTTCAGGCGAAGTTCGCCGGTGGGGTTGAGGCTGCGGCCTCAACCGGTGGGCAATTGATGCCGCCGATTATGGGGGCTGGGGCCTTTGTGATGGCGAGTTTTACGCAGATTTCATACGAAAAGATCGTGGCCGTGGCCGCCCTGCCCGCCTTGCTGTATTTCCTGTCGGTTGCGTTTTTCGTGCGCATTGAGGCGAAGCGTCTGAACCTGAAGCCGATAGATAATGACGGCGAGACTTTGGGGTCGGCGTTCCGCAAGGGCGGCGCGAGTTTCGTCATTCCTATTGGCAGTTTGATCACGTTGCTGGTGATGGGGTTCACGCCCGCCTATGCGGCGGTGTTCGGAATTATTGCGGTTGTCGCTTCAAGCTGGCTGACCGAGAACCGCATGGGTCCGAAGGCGGTGTTTGAAGCCCTGGTGATGGGCACCAAGGGCATGATCATGACGGCTGTGTTGCTGTGCTCGGTTGGCTTGGTGGTGAATGTGATTTCGACAGCCGGGATCGGGAATACCTTCAGTTTGATGATCGCCGACTGGGCCGGTGGCAATCTGTTGATCGCCTTGCTGCTGGTCGCCATCGCAAGTCTGGTGTTGGGCATGGGGTTGCCGGTGACGGCAGCCTATATCGTGCTGGCAACGCTTTCCGCCCCTGCCATCGCAGGCATGATTGCGGACCGGGTGGTGATTGATTTGCTGGCGGCAGGCGCATTGAATGATGGTGCGAAGGCAGTGCTGATGCTGGGTGCGCCAGAGCATATGGCGCTGTTGGCGGGGCCAATGTCTTATGAACAAGCAGCAGAGATCATTAAGGCTTTGCCATTGGAAGTAGCGGCCCCGTTGCGGGACCTGACAGTGCCGACCGAAGCCTCGATTGCAGCCATTCTGTCGGCCCATATGATCATCTTCTGGCTAAGTCAGGACAGTAACGTGACGCCTCCTGTGGCGTTGGCGTCCTTTACCGCGGCGGCGATCGCAAAGGCCCCCACCATGGCCACGGGTGTGGCAAGCTGGAAGTTGGCAAAGGGGCTTTATATCGTGCCGGTGATCATGGCCTATACGCCGTTTCTGTCCGGGGACTGGGGCGTGATGTTGACGATTTTCGCGTTTGCCGTTGTCGGCATCTATGGATTGGCTGCGGCCATCCAAGGATGCATGGAGGCACCCATAGGGATTATCTTGCGCATAGTGGTTGCTGTGGCCGGGATCGCCTGTCTGTGGCCGGGCAGCCATCTGATCAATGCAATTGGTGCGGCGGCGGTACTGGGTTTGCTGGCGCTGAATATTCGTGGCGCGGGAAACCGGGATGATGTTGCGGCGGTAGAAGCCGGGTAAACCTGCGACACCTTTGGAATTGAAATATTAGGGAAAGTTGCATAGGTCTTGCGCACCCTGACTGCATTGGAAAATTGCACCGATGATCCGTTTCGCGCTAAAATGTGAAAACGACCACCAGTTTGAAAGCTGGTTTCAGTCGGGCGATGCGTTCGACAAGTTGCACAGTGCAAAGATGGTCGACTGTCCGATGTGTGGGTCGTCTGCTATCAAGAAATCCTTGATGGCACCGCGCGTTTCGACGCCGCCGAAAGGACAGGATGCGCCGACCCTGCCGACCCAGGCCATGGCAACCGGTCCCGACCCGAAGTTGCAGGATGCGTTGTCGAAATTGCGCACGCACGTTGAGGCAAACTCGGAATATGTGGGCACGAAGTTTGCGGATGAAGCGACCTCGATGCACCTGGGCGATACCCCGCAGCGTTCGATCTATGGTGAAGTAAAGCCTGAAGACGCCAAGAAACTGGCCGAGGACGGTGTGCCTGCCCTGCCCTTGCCGTTTATTCCTAAGCAGAAAACGAACTGAGCCAATGGATACGTTGATTACCGGTGCTAATCGCGGCGTCGGAGCGGCATTGCGTGAAGAGATGATGTCGCGCAATCATGCGGTGACCGGAACCCATCGCGGCGACACCTCTGATGGTTGGCTGCATCTGGACGTTACGAAGCCGGACGACTTTGAAACCCTCAAGGGTTTCTATGACAACCGTTCGTTGGACTGTCTTGTGTGCAACGCAGGCGTTTACCTTGAAAAAGGCCAGTCGATTGATACAGGATATGCGCCGGACCTTTGGGCAGAAACGTTTGCTGCAAATGTCACGGGCGTTTTCTTGACCGTTCAGGCGTGCCTGCCAGCTTTGCGCCGCGGCACCGAGCCCCGGATAGCGATCATGTCCAGTCAGATGGCTTCTGACGTTCGGGCACCGGGTGGATCTTACATTTATCGCGCGTCCAAGGCCGCTGCTTTGAATTTTGGTCGCAACCTGGCAAATGATCTGCGGTCCGAGGGAATAGCCGTTGGAATTTATCATCCGGGCTGGGTGCAAACAGATATGGGTGGTGGGGCAGCTGAGATCACCGCGTTGGAAGCCGCCAAAGGGTTGGCGGACCGTCTTGAATTCCTCGATATTGAGATGACCGGTTGCTTTCAGACCTGGGACGGACGTGATCACCCGATGTAGTTGCGGCCAATGCGCTCTTGCCCTGTGGTGGGCGATCTTTTAACAGCACTTCGTAAGTTAAACGGACCTGCCCTTTATGCCCCTGTTGGTCATGAAATTCGGTGGAACCTCGGTTGCCACCCTGGATCGCATCCGCCGCGCTGCCAAGCGCGTGGGGCGCGAAGTAGCCAATGGTTATGACGTGATCGTCATCGTTTCAGCGATGTCGGGCAAAACCAACGAGTTGGTGGGCTGGGTTGAAGAGACATCGAAATTTTTCGATGCGCGCGAGTATGATGCCGTCGTGTCGTCGGGCGAGCAGGTGACTGCCGGGTTGATGGCACTGACACTGCAGGAAATGGATGTGCCTGCGCGGTCCTGGCAAGGATGGCAGGTGCCATTGATGACCAATTCGGCCCATGCCTCGGCCCGGATCGAGGAAATTCCGACCGACAATATCAACGCGAAGTTCGACGAAGGCATGAAGGTGGCTGTGGTCGCCGGGTTCCAGGGGATAAGCCCTGAAGGTCGGATTGCGACGCTGGGTCGCGGTGGATCAGACACGACCGCCGTGGCCTTTGCCGCCGCATTCGGGGCCGAAAGGTGCGATATCTATACCGATGTTGACGGCGTTTACACGACAGACCCGCGGATCACGTCGAAGGCGCGCAAGCTGGACAAGATCGCGTTTGAAGAGATGCTGGAACTGGCGTCGCTTGGGGCAAAGGTTCTGCAGACGCGATCGGTCGAACTGGCGATGCGATTTAAGGTGCGTCTGCGGGTGCTATCGAGTTTCGAAGACAATGACGACACTGCAGGCACGTTGGTCTGCGACGAGGAGGACATCATGGAATTCAATGCCGTAGCAGGGGTGGCCTTTAGCCGCGATGAGGCGAAGATGACGTTGTTATCTGTCGCTGACCGTCCGGGCATTGCGGCCGCGATCTTTGGCCCGCTGGCAGATGCTGGCGTCAACGTGGACATGATCGTGCAAAACATCTCGGAAGATGGGCGCACGGATATGACCTGGTCACTGCCTGTCAATCAAATTGACCTGGCGGAACGGGCCATGGCATCCGCAAAGGAAAGCGGCGAGATCAATTTTGCCGAACTGGTGACGGATGCTGATGTCGCAAAAATCTCGGTTGTTGGGATTGGGATTCGCAGCCATGCGGGTGTAGCGTCAAAGATGTTCAATTCACTGCGTGACGAAGGCATCAACATCAAAGTCATCACGACATCCGAGATCAAAATTTCAGTTCTGATCGACCGCAAATACATGGAACTGGCCGTGCAGGCGCTTCATGACGCTTTTGAGTTGGAAAAAGCCTAAGCCCGACGAATAATCTTGATTTCCCCGCCTTCGGCGGCGACCCGCAGGGGGCTCTGCCCCCCTCGCTTACGCTCGTCCCCCGGAGTATTTTGACCAGAAAGAATGCTCAGGGCGAAGGTGCCCCGCTGTGAGGCACCTTCTAGAGATAGCCTTCTCTCTGGGCGGTCATCGGCGCTCCCGTCTGTACCGCAGATACAATTTGACTTAAATTTACTTTCTTTCTGGTTAAAATACTCATGTCACAACACTGAAAAATGCACACCGTTGAAAATCTAATCTTTCTATCAACATCAACGCTGGCTGGACTGCCAATCTGGATGAATCCAGACACGGGCGTCGTCTGGTGGTAGGGGAGTTCCCAGTATATGGGCACTGGCTTTTTCACCCACCAGAATGGATGGACCGTTGAGATTGCCATTGGTGATCTGGGAAAAGATCGAGCTGTCGGCCACCCGCAATCGATCAACGCCGATCACGCGACATTCAGGGTCGACCACAGCCATAGGATCGCTGGCTGCACCCATTTTACAGGTTCCGCAAGGGTGATAAGCGCTTTCCGCAGTATCGCGGATGAAGCTATCAATGGCTTCATCGCTTGTTGCTTCCGCGCCGGGCTGGATCTCGTGAGACACATACGGCGCGAAAGCCTCTTGTTCGAAAATCTCTCGCGTCAGTCGGATGGCCTTACGGAAATCGACCCAATCTTGATCGGTGGACATATAGTTGAACCGGATAACCGGCTTTTCGACTGGATCAGACGATCTGAGAGTAATAGCCCCACGGGACGGGCTGCGCATTGGGCCGACGTGTGCCTGAAAACCATGACCTTCGGCGGCAACTTTGCCGTCGTATCGCACTGCGAGCGGCAGGAAGTGGTATTGAATATCCGGATACTCGACCCCAGCACGCGAACGAACGAACCCGGCGCTTTCAAAGTTATTCGAAGCTCCGAGTCCGGTCTTTGTGAACAACCATTGCGCGCCCAGGAGCCCCTTTCCAATCAGGTTCCAGTATTTGAAGAGCGTGATCGGCTGGCTGGCGGCCATCTGAAAATAGACTTCGAGGTGATCCTGAAGATTTTGGCCAACACCCGCGCGATCCGCAACAACGTCGATGTTGTGTTCGGCGAGATGCGCGACAGGGCCAATACCCGACAGCATCAGCAACTTGGGGGAATTTATTGACGAAGCCGAAATAATGACTTCGCGACGGGCTTTGACTGTTTTGACTTCTGTGCCTTGCTGAATTTCAACGCCTGTTGCGCGACCGTCCTCGATCACGATCCGGTGCGCCAACCCGCGGACAATTGAGCAGTTTTTACGTTTTAGCGCCGGACGCAGATAAGCATTGGCTGTGGACCAGCGGCGACCGCGCCATACGGTCTGTTCCATCGGGCCAAAGCCTTCCTGCTTTTCTCCGTTGTAGTCATCGGTCGTTTGGTAGCCCGCCTGTCGGCCGGCATCCACGAAGGCATGATACAGTGGATTTGCGCGTTTTCCGCGCGTCACATGCAGCGGACCGGTCTTGCCACGCCACTCTGGATCGCCTCCATGACCACCATCATGCCAGGATTCCATGCGTTTGAAATATGGAAGGACATCGCTAAACGCCCAGCCGCTTGCGCCCATTTGTGCCCATGTGTCGTAATCCCGAGCATGGCCGCGTACGTAGACCATGCCGTTGATAGAGGATGAACCGCCAATGACTTTGCCGCGTGGCGTGTGAAGTGACCGTCCACCAAGGTGGGGTTCAGGCTCTGAAGAGTATCCCCAGTCATAATGGGACATATTCATTGGATAGCTGAGCGCTGCGGGCATTTGGATGAAAGGGCCCATGTCCGTGCCGCCAAACTCGATCAAGAGTACTGAATGCCCTGCTTCGCTCAATCTGTAAGCTATCGCGCATCCAGCGGAGCCTGCGCCAATTATGACGAAATCTGCTTCCATTGTTGTACTTCCCTATGCGCTCAGTTGTGAGAGATGTTTTTTTCGATGGCGGACATGACAATTGCCGTGGCCTCGGCACCTGCGGGCAACGATTTTGCCAAACCATATTGCAGATAGAGCCCATCAATCAGGGCGGCTGCGAGATTGGCCAGTTCATCAGCCTGGGACCCGGCGATCGGTCTTAAAGCGTGCCGTAAATTTGAGCGATGTCTTTTGGTGTAAGCCCTGTGAAGTCGGCCAGCTTCAGCCGAAGACAGGGCGTGGACATAAAAGTTCAGCCAGGCACTGACAGTGTCGGGCTTGAAGTTCGGGGCAGAAAATCCAGCACTGACGATGGCTTCCAAACGGTCGCGTGGCGTTCTGGACCTTTTCAAACCAGCACGAACCTCGGCGGCGTAGTCGGCCATGATACGGCGCATGGCTGCCAGTAGAATCTGGTCTTTGCCACCGAAATAGTGATGAGCGAGGCCGCTGGAAACACCAGCGCGGCGTGCGATCTGACTTACTGTTATGTCCAGCGACCCGGCCAGACCAATCTCGGTAATGGTTGCGTCGATCAGCGCGGCGCGGCGCAATGGTTCCATTCCAATTTTGGGCATGATTTCTCACCTAGTTCAGCCCAAATCTGGTAATTTATTTTTGATTGACTCGTCAATCAAAAAAATGACGATTTTGCGTGCCCCAAAACCAGAGGCTTTAAGGCAAGGGAATCTCATTTACGAAATGGGGCTGATCGTAACCACGCTGAACGGCGGGTCGTTTGGCAAGGCTTTTATACCAGCGGCTTACAGATGGATATTTTGACAGATCGGTTTGATGCCACTCAAACCGCGAAACCCAAGGCCAAATAGCCATGTCGACAATCGTGTAGGTGCCCCGCCCTGCCCCGACGACGTAGTCGCGGTCTTGCAGCCGATCATCCAGGACTTGATAAAGTCGGGCCCCTTCCTTGCGAAAGTTAGTTTCCGCAGGCTCGCCCAATGGATTTCCGTATTTGGCGAATTGATGAATGCGGCCAAGCGCTGGACCCTGTGCCGACATCTGCCACATCAACCATTCCAAAACATGTGGGCGATCTTCTGGTGCGCCCAGAAATCTGCCTTCACGCTCGGCAATCCAAAGCATAATCGCGCCTGACTCCATAATTGACTGACCCGAAGCGTAATCGTGTACCGCCGGGATTTTGCCGTTTGGAGAGACCGCGATGAATTCGGGTTGATGTTGTGCGCCCTTGCTCAGATCAATTCCGATGGATTTGTATTCGATGCCAAGTTCTTCCAACAAAATAGACACTTTGCGCCCGTTGGGAGTTGTCCATGTGTAAAGATCGATCATCCGAGCCTGCTAAACATTTGTTGCTGTATAAATAACTGGCACTCTATCGTCTTTTGGCAAGGGCTCATTCCATCAAAGGCACCGATTTACAGGCATCAGACCTGCACTGGGATTGGCTTGGTCCCCCGGCTGCGATTAAGCATTTCGTTTAGGATCGTGGTGTGGTCTATTTAGGTCAACTGCGGAGAAACCGCGGGAGGCTCGGGGCGGTTCTGAAATAATGGCGAATCCTTCGGAAAGCGAAAGCCGCAAGCTACTTGTCAGGCTTCGTGAGACGCTGGCGGAAGACAGCGCCGGGCAAGCCCGATTGGATCGGATTACGCATCTGATCGGCAATTCTATGATGACCGAGGTTTGCTCGATCTATCTGTTCCGCGATGCCGAAACTCTTGAATTATGTGCGACGGAGGGATTGAACCCAGACGCAGTTCATCAGACGCGTATGCGGTTGGGCGAGGGGCTGGTCGGCCGTGTGGCGCGCAGTGGGCGCATTGTGAACGAAGCCGACGCCCCTTCCGCTAAGGGTTTTCGGTTCATGCCGGAAACAGGGGAAGAAATTTTTTCGTCATTCTGCGGTGTGCCTATTCAGAGGCTGGGCGAGAAACTGGGGGTTCTGGTCGTTCAATCCAAAGAAGCCCGGGCTTTTTCAGATGACGAGGTTTATGCACTGGAAGTTGTGGCCATGGTACTGGCCGAAATGACGGAGTTGGGTGCCTTCGTCGGCGAAGGCGAAGCACTGCGAGCGCGACATACGCTACCGGCCATGTATCGCGGTGGGATCGGACAGGAAGGTTTGGCCGAAGGCAATGTCTGGCTACACGAACCGCGCGTGGTGGTTTCGAACCCGGTTGCGGATGATCCGGACGCTGAATCGGATCGGTTGCGGGCGGCGGTAAACGATCTGCGGATGTCGGTCGACGATATGCTAAAGACGGTGGCCTCGGATGGTGCGGATTCCGATCAGCGTCAGGTCATGGAAGCCTATCGCATGTTCGCGAATTCGCGGTCCTGGCTGCGTCGGATGGAGGAAGACATCGCTGCTGGATTGTCAGCTGAGGCCGCCGTGGAAAAAGAACAATCGGCAGCGCGAAGCCGTATGAGCCAGGTGCCCGATGCCTATTTGCGCGAGCGGCTTCACGATCTGGACGACCTTTCCAACCGGTTGCTGCGGATACTGACCGGACAGGGCAAAGACACCGGCGCGGAGATGCCAGAACACGCGGTATTGGTGGCCCGCAACATCGGCCCTGCAGAACTGCTGGAGTATGGACGCAAGTGTTTGCGCGGCATCATTCTGGAACAGGGTTCGGTTGGAAGTCACGCGGCCATCGTGGCACGCGCCTGGGCTATTCCGCTGATTATCAACGCCAAGGACGTCACTGGCGAGGCTTTGAACGGTGACCATGTGATGGTCGACGCCGAACAGGGCATTGTTCATTTGCGCCCGGACGACAATGTAGCAAGTGCATTTCGCGACAAGATCGCGATGCAGGCCAAGGCGCAGGAACGCTACGCTGATTTGCGCGGACTGCCGGCACAAGCCAAATGTGGAGCGACGATTTCACTGCATATGAACGCCGGATTGTTGGCCGATTTGCCGTCTCTGGAAGGTTCCGGTGCCGAGGGCGTCGGTCTATTCCGTACCGAGCTGCAGTTTTTGGCCCGCAACAAGGTTCCGCGGCGCGGTGAATTGTCAGCCATCTATTCGCGTGTGCTGGATTCGGCCAATGGGAAACGCGTGATCTTTCGAACGCTGGATATCGGGTCAGACAAGGTGCTGCCCTATATGAAGCGCGAAGACGAACCAAATCCAGCGCTTGGCTGGCGGGCTATTCGAGTGGGCCTAGACAAACCCGGGGTCATGCGCATGCAGTTGCAAGCATTGATCCGGGCCGCAAATGGTCGACCGTTGACCGTTATGTTCCCCTTTGTTGCCCAATTTGAAGAGTTCAAGGCAGCGCGTCAGCAAGTGCTGAACGAAGTCGAGCGAGAGCGAAAACTTGGCCATACTTTGCCGGAAAAGGTGGAAATCGGGGCCATGCTGGAAACGCCAAGCCTGGCCTTTGCTCCGCGCCAGTTTTTTGAAATGGCCGATTTCATTTCCATCGGCGGCAACGACCTGAAGCAGTTCTTCTTTGCAGCTGATCGCGAGAATGAACGTGTTCGCCGCCGCTATGATACGTTGAACGTCAGCTATTTGACCTTCATTCAGCAGATTGTTGGACGGTGTAACAGCACGAAAACTCCATTAAGTTTTTGTGGCGAAGATGCGGGGCGACCTATCGAGGCCCTTTGTTTGTCGGCCATTGGATTGCGGATGCTTTCCATGCGCCCAGCGTCGATCGGGCCGGTCAAACACCTGTTAAGACGGGTAAATCTGGAAGAAGCGAGAGAAGTGATCGCCAAGTCACGTAACGATGGCCATCAGTCCGTGCGCGGCAATGTCATGGAGTGGCTCAGAACGCAGACCGATTAGGAAGTCTGGCTGGGCTTTGCGTGGCGCATCCAGAACCGGCTTTGAAGCAGAACGGCAGTGATCGCCAATCCAAGGGACAACCCCAGCCATATTCCTGCGCCATCAAGCCCAAACACGAAGCCCAGCAAGTAACTTGTGGGTACACCAACAACCCAATAGCCAATGGCTGCCATGATCATCGGCACCATCGTATCTTGCACGCCCCGGAGCATTCCAAGCGCCATAACCTGAGCGGCGTCTACCAGCTGGAAAAGCGCTGCTACTCCAAGCAGAATGGCCCCGATGGCAAGTATTTCTGCCCGGTCCGGGTCTGTTGGATCGATGAAAGCTCCGATCAACAGGTTCGGGAACATCAGGAATACGAAGATCGTAACCACCACTGCCCCGCCTGACACCAGCAGCGCCGATTGAGACGCTAACCGGAGCGTCTGGTGATCGCCACGCCCCCATGCGCGCCCTGCCCGCACGGTGATGGCCTGCGACAGCCCAAGGTGGATCATGAAGGTTGCCGACGCGATTTGCAGAGCAATGCCGTGGGCGGCCAGCGAGATCGTTCCAACCCAACCCATCATGATCGAGGCTACGGCGAAGAGACCGACCTCGGACAGAAGAGTCAGACTAATCGGCCAGCCGAGCTTAAATACGCTGAAAAGTGCATCCCAATCAGGGCGGTGGAAGTTCTGGAAAAGCGTGTATTTGGGTGTGCGGATCAGCGCATAGGCACAAAGGAAAAGCGCACCAAGGATATGGCCGATGACCGACGCTATTGCGGCGCCTTCGACGCCAAGCTCGGGGAAGCCCCAATTTCCAAAAATCAAAGCGTAGTTCAACGCAACGTTAAGAACCGTCGTCGCCAAAGTCGCGTAGAGAACGATGCGGGTGAGTTCCAACGCCGAAAGATAGCTTCGAAAGACCATGACGAGAAGCGCCGGCATTAGGCCGAACGCTATGATATCCATATATTTTCCCGCAAGTTCACTGATAAGCGGCTCTTGACCGATGGCCAGGAAAAACTCTTCAAAAAACAGAAGTGGCACGGTCAGAACTGCGCCAAACAGAATGGTCAGCCAAAGACCCATGCGAGTAACGCGGCGGACCTGTCGGTCATCGTCGGTACCTGCTGCACTGGCCACCATGGGCATGACGGCGATAGCGAAGCCCGAGGCGACGATGAAAACAGTAAAAAATGCCGGACCTGCAAGCGAAACGGCGGCAAGGGCAGAAACGTCGTACCAGCCCAGCATCAGCGTATCAGTGACTTGAATGGCCACTTGCGCAAGCTGACTGCCCACGAGCGGAAGCCCGAGTGCGATCAGTGCACGCGACTGATTGGCCAGCGTGGGAACTGGCCGGTTTTGAGTTTCGGCGGTCGACATGAGAATCGCTATACGCCTGCCCGTCGCGCGGAGCAATTCCCAATCATATTCGCATTTGGCTATGGAAATGCGCAGCGAGCTATCGACCCCGTTGGGAAATCATCTTAGCTTCCAACTCATGAGGATATTTTCCGACAAGAACCGGCCTGTTCATTTGGGTCCATATCCCTTGGAGCGATTGTCACGCGGCACAAAATTTAGTGTCGACGGACTACCCCGGTTCGAACAGTTTTCGTATCATCGCACTGAAGCAAGGCAGTCCATAATCAACGCAATGACTGACCATCAGGCAATGATGGATACCATTCGAGATGGGTTTGTGAACAAGAGCCGTGCGACTGTGACGGATGATCCGGTTGAGCGGGCAAACCATTTGAAATCATTCGCGTATTTTAGCGACGCGGATACGGCTGGCATTGGACGGATGCCGAGGGGGGCTGTGCTGGAAACGCCTTATGGCAACCCGGATATCGCTGCTTTGGCTGAAGCCCTGAGGACCAGGCAGACCAAAACTTTGGCTTCGGGCATCGATATGATCATGGCCGATCTGAAAGAATCGATGCAGGCCAAACCCAGCGGCATTGATGGCCATGACCATGTGATGGTGGTGATCAACCAGGCCCCTCGCGCGCCGCGTCCGAATGAACCCGGAACTGAGTGGCTGGAAGGTGCCGCGGGACATGTCGCTCATTTGCGAGCAACCGAAACGGCGGTCGTTTTGGCGAACTATATTCGCCTGCTTGGGTGGCGCGCAAAGGCGCATACTGCAACCTCGTCAGAGATCGACCTGAACCATGTTGCGGTTGCGACTGGATTAGCGACTGTGGAAGATGGCGCGCTGTGGGTTCCCTACCTTACGAACGGTTTTGGACTGGCGGCAATTACGACTGATATGCCATTGGATGTTGATGCTCCGCTCTTGCAACGACGTGAGCAGCCCAAGTTCCGCACCGAAGGACCGGCCTGGTGGGTGGGGGCGGGTTTCCGCAAAAGCGCTTTGACATCAGACCCTTACAGAAAACGAAATTTTGCCGACGGGCCGCATCCGTTTGAGACCCTGAAACGAGTGGACGACCCGACGACCTATATTGACGAACCAAACGTTGCACGGGTTCCCAAGCGTACCGACATGTTCGCGCGCGCGCAGTTCGGTGATATGGGGCCAAAACTGCAAAACGGTGCCAAAGGCGGATACTATGCGCGCAAGGCGGCACCTTCGATGGCGCAAAGGCGCATGTTGGGTGCGTTTGTCTTTCTGCAGGACGGGCCAGTCGAAACCGACACGCAAGTTCAAGTGGACACCGTTGATATTGCAAAAAAATTAAGGCCGCAACCTATTTTCTGGGTGTCGATGCCGCCGGTCTAAGCCGGTGCCCGGAATGGAGCTGGTATTCCCACGACGCTACCGGGGCACCATTGGATCCACCCCATGATCAGGCAATCTCGATGATCGTTGATCAGGGATATGAAACGATGGAAGGTGCCAGCGGCGACGACTGGATTTCGGTCGCTCAATCTATGCGGGCCTATCTGCGCTTTTCTCTTTTGGGAGGCATAATCTCTAAACAAATCAGACGGTTAGGGTATAAGGCAAAGGCGCATACGGTTTTGGACGGCGAAGTGTTGCAGCCACCGCTGTTACTATTGTCGGGGCTGGGAGAGGTCAGCCGGATTGGCGAAGTGATCCTGAACCCGTTTCTGGGACCACGGCTGAAATCCGGCGTGGTGACAACTGACTTGCCCTTGGCCCATGACCGGCCGATTGACTTTGGACTGCAAAAGTTTTGCGAGTCCTGCAACAAATGCGCCCGCGAGTGCCCTTCGGGCGCGATTACCGCCGGTCCAAAGCTGATGTTCAACGGCTATGAGATTTGGAAATCCGACAGCCAGAAATGCGCAACCTACCGGATCACCACTGAAGGTGGGGCGATGTGCGGGAGGTGCATGAAAACCTGCCCTTGGAATTTAGAGGGGTTGTTTGCAGAAAAACCTTTCCGTTGGGCCGCGATGAATATGCCAAGTGCAGCACCCGCACTTGCGAAACTGGACGATGTTGCCGGGCGTGGCGGTTTGAACCCGGTGAAAAAATGGTGGTGGGACATAGAGTTAGACGAAAGTGGTGGTTATCACGCGGCCAAGGTTCCGGCCAATGCGCGGGATTTGCAACGCGATTTGGATCTGAAATACGAGGACCAGACTTTGGCGGTTTACCCGGCAAATCTTGCGCCCCATCCTTGGCCCTATCCTTTCCCTATGGACCGCGAGGCCGGAATTTCGGCCTATGAAAACCTGATCAGCGCCAAAGACCACCGCGCCAAATCCGAAGCTGGTGAGACTGCCCATGTTCACAAGTATTCAGGTGATGGCACAAGTCCGGTTGTGCGGGTCAACGTCAGCAAGGTTGAAAATCTCACGGCAGACATAACAAAATATGAATTCACCGCTCTGGACGAAAGCGATTTGCCGGAATGGTCGGCGGGCGCGCATCTGGATGTGGTTGTAGCCCCTGAATTCCTTAGACAATACTCGATGTCCGGTCATCCGATTGATCGAAAACGTTATCAGATTGCTGTCTTGCGTGAAGACGAGGGCCGAGGGGGATCGGCGCTGATGCACCGGATATTCTCAGAAGGACGCAAGGTCTTCGTTTCACAGCCGATCAACCATTTTCCACTGGATGAAACTGCCAGCAAAACCTTTCTGATGGGCGGTGGTATTGGGATTACCCCGATGGTGGCGATGGCCCATGAACTGCACGGGCTTGGCGCTGATTTTCAGTTGCACTATTCGGTGCCGACCCGAGCGGCAGCGGGATTTCTTGAGGATATTCAAGGCTTTGAATGGTCTGAAAATCTACGCCTGCACATCTCGGATGAAGACACGCGCGCCGATTTGGCCAACATATTCACCGAACCCGGCAAAGATACCCATGTCTATGCCTGTGGTCCCGACGCCTTTATGTCAGCCGTAGTTGATGCTGCGCAGGGCGCGGGCGTGCCAGAAGATAATTGCCATATCGAGTATTTTTCGACCCCGGATGTGCCGGAATATGAGAACCACGACTTTACCCTGAAGTTGATGAAGTCTGGCCGGGAAGTAATTGTTCCGGCTGATAAATCCGGAACCGATGCATTGGCCGACGCGGGCATTCAGGTGCCGGTAAAATGCTCAGATGGTATCTGTGGGGTTTGCAGTTGCGGGATCGTCTCGGGCGAGGTCGAACACCGTGATTTCGTTCTGTCAAACCGCGAGCGGCAGACCAAGATGATCCTTTGCCAATCCCGCGCTGCGGACCCGGACGGGGTGATCGAAATCGATCTTTGATCGGCTCGAAACACCCTGTCTGTATCGCGTCGGTATCATGTCGGTATTACGTCGGTGGACCCGAACGGTGCTGATACCTTGCGTTAACTCTTAGAGTTTCAGTCCAACCCAGGCGCCGTTGCGGTTGGAAGACCGCACGCAGGCATCGACGAAGGCAACCCCGATGACACCGTCATTGATATCGGGGAACGCTACATCGCCAGACACTGGCACGCCCGCCCGGCGGGCATTGATGGCTTCCGCCGCTTCTGCGTAGATCGTGGCAAAGCCTTCCAGATAGCCTTCGGGATGGCCGGGCGGAATTCGCGTGACGCGATTGGCGGCATCGCCTGCCCCGGCACCACCCCGTGTCAAAAGGCGCTTTGGTTCGCCAAAAGGCGTGAACCACAGATAGTTCGGGTCTTCCTGGCTCCATTCCAGCCCGCCCTTGTCGCCATAGACGCGAAGCTTCAGGGCGTTTTCATTGCCCGGCGACACCTGGCTCGCCCAGAGCATGCCCTTGGCCCCACCAGTGAACCGCATCATGACATGGGCGTTGTCGTCCAACTGGCGGCCGTCAACAAAGGTTGCCAGATCAGCAGACAATTCCGCCAGTTCCAACCCGGTCACAAAAGAAGCGAGGTTGAAAGCATGGGTGCCAATATCGCCGATGCACCCCCCGGCCCCGCTTTATTTGGGATCCGTGCGCCATTCGGCCTGTTTCAACCCGCTGTCTTCCAGTTTGTCACTCAGCCAATCCTGCGGGTATTCGGCCTGAACCACACGCACCGTGCCAATGTCGCCTGCGGCGACCATGGCGCGGGCCTGACGGATCATCGGATAGCCGGTGTAATTATGGGTCAGCACAAACAGCGCGTCAGATTTGGCCGCTGCCTTGGCCAGAGCTTTGGCCTCGGGCAAGGTCGCGGTCAGGGGCTTGTCGCAGATGACATGGATGCCACGTTTCAGAAACTCTTTGGCAACTGGGGCGTGCATGTGGTTCGGCGTCACGATGGCCACCGCCTCGATGCCCGACTTCAGGCGCGCCTCGCGCTTGGCCATTTCGGCAAAATTGCCATAGGCACGGGCGGGATCAATTCCGAAATCCTGCGCCGAGGCCAGGCTTTTCTCAGCCGTCGACGAAAAAGCCCCGGCCACAAGCTCGAACCGGTCGTCTATTCGGGCTGCAATGCGATGCACCCCGCCAATGAAGGCATCCCGCCCTCCGCCAACCATACCAAGCCTGATCCGATCTGTGTTGCGCCGTTCCATGTGATCCTCATCATCTTCTTTTTGGTCAAAAATACTCCGGGGGAGTCGCCAAAGGCGACGGGGGCAGCGCCCCCGGCCGGGGTGGGTGGGCGGGGCCCACTCACAAAACCTTAATCCAATCCCAACATTCTACGATTGCCTTCGTCATCTGTGCCGCCATCGGCGAAATCATCAAAGGCCCGTTCTGTGACGCGAATGATATGATCCTTTACAAAGGCCGCCCCTTCGCGCGCGCCGTCTTCGGGGTGCTTCATTGCGCATTCCCATTCGACAACCGCCCATCCGTCAAAATCATATTGTGTGAGTTTCGAAAACACCGCACGGAAGTCGACCTGACCATCGCCCAGCGAGCGGAAGCGTCCAGCACGATCTACCCAGGACTGGAACCCGCCGTAGACACCTTGTTTACCGGTTGGATTTAACTCGGCGTCCTTAACATGGAACATGCCGATGCGTTCGTGATAAATGTCAATATTCGCCAGATAATCAAGGTGTTGCAAAACATAGTGTGACGGATCGTAGAGCATCATCGCCCGATCATGATTGCCAACACGCTCCAGGAACATCTCGTAAGAAATACCGTCGTGCAGATCTTCGCCGGGGTGGATTTCGTAGCAAACGTTGACGCCCATTTCGTCGGCGTGGTCCAGGATCGGACGCCAGCGCGCGGCCAGTTCATCAAAGGCCGCTTCGACCAGACCCGCCGGACGCTGTGGCCATGGGTATACATATGGCCATGCCAGCGCGCCCGAAAACGTCGCGTGCGCGGAAAGTCCCAGATTGCGGCTGGCGGTCAACGCCTTCTTGACCTGATCCACAGCCCATTCCTGACGCGCGCCTGGGTTGCCGCGCACAGCTTCGGCGGCAAATCCGTCAAACGCCTGATCATAGGCCGGATGCACGGCGACCAGTTGCCCTTGCAGGTGAGTCGACAGTTCGGTCACGGTGATGCCGTTCGCTGCGGCCTGACCTTTGAATTCATCGCAGTAATCTTTTGACGCTGCGGCCTTGTCCAGATCGAACAGATTGCCATCCCAGCTTGGAACCTGCACACCAATGTAGCCCGCATCGGCCGCCCATTTGGTCATGGTGTCCCATGAGTTGAACGGCGCATCGTCACCGGAAAATTGCGCCAGAAATAGCGCGGGGCCTTTGATGGTTTTCATGTCTGTTCTCCTATTCAGGGCATCGATAGCGCACAAATGCAAAGTGTTGGCTGTCAGGTGACCACGATGGCACGTTAATCGTGCCTTGCCCGCCAAGCAATGTTGTGATCCGGCGCGAGGCGCCGCCGGTTTGGGGCATCAAGCGCAGTTCGACCTGTTTGTTTGCGGGATGACCTTTGGTGCCGGGGGGATAGGCCAAGTAGACAACGTGTTCGCCGTCAGGTGACGGATGGGGAAACCAGTTCACCCGGGTGTCGTGGGTCATTCGTACGGGTGTGCCGCCGTCCACGGTAATGCGCCACAAATCGACTGTGCCGTCACGTTCGCCGTTGAACCAAATCCAATGGCCATCGGGAGTGTAATCCGGTCCGTCGCAATGATCGAAATCTTGGGTCAGTTGTTTTTCTTCGCCGCCGGTGATGGCAGTGGAATAGACCTGAAAACTATCTTCCCGCTTGGCGGCATAGGCGATGCGGCCGCCGTCCGGGGACCACCCATGCCAATAGGATGGCCCATTTGGCGTCAGAAGTCGGGGCGCGCCGCCCTGGGAGGGCAAGAGATATATCCGACTTTCGCCGGTTTCGCTGCGGTCCTAAATGACGATCTGGCTGCCGTCAGGGGAAACGCCGTGATCGTTGTTCAATTGGTCGAGATTGCCGGTATCGATGTGTTCCAGGGCCGGGTTCGCCAGATCCACGCGGAAAAGCTGGCCATTGCCGTTGACGATCTGGTGTGATCCGTCAGGCGACCAGTTAGGGGCTTTGATGATGTGATCCACTTCAAGGACCGGCTGCACCGATCCGTCCGAAATGTTGCAAATCATCAATTCGCTGATCACGCCGCATCCGTCGGACTATAGGAGAACTGGCTGAAGTGCGCTTCGCCCGCGCCGCCCGAGGTGTCATAGGCCACCATGCCAACATAGGCCCCAGTGAACGAAGCATGTTCGCCGCGCCCGCCCTCGTCGGAGATGACGCTGGCATCTAATATCGGGCCGACAGGAGTCCAGTCGCCATCGCCGATGGCGTAATAGAATTGCTGGGTTGCATGGTCGACTTCGACGGCCAGGCGCACGGGTCCGTCGGGCACTGGAACTGGTGCATCAAGGGGATGCGACAGGGCACCGTTCGGCCAGTCGCCGGGGCAGCTTTGAATGGTGAGCGCCTTGCCAATACCCGGCTCGTTGGTGACCAGAAGGGCGTGAAACTTGGAGCGATTGTAGTAGGTCGTAAGGCCCGAGGCGTGCTGGTAGGTGATCGGATCAGTTTCGAGCGTGGTTTCGGCGCGATACTGGAAGTGCTGCTGGCGACGTGCGACCAGAGATTGCTCGAACCAGCTGCCGATGCTTTCGCGGCCTGTCAGCGTCAGTTTACCGTCCCTCTGACGGAAAAGTCGGTCAGGCTCTGGTGTGCGCAACCACTGGAAATCATGGTGTAATTTGTCGCCAGAAAAATCGTAGTGACTGGCCTCAGGTGCTGGACCGTGCAAGGTATGAGGCACGTTTTCGCGCGCCAGCAATCCGCCGTGTTCCAGATAGAGCCAATCGTCGTCTTTCCAGACGCATTTCTCGATCCCGGTTTCGCGGCCCATTGGGCTGAAACGGCCGGTTCCATCTGGTCCCGGTATCGGACGGCCCATGAGGAATGTATGCCAGACCTCGCCGTCGGGAGTTTCGACAATCTGGCCGTGACCGGTGCGTTGGATCGGATGGTCGGGTGCGTCCCTGGCGGACATCAGAAATTTGTTCGGATGCACCTCGTAGGGCCCGTCGATGTTCCGAGACCGGGCCATTGTCACGGCATGGCCATATCCGGTGCCACCTTCCGCCGTTGTCAGGTAATACCAACCGTTTCGTTTGAATATATGGGGGGCTTCAGTCACGCCCCGGTCGGTTCCTTCGAAGATATTTGTGACCTTGCCGATGAGACCCTGCTCGGGGTCCCATTCCTGTAAAAGGATGCCATCAAAGCTGTTGTGGGCCGGATTTCCGCCGGTGCCGTCGCCGCGGTGGTTCCATTGCATATTCACAAACCACTTGCGGCCATCATCTTCGTGAAACAGGGACGGATCAAAGCCCGACGAGTTCACATACCAAGGATCAGACCAAGTGCCGTCGATGGTTTCGCAGCAAGTGATGTAGTTGGGCGAGTCTTTGAATGCTCCGTCCAGTCGCTTCATGTCAGTATAGACCAACCAGAACTTTCCGTCCGCGTAAAACAGGCACGGGGCCCAGACGCCACCGGAGTCCGGATTGCCGCGCATGTCCAGAAGTTCGGCGCGGTCCAATGGGGCCGAGGCAAACTCCCAATTCACCAGGTCGGTTGATTTATGGATGCGGACGCCAGGATACCATTCAAACGTCGAGGTGGCGATGTAATACGTATCCCCGACCCGCCAGATGGACGGATCGGGGTGAAAACCCGGGAGGATTGGGTTCTTAATCATCAAGCGGCCTTATGCTGGTTCTGCGACTTTCGCCAAAAGATCGGCGGCACCTTGGGCATCAAGCGGTGCCGGGCGTTCGCACGTCGTGGTCATATCGACGAACGCACCCGTCTCGCCCGACTTGAGGATGCCGGACATCACTTCCACCGCATGCAATGCGAGTTCCAGAGAGCAGCGGTGTGGTCGGCCTTCTTTGATTGCAATTGCCATGTCAGAAAGGCCAGAGGCGCGGTAGTTGGCCTGTGCATCGTCGCCTTCGCCATGATTTAACACGTTGAAGGGGTGCGACCACGGCGTGACCGTAGCGGCGTCTTGGTTTTGGCGACCCAGTTTCAATTCACCGGCAAAGAAGTTCGGGTCGGGCAGATAGAGGCTGCCCTTGCTGCCGTAGAGCTCCATTGGGGTGTGGCTGTGGCCGCCCCAGACGTCCCAACTGGTGCACATGGTGATCGTCGCGCCAGACACAAATTGCAGAATTGCGTGAATTGTGGACGGGGTCTCGACCGGGATTTCCTCGCCTTTGCGCGGCTCGCTTTGGATGGTGCGCTTGAGCATTGGGGTGGTTGTGACGGCGGCGACACGCGCAACGGGTCCAATTAATTGGATGAGATTGGTCACATAGTATGGGCCGACATCCAGAACCGGACCAGCGCCAGGTTGGAAGAAAAAGTCGGGGTTGGGGTGCCAGTGTTCCATCCCATGACTCATCACGAAGGCAATGCCGCTGGTGATGGTGCCAAGGTCGCCGTTGTCGATCATCTGGCGGGCTTGCTGGTGCGAGCCGCCGAGGAAAGTGTCGGGCGCAGAACCGACGCGTAAACCTTTGGCATCGGCCAGTTTTTTGATCTCTGCACCCTCTTCGAGCGAGAGGACAAACGGCTTTTCAGAATAGACGTGCTTGCCTGCATTGAGGCAGCGCATTGAAACTTCGAAGTGGGCAGCCGGGATCGTCAAGTTGACGATGATGTCGATGTCGTTGGCAGTCAGCAGATCTTCGACGGTATGGGCGCGCACCCCAAATTCGGCGGCGCGCGCATTTGCAGCGTCCATGTTGAGGTCGGCCACGGCCCGCATTTCGATGCCTTTGAACAGCGGAGCGAGACTTAGATAGGCAGCTGAGATATTACCGCAGCCAATGATGCCAATACCCAGATCAGACATATGGGTTTCCTTCAGAGAGAATTGATGAATTCGAACGAACGGCGTGCGAAGCGTTTGTCGTCGTTCGGGTTATCGTGTTCCATGACGAAATACTTGCAGTTGGTGCCTTTGAGTGCGGTCATGAGGCCCGCCCAATCCATGCTGCCGTGACCCACATCAGCCCAGCCGTCTTCGTCAAGGCATTCGCCTGCTGGCGCGATGTCTTTGACGTGGGCGGCGAGGATACGATCGCCATAGCGGGCGATGGTTTCCATCGGGTCAGCACCGGCGCGGACTGCCCACGCAACGTCAAATTCAAAAGCCAGGTTCGGGCCACCTGCAAGGATGTCGTCGATTGGATGCCGGCTGGCGCCAGCGATGTATTCGAAGTCGTGGTTGTGCCAGCCGAACCGGACACCTGCGTCTTCGAGCGGTTTACCCGCTTCTTCGAGCTGGGCACCGAAGGCACGCCAGCCATCCGCAGAATCCGGGCGCAGATCTTCGGCCAGGTGAGGCACGAAAGCGTGCGTAATTCCAAGCTGTCCAGCGATCTTCAGGAAACCCTGTGGGTCATCTTCGATCATATCCAGGCCAACATGGGTTGTTGGCATGTCCAGGCCAGCGGCGTCCAGTTTTGCCTTGAGCGCACCGATATCGTCGAAACTTTGGAAGAGGCCGCTATAGCATTCTGCCTGAGCGTATCCCGTTTCCGCGACAAGTTTCAGAGTGTCGTCAAGAGGCGGGAAGTTACGAGAAGAATAGAGTTGATACGAAAGTTTCGTCACGAGATCTGATCCTTGTTAACACGACCCGGCAACGTGCGGTGGCCGCACGGGGTGGTTCTTTTTGTGCCGGCGTCTGGGTGAAATTAAAGCCGGGCTTCGTCCGCAACATCGAACAGGGATGCGTCGGCCGAAGAAAATCCGATGGTCATCTTATCCCCGATTTTAACGTCGGACTGTCCACTGATCCGCAGCCAGAAGCGGTTTTCTGCGACGGTGGTCAGCACCAGCGTATCGGAGCCGAGAGGGTCAACAACTTCGGCGGTAATTTCGACAGTCGCATCCGAGCTTGAAGCGGCTCCGCCAATGGAAACATGCTCAGGTCGGATACCGAACCATGCTGGCCCGCTATGGGGTTTGGCAAAGTCATAACCGCCGACGGAAACCGAAAGATCGCCCGCCGCAAACACCCCATCGGCAACTTCGCCCTTGAAGAGGTTCATGGCTGGAGAGCCAATGAAATCAGCGACATAAAGGTTGGATGGGCGGTTGTAGATCTCTTCCGGCGATGCCAGCTGCTGGATCAGACCATCTTTCATGATCGCGATGCGGTCGGCCAGTGTCATGGCCTCGACCTGGTCGTGCGTCACATAGATCATCGTGTTCTTGATGCGTTGATGGAGCTGTTTCAGTTCAACCCGAAGGTCGGCACGCAATTTCGCGTCGAGGTTGGACAAAGGTTCGTCAAAGAGGAACACATCCACGTCCCGCACGAGGGCGCGACCGATAGCAACACGCTGACGCTGACCGCCAGACAGAGCGGCCGGTTTGCGCTTCATGAGCGGTTCGATCTGCAAAACACCGGCAGCGTAATCGATGCGCTTTTTGATCTCGTCCTTTGCCAATTTGGCATTCTTCAAACCGAACGACATGTTCCCTTCCACGGTCATCTGCGGATAGAGTGCATAAGATTGGAACACCATGCCGATGCCACGTTCGCTGGGTTCGGCCCAGGTGACGTTTTTGCCTTTGATGAAGATCTGGCCATCGGTGATTTCCAACAAGCCTGCGATGCAGTTCAACAGCGTTGACTTACCGCAACCCGATGATCCCAAGAGGACGAGGAACTCGCCTTCGTGAATGTCGAGGTTCAGGTCCTTCAGAACCCTGAGTGAGCCGAAACGCAGATCAAGATCGCGAACTGAGACGGAGATGTTTGAGGCATCCATGATATTTATCCTTTGACCGCGCCGGCGGCGATACCGCGCACAAACAGGCGACCCGAGATGAAGTAGATCGTTAGCGGAACAAGCCCTGTCAGCAGCGTAGCGGCCATGTTGACGTTGTATTCTTTGACACCCTGAACCGAGTTGACGATGTTATTTAATTGCACCGTCATCGGATAATTATCGGGTTTGGTGTAGATCACACCGAAGAGGAAATCGTTCCAGATACCAGTCACTTGCAAGATCATCGCAACCACAAAGATCGGTAACGACATCGGCAGCATAATGCGGAAGTAGATACCCCAGAACCCTGCCCCGTCGACCCGTGCTGCTTTGAACAACTCTTCCGGTAACGAGGTAAAATAATTGCGGAACAGCAGTGTCAGGATCGGCATGCCGAAGATCGAGTGGACGATGACCAGACCCGAGAGTTTGGTATAGAGGCCCATTTCGCGCAGCATGATCACCAGCGGATAGATCATCACCTGATAAGGGATGAAGGCACCAAAGATCAGGATGGTGAAAAAGACGTTCGAGCCTTTGAACTTCCAGTTCGCCAGAGCGTAGCCGTTTACTGAGGCAATCGCGATCGAGACGACGACGGACGGCACAGTGATCTGGACAGAATTCCAGAAGCCACGCGAGAGGCCATCACAGTTCAGGCCGGTGCAGGCTTCGGACCAGGCTTTAACCCAGGGTTCGAATGTGATTTCGACCGGTGGAGCAAAGATGTTGCCAAGGCGGATTTCCGGCATGCCTTTCAGCGAGGTCATGATCATCACCCAGAGCGGGATCAGATAGTAGACGGCCACGACGAACAGGGTTCCGTATAGGAAGATGTTCCGGCGGGAAATCGGGTTCTTGGGCTTGGGGCCGCGTGGCCCGGCGTCCATGGTATTTACAGCTGCATCAGTCACGTTTGCGACCTCCGAATTCCAGGTAGGCCCACGGGATGAGCACCACCAACACGCTGACCAACATCATCGTTGATCCTGCGAAGCCTTGCGCCAGGTTCTGGCCGCCAAACATTGAGTCATAGACGTATTTTGCGGGCACCTCGGAGGCGATGCCGGGACCGCCTGAGGTTTGCGCCACGACAAGATCGTAGACCTTGATGATTCCGGCAGCGATGATGACCAGCGTGGTGACAAAGACCGGCTTCATCATTGGAATGACAATGAAGATGTAGGTTTTCCACATTGGGATGCCGTCAACGCGCGAGGCTTTCCAAACCTCCTGATCGATGCCACGTAGACCGGCCAGCATCAGCACCATGATAAATCCGGTGCCCTGCCAGAGGGCAGCGAAGAGAACGCCGAAGATAACGATGTCGGCGTTGAAAAGCGGGTCAAACGTGAAGCTTTCGAACCCGAGGTCGCGCACGATTTTCTGAACACCGAATTCTGGGGTCAGAAGCCATTGCCAGACGAGACCCGTCACAATGAAGCTAAGGGCGAAGGGATAGAGAAAGATTGTTCGAAGCGTATTTTCGAAGCGGATTTTCTGATCGAGAAGTGCAGCGAGGATGAACCCCACAACAAGCGAGAAAACCAGAGAACAGAAGCCGAAGATTGCCAGGTTCTCGATGGAGACGAGCCAGCGGTTGGTGTCCCAGAGGCGCTCGTATTGAGCGAGGCCAATGAATTCACTGTTGGGCAAAAGTCTGGAGTTTGTGAATGAGTGGTAGATCGTCCAGAACGTCGCGATGACGAAGACGCCAACGGCGGTAAAAGCCATGGGCACGGCTGCGATCTTGGCCGACAGGTTAACCGAGAAAATGCCTTCGATCCGACCTGGGCGCGAGACTTTTGGGTCCATCTTGCCGGTTATCAACAGAACCAGGCCGATCAGGACGAACACGGCAGCACCAAATAGTGCGAAGGGTTCAAAGACGTTCCATAGACGCCGACTTTCCTTCAGGGCGGGAAACATATCTTGCAGATTTTTCTGCGCGAATGACCACAGAACCATCACAATCACCGCGCCAGTAACCCAGCCCATCGAGTGTTTGCGAAATCGATTGCCATTGAATGTGATGCCACCAGCGACGGAGAACAGAAACCCGACGCTAATTGCAGCACCTACCAGAAGCACCCAGGGCAACCATGTAAACAGACCAAAATCGAAGCCAACCGTTGCCAAAACAAAGGCAACAAAAGCTAACGAAAGGCACCATACGAAACCACGCTCGGCTAGTATCCGCATTGGAGACTCCAGACTTTCCGGAAGGAAAAAGAGCCGTCGGCCCGAAGGCCGACGGCGGTGCGACTATGGATTAGTCAGCAGTCTCGATCAGCTTGACGTAAGACGCCTGAACAGCTTCGACCGTCATAGAGTGGTCGTTCCAAAATTCGGTCATCAACGACTGAATTTGGTTCTGAGTGTCTGCAGAGAATGCATTCACGCCATCTGGCAGAACGTTGCCGTCAGCAAGGATCTTCAGACCCTTCTTCATGCAATCGTTTGCAGCCGAAAGATCGACGTCGCCACGAATTGGCAGCGAGCCTTTCTTGAGGTTGAAGGCCACCTGAACTTCTTTCGAGATCAGCAGCGATGCCAGTTCTTTCTGGGCAGCTGTGATTTCCGGATCGTCGTTCAGTGGGAAGTAGAATGCGTCACCGCCAGTTGCGATGATTTCATTCACGCCCAGACCTGGAAGGCAGGTATAGTCTTCACCAGCAACCTGATTGGCCACCTGGAATTCGCCCTGTGCCCAGTCACCGTGGATCTGACCGCCAGCTTTGCCGGTGATCACAAGGTTGGTTGCCTGGTTCCAGTCATTGACGTTCGAACCAACTGACAGCTTACGCGCGCCGTCATAGGCTTCGAAGACTTTGGTCATTGCTTCGCCAGCGGCGGCGTCTGAGTTTTTGTTGGTCAGCACGTCAAGATAAAGGTCCGTTCCGCCAATTGCGACCATGATCGCATTGAACGCCAGCTCGGTCTGCCAGGACTGCTGTCCCATTGCCAGCGGCACTTTGCCGGCGGCCTCGAGAGCAGGTGCAGCGGCAACGAACTCGAACCAATCGCTTGGAACGTCTACGCCAGCTTCTGCAAAGGCGTCGTGGCTGAGCCACAGCCACTGTGGCGAATGGATGTTAACAGGCACGCAGTAAACGCGGCCGTCGAGTGTGCAAGCATTCAGAAGACGAATAGGGTTCACCACATCTGCCCAGCCTTCAGCTTCGGCGATGTCTGTGAGGTCAAGCATCAGACCAGCTTCGACAAGCTCTTCTGCCTGACGACCGTGGTTCAGCTGGGTAGCACCCATAGGCTCGCCACCGATGATACGGCTGATAATGATCGGACGAGCGGTGCCGCCGGAGCCAGCAATCGCGCCGTCAACCCAGTTGTGATCTGTGCCTTCATCGAACACTTTTGCGAACTCGGCAACGGCTGCAGCTTCGCCGCCTGATGTCCACCAATGGGTGACCTCCAGGTCTGCTGCGGACGCGGCACCTGCCGCGCAAATGGCCGTTGTGGCCAGCAATGTTTTTGTTAGTTTCATTCAGTAGTCCTCCCTTTACTAAATCGTTTCAGAAAGAGTTAAATCGATTTAGATTTTAAAATCAAGCTAGATTTTCTCTTTGTTTTCTTGATAGAGATAGAGCAATTGTAAGCGACACACCGAAAAATGTTAGCGCATGACATTCTGAGCTATGAATGCGATTCGCAGGAAATGAAGCGATGGTAGACGACACAAAAACCGGACAGGATACGGGTTTGAGCGACGGCGAACGCCCGACGTTGAAAACAATTGCCCGCCTGTCGGGTTTGGCGGTGCCTACTGTATCGCGCGCGCTGAGCGATGCCCCTGATATTGGTGTAAAAACCAAAGAGAAGGTACGTAAGATTGCGCGCGACATCGGCTATCGACGCAACCGGGCCGGACTGCGTTTGCGTACCGGCAAGACAAACGTCATTGCCCTGGTACTTGGTGCGAATAAAGATGTCATGAACCACACTGCACAGCTGATTGGCTCGATTGCTTTGGAGTTGCGCGAGACAGCCTATCATCTAGTGGTGATTCCTTACTTCGACGATCAGGCATTATTGGATCCGGTTCGCTATATTGTTGAAACCGGATCAGCCGACGGTGTGATTCTGAACAGAATTCAGCCCGAGGATGAACGCGTTGCTTATCTCAAAGAGCACAACTTGCCGTTTGTGACCCATGGGCGGACTTTGGATTGTCATACCCACGCTTATTTCGATTTTGACAATTCTGAGTTTGGGCGGGCTGCTATCCGCAAACTTGTTGAGCGAGGACGCAAACGCATTCTATTGGTGGCCCCTCAGCTGGACCAAAGTTACGCGCACCATACAATTGCAGGCGCGCGCGACGCCGCGAAGGAAGCGGGAATTGATGTCATTTTGCTGGAAGATGGCACAAGCGACATGGACTCGAACGAAGTCGCGGCGACTGTTGGTCGCGCGCTTGAAAATGACAGCGGATTGGATGGTTTAATCGCCTCTTCGCCTTCAGCGGCTATTGGGGCGACGATGGCGGCAGAAATTGCCGGTTATTCACTTGGCGAGGACTTCGATTTGGTGGCTAAAGAGGCCATTCCCTTTCTGTCAGCGTTTCGCAAGGAAATGCTTGTAGTGCACGAAGATGTTTCTGAAGCCGGGTCCTTTATTGCGCGGGCTTTGATTCAAGCGATTGCCGAACCGGGTGCAAAACCCATGCAAAAGCTGACCGGCCTCAATAGCTGAGCAATAACAATCCTTTAATTTCAGTGTCTTAAAGCTGTTTCATCAGATTTAACTGGCGTTCATTTAAACGGCAGCATGGTGTTAATCGAACTATGGCAAATTGCGTTAATCGAATCTGCAAAACAGGTCCCATCGAAACCAGATGATGGATAAAAGCTATGAACCCTGCCACCCAGCTTGACCGCACACTCATCGCATCCGCGAAGTGGGCATTCACGACAAGGCGAGTATGCCGTGATGACGCTGCCGGCCTGAGCATTGATTTCAGCAATGCAAAGGCGGGCGATGTGTTGCTTTGCGAGATCAGATCAATCGGCCAGCACAAAAAGATCCAACTGGCCAATCGAAGATTATCCCTTAGTTACCCCGGAGATATGGTTGTTCTGGTTTTGGGCGATCGCTATGCGCCGGACCAGTTTCTGGCAGCTGCACGTATTACCGGACCGGTGCTTCATCTGGCCGCTGGCGGAGGCATCGCCGGTGAGGTCGAGGCGGCACACGATGCAATGTCGCGCCCAACGTCACTGTCGCCTATCGGACTATTGACCGATGCAAGCGGAAAAACTCTGAACGTCAAAGACTATGCCCTTGCCCCCCAGCCCGGCAATGACGACATCACCGTGTTTGGTGTGTTTGGAGCTTCTATGAATTCGGGCAAAACGACTGCCACGGCAGGCCTGGCTCATGGATTTGTGCGCGGCGGCTATTCGGTCGCTGCTGTGAAGGCCACCGGCACTGGCGCATTCGGCGATTTCAACATGTTCGAGGACGCTGGAGCCCCAGCCATGGATTTCACCGATGTCGGCATGGCCACCACTTACAGAATGCCGATGGAAGACATTGAAGCCGGATTTGACACTTTGATCGGCACCGCTGCCAAAGGTGGCGCGGAAATCGTCGTGGTTGAATTTGCGGATGGCGTTTTTCAGCCAGAGACTCGGGAAATCCTGCGTGGATCACGGATTAAGCATCGTCTGGACGGTGTTTTGTTTGCCGCCCCGGACGCCCTTGGCGCCTATGGCGGTGTATCGATGCTGGAGCGCTTTGGTGTGACGCCATTTGCGATTTCCGGAATGGTGAGCTGTTCACCACTGGCAACCCGAGAGGCCGCAGAGGTCACGGGTCTGCCAATCCTAACTCAACAGCAACTTTGGGACCCAGGGTTGTTGTCCGGACTAACCGCACCTTTGATGCGCTATTCCGGGCAACTAACGGCGGCATGACCCACATTTCCACCTTTGCCGCCGAGGAGCGCGTCTTTGACGCGCTCCTCATTCCAATTTGCGGGGTGTTGCAAGCGGTTGCGCTTGGCATTGCCGTATTCGCGACGCGCGACATATTCGTTTCACTACATTCCGACGCAGCGCCTCAGAACCTCAGTTTTGTTGTGCTCGGATGCGCTGGCATTCTTGCTGCTGGGTTAGAGGCGGTGAGCCGAATTCGCGCCGAAGCCCTAGGGCAGAGCTATGCGATAAGCCTGCGCAACCGGCTTTATATGCATTTGTCCCGGCTACCGCGAAGTTCCATTACCAAGAAGCGCCTGGGAGGATTGGCTTTGCGTTTTGTTGGCGACCTGTCCGCCGCACGCAACTGGTTCGGACGCGGATTGCCGCGGATCGTTTCCGCGGTGATTGTTCTGCCTTCTGCAGGCTTTGTTTTTTGGCTGCTGGAACCACAATTTTTGCTACCTGTCGTTGCTCCGATCGGTCTTTCGATACTTGTATCCATCGCGCTGATTTTCCGACTGGAGACACATCACCGAAACTTGCGTGGTCGACGTGCGCGTATCGCAATTGATGCAATTGAGCGGCTGGCGATGTCGCCGGAGCTTGATCTGATGGGGCGGACCCGCAAAGAGCGTCGGTCGATGAAGAAGAATGGTCGACTACTGCTGGAGAACGCGGTTGCGCGTGCAGCAAGAGTTGGCCTTGTGCGGTTGACGTTACAGGCGGGCGCTGCGCTGGCGGCACTGTTGATCCTATGGACGACGGCTGTGAATGCCATCGCGCCGGGTTTTGCGGCCGCAGGTCTTTCGATGATCGCTATTCTGATGATCCCGCTAACCGACCTGGCCGACGCCTGGGATAAATATTGTGCATGGCGGATTGCACGGGAAAAACTGAACCGTATTTTCGACCTGCCCCAGCAGACCCGGAAGATCAGCGGTCTGGGATATGCGGCCAGTATTCGGATATGTGGCGCATTTGACGGGCACAAATTGGACATTTCCGTGCCTGCGGGCGGGATTGCAGCAGTCACGGCTGGCAACGGATTAGATACCTCAAGGCTATTGGCGGTCATTGCGGGGCTGGATGACGAACCCGATCTGGATGTGCAGTTTCAAGATCGCTCGACCGCCCTGCCCCGCATAGGATACATTGGCGTCGAGCCTGTTGTTTTGCGGGGAAGTTTGCGCCGAAATCTGGCTTTGGGAACAACGAAGCGCCCAGACGATGCAACCATTGATGCGGCTGCTCACGCCTTCGGGCTTGGTCCATTGATGGAGAGGATCGGTGGTTTGGATGGACGCATCGAAGAGAGCGGGCGCAATCTTCGTATCGGTGAGCTTAACAGGTTGGAACTTGCGCGGACCGCTTTGACGCAACCGGATGTCGTTGTTGTCGACAGCCCACGCCTATCTGCAAACACACGATCGAAAGGACTTGTCGCTAACCTGCATCGGCGGCTGAACGCAACTATATTAATTGCCAACCGTGGCGACGCACCCATTGAAGGTGCGCTGGACGTAACTCCAGATAACGCCACATATCAAAGAGTGATCATCCCGCAAGGGGTGTAGAGAACCAGGAGGGACGCATGCGCGTATCCGCGTTATTCTCAATTTACGGTTTTGTTTTCATGGCAACCGTGCTCGCTGTTTCGAGCATTACCCTGTGGAGTGGTCAACAGGCGCAGACTTCGGCTCAGCGCATTCAACTGGCAGAGGATTCCTATCACCGCCATTTGGCATTGCAGTCGAACATTTATCAGCTGTTGAAACAGCATGGTGACGCCCTGATAATCGGCGACCGCGACGACGGCGCGATGGAGCGTGAACTGCGCCAACGGATAGACGCAGATATCCAGCACATTAGGACCGTTATCGCGAAAGAGATCGAACTTGTCGGCGAAGAGGAGTTCGAAGAACTGGCTCTGTTGGCCGAATTGGAAAACACCATCAATCGCCTGACACGCAGCTTGACTGCAGCGACGACCGAGAGCGGTTTAATCGACGAAGCGAGCCGGCGCGCTTGGTTGGTGGATGTTTTGGATCGCCAAATCGACGTGGAACTGTCGGAAATGATCGATGATGCGTTGGAAGAAGAGCAGGAGGAGGTTCGCGAAACGATTGAGGAGTCCGCGGCAATGCGGCTGCATATCCGAAATGTGATCATTGTCACGATCGGGGCCGCTTCGCTGGTTTTAATCTGGTTCGTGTTCAGCTTCCGCCGCATGGTTAGACTGCCGCTTGAGCGTCTGATGGTTGCTGTAGATGCTTACAGCGACGGCAACTTTAGCTATCAGGCTGACATCAAAGGTGGCGCGGAATTCGCACAGCTGGGTCAACTACTGGAGGAAATGGCAGGGGGTCTTGGCAAGCGGGAACGCAGCCGAGCTGAACAACAGCAAGTATTGGAAAAGAACGTTAAGGAGCGCACATCTGAGCTACAGGCGCTGTTGCAAAAGTTCGAAACTTCTGAGGATAACCGCCGCCAGTTGATGGCAGATATCAGCCACGAACTGCGCACGCCCCTGGCAATTATCCAGGGCGAAGCCGAAGTCAGCTTACGAGAAACCGAGGATCAGAAATCTCAGACTGCGGATAGTTTTTCGCGAATACGCGACGCTGCGCGGCACACCAACCGGATCGTTCAGGACCTTTTGCTGATCGCCCGGCAGGAAGCTGGCAAGTTGCGATTGGATGTTCGCGAAACAGATATCGTCAATGTCATTCGGGACGCACTTTCGACTTTCCCGAACTCGGTCGAGTTCAATTTTGATGTAGAGGATTCGCGCGCAACCGTAGATTCGATGCGCATGCGCCAGTGCCTGTTGGCGGTTTTGCATAATGCCAAGCGGTATGGCGGCGACGAAATTTCCGTGGCGCTGCGAGACGAAGATGAGTCGTTGGTGCTGAGTGTTGAGGACAATGGCACCGGCCTGTCAGACTCTGAAAAGATGCAAGCTTTTAACCGGTTCTTCCGTGGGTCAAATGCAGCCGGGCTGTCTGAAGTCAGCGCCTATGGGTCCAAATAGCGTTATTTGATAAGAGAGAGTTGTTGGCTCATCGTAACCACTGAGGAGTGGATGATGAGACAGACAACTGGAACTCGCAGGAGCCCTGGCGAGCAGATCGTCAAAGACATCAAACGGGCGACGCGCAAACAGTATTCGTCAGAAGAGAAGATCCGGATCGTGCTGGATGGCTTGCGTGGCGAAGACAGCATTGCTGAGTTGTGCCGTCGTGAGGGAATATCTCAAGGTATCTACTACAAATGGTCCAAGGACTTCATGGAAGCTGGCAAACGGCGGCTTGCTGGAGATACGGCGCGTGCGGCTACGACCGACGAAGTCAAGGACCTGCGCCGCGAAGCCCGAGACCTGAAGGAGGTCGTTGCCGAGCAAACACTGGAACTGCGTCTTCTCAAAAAAAGCATGACCGGCGGTGGGGGCGACCAAGAATGAGGTATGCTGCATCTGAGAAGTTGGAGATCATCCGGCTTGTTGAGGGGTCGCATTTGTCTGCTCGTCGAACATTGGCAAAGCTGGGCATCCCCCGCACCACATTTTACCGTTGGTATGATCGGTATCGGCAGCGCGGCGACGCTGGCCTTGTGGATCAAGCGCCTAAGCCCAGACATGTCTGGAACCGCATCCCCGACGAAGTCCGGCGCAAGGTCGTCAAGCTGGCGCTGCAGGAGACGGAGCTGTCGCCGCGCGAACTGGCAGTGACGTTCACGGATCGGGAGCGCTACTTCGTCTCGGAATCTTCAGTCTATCGGGCCCTGAAGGCCCACGATCTGATCACCAGCCCGGCCTTTATCGTGCTCAAGGCGGCAAACGAGTTCAAAGACAAGACCACTGCGATCAACCAGCTTTGGCAAACCGACTTCACCTATCTCAAAGTGCTTGGCTGGGGCTGGTTCTATCTCAGCACAATCCTGGACGACTACAGCCGCTACATCATCTCGTGGAAACTCTGCACGAACATGCGGGCAGAGGACGTGACGGACACCCTGGATTTGGCGCTACAAGCATCAGGGTGCGATCAGGTTCACGTCATCCACAAACCCCGCCTCCTCAGCGACAACGGGTCCAGTTACGTCTCTGGCGATCTGGCTGAATGGCTGCAGGACAAAGGCATGAAGCATTCTCGGGGCGCACCATATCATCCCCAGACACAGGGCAAGATCGAGAGGTGGCATCAAACCCTGAAGAACCGCATCCTATTGGAGAACTACTTCCTTCCGGGAGACCTCGAAACCCAGATCGAAGCCTTCGTCGATCACTACAATCACAAGCGCTACCACGAGAGCCTGAACAACGTCACACCCGCCGACGTCTACTTCGGGCGTGACAAAGCCATTCTAAGACAACGGGAAAGGATCAAACGAAAGACGCTCGAAGCGCGGCGCTTGCATCACAGACAGCGCGCCGCATAATAACATCAACCAGACGAGCCAAACTCTTTACTTGTTTAAGCAACTCTTGGTTCCCAAAACCCTGACGACGGACACGCTTGGGACTTCAGGCGTCTTGTTCGCAGCCAATGACGGGTATCAGCCTGATCCTGAGACGGCGGTGCACACATTCTGTCATGCCCTGCCCGGCACTTGGCATCAGATGGGTGTCATTCTGGCCGCGACGGATGCGCTGAATTGGTTTGCCGGATTGGTTGGCAGCGATGCTGCTGATTTGACGGCGAACATGAGTGAGCTTCGGGCACCCGGTAGAACGGTATTCCTGCCCTATCTAGGTGGCGAACGGACACCGTTGAATTCGGGGTCAGTGCGCGGGGGGTTCGTTGGATTGGACCATGCCACCGACAGAGCTGCGGCGACGCGAGCAGTATTGGAGGGCGTGACATTCGCTTTGGCAGACTGCCGCGATGCGCTTGCTGCAACCGGAACCGAGATTGAGACATGTTTCGCAATCGGAGGCGGCAGCCAATCAGTGTATTGGTTGAGGGCCATTGCAACCGCGTTAAATCTGCCGATTTCGGTGCCTGGAGCCGGTGATTTCGGCGGGGCGTTTGGGGCCGCGAGGCTAGGCATGATGGCCGCGACCGGTGACACCAGCATTGCAACACCACCACCGGTAAAAACCGTGATCGCACCCGACACACCACTGACTGACGCCTTCGCCGAAGGCCACGAACGATACAAATCCGCTGCACAGTTTCTAAAGGGGTTCTCATGACCGACTTTTTCAACAACATCGCTCCGATCAAATACGAAGGCCTTGATTCTTCAAACGAATTTGCTTTCCGGCATTACAATCCGGATGAGATTGTGATGGGCAAACGGCTGGAAAATCACCTACGATTTGCGGTGGCATACTGGCACAGCTTTGCTTGGCCCGGCGGCGACCCTTTTGGGGGGCAAACGTTCGAACGCCCGTGGTTCGGCGACACTTTGGAACTGGCCAAACTGAAGGCAGATGTGGCCTTTGATATGTTTGAAATTCTCGGGCAGCCGTATTTCTGTTTCCACGACGCAGACGTGCGCCCTGAGGGTGCTGATTTTGCTGAGTCGACACGTAATTTAGAGGCGATAGTCGATTATCTTGGCGAGAAAATGGATGGCTCGAAGACTAAGCTGCTTTGGGGAACGGCTAATTTGTTCACCCATCGTCGTTACATGTCGGGCGCGGCAACAAACCCTGACCCGGATGTCTTTGCCTATGCTGCGGCAACCGTGAAGACCTGTATGGATGCAACGCTGAAACTGGGCGGCGAAAACTATGTCCTGTGGGGCGGGCGAGAGGGCTATGAGACGCTTTTGAACACCGATCTGGCACGTGAACGCCAGCAGGCGGGGCGGTTCCTGACAATGGTCGTGGAATATGCACATCGCATTGGTTTCAAAGGACAAATAATGATTGAGCCGAAACCGCAAGAACCTTCGAAGCATCAGTATGATTACGATGTGGCGACGGTTTATGGCTTCTTGAAGGACTTCGGTCTTGAGAACGAAGTGAAGGTGAATATCGAGCAGGGTCATGCCATTTTGGCGGGGCATTCGTTTGAGCACGAGATTGCTTTGGCGGCGTCTCTGGGGATTCTGGGGTCGATTGATATGAACCGGAATGACTACCAATCGGGTTGGGATACCGACCAGTTTCCGAATAATGGTCCGGAGGTAGGATTGGCATACTATGAGATTCTTAAATCGGGTGGCTTCACGTCGGGCGGGACTAATTTCGACGCCAGACTGCGCCGGCAGTCATTGGATCCGGAAGACCTGATATTGGCGCATGTCGGCGGCATGGATGTTTGTGCCCGTGGCTTGAAAGCGGCGGCAGCGATGTTGGAAGATGGCGCTTTGGAAGGACTTCGTTATCAGCGTTACTCTGGATGGGACAGTGAGAACGGTCAGGGCTTGTTGAACGGCGCGACGCTGGAAGATTGTGAAGCACGGGTCCGAGGGGATGGCATTCAGCCGGAACCGCGCTCGGGTCAGCAGGAACGGCTGGAGAATATCGTTAACCGCTTCGTTTAATTGAAATTTTTACGCCAGGGCATCTTTCAGCGTGGTGTGAGAAATTGACGTGTGCCCGATTTGTGCAAGAGCAATGCTGGTCTCATCCGTGAGTACTTGCCAAAGTCGGTGAAGCCCCTCTTCACCAGCGGCGGCGATGGCGAATTGCAGGGTGCGTCCAAAAAATGTGAAATCTGCGCCCGCGGCATAGGCCTTTAACACGTCCTCGCCGGATCTGAGACCACTGTCGTAGAAAACCGGAAAATCAGGACCGACTGCGGCGCGGATCTGGGGCAAGGCAACGATTGGTGAAACTGCACTTTCCAGTTGCCGTGCGCCGTGGTTTGAGACCTTAATGCCGTTAACCCCGGCGTCGCGCAAAAGAACTGCGTCTTCGGAATCTAGCACGCCTTTGACGATCAAGTTGCCGTCCCACATATCGCGCAGACGTTGCAGAGTTTCAAAGTCGGCGGCGGCGCGACTTTCGGTTCGGTCAAAGTCAAATCCGTCCATTTGGAAGTTGCCCATTTCGGGCTTGCCTTTGAACAGGGTCGACAGCGACCATTCAGGATGTAGTGCAAAATCAATGAATTGCGGGACACCGATGCGAAACGGCATGGTGAAACCATGGCGTAATTCACGCGGACGGCGGCCGACTTCGGGAACGTCGACAGTTAAGACGATGGTTTTGTATCCGGCTGCCTTTGCGCGCTCGACCAATGCGAATGTGCCAGTTCCGTCGCCGCTGAAGTAGAGTTGGAACCAGGCGATACCTTCTGCGGTTTCGATCATTTGCTCCATCGGTGTGGAAGCGACAGTCGAGACACCAAGCGGAACTTTGTATTTGGCCGCAAGTCGGGCCAGCATGAGGTCCGCGCCAGGTGCAGAAAGGTTGCACATGCCCATAGGTGCGATGCCGAACGGGCGCGCAGGGTTGGTGCCGAACAGCGAAACCGAGAGTTCGCGATTGCTGACGTTTTGCAGAATGCGGGTGCGGAATGTCAGGGCATCCAGAGCAGCACGGTCGCGCCCTGCCCCGGTTTCGTTGCCCGCCGCGCCGTCGATATAGTCAAAGACCATCCACGGCAGTTTTCGGCGGGCCAGACGACGCGCATCGGCGCTGGAATGTATCGACGATGCGCGTCCCATAGTTGATCAGGCTTTTACCGCTTCCATGAAGCGATGGCGGATAACAACTGGGTCCATGGTGATGACAGGCAGCTTGATATTGCCGCTATCGCATTTGGACACGATGATGGTCATCTGTTTGCTGTCGATGGCGGCCTGGAGAACCTTTCCAGTGTCAACATCCTGACAAACAACGACGTTTTCACACCCGCAAGCCTCGGCCACTTTTTCCAGTTTGGTTTTCTTGCCGGCATAAGTGGGCTGGTCGCCTGTCGACCCGTAGGAGCCGTTGTCGATGATCAGGAGTATATAGTTGTCAGCAACGTTATTGGCGATGGTGGGCAGAGTGCCGAGGTTGGTCAGAACAGAGCCGTCGCCGTCGATTGAGATGACGGTTTTGTCCTGCGCCAGTGCGAGGCCAAGGCCGATGGAAGACGACAGACCCATGGTGCCCAACATATAGAAGTTGGTGGGCTGGTCATCGATCATGTGCAGTTCCTGGCTTGGAAGGCCAATGTTGCAGACGACCAGTTGGTCGCGAAGGATCGGGGCGATTTCTTTCAGGATTTCAGAACGGATCATTGGTCGCCGTAGCCTCCCCAGAAGTTTGCATCAGTCAGAATGGCGACCGGCTTGTTGGACATGAAGGTGTATTTCAGGATGTTATCGAGTTCCTCGACATCCTTTTGCCAATGGAAATGGTAGGTCGGGATGTTGAGCTGAGCCAGAAGCGCTTTGGTGTGAACCGCCATTTCGACCTGACAAGCGACAGGTTCGCGCAGTTCACCACGGTAAGAAATGAGCATTGGCAGCGGCATTCGGTAGAACTGGGTCAGCGTTGCCAGCGTGTTGATTGTAACGCCGATTGCTGTGTTCTGCATGATGATGGCCGGGCGCTTGCCGCCCATGAAGGCACCGGCGCAAAGGCCCATGCCTTCGTCTTCTTTGTTCGCGGGAATATGGAATATCTCGTCGCGCGCTTCGATCTCGTCAATGACGCCTGCCAACTGCTTGCAGGGAACTGTGGTGACGAACTTGATGCCATTGGCAACGAGGTCGTCGGTTATCTTTTTATCTATGTCCACGGTCGTGTGGCTCCTCTGATTTTCTTTAATTTCAATTTCTTAGGATTGCTTGTTGCCCCAAGGCAAAAGCACGATTTTGGGAGCGGCGGTGCGACCCGCGCGGATGTCTAGAAAGGCTTCGGCGCCATCTTCCAAGGCTCTTTGGTCAATCCAGTCCAGGGCGCCGAGACGACCGTCAAAGATGGCCTGTGCGGTGTCGCGAAAATCTTGTGCGGTATAGGTGTAGGTGCCGATGAAGGTGATTTCTTGCAGCGTCATGCGGCGGATATCGAGACCGCCTGTATCTTCACCGAGACCAATGTGGACGATCACGCCGCCGGGTTTGACGTGTTTCGATGCCGTTGCGCGGGTAAGCGCGAAACCGACGCCATCGAGGACGATGTCGAACTGGTCGACGTCGGACAGGTCGTTTGGTGCGATGGCATTCTGACCGCAATGATCATTGAGGAAAGCGCGGCGGGTGTCATTGGGTTCTGAAATAGTGACATTGCCGACGCCCTGGGCAGTCATGCTGAGAGCGCCACCAAGGCCAATGGCTCCGCCGCCCAGAACCAGGGCGCGCATATTGCCCGGAGATCGGCCAAGGCGCTCAAGTCCCAAGCGGACAGCATGCCAGCCGCACGCAATGGGTTCGGCAAGCGATGCGCGGTCAAAACTGATATCGTCGGGGACTGTCACCAGGTTGCTGGCGGGCATGGCGACGAATTGCGCGAATGCCCCCTGTCGAGGCGGCATCGAGATGATCTGGCGGTTAGCGCAAATGTTGTCATGACCAAGTTGGCAGGCCTCGCAAGTGCCACAGGACACAAGCGGGTTGATGGTGACGCGCTCGCCGTCCCGGGGGCCGCCGGTTATGGTGCCCGCCGCCTCGTGGCCCAGCGTCAGAGGTGCCGGGCGACGGTCATCGTGACCGAGAAAGGCGTGCATGTCTGAGCCGCAAATGCCGACGGCTTCAATGCGGACGAGATGTTCGCCTTCTCCGGGCTGCGGTTGATCAACGTCGCGGATTTCAAGCTGTTCCGGACCGGTATAAACAAGTGCCTTCATTTTGCGGTGAACCCCCCATCGACCATCAGTACCTGTCCCGTCACATAAGCCGATGCGTCCGAACAAAGAAAGAGGAGTGGTCCGTCGAGGTCTTCCAATCGGCCATTGCGTCCGATGCAGGTTTGCTGGGCGTTTCGTTCAGCGCGCTGGGGATCTTCGAAGACCGCTTCGGTAAGTTCAGTCGGGAAAAAACCGGGACCTATGGCGTTGGCTGTGATGCCGTCACGGGACCACGCCTCGGCCATGGCGCGGGTAAGTTGGGCGATACCGCCTTTGCTGGCACCATACGCGATGCCGCCCGGAAAAGCGCGTGTGGTCTGAAGTGATGCAAAGTTTACGATCCGACCCCAACCCTTTGCTTTCATTGCCTTCACGAGCGCTTGAGAAAGAAAGAACGGGGCGGATAGATTTATCGCCAGCGTTGCGTCCCAACCTTCGGAGGTTACGTCGCTGGCGGGTTCTCTGGTGTTCAGACCTGCGGCGTGGACGATAATATCTGGGGGTCCAAAGGGCGCGGCTATTTCCTGAACGGTTTGTTCAATAGCGTCACGGTTCGCGACATCCGCCGCGACAGTGGCTGCGCCCTCGCCCATTTCGGATTGCCATACGGCCAAGTTTTCTGCACGACGCGCAACACCAACAACGCGCGCGCCAGCGGCCACCAGCATACTGGCCGCACGACGGCCAAGGCCGGAGCTTGCGCCGGTTACGCAGGCCACTTTGCCCGTCAAGTCAAAGAGATCGCCGGGGTTAGCCATCTGCCGTCAGATCAAAAGTCTCGTCCGGGAAATACTTGTGCAGACGAATATCGGCAGAGCGTGCATGGCCTTCCATGCCTTCAAGGCGGGAAATGCGTGCGGTTGCTTCGGCGACCGGTTTCGCTGCATCTTTTGTGGAGCGCTGCCAAGTGACGATCTTCATGTATTTGTGGACGGAAAGTCCGCCGGTGTAGGACGCCGCGCCGGATGTTGGCAGAACGTGATTTGTGCCAGCGGCTTTGTCGCCAAACGCAACGGTTGTTTCTTCGCCGAGGAACAGCGAACCATAACAGGCTAGTCGATCACGCCACCAGTCTAGATCAAGGGCCTGCACAGTCAGGTGTTCGGGCGCGTATTCGTCAGATGTCGCCGCCATTTCTTCGCGGTTGTCGCACAGGATAACTTCGGCGTAGTCGCGCCATGCGGCTTCGGCGTTCTGGCGGTTGGTTTCTGGAAGATCGGCGATCAGTTTTGGCACGATTTGCATGACTTCCTCGGCCAGAGGACGATGATCCGTCACCAACCAGACGGGGGAATTATAGCCGTGCTCGGCCTGCCCCACCAAATCGACAGCGACCACCATGGGATCTGCTGTTTCATCGCCCAGGATAAGACTATCGGTAGGACCGGCGATCATGTCGATGCCCACGCGGCCAAACAGGATGCGCTTTGCCTCGGCGACAAACTGGTTACCGGGGCCAACCAGGATATTGGCCTTGGGCAATCCAAAGAGGCCGAAGGTCATCGCGGCAACGCCTTGCACCCCGCCCATGGCCAAGATTTTGTCGGCGCCGCAAATGTGGGCCGCGTAGACGATGGCCGGCGCGATACCAACTTCTGGGCGTGGAGGCGAGCAGGCGACGATGCTTTCGCATCCAGCCACTTTCGCTGTCGTCACCGTCATGATGGCGCTGGCTATGTGGCTGTATCGACCGCCGGGGATATAGCAGCCCGCCGCTTTGACGGGGATGCTTTTCTGACCGGCGATCAAGCCCGGTATGACCTCGACCTCGATATCCTTCAGCGTTTGCTTTTGCGCCTCGGCGAACTTCTTCACGTTGGCGTGGGCAAACTTTATATCCTGCTTTAGACGCTCTGGCACCAAAGCAGCGGCTGCGGCGACTTCTTCGTCCGTTAGCAGCACATTGCCTGAGTAGTTGTCGAATTTCGCGGCATATTTCAGTGCTGCTGCGTCACCGCCAGCCTCGATATCGTCCAGGATGTCCTGAACAATCTCGGTGGTTTTCGACGCATCGCTTTTTGAAGTCAGCGTCGCTTTTTTTAGATACTCACGCGGCATCACACAGTCCTATTTATAGATGTCTGGAAGCAATGTTGTCGAAATAGCCGGTATATAGGCGATCATCAACGTTACGATCAGCATGAAGAGAACGAAGGGAATTGCGCGATACGCTATCTTTAGTATCGATTCCCCGGTTATTCCTGAAACCACGAACAGGTTCAGCCCCAACGGCGGCGTAATAAACCCGACGCCCAGCGCTGTGATCATCATGATGCAGAACTGAATTTCGTTCATGCCGATGTTGTCGGCCAATGGCTTCAGGATCGGTGCGAGGATCACGATGTTTGGCGTCGTCTCCATGACGCAGCCGGCCGCAATCAAAATGCCGACCATCATCAGGATCAGAACCCAAGGTTCGTTGCTGACAGACGTTGCAGCGGCGACAAAGCCCTGTGGAACGCCCATGATGGCAAGGGCCTGTGCCAGCGGCAGTGAGAATGCGATGATCGGAAGGATCACACCATTCACCTTGGCCGAGCTGACCAGCATGGCCGGAAAATCTGAGAGCCTCAGTGTCTTCAGGATGAAGCCCATGATGATCGTGACGACAACTGCGGTTGCACCGGCTTCGGTTGGAGTTAGCCGACCTGAGAAGATGCCGTAGAATATGATGCCGGGAACGATGAAGGCATACCAGCCGGACTTCAGTGCAACGCCGAGGCGGGAGAAGTATTCGCCCATCGAGATGTTGCCGCCGCCTTCCCAACCATTCAGGCGGTTCATGACGATATTTGTCACGAGGATTGAGACAAGGATCGCAAGACCGGGGATGACTGCCGCAAGAAACAGTGTCGAGGCTGAGATACCCAGAACCAGGCCGATGATGATGTAGGCGATAGATGGCGGGATCAGAATGCCGGTACACGCACCGGCTGCAACGAGGGCACAAGCGTAGGGACGCGGATAGCCGCTTTCCACCAGCCGGTCGATGGTCATCCGGCCAACGGCGGCAGCGCCTGCTGCATCGGAACCCGAGATGGCGGCGAACATGCCACAGACCAGGACGGTGGCCGACCCAAATCCGCCTTTGGCGAATTGCGTCAATGCCTCCGCGACATCAAGAAATTTTCGACTGAGCCCGGTTCGCACCAGCACGTCACCCGTCAGGATGAATAGCGGAACGGCGGTTAGTGCGAAGTGGTCAATGCCGTGAAACAGGCTTTCGCCCATCAAAGACAGGGGCAACGCGCCTGACCACATCAACATTAATATGGCAGAGGCGCCGATAGCGGCCCAGACCGGAACGGCCAAGGCGATAAGGAGGACGAAGAGAAGAACCGGACCGTAGAAATCCCAGCCAAGCTCGACCGTTTGATCAAGTGTATTCCAAAGCATGTCTCGGCCCCTCAGTCGAAGAGTTTGTCGCCTTCGTAGACCGGGCGACCGGCACGAAGATCGTTGATGTCACGGATGAATGACTGGACAAGGCGGATCATTACCAAGGCAAATCCTATGGGCACAGCCGACAAGAACCAGACCTGAGAGACGCGCAAACCGTGCGTCACCGAACCGAACTTCCAAGAGACGTGAACCGCCTCGTAGGACCAGTAGAGCGCGACCACCGCAACGGCGGCCATAACGATGTCACCGAAGATGTAGAGAAGCGCTTTTGCTCGCGGGCTGATGTATTCCATGATCACATCTATTCGAATGTGACCACGTTCCTTCACCGCCGCAGCGGCACCGATCCAAGCCAAATATATGAACGAGTAGCGAACGATCTCTTCGCCCCAGATGGACGAATACGAGAATACTTCCCGCCGGACGACTTCGATAAACATCGTCGCGACCAACATCACATAGAACACAAGAAGCGCCCAGCGCTCCAGGTTCTTGTCTAAGGTCTTAAATAATCCTGGCATAGAATCCTCCCGACCGGACGCCGACAATGCTGCGCCACGTAGGTCTTTCCTTAGGTTCCATCGAAAACGTTCGAAAAGGTGTAGAAGCGGCGCTTTGAACAAGCGCCGCTTCAGTTGTTCTTAGGCGTCGTGGACGTAGTAACGGCCTTGCGTGCCGGCTGCTTCTTCCAGCGATGCAAATGTGTCCATGGACCCGGCCAGCTCAACTTTGAAGCTGTCCCATTCGCTACGCTGATAGCCGCCCGCATCCTGCCATTCACCCAACTGGTCCTGGCTGAGCGAGTGGAATTCAACGCCAGCTTTGCGCAGTTCGGCCATGGCATAGGCCCGTGCCGATGGCACCTTGGCAAGGTTCTGGTGCGCGGTCATTTCGCCCGCAAACTCGATACCTTCCTGAACGTCTGCTGGCAGGCCGTTGAACCATTCAAGGTTCATCGAATAGACTTGGCTGTCTGGAACGGCTTGCGTGAAGGTCACGTGGCTGAGGATGTCCTTGAAGCCAAAGACAAACAGCGCGCCCACAGATGGATCAAGCGCGTCAGCGACGCCCTGTTTGATCGCCGAAGGGGTTTCACCCCATGCGACCGGTGTCGGGTTGGCACCAACCATCCGGTAATATTGCTGAAGCATTGCCGAGCCAGGAACGCGGAACTTTACGCCTGAAAGGTCGCCCGGTGTAATAACGGCACCAGCGCCGCCTTTACGAACCGCGACAACGCGTGGGTCGATATTGATGTAAAAGAGCGCCTTGAAGCCTGAGGCTTCGATTTTGGGGTGCACTTCGGATTTCCATGTATCGGACGTTACCAAGTTGGTGAAACGCTGATTGGAACCGCAGAAGTAAGGCATGTTGATCAGGTCAACAGTCGACGCAAACGGTGCGAAGTTTGACAAGGAGTGTTGCGCACACTGGATAGTGCCGCCCTGTACAGCCTGAGCCAATGCACCACCGGCACCAAGCTGACCACCTGGTGCGAGTTTCACGTAGACCTTACCGTTTGTGGCGTTCTGAATATTCTCTTTCAGGTCGAGCTGCATGATCGGATAGCTGCGCGATGCGCCAAGAACATAAGCCGTGGCCAATGTCATGGTGTGGTCAGCGGCAGACTCGCGCTCGCGTTCTTCCGACGCACTTTGAGCAACTGCTTTTTCAGACCAAAGCATGCCAGCAGCGCCAACAACCATAGCAGCCGTAAAGCTGCCGGTTCCGGCGAGTTTCAGGAAATTACGGCGCGAGGCAGATGCCAGCTCCTTTTCCGTCTTGTCCATTTGTATTCCTCCCTTGGATTTTTTTAGTGGTCGTTTTCGCTGAGTTCTTTTTCCGCCGCTTCACGCTTCAAAACTGCAACTACAAATGCAATTGAAGCGAGAAAAAGCATAATCATTTCAGCAACATTGCCGACAACTGGCGTTCCGTTGATCGAGCCAATTGCGACGTTTGCTGTAAATGCGATGACGAGTAGTGCGGCGATGATCAAGGCCATGTCGTCTCCCCTATCCACCGTTTTCCTTCGGTGATTCTTGCCGAATGTAAGCGCTTATATGATTCTATGCAAGCGCTTACATTTTGGAAGAGACAGGGCATTACTGTTTTGGCAAAAATACAGTAAGTTGCTCAAGAATAGGGCAAAGAAGCTCTGGACCTGGAAGAAGACACCTAAATGCCATCGGATTCATTTCGAAAACCTGACAAGGCCCTGCCGACATTGGAAGATGTCGCCAAATTGGCTGGGGTTTCGACGGCAACGGTATCGCGGTGCTTGAATTCGCCTGAACGGGTAATCGAGGCCACGCGGATACGTGTCAAAAACGCAGTGGACGAGTTGGGGTATTCGCCCAACTTCGGCGCTCGCATTCTGGCGGCCAAACGCACCAACACAATTGGCGCCATTATTCCGACCATGGAAAATGCGATCTTTGCGCGCGGCATACAGGCGTTTCAGGAAGAGTTGGGCAAGCACGGTATTACACTGCTGGTCGCAAGTTCGTCCTATCAGCCGGATCTGGAAGAAGAGCAAATTCGCACGTTGACCGCTCGCGGAGCCGACGCGTTACTTTTAATCGGTCACGATCGAGCGCCTGAGGTTTATGATTATCTAGAACGCCGTCGTGTACCCTATCTAATCGCCTGGGCGTTCAACGAAGACTATGGCGCATTGTCCATTGGTTTTAAGAACCGCGACTCGATGCGACTTTTAGCTGAGCAGGTCATTGATTTGGGACACCACCGGATCGGCGTCATCTCGGCGGACCGGAAATTTAACGACCGAGCACGCGAGCGAGCAGAAGGAATTCTGCAAGCCATGGAGAACCGTGGACTGGATGCAGACGCAGCGCCGATTATCGAAACCGTCTTTTCAATCGAATCCGGTGGGAAAGCATTTCAGGATCTCATGGCATTGGAGCACCCGCCCACTGCTGTCATGTGCGGCAACGACGTATTAGCGGTGGGTGCCTTGGCTATGGCGCGCCAGATTGGGTTGTCGGTGCCGGGTGATGTCAGCATCACCGGATTTGATGACATCGAACTAGCGCGCATTACCGAACCGCAAATTACCACAGTGCACGTTCCCCATCGCGAAATGGGCGGCAGGGCGGCGCATATTCTTGCAGGGATGTTGAACGGCGACGTTCCGCGCGACAGCGTGCAACTTGAAACAAATATCATACATCGCGGATCACTTGGCCCGGTAAAAAAGTAATTAGGCTTCGGCATGAAAACGCGGGCAGAACGTAGCACCGAAAAATCCATATTTCAAAACCACACGGGCTGAAGTAAGTCTTGCTCAATTCTGCGAAGGAGCAACGCTGAAGATGTTCAACGATAAATCAATAATGATCACCGGCGGCACAGGCAGTTTCGGCAAGCGGTTCATTGATCACATCCTTGCTGAATACACACCAAAGAAAGTGATTGTATTCAGCAGAGACGAGTTAAAGCAGTTCGAAATGAGTCAACGATGGAATGCGCCACAGATGCGATATTTCATTGGTGACGTGCGCGACGGAGAGCGGGTGCGCGAGGCCATGGACGGTGTGGATTTCGTGATCCATGCGGCGGCTTTGAAGCAAGTTCCCGCAGCAGAGTACAATCCGTTCGAAGCGGTGAAGACCAATATTCTTGGTGGACAAAATGTAATTCAGGCCGCGTTGGCCGAAAATGTTGAACGGGTGATTGCCTTATCCACCGATAAGGCAGCGAACCCGGTCAATCTGTATGGGGCTACGAAACTGGCAAGCGACAAGCTGTTTGTAGCTGCCAATAACATGGCTGGCGGGCGACAGACTCGATTTGCTGTTGTGAGATACGGAAACGTTTTGGGGTCGAGAGGGTCTGTCGTTCCGTTTTTCAAAGACCTACTCGCAAATGGTGCGACCGAGTTGCCGATCACTCACTCAGATATGACGCGATTCATGATCACCCTGGAGCAAGGTGTTGATTTCGTGATGAAAAGCCTGCAGAGAATGCATGGTGGTGAGATATTTGTGCCCAAGATTCCGTCGATGAGAATGGTCGATCTGGCACGTGCCATGGCACCAGAGTTGCCCCAAAAGATCATCGGAATTCGCCCAGGAGAGAAGCTGCACGAGATCATGTGCCCTGCCGATGACAGCCACCTGACATTGGCTTTTGACGATCACTATGTGATCAAACCGACGATCTCATTCGCGACGGCGGTCGATTTTGCGGTGAACAAACTTGGCGAAAAGGCTTCCACCGTGGAGCAAGGATTTGAATACAACTCGGGCAACAATACAGTGTGGCTGAGCGGCGAAGAATTTCTTGCAATGGTCGAGGCATTGCGGCCGTGATCCCATACGGCCGGCAAGACATTTCCGAAGAAGACGTCGCAGAAGTCGTTGCCGCGCTGACGTCAGATTTTCTGACGCAGGGACCAAGGGTTCCAGCGTTTGAAGCGGCATTTTGCGAGACTGTAAACGCAAAGTACGGTGTGGCCGTGAACTCGGCAACTTCGGCATTGCATGTTGCTTGCATGGCATTGGAACTGGGCGAAGGCGACATATTGTGGACCTCGCCTATTACTTTTGTCGCTTCCGCAAATGTCGGCCATTGGTGTGGCGCAGATGTTGATTTCGTCGATATTGACCCGGACACGTTCAATATGTGTCCCAAAGCGCTTGCCCGGAAGTTGGAATGGGCTGAGCAAAACAATTGCCTGCCGAAAATCATCATACCCGTTCATATGTGCGGCCAGTCCTGTGACATGCAGGAGATTGGTACACTGGCAAGGCGTTATGGCATTGCGGTAATTGAGGATGCCAGCCACGCCGTAGGGGGTCGTTTCCACAATCAGACCGTGGGGAGTTGCGCTCATTCGGACATCGCTGTTTTCAGCTTTCATCCGGTGAAAGTAATTACGACCGCTGAAGGCGGTTTGGCGACGACGCAAAGCGCAGAACTTGCGGACAAAATGCGCCGTGCTGCCAGCCACGGCGTTACGCGTGACGCATCATTGATGCAGGGCGAAAGCCATGGGGCATGGTACTACCAGCAGCTTGAGCTTGGGCTGAACTATCGGATGACCGAACTTCAGGCGGCCTTGGGTATCGGGCAACTGAAGCGTTTGGATGCATTTGTTAACAGACGAAATGAGCATGCAGAGCGGTATGACGAATTGCTGGCCGACTTGCCTCTGAAGCGTCCGGGACGGCTGCCGGGGGCTTATTCGGCGTTTCATTTGTATGTTGTTCGGGTTGGAGCGGAAAAACGGCGGGCTGTATTCGACGACTTGCGAGCCAATGGCGTGGGCGTGAACGTTCATTACATTCCAGTTCATACCCAGCCATACTGGCGCGACCGCTCTTCGGTTCATGGTCCCTTCCCTGCCGCCGAGCAGTATTACTCGGAAGCGATCAGCCTGCCGCTGTATCCTGCAATGACCGAAGCTCAGCAGGATGAAGTTGTGACAAAACTCGGCAATGCGCTGGCATGAGCGTTTGTTTGATCCCTGCCCGCGGCGGTTCAAAACGCATTCCGCGAAAGAACATCAAACTGTTCATGGGCAAACCAATGATTGGCTGGTCGATCGATGTGGCGAAAGCCGCTCAGGTCTTTGATCGCGTGATCGTATCAACGGATGATGTTGAAATTGCCGAAGTCGCACGTGATTTGGGCGCTGAAGTTCCTTTTGAACGCCCCGCTGAAATCTCGGACGACCATGCGACGACCAAGGATGTTGTGGAACATGCGCTTGGTTGGTTGGATGCCAACGGTGGCATGCCGGAAAGACTTTGCTGTCTTTATGCAACGGCACCATTCGCGCGGGCCGAAGATATTCAAACGGGTCAAGAAAAGCTCGATACCGCTCGTTTCGCGATGCCGGTTACCAAATTCCGCTTCCCCATTCAACGCGCCGTCGAAATTGATGGCGACGGTCATTTGCGAATGTTCAATCCTGAACTTTACAAAACCCGGTCACAAGACTTGCCAGAGGCATGGCATGATGCGGGTCAGTTTTACTGGGGTCACACATCAGCTTGGTTGAGTGACAGCTTGCTATTCGGACCAGATACAGCGGCCATCCCGCTGCCTGCGTGGCGCGTACAGGACATTGATACAGAAGAAGATTGGGCTCGGGCCGAAATTCTTGCGCGGCTGATCGCTGAGGATATCAAGCAACGGGCAGATTGACCTGCCTCGCCCAAAGGGCGACACAGCTAGAAAATGAACTGCCGGGCATCGAAATGACACTCAAAATTGAATCCGCTGAAATTGGCCCCGATGTTCGCACAATGCTGATTGCCGAACTGAGCGCCAACCACGACCGGGACCTGGATCAGGCTTTGGCACTGGTTGATATTGCAGCAGATGCCGGATGGGACTGTTTGAAGCTGCAGACGTACACACCGGATTCTTTGACAGTTCGGTCAACCCACCCTTCCATGACAATCGATAAGGTATGGGGCACCACCAATCTATACGACCTATACGAATGGGCTGCGATGCCCATGGAGTTTCACGAACCATTATTCGCGAAGGCGCGCGAGCGCGGGATGGTGCCATTCACCTCGGTATATGATCCGCGTGACATGGAATTTGTAGAAGCATTGGATTGTCCGATCTACAAGATCGCCTCGTTCGAAATGACGTTCGACGACCTGCTTGTAGAAGTGGCAGGCACAAAAAAACCGATTATCCTGTCAACGGGAATGGCAACGATGGATGAGATCGCCCATGCATTGGAGATCTTGGACGGTGCTGGTTCTGGTGAAGTGATCCTTCTTCACTGTTGCTCGAGTTACCCGGCGCCTTTGGATCAAATCAACCTGAATGCCATGACAACAATCGGTCAGACGTTCGGAAGACAAGTTGGGTTTTCAGATCATACAATTGGGTCTGTTGGCCCATTGACAGCCGCAGCGATGGGAGCCGTGGCTATCGAAAAGCACTTTACGAATGATCCGTCACGCAATGGACCCGATCACCGGTTTTCGGCAACACCGGACGTCATGGCAGATATAGCCAAGGGCGTAGCAGATATATTTGAGTTGAAAGGGCAATCTACAAAGAAGCTAACGGATGCCGAAGAGCCGCAAAAGAAAATTGGGCGTCGTTCTGCATTTGCGGTCAAGGATTTGCCTGAGGGGCATGTCATCAGGGAAGCTGATTTTCGATTTATCCGACCCAGCGCAGGCATTCCGCCGACAGATAGGGCGACGTTGATGGGCACTACGCTTACGCGGGCGGTGCCTGCAGGAAATCCAATAACATATGATGATCTTGACCGGTGACGGAGCTGGGCTCGGTTACGAAAGCGCTGCCCCCGGCGAGCTGTCGCCTACGGTTGTTTTTTCCGCTCTGGCAAATCTTTGTGCATTTGGCTTTGCCCTTTGCATTGCTCTTCTTTCTGGTGCGTTCAAGACGTGAGCCGCTTTACCGCAAGAGATGGGGCGAACGCCTGGGTTTTGGCAAAGTCAGAAAAAAAGGGTCAGTCTGGGTGTTTGCGACTTCTCTGGGTGAGACCCGCGCCGTTAGTCCCTTGGTGCGCGACTTGTTAAAGAACGGTCACGATGTTTGTCTTGCACATTCTTCCCCGGCGGGCCTAACCGAAGGCATGCGGCTGTTTGACGATGTCCGTGTGACGCATCGCTATGTTCCCTTCGATTTGTTTTGGTGTATCGGACTTTTCATGCTGCGACTTCGTCCATCGATTGGCTTGGTTGTCGAAGGCGAGTTTTGGCCCGGTCATCTGCAGATGGCCAATTGGCTGAGAGTGCCGATGTTGCACATCAACGGCAACCTTCATGAGCATTCGATAGAACGCGCAAAACGATTTGGCAGCATTCGAATGGAAATCCTGACCAGATTTCACGGAATCCTCACCAAAAGCCAGGGGCACAAAGGGCGGTATTTGAAGGCGGGTGTGGCTGACGATAGAATTCTAATGGTGGGCGAACTGAAGTTTGACCAGTGGGTTGAACCGCAGCAACTTGCGATTGGTGACGAGCTTCGCAGCGCCTGGACTGACGACAGAATGGTTATTCTTATCGCCAGCTCGGTCTTGGGCGAAGAAGCCGAACTATTGGACATGATTGCCCAGCTTCTCAAATTGGATCATCCGCCCCGAATAATTTGGGCACCCAGAAGCCCGCAAAGGTTTAATGCAGTTTCCGAAGCCCTTGAATTGAAAGGCGTAAGTTACGTCAGGCGCTCTAAGATTCTGGATGAGCAGTTGACTGGCAATATGCCCAGAAGCGTGGATGTTCTCGTTGGCGACTCCATTGGTGAGATGAATGTCTGGTATCAGATGGCTGACCTGGTCTTTGTCGGCGCGACGCTTTCTGACAATGGAGGTCACAACATATCCGAACCCTTGGCTCTAGGACGTCCGGTTCTTATTGGCCCTTCGATTTATGGGATTGAATTCCCGGCAATTGCCGCATCCGAAGAAGGTGCAGTCGTTATTGCAAAAAACGTCAATGACCTGACTGAACATATGACGAGATTAATCACAAACCATCAGAATTATTCGGAGTTCACAGCAAAGGCGCAGTCATTTGCAGAGCGACATGTTGGAGCGACTGAGCGCACTATCGACGTTATTGACGCGGTTCTGGCTTCCAATCCAACCGAACGATAGCATCTGGCACATGACAAAAGCCCGTAATGAACGATTTGTGGTGGATCATGCGGTGATCGTACTTGGTCACGAAATGAACCATGAAGGGGAACCTGACTTGATCGGGCGCAGTCGCCTTTTGTTGGCGTCAGATATTGTTCGCTCCGATCCTCGCTCGATATTGGTCACTTCGGGATGGGCTTATCGTAAAGACATTGACCTTTCGTTGGCAGCTTCAATGAAGCGTTCTGCTGTGCGGGATCTTGAGTTGGACCAGAAACGCATTCATTGCCTGGCCAAAAGTAAAGACACCGTTGGAGACGCCGTTTTCTTTGCAGAAGCAGTGCGTGCGGAAAAAGTGACGGTTGTGACCAGCACGTTTCACCAAAAACGTGCGGAACGAATTTTTCGGTTCGTGCTGGGTGCTGATGTCGTGCTGGATGTTTTGGGAACAGGACAATCGCCCACACCAAAACAAAAAGCCAATGAGAACCAGTCGTTGGGCGTTTTCCGCGATACCTTCGATGGCATTGCATCTGGCGATTTCGATGCAATTAGAGGCAGGCTAAAGTCGGCTCATCCGTTCTACAATGGCACTTTGGATGTTCGGGCCTTAAAGCGACCTGGCGACAGACGTCTATCGTGTCGACCGGCAACCTTTGAGGACGTGAAACAGCTTTTGGAGTGGCGGAACGCTCCCGAAGTGCGCAGCGCTTCGGTTGAGGGTGAAGAGATATCATTAGCTACTCATTCGACTTGGCTACGAAAAAGCTTGAGTAATCCGGATCGGATTATCCTTATTTTTCATAATGGTATAATTAGAGTGGGCATGGTGCGATTTGATTGCGCTGAAGCACAAACATTGACAACGGTAAGCATCTTGCTGGATCCAGCAGTTCGTGGAACTGGCTTGGCGAAGTCGATACTGAAGCATGCAGTTTCTTATGCAGAATTACAAAATCACGACTTGAAAGCCGTAGCGCGAAAAGAGAATTTACCCAGTATTGCCTTGTTTGAGGGTCTTGGATTTGAGGCGCGGACCGAGGGCGAATTTGTAGAACTGCGGCGAATAGCCTTGGCGAATGACAGCTAAACAGCCAGTTACTCGATAAGTTCGTGTTCCAGTAAAAGATCGACTGCAATTTCGACCTGTTCAATAGCGGCATCTAGTTTTTCACTTAACTCAAATAGATCGCGCGTGCCGTTCGCGTAGGCTAATATATTGCGTATAAGCATTGAGCCACTGGCGGACCCTTTACGGGAAAGAGTTTCATAAAGGCCGCGCCGACCTAATTGAGGTTCGCCAAGTATTTTCGCGCGTGGTCGGTGCGCGCCTTCCAGAAGCTCAATAATATGACGGTAGATCGATATGCTTTCAGCTAATCCCTTCGGTGTGACAAAATTCAAATCATCGAGGGATGTGTGGTATTCAGGGAATGTTCCATATTTCGACTTCATGATGTCCGTCGTCAGGGTTTTGGGAACCAAGAGTTGCTTAAACAAGTAAAGAGTTTGGCTCGTCTGGTTGATGTTATTATGCGGCGCGCTGTCTGTGATGCAAGCGCCGCGCTTCGAGCGTCTTTCGTTTGATCCTTTCCCGTTGTCTTAGAATGGCTTTGTCACGCCCGAAGTAGACGTCGGCGGGTGTGACGTTGTTCAGGCTCTCGTGGTAGCGCTTGTGATTGTAGTGATCGACGAAGGCTTCGATCTGGGTTTCGAGGTCTCCCGGAAGGAAGTAGTTCTCCAATAGGATGCGGTTCTTCAGGGTTTGATGCCACCTCTCGATCTTGCCCTGTGTCTGGGGATGATATGGTGCGCCCCGAGAATGCTTCATGCCTTTGTCCTGCAGCCATTCAGCCAGATCGCCAGAGACGTAACTGGACCCGTTGTCGCTGAGGAGGCGGGGTTTGTGGATGACGTGAACCTGATCGCACCCTGATGCTTGTAGCGCCAAATCCAGGGTGTCCGTCACGTCCTCTGCCCGCATGTTCGTGCAGAGTTTCCACGAGATGATGTAGCGGCTGTAGTCGTCCAGGATTGTGCTGAGATAGAACCAGCCCCAGCCAAGCACTTTGAGATAGGTGAAGTCGGTTTGCCAAAGCTGGTTGATCGCAGTGGTCTTGTCTTTGAACTCGTTTGCCGCCTTGAGCACGATAAAGGCCGGGCTGGTGATCAGATCGTGGGCCTTCAGGGCCCGATAGACTGAAGATTCCGAGACGAAGTAGCGCTCCCGATCCGTGAACGTCACTGCCAGTTCGCGCGGCGACAGCTCCGTCTCCTGCAGCGCCAGCTTGACGACCTTGCGCCGGACTTCGTCGGGGATGCGGTTCCAGACATGTCTGGGCTTAGGCGCTTGATCCACAAGGCCAGCGTCGCCGCGCTGCCGATACCGATCATACCAACGGTAAAATGTGGTGCGGGGGATGCCCAGCTTTGCCAATGTTCGACGAGCAGACAAATGCGACCCCTCAACAAGCCGGATGATCTCCAACTTCTCAGATGCAGCATACCTCATTCTTGGTCGCCCCCACCGCCGGTCATGCTTTTTTTGAGAAGACGCAGTTCCAGTGTTTGCTCGGCAACGACCTCCTTCAGGTCTCGGGCTTCGCGGCGCAGGTCCTTGACTTCGTCGGTCGTAGCCGCACGCGCCGTATCTCCAGCAAGCCGCCGTTTGCCAGCTTCCATGAAGTCCTTGGACCATTTGTAGTAGATACCTTGAGATATTCCCTCACGACGGCACAACTCAGCAATGCTGTCTTCGCCACGCAAGCCATCCAGCACGATCCGGATCTTCTCTTCTGACGAATACTGTTTGCGCGTCGCGCGCTTGATCTCTTTGACGATCTTCTCGCCGGGGCTCCTGCGAGTTCCAGTTGTCTGTCTCATGTCCCACTCCTCAGTGGTTACGATGAGCCAACAAAACTCTCTTATCAAATTAACCTAATTGGACCCATAGGCGCTGACTTCAGACACCGGTCTACGCCGCAGGCTCACCCAAATAATATCATTTTGGTCCGGTTGTGGAACTGGGCGAAGGCGCGGACTACTCAAAATTTTTGGGGTCAATTTCCGAAGGTAAAGTCTATCTAGACCCAGCGGCCAAAGTCACCGTTAAAGAGACAAAGAAACGTTGTCAGTTTCGTGTTTCCCACAAGGATTTACCTAGTTTGTATAAGAAGTTCGGCACCGCGTCAGTCGGTTAGATTTTCGTCATAAATCCTTTGTCTTAGCAGCACAATTGGCTGACGTTTGAGGAGCAAATCCATGGGTTGGTCGAATGGAAACCACAAATCGACGGGCGGCACAATTATTGTTGAAGGACTCGAGCACTTTGAAGGGCTTATCACTAGGGACATCCCATTGAATAATTGGTATTTCCGAGGCGAGCCTGATGAATATGATATTCCCTTTCTTGCCGGGATTTGGAGGTCGGGGCATGATTTTACCAATAGAACCGAAGTAGCCCCAAATACGGGTTTCACAGTTGGAGAATTGGAGGCAGTCAAAAGATGTCAGTCAGACGTTGTTGCTGGCAGACTTGAAGATGAGTCATTCACGGACCAAATGCACGAAGTCGCGGCGCCAATTGATCTCAGTTCAGTTGATTTGCTAAATTGGTTGTCCTTGGCACAGCACTACAACTCTGACCAAATCTACCCAACGCGCCTAATTGACATAACAGTCGAGCCGCTTGTTGCGCTTTACTTTGCTGTTATGAAAAACAGCAGACGGCCGGGGTTTGTCTTTGCATTCAAGGACGGATTCAACGATTTGGGAACTGCTGGTCGAGTTGCAGAACAAGGCGATACATTTCTCGATGTTTTCCGTATCGACGGAAACGATGGGCTGCCGTATTGCCCCAACGATGACACTATTAATCTAATGAGACCACCGGTGGAGAATGCTCGAAGCCACGCGCAAAAAGGACTGTTCGTATGGAATCGGGGAATCGATTGCAGGCTGCGGCCGGGCTGGCTGATTTTCCAGATACCTTCTGAACAGAAGGCTCCCATTATGTCACTGCTTGCCGAGAAAGGTATCGACGAAAACTCACTTCGCCTGCGCGATTAACGAAGAAATCATTAGTTTGAAGAGGGCTAGCAAGGTGACCTGTCGTTATGAAAACCACAGAGTTGTAGGAACCGAATTCAATTTCCACAACTTTGGAAGTGAAGGAATAATTTTTCGTGATCGTGCCGCCGGGCTCATTCGAAAAATTTACAGTAGCGAGCGCGATCGGAAATTTGCTGAACAAGATTTCAAATCCGAAATCGAAGCGTTTGGGATAGCTATGAAGAGCCCTGAAATTTCGGCATCGATCCCCGGAAAATTCAGGATCTTAGATACGCAGACTGTTGTGGATGAAAAAGGCGAATGTGTATCGAATCAATATTTCCCCGATTTGGCATTTGAGGCCGAGTTCATTAATTTACGTTTCGTCGAAATTGGCAGCCTCCCGAACTCAGAATCCTCCGCGATAGAGAGAAAGTTCAAGAAGGTTGGAATCAACTACACCGGAGACATGGCCATCGCTTTTTCCGAAGATCGCTTGTGTTACAAAGTCGTGGACTTCAAAGTTCGCGGGCAGGAAATTTGGCACAAAACTTAGCGGACGTGTTTATGGCGGGCATTTTGGCGGGTAGATATCAATTTTTCCTAGTTAATCGTTATATTTCAATGGGTAGTGGCGGAGACGAAGGGATTCGAACCCTCGAGACCCTTCCGGGCCTACTCCCTTAGCAGGGGAGCGCCTTCGACCACTCGGCCACGTCTCCGCTGGCCGGTCTAACGAAGGTGATCAAGCGCGGCAAGTCCGAAATCTCGCCGCGCGCCACTCATACCACAAACGCCAGCGTCAGACACAGCACCGCCGAAAAAACCGCGAACCACCGCGCCGGCAGCCCCATGGCCGCCAAAAGACACAGTCCCGCGAACAGAATGATGATGGCCTGCGCAGTTGCCTTGAGGCCGATTAATTTGGGGCCGACCACCACACAGCCCGCTGCGACGACTTTCTCGCCAAAATAGCCGCCACCAAAGGTTAACACCCTCTGACCACTGCGTTCGGGTCCACCGACGCAATACCGACGTGATACAGACAGCCAAAAAACCGCCCCAATGGGGCCCGAAATCACGCGTTGAAAAGGAAGCGCAGAACGTCGCCGTCCTTCACCAAATACCCTTTGCCCTCAACCCGCATTTTGCCCGCGTCCTTCGCGCCAGCCTCGCCATTCAACGTGATATAGTCGTCATAAGCGATTGTTTCCGCACGAATAAACCCGCGTTCAAAGTCGCCGTGAATGACTCCGGCAGCTTTCGGGGCCAATGTTCCCTCTTTAATCGTCCAGGCCCGCGCTTCTTTGGGTCCAACCGTGAAATACGTCTGCAGTTCCAATAGGTCATACCCGGCGCGAATAAGCCGGTCCAAACCCGCCTCTTCCAGCCCCAGTTCCGCCAGAAACATCTCTGCCTCCTCGGGTTCCAACTGGCTGATTTCTTCCTCGATCTGGGCCGAAATCACCACCGACCCCGCCCCCTCTGCCGCGGCCATTTCCGCCACCCGCGCCGAGTGTTCATTGCCCTCGCCAGCCTCGTCCTCGCCCACATTGCAAACATACAAAACGGGTTTAGATGTAAGGAGTTGCAGCATATTCCAGGCTTTCAGATCTTCGTCATCGATCTCGATCGTGCGCGCCGGTTTGCCTTCTTCCAACGCCGCCTTCGCCGCGTTCAAAAGCCGCTCCTGAAGCACCGCTTCCTTGTCACCACCGCGCACCTTTCGCACGATATTCTGAAGCCGCTTTTCCACAGACTCCAGATCCGCCAGCATCAACTCGGTTTCGATAGTTTCCGCGTCCTCAATCGGGTCCACACGACCTTCAACATGGGTCACATCCCCATCCTCGAAACACCGCAGAACATGAGCAATCGCATCCACCTCGCGGATATTGGCCAAAAACTGATTGCCCAGCCCTTCGCCCTTCGACGCGCCCTTCACCAACCCGGCAATATCCACAAACGTCATCCGCGCCGGGATCACCTGCTTTGACGAAGCAATTGCCGCCAATTTCCCGATCCGCCCATCCGGAACCGCCCCTTCACCGACGTTGGGTTCAATAGTGCAAAACGGGAAGTTTGCCGCCTGCGCCGCAGCAGTGCGCGTCAACGCGTTGAAAAGGGTGGACTTTCCGACATTCGGCAATCCAACAATACCCGTCTTAAACCCCATGTCAGGCTCCTGATGATCAACTCGTTGCCCGCCTCTACAACCGCGCTCGCCGCCATGCAACCTTCCCTTCTTTTTGGCAAAAATACTCCGGGGTCTGGGGCAGAGCCCCAGCGGATCGCCGTCAGGCGAAACCGCCCCTTCCCCCTTGCATCGACGCCGACATTGCGCGACACGTCAGAGCAAGAGAACAAAGGGATGTCCATGACCCGCATCGACGCCAAATTCGCCGCCCTCAAGGGCGAAGACCGCAAAGCATTCGTTGCCTATGTCATGGCCGGTGATCCGAATTACGACACTTCCCTTGAGATCGTCAAAGGTCTGCCTGCTGCGGGGGTCGACATCATCGAACTTGGCCTGCCGTTCACTGATCCCATGGCCGATGGCCCCACCATCCAGCTTGCCGGACAACGCGCACTTGGAGCCGGGCAAACCCTTCAAAAGACATTGGATTTGGCCCGAGCTTTCCGCGAAACCGACGACACAACGCCCATCGTGCTGATGGGGTATTACAACCCCATCTACTCCCGCGGCGTCGACAATTTTCTAACAGATGCCAAGGCAGCGGGCATCGATGGTCTTATCATCGTCGACCTCCCGCCCGAGGAAGATGACGAGTTGTGCATCCCGGCCCAAAACGCCGGTCTGAACTTCATTCGTCTGGCCACCCCGACAACCGACGACAAACGCCTGCCCAAGGTGCTGCAAAACACCTCCGGCTTCGTCTATTACGTCTCGATCACTGGCATCACAGGAGCTGCAAACGCTGTCGCCACCGACGTTGGTCCCGAGGTTGATCGCATCAAGCGGTCCACCGACCTGCCCGTCATTGTCGGCTTTGGCATCAAAACCCCCGAAGACTCTGAAAACATTGCCAAAGTCGCGGACGGCGCGGTCGTCGGTTCAGCTATCGTTGAGCGCATTGGCAAAGGCGAAACCCCGGCAGAAGTTCTTGCCTTCGTCAAATCGCTGGCCGATGGCGCGCACCGCGCCTGAAACTATTCGTCCTTCGGACCAATCCAGACGAACGGGTTATAGGCGATATCCCACAGATGCCCGTCGGGGTCGGCGACATAGGCGTGATACCCGCCCCAATCGGCCTTCACCGGCGCCTTAACGACTGTGCCGCCCGCAGCCTCGGCATCTGCAACAACCGCATCAACTTCGGCTTCCGAGGCGACATTATGCGCCATATTGATGCCCGCAAATCCTGTGCCCTCTGGTGACAGGCCCGCATCCCCGGCAAGCGCGTCGCGATTGGTCAAACCCAGCCAGCTTCCGTTCAGCGCCAAGAAAGCTACCGTCGGTGGAGACTCTTCTTTCGTAACTCCAAACCAGGCTTCATAAAACTTAACCGAGGCGGCCAAGTCGCTGACTCCCAAGGCAATCATGCTAATTCTGGGTTTCATATGGGCCTCGCAGAAGTTGATTAAGGAACGTGAACATAATGCGAACATCTAAATAAGGTCAACGACCTTACATACAAATACCCGGGCGTTTCCGCCCGGGTCAGTGGTTTTGGACTGATAAGGAAGGAGATCAGCCTTTCGAGAAGTCGGGATAGGCTTCCATGCCAAGTTCGGTAGTATCCAATCCGTTGATCTCGGCCTCTTCGCTGACGCGAATGCCCATCACACCTTTCAGGACCATCCAAACAATGTAGGAGGCGACGAATGTGAAGATGCCGTATGCCAGGATGCCAGTGATTTGTGCGCCGATTGTCGCCGAACCAGAGAAAGCCACAGCGATAGTGCCCCAGATGCCTGCGAACAGGTGAACCGGAATAGCGCCAACCACATCGTCGATCTTAAACTTGTCGAGCAATGGCACCGTGAAGACCACAATGACACCGCCTACGCCGCCAATCAGAAGCGACCCGAATAGCGAAGGGGCCAAAGGCTCAGCAGTGATCGAAACCAAACCAGCCAATGCACCGTTCAGAACCATTGTCAGGTCAACCTTCTTGAACATGATCTGCGTCAGGATCAGCGCGGTGATGGCACCCGCGGCTGCCGCCATGTTGGTGTTGGCAAAGATGCGCGAAACGTCCGTGATGTCGCCGACTGTGCCAGCAGCCAGCTGCGAACCACCGTTAAATCCAAACCATCCCAACCACAGAATAAATGTGCCCAATGTCGCCAGCGCAAGATTCGAACCCGGCATTGGATTGACGCGACCGTCTTTATATTTGCCCAGACGCGGACCAAGCACGATGGCACCGGCCAAAGCTGCCCAGCCACCGACCGAGTGAACAATGGTCGAACCAGCAAAATCCGAGAAACCGCGCTCGGACAGCCAACCGCCGCCCCACTGCCAGGACCCGCTGATTGGATACATAACACCCGTCAGGACAACGACGAACACCAGGAACGGCCAGAGCTTGATACGCTCGGCCAAAGCACCTGACACAATCGAAGCTGTCGCGGCGACAAACATCAACTGAAAGAAAAAGTCGGAACCAGCCGAGGCATAATCCAGTGCCGCATCAGCCGCATCCAACCCAACAGGCTCCAACGATGTCACGCTAAACCAGGGGCCCATCCAGCCGCCGACCCACCAGCCATCGCCTGGATACATCAGGTTGAACCCAATCGCCCAATAGGTGATTGCGGCAATTGAAAACAAAGCGATGTTCTTGGTCAGCTGCATAGTGACGTTCTTGGAACGCACCAAACCGGCCTCCAGCATGGCAAATCCAGCCGCCATCCAGAACACCAGAAAACCACCCACAAGAAACAGCAAAGTCGTCAGGATATAAGGTTGAATGTCCGGCGCAGCATCTTGCGCCAGGGCGAAAGTCGGTGCGGCCACGGCCAGAACCGACAAAGGTAGGAGTGTCTTGAAGTTCATGTCTTTAGTCCCCTTAAGCGTTTAAATCGCGTTGTCGCCGGTTTCACCGGTGCGCACCCGAAGCGCGCTATCCACATCCAGTACGAAGATTTTGCCGTCGCCGATCTTGTCGGTTTTGGCGGTCGTCGCGATGGTTTGGACCACCTGTTCGGCCATGTTGTCGGCCACGACGATTTCCAGTTTGACTTTCGGCACGAAGTTCACGGCGTATTCTGCGCCGCGATAGATCTCGGTGTGACCCGACTGGGATCCGAAGCCCTTGATTTCCGTTACCATCATCCCGCGCACTCCGGCCGAGGTCAGCGCTTCGCGCACCTCTTCCAATTTGAACGGCTTGATCGCTGCAATGATCAGTTTCACGTCTCATCCCCTTTGAGGCTTTATCTGCTGCCGCTTTGACGGGCGGCGCGTTCACGCCGTTAGAAAGAGCGGACGATCAGCAAAGCTCAAGAAAACCGGGGGGTGAAAAAAGGGTAAAAGCACTGACTTATTTATTATTTTTGCACAATTTATGATCAATGATTAAATATTGGGCGCTAAATGACGCAGTGCAGCATTTGTCCGGCAGCGGAATGTCGCTCCACATCTGCCGCATTTACCAGTAAGGTCGCCCAGAGGCAGAATTGGACATCGAGTAAATGAGTACGTCTGGCAAAGGGCGACCGCCGCTCGTCGCAGAAAAACGCACGACGACTAAGAAAAAGGCGGCCAAGCCACGGAAATCAAAGGCAAAGGCGAAAAAGCCTGCGCGCGCTGCGCGTTCACGCAATCCTTTGGTGTGGCTTTTTAGGTTCCTCTTTCGCTTGATCTGGGGCATCGGATGGCGCGTCACGACCATCATGGCGATTCTGATCGGCGGCGCGGTCATGTTCTATGCTGCCACCCTACCCCCGGTTACGGCTCAGCTTGATGGTCGCGCCCGTGGGTCCGTCACCTTGTTAGATCGCAACGGCGCAGTCTTCGCCTGGCGCGGCGAGCAATTTGGCGGTCAGATCACCGCCGACACCGTCTCGCCCTTTCTCAAGGACGCAGTCATCGCGACCGAGGACAAACGCTTTTACGGTCACTTCGGCCTGTCGCCGCGTGGCATCGCCAGCGCCGTGCGCATTAACCTGCGCGAGGGTCGCGGACCGCTTCAGGGCCATGGCGGCTCAACCATCACCCAACAAACCGCCAAGCTGCTCTGCCTTGGTGTTGAATACGATATTGGCTCGGGAATGAGCGAAGCTGAATACGAAGCCGACTGCCGCCGCACCACCCTCACTCGCAAGATCAAAGAAGCGCTCTATTCCATGGCCATGGAAGTGCGGTATTCCAAAGACGACATCCTGACCATCTATCTGAACCGTGCCTACCTGGGCGCAGGTTCCCGTGGGTTCGAGGCTGCGGCACAACGCTATTTTGGCCGGTCCGCCAATGAAGTTCTGCCATCCGAAGCTGCCATGCTGGCTGGCCTTCTGGTTGCTCCTACACGCTATGCTCCAACGGCCAACCTGCAACGATCCCGCGACCGCGCGAACCTGATCATCGGCCTGATGGAAGCCCAGGGCTATTTGACCAGAGATGAAGCTGCCAACGCCCGCGCCAACCCCGCGCAGTTGTCCGAGGCTGCCGAAGCCCGCGCCGGGGGCTATTTCGCCGATTGGGTCATGGATCAGGGCCCCGGCTTTTTGACCGATGAGACGACCGAAGACGTTGTGATCCGCACGACGTTTGATCAACGCATCCAAACCGCCGCCGAAGACGCCCTGAAATGGGTGTTCGAGAATAAGGTACGCGAAGGCTCCAAAGCCCAGGCCGCCATTGTCGTGATGAGTGCGGATGGCGCGGTCCGTGGCATGGTCGGCGGGCGCAAACTGCGCGGCGTCGCCGGTCAGTTCAACCGCGCCATTCAGGCCAAGCGCCAGACGGGTTCGGCTTTCAAACCCTTTGTCTACGGCGCGGCGCTGGATCTCGGCTATTCACCTGTGGATACGGTCCTTGATGAACCCATCTGTCTGGATGTGCCCGGCTCTGGCCAATGGTGCCCCTCCAACTACGACCGCAAGCATCGCGGTATTGTCACGCTGACCCAGGCCCTTGCCCAGTCGCTGAACATCCCGACCGTCAAAGTTTTCGAACGTGTGGGCCGCGAAGCAGTTGCCAACATCGCCGCCGACTTCGGCATTGAAAGCGATCTGGCCGTTGGCCCGGCTCTGGCACTTGGCACTTCAGAATCCACGCTCATGGAAATGACCGGTGCCTATGCGGGCATCCTGAACGGGGGGTCCTCTGTAACGCCCTATGGCCTGGTCGAGCTAAAGCTGAAAGGCGACAAGGACGCTCTGTTGGAACAGGAAGGCGGCATTGGCGAACGGGTCATCACCGACGCCGCAGCCCGCCAACTAGTCTATATGATGAGCGAAGTCGTCCAGGTCGGAACCGGCACCCGCGCGCGTCTGCAAGGTCGCCCTGCCGCCGGAAAAACCGGCACCACACAGGCGGCGCGCGATGCATGGTTTATTGGCTTCACAGCGGATTACGTCGCCGGGATCTGGATGGGCTACGATGACAACACACCGCTGACAGGTGTCACTGGCGGCGGGCTTCCTGCCGAGATTTGGCGCGAGACCATGACCCGTGTGCATGAAGGCATGCCTGTGCGTCCATTGCCGATTTTGATCCCCGATGGCCCCCGAGATGTCGCCGTCGATGGCCGCCCACGCGGCCAGCAAACGCAGCGCCGTTCCGGTGGCAATACAGTTGAACGTGTCATTCTGGACGTCTTGGGTGAGATTTTCGGCAACCGTTGATCAACAGGTTACCGCTTTAATTCAATAGCTTAACTTGGCGCTGGTGTGTGATTGAACACAAACGCTTCACGGCATGCCTGTTCACCACCCAGTTCTGCGATGCGCTTGGCCTGATCCGCAAAGCATTGCGCGTTCACCGCATCGGGATCACAGATCTCTAATAACCGCCGCTGCCCCTCGGCCAACGCCGCCATGTCTGAACGCGCGGTCGATCCCGCTAAATCGCGCAATTCTTGCGGATCATCGGCAAAATTGAACAGTTGCGGCGCTTCACCAACGTAATGCACATATTTCCAGTCACCCCAGCGCACCATAAAGGTGCCCGTCTTGGATCCGCCGTCATGATACTCGCTGAAAACCGTGCGGTTAGGATCATCCCCGGCCCAGGCGATATCAAACAACGATGCCCCCGGACCGACCTTTTCAACACCAGCAAGGTCATAGACCGTGGCCGCGATATCCAAAAGGCTGGTGCCCGTGATCACCCGCCGCCCCTTGGGCACACCCGGTCCTGCCAGGATCATCGGCACCCCGGCCGAGCCTTCATACATCACCTGTTTGGTCCACAGACGATGATCGCCCATCATATCGCCATGATCCGACACATACAGTATCGCGGTTTCATCAGCCTGCCCGCTGGCCTCCAAGGCCGCGAGGACCCGGCCAACACAGTCATCCATGAAAGTGATCAACCCGTAATACGCCGCCTTCGCTTCGCGCATACGTTGCTCGTCAAAGTAGCGGTCATAATCGAAGAATCCGGCCACATGGGCCACCTCGGCATGATCTGGCCCGCCCTTTGCATCATAGCCAATCGGCATATCCATGTCCGCCGGATCATAAAGGTCCAAATATTCTTTGGGAGTGGTCAACGGATAGTGCGGGCTGACCAGCGAAACGAACGCGGTCCAAGGCTGATCATCCACCTGGTTCAACCAGTTTTCAGCAGCCTCAGTAATCGCCAGATCGTAGTCGGTGTAAGTGCTCGGTCCCGCGCCCACATCCCCCGCCAGCTCGGCGGCAGCATCATAGGTTGGCGGGTTTTCCCGCAGTAATCCAATGGCCCAACCGACACCGCCCACAACATGCATCGGCAAAATTTCTTTCCTAAATCCGTTGTCGTCGTCCGAAGATCGAAAATGCAATTTACCTATAGATACAACATCTTGCCCGGCGTCCCTGACCCGTCGCATCCAACTTGGCCGCTGACCATCATAAGGCGTCGCGCTATCCCAATGGCGGATACGATGCACATAGTCGCCACAGGCAACTGCGGCGCGGGTCGGCACACACATGGGCGATGGTGTATAGGCGTTTTCAAAGACAGTGCCCCGTGTCGCCAGCCGATCAAGGTTGGGTGTCTGAACTATCGGATGACCCATGCACCCCATCGCGTCGCGGCGGTGTTCGTCGGACATGATGATCAACAGGTTCTTCGCCTTGAACAAACCGGCCTCCTCGGGTCAGAGCATTTTCTTGAACCCAGTATGCGACGCTTCATACCCATGTCGTGCATAAAATGCGTGGGCTTCGGTGCGGGTGGAGTTCGATGTGAATTGCAACAGGTTTGCACCCCCTGCCCGCGCCCGTTGTTCAGCGTCCTGCATCAAAAGTCCGCCAATTCCTTGCCCGCGCAAATTAGCGGCAACGCGCACACCCTCGATCTGAGCGCGCCGCGCTGCCCGCAAAGATAGCCCGTCGATAAGTGTTAGTTGATAGATCGCCACAACGTCTCCCGCCAATTCGCCCACGATCAGCATGTTGCCGGTCGTTTCGACCATAGCATCAAACGCAGTCAGATATGGCTCAAGATCACTGATCTCGCGACCGGCCCCCAATGCGTCATCGCGCAGCATGGCAACTGCGGCTGGCACATCCTCGCGCCGTCCCTGGCGAAACTGCACGGTCATCCCGCAGCCTCTATGAACGCTTCAATTCTGCTGGCGTCCTTAACACCCGGCCCGGACTCTACTCCCGACGACACATCCACCTGCGTGGCTCCTGTTAGCTCAATGGCCTCGGCCACATTGTCCGGCGTCAAACCACCCGCCAACATCCATGGAACGCTCCAACGCCGCCCGGCGATCAACCGCCAGTCAAACGTCAGCCCGTTGCCACCCGGCAATTCTGCATCCCGAGGTGGCTTGGCATCCACAAGCAACATGTCAGCAACCCGCGCAAAGTCGTCAATCACCGCCAGATCACCGGCATCAGCCACGCCCAGCGCCTTCATGACCGGCAATCCATACCGCGCACGCACTTCGGCAACCCGTTGAGGCGTCTCTTTTCCATGCAATTGCAGGATATCGATTGGAACCGCATCCACCAATGCGTCCAGAAAAGTGTCGTCCTCGTTCACCGTCAAAGACACCTTGGCCACGCCCACCGGCACATCCAGCGCCAACTCGCGCGCCAATTCAAATGACACGTATCGCGGCGATTTGGCAAAGAAGTTGAAACCGACATAGGCCGCCCCAGCGTCAACGGCGACAGCAACGCTTTCAGGCGTTTTCAGCCCGCAAATCTTTACCCGATTAGATTGAATCATCCCGAAGCCCGGCCCCAGCCGTCACCGCGATTCCAGAAGCGCCAGAACATCATCGCCCCCAGCCTCGGGCGACCGCTTTGGTCCCAGCTCTTTTTCCAGCTTTTCGCGCGCGCGCCGTTCGGTCACAGCCTCAGCGCGATGACGATGTTCTCGGATCCACTCCCAGACAAATCCAAGCACCACGCCGAACAGCACCGCCAACAGCAGCACAACGAACACGGGCAAAGTGATTTCCCAAGAATACCCGAAAAGGCCCGACAATTCCTCGGGCAGCAATCGCAGGGTCAAAGGCCCACGATTGGCGACAGCGACCGTCACCATGACGATCGCTAAAAATGCCAGAACGGCATACCGAATGTAACGCATGGACGCCTGTCCTACTTACCGTTCAGCCGGTCCCGCAGTAGCTTGCCCGTCTTAAAGAACGGCACATGCTTTTCTTCCACCTGAACGCTTTCACCGGTGCGCGGGTTCCGTCCAACACGGGCATCGCGCTGCTTAACTGAAAAGGCCCCGAAGCCCCGAAGTTCGACCCGATCACCACGTGACATCGCTTCGATAACCTCTTCGAAGATTGTGTGAACAATCCGCTCGACATCTCGTTGATACAGGTGGGGATTTTCGTCTGCGATTTTCTGGACCAGTTCAGATCTGATCATGTGTCCCCCCGGGGTTAGTTTCTATGTGAAGCGGCTCTTTCGGCCACCCTCTGTTCAAGGACTATATGCGGAAAGCGGCTTGGGCAAAACTGATTTGGCGACCGAAAATGGCGGAATCTTTCGCCTATTGTGCTGAAATCGGTGGATAAACGCCGGGTCTTACCCCGAATTGAGGTTCCACATTTTGAACCGACCCAATTGCTGCACTGCGGCTTGGTGCGCGATTCGCAGTGTTGAAAACGAAAAAACCCCGCAGCTTTCGCCACGGGGTTTCAAATTCTCGAAAGGACGAATGACTTATTCGTCGCCCTTCAGGGCCGCGCCCAGAATGTCGCCAAGCGATGCGCCCGAGTCCGAGCTGCCATATTGTTCGACGGCTTCTTTCTCTTCTGCAATCTCGCGCGCTTTGATCGACAGACCCAAACGGCGGGTCTTTGGATCAACGTTGGTCACGCGAACGTCGACTTTGTTGCCAACGCTGAAACGATCCGGGCGCTGGTCGCCGCGGTCACGGGCCAGATCCGAACGGCGGATGAAGGATTTCATGCCTTCGTATTCCACCTCAACGCCACCGTCTTCAATCGCGGTCACAACAACCGTGATGATCGAGCCGCGCTTAACGCCGTCAACAACTTCGGTAAAGCTGTCGTCCATGGCTTTCACAGAAAGCGAGATACGTTCTTTCTCGACGTCCACTTCGGTGACAACGGCATGCACCGTGTCGCCTTTGCGATAATCTTGGATGGCTTCCTCGCCGCGCTGATCCCAGCTGAGATCGGACAAGTGAACCATACCGTCGATGTCGTTTTCCAGACCGATGAACAAACCAAACTCGGTGATGTTCTTCACTTCGCCTGCGACTTGCGTTTTCACAGGGTTGGCTTCTGCGAAGACCTCCCATGGGTTGCGCTGTGTTTGTTTCAGGCCAAGCGACACGCGACGTTTCGCGCTGTCGATCTCCAGAACCATGACGTCGACTTCCTGAGAGGTCGAAACGATCTTGCCCGGATGAACGTTCTTCTTTGTCCAGGACATTTCCGAAACGTGAACCAGACCTTCAACACCGGCTTCCAGCTCAACGAATGCGCCGTAGTCAGTGATGTTGGTCACGCGACCCTGATGGACCGAGCCCAGAGGATAGGCGTTTTCAACAGCATCCCATGGATCTTCCTGAAGCTGCTTCATGCCAAGGCTGATGCGGTGGGTCTCTTTGTTGATCTTGATGATCTGAACTTTGACCGTTTCCCCAATGCCAACGATTTCCGAAGGATGGTTCACACGGCGCCATGCCATATCAGTGACGTGCAACAGACCGTCTACGCCACCCAGGTCAACGAACGCACCGTATTCGGTGATGTTCTTAACGACACCGTCAACGGCATCGCCTTCCTGGATTTTCGAGATAACTTCAGCACGCTGTTCGGCGCGGCTCTCTTCCAGAATGGCGCGGCGCGAAACAACGATGTTGCCACGGCGACGGTCCATTTTCAAAATCTGGAACGGCTGTTTCAGACCCATCAGAGGGCCAGCGTCGCGAACCGGGCGAACGTCCACTTGCGACCCCGGAAGGAACGCAACCGCGCCACCCAGATCGACAGTGAAACCACCTTTGACACGACCAAAGATCGCGCCTTCGACGCGGTTCTCGTCTGCGTATGCCTTCTCCAGCTTGTCCCAGGCAGCCTCGCGGCGGGCCTTGTCACGGCTGATAGAAGCTTCGCCACGAGCATTTTCAACACGATCAAGGAACACCTCAACCTCGTCGCCCACAGCAATCTCGGGCGCTTCGCCCGGATTTGCGAATTCTTTAAGTTCGACACGGCCTTCCATTTTGTAGCCGACGTCGATGATGGCTTGTCCAGCTTCAATAGCGATGACTTTGCCTTTGACAACAGACCCTTCGTCGGGCGTGTCCATTTCGAAGCTTTCTGAAAGGAGGGCTTCGAATTCCTCCATCGTTGCTTTAGCGCACATGCGTTTATCGTTTCCTATCTTCGATTTAACTGGCCGCGCGGTTGTCTCCGCCGGTCTTTCAGGGTTGGTCTCTGACGATCCTTCGTGAACGCAAATAAGAAGGGCCGGTGGTAACCGACCCTGCCCATATCTCGCGTCCACAGCTGTAATCGCCGCTTTGACGGGGGTGCTATAGGCCAGAATTGCCAAGCTGGCAAGCGTGTTGTGGCCAATGAAACTTGGGGGTAAGCCCACGTCATGAACAATACTCGTGCCGCACATTCGCATCCCTGGAAAATCAGCGACGTCGTCATTTTTCCGCTTCTTCTAATCGGGCTTGCCATCGAATGGCTTGCGCCAACCGCTCTCGGCATCCCACGGTCATTGGGTATCACCAGCGGATTGTTGATTGCGGTTGGTGGTTTCGGACTGATCCATTGGTCAAAAAAGGTGCTGGACGCATCAGATCAGCCATCCCTGCCCGCCGAACCAACAACGATGCTCGTCACTTCGGGACCGTTTCGATATTCCCGCAATCCGAACTACCTTGGCGCGGCCATCGCCGTTTTCGGAGGGGCCATAGCAATCGACAGTCTATGGTTAGTTGCGACGGCGACCCTGACTGTTTTGATACTTGACCGCTGGATGATAGGACCAGAAGAACGATATCTTTCGGATGTCTTTGGCGAAGGTTACGCCGAATATCGCCAAAAGACCCGTCGCTGGTTTTAAAAGAACTCGGCTTTTATCAAACATCCTCGATCGCGGCCTGCATTCGCGCGGCCACATGATCTACCAACAAGTGCACCAGACTATCACGGCCAACATTTGCCGGCCAAACCGCATAGACCTCAATCGGGATCAACTCCACATCAGGCAGCAAGCGCACAAGCCGTCCTGCGTTTACATCTCTAATGACAGCGCTCCGTATGGTCGCAACGATTCCCACACCGGCTAAGTTCATCGAAAGCGCGGCCCCGAAACTATCCAATGTCACGCGGGTATTCATGCTGGGAAGGTCATCGGGTGCGTCAGACAAAAATGCCGATATAAGCGCCGTTTTAGGATATTCGATCCAATCCCATCCTTCCAGATCATACAGCGTTTGGGGCATCCCCATTTCAGCAACTTTAGCAGCACTGGCAGTCAACCAAACTTCATCGCTAAAAACCCGTCGCGACTTATAACTGGAGTCTTTCAACTGCGTGAACCCGCCCCGCAGCGCAACGTCATAACCAGAGCCCTCGAGGTCCACAAAACTGTCACCATAGTCGATTGTCAGATGGATCCCCGGATAAAGTTTGACGAACTCTTCCATGATGCCAATTGACGGCGCATGGCTGCCACCCGATGGCGAAGCCACTTTCAAACGCCCCGTCGGATTGCTCTGACGACGCGACATCGCGCTCAACCCATCCTCAGCCGCCCGCGTCATCCGCCGCGTGCTCTCCAACAGTTCCGCCCCGGCGTCCGTCAGCGATATCCGCCGTGTCGACCGATAAATCAGAGCAAACCCCAACTGATCTTCCAACTGGCTGACATGGTGACTGACCACCGAGGGCGACAACCCAAGCGCTTTCGCCGCCCCGCGAAACGATCCGGCATCCATCACCGCCTGAAAAACCGCCATTCTGTGCAGATGATCTAACATTGTTCGATTTCATAGAACAATAATGTCGAATTGTCCCGGATATTCGCCCCACCCTTCACCTGCCAAGGTGTAATCACCGACAATTTGCAACAACAGGACACCAAGACAATGACCCAGATGATCTCCATCGCACGCATCGACCGCACCAAAATGAGCGACAATTGGGAGGAGACCAATCGCGCATTATTTGGAGCCGACGCCAGCGTCGAAGCCATTCTCCCCCACGCCGAGGACCCCAACCAGGTCGCGGTGGTTTTGGATGTTAAAGACCTTGAAGGCATGCGCGCCGCAACCCGCACCCCCGAAGGCGACGCCGCCATGCGCGACGGCGGCTTTGTCGAACAACTCTGCTACTTCATCCAGGATTAAGCCAATGCGCCCACAACACGACGACAAATTCATCGCGCTGATGCTCGGCTATCGCACCATTCCTGCCATTCTCTTTTGGCCATCGCGCTGGCCCTGAACACATCCCGGCCCGTCGTATTTGGCGGGCCGCCGGATCAACAATACTTCTCAGGTCCGTCCCACTGACGCACCGTATAGCGATCTCCATGCGCCCAACCCAGTGGCAACGCCGCCTCAATGGCAATCAGATCGCCCTCCGACAAAGTCAACGCTGTCCCGCGCACCAATTCTGCCAGGTGGTTCAATGATTTCGTCCCCGGAATTGGCACAACATGGTCGCCCTGCGCCATCAACCACGCAATTGCCAAAGCCGCAGCGGGTTCGCCCATGTCTCTTGCCAGATCCAGAAACGGTTGAACCGCCGCTAGGTTCGCCTCGAAATTCGGCGACACAAAGCGCGGGTTCGTCGCCAGGAACGCGATGTCTGCGACTTGACGGGCCGTGAACGGAGCATCCGTCAGCAATGACCGTCCCACCGGCGAAAACGCCACCAATACTGTGCCTAGATCTGCGCAAGCCTGCACCAACCCAAGCTCGGGAAAGCGCACCGACAGCGAATACTCAGACTGCACAGCCGCCACCGGATGCACCGCATGGGCGCGCCGCAAAGACGTCGGTGCAATCTCGGAAAACCCTATCGCGCCGATTTTGCCCTTCTCCACCAAGCGCCCCAGCGATCCGGCCACCTCCTCAATCGGAAGCTCTGCCTCCCGACGATGCACATAGAACAGATCAACGAAATCGACGCCGAGCCGCTTCAGGCTGCCATCCAACTCAGCTTCCAGATACGCCGCCGAGTTATCAAACCGCTTGTCCCCAGAGGTCGTAATACCCGCCTTGGTCGCGATCACCAGATTGTCACGCACGCCCGGCCTTGCGGCCAACCAACTGCCGACAATCTCTTCTGAACGTCCGCCGCCATAAACATTCGCCGTATCAATATGGGACACGCCAGCGGCCTGCATCGCATCCAGAACCTCATGACTGTCAGCCTCGCTCGCGCTGCCGTAAATCCCGGCAAATGACATTGCGCCCAGCCCAAACTGAGACATGCGCGGGCCGCCCTTGCCCAGAATTATCGTTTTCATCGCACCCGTCCCAATCCTGCTTCCACATGCGCAACCGCTACCGCGACTGCCGCATCAACATCCATTTCCGTAGTATCTATCTCAATCGCATCCGCAGCAGGCTTAAGCGGAGCATCCGCCCGCCCCATATCCCGCGCATCGCGTTTTTTGACTTCATCCAGAACGCCCTCGAAACTCGCATCCTGCCCCGAGGCTTGCAACTCAGCAAACCTGCGCCCGGCGCGTGCCTCGGCACTGGCGGTTACATACAACTTCACCTCGGCGCCCGGGCAAATCACTGTCCCAATATCGCGTCCATCCAAAACGACACCGCCGTCACGACGCGCAAATACGCGCTGAAATTCGACCAGCGCGGCCCGCACCTCAGGGATCGCCGCAACCCGGCTGGCCAATTCCGCCACCGCCTGCGTTCGCAACCCGTCGCGCCCCAGATCCTCAGCCGCAATCGCCCGCGCAGCCTCTTCCGGTGCAAACCCCGTTTCCAGAACCTTGCGACCTGTGGCCCTATACAACAACCCGGTATCCAGATGAGAAAACCCAAACCGGGCGGCTACAGCCTTGCTGATTGTGCCCTTCCCGGCAGCTGCCGGCCCATCAATCGCAACAGTAAATTTCAAAACCACTCACCCCTTCTTTCTGGTCACAAATACTCCAGGGGGGTGAGCAAAGCGAGGGGGGACAGCGTCCCCCCTATTGATCGACGCGCGATGCGCGGCGAAACCTCAAACAGCGCGCTTCAAAGCGTCTACGAGATCAGTTTTCTCCCAGGAAAACCCACCATCGGCTTCGGCCGCACGCCCAAAGTGCCCATAGGCCGCCGTGCGCGCATAGATCGGCTTATTCATCTGCAGATGCTCGCGAATACCACGCGGGCTCAAATCCATGGTGGCTTGCACGGCCTTTTCAATCTCATCCGGCGAAACCTGCCCGGTGCCATAGGTGTCCGCATAGACCGACAAAGGCTTCGAGACCCCAATGGCATAAGACAGCTGGATCAGACATTTCTCCGCCATGCCCGCTGCCACAATATTCTTCGCCAGATACCGCGCCGCATAAGCAGCCGAGCGGTCAACCTTGGTCGGATCCTTACCGGAGAATGCACCACCCCCATGCGGCGCCGCGCCCCCGTAAGTATCGACAATAATCTTCCGCCCCGTCAGCCCGGCATCGCCATCTGGCCCGCCAATCACAAAGGTTCCCGTCGGGTTCACCCACCATTCAGTCGCCTCGCTGACCCAACCGTCGGGCAGAACTTCACGAATATAGGGCTCAACAATCCCGCGAATATCATCGCTCGACTGATCCTCACTGGCATGTTGGGTCGACAAGACAATCGAGGTCACTTCAACCGGTTTCCCATCCTCGTAGCGCAGAGAAATCTGGCTTTTCGCATCCGGGCGCAACAAAGGCTCAGCCCCGGATTTCCGCACTTCCGCCAACCGCTTCAGGATCGCATGCGCATAATGGATCGGAGCAGGCATCAATTCAGGCGTCTCGCCAACAGCATACCCGAACATGATCCCCTGATCGCCCGCGCCCTCGTCCTTATTGCCGGACGCATCCACCCCTTGCGCAATATGCGCGGACTGGCGGTGCAACAAATTCGTCACCTCACAGGTCGCGTGATGAAACTCGTCCTGCTCATAGCCAATGTCGCGAATACACGCGCGCGCGATGCCATCCACACGTCCCATGAAATCATCAAGCTTCTCAGGGCTCGAAAGCCCCACTTCGCCTCCGATGACAACCCGGTTGGTTGTTGCAAAGGTTTCGGCGGCCACCCGCGCTTCCGGCTCTTCTGTTAGGAATGCATCCAAAACCGCATCCGAAATCCGGTCACACACCTTATCGGGATGCCCCTCGGAAACGCTTTCCGACGTGAAAGTATAATTCTGCCTGTTCATGAGACTGCTCCATTCATGTAATCCCGCCACGTCAGGAAGCCGTTGTGGCAGTCAGAGTGCGGTACTGCGTTCACGCGCCCTTTGCAATGGCGTTGCGCCTTTGAGCAACGATTAGTGCGCCCAGTGACGCCAAAAGGATTAAGATAACCGGAATGTCGCCTGTCCGCGCATAAATTGTCTCGGCCCGTGCCACAGGCACTGTCGCATCCAGAAATCCGGTTTCGCCCAGATCCAGGCTGGTGGTCACGCGCCCATAAGCATCAATCACCCCGGATACACCGGTGTTGGCAACCCGAATCAACGGCAAACCCTGCTCAACCGCGCGAAACCGCGCCTGATCCAGATGCTGAAATGGCCCAGAGAATTTACCGAACCAGGCGTCGTTGGTAATCTGCAAAAGATAGTCCGGCCGTTCCAGACCGCGCCCATGGGCGGGAAAAATCGCTTCATAGCAAATTAATGGCAAAGCGCGGCCCAAAGGAGTGTCGATCAGACGAACACCGGCACCTGGATTGAACCCATAACCATCCCGCGCCGCAAAGGATCGCAACCCAATGGCCTGGGCCAGTTGGCCAAAAGGAATGTATTCGCCAAAGGGCACCAAATGAACCTTGTCATAAACATCACCTGGCTGGCCGTCCGACTCCAAAGTAATCAGGGCATTATGATTGCGCCCGTTTTCTGTCCGATTGATCCCGGTGATCACCGGCACCCCCTGGGCCGCCGCTGAAATCTGCGCAAAAACAGGTGCTGCACGGTCCAAACGATATGGAATAGCCGTCTCAGGCCAGACGATCATGTCGACATTGCCCTTTGGTTCAGCCGTAAAACCTATCTGGCGCTCAACAAAGATGTGCGCCTTTTCGGGATGCCACTTTTCATGTTGCGGGGCATTTGGTTGCACCAAACGCACATTGCCAAGAATGCTTGTATCCGGACCAACCAACAAGGACGGCAATGCCATAGCCGCCAGTCCGGAAAACGCCAGACCTGAGCCAAGTCGTTTATTGGCAAAGGTCAACGGCAGGGCGACCAGAACCAGCATGATAAGAGTCACGCCATAAGGCCCAAAAAAAGCCGCCAATCCCAGAGCAGGCGTATCGGCCCAAATGTATGCCGGCAATGCCCAGGGAAACCCCGTGAACACCACACCACGCAAAAACTCTGCAGCCGATAACGAAATCGCGAAAGCCAAAGCACGCTGCTGACCACCGACGCGTGAAGCAAGCCAGCCTGCTGCGCCCCAAAACAGCGCCAACCCGCCCGCCATCAGGACCAAAGCAAAAGGTGCCATCCATCCGTGACGGGCCACATCGACCAGAAAAGGCTCGACGATCCAATGCAATGTGACGGCGAAATACCCCAGTCCCGCGTACCAAGCAGCGCGCGCGGCGCGAAAACCCACATCGGAATTCGTCACCGTCCAGACAATCAGAAAAAACCCGATTACGGCGACCGGCCAATATCCGAAAGGAGCATGGCCAAGGGCCGCAAAGGCACCGCCCAAAAGGGCAACCGCCATGATTTTGCGAGGGGTCACTTTGTCACTCGGCCGCCTTGGCTGCGTTGATCCGAATCCGAAGCCGTTTCACGCGGCGCGGGTCGGCATCGACAACTTCAAAGACCGGACCCAACGGGTGCTTCACCATTTCGCCCCGTGACGGCACCCGCCCTGCCAGCATGAAGACCAGGCCGCCCAGGGTGTCGATCTCTTCCTCATCTTCTTCGCTCAAAAGGCGGTAACCAACTTCGGCCTCGAAATCTTCAATCGGTGTGCGCGACTCGGCCAGATAACAACCCGGTGCTTCCACAATCCAAAAGTGGCCCTCAGCAATGTCATGTTCGTCTTCAATCTCACCGATGACCTGCTCTATCAGATCCTCGATGGTCACCAGACCATCAACGCCGCCATATTCATCGATAACCAATACCATATGCATCCGGTCGCTCTGCATCTTTTGCAGCAGAACGCCAATTGGCATCGACGGCGGCGCATACAAAAGCGGTCGCAGCATCTCGGTCAGTTGGAAAGAGGCATCGCTGCCATTGAAACCATGCTTCAGGGCAAAGTCTTTCAGGTGCACCATACCCATGGGGCTGTCCAATGTGCCCTCATAGACCGGAAGCCGGGTCAGACCGCTATCGCGAAACACCTCAAGCAGCTCTGACATCGCGATGTCAGAGGGCACTGCCACAATCTCTACTTTGGGAAGCATGACGTCCTCGACGCGCATCCGCGTCAGGTTGGCCATTTCACCTATGGGGGACCCACTGGCAACCGAAAGACCGGACAAAATTTCGTCCTCGTCTTCATTGCCACTCAGAGTATCAAAGAGGCGTCCAAAAAAGCCCTTCGAACTCTCATCGTCCTCATCTCGCGCGCTCTGCGCCGCGATAGAGGATCCTTCGCTATTGTCGCCCATTCATCCTTTCCATCAACAACAAGCCCTTTGCGCCACGCCGTTAATACGGGTCCGGCACACCAAGCTTGCCAAGTATTGCGGTTTCTGTGGCTTCCATCAAGTCACCGTCTGCATCAGAAATGTGATCGTAGCCCAAAAGATGCAACACCCCATGAACAATCAAATGTAGAACGTGGTCGTCAAATGGCTTTCCCGCTGCATCCGCCTCGCGGGCGCATGTGTCGTAAGATATTGCAATATCCCCCAATTCCGAGTCGCCACCGGGCCGCAAAGGGACATCGCCGGGGCGTACTGCACCCCGTTCGGCACTTGGCCAGGACAAGACATTGGTGGCTGCAGGCTTTTCGCGAAATTCAGCATTCAATGTGGCAATTTGGGTATCATCACAGGCAAGTAACGCGATGTCCCAGTCCGTGGGAGCCAATTCCAGATGCAGCAAGGTTGCGGCCGTCGCCCGAGCTGCCAGACCTTCAAGACCTGTCTTTTCCCAACGCATATCTTCGATGATGACATCTACACTCATGCTTCCTCTTTGCAGAGATCGCGCAGGGGGGCCAGCCCCCCGCCTTCGGCGCCCCCCGAAGTTTTTCCTGACAAGAGAAGCAAAAATTTAAATTAAATTGTTCCTTCCCTGCTCCTAAAAGAAAAAGGGCCACCCCAGCGGGCAGCCCTCTCATCACTTCTTCTGTCTAAAAATACTTTCGCCGAAGGCAAAAGACTCTTAGCGAATGCGTGCTTCCGTCGCTTTGTTGAACGCATACAAACGACGTGGTTCATAGGACAAACCGACGGTATCGCCGATGCTGCTGCGGGTATCGCCGCGCTCTTCGACAATCATCTTTTCGCCCGTTCCAGACGTCAGATAGGCAAAGCTGACACCGCCCAGCGCTTCGGTCAGTTCAACCCGGTGCGTGTCGCCGCTCGGATCAATTTCCACATGTTCAGGACGCAGACCAATGATCACATCAGTGCCATCCGAAGGCAAAGTCACCTCGGGCGAAACGCTGCCCTTCAACGACGGCACCTCAACAGCACCACCTTTCACTGTCCCATCCAGGAAGTTCATCGCAGGTGAACCAATAAACCCGGCCACAAACTTGTTGTCGGGATCACGATACAGATGCAAAGGCGCACCAACTTGTTCGATAATACCGGCGCGCAGCACCACGATCTTGTCCGCCAAAGTCATGGCTTCGACCTGATCGTGGGTCACATAGATCATCGTCGCGCCGATTTCCTTGTGCAGACGCGCAATTTCGACCCGCATCTCAACCCGCAATTCGGCATCAAGGTTGGACAGCGGCTCATCAAACAGGAACACTTCCGGGCCACGAACAATCGCGCGGCCAATGGCCACCCGCTGGCGCTGGCCACCCGACAAAGCCGCCGGTTTGCGCTTCAGATACTCGTCCAGCTTCAAAATCTTCGATGCGCCCGAGACTTTTTCTTTAATCTCGGTAACGGGATGGCCGTTCATCTTCAGACCAAATCCCATGTTATCTTCAACCGTCATATGCGGATAAAGCGCATAGGTCTGGAACACCATCGCCACGCCACGTTCGGATGGATCCATCCGTGTAACGTCCCGGGTGCCAATGTTCATCTGGCCTTCGGTGGTCTCTTCCAGACCGGCAACCATGCGCAAAAGCGTCGACTTACCGCAGCCCGACGGGCCAACGAAGACGCAGAATTCGCCGTCCTTGATTTCAAGGTCGACTCCGTGGATCACCTGAACATCGCCGTAGCGCTTGATCACTTTGTTAAGGGTCACTCCTGACATTAATCTGTCCCCGCTTGTTCAATTTGTGTGTGTTGTTGATCTGGAAAGCGCCAATGCTGCGCTTCGGTGGCTATAGCTGTCGTCGCTTGTTTGATCCGCGGAACCAACCGCTCGAGACTGGCATAAGATTGGCGGTCCGTCGATGACGTCACCGAAATTGCCCCCAGGGGTCGCCCGGCTGCTGAAAGGATAGGCAGCGCCACGCAAATAATGCCCGGTTCATGCTCTTCACGGTCAAATCCATGGCCACTTTCATGAATGGCATTTAATTCTGTGCGCAGCGCCTTAGGCGATGTCAGCGTTGTGTCGGTAAACTTGTGATAACTTTGCTGATCCAGGATCGGCTGAAGGTCGTCTTCACTCAGAAAAGCCATCATCGCTTTGCCAACCCCGGTGCAATATGCGGGACCGACCTTGCCAGCTGACGAATACATCTCAATAGGATTATCTGCATTGCGCTTGTCGACATAAAGCACCTGCGCATGATCCAATTGCGCCAAATGCACCGTTTCATCCACGTCCTGAGCCAAAGCGTCCACATAGGGGCGCGCGATCGGCGCCAAAGAAGACTGCTCCCAGGCGGCATGAGCAAGGCGCACAAGACGCACACCCAAGGCATAGGCATTTCGTTCCGGGTCAAAGCGCAGCATGCCCTGATTCGTCAGCGTCTGGACGAAACGATAGAGCGTGGCTTTGGGGTATGGCGAGTCTTCCAGCAGCTCGGCAAACCGCACGGGACGACCGAACGCAGCAACGCGATCAAGCACTTCCAGTGCTTTCCCAACGGTTCCGTCACCACTTCTGGTGCGCGCCATTTGATCCTCCCTGCCGCGGTTCTAGATTATGATTATCCTGATGCGGCTGTTGACAAGCCTTACCGATTCCGCGTTAGGATTTCAATATGCAAAACCGAGTTTCATTATTTGGAACTCAAAATATAGTGGAACTATAGGGAGGACACCATGCGTTCCATGTTCAAAGCGTCCGTTGCGGCGCTCGGCCTTGCTGCCATCACGGCAGGCGGGGCAATGGCAGGTAGCCATGCACTAACCGGCGATCTGAAAATCTTCTTGGATACATCGAACCCGGCACCTCGTGCCACGATGGAAGCTCAGATTGCCGAATTCCAGAAGATGCACCCTGATCTCAACATCGAGACAACGGTGATCGACCGCGAAGCATATAAAACGCAGATCCGGAACTTCCTGACTGCCGACGCGCCTGACGTTGCGACCTGGTATGCGGCGAACCGGATGCGTCCTTACGTGGAAGCTGGTCTGTTTGAAGATGTGTCGGACCTCTGGGCCGAAGAAGACATCGCAAACAACCTGGCCTCGACCAAGGGTGCGATGACTATCGACGGCAAGCAATGGGGCGTTCCCTACACTTACTATCAGTGGGGCGTTTACTATCGCAAAGACATCTACGAAGAGCTGGGTCTGGCTGAACCGTCCAACTGGGACGAGTTCAAGTCGAACTGTCAGGCAATCGTCGATTCTGGTCGCTCGTGCTTCACAATCGGTTCGAAGTTCCTTTGGACTGCTGGTGGTTGGTTCGACTATCTGAATCTGCGCACCAACGGCTTTGACTATCACATGGATATGGCTGCCGGTAACGTTGCATGGACAGACGACGGCGTTCGTCAGACATTCGCGAACTGGAAAGAGCTGATCGACATGGGTGCCTTTGTCGAAAACCACCAGAACTACTCGTGGCAGGAAGCCCTGCCCTTCATGGTTAACGGCGAATCCGCTGGTTACCTGATGGGTAACTTCGCTGTGGCTCCTTTGCGCGAAGCAGGCCTGACGGACGATCAGCTGGACTTCTACCAGTTCCCAGCGATCAACGAAGGTGTTGCACTGGCGGAAGATGCGCCTACCGACACGTTCCACATTCCGGCCAATGCGTCGAACAAAGAAGCAGCACGTGAATTCCTGCGCTTTATGGTTTCGGCAAATGTTCAAACCACCATCAACAATGGTGCGAACCTTGGTCAGCTGCCCGTTAACGCTGGATCGGCAGTGGATGACGACAAGTTCCTGAACGAAGGCTTTGAAATGCTGTCTTCGAACTCGCCCGGCGGTGTCGCGCAGTTCTTCGACCGCGACTTCCCGGCTGAAATGGCTGCAGAAGCTATGCAGGGTTTCCAGGAATTCATGGTGTTCCCAGACAATCTGGACGACATCCTTGCGCGCCTCGAAAAAGTCCGCGCTCGCGTCTACCAGTAATTGATTTCGGTTCGGGCTGCCTTCGGGCGGCCCGATCCACTTCCCGACCCATCCGTAAGCCCATGATTTCGGGCTTTCGCATGTGCCGCGAAACATGAGGGGAGCGTTGCAATGGCAACACCAACCACCGAGATTACCGCTGAACGCGGTTGGTATAAGCGCAATGAAATTGCGATCACGCCTTGGCTGTTTTTGGCCCCGGCGATCCTGTTTTTCATGGTTTACGTTATTATCCCGATCTTCCAGTCGATCAGTATCAGCTTTTATGACTGGGATGGTTTGGGCGAAGCCCGTTGGGTCGGGCTTGCGAACTATGTCGAGCTTGCCGATGACAGCGCATTCGAGGTTTCCCTTTGGAATAACCTCAAATGGCTCTTGTTCTATCTGCTCGCGATCCCGGCAGGTCTGTTCATCGCTCTATTCCTGAACCAGACGGTGCCGGGTATCCGAATCTACAAATCGCTGTTCTTCTTTCCCTTCGTTCTGTCACAGGTCGTTGTTGGTCTGGTGTTCAGCTGGTTTTACCTGCCGAACGAAGGCCTGTTCTCAAGCATGCTCGGATTAATCGGGCTAGGCCCGGTCAACGTTCTGGGTGATCCGACTTGGGCAACCTACGGCATCATCGCCGCGGGCCTCTGGCCGCAGACAGCCTACTGTATGATCCTCTATCTCACGGGTCTCAACGCCGTTGACCCCGAACAGGTTGAAGCCGCCCGCCTTGATGGCGCGAAGGGCTGGAAGATGCTGTGGTATGTGATCGTGCCACAACTGAAACCCGCCACATTCATTGCCTTCGTTGTGACGATCATCGGCGCGCTGCGTTCGTTCGACCTGATCTCGATCATGACCAACGGTGGCCCTTTCGGTCAAACCCGCGTCCTGTCGTTCTACATGTTCGAAAAGGCGCTGTCCGAATACGGCTTCCGCATGGGCTATGGCGCCGCAATCGCCGTTGTCCTGTTCCTTATCATGCTTGTCTTCATCGCCTACTTCCTGTGGTCGATGTGGTCCGAAGAGAAGGGTCGCTAAGATGTTTCCTACCCCAATTGAAAAGCGCCCGCAGTCCACGCAGATCGCCTATAAAGTCGTCCTGCCCATCGCCTTGATCGTCTGGCTTCTGCCGCTGATCGCGGTGGCCATGTTCTCGATCAAACCGGACACTGACTTCACCCAAGGCAACTACTGGGGCTTGCCGGGCTCGTTCGAAGCCGCCGCCAACTATGGCCAGGTCTTCTTCAACTCCGACATGCCACGCTACATGCTGAACTCGGTGCTGATCACCGTGCCAACCATGCTAGGCGCGGTCGCGCTTTCAGCCATGGCAGGCTTTGCCTTGGGCATCTACAAGTTCAAGTCGAACATTTGGATCTTCTTCCTGTTCGTCGCGGGTAACTTCGTGCCCTTCCAAATCCTTATGGTGCCGGTCCGCGACCTGACCCTCGACATGGGCCTCTACAACACGAAGACCGGACTCGTCCTGTTCCACATCGCGTTCCAAACCGGCTTCTGCACCCTCTTCATGCGCAACTTCATCCGGCAACTGCCTTTTGCGTTGATCGAAGCGGCTCGGGTTGAAGGCATCGCAGAATGGCGCATCTTCTGGTATGTCGTCCTGCCCTTGATGAAGCCCGCATTGGCAGCCCTTGCTGTGCTGATCTTCACGTTCATCTGGAACGATTACTTTTGGGCCGTCGTTTTGACGCAAGGTCCCGAAAGTCAGCCCGTGACAGCCGGTATCACCAGCTTTAACGCCCAGTTCCGCGCCGCCTATCACTTAATGAGCGCCGGTTCGATCGTCGCCGCCCTGCCGCCCGTGCTGATGTTCTTCCTGATGCAGAAGCACTTCATCGCAGGCCTGACATTGGGTGCCGTTAAATAATGCAAACCTGGCGGCTGGATGACGGCCGCCAGACACTCGTGCTGGCGGCCCAACGTGAACGATTGCCCGAAGTTGTGTACTGGGGCGCCCCTCTCCCGAAAGAGGATAACCCGGCCACCGTTGCCGCGGCACATCGCTTGGATGTGACCGGCGGCATGCTGGATGAAAACCCCGATCTTTCGATCTGCCCCGAAGCGGTACGCACCTTCCCCGGCCAGCCCGGCCTGATCCTGCGCGCCCATGACGGCACGCCCCTTTTACCGAAGTTCTGCTTCGCAGGCGAAGAGGTCCGCGAAGACAAACTCACGCTCGACTATAAGGACGAGGCAAACGCGCTTCGGTATCGCGCCGTCATCGCACTTGATCCCGATACCCACGTCTTCACCCTGACATCCGAAGTCACATCAGACACGCCGGTCCACCTCCACTGGCTTTCAGCCCCGGTCCTGCCCGCCCCACAACACTCCGACGAGATGATCGACGTCTCTGGCCGCTGGTGCGGCGAGTTTCAATTGAACCGCATCCCGTGGACCCCCGGTATCCGCTATCGCGAAAACCGCACCGGGCGCACCGGCCACGAACATTTCCCCGCCATCATCGTTCCCGGTCGCGGCGCAACCAACGCCCAGGGCGAGGCCTGGGGTATGCACTATGGCTGGTCCGGCGGTCACCGCATGGCGGCCGAAGAGCTTCCCGACGGTCGTCGCCAGATCCAGTTCGGCCACGCCGCCCTCATGGAAACCGCAGCCTCGACCCGGTTCAAATCAGCGCCCCTTTACGCGGTTTATTCCTCGGACGGACTGAACGGCATTGCTGTCAGCTTCCAACGCCACCTGCGCGACCGCATCGTCACCTGGCCCAAACCGGATCGTCCGCGCCCCGTGCATTACAACTGCTGGGAAGCGGTCTATTTCGACCACAAACTCGATGTCTTGAAAGACATCGCCAACCGCGCCGCCGATCTTGGGGCCGAACGCTTCGTGCTGGATGACGGCTGGTTCGGCCAACGCGACGACGACACCCAATCCCTCAGCGACTGGGAAGTCGACCAACGCAAATACCCTGAGGGCCTGCACCCCCTGATCGATCACATCCATTCATTGGAAATGTCTTTCGGCATCTGGTTCGAACCCGAAATGATTAACCCGGATTCAAACCTCTTTCGCGCCCACCCGGACTGGGCCGCTGGCAGCGAAGACCAGATTCTTGGCCGCCAGCAAATGGCCCTGGATATGGGCCGCGCCGATGTCCGGGATTTCATCTATGACCGGATGGCCGCGATACTGACTGAATACCCGATTGATTATATCAAATGGGACCACAACCGCGTGCTACCGATGCCCGATGCAGCCCAGACCCGCGGCTCGTACACGCTCATTGATCGCCTTCGTACCGATTTCCCGCATGTGGAAATCGAAAGCTGTGCCTCGGGCGGTGCCCGTATCGATTTTGGCATCCTGCAACGCACCCACCGTGTCTGGCTCAGCGACAGCAATGACGCCCTTGAACGCCTGCCGATGCAGCACAACGCAGCGCTCTTTCTGCCCGCTGCCATCACCGGCAGCCACGTTGGCCCCCGGATTTGTCACACGTCAGGCCGCCACCTCGACATTCGGTTCCGCGCTTGGGTCGCCGCCCAACGGCACATGGGCTTCGAGATGGATCCGCGCGAGCTTACCGACGACGAAGCCAAGGTGCTGCGCCAGGTAACCCATTGGTGGAAAGACAACCGCGACTGGATGATCGCCGCCGACATTTTGCGTTTGGACAGTGCCGACGAAGCCATCATCGCCGAACAGCAACAAGCCCGCGACGGCAGTCGCTTCGCGGTCTTTGCCGGCACAGCCCGCACGTCGCGCCAGATTGCGCCCAGGCCCTTGCGCCTCACCCGCCTGGATCCAGCCGCAACATATCGGGTGTCATTGGCAAATCGCGAGGACGCCTCGCGACTGTCGCGCGGGCCAACGGCTCTGAAAGACGGCCCGCTGGAACTCTCCGGGCAATATCTGATGTCGCAAGGCCTCACCCTACCCTGGAGCTTTCCGGAAACCATGTGGGTGGTCGAAGGACAGAAGCTATGATGCAGCCGGTCGTTCTTTCTGGCCAAAATACTCGCGCCGCAGGCCCGCGACGGGCCAGCCCGTCGCGCCCGGATTTCGGGTCGATATCCGCCCCCCATGTGTTAACAAAACGTTCTAGCACCGTGCGCGTGCACCGACGTAATACCGACGTAATACCGACGCGATACCGAAAGGGGTTTTTCGATGTCTGACGCCCAGTTTCCCGACCTCAAAGGGGCCTCCGTTTTCATCACCGGCGGCGGCGCTGGTATCGGCGCAAACCTCACCGAAGGCTTCCTCAGACAGGGGTCAAAAGTCGCTTTTGTGCAGCGCTCGGACTCCTCGGCTTTCGTTGAGGCAATGGAAGAGAAAACCGGCAATCGCCCGCTCTATTTGCAGTGCGATGTCACCGATACGGAGCGGCTTAAGGCTTGCGTCGCCGAAGCCTCCGAGGCCCACGGCCCTGTCACTGTTCTGGTCAACAACGCCGCCAATGATCAGCGCCACGAAACCCTGAAAGTAGATGAAGAGTTTTATGACTGGAGTCAGTCTATCAACTTGAAATCATACTTCTTTTCCTGCCAATCGGTCATTCCCGGAATGCAGAAGGTCGGCGGTGGGTCGATCATCAATTTCACCTCCATCAGCTATATGATGGGCGGCGCGGGCTACCCGATCTACACCGCTTCGAACTCCGGCATCAACGGCATGACCCGCTCGCTTGCGCGCGAATTTGGTCCCGACAAAATTCGTGTGAACGCATTGGCGCCGGGCTGGGTTCTGACCGACAAACAGATGGACAAATGGGCGACCCCCGAGGGCCTCGACGCGCACATGGAAAAGATGTGCCTGAAGGAACATCTCAAGCCTGACGACATCGTCGGCCCGGTTCTTTTCCTCGCCTCAAACATCTCCAACGCCATGACCGGCCAAGCTATGGTCGTCGACGGCGGCGTCGTCGTCACCGGCTGATGTCAGGCAACACCAAATACGCCGACTGGATCGCTGTCGATTGGGGCACGTCAAACCTCCGGGCCTGGGCCATGCGCGGCGATGAAGCAATCGCCACGGCACAGTCCGATAAAGGCATGGGATCGCTGGAGAAATCGCAGTTCGAGGCGGCTCTTTTGGACCTCATCGAACCATGGCTGGGCGCTGGCAAAACCGAGGTTATTGCATGCGGAATGGTAGGCTCCAGACAGGGGTGGGTCGAAGCGCCATATGCCGCCGTTCCCTGCCCTCCCTTGCACGCAAACCTGGCCCGTCCAAGCGTCTCCGACAGCCGACTTTCCGTTTCCGTCATCCCAGGCATCAAGCAAAATAGCCCGGCCGATGTAATGCGCGGTGAAGAAACTCAAATCGCCGGTCTTTTGCGTGCTGCACCCAATTTTGACGGCGTTTTATGCCTGCCAGGAACCCACACCAAATGGGTTCATATTTCCGCCGGTGAGGTCGTAAGTTTTCGCACATTCATGACGGGGGAACTTTTTGGTCTAATTTCCAAAAAATCCGTTCTTCGTCATTCAATTTCTAAAGGTTGGGACGCTGAAACTTTCGCCACCTCGGTGAACGACGCAATCGCTCGCCCCGAAGCCATGGCGTCACGCCTGTTTACTTTGCGTGCAGATGACCTTCTTCACGCAACCTCGTCCGAAATTGCCCGCGCCCGTCTTTCCGGCTTGCTCATTGGGGCTGAACTTGCCGCCGCCCGCGCCTATTGGCTGGGCCAAAACATCGTATTGATCGGCGACGCGAAACTTTCCGCCCACTACCTCGAGGCCCTTGAAACACAGGGGGCTACCGCAACAATGGCCGACGCTACGGCCACAACTTTGGCTGGCCTCGCCGCCGCCCGTGACCTGATAAAGGAAACCACCACATGAGCCGCCCCCTGGTCGCGATTCTGCGCGGTATTGACCGCCGCGAAGCTGTCGAAGTTGCCGAAGCCTTGATAGATGCCGGTATCGACCGCATCGAAGTGCCACTGAACTCGCCCGATCCGTTGGAAAGCATTTCCCGTATGGCCGAAGCCTTCGGTGAAGAAGCCCTGATCGGCGCAGGCACAGTTCTGACTGCTCAGCAGGCTGGCCAGGTCTATCGCGCGGGTGGCCGTCTGATTGTGTCGCCAAATTGCGACCAATCCGTCATCGAGGCTGCCAAGACCATGGATATGCAATCTTTTCCTGGCGTCCTTACTCCAACTGAATGCTTCAACGCTGTGCGGTGGGGTGCTGACGGGCTTAAGGTTTTTCCCGCATTTCAAATGGGCATGGATGGATTGAAGGCGCTTCGTGCTGTTCTTCCAGTTGAGATTCAGGTCTTTATGGTCGGCGGCGTCGGCCCGGAAAACTTTGGCGACTGGTTAAAGGCCGGAGCGAGCGGGTTTGGCTTGGGATCATCTCTGTACAAACCCGGCGACTCGGTCGCCGACATCACATCAAAGGCCAAAGAAACGGTTGCCGCATGGGATGAAGCCTCGGAATGATCCCCTATGACAAAACGGTGTGCCGCCTGGGTGAAGGCCCGCTTTGGCACCCTACTCGAGCACAGCTTTACTGGTTTGATATTCTGTCTTGCACCCTCAACACGGTCGAAAGCGGCCAGCACCGTAGGTGGACATTTGACGAAAATGTTTCGGCGGCGGGATGGGTTGACGACAATCATCTTCTGATAGCTTCTGAGACACGCCTCTTTCGCTTCAACCTTGAAACAGGAACCAGCGAAGATGTTTTGCCTCTTGAGGCAGACAAGAAAGAGACGCGCTCGAACGACGGACGCGCCGACCCCTATGGCGGCTTCTGGATTGGAACAATGCCAAAGTCCGGAGACAAGCCAATTGGAGCGTTCTACCGGTACTACAAGGGACAGATTTCGACATTGTTTGAAGGGCTTTCGATCCCCAATGCATGTTGCTTCACGCCCGACGGGACGGAAGCTGTATTTTGTGACTCTGCCAAAAACCAAGTCATGCGGGTCGCGTTGGATCAGGAAGGCTGGCCAGTGAGCGAACCTTTTGTATGGATGGATTTGTCTGGCGAAGGTTTCGGTGTTGACGGCGCAGTGATGGACGCTGACGGCAACTTTTGGAACGCACAATGGGGGGCGGCGCGCATCGCGTGTTACAGTCCTGATGGCACGTTACTGCACACGGTTCCGGTTGCTGGCAAACAATCGTCTTGCCCAGCCTTCGGCGGGAAAGACCTCAGCACATTGTTCTGCACCACTGCAGCTGAAGGACTTGGCGAAGCGGAACTTCAAGCCTCTGAAAGCAATGGCATGACATTCATTCAGGAAAATGCTGGAATTGGGCAAGCCGAACATCGCGTTTTGCTCTAGCACCATAACCAAATATCATTGGGTACTCTTATGACACCGACACTTGGCGTTTGCTACTATCCTGAACATTGGCCGGAAGAAGATTGGGCGGAAGATGCGCGGCGCATGGCTGAAACCGGCCTGACTTGGGTAAGAATTGGCGAATTTGCATGGTCTCGCATGGAGCCCTCGCCCGGCAAGTTGGAACTGGAGTGGCTGGATCGCGCCGTCGAGACATTGGGTGCCGCGGGACTAAAAGTTGTAATGGGCATTCCTACAGCCACACCACCGCGTTGGATGATTGACCGTCACCCCGACATGTTGCAAATCCGTGCAGATGGGTCATCCGCAAAATTTGGTTCTCGCCGACACTATTGCTTTAGCCACGAAGGATACCGCCAGGAATGCAAACGCATCGTCACAATTCTTGGCGATCGTTACGGCAGGAACCCGCATGTTCAGGCCTGGCAAATCGACAACGAATATGGCTGTCACGACACCACACTCAGTTATTCGCCATCCGCCGAGACAGGCTTTCGCAGCTGGCTGCAGCAAAAGTATCAAAGCCCAGAGGCTTTAAACCGCGCCTGGGGAAACGTCTTTTGGTCGATGAAATATGGCGAATTTAGCGAAATCGACTTGCCAAATCAAACAACGACCGAGCCGAACCCTTCGCATTCATTGGATTTTCGCCGATACTCTTCCGATCAGGTTATTGCCTTCAACAAGGTTCAGGTAGATGTGCTGCATCAACGCACCGACACGCCTCTGATCCACAACTACATGGGGCGCGAAACGTCATTCGATCATTTTAACATCGGTGCCGATCTGGATATCGCCAGTTGGGACAGCTACCCCCTTGGCTTCTTGTCAGATCGACTTGAAGCGGACGATTCTGACAAGGCCGCATATCTAAGGCAAGGCGACCCCGACAATCAGGCGTTTCACCATGACCTATATCGTGCCGTTGGACGCGGGCGCTGGTGGGTCATGGAACAACAACCTGGGCCGGTAAACTGGGCACCGTGGAATCCCGCTCCCCTTCCGGGTATGCCCCGTCTCTGGGCATGGGAGGCTTTTGCCCACGGAGCTGAAACGGTGTGTTACTTCCGTTGGCGTCAGGCCCCATTCGCCCAAGAGCAAAACCACGCAGGTCTTTTGCGCCCAGACAGCGCGCCCGCACCGGCTTTGCGGGATGCCGCAAAAGTCGCGCAAGAAATCCAGGATTTCGGTCCGGTCAAAGCCGCGAAAGCGCCCGTTGCCCTGCTATTTGATTACGAAGCGGACTGGGTATTTGACATCCAACCGCAAGGCGCGGACTTCGGTTACTCCCGCTTGATGCTCGATACCTATCGCGCGCTGCGCCGTCAGGGCTTGTCTATTGACATTCTTCCAACCGACGCCCCGCTAGACGGATACAAAATGGTCTTTGTACCGGGATTGGCAATCATGGATGACGCATTGAAAGAGCGGCTGTCCAATCACGAAGGCGCAGTCGTTATTGGGCCAAGATCAGGGGCCAAGACAGTCGACGGTGCCATACCTGTTCCACTTCCTCCTGCCATGCCCAACAGCGACTTGACCATTGCGTTTGTAGAAAGTCTCCCGCCGGGCACCAAGGAACATCTACTGGGCGGCGGGCATATTCATCACTGGCAGGAACACGTCGAGACGAATGCCAACGCAATTCTGTCAACAGACAATGGCGATCCTGCGCTTATCGACTGCGGCACATATTGGTATCTGGCCGGTTGGCCAGATCGCCCCGGCTGGGACCGAGTTGTGGCCTCGGCGGCAAAAACAGTTGATTTGGAGACCGTTGGACTCCCAACCGGATTGCGCCTGCGGGAAACAGAAAATCAAATCTTTGCCTTCAACTATTCCAGCACACCGGTGGAGTACAATGGCACAACAAACCCGCCTGCCGGAGTGAGCTGGACCCATAAGTAGTGCGGTCTTGGCCGAAAGCGTTCCGCCTAAATCAACGTAACGTTAGACAGCTTCTCGATCCCCGCCAGATCATCGAGAAATCGCTGTCTGAGCAAGGTTGACGTTAAATCATCAATATTAGTTTTTGTCTTTAGTTCCAACGAGGTCGGCCGCAATCTGTGCGCCTCGAATACCGCGTCAATCGCTTCAGCCGTCGCCAAATCATTCCTCAAAACCTCCTGCCCCCGCTCCGTCAGATAGGGCAAGCGCAACCCTGGCACTTCGTCTTTCAAATCCATGTCGGGGAAAAGCGTGTGTAAGACCTCGTTGGTGCCCAATACCGCTGCTTCAGGCGACATCACCAGAATTTCCCGGTCTGGAAAGGCGTCTTGTATATCAGAGATCAGATCCGCCCAGCTGAGTTCGTACAGAACTTCCCAGGGTGTCTGCGAAACACGCGAACTCCATGCATCTGCCGGAAGGAAATACAACAGCTCGTCCAGCGGTTCGATGGACAACACCAAACGCAACCGGACATCTTCAAAAAGTGGCGCCACCTGAGCGAGTTTTACGTCAGATCCGGGATAAAGCATGCCATTCTGCACGACGGAAGAAGGTGTGCCCAACAAGTTGATCGCTGAAAGGACAGTCTTTGAGTTGGCTGAAAACCCGAAAGCGCCAGCCAACTGGTTTCTTTTGACTTCTAACGGTGTGCTTGCGTCGGCCGCTGCGGCGCGCAAAGTCCGCGACGCAAGGCGGTTCTGAAATCCGGAAAAACCATGAGCGGAAAATTCCTTGCGGCGACGCCGTACAAGATCGTTCAGGCAAAGCGCAAGACGTGTTTGCGGCCCGAGCAACAGAGTGACCTCGGCGCTTGGCGCGGTTTCATCTTCATTGTCGGTCATTGCTTTGGGATTTCCCCTGTCCCCTTCTGTTCAATGGTCGCAAACATCAGTCCGACCGACAATGCCAAAAGACAGATCAACCCCGCGACAACATACCATCCTAATATCCGGCTAATGTCTGCGTGAACCAAATTGCCAATTTCGGATGCCGTCGATGATGCTACCCAAAGACTTGAAGCAAAAGCCAACCGCCCGCACAGACTCTGGAATGAAAGATATGAGGCGCGGGTTTCGTTCCGCAGTAGGGGTTGAATACGTGCCAGTATGAATGGGCCAGACAATGAACTCGGCACCATCCGCAAAAACAGGATCGCAATTGCAGCCGTGGCGTTCGTCATCGCCAAAACTGCGGCAATTGCGATTTGAAGACCAAATGCAATCAACAACAACAATGGCAAACCCAGCAAGGTTCTAAGCCGTGGTGCGATCAAGGAAACGGCAACCGAAACAACCATCATTATCGAAGTGACTACGCCGCTGAACAATGGCGCTTCGGCGGCTAGTCCAAACCTGTCCATAGCCTCAAGAATGAAAGGCTGTCCGAAGACAAACGGTATGTGGCTGAATGTGTACATCAATACACTCAAGATGAAGAGCCAGACCAAAACCGGCTGCACAAACGCCGCTCGGAGCGAGGCAAGTATTGTAATGCCCTTTTTGAGGCCGCCGTCCCTGATTGCTCGTGGTGGCTCTGCAAACTGAAACGCAACTAATATTGCAATGGCCATAGCAACGGCGCTGACGGCAAATGGCAAGACGAACGACCAGAGCGCGAATACGCCGCCAGTTACTGCCGAAATTGCCAGACCGGAAAAGTTAAATCGCCAGGCCCGCAACTCATGCGCCTCGACCTCGCTGCTACGTTCTTCTGCCGCCAGGGATTCATACAAAATTGAACTGTCGGTTCCCGACACGAAAGCTGAACTTGCCCCCAACAGGATCTGCCCAAGAACGAAGGAAGGAAATGACGCGCCAAAAACGAAGAATAGCGTTCCCACAAATGCCATTATGGCGCTGGCTACCAAGGTAATCTTGCGACCCAACCGGTCCGACATGAAACCGGATGGCACCTCAAGCGCCGTTGTAGACAAATCATACACTGCATAGAGCAATATTGCGTCCGCTGCCGACAGGGTCTGCTGGAAAAACAGGAACCAGATCGCCTGCCAGAACAACAAGTTCTGAAACAACTTAAACCACGGATATAACGTCAGATTTCTGGCGGTTGATGCCTGCATCAGCTTGCTGTCCTGGTGACAGGAAAACAAATGAAATCAAGAGCTGGCAATCCATTCCTCCAGGGTGGTCAATCTCCTACAATTTCGACCAACTCGATATCGAAGGTCAAATCCTTACCCGCCAGTGGGTGGTTTCCGTCCAGCACCACATGATCTTCATTTACTTCGGCGATTGTCACCATGACCGGGCGACCGTCTGCTGACTGCAATTGCAATCGGGTGCCAATATCCAATGACAAATCATCTGGGAACTTATCGCGTGGAAAGTTCTGACGAGCATTGGGATTGAGTTCTCCATAAGCTCGTTCGCTTGGGATCTCTACCGACTTTCTGTCGCCAATTTCCATGCCGGCAACCGCGTCGTCGAAGCCGACGATGACCTGGCCGCTGCCTAGTTTAAACTCCAATGGGTCACGCTCGCGCGAACTGTCGAATACCGAACCGTCAGACAACGTCCCGGTATAATGTATGCGCACGGTATCGCCCGAATTCGCGTTTGGCATATCTGCTCTTTCTCTACTTGTTTTTGACCAGGTGAAATCTGATGCACACCTCAGCAATGCCGACCATGTATCCAACTGGCTGTAAAGCCAAGCATTTCATACGTTAAGGTCTTTCCCCTTTCGAAAAGGCATGGCAACTTTGATCGGTAAGGAAACTGCAGCATGTCTCACATTTCGATCTTTAGTAATCACACGGGCACCAGCAATGCCAACATTTGAAGCGCCTGGCGGCGCTCAGTTGTACTTTGAAGATGCTGGCGAGGGTCTGCCCGTGCTGGCGCTTGCTGGCCTGACGAGAAGCGGTCGGGATTTCGACTATGTCGCGCCCCATTTGCAAGATTGCCGGATGATCAGGCTTGATTACCGGGGACGTGGAAAATCTGAATGGACCGGTGCGGAAACCTATACAATCCCGAACGAAGCTGCCGACGCAATTGCATTGCTGGATCACCTGGGTCTCGACAAGGTCGCAATACTTGGAACATCTCGCGGCGGATTGATTGCCATGGCACTTGCTGCGATGGCCAAGAAACGTCTGTCGGGAGTATTTCTGAACGACATAGGCCCCGAACTGTCTCCCACCGGCCTGGATGCAATTGTGGATTACATTGGCAAAAACCCGGTTGAGAAGACGTTCGAAGACGCCGCGATGGTGCGCAGCGCCAGTTTTCCCATGGTTCGGAACCTGCCCCATGGGCGATGGTTGGAGGACATGCAGCGGTTTTACCGACAAACTAAAGACGGGCTTGAAATAAACTATGATCCGGCTCTTCGCGACGCTGTTCTTGCGGCCAATTCCGGACCAATCCCCGATTTATGGCCACTTTTCAAGGCGCTGGATGGCTTGCCACTGGCTTTAGTTCGCGGCGAACATTCGGATCTTCTAAGTCAAGAAACTGCGCTGAAAATGGCTAAGCACCGCCCGGATATGATATTCGCACTAGTCCCAGACAGAGCCCACGTACCCTATTTGGACGAACCAGAATCCCTTGTTGTGTTGAAAGCTTGGTTGGAAAGTATGACATGATCGATGATATTTACATGGCCGCAGAGCGGCTGCGCGGGAATGCAGTGGAAACCCCTTTGCTAAACGCGCCGCTCCTGGACGCAGAAGCCGGGCGACGAATGTTTGTTAAGGCCGAGTGCCTGCAAAAGACAGGATCGTTCAAATACCGTGGCGCACGAAATGCGGTGGCATCCCTTAGTGACGCTGAACGCTCTCAAGGGGTCATTGCTTTTTCGTCGGGCAACCACGCGCAGGGCGTTGCTCTAGCCGCCAGAGAGATGGGTACAACGGCAGTTATTATTATGCCCCAAGACGCTCCGGCATTGAAAATCAATAATACCAAAGCGTTAGGTGCAGAAGTTGTACTCTATGATCGCGATACAGAAGACCGTGACGAGATCGGAGATGCACTAGCAGCGTCTCGTGGCTTGCATCTGATCAGGCCCTTCGACGACAAGCGGGTGATAGCGGGTCAAGGCACGACTGGGCTTGAGATTGCTCGTCAGGCGTCTCGATTTGGGGTCGAACGCGCAGACGTTTTGGTGTGTTGCGGCGGGGGCGGCTTAACGTCCGGTATCTCCGTTGCATTATCAGATACAGCGCCGGAACTGCGCGCCCGGCCGGTCGAACCCGAAGGTTTCGACGATGCTGTTCGCAGTCTTGAAGCCGGTGAAATTCTGTCAAACGCGCGCCCGAGCGGGTCCATTTGCGATGCCATCGTGACCAGTTCTCCGGGCAAGATTACTTTTCCAATCATGGCTTCAAACTGCGGCCCCGGAGTCGTTGTGAGCGACGATGACGCCTTACGCGCGATGGTGGTGGCATTCACACGGTTAAAGATCGTGTTGGAGCCGGGAGGTGCTGTTGCTCTTGCGGCGGCGCTTTATCACAGAGATGATGACAACGACGTTATCGCTGTCGCGTCGGGCGGAAACGTCGATGCGACGACGTTTCAAATGGCGCTGACAAAGTTCGGTTGACGGAGGCAAATATGCTCATTGCAGACCTCGATGGCTTAAAAGTGCACTACCGCGATGATGGTGACCTTCGGGGCGCTCCGGTTGTTTTTGCCAACTCGCTGGGCACCGATCTGCGCATGTGGGACAAAGTAGTCGACCGCATGCCCGAAGGCCTGCGCCTGATCCGTTATGACAAACGTGGGCACGGATTGTCGGAATGTCCGCCAGCGCCGTACTCCATGGGCGCACTTATTTCCGATGCCGAAGCCCTGCTCGATCATCTGCATGTGCGCGACGCTGTATTTGTCGGACTTTCCATTGGCGGAATGATTGCTCAAGGTCTGGCGATCAAACGTCTTGATCAAATCCGTGCGCTCGTCCTGTCCAACACGGCTGCCAAGATTGGAACCAAGGACACCTGGGAAGATCGGATCGCGGCGGTTCAGGAAGACGGGCTAGAGGTCATGGCAGATGCCATCATGCAACGATGGTTCTCGTCTGGCTTTCGCACAAAGACTGAGCTTCAAGGGTGGCGCAATATGCTGACCCGGCAGCCAGCCGCAGGTTACATCGGTTGTTGTGCCGCCATCTCAAACACTGATTTCTACACGACGACCGCCAATCTGACCCTGCCGACACTAGCCATTGCAGGAAGCGAAGACGGCGCAACGCCGCCTGACTTGGTGCGGGAAACAGCAGCGCTGATTAAGGGCGCGAACTTCAAACTCGTCCGTGGCGCAGGGCATCTGCCTTGCATCGAAAAACCAGATGAATACGTCGAAACTTTGGTCGGTTTCCTGAAAGATATTGGGCACTTCTGACATGCCGACCACTCCACTGGACTCTGCCCTGTATCGTGACCTTTTCGGTGACGTCGACGTTGGACAAATGTTTACCGACACAGCCGAAATACGCGCGATGATGTTGGTCGAGGGCGCGTTGGCCAAGGTTCAAGGCGAGCTGGGTGTAATACCCAATGAAAGTGCAGCGGCAATCCATCGGGCGTCGATGGAAATTCAAATTGACCCATCGTCCCTGGCAACGGCAACCGGCGAAAACTGCGTTCCAGTTCCTGCTTTAATCGCAGCTTTTCGCAAGGAAATGAATGCACCTGAGCACGCTCAATACGTGCATTGGGGCGCGACGAGTCAGGACATAATTGACACCGCCCTGGCCCTTCGTGTTCGTCAGGCATTGAGCATATTGGACGACCGGCTACGGTCACTCATCCAGGTATTAGGCAATCAAGCAGAACAGCACGCGGAACTGGCAATGTTGGCTCGAACCTATGGTCAGGCCGCTGTTCCGACATCATTTGGCGCAGTGCTGGCGTCCTGGGGAAAGCCGTTGCTACGTCATTGCGCGCGGCTGAACGCCGTAAAGCCCGATTGTCAGTTTGTCAGTCTGGCAGGCGCAGCCGGAACACTATCGGCAATGCCAAAAGCCATTGAAACGCGGGCGGCGCTCGCCAGGGCGTTGGGATTGGGTGATCCAGATGGCAGTCGCCACAGCGCGCGCGATTGCCAGGCGGTTCTGGCCGCATGGTTGACCGGTTTGACCGGATCGCTTGGAAAAACTGGGCAGGATTTAGTATTACTCAACGGCACCGGCATTGAAGAAATCAAAATCACCTCCGGCGGTGCGTCCTCGACCATGCCACAGAAATCCAATCCCGTCGGACCATCCGTCATGGTCGCGCTTTCAACCGTGAATGCTGGTCTGAACAACGCAATGCAAAACAGTCTCGTGCACAGTGCGCAACGCGACGCTGGCGCGTGGCTTGTCGAGTGGCTGACACTGCCACAGATGATTTGCATCGCCGCCCGATCCCTGAAAACAAGTCTGGCCGTTTGTTCGGATATGCAGCCCAGTGCGAAAAAAATGACATCAAATATTGCTGACACTTTTGGCACGGCGTTTGCCGAAGCCCTGACTTTTGCGCTAGCCCAACACATACCACGATCCGACGCGCAAAATGCGGTCAAAGATTTGATTTCGCTTTCAAAACATCAGAATCGACAGTTGTCTGATCTTACCGCCGAACAGCACCCGGAACTCGACCATTCAGCAATCTTTAGTGCCGCAGCACAACTTGGTCAGGCACCTGCCGAGGCGCGTGCATTTGCCAAGGCCGCCAGTGAATTGGCGGACAATCAGTCTTAGGACAACAACCAATCATCGAAAATCTGCAATGTCGGGATGCAACAGACGACAAGTCAGCTATATCCGCCTTTACTGGTCGCATTCTGACAAGAACTGCCAAACAACCAAACACAGGTTTTTACTAACAACACCGGAGACAGCACATCATGCAAACAATTCGCGCTGCCGTATGCCATGAGTTTGGAAAACCTCTCGCGATCGAAACCGTTTCGCTGGATGCGCCCAAAGGTCGATCCGTCGAAGTAACGTTGAAAGCAGTCGCTATTTGTCATTCTGACATCTCCTACATCGACGGAATTTGGGGCGGAACGCTTCCGGCTGTTTATGGGCATGAAGCCGCCGGACGGATCACAGCAATTGGCGAAAGTGTTTCACGCTACAGCATAAATGATCGGGTCATCGTTACCCTGATACGATCTTGTGGGAATTGCCGCCCCTGCACGACCGGGCATCAGGCAACTTGCGAAACTCCAGGCGGCCCCGCTCCTCTTAGTCAAACCGATGGCAGCCCCCTCTTACAGTCGATGAACTGCGGAGCCTTCGCCGAAAAAGTCGTCGTGGATCAAAGTCAGATTGCGATCATTCCAGATGGAATATCATCCGAAGCAGCATCCCTTCTTAGCTGCGGAGTGACTACGGGTGTCGGCGCGGTCATCAATGCCGCAAACCTGCGTCCCGGCGAGGATGCGGTTGTTATCGACGCGGGTGGTGTTGGGCTGAATGCCATCCAAGGCGCACGCATTGCGGGGGCACGTCGCATAGTTGCTGTGGATCTGACGCCGGAAAAGCTGGACGACGCGATGGATTTCGGAGCAACAGACGGCATCCTAGCCTCGGACCCTGCCCCCTGGGAACGCGTCAAAGCAGCAATCGGCAAAGGCGCCGATGCGGTTTTTGTCACCGTCGGAGCCATCCCGGCTTACAACGATGCGCCAAAGTATCTGGCCCCTGGTGGACGTGTTGTCATGGTGGGCATGCCAGCAGACGGCGCCACCTCATCTTACGTTCCCTGCGATTTCGCCTCGGCCGGTCAAGGCTTGGTTGGATCCAAGATGGGCGACACGGTGCTAGCGCGCGATATTCCCTGGCTCTCAGATCTTTACCTTCAAGGTCGCCTGAAGCTGGATGAACTTATATCTAATTGCTGGTCGCTGGATGAAATCAACAAAGCCATTGCGGATACAAAATCCGGACAAGCCCGCCGGAATGTCATTGTTTTCAAATAGCTTAAATGTCTCCGCTGTCCCAGTCGTACACTACGATATTGGGCGTTTCCCGCGCCTCCAGCGACTTATAAAGCGCCTTGGCAGCAACATTGTGTTGCTCGGTCGCCAACCAAATGCCCTCGCAACCGCGATCTCGCGCAAGATCCGTCAATCGATTGACCAGACGTGTCGCAATACCCTGGCGGCGATAGTCTTTGTGCACACCAACCTCGTTCACAAAGAACGACGTCGGTTTGTCGGGGTGCATCAACACTGTGCCACTGGCAAAGCCGACAACCTCGCCCATATCCAGTGCAACGACGATCTCGTTCACACGGGTCGCCAGAAATGCCCAAGCGCGCGCTGGATCGATCTCGTTGTCAAATGTGCCGGTTCGCACGCGCTCCAGAACATGGGTGTCCTCTGGACCCAGGTTTCGAATAGTGATTGTGTTCAAGGACATCGCGCAACTTCAATACTTGGATGGGACTGTCATGAAACTCGCTGATCTGGACGTAATTGTCACGGCGCCACCAGCCCCCGGTTGGGGTGGCCGATACTGGATATTGGTGAAAGTCACAACCGATACTGGTATCACTGGTTGGGGCGAATGCTATGCATCATCGGTTGGACCGGACGCGATGACCGCGGTGATCCAGGATGTGTTTGCCCGCCATATGGCGGATGAAAACCCTGAAAACATTGAACTTATGTTCCGGCGTGCATTTTCATCGGGCTTTACTCAACGCCCTGACCTTACGGTTATGGGGGCATTTTCGGGCCTTGAAATTGCCTGTTGGGACATCCTTGGCAAGGATCGCGATCGCCCGGTCTGGGCCTTGATGGGCGGACGGATGAACGAACGCATCCGCGCTTACACCTATTTATATCCGCTCAAACACCACCCGCTGCCCGAATTCTGGGGCAACGCCGACATGGCCGCAGAGGCCGCAATTGAATTAGTGGAAGCCGGGTATACGGCGGTGAAATTCGACCCCGCTGGTCCCTATACAATTCGTGGTGGCCACCAACCGGCGATGAATGACATCGAAACCTCGGTCGCGTTCTGCAAAAGCATTCGCCAGGCGGTTGGCCGCAAAGCGGACCTGTTGTTTGGCACCCACGGGCAATTCTCGACGGGTGGTGCCCTGCGCATCGCGAAAGCAATCGAACCCTATTCGCCCCTTTGGTTTGAAGAGCCTGTTCCGCCTGACAACGTTCAATCGATGGCCGCCGTCGCCCAAGGCACCTCTATTCCTGTTGCCACTGGCGAACGTCTGACAACTAAGGCCGAGTTTGGGGCTGTTTTGAAAGCGGGTGCCGCGAATATCCTGCAACCGGCGCTGGGTCGCTCTGGTGGATTGTGGGAAACGCGCAAAATCGCAGCGCTGGCTGAGGCCTACAACGCGCAAATGGCACCGCATCTTTATGCGGGCCCTGTCGAGTGGGCTGCCAACGTACATCTTGCAACCTCAATTCCCAACATCCTGATCGCCGAAACCATCGAAACTCAGTTTCACCGGCAACTTATCAAAGATGGCATTCGTATTGAAAACGGCTTCATCATCCCGCCTGATGGTCCCGGCCTGGGAATCGAGGTTGACGAAGACTTGGCGCGTGCCAACCCATACACCGGCAAAGGTCTGCACCTCCAAATGCAGGATGAACCCATTGATTATGTTGGACAAAATCTGTTTGAAGGTGGTGCACCCGTGGGCAACTCCGACGACTGATAACTACACCCGATCACTGAGCCAAATTGGCTTCATGCGCCGCAATAGCGTCGTCAACATCGTTGAACCAAACGCCCGTGCCGTTTTCTAACACCAATGCGCTTTTGCAAAGCCGCGACAGCAGTGGAAGGTTGTGAGACACCACAATCGCCGCCTTGTTTTGCAGCCGCGACATCAGCATAGCCTCGCTCTTTTCGCGGAAACTGGCATCGCCCACGCTCGTCACTTCGTCGATCAGGTAAGTGTCAAAATCTATGCCCATAGATACAGCAAACGCCAAGCGTGCTTTCATGCCGGACGAATACATCCGAAAGGGCATGTGAAAATGCGCACCCAACTCCGCCGTTTGGCTAACATGTTCCACCAGTTGATCCGTCCGAACGCCATAAACCCGCGCAACGAACCGCGTGTTCTGAAGCCCACTTAGATCGCCATGGAAGCATCCGGCGAACCCAACCGGCCAAGACACACTTCCGGCGACACGAACGCGTCCTGATGTAGGCCGCATCGTTCCGGCGATGATCTTCAGCAAACTGGATTTGCCGGCCCCATTTCGGCCGATCAGTGCAGTCGCGCCATTGGTGGGAAACGAGATGGTAATTTCGCGCGTCACTGTCTTCGTTACGCCACCCGAGAAATATATCTTGGTTAGGTTATCCAGGCGGATCATCGGCGGTCACGCAAACTGTAGAATACCAACACTCCGATGGACCAGATCGCCAGGAGGAAGAACGACAAGATCGCCAAAAGCTCTGCGCGTTTCGGATATTGCGGAGTTTCCGCCAGCGTTGGATTGATATGCGCTGCCAAATAGCGGCTTTTGCGACGCGCTTCGGCCTGGGCTTGATCGAATGCGGCCAGCGCCGCTGTATAAGTTTGTTCGGCAAACTCGCGATCCACTGACAAACGTTCGAACTCTGCCAGAAGCGTTGCATAATCTTCACCACTTCCGTCACCACCACCAACTCCGAGCTTTCGCCTTTCATTGGCAATGCGGGCCTCTATAACTGCAATACGGCGGTCGGCCTGCTTCAAGCGTGGGTCAGCGGATCGGGTGCTTTCGCGCAGTAAGTCGGCATCGATTAAGGCTGTGGTCAAGAGTTGCTCCAACGACGACAATCGCCCCATCTGACCCTGTAAATCTGCCGTTGGATCAACAATTTGCGTGCGCGAGCGGAAGGCCGTCAATTGCTCACGGGCAGATTTCAGCCTTGCAACTGACCGGGCCAGTTCATCACGCGCAAACGCCGTCGTATCAGCCTGTGCAACCTTGGAAAGCTGTTCGACTAGCGCGACGCTCTCCGCATAGATTCCAGTCGCAACACGACGGGCATCTTCGGGCGAGAACGCCAGGGTTCTCACTTCAATCAAGCCAGTGCCGCGGTCATAATTAACCCGCACCATCCGGTCCCAGTAGGCATGCAAATCCTCAATTGATCCGCTTCGATCATAGCCAAAGACCATGTCGTTACCTGCCTTGGCATAAAGATCGGCCAGCCCAAATTGCGTATCCAATGCCCTAACGATTTCCTGGCTCTTGATGAAGCTATACAGGACATCCGCATCACTTGACCCAGAAGAAGAAAAATCAGCGATACCGCCAAAAAGTTCAACCGGCGAGGCAAATTCCTCGGTCCTTACAGAAAAAGCAACGGTAGAGGCAAACTGATCAGCTGCGCGCCAGTATAGATACAGACCACCTGCAATCGCCGGCACGATCACCAACATCAGAAACGACGTTAAGATCAACCGGTGGCGAAGCGGTGCGATGGTGGCCGTGATCGGCATTTGAGTCGTCGCGAGATCCGTCATGCGCCCCGAACTCGGTTGCTGGTTTTCCGCAGTATTCCCGATGGTAATTAAATGGACGTAAAGGAAGGACGAATATCTGTGTCGCCAGAATGAAAACCGACACCGAAATTCCCCGTAACATTGCACCACCCTCTCCACTGCGCCCTGCAACCAGAAACAGTACGGCCGCGACCCGTGCCATCGGCGCCCTCATACTGCGCGAAATGGCGACAACTTACGGTAAAAGCCCCGGTGGATGGCTTTGGGCAATTGTCGAACCAATTGCTGCCATCGCACTTTTGGCCTTTGCCTTTTCGTTGGCCTTTGCAGCACCGCCCTTGGGCGACAACTTCGCGCTTTTTTACGCGACAGGTTATCTGCCCTACATATTTTTTGCCGATGTCAGCCAAAAGATTGCAACAAGTCTGCGGTTCTCGAAGTCATTGATGAGTTTTGGCGCAGTGACCTATCTGGATGCGATCATTGCTCGTGTCATTTTGAACTGCCTGACCCAGTTTCTTGTCTTCTCTTTGGTCATGTTTGGGTTGCTCATCTATGACAGTGGCGGAGCGCAGCCCGACTATGACTTCATCGGCGTAACTCTTTTGTCTGTGGCGGTTTTGGCGTTGGGTGTTGGCACTTTGAATTGCTATCTGTTCACCGCTTTCCCGGCTTGGGAACGGCTCTGGGCCATTGTTATGCGGCCTTTGTTCATTATCTCCGGGGTTATTTTCTTATTTGAGGATGTGCCCGAAAATCTCCAATTATATCTTGGTCTTAACCCCCTGTTTCATGTGACCGGCGCCATGCGGCAGGCATTCTTTCTCTCATATCACCCCGAATATGTCAGTCTTACCTATGTCTTTGGGTTGTCCACTGGACTATTTCTGCTCGGTCTTATGCTTCTGGATCGATTTCATGACGAATTGATCCACAAATGAGCGAGCTGTCCGGGCTCTTGGCGCGTAAATCCATTGGCGACTGCGACGCATCCTCCAAAAACAGGGTTACCATCCTCATGGCGACTTACAACGGTGCACGATTCCTGCCCGACCAATTGGCCAGCATCGCCCGACAAACGCATCGAAACTGGTCGCTCATCGTGTCGGATGATGGTTCAGTCGATGGCAACTGCCAAATCGTAAGGGAATTCGGCCAAACGCAGACAACGAACCGGGTTCTTCTGCTTCGCGGTCCTGGCATGGGATCGGCTCAGAACTTTCTGTCACTCCTGCGAGTTGCGGGACAATCATCTTTCGTGGCCTTTTGCGATCAGGACGATGTCTGGCACCCCAACAAAATCCAGAGGGCCCTGCAGACGTTGTCGGGAAATCCAGACGCCGCAATTTACGGCAGCCGTACAATCATCGCCGACAGCGGGTTATTACCGCACCGTCGCTCTGCCCGATCTAAACGCGCGCCGAGTTTCGGAAATGCGCTTGTGCAGAATGTCATTCCCGGCAACACCATGGTCATCAATCGAAAGGCGTTGGATATTCTACAGCCGGCCTCCAGCGCAGCCGCAGCAATCGTTGCCCATGATTGGTGGTGTTATCAGATAATTGCAGGAGTTGGCGGTCGGATCATAAGTGATGCAAAGCCTCAACTGATATACCGTCAACACGATAGAAATGTGATTGGGGCAAACCTTGGAGTCCGATCCAAGTTAGCCCGTTTCAAGGGACTTCTTCGCGGCGATCTTGCTACATGGATGGACCGGCAACTGAACGCAATGCAGTCAACGAAAATCGACTTCACCGCGCAGAACCAAAGGCAAATGGAAACCTTGATGAGTGCTCCGAAAACAGGCTCTCGCAAAAGATATCTTGCGTTGAAGCGCGCAAAAGTGCGGCGGCAACGCTTCATCGAAACCATTCTCGTTTACTTAGTCCTTTGCGTTATCTCGTAAGGTCGGCTGCGCCAAACACCCAGGGGCTGCTTGGGAACAAGATGTAACCAGACCCTGTCCCAACAGAACCACTGACCATCACAATCGAAGTCTTTCGGGCCGATCAATCATCCGCCCGATCGGCTCCCGCGCAGTCCTAAATGTGTCATGACCCCGCCGCCAAATTGTAAATCCGGCCACAAAGAATGGAATACATGCCAGCCTGTTCTCGCCAATATGAACATGTTCAAGCCAATCGATCGCCTTTCCAGATAGAGGGAGTCCAACTTGGCCTTCATGGGAATGCAACGTCGTCGATAAACTTCATCTGTTTCTTCCACCGAAAGGCAGCGGCGCAGCATTTGCGTCTCATGACGATGAAAAATAACCGTCGCCAATCCCGTTATACCCGGCCGAGCGCGTAATACTTTGCTGTAAATCTCCGGAAATGCTTCAACATACTTTCGTTGTGGGGGGCGCGGTCCGATGAAACCGATATGCCCCAATAAAACATTGAAAATCTGTGGTAATTCATCCAACCGGCTACGACGCAAGATGTGGCCGAACTTTGTGACTCGGTGCAGCTGGTCGCCGCCAACAACCGCACAGTTGGAAGTGGAACACGCGTGCATGGTTCGGATTTTCAACAAGTAAAAAGACCGCTTAGGAGTCATCATCCTTTCTGACCTAAAAAGAAACGGACGACCCTGTAGCATCAGTGCGACCGGATATATGGAGATCAACAAAACCAAGATGATAGGCAACAGTAAAATTGCCGCCAGCCGGTCGATTATGCCATATCTCCTCACAAACTTTGTGATACCGGAACTGCGAGCGCCATTTACCGCAATACCGACAACGCCATAGCGGCGCTCCGGAATTCGCGCGCCCATCCTTGCCTGCTTCAACATTCCAGATTGATCGAGCATTTGAGCGTTAACCCGCCTTTGCGTAATGCAGTTGATGAGTGCCAAGAGTGGACGAAAGTTCATCGACAACCTTGTCAAGCGGCAACCCCAGAGCAGCCAGATCAAACTGGCGATGCTCGGCCTCGGCAGGGCCGGCTATCCACGCCTTGGTCAGCGCTTCGGCTACTGAATTCGGTGTTGGCTCCACCGAGACCAGAGAAGGCGTCAGTTCGGACAAATCCTTGCCAGCAAATGAATTCGTGATCACACGCGCGCCCGCCGCTGCCATTTCAATCGGTGGATGGCTGGGATGTGGCGACAACATCAGCGACAGCCCAACATCTACGCCCGCAAGAAACCCAGGATAGTCGTCCCATGGAATTTTACCCAGGCATCGCAAAGTATGTCCGTTCGCCAATTTCACATGGGGATGCACCATCCCAACGCTGACAAGTTCCACGTCATCCCGGTCAATCCCCTCGGCCAACAAGAATTTCTCCAGCCCTTCGATGGCCAGCGGGAAAAGGTTCCGTGGTACTTTCGGCCGCCCATAGACAGCGATTCTGGGTTTCAGATTTCGAATGCGTTTCAATCGCCGATATTTGCTTACATCGATAGACGGGTGGAATATCAACGGGTTGTGATCCACATTGCAAACTCTCTGAGTGCGAAAAAAGTCTGCGAGCGTTCGCGAATTGAATATCGGCGTAAAATTCAGATCATAGCTGGCGCGGGCATCTGCATACTCAGTCCCCCAGGGATAAAAGCCCGGTTCATAGTCCTGGATGAGATAATAAAATCCGGCTTGAGACAGCCCACCGTCGTTTAGCAAATCCTTGGCAATGTGAGCTGTCCACCAGGCTGTCGCAAGAAACTTGTCTTGCCGCGAGAAACTGATCGCACTCTCGGTGACCCCACAGGAGAATCTGATGCGTCTGCCGACTCGTTTCTGATTTCCGCTTTGCCGTTGGCAGACGAATTTCAACGATCGCTCCCGACTGGCGATCGGCATATCGGTGGCAACGAAGTGCACGTCGTGACCGCGCTTTGCCAAACCGGCGCCAATATCAATGGCGGTTGCGACGCCCGCAAAAACTTCAGCCGGGTTCACAGTTGGCACCAGAATAACAAACTGCTGGGTTCCTTCCTTGAATCTGGCCCGAAAGGATGCCGTTTTTCGTTTGTCCACAAACCGTTTCGGTGTCCAGGTGTCCGCATCGGCGAAGTCTTCGAATTGAACTGATCCCGGCTGTGCGCCCGGAGCCATGGAAAATGCCAACTTGTCGAATGTAGAAAGCGACGACAGCAAACCATCACTCAGCGTTGATCGCACTGCCCATGCCAGGCGACCGGACTGAATGCCAGCGAACAAGACGCACTGTGCGGCCAGATCAAAACGACCTTTCAACACCATGGCCGCAGCATCCATTAAGAAACGTCCGCCGATCGTGCGCCGGGTCAAATAGGGCTCCAGAGATGATAATTGCGCGCGGTCTGGAAGCCGACTGTCCAATGCCGCAACTTCGCCCATCCTGATATAAAGCGACTTTGCCAAATATGCAGCAACAGCATAGGTGCCTGCCCAGTGGCGATACCATGCGGTAGTGGCGATTTTCGGCCGGGCGGCGTCTTTTTCTATGGCTCCGACGAGATTGCCGCCGTGTTGGCGGTAATCGACCAGTTGGCGTGTTATGCAAACAATGCCGTTCAATGACTGCGCAACCAAAGCCAGCCACAGGTCATGATGAAAAAAAAGCGCCGATTGGGGCGGAAATGGCAGCGAGGTTTCCACCACTTTTCGTGTGGTCAGCACAGTCATTCCCGTGACCGTATTTCGCAACAACAATTCACGAAGGTTCGGTTCAACCATTCGCCGCTCCAGCTGATGAAGGCTTTTGCGGCGCAGATCCCCGTCGCAATCTACGACACGGGCATCGCTATGCACCAATGAAGCCCCCGTCTCCTGAAGAAACTTAACCGAACGTGAAATTTTGTCGGGGTGCCAGACATCGTCCTGATCGCACAATGCGAACACTGCATCTGCAGGCGACATCGAAAGCGCGCGTTCAAGCCCGGTTTCGAAGCTTTTGTAACTGGCAGTCGCACTATCGGGAACGACGATGTCCAGTGGCAGTCTGTATTTCTCAAACAACAACGAAACCAGTGGGCCAGACCGTTTATCTGCAATGACAGCGACCGCCATCGATATAGGGTGTTCCTGGGCCGCCAACGACGCAATTTGTTTTTCCAAATGCCCATGGTCAGGAGAAAATACAGCCATAACAATCGTTACGGGGCGAAATTGACGCGAACCACTTTCAGGCAAGGACGTTCTCCTTGGACAAAGTCGCGTTGGCGGTGCGCCACAACCACTGATCCAACAGGGTTCTTTTCTCCAGCGTTTTACGGACAAATGGATCGTCCGTATTGATGCGTCGCAATGATCTGCCGGAGTTTACACGGACGTCCTGATGCTCCAGGGAAATTCCAAGCACTTGCCCCATACGCGGCAAATCAGTTTCAAGATGATTTTGCCGCGCAACAACGTCGAACCGACGCAGCGCGACTCCAAGTGCAATCCGATCATCCAATGTAAGGGGCCGTATCGAAGCGTGATCGCGTTGACCTGTTGTCAGAAAATATCGCGCCTGACAGTTATCGAAAAGCCGCATTTCAATGCCGCTAAGAGACGTTAGATAGGCATCCAATTGCCCGGTGTCGCAGATATTCAATGCCCCGATGCGGTCCACCACACGCCGATGCGCTTCATCCAGGCGGTCATAGTGTACTCGGTTTTCGGGATCGTTGTAGTGATCCAGCCAAAGGATGTGCGAAGCCAGATGTTCAACTGGTTCGCGAACTATTGTCACCATCCGAAATTGCCGCGATTGGTGCCGAGTGATCATATCCCAACGCCCAAGCATGACATGTCCGGAAAAAAAGGCCATTCCAGCATCCAATTTGCGCTGCAAGCCCCCGAAATCGCTTAACCAATGCTCGACGTGAAGACTGGTAAGGCTTTCGCCCAACGCTGCTACAAACCGCTCGTTCAGGAACGAACCAGCGGTTTTGGCGATGTGCATAAAGAAAACCGGATTATCTGCATTTGGTTTCATATTCGATAATTTGTTTACGTTTTGTTCTAATTTTTCTTTTGACTGCATCTGGCCCCAACCTCAAACATCAGACGAATACATCGCCCGCATCAAAATCCGATAAGGCAAAGTTCAAAACCCGCACACTATCGCCCCCTCCGAAATCGATCAGCAATGTCCCTCCTGCAATATCCGTTGCGACTGAATAAACTTGCCCGAACGACAGCCCGAAATCAGAAACGTCGATTATGTCGACGCCATCCTGCCAGTCGGCAATCGTATCCTGCGCATCCCCAACCCGCAGAACAAAGACATCCGCACCAAGACCACCCTTCAGATTGTCGTCTTGGGAGCCGCCGATCAGAGTGTCATTGCCATTGCGCGCTTCAAGCCTATCAATGCCCGCGCCACCGCTCAGTATGTTGTCGTCGTGAGATCCCAATAAATAATCAGGCAGCCGCGACCCCGTAAGATTTTCAAAACCTGAGATAACGTCGCCCTCGGCATGTCCCAAAAACACATTGCCATTTAGCAGATCGACGACGACTCGTGTGTTCGATCCCGCGTAACTGAGCGTGTCGATACCTCCTCCGCCCTCCAACGTATCGGCACCATCGCCCCCTTCGATCACATTGCCAAAGCTGTCACCGGTCAGAACATCGTCCCAGTCGGACCCGAGTAAGTTCTCTATCGATGCCAGCGTATCTCCGGTTCCGTCCGATCCACTGTGAATTCCCGTGGCCAAGTTCACGGTCACGCCCATGTCCGCGCGCGTGTATGCCGCCCAATCCGATCCAAGACCGCCTTGCAAGTCGTCGCCACCTGATCCGCCCTCTAAGGTGTCATCGCCATCTTGCCCGGTAAGCGTGTCGGCACCGCCGTTGCCCCACAGCCAATTGCCGCCGTTGTCACCGGCCAGCATGTCCGCACCACCTCCACCTTCGAGGTTTTCGAAATTGCTGAAACTGTCTCCAGCAGCATCGCCGCCAGTAGCAACTCCAGTTTCCAACGACACCGCAACACCTGCCTGATCCCGCGCATAGCTCAGTGTATCAACACCGGCACCGCCATTCATCGTGTCCGCCCCAGCACCGCCTTCGATGACGTTTTGCGTAAACGTTCCGGTCAGATTATCCGCAAAAGCCGAGCCGATAAGATTATCGATCTTCAGGAAAACATCGCCAGCCGCATCGCCCCCTGTCGCTGTACCATTGAATAAAAATACCGTTACGGCAGAACCACTTAGCGTATATACCGCCGTGTCGACATTGCCGCTGCCGTCCAACGTGTCAGCGCCTGCGCCCCCTTCTAGCGTATCGTTTCCAAATCTGCCCTGTAGCTCGTCATCACCAGCGCGGCCGAAGATGAAATTTCCATCGGCATCACCCAGCAACAGATCATTGGCTTGACCGCCCCCCAGATTTTCAAACTCGCTGAAAATATCGCCTACAGCAAATTCGCCCAGAGTCGATCCAGATAACATATCGACAACAACCCGGGTTGTGGCGTCGGAATAAGACAACAAATCGATGCCGGTGCCACCATACATCGTATCGGCACCCAGACCCCCGGCAATCACGTCATCACCGATGCCACCAAAAATAATGTCATCGCCTAAACCGCCAAAAATCGTGTCGTTACTCACGCCGCCACCTCGATGATTCCCTAGCCGGATCATCCCCGAGATAGGTTAAACTGCGATTACTCGCCCACTGACACCAGGCCGTCGATCAATTCAAATTGTGCAGATAGGCAGTCTTTCAAATTGTATCGATCCAACACGGTCTGCCGCGCCGCTTCTCGTAAGTGTTCGACATCATTGGATTGCCTCAAAGCCTCGATCAACCTGGCAGCAATCTGACCGTGATCGAAAAAATCAACAAGCCAGCCGTTTTTTCCATCTTCAATCACTTCCTGAACCGGCGCAGTCTCTGATCCGACAACAAATCCGCCGCATGCCATGACCTCCAACATCGACCAACTCAGAACAAAGGGATAGGTCAGATAGGCATGCACTGACGATACCTGGGCCAGTCTGACAAAGTCGCCGTAAGAGACGCGGCCAGTGAAATGCACTCGCTCAGGCAACCCGCCAATCTCATCAAGCAAAACCCTGCGCCAGTTACCGCCGTCTTTCGGTCTTCCGCCATAACTCACATCATCGCCGCCAACGATCACCACTTGTGCGTCATGCCGCGCATCAAGCACCTTCGGCAATGCCCGCATAAAGGAATGAAACCCACGGTAGGGTTCCAGGTTACGTGCGACAAAGGTCAAAATCTCGTCGGTGGCTTTCAGTTCGGGCCCATCTGGAACCTAGAAAACAGCGTCCGAGTTTGGTTCCAATTTTTCGCAGTCGATACCATCATGTATCACACGAATTTTGTCGCGAACGGCAGCAGGAAACTGTGCCTTTTGCCACTCAGTGGGAGCATAGGCGAAATCTGCCGCTTCAATGGCCAGTAGATGAACGCCTGCGCGTGTGCGCGCTCGCAGCTGTGCGTCTGGGCCAGTATCGAATTCAGGATCAAATCCAACGTCCGAGCCATGCCCGCGATAGTAAAACTCAACCATCAGCACCAGTGGCACATCCGGCCACACATCTTTCATGTAAAGCGTCTCACCCCATCCGGGATTCCCAATGATGACGTCAGGCCGATAACCTTTGTCCCTCAGCGCAAACCCAACGCGCGCAACGGCCTGTCCATTTAGAACAGCGGCCTCCGAACTAGCGAGATAGGGATGTATTTTGTCTGTCACCTTGCGATGCGCCGCATACTCGATCTTACGGGCACCCGGGACAGACGGCTTGCCTTTCTGGGTGATAAACGTCACCTCATCGCCCCGCGCAACCGCGTTGGCAGCCAGATGCTTAAACTGTCCGGGGCAATTTTGGTGCAAAAACAACAGCTTCAATCAATGCCTCCGTCAATAATCTTGCATCAACCAAGCAATGCACCGCACTTTTCGAAATTAGGCCCGCTTTGATTAAATCGCAGTTTACAAATCATTTCAAAGGCAAAGCCAACCGTCGCAATTCTTTGTATGAATACAGTTCGCGCCGACAGCTCATGGCGAAACGATTAAACTGGCGATCCCGCGAGGACTCGAACCCCGAACCTGCTGATTAGAAGTCAGCTGCTCTATCCAGTTGAGCTACGGGACCGCTCAAGCGGTTATTGGCGCGCCTGAAAGACCTTGGCAAGCCTGTTGCGCACAGTTTGCCAATTCGATAACGAATTGAACACCGTTCAGGCTTCGAGATAATGGCAAAAGCAACCAAAGAAAAACGCGACCTGCTCCGGGTCCGGCTCATCGACATTGCCGAAAGGCATGTACGCGAGGATGGAATCGCTTCGTTACGGGCAAGAGCTTTAGCAGCCGAAGCTGAATGCGCGGTAGGCGCGATCTATAATGTCTTCGAAGATATGACCGGTCTTATCCTGGCCGTGAACGGACGCACCTTCAGAGCACTGGGTTCCTTTGTAACGGATCGGGTTGCGGCCGCCAAAGACGACCCAACGGAACAGCTTATTGCCATGGCCACCGGCTATTTGGATTTCGCCCATCAAAATCCAATGCTTTGGCGCGCCTTGTTTGACGTCGAAATGTCGACGCTTGCAAAAGTCCCCGAGTGGTATTTGGACGAACTATCTCGCCTGTTTGGCATCATTGCCAAACCGCTTGCCACTCTGAATCCCACTGCCGACGCCGAAAGCCTGGATCTCATGACCCGAGCTTTGTTTTCCTCGATCCACGGCATTGTCCTACTGGGGCTTGAGAACCGTATCTCTGGCGTGCCGCAAGATCGTCTCTCCGGCATGATTGAATTCATTCTTAGAAACGCAGCTTCGGGACCTAGAGCTGACGGGTGAAATACGCGCTGGCTGGATCATCGGTGTATTCTGCAAACGGCGCGCACAGCTGAAACCCGTGGCGTTTGTAGAATGCCCGCGCCGGAGCAAAAGCATCCTGACTGCCCGTCTCTAAACTTAGCTGCCTGAAACCGGCTTCACGAGCCGCATCGACAATCCGCATCAGCATTTTCTCAGCCAGACCGCTTCCACGATAGTCTCGGCGAACATGCATGGACTTGATCTCGCCCGCGTCATCACCCAGCGACTTTAAAGCACCAATTGCAATCGCCTCTTTGCCCTCAAGAACGGCAAAAAACCGAACACCGTGCTCAACCATTGCCCCCGGTTCCATAGCATGCACACTGCATGCCGGAGACGACGCGCGCATCAACTCAAGATGAGCAGTGATCAATGGCAATACAGCCGGATCATCCGCCGGGATTTCGACAACATTGGAAGTCAGTGAGTCCACGCGCCCCGGCGATCCGTCGCAAAGTTTTCGCCGTATCCGCGTTGGCGGACATTGGTTTTGCGTTCTTTCGGCTCGGTCACGACCGCTTCGATCCCGTGCTCGCTGGCATATTCCAAGGCTGCTTCCTTAGTCGGGAACTTCATGCGCACCTGAGTCTGCGTGTCACTTGACGATGTCCATCCCATCAAAGGATCCACATCCCGACCGGTTTCATTCGCATATTCCAACACCCATTCGCGGGTTTTGGCCTGACCAGAAGACATGGCGGATTTCGCCGGGCGAAAAATGCGTGCGTTCATTGGAATTTCCCAAGTTTGTTGATCGATCTATCACCAAACTGACCATTTTTTGCAAGGGAAAGATGACAAAACATCAGCGTGGTTGTCGCCCGGTGCACAGGGAGCAAGGGGTGGGTGGGTCGTACAGACGGTCGACAACCAGTTCTGCTGCTTAGTTCGTTAACGATACACTAATGCGAGACTAAATCAATAAATATTCTCTCTATAGTTGTATTCAGCGCGATCCCGGCGCCGTCGGACATGACACCGGGCGCAACCACACCTAAACTCGACCCATGGATATTTCGAAAACCTATGATCTTCCCTTTGCCGCTTCAGTCGTTTTTGCTGCGTGGGTCTCGCCGCGGTCTGTTATCTCTCCTGCAACCCGCATAGAAGTTGATCCTCGCCCCGGTGGCAAAATGCGGGTCTTTGTCGACCATCCCGGCGGCACAGATTCCACCAATGGCAACTTTCTGGAATTCGTCACCAATGAACGACTTCGCTACACGTGGGAGTGGAACAACGACGGCGAAGAAACCGAAATCACGGTCGACTTTGGCAAAACCGACATCGGCACCAGGATCATCCTGACACACATAGGTTTCCAAAAGGACACATCGCGCGATATGCACGACGCCGGTTGGGACAGCTATGTAGCTGGATTGACTGAACTTCTCCAATCATCCGAAGACTGACATCTCCTGACATGACGATGTCAGGAGCCTATGCTCCAGTGGGGTTGCAACCCGTGCCATACAGCGCACATTAGACACAGACCACTCCCTGCCAGGTATTTCGCCCCATGTCCGACCAGATGCCCCTTCTGAACAGCCCTGCCCCCGACGTGCACACGCGCGAAAAGCTGGAAGGCGGCCACGCACTGGTCATGCATACAGAGTTTCAGCCAGCCGGTGACCAACCCACCGCTATTGTCGAACTGACCCAAGGGGTGCAGGACGGCGAGCAAAATCAAGTCCTGCTCGGCGCAACAGGCACCGGCAAAACCTATACAATGGCCAAGGTCATCGAAGAAACCCAACGCCCCGCCATCATCCTGGCCCCCAACAAAACCCTCGCTGCCCAGCTTTACGGCGAATTCAAGGGCTTCTTCCCTGAAAACGCCGTCGAATATTTCGTCAGCTTCTATGATTACTACCAGCCTGAGGCCTACGTCGCCCGCTCAGACACCTACATCGAAAAAGAAAGCCAGATTAACGACCAGATCGACCGGATGCGCCACTCGGCCACCCGTGCGCTACTGGAACGCGACGACGTGATCATCGTCGCCTCGGTCTCCTGCATCTACGGCATCGGCTCGGTCGAAACCTACGGCGCGATGACCCAAGACCTCCACGCGGGCCGCAATTACGACCAACGCAAGGTCATGGCAGACCTCATCGCCCAACAATACCGCCGCAACGATCAGGCCTTCCAGCGTGGCACCTTCCGCGTCCGCGGCGACTCGCTAGAAATCTGGCCCGCCCACCTCGATAGTCGCGGTTGGCGTCTTAGCTTCTTCGGCGAAGAACTTGAACGCATTGTCGAATTTGACTCTCTGACCGGCGAGAAAACCGGCACCATGGAAAAGGTCCGCATCTACGCCAACTCGCACTACGTCACGCCGAAACCGACCCTTAAACAAGCCATCGAAAGCATCAAGACCGAGCTGAAACAGCGCCTGAACCAACTCGTCGACGAAGGCAAACTGCTCGAAGCCCAGCGCCTCGAACAGCGCACCAACTTCGACGTCGAGATGTTAGAGGCGACCGGCCACTGCAACGGCATCGAAAACTACTCCCGCTATCTCACCGGCCGCGCCCCCGGCGAACCACCCCCGACCCTGTTCGAATTCATCCCCGACAATGCCATTGTCTTCGCCGACGAAAGCCACGTCAGCGTCCCCCAAATCGGCGGTATGTATAAGGGCGACTACCGGCGTAAATTCACCCTGGCCGAACACGGCTTCCGCCTGCCGTCCTGCATGGATAACCGCCCCCTGAAGTTCGAAGAATGGGACGCCATGCGCCCGCAATCGGTCTTCGTCTCGGCCACCCCGCAATCCTGGGAGCTGGAACAATCCGGCGGCGTCTTCACCGAACAGGTCATCCGCCCCACCGGCCTTCTGGACCCCATGGTCGAGATCCGCCCCGTTGAAATGCAAGTCGATGACCTTCTGGATGAAGTCCGCAAAGTCACCAAAGACGGCATGCGCACCCTTGTAACCACCCTGACCAAACGCATGGCCGAGGATCTGACCGAATACATGCACGAACAGGGCATCAAGGTCCGCTACATGCATTCCGACATCGACACGCTGGAACGCATCGAAATTCTGCGCGACCTGCGCCTTGGCGCTTTCGACGTCCTGATCGGCATCAACCTCCTGCGCGAAGGCCTCGACATCCCCGAATGCGGTCTGGTCGCGATCCTCGACGCGGATAAAGAGGGCTTCCTGCGCTCAGAAACCTCCCTCGTTCAGACCATCGGCCGCGCCGCGCGCAACGCCGACGGCCGCGTCATCATGTATGCCGACCGGATCACCGGCTCGATGGAGCGCGCCTTGGGCGAAACCGACCGCCGCCGCGCCAAACAGATCGCCTACAACGAAGAACACGGCATCACCCCCGCCACGGTTAAGAAAAACGTCGAGGATGTGCTGGCCGGCCTCTACAAAGGCGACACCGACATGAGCCGCGTCACGGCCAAAGTCGACGCCCCCCTGGTCGGAGCCAACCTCCAAGCCCACCTGGACGCCCTGCGAAACGACATGCGCAAAGCCGCCGAAAACCTGGAGTTCGAGGAGGCCGCAAGGTTGCGGGATGAAGTCAAACGCCTGGAAACCGTTGATATGGTGGTCTCGGATGATCCATTGGCAAGGCAGTCAGCGGTGGACGCAGCGGTCGAGGGCGTGCGGAAGTCGAGCGGTCGCTCAACGGCAGGTCGCGCTGGTCAGAGAGGCGGGAATGTGAAGCGGCGGGGGCGGTAGATTACGGAAGCAGTGCTTCGGCAATCCCGTCGAGGTTGCCCAGCTCGACAAAAAACGGTTCCAGATTTGAAAAGTGCATAACCCCTCGGGGTCGCAGGATTATTCTATGTTCGACTTGATATGCATACGAAAAATGTTTGTAGAATTCTTGATCTGGATCTGATGGGGCATCTTTGTAGGGATCGTAGTACGTTACCGGTCGAGCAATGCACTCCCATAGTGGAAACGCGTAATTGAGAGCATTTTTCATCCGTGCAATGAAAGCCTTGGTATCTCGAACTATCAAGGCTGCGTCGGCGTCAAAATCAGTTGCTAGGCGTCGCTCAGCCGCCGCACAGGTCGAGAAAGGATAATAGTCCGGCAGAGTAAAACTGACAGGTACATAGCCTTGTGAAGTCGGCACTTCTTGACCGTTGACTGATACCGTTTCATCGCCAGCCATATACTCAGAGATGAGTGGCACTCGAAACTTTCGCTCTATCTCCAGGTCCTTGGTTGCGCGATTAAACGCCGATGAATTGTAAGAAGATGCCGGGGCGATCCTGAAACGACCATACCTCATCATATCGTCCACAAACTCTCTCCGCGAAAATTTAACTAAGCACTGAAAAGGCTCAAACTTGATGCCGTTAAGAATTCGGACGCCAATAGGCTGTCCCTTGCCGAAGTAAGGTGCAATTGGGCCAAGCTCTGCTTGGATTTTCTTAAGATCGATATGGCGCCTGTCTAGCTCAACAGTCGCCTCGACAAATGCATTCCAAACCTTGTGCCAGAAACGATCATCCGGGGCGCGAATTTCGATCTTGCCCTCCGATCCGAGGAAATTAACAGACAATGCAGCGTCGTGAAATCGGCGTTTGGCTTCTTCATGTGTGTCAAAAAATAGGAATGGTTTTTGACAGTAACTAAGTTGCCATCGAAGATAGCCCGCTAGCTTTCCGCCACTATTGTTCATACGAGTGCTAAGCTGGTTCGCTCGAACTCGGTAATATTCCAAGCCTGCGGTACTCAATCCATTCGGCATTTCCAGCATTCAACAAAGGAGTGTTTGTACCAGTTGAGTTAATTACTGGCACCATTCAAATCAATGGATTTCGACATCTCAAAGGGTAAGACATTACACAGCATTGACGGCTCATTGAATGCTCAATTTTTACCTTCCATTATACCGACGAATTCCCATCTTCCCACCCGACTAAAATTGCAATCCCCTCCTTGACCCAAATCAAAGCGCCCCACCCCACCTCCATGCTCTACTCCCCTCGAACCAACCAGAGGGACAACCATGTATTCCAACATCCTCGTCGCCATCGACCCTACACACGAACCCAAGCACAAAGACGCAATCGAGCTGGCAACCCAACTCGCCAAGGACGCCAATTCCGAAATCACGGCTGTCTCGGTGATCGAACCCATGCCCAACTACCTCCCCAAGATCGATATCCCCGAAGACATGAAAACCAAGGCGGGCGAGATTGCCCTTGGCAAGCTGCGCAATTTCGTTGGCATGACGTCCGAGGTCAAAACTCGCCTCCTGCATGGCCGCGCCGCCCATGAAATCCTGCAATTCGCAAACGAAAACAAGATCGACTGCATCATCATCGCCTCGCACCAGCCCGGCTTTTCCGACTATCTGCTCGGCTCCACCGCAGCCCGGGTCGTGCGCTATGCCAAATGCGCGGTGCACATCACCCGGTAACGGGACGGCACCGACCCGTCACCGCATCTTCCAAATGGCAATTTCTGACGCGGGCGCAGCCACCTAAGCCGCTGAGGGGCTAAGCGGCACAATTCCCAATTCAACACGCCGCTTCTTGCTCAGGCCCGCCGCCACAAGATCGTAAGACACCAGAATATGCTCACGAAGCAAGGCATCCGTCATACCCCGCGCCTCGTAAACCTGCAGCCACTTCATGCCACGCGACGCCAGGTAAGGCGCCGGTCGTATCCCCGGTTCAGACCCCAAAACCTCAAAGGCGATCTCGCCAACTTTGAACGTGAACGCATCCTTGCCATCCGCCCAGCCACAGATTGCAAAGACCTTGCCGCCCACCTTCCAGACATCGGCATTCCCCCACTGAACAACATGGCTGGTCGCCGCCAGCTCTTCACAAAATGCATTGAACTCTTCACGTGTCATTGCTGCCCCCTTGCCATCCCCAACCATACGCGCAACCTTCAGCCAAACCCAAGCCAAAGGCTCAAAGCTCATGCAAGTTACCGCATTTGATCACGTTAATGTCCGCACCTCCCGTCTTCAGGAAATGGTCGATTGGTATGGCGATATTCTCGATCTGAATCCAGGCCCGCGTCCCGAATTCGACATGCCTGGCGCATGGCTCTATCTCGGCGAACAGCCCATCATCCATCTTGTAGGGGTGGAAGGCGATCCAATCGCAGGCGGCGATGTTACCCTGGAACATTTCGCCCTTCGCGCCACTGGCATGGACGCCTTCAAAGCAAAACTCGCTGAACGTGGGATCGAGCCTATGTATGCAAAGGTTCCCGGCTTGCCTATCGTCCAGGTCAACATCGCTGACCCCGATGGCAACCATATCCACATCGATTTCGACGTGTCTGAACATGACGCCTAGGCTGGCGGCCCTTGTCTGTCTACTCGCCACCCCGGCGACGGCCTGGGACTTTTCCCCGAAGCCGGTGTGCACCCTGTCGAACGACGATGGCGAAACCTCGGTCAGGGTAACCCATGATCCCCGACTGGATCTGCCCTACGCCATTCAAATCACCCGGCAAACAGACACATGGACCCAATCGCCTGTCTTTGCTCTGCGTTTCGACGGCCCCCGCAGCCTGACAATTTCGACAGACCGGCATCAACTAAGCCCGGACACCAGCACGGTCTCTGTGCAGGATAGGGGTTTTGGCAATGTATTAGACGGTATTGCATTCGGGCATACCGCAACCGCATTTCTAGGCGATCAGTCGACGACGTTTTCCACGACAGGTGCTAAATCCGCCGTCGAGCAATTTCGAAACTGCTCCACTGCTCTTGGCGTTTGATCGTCGACAGCCAGCACCCTGCAATGCATTATCTCTCCAAACCGTCCCTAAACATGGATCCAAGCCGTGCAACCCGAGTTCCACCTCTTCGCCAAAGGCCCACGCCCTGTAGCACCGTTCAGCCACGCCGTTGAAACCGATGGTTGGGTCATCCTAACCGGCCAGATGCCCACGGATCCAAACGCACCGGATGCACCCCTGCCCGACGGCATTCAGGCCCAAACCCGTCGCGTCATGCAGAACCTTGAACTTATCCTGGGCGAGTTGAATCTGGACCTTACCCATGTCGTCCAATGCAGATGCTATCTCACTGAATTTGAACAGGACTATTCTGAGTTCAATGAAACCTACCAAAGTTTCTTTGATCCCAACCGGCGCCCGGCGCGCACGACGATAGGCGTCACCGCCCTTGCTGTGGGCGCGCTTGTCGAAATCGACTGTATCGCGCGCAGACCCTAAGCCTTGGCTAAATGAATATTATTCAGAACACCCACGACAAACTCGTGATCGAAGACCGGCCCATTTTTATTGGTGGCTTAGTATGGTTTCTGAGCGCGGCCGCTGTTCTGGCAGTCCTGCGCGGAACGACCGACGGTTTGGGCGAAACCGTGCTGGTAACATTCCTCGGCGTAGGCGGCTGTGTCTTGGCCTGGCATTTCTTCCCATTTCAGCGGTTCACATTCGACAGAAAGTCTGGCGTTCTTGCACGCCGCATCGCGCGCATCACTGGTGCCAAAATCAAAGAAACTCAGATCGCCGACATAAAACAGGCTGCCAATCAGGGCAGTTGGTCCGACGGCGATCGACTAGAACGTGTCGCGCTCTTGATGCACAACGCGGACCCGTATCCATTGGAATTCGGCTACTCCAGCACACCACGCAAACCCATCATCGACGCGATCAACGCATGGCTAGAGGACGGGCAAAATTAAGTCACCCGCCCTTCGCAACCGACGCGCTAAGTCCTCAAATCGGCCGATCCACGCGAGTCGTGACATGCACGCGCCCCCGCACAGGTTCCGGCCAGTTCAAAGACACTTGGTTCTTGGACACTCCCACCTCGGTGGTCACATAGGGCAAGGCGAAAACACCCCCATTCGCTACATTCTGAATCGCCCCTTCCGGCACGATCGACGTCACCTCACGCGCACGCCCGCCAAACGGCAAATACCCCGACACGTCCAGCATCCAACTTGCCGACTCGGTCAGCTGATCAAACTGCAACGTCACCGGATTGATCGTATTCTGCCCGATCCCGTTAAACGTATTGCCTGAAAACTCCACATTCCGCGTCGCCCCGAAGTCCAGCGTAGCAACCGAGTCATCCAGCCGTTCAATCCGATCCGTGGTTCCGTTCAGCGACTTGAATGTATTGCCCGTAACCGACAGCCCTTGCAGGAAATGCCCTGCGCCATAAGGCTTGATCACAATCCACGAGAAGTAACTCGCCGCGTCGTTTACCGTGAAGATGTTCCCCGTCACAGTCAGCCCGCCAAAGGAATACTCCGCCGCAAAATCCGGGGCCTCGTCATGTTCGTTCGTCCACTCGATGAACGAGTTATCAATGTAGTTCCCAGTGATCACCGATTTAACATTCGGCTCAGTCAGAACCAACCCGGCCACACGCGGGCCATCCGGCACGTTATCGCCCTGAAACCAGTGGTTCCCGACAATCAGGTGCCCGTTCCCGTGCAAGACCATTGTCGTGCCAAACCGCTGGAACCTATTGTCCCTGATCTTTGCGTCATTGGCGTTAACATTGAACCCAAGCGAAACCCGCGCAGTCGCCGCCACCGCCTGTTCGTCCGAGACGAAGTGACAGCGATCAATCTGCAGATCCTGACACCCGATCCCATGGCTCGTCACGCCTCGGTCCTTGGGCTTCGTGATGAAGCAATCCTTCAAATGGAATGTCTCACCTGCAGGGGCCAGCAAAACGCCGCTCGCCGCACCCTGACAATGGATCTCCACATCCGACAAAGTAAACTTGGACAGCTTGGTAAAGCCCGAGAAATCAAACACATACCGAAACCGCCGGAACGTATACACCTGCGAAGACGGCGCCGCGTGCAAAGGCTGCGACAGAGAAATGGTTCCAGCCCCGACGTTCTTTGCCGCCACATAGACCTCACGACCAACGCCCGCGCCCTCAACCAACGACCCGACGGCGATATTCGCCACATTTGCCACCGCCGTCAGCGTCACAGGCAGTGTCACATCATAACCCGCAAGACTGGACAGCACCTCAGTATCCCAAGCTGCCCCCGGCACCACGTTCAACTGCCCGTTGCGAATTACCCGACGGATTTCGTATGTCGCCGTCCCGGCCGCTGCCGCCAAATCAATCGGCTCGGTTACCTCGATACGGCGCCCACCCAGATCAAAGTTTTCATGATCGGCAAAGTTCACCAGCGCCTGAAGACCCTTCTTCAGCGCCAGAACCTCGTCCCCAAATGCGGCTGCGTAAGTCGGCGGGTCGAAATTCCGGCGCAGGATCAACCGCTTATCTTCCGGCATCGTCACGGTGCCGACAAAGCGCACCGGAAACTCAAACGTCACATTGTCGCTCAGTAAATACGTCCCATCAGGCACCACAATCTCACGTCCCGCCGCCGCCGTATTCGCCGCCAGAAATGCCGCTGTGTCATCCGCCAGACCATCGCCAACCGCTCCGAAATCTCGCACATTGACCCAATCCATCATCACCCGATGGAAAACCGAAGTCACATCTTCGACCTCGATATTCTCAATCCGAACGATACCGCCATTTGGCCCCGTCAGATCCAACCCCAGGTGCCCGTAAATGACCGGCGTGCCCCAATGCATATCAACACCGGTGCGCGCGCCCGATCCAATAATCGCAGTAACTTCAACGACATCACCATACGCGTCCAACGTTACCGACCCGGCAGAGGTCACCAGCCCGGCAACGGTCGCACCGCCCGCCTGCCCAGCCCACCCAGAAATCCGAACCGAGGGAAACGCACCCGAAATGGCTTTCACGCGCACTTTCACCCGCAGATAGCACCCTGGCAAAATCTGAGTCTCACCGGTATAGCGCAGCTTTTGTACCGCATCGGTTTTTTGCAGTTCCAGACAATCGCCAAAGTCTGTGTCGCCGGTGACAATCGCCGCACTTGTGCTTCCGTCATAGGTCAAAGATCCGGGTGTTCCGTCCTCGCTCGACCAAACGTTCAACCCGGCCTCAAAAGCCGGGGGCATCAATACCAGACCGTCGGTGATTGCCTTGTTCATCTCGCGCCCTTTCCATGCACCGAAAGCCGCGCCCCCACGGGGGCACAAAGGCGCAAAACAGCACCCGAAAATCTCGCTTTCGTGAAATCACCGGCCAATCCCGGCGTCGGACAAAATGTCTAGGAAAGTTCCGTTAACCGACGGCTAACCATGCGAGCGGTGCCTCGTCAGGCCCCCACCCCCGGTGCCTGCAAAATGCTGACCCCATTGATCCGCCAGCCGTCCTGCGTCGGAATCATCTGATACTCCAACACATGGCTCTGCCCCGCTCCGTCCAGGATCAGAACCTGCTGCCAAAGCAACCCGCCACGTTCGCGCAAATCCAGAAACGTCAGTTTGGACGGACGCCAGACCATCGGATACCCATTGCGCACCATCGAGCCAAAGTTCTCTGAACTGCCGAAAAGCTGCTGGATCATCGGCGAGGCGAAATCAAACGCCGCCCCGAAATCATCCACCAGAAACGCATCAATCTGACCCTGAATGGTGGCCTCAAGCGAAGGCTCGCCGGGCAATACCCGCGCTTCCTGCGCTGTTGCCGCCCATCCGAAACACAAAACCGCTAGCACCGCCAAGATCCGCATGTCGAACGCACTCCCCATCTTTCCTTTTAAGAAAGATACGCACGAAACGCCGTTCAGGTTTCAAAAAACCCGACCCGCAAACCACAAACATTTGTTTTTAAGACAAAAGAACCGTCAGGAAAGATCGCCCGCCAGCGCCTTATCCATCAGCGCTACGCTCTCGCTCACGCCATAAAGCGCAATGAAACCGCCGAACCGTGGCCCCTGCGACGCGCCCAACAGCACCTCGTAAAGCGCCTTGAACCAGTCGCGTAAAGGTTCGAACTCATGCTCTTTACCCACGGCAAAAACCATCGACTGCAATTCTTCCGCATCCACAGCCCCATCCCAGCTTTCCAGCCGCAATTTCAGATCGACCAACGCTGCTTGTTCCTTCTCATCCGGCGCGCGAAACACCCTTTGCGGACGGACAAAGTCGTTGAAATACCGCACCGCAAACCCGGCCGCCGCATCCAGATCAGGATGAGTCTCCGCCGAAGCCTCCGGCGCATAGCGCTGGATAAAGCCCCACAAAGTCTCTTTGTCCTCAGCTCCAGAAACCGACGCCAGGTTCAGCAACATTGCAAATGGCACCACCATATTCGACGCAGGCACATTGCCCCCGTGGATATGGAACACCGGATTGGCCAGTCGCGCCTTGTCATCCTGCCCCGCATAGGCCCTGAGCTGCTGGTGAAATTCATCCACCGCCTTCGGGATCACATCAAAATGCATCCGTTTCGCCGTCTTCGGCTTGGCATACATGAAATACGACAGGCTTTCGGTCGAGGCATAGGTCAGCCACTCGTCAATCGAGATGCCATTGCCCGACGATTTCGAAATCTTCTGACCGTTTTCATCCAGGAACAACTCATACGAAAAATGCTCCGGCTTCTTGCCGCCCAGGATCTCGCAAATCCGGTCGTAAATCGCGGTATTGGTCGCGTGTTCCTTGCCATACATCTCGAAATCAACGTCCAACGCCGCCCAGCGCGCGCCAAAGTCCGGCTTCCACTGCAACTTCACGTTCCCGCCCGTCACCGGCAACGTCCATTCCTTGCCGTCTTCGTCATCAAACGTGACCGTATGGTTCACGCCGTCCACATGCTTCATCGGCACATACAGAACCCGTCCCGTCTCAGGATGGATCGGCAGAAAGATCGAATAAGTCGCCGCCCGTTCATCCCGCAAGGATTTCAGCATCACCGCCATCACATCGTCATACCGCTCCGCTGCCCGGCGCAACACGTCATCAAACTGGCCGGACTGATAAAATTCCCGAGCCGAGTAAAACTCGTACTCAAACCCAAAGGTGTCCAGAAACCGGCGCAACATCGCATTGTTGTGGTGTCCAAAACTCTCATGCGTACCAAAGGGATCAGGAACCGACGTCAGGGGCCGATGCATGTGTTCCGCCAGCATTTCCTGCTGTGGCACGTTCCCCGGCACTTTGCGCATCCCGTCCAGATCGTCCGAGAAACAGATCAGCTTCGTTGGAATGTCGCTGATCACCTCAAACGCCCGGCGGATCATCGTCGTGCGCAGCACCTCGCCGAACGTCCCGATATGCGGCAAACCCGATGGGCCATACCCCGTTTCAAACAACACATAGCCCTTATCGGACGGCGCCTTTTCATACCGTTTCAACAGACGGCGCGCCTCTTCAAAAGGCCAGGCCTTCGAGGTCATTGCTGCATCTCTGAATGCGGTCATCACGGTCATCCTAATTGGGTCAATAGCGCGCCATTGGTGCGCAAGGCCCGCTACCTATTGCGGGCAGCCTTTGGCGTCAATAAATACGAAAGAGCAAAAGCCATAAGGAACCTAGACCAGTGACACTGAACCCAAACGACTTCTCGCCCGAAGATACACTGGTTGCGATCATGATCGCAGTTTCCGCTGCCGACGAAACCATTCGCACCGCCGAACTGGTCTCGATCGAACGCATCGTGAACCACCTGCCTGCTTTTGCAGCCTTCGACCCGGCCCGGATGAAAGACATTTCAAACGTCGTTTTTGATCTCTTCGCAGACGAAGACGGCCTCGACATCCTCTGGGACGCTGTGCGCGCCACCCTGCCCGAGCGCCTGTTCGAAACCGCCTATGCAGTTGCCTGCGACGTCGCCGCTGCCGATGGCAGTGCGCGCGAAGGCGAACTCAGGTTCCTCGAAGATATGCGCTATCAACTGGATATCGACCGCCTTCATGCAGCCGCCATCGAACGTGGCGCACGGGCACGTCACCTAACCGTTTAGTCCAGCCTAGGCTTGATCGAAAGAAACCGCCCAATTCGCCAAAAGCTGCTTTTGCAGATTTCGGGATTGGTTCGCCCAGCGCCGTGCGCCTCGGGGACGCTCGCGCATTTCCGGCGGGATTGCGTCCCGGCGTTCCGTGTCAGCCGTGAATATCGCGAAAACCAATGTCCGGTTGCTTTCTGTCGTCACATACCCAGCCAGTGAACTGACAAAATTCAACGTCCCGGTTTTGGCAGAAACCGCCACTTTGGTCAGCGTTGCTCCCTTCACCCTCGGGTTTGGCAAGGACATCGACTTCATCAATTCACCAACTCGAGTGTCGCCACGCAATATTTCTACCATGTCCTGCGGCGATATGGACGAGTCATATCCAAGCCCGGAATGATCCAGAAACCGCACCCCATTCGCTCCGAACTTCGTCCGTGCCCAGCCCGCCATCCGCGAACCCGATGCAATTAAACTCGGTGTCGACACACCTTTCGCCGCCGTCGCGGTCAGCCCAGCCGCTTCGGCCGTCAAATTGGTCGAAAACTTCAACATCCGCCTCAAAAGCTCTTTCATCGGAGCGCTTGTGGTCTGCGCAAATGGCGCTCCCTTAGGCGCTTGATCTGTTAGTTCAGCAGGCGGAAAACATCGCCCGCATACAGTGCCGGGAACCGCACTGGCAGCCACCGCGCGCCTTTCTTCTTTCCCAAAGAACCGCGGGCTACTGACCACAAATCCTTATTGTACCCTCGTTGATAATCATAAACCGGCGCGCCTCGATCAACGATCGTCATCCGGGCGATTTTGGTATCGGGGCGAAATTTCAACCCCGGAGCCTGCATCGTCAGCTCGAATTCTTTGCCTTTTGGCAACCATTCAAAATGCACGCGGTTGAAATTCAGGTTCAATCCACAGAATGCCGGATTATAGGCCACATGTTCAGGTTGATCGTGGGCAATGCGATCCCCGCGTGGCAGGGCATCTGACCAAACCAGAAAGCGTCCGGCAACCGTCGTGATACCTGCTTCTTTTAAGGCTATTGTCAGTTCTGCCAGACGATCCGTGTCCAGTGTCGGGTCGCCTCGCCCTGCCAGGACCAGATCGCCTTCCAAACGCCCCTCAACGACCTCGCCATTCACATAGATGTCTGTTTTAAAACAGTAATCATCGCCAAGGCGATCCAACGCATAAAGCGCGGTCACCGCCTTTAACGTGCTGGCAGGCGGCATTGGCTGCTCTGAAAGACGCGCGTCCAATATCTGTCCGGTCTCGGCGTCGGCAATCGCATAAGCCACCCGCCCTTTCAGCCCGGCGCGGGCAACAACCGCGTCACCCACAGCTTTCACGGGTTCAGCGCTCAAAGCCCCGTTGCGCGCTTTCGGGCGAACACCGATCACCGGAGCTTCGGCAAAGGCCGCACTACCGATCCCGGCAGCCAGTCCAGCCAACAAGGCGCGTCTTGAGCAAGTCGTTGTCATCGGTGCGTTTATCCAGCGGCTTTGCTTAACAGACAATCCTATGTCTGCCTGCCGTGACGAAATTGTGACCAGCAGGACTCAACCCGTTAACGTCGTCCAAAACGCGCTCGAATAGCTGTCGAACTCTCAGCGCTCATTGGCACATTCACGAAACACCATGCCGGTGCCCCGACATGAGCCAGCTTCAAAGCCTCTCGCGCCCGCAATCGATCTGACCGAAAATAGCGTGCTGCGGGTGACATCCGCGCTGATATGCGCTCGCCCGGACGCGCCAGAATGCCAATCGGCACCATAGCGAATATGTCCCGCCAGCTATCCCACAGATGGAACTGCGCCAGATTATCGGCCCCCATCAACCAGACAAACGTCACCCCCGGATACTGCGCCTGCAAAGCCTGCAACGTCGCGGCGGTATATCGGGTTCCCATCCGCTCTTCTAAGGCTGTCACCAGAATACGCGGATGCTGCATGACGTCTCGCGCCCGTGCTAAACGTTCTTCCAATGGTGCCGGGCCCCGCGCCTTCAAAGGATTTCCCGGGCTCACCAACCACCAAACTTCGTCCAGACCGAAGCGTTTCAACGCCTCTAACGAGATATGGCGATGCCCCTCGTGGGCCGGATCAAACGAGCCACCCAACAGTCCAATCACCCGACCGGGCCGCGCAACCGGAAACCCCTCAGCCATTGCCAAATGCTCCGGGCATCAAATCATATGTCCATATTCTCAATGACATAGCACACCACTGACGCGCGCCGCCGGGGTTGTCAATTGACACTGAACCCTAGCCAGCCGTCCAATCCACATCCCCCGCCTCTTCCACCAGCAAAGAACCATCCGGGTAAGGACGCATCAAGGCCGCTGCTTGTTCGATCGACCCGTTCAACCAAGTTTCAAAGTCTCCGGGGTCCAGGATGACCCCCATGCGATGGTGAATGTCGCGCACATCCCCGCTTGGCTCGCATGTCACTGTCGCCACCTGGTCGACCACCCGCCCACCCGGTGCCGCCCATCTGTCCGTAATCACAGCAAAAGCCATCAAGTCACTCGACTTAGGCCGAATGCGCCATGCCGTTTTTCGCCGCTTCTCTCCCGTCCATTCATACCAGCCATCACAAGGCACAATGGCCCGCCCAACGCCGGCATAGGCGCTTTTGTCAAAAACCGTCTCGCTGCGGGCGTTGATGATGGTCTCCAAGACCGGTCGCCCCCGCGCGTTCACGCGCCCAACGGGAATGATCCCCCAACGCATCCTCGACAGAACGCGATCGGCGCCACAGACAACGATCTCTTCACCCGGCGATACATTCCGGCGTGCGGGTTCGTTCAGCCCACCGACTTCAGCGTCCATCCACTTGGCAACCTGCCCCACTGGCGTCTCCAAAAAGAAACGCCCCGGCATCTCAGACTCCGACTTTCACAGCAGCAACAACCTCAACCTCCACACGAAACTCAGGCCGCGTGAACCCCGTAACAATCATTAACGTCGACGCGGGCAACCGCCCAACATCTGCCAACCACCGATCCCGCGCGGCCATGTATCCGGCCATAAACGCGCGATCCGTCACAAATGCGTTGATCCGCACAACGTCCCCTCGCCCCGCACCGCATTCCGCCAAAATGGCGTCGATATTGGCAAAACAGATATCCGCCTGCGCTCCCTCATCCTCCGGCACATTGCCATCCAGTGCCAACCCCAACTGCCCGGACGTAAATATCAACTCATGTCCGGCAGGCACCGAAACCCCATGCGCATACCGCGCAAACGGTGGCGCGATGGTCTTAGGTGTTAACTCACGCATCAGAAACTCCTTCAATCACTCAAAGCTGACGCCCAAAATCAGCTTCGGCAAGCAAATTACCTGACTAAGTTCTGCTGATTCAACGTGCGAATCGATGGGATCTGGCTAATCATTGGACAAGACCCTCGGGTGGGACCAGCAACCAACGTGTTGCACATGGCCAAATCGGCCAACTCACCCACAAATGGCGTTGAACAAAACCTGGAGGAACAAATGTCACTCAAATCAAACCTGCTTGCGACCAGCATCGCAACTCTCGTCGGCTCAACCGCGTTCGCCGGTGGCCACCTGACCGAGGTCAGCTTCGGCACCAACTGGATCGCCCAGGCCGAACACGGCGGCTACTACCAGGCCGTTGCCGATGGCACTTATGAGGCTTGCGGCCTTTCCGTCACCGTCGTTCCCGGCGGCCCACAAGTGAACAACCGCGCCCAGATGCTGGCGGGCAAGATCGAGTTCCACATGGGCGGCAACCTGTTGCAAGCCTTCTCGGCCGCCAAAGAAGGCATCCCGATGAAAGTCGTCGCGGCGCACTTCCAGAAAGAACCACAGGTGCTTCTGTCTCACCCCGGCAAAGTGTCCAGCTTCGAAGACCTGAAAAACCTCGAAACGCTGATCATCGGCGACAACGGCTTCCAAAGCTTCTACCAGTGGATGATGGCCGACTATGGCTTCTCTGCCGAAAACCGGGTGCCCTATACGTTCAACCCCGCGCCGTTCCTTGCCAACGAAAACAGCGCGCAGCAGGGCTACATCACTTCCGAACCTTTCGCGATTGAAAACGAAGGCGGATTTGCACCCGACATCTGGCTTCTGGCCGACTCAGGCTTCACCACCTACGCCACCACTGTCGAAACCATGCAGGCCACAATCGATTCCAACCCGGACGCCGTTCGCTGCTTCGTTGAAGGGTCCGCCGTTGGCTGGGCCAACTACCTCTACGGTGACCCATCGGCTGCCAACGCTCTGATCAAGGCCGACAACGCGGATATGTCAGATGCTCAGATCGCTTTCTCCATCGATAAGATGAAAGAATACGGCATCGTCGATTCCGGTGACGCGTTGGAACTTGGCATCGGAGCCATGAAGGCCGAAACCATCCAGGGCTTTTATGACAAGATGGTCGCCGTCGGCGTCACCGAAGCTGGCCTCGATATCGAAAGCATCTACTCGCTGGAATTCGCCAACACCGGCGCAGGCCTTGCTGCCAAAGAAAAGGCCTCGATGGCACAATAATGAATAACGAAACCACCGCCGTGCCCGCTGATGCGGGCACGGACACCATGTCTGCACGCGCGCCCATTCTATCGCTGAAAAACGTCGACAAGGTCTTCGGACGCGATGTCGTCGCGTTGAAAGGCATGGAGTTGCAAATACGCGAAGGCGATTTCGTCTCCCTGCTCGGCCCTTCCGGCTGCGGCAAATCCACGGCCTTGCGCCTGATCGCAGACCTGATCCACCCCACCGCCGGATCAATCAAATGGCATGTCGACAAAGCCCCCGGCGCGCTATCCGTCGTCTTCCAGGAACCTTCGCTGATGCCTTGGGCCACCGTCGAAGATAACGTCTGGCTGCCCCTGCGCCTGCAGGGCAAATCCAAATCCGCTGCCCAAAATGACATTAACGAAGCCCTTGCCCTCGTCGGCCTCGAAAAGTTCCACGATTCCTACCCCCGCGAGCTTTCAGGCGGCATGAAAATGCGCGTCTCCATCGCCCGCGCGCTGGTCACGCACCCGCGCCTGATCCTGATGGACGAACCCTTCGCCGCTCTCGACGAAATCACCCGTTTCAAACTGAACAACGACCTTCTTTTGCTGAAAGAAAAAACCGGCAGCACCGTCGTCTTCGTCACCCACTCGGTCTTCGAAAGCGTGTTCTTATCCGACCGCATCGTCATCATGGCCGCCCGTCCGGGCCGCGTCATCCGCGAACTGCAGGTCGATGAACCCTACCCCCGCAGCGAACATTTCCGCACATCCGCCGACTACGCAGCCCATTGCCGCGCCGCCTCTGACGCGCTGAAAGCCGCCATGGGAGAGCACGCATGAGCGACCAGACAACCGCCATTCCCCTCATCGACGAAGAAGAGGCTGCCCGCGCCAAAGCGCGCCGTATCGCCGCCATCGCCCGCTGGGTTCTGCCAATCACAGTCCTCGTGATCGCCATTGGCAGTTGGCATACCATCGTCACCGTCAATGAAATTCCCCACTACATCCTGCCCAGCCCCGGCGACGTCGCCACCGCCCTGTTCGAAAACTGGGGTTCGCTAGTCCAAAGCTGGTATGTGACCATGGCCATCACCGCCATGGCCCTGACGCTGGCTGTCACCGTCGGCGTGGGCATCGCGGTCCTGTTCAACCTCTCGAAATGGGTCGAGATGTCGTTCTTCCCCTACGCGGTCGTCCTGCAGGTCACCCCGATTATCGCCGTCGCCCCGCTGATCTTCATCTATGTCGACAGCAAAATCGTCGGCCTCCTGATCTGCGCCTGGATCGTCGCCTTCTTCCCGATCCTGTCCAACACCATCCTCGGCCTCAACTCTGCCGACCATAACCTGCGCGACCTCTTCCAGGTCTACGGTGCCACCCGCTGGCAACGCCTGCGCTACCTCCAAGCCCCGGCCGCGCTCCCCTACTTCCTCGGTGGCCTCCGCATTGCAGGCGGCCTCTCCCTGATCGGAGCGGTCGTCGCGGAATTCGTCGCCGGGTCAGGAGGCATCGGCTCCGGCCTCGCCTTCCGAATACTCGAGGCCAGCTATCGCCTCCAAATCCCCAAGATGTTCGCCGCCCTCCTGCTGATCATCCTCACCGGCATCGCGATCTATCTGGCGACGAACCTGCTCAGCCACATGCTCTTAAGAAAATGGCACGAAAGTGCAATAAAAAGGGAGGTGTGATGGGGTTCAGCGCCCTGCCCAGCGGCACATTCACACTTGCAAACGTCACGGTTCCGGCCTGCCTCATGGGGCAGCCCGGCGACCTCATCACCACCGACATCGGCATCGCGGATGGCAAGATCGCCACCCCCACCAGCCCCCGCATCGACATGGCCCGCGCCATGGTGTTCCCGTGCTTCACCGACATGCACACCCATCTCGACAAGGGCCACATCTGGCCCCGCGCCGCCAATCCCGACGGCACTTTCATGGGCGCGCTGACAACCGTGGGCGATGACCGCGCCGCAAACTGGTCTGCCAAAGACGTGAAGACCCGCATGGAGTTCTCACTGAAATGCGCCTACGCCCACGGTACCCGCGCCATCCGCACCCACCTCGACAGCATTGCCCCGCAAGACGACATTTCCTGGCCCGTCTTCGCTGAACTGCGCGATGAATGGGCCGACCGTATCACCCTTCAGGCCGCCAGCCTCGTTGGCTGCGACACCTTCGAAAACGTCGCCCAGGACTACGCCCATACCGCCGATCTGGTCGCCCAAACCGGCGGAACCCTCGGCATGGTAACCTACCCCTTGCCCGACCTTCGCCAACGCCTCCTCGATTTCTTCACCCTCGCCGGAGACCGCAATCTCAACGTCGATTTCCACACCGACGAGACCATGGACCTAAGCGTCGAAACCCTGCGCATGATCGCCGAAACCGCCCTCGAAATCGGCTTCACCAACCCAATCATCGTCGGACACCTCTGCTCCCTCTCGACCCAGGACGAGGCCCGCGCCCTCAACACCATCGATCTGGTCGCAAAGGCCAACATCCACGTCGTCAGCCTGCCCATGTGCAACCTCTACCTGCAAGATCGTCACGCCCACCGCACCCCACGCGGTCGCGGCATCACCCTCGTGCACGAAATAAAAGCCCGCGGCATCAACCTCAGCTTCGCCAGCGACAACACCCGCGATCCTTTTTACGCCTACGGCGACCTCGATATGATCGAGGTTATGCGCCAGGCCACCCGCATCGGCCATCTCGACCACACCGGAACCGACTGGCCCCACGCCTTCACCACCAACCCAACCCGAGCCTGCGGCTTCACACCCCAGTCCCTCGCCATCGGCGACCCCGCCGACCTCGTCATCACCCGCGCCCGCGACTGGACCGAGCTTTTCGCCCGCCCCCAATCCGACCGCATCGTCCTGCGCAAAGGCAAAGAAATCGACACCACCCCACCCGACTACGCCGACCTCGACCACCTCATGGACCCACCAAAATGAACCACATCATTATTGGCCCAAAAATATCCCGGGGGTTTGGGGGCAGAGCCCCCACCGCGACGCGCAGAATGCGCGGCGCAAACATCACGAAAGCACAGACATGACTGCCAACATCGCCGCCGCCAAAGCCGCCCTCGCGCACCTCGATCTCGAGGAAAAGGACATCGCCATCAAAGCCGCCAGCCGCGACTTCTTCTGGTATTCCCCGGTCCTGAAAGACCGGCTCGATCACGTCACCGCCGATTTCGTGGTCCGCCCCCGCTCCGAGGCCGAGATCATCGAGGTCCTGAAAGCCTGCTACGAACACGACGTCCCCGTCACCACGCGCGGCGCGGGCACCGGTAACTACGGCCAAGCCATGCCGCTGGAAGGCGGCTGCGTTCTCCACCTGCGCCACTTCGACAAAGTCAAAGAAATCCACCCCGGCCGTGTCATCTCAGAACCCGGCGTCCTCCTGAAAGACCTGGATGCGGCCTGCAAGGACCACTCGGGGCAAGAGATCCGCATGTTCTCGTCCACCTGGGCCACTGCAACCATCGGCGGCTTCATCGCGGGTGGTTCCGGCGGCGTCGGCTCCTGCACCTGGGGGGCGCTCCGGGACCTCGGCAACATCATCCGCCTGCGCGTCATCACTATGGAAGCCGAACCCCGCACCTTGGAATTCACCGGCGAAGAACTCGCCCGCGTCTCCCACGCCTACGGCACCAACGGCATCATCACGGAAATCGAAATGCCCCTGGCCCCGGCCTACGATTGGGTCGAAATGTTTGTGGCCACCGACGATTTCATGGATGCCGTGCGCTATTCCGACGATCTCGCCAACCAAGACGGTATCCTGATCAAACTCGTCAGCGTTTACGAAGCCCCCACCGCCAAATCTTACTTCCAGCGTGTCGCCCCTTACGTCGAAGACAACACCAACCTCATCGGCCTCATGGTCGCGCCGCACTCGATGGACGGCTTCCTCACCTTCCTCGCCCGCCGCCCTGAGGCACGTCTCATCTACCGCAATGACGATCATGACTGGGCCCGCAACCCCGGCCCCGTCTATGAATACGGCTGGAACCACACCACGCTCCGCGCCCTGAAAGTTGACCCCTCGATCACCTATCTCCAGGTCCGCTACGGCCACCCGGATCATGTCGCCCTGATCGAAAAACTCCGCACTGATTTCACCCCCGAAGTGCTCCAGCACCTCGAAGTCATGCGCGAAAGCGGCAAAGTCATGTTCGCGGGCCTCAGCCTTGTGAAGTTCACTACCGAAGAACGGCTCGACGAGATCATCCAATTGCACGAAGACGCTGGCGCGATGATCTTCAACCCGCACCGCTACACCCTGGAAGAAGGCGGACGCCAAACCGTCGATGACCGACAATTGCGGTTTAAACGCGAGGCTGACCCAAAGGGCCTTCTGAACCCCGGCAAGATGATCGCCTGGAATGATCCCGACTGGAAATACGACCGCATGTACGCCCACCCCAAGTTAATGAAGGCTGAATGACCCGTGCGCAGGCACCGACGTAATACCGACGTAATACCGACGCGATACCGAACGACTAATTCGGGGTCCAGATGACCCGCGCTCTGGTCCTATTTGCGCACCCCTGCGGCGAGAGTTTTGCCGCCGCTTTGCACACGAAAACCGTTGAAACCCTGACCAAACGCGGTTGGGATGTCGACGACTGCGACCTTTACCAGGAAGGCTTCAATCCCGTGCTCTCCCCTGAAGAACGCCGCGGTTATCACGACGAAGCAAGCAACACCAAACCCGTCCAATCGTATGTCGACCGGCTGATGAAAGCCGAGGCCTTGGTCCTCTGCTTCCCTGTCTGGAACTTCGGTTACCCCGCTATTCTCAAAGGTTTTTTTGACCGCGTTTTTCTCCCCGGCGTTTCGTTTCGTCTTGAAAATGGACAGGTCGCCAGCAACCTCACCCACATTAAAAAACTCGCCGCCATCACCACCTACGGCGGCACCCGTGCTCGCACAGCCATCGCCGGGGATCCCCCGCGCAAATTGGTGAAACGTCACCTTTGGTTCGTCACCAAACCTGAAAAACTCCGCTACCTCGCGCTCTACGACATGAACCGCGTTACCGAAGAAAAACGCGCGAATTTCCTCAATAAAGTCCAACAAGAAATGCAAACCCTCTGATGCGCGCCCTGGTCATATACTGTCACCCGCGCAACACCAGCTTCACCGCTGCCGTCTGCGATAGGGTCATGGAAAAACTGCAAAGTTCCGGGGTCGAGGTTCGCCTGACCGATCTTTACGCCCGTGACTTCGACCCGATCCTCACGGCCAAAGAACACGAAGGCTACGAGACCTGCCCAGACAATTGTACCCCCGTTCAACAGGACGTCGACGACATTCGATGGTGCGATACGTTAATCTTTGTTTATCCAACTTGGTGGTATGGTCTTCCCGCGATCCTAAAAGGCTGGCTTGATCGCGTTTTGCTGCCAGACGTCGCATTTTTGATGCCCGACGAAGACAACAAAACCATCCGACCCGGCCTGAAGCACATCAAAAATCTTGGCGTCTTCACGACCTGCGGCGCCAGTTGGTGGCTCACAACCCTTGTTGGCGCACCGGGCAAGCGCACACTTCTGCGCGGCGTCGGTTTCCTCTGTTCACAACCCTTGAACAAGGTCTTTGCCGCCCATTTCCTCATGGACACATCCACTGACGAGAGCCGCAAACGCCATCTGGAAGCTGTTGACTCCAAGATGAATAAACTTCTGAAAAACAACCGAAAATCAAAGGTGGCCGCATGACCAAACGTTTCTTTTGGGCCGACTATCGAACCACCGAGTTCGAAGGCCTTGATCCCGAGAAAACCATCGCCATCCTGCCCACAGCTGCCATTGAACAGCACGGCCCACATTTACCCACTGGCACCGACACGATGATCGCCCAGGGTATGATTGACGAACTGTGTCGCCAGTGCCCCGACAATCTCGACATTCGCATCCTGCCCATCCAAGCGGTTGGCAAATCCAACGAACATCTCCACGCCCCCGGCACCCTGACTCTCACCGCAGAAACTGCCCTCACGGCTTGGCGCGAGATCGGTCTCTCTGTCGCCCGCGCCGGTGTCCGCAAACTGGTCATCGTCAACAGCCACGGCGGAAATCTGGATTTGATTTCAATCCTTTCGCGCGAGTTGCGTGTCCAGGCGGGCATGCTCGCCGTCAAATCCCAATGGTTTGGTTTCGGCGCGCCCAAAGGCATCTACTCTGATCGTGAAAACGCATACGGCATCCACGGCGGCGACCGGGAAACCTCGCTGATGCTTCACTTTCGCCCCGACACGGTTGATATGTCCAAAGCCATCGATTTCGCTTCAACCGCCGAAGCCGCCACCATCCCACCTATCGGCCCCTTGTCCTATGGCTGGGTTGCGTCCGATCTGAACCCGGCAGGAACCGTCGGCGAGGCGCATCTGGCGACCGCCGAAAAAGGCGAACGCACCTGCAAGCACCAGATCAAGGGCTTTGTCGATCTGTTGCAAACCGTCGCAGATCACCCAATCGGCGATTTTGCACCCACAAAGGATGGCCCACGTTAATCTAACTGTAACCAGATATTGACTTCGGATTCACTTCCGGGTGCTATGTAACAAGCAGGTAAACTGTTGGGGCCGGCAACGACCGGATGATAAAATGGCAATCGGCGCAGTAATTTTCAGCTTTCCCGTGGCATTCGTCGGGGCCCTTTGGCTCAAAATGATTCATGGTTTTTCAGCAACCGAAACTTTGGGTGCCTATTCGATTATGGGATTCGCGGTTTTGACCACCGTTTTGGCCGCCCTATCACTGGCGCTCTTACGCGAAAACTGAGCAACCTTTCGAATAATTCAATAATACCAATAAGTTAAAGATCCAATAGACTGGACGTCGACTCCCGTTGACATCTATCGTCTTTTCAATAACCATATAGTTATGGAATAAATTGGTTATAATCCACCACCCGAAACGCTGAACGCGGTCTTTTCCGCGCTCGCTGATCCCACCCGTCGCCAGATACTGGCACGCCTCAGCGATGGTCCGGCATCCGTCGGTGAACTGGCCGAACCCTTCGACATCAGCCAGCCCGCCGTATCCAAACACCTGAAATCCTTGGAGCGCGCCGGCCTCATCCACCGCGACATCGACAAACAAAGACGACCTGCCACTCTAAACGCCGCCCCAATGAAAGCCGCTATAGGGTGGCTGGAAGAATTCCGAAAACACTGGGATGTCCGCCTCGACCGGCTGGACGACCTTCTTGAAGACCTGAAATCAAACGCCGACGAAAGGCACTGACATGACCGACCTGCCAACTTATGTCCTTGAACGCACCTTCGATGCTCCCCGTGCCCTCGTCTGGCGCGCCTGGACAGACCCCGAGCTTCTGGCCCGCTGGTATGGCCCCGGCGTCGAAACGATCATTCACAAACTCAAGGTTGCCGCAGGCGGTGAATGGCTATGTGAAATGCGTTGGGGCGAAAACCAAAATTATCAACGCGTCGACTACACCGAAGTCGTCGAACCCGAAAAACTGGTTTGGCTCCAGTCCGTTACCGACGAAAATTGGGCACCTGTGGATAATCCGATGATGCCCAACTGGCCTCAGGTCCTACTGACAACCGTCACCTTCGCCGACGCGGGCGACAAGACCCACATGCGCCTCACCTGGGTGCCCCACGATGCCTCACAACAAGAGATCGACGCCTTCGATCAGGCCTTGGCCAACCTCGATCGCGGCTGGGCTGCCGGCATGGACATCATCGCGGAAATTCTCGCCGAATTGCAGGCCTAGTCCCTGTACAATATCCATAGGGGCGGCTAGGCTGCCCCTATGTCTCTAGAGCTTCCCACCCCCTCAACATCGGCACACCGACTGATCGATGATATCCTTTCATTCAAAGATTTCGGCAGGCCGACCCGACAGGAAACCGTCGAAGGCATTCCTTATTACGCGAATGAATTCTGGACTTCGGCCCAACGCAAATCCCATGCCTTGCACGAAGTCTCGTATCGGGCGTGCTTTAAGGCTCAGTTACCGCGTTTCTTTATCGACCGGCTCACAAGCGCCGGAAACACAGTCATGGACCCCTTCATGGGGCGCGGAACAACGCTGATCGAGGCCGCGCTCGCCGGTCGCAATGTTGTGGGCAACGACATCAATCCACTTTCAACGCTGTTGACAAGGCCACGTCTGTGCCCGGTGGATCTGAACACTATCAAAACAGCACTCGCAGACATCGACTGGTCCAATGGCACACCCACGCGCCATGACCTCGATCCCTTTTTTCATCCCGAAACTCTCCGTCAAATTGAAGCTTTGCGCCTATGGCTTGAACGCCGCGCCCCACTTGAAAACCATTCCCCAGATCCAACTGCAGACTGGATCCGTATGATTGCCCTCGGCCGACTGTCAGGACATTCATCCGGCTTTTTTTCCGGTCGGTCTATGCCGCCCAATCAGGCCGTGTCGCTAAAATCCCAGCAAAAAATCAATGACCGTCTGGGCTTAACGCCGCCCATTCGCGATGTGGCAGCCATTATTCTTAAGAAATCAAAGTCACTGTTGCGTAACGGCACACTCACCGATCCTGCCATCGCAAACATTCAGACGGGCCCTGCCTGGCGCATCTCACAACCTGACGTTTCAGTAGATCTGACGGTCACATCACCGCCATTCCTGGACATCGTCGATTATGCTGGCGACAATTGGCTTCGCTGTTGGTTCGCTGGCATTGATCCAAATGCGGTCGCGATCGATCACCACCGCAACATTGCCGACTGGACTGCCATGGTCACCCGCGTTTTAAAGGATCAGGCCCGTGTGCTCCGCCCAGGTGGCATCATCGCATTCGAAGTTGGCGAGGTGCGCAATGGCAGAGTTTTATTAGAACAACTGGTCTGGAAAGCCGCCAGTGACCTTCCGTTCAACCGTTTGGGGGTCATGATCAATTCTCAGAATTTCACCAAAACGGCAAACCTCTGGGGCGTTTCAAACGGCACCAAAGGCACCAATACCAATCGCATAGTTCTCTTGGAACGCCGTTAGCGGCCCAGTCCCGGCCCCAAATGGCGGCCAAAGATGCCTACCAGTCGTTCTTCCCACCCGCCATTTCCATATTCGAATGCGTATCTTGGGATTTTCTCAAACATATCATCGGAAAGCTCAATCGTGCCATTGCTCGGATCATACGCAGCCTGAAGCGCCGTCAGCAAATCCTGCCAACCGCCTTCCCCGTTGACCGGCATCATCAAATGCCGAATTTCCCCGGCGTTCAGAACAACAGTTTTCATTCACTCTTTCCTAAGATCGTCGCCCAACCTCTCAAAAATCTGTGTTCAGATTAGGACAATTTTAGGACTGTTCTGCTACTGACGTCTTACTCTGATAACGGTGCGATCCTCAGTGCCGTCCGGGTCTCTTTCAAAGTTTGAAGAAATCTTTCGGATGCAGCTAAACGTTCTTCCACTTCGGCAATCTTGTCCGCCAAAAACTGATCGCCATCAAAGTCGTCTCCGTCATCGGCGTAAAGCTGACCAAGCAAAATTGATAAATCTGCAATACTCATTCCCGCCGACTGGGCATCTCTGACCACCTCCAACGTAAAAACTGCCTCTTCGGGATAGTCTTTATAGTTGTTCGATGACGCGGCTCCCGACCGGGCCTCGATCAACCCCTGCCGCTCGTAAAAGCGAATGGCGTCGCGGCTGACACCTGCCCGCCGCGCAAGTTCACCTATTCGCATGATAATAACCGTTGACAATGGACCATGGTTTTAACTTTATTGATTCAGACTCGAAATTCAACCCCGGGGACTCCCAAATGGGTACACGATGTGAAAGCTGCGGCATGCCGCTGAACAAAGACCCAAAAGGCGGCGGTTCCGAAACGGACGGGTCACTCAGCACAAGATACTGCTCCATTTGTTACACTGATGGGGCTTTTCGCCACCCCGATGTCACCGTGGAAGTATTCCAGAAACATTGCGTTGATGCACTTGCCCAAAAAGGCATGCCGCGCATCATGGCCTGGGCCTTCACCCGTGGCATCCCAAAACTAAATCGCTGGAAGAATGCCTGAAAGGCCCATTCTTTCTGGCGAAAATACTCCCGCCGGAGGCACCGCGACGCCCCGTTAGGGGCGGCGCAATATCGAATAAGCAGGCCAGCGCATTCCGCTCATTCAGCCGCTTCCAGATAATCTTCCAGCGGCGGGCATGTGCACACCAGATGCCGGTCGCCATAAACATTGTCGACCCGGTTCACTGGTGGCCAATATTTGTCGACCCTGAAAGCACCCGGCGGATAGCATCCCAGTTCACGCGAATAGGGCCGGTTCCACTCACCGACCAAATCCTCAACCGTGTGCGGCGCACGTTTCAGCGGGTTATTCTCGGTATCCGCCTCGCCGGTTTCCACCGCCCGGATCTCTTCGCGTATCGCTAACATCGCGTCACAGAACCGGTCCAGTTCGGCTTTGTTTTCCGACTCTGTCGGCTCGACCATCAAAGTGCCCGCCACTGGCCAGCTCATCGTCGGCGCATGAAAACCGTTATCAATCAATCTCTTGGCAATATCGTCGACGGTGATATGGGCGCTTTCATCGAAGGGTCGCGTGTCCAGAATACACTCATGCGCCACCCGCCCATTTACACCTTTGAACAAAACGTCGTAAGCGCCCTCAAGCCGCTTGGCGATGTAGTTGCCATTCAAAATGGCAACCTTCGTGGCTTGGGTCAGTCCCGCACCGCCCATCATCAGAATATAGGCCCAAGGGATCATCAGAATGCCCGGCGAGCCATATGGCGCCGCGCTCACCGGCCCTTCACGACCGCCGGTTTCAGGATGCCCTGGCAGGAACGGCGCCAAATGCGCCTTCACCCCAATCGGCCCCATACCGGGCCCGCCTCCACCATGGGGAATGCAGAAAGTTTTGTGCAGGTTCAAATGGCTCACGTCCGAACCAATCTCACCGGGCTTGGCCAGTCCCACCATTGCATTCAGGTTCGCCCCATCCAGATAGACCTGCCCCCCATATTCATGGGTAATCTCGCAAACTTCCCGCACCGTTTCCTCAAACACGCCATGGGTCGACGGATAAGTGATCATACAGGCCGCCAAACGATCGCCAGCGTCTTCTGCCTTGGCGCGAAAATCCTCCAGATCAATATCGCCATTGGCAGCAGAGGCCACGACCACAACCTTCATCCCGCACATCTGTGCGCTGGCCGGGTTGGTGCCATGGGCGGACACCGGGATCAAACAAACCTCGCGCTGATCGTCTCCGCGCGCCCGATGATAGGCTGCAATCGTCAACAGGCCGGCGTATTCTCCCTGCGCACCAGAATTCGGCTGCATCGACATCGCGTCATAGCCCGTCATGGTACAAAGCTTGGCTGACAAGTCTTCGACCATTTCGGTATACCCCTCGACCTGATCGCCCGGTGCAAAAGGATGAATATTCGAAAAGTCAGGCCAGGTAACGGGCATCATCTCGGCGGCCGAGTTCAACTTCATTGTGCAGGACCCGAGCGGTATCATCGCCCGGTCCAATGCTAAATCACGGTCACCCAGACGTCGCATATACCGCATCATCTCGGTTTCAGCCCGGTTCATATGGAACACAGGATGGGTCAGATAATCACTTGTCCGGTGATACTCGACCGGAAGACGCGTATAGCCTGCTTCAAAATCATCGCGACTAAGGTTCAGACCAAATGCACGCCACACCGCTTCCAACGTGGCCGGACGCACTGTCTCGTCCACTGCAATCCCGATCTTGGTTTCGCCTACCTTGCGGAAATTGATTTTCTCCCGCTTGGCCGCAGCGATGATCACGCCTTGCAATGACCCGACTTCAACTGTGAACGTATCGAAAAACTGTTGTGGTTCAACAGTATAGCCCCCAGCCTCCAAACCCATCACCAGTCGCTCAGTCTTACGGTGAATCCGTTGTGCAATGGCTTTGAGACCCTCAGGACCGTGGAATACCGCATAGAACGAGGCCATAACCGCCAACAAAGCCTGCGCCGTGCAGACATTTGATGTCGCCTTTTCGCGGCGAATATGCTGCTCCCGGGTTTGCAGCGAAAGGCGATATGCCTTGTTGCCGCGCGCATCAATTGACACACCGACCAGCCGCCCCGGCATAGCCCGCTTTAGCTTATCACCACAGGCCATATAGGCCGCATGGGGGCCGCCATATCCCATTGGCACCCCAAACCGCTGGGTCGAGCCTACGGCAATATCCGCTCCCATTGCGCCCGGCTCTTTTAACAAGGTCAATGCCAGGGGATCTGCAATCACGATGCCCAAGGCCTTGGCTTCATGCAGCGCAGCCATCTGACCAGTGAAATCGCGGACGTGTCCAAAGGTGCCCGGGTATTGGAAAACAGCCCCGAATACGGCCGATGCGTCCATGTCGTCCGGTGCTCCGACGATCACTTCGATACCTAAAGGCGCGGCGCGGGTTTGCATCACTGCGATGTTCTGTGGATGGCAGTTTTCGTCGACAAAGAACGCGGTTGCCTTCGACTTTGCCAATCTCTGCGTCATGGTCATCGCCTCGGCCGCCGCTGTCGCCTCGTCCAGAAGCGAAGCGTTAGCGATCTCCAAACCCGTTAGGTCCGAAATCATCGTCTGATAATTCAACAACGCTTCCAGCCGGCCCTGGCTAATCTCCGGCTGATAAGGCGTGTAAGCCGTATACCAAGCCGGGTTTTCCAGTATTTTCCGCTGGATCGCCGGGGGCGTGACAGTGCCGTAATACCCCTGCCCGATCATGGTCGTGAAGACTTTGTTTTTCTGAGCAATTTTGCGCATGTGCCACAACAGTTCACGCTCTGACATGGGCTTTTCAAACTCAAGCGGCTCGGCCTGACGGATCGATTCCGGAACTGTCTGATCAATCAGTTCATCCAGAGAGGAAACGCCCAAGACTTTAAGCATCTCTTCCATTTCAGCCGGAGACGGCCCGATATGGCGGCGGTTTGCAAAATCATAAGGCAGATAATCGGTCGGGGTAAAAGTCATGGCAAACTCCGGCTCAGCCCAGAAGTCGCTTTCCGACTTCCGGTTCACACAATTTCGTCAGTGCCTTGTCAGGCAATCATCTCGTTATAGGCTTCTTCGTCCATCAGCGCGTCTAACTGGCTCATGTCTTCAACCTTCATTTTGAAGAACCAGGCTTCACCGGTCGGGTCTTCGTTCACGAGGCCAGGATTGTCGTCCAGCGCGTCGTTCACCGCGACGATCTCACCATCAACCGGGGCAACGATGTCCGAAGCAGCTTTGACACTTTCAATGACGCAAATTTCGTCGCCAGTAGAAACCTGAGTTTCGGTCTCTGGTAGTTCAACAAAAACGACATCGCCCAGTTGGGTCGATGCATGCTCGGTGATACCAACAACAACCAGGTCTCCATCAACCTTTAGCCATTCGTGATCTTCAGTGTATTTCATTTTTTCGCTCTCCCTGTAATTCAGCGTTTATAAGTTGACGGTCTGAACGGCATATCTGCCACCGTAACGGCCATGCGTTTGCCACGCACTTCACCTTCCAGTGTCGTGCCGGTTTCCGCAACATCTGTCGTGACATATCCCATGGACATCGCCCGTTCGATCGACGGTCCATATGCGCCCGAGGTCACCACACCGACTTTGCGATCACCCGAGAAAATCTCAGTGCCTGCGCGCATTGGTGCCCGACCTTCGGGCAACAGGCCGACACGGCGACGTCCCGCGCCTTTTTCAAATTCCGCTATGATCCGGTCCGCACCAGGAAAGCCCCCTGCCCGATCACCACCGTTGCGACGAACCTTTTGCACGGCCCATTCCAACGCCGCCTCAACCGGTGACGTGGTGGTATCCAGGTCTGATCCGTAAAGGCAAAGACCGGCTTCAAGCCGCAATGAGTCCCTTGCACCAAGACCAATCGGCGCAACCGCCTCAATATCCAAAAGCGATCTTGCGAACTTTTCTGCATCCGTATTCGGCACTGAAATTTCATAACCATCTTCGCCAGTATAGCCCGAGCGCGACACCCAAACCTCGACCCCGCTCCAGTCTAAAATACTGGAATCCATGAATTTCATGGCAGCCGCACCGGGAACAAGACTTTCAAGAGCAGCCTCTGCAGAAGGCCCTTGCAAGGCAACCAGCGACCGATCCGTGATTGGTTGAATTTCGCACGCCCCGCTCAAATTCTCCTGAAGATGGGCGATGTCATTTTCCTTGCAAGCGGCATTCACCACCAAAAGCAAATGATCGCCGCGGTTCGCAACCATTAGATCATCCATGATGCCGCCCGCATCATTGGTGAACAATGCATACCGTTGCCGCCCTTCTGCCAAAGCCAGAATGCTGACCGGCACCAGAGTTTCCAAGGCCGCTTGCGCATCCGCCAATACCCCTGACTTTGGCCGCAGGATCACCTGCCCCATATGGCTGACATCGAACAAACCGGCGGCCGTTCGCGTATGCAGATGCTCTTTCATCACTCCGGCGGAGTATTGAACAGGCATGTCGTAGCCCGCGAACGGCACCATTTTGGCGCCCTCGGACAGATGCAGATCGTAAAGCGGCGTACGGCTCAGCTCGGACATCATCGTCTCCATCGAATTGCCGGCTGCGCACCGGACACCTTTCAGGCAAAAACCTTGCCCGTTGGTGCCCCCTCTGTCCTTTCGCCTGAGATCGTTATCCCTTCGGCGGGTCCATTTACGGACCACTCTCCAGAGTGTTCTTCACATCGACGGTCCTAGCGCCTGAGAGTTTACCGGGGCGGTTGCTCCTTCGGCACCGGGTCGGACCCGGATTCTCCCGTCGAATGTATGCAAGCGATAAGGGCAAATTCAGATTCTGGCAACCCCTTGCATACCGTCGTCGACCAAAGCAGGATAACCGCTGATGACACCTTACTTTTTTGGATACGGCTCGCTGGTGAATCGGGCTACTCACGACTATGTGCAGGCTCATCCGGCGCGGATCGCCGGTTGGCGGCGTGCCTGGCGGCATGTTGAAGGGCGCCGCGTTGCCTTCCTGACAGCGGTGCCAGATTCGGAGTCTCAAATTGACGGTTTACTGGCCGAAGTGCCGGGCGGCGCTTGGGCCGATCTGGATGCGCGCGAGCATTCTTATGATCGGATCGGCGCGCCATCAGTTCAACACGACCTGATCGGCAACCCCGACATTCAAATCTATCATGCGCCGCCCGAACGCCATGTGAATGCCAGCAATCATCGTCCCATATTGCTGAGCTACATCGACGTTGTGGTCCAAGGATATCTGCGCGAGTTTGGTGACCAAGGTGTAACCAATTTCTTCGAGACTACGGACGGCTGGGATGCACCAATCCTGAATGACAGAGATGATCCAATTTATCCGCGGCACCAAATTCTGACGCGTGATGAGACGGCCCTGTCCGACCATCATATGCAAAAATTGGGGGTTCAGATCGTCTACGGAGCTGACGCCGCGTTTCGTGCTTAGCGTCGCAGGTGCAGCAATCCGTGCAAGCGACCCTGACGCGCGAAAGGTTCGGGTTTTTCAACTTCATCGGGGTTAACGTTCAGAACTTTGCGCGCCAAAATAAGCGTTATTGCCGCGAAAATTGCGCCACCAACCGCTTGACCGATTAATACACCCGGCGCGCCCCACCAGGCGGCTCCGATGATAACAAATGGAATGGTTCCAATGGTATGGCGACCCCAATTGATCCAGGTCGAATAAAACGGGTGGCCGAGGTTATTGAACGCCGCGTTGCCGACAAAGATTGCGCCGTTGAAAAAGAAGGCCAGCGCCAGAGGCCCGCAGAATAGGAAGATCAGATCCTTTGCCAATCCATCCGCTTCAAACAACGCGACAATCGGCCCACGCAGGAAGAACAGGACGATGGATACAAAGACGACAACAAGCCCGGTAAATATCAGTGCCTCGCGGAAGGCCTGCTTTACCCGGTCCTGCTGACCAGCCCCGAAGTTCTGCCCGATAATAGGACCAACTGCCCCGGAAAGCGCGAACAACACGCCAAACGCAATAGGCGTCATCCGCCCGACAATCGCCATACCGGCAACGGCCCCTTCGCCGTATTCGGCCATGGACCGTGTGACGTAAGCCTGCCCAATGGGCGTTGCCAGCTGCGTCAAAATTGCCGGTGCCGCAATGGTCAATACCGGCGGCAAATCCGACATAAGATTTGGGATAGAAGGCCTTGTAAAACCTCCATAAAATCGAATAATAGGCAACACACCGAAAAAGGCGATCGCAAACCGCGCTGCGACGCTTGCCAGCGCGGCGCCGGTCAACTCAAGGTCCAGTCCAAAGATCAAAATCGGGTCCAGAACGGCATTCACCAGCCCGCCCCAGACTGTCGCCATCATTGCGCGTCGCGCATCACCATGGGCGCGCAAAATCGCGCCACCCACCATGCCCATCAAAAGGAAAGGCAATGTCGGTATGATGATTGCCAAGTAACTGACGGCAAGCTCCAGCGTTTCGCCTTTGGCCCCCATCAGGCTGGCCAACGTCTCTAGATTCATCCAGACAAGGCCGGAAAAAATTGCCCCGAACAGCACGCCGAAAATAAGAACATTCGTCGCGCGGCTTTTTGCCAGTTCTTCGTCGCCAGCACCCAACGCGCGGGCCACCAAGGCTCCGGCCGCGATGGCCATGCCGATTCCGAATGAAGAGGTGAAGAAAAGTATCGCGCCAGCGTATCCAATTGCCGCCGCCAACTCGGCTTTGCCCAGCATCGAGATAAAGATCATGTCGACGAAATCGACGACGAAAACCGCCATAAGACCTACGGAAGCCGTCAAAGACATCACTGTGATGTGCTTGAATAGACTGCCTTCCAGAAATTTGGCAAAATTCTTACGATAAGATTTTTCGCCGTCCTTAACCCAGCGTCGGCTTTTTTTGCAAAAGCGGCATCACCTGCGCCATTTCGGGACCGCGTTGTTGACCGGTCACAGCTAACCGCAATGGCATGAACAAACCTTTACCTTTGCGCCCGGTCGCTTCTTTTACGGCGCTGGTCCAACTGCTCCAGGTCTCTGCCGAATAGGGCGGATCGCCCAGCATTTCGAACGCAGTTGCCACGAACGCGCGATCTTCGTCGCCGACAATCGGCGTAGCGCCTTCTGAAAATAGCGTCCACCACGGCGCAATGTCGGCGCGCGTATTGACGTTGCCTTTGACGGCTGCCCAAAAATCCCCGGCCACGGCGTCCGGAATCCCGGCGGCGTTTATTTCTGCAGCCACATCTTCGACAGGCAATGCCGAAACATACCGATGCGTAAGTGGCTTTAAATCCTCGACATCAAACTTGGTTGGGGCCGAACCGAAGCGCGCAATATCAAATCCGTCGATCAACTCGTCATGACTTGTGCGCAATTCAACGGGATCAGATGACCCAATCCGCGCCATCAACGACAGAACCGCCATTGGTTCGATCCCTTCGGCCCGCAAATCGCGCAAGGCAAGTGTTCCCAGCCGCTTTGACAACGCCTCGCCACCGGGGCCAGTCAACAGTGAATGATGGGCAAACTCGGGCACTTTACCGGCCAGCGCCCTGATCATTTGGATCTGGGTTGCAGTGTTGGTTACGTGATCAGAGCCCCGAACCACATGGGTCACACCCATTTCGGTGTCATCCACGACTGACGCCAAAGTATACAGGAACTGGCCATCCTGCCGGATCAGGACCGGATCGCTGACAGACGCCGCATCAATCGACACATCGCCCAAAATGCCATCGGTCCATTCGATCCTGTTTTGGTCCAGCTTGAACCGCCAAACGCCTTCTCCACGCTCGGCCCGAAGGGCCGTTTTCTCGTCATCCGACAACGCCAGCGCTGCCCGATCATAGACCGGCGGTCGACCCATATTCAGCAGTTTCTTGCGCTTCAGGTCCAGCTCGGTTGGCGTTTCCCACGCTTCGTAGAACCGGCCCATTTCGCGCAGTTTGTCGGCAGCGCCGGTATATAAACCCAACCGGTCTGACTGGCGTTCGACCCGGTCCCATGTCAGACCCAGCCACTCTAGGTCTTCATAGATGGCATCAACATATTCCTGCTTCGAGCGTTCAGGGTCGGTGTCATCCAACCGCAGAATGAAAGTGCCACCGGCTTTACGCGCAATCAGCCAGTTGAACAGCGCGGCACGCAGGTTGCCAACGTGCAGATATCCGGTCGGTGATGGGGCAAAGCGGGTCGTGGTCATAAGTCTCTCCTGATCGGGCCGAGGCTCTTTCATAGACTGGACATTTTGTCCATATGGAAGGCATGGATTGGACAGACGCAACCGCCCCAGATGCCGCCCAGATTGAGGGCATGGCTGTCGCTGCCCGTGCAGCTCTGCCAGAAGTCTTTCGCGGCGAAGCAATGAAGGTTGCGCTGATCGTCGAAGAATTCGCGACGAACGAAACCTTGCAAGATCTTGAAATCGAAGACCCATTCACGCTGACCGGGCTTTATGATGGGGTCCCGCTGATCGAAAAATCCGTGATGGACCAGCCAACACAGCCGGACACAATCCGGTTATACCGGCGCGCAATTCTTGACGAATGGGTGGCACGAGTGAACATCCCTTTGGCGGCGCTGGTTGCGCATGTCTATGTGCATGAGTTGGCGCATCACTTTGGCTGGTCTGACGACGACATTGCCACAATCGACAAGTGGTGGACCTGACGCACGTTGCCTGTGCGCATGTGGATCAAGACCTTGGCCGCCCTAGCTATTTCTCTAGCAGGAGGAACAAACATGACTATACCCACACTATCCCGTCGCGCTGCCCTGGCAGGCGCCGCCGCTTTGCCGCTGATGAGCGCATTGACTTCAACCCAGGCTCGCGCTGGCGGGCATGCAGCCTCACCAAACAGCATCCATCACCGGTTCAGTTTGGGTGACTTCGAATGTGCAACGCTTTTGGTCGGCTCCAGTGTTTTTGACCGGGATCCGCAAGGTGCTTTCGGAATAAACGTTTCGAAGGAAGAGTTCGTAGCCGCCAGTGAAGCAGCTTTTATCCCTGCCGACCGGATGCGGGGGTTCTTTACACCGACCGTTGTTAACACCGGCACCGAGATCGTCTTGTTTGATACCGGACTTTCGGCAGCGGGAACCGGCGCGGCCCTTGCCGCTGCGGGAATTGCACCCGAGGACGTTGATGTGGTGGTGATTACCCACATGCACGGCGATCACATCGGGGGCATGACGGACAGCGATGGCAATCTGACATTTGCCAACGCGCGCTTCGTTGCCGGCCAGGTGGAATATGACCATTGGGCTGGCACCGGAAACGAGCGGTTCGAGGGCAAAGTGCGACCCTTTGCTGACCGGATCGAATTTGTCGGTGATGGGCATTCAGTGGCGTCTGGCATCACCTCGGTCGCCGCCTTTGGTCATACGCCCGGCCATATGGCTTATCATTTGGAATCAAGTGGTTCGCGGCTGCTCTTAATGGCGGACACAGCCAACCACTACATCTGGTCTGTTGGGTATCCCGATTGGGAGGTGCGCTTTGACATAGACAAGGCGGCGGCTGCCGTGACCCGCAAAAAGATACTTGGAATGGCGGCCGCAGATCGCATTCCGCTGGTCGGATACCACATGCCGTTTCCGGGTATCGGGTATATCGAACGGCTTGCGGATAACCGGTTCAACTACGTTTCCGCCAGTTATCAACTGCATCTTTAAGGCCGCCTCAGCGATCCGGCATCTGCCTAGGTGCCGGGCCCTTATCCACTTGCGATGGTGGCGCTAACACGGCATCCTTCTCCGGCTACACCCCCGAGTCGGACGGACAGGCCCATGAAGTCGCATATTCTCACGATAACGCTTAATCCCACGGTGGATTTCTGCACGACCTCGCCCGAAATCACGGCCGGGCCAAAACTGCGCTGCACCGAGCCACATATCGACCCCGGTGGAGGCGGCATCAATGTAGCACGCGCGATCAAATTGCTTGGCGGTCAGGCGACGGCGCTGGTTGCTATCGGTGGGGCGACAGGGGCGCATTTATTGCAGCTTCTGGCGCTGGAAGGTGTCCCCACGGTCGCCTTTCAGGGCCCCGGTGAAACCCGGCAGTCCATGTCGGTTATCGACCAGTCTGATGGCGAGCAATTTCGTTTTGTCATGCCCGGCCCGGTCTGGCGCGAAGACGATGTGCCGCGCGCCCTAAATTCGGTCGATCAATCCACGGGCGAGGACACGTTGGTTGTTCTATCAGGCAGCCAACCCCCTGGTGTTGCTAAAGATTTCCCGTCAATCCTGGCCAGCCACGTCAAAGGTCGCGAGGCCCGCCTGATCGTCGACACGAGCGGTCCTGCCCTGTTCCATCTGGCTGAAGAACCTCGCGACGCCTTGCATGTCCTGCGCATGGATGGTCCGGAAGGCGAGGAGCTTGCAGGCCGTCCGCTGCCCACACCCGAAGACACCGCTGAGTTTGCCCAGTCGCTTGTACAAGCTGGTGTTGCGCGGATTATTATCGTGGCGCGGGGCGCGGACGGTTCGGTTCTGGCAAGTGAAAATGGAAGCTGGCATTCGGTGGGTGCAGACGTTCCGGTGATCTCGAAAGTAGGTGCGGGCGACAGCTTTGTTGGGGCGTTCACATTGGCACTGGCAGGCAACGAACCGGTCGAGGAATGCTTGCGTTGGGGCGTTGCTGCGGCCAGTGCGGCGGTCACCACTGAGGCGACCCAGCTCTGTGACAAAGAGCATACCGAGCGGCTGTTGAACGACTGTACTTTGCGCCGGCTGTAACCCGCCCGGAACCCGAATTTCCGCTGTCTGTATCGCGTCGGTATCACGTCGGTATTGCGTCGGTGGACCCGAGCGGTGCGTTAAGAGGGCGTTAGGCATGGTCGTAGCGTGTCAGACTTTGAGCCGTACGACCGAAATAGAACCCGGCGATCATCTACGGCATTAAACTCGACCGCGCGCCGCACGCTCACCGATTTCCTGACCAGCGGCCACCCCCGACGACCAAGCCCACTGAAAATTATACCCGCCAAGCCAGCCCGTGACGTCAACGGCCTCTCCAATTGCAAACAGACCGGGAACTTTCTTGGCCTCCATGGTTTTTGAGGAAAGGTCAGCGGTATCGATGCCGCCAGCCGTCACTTCGGCTTTGGCATACCCTTCGGTGCCGGTGGGCCAGAACTGAAAATTCGTCAACTTGTCTGCCACGTCCATCAGTACACTGTCGGGCACATTTGCCAGTTCTTTGGTCACGCCCAACGTATCATGCAAAACGTCCGCCAATCGCTTGGGTAAATGCTCGGCCAAGGCGGCCTTCATGCCAGAGCGCGGCATCTGTCGCTTGGCCTGCTTCAGTGCAGTATGTGCGTTGGGAAATATGTTCAGCCAGATCGGTTGACCTGGCGACCAATAGGACGAGATTTGCAGGATCGACGGTCCGGACAAGCCGCGATGGGTGAAAAGTGCCGCTTCCTCAAACGATTTGTCTGCGACCCGCGCGATGGCGGGCACCGCGACGCCTGAAATGGATTTATAGGCTTGATCCCCATCACCCAAGGTAAACGGAACGAGCGCGGGACGAGGTTCAACAATCGACAACCCAAACTGGCGGGCAAGGTCATAGGCCAAACCGGTTGCCCCCATCTTCGGAATTGATGGACCGCCGGTCGCAAGGACCAGGTTTGGCGCGCTTCTGCCCAAAACATGAAATAGCCCGTCGCGGTGGACAACCTTTCCAACTTACGCCGACAGTTGCACTTCAACCTGCCCCTTCGCGCATTCGTCCAATAACATCGCGACAACCTGCCGTGCAGAGCCATCGCAGAATAGCTGCCCCAGAGTTTTTTCATGCCAAGCTATTTTGTGCCGTTCGATCAGGGCCAGAAAATCCCACTGGGTGTAACGGCTGAGGGCGGATTTGGCGAAATGGGGATTTTCGGACAGGTAACAGTCTGCCTCTGCCCCGGTGTTAGTAAAGTTGCAGCGCCCGCCACCGGATATCAGGATCTTTTTTCCGGCTTTGTCGGCGTGATCCAAAAGCAATACCTTTGCACCTGCCTGCCCGGCCGTAGCCGCCGCCAACAATCCAGCTCCGCCCGCACCCAAAATGATCGCATCTAACGTCATGATGTTCGTTTAAGGCTCCACTGGCGGAAGGACTTTCGTTGGCCGTATGACTTACGATTTATCGCGCCACCGGTTCACAATGGGATAGCGGCGATCCAGCCAGAAAGCACCGGGTGTGAGACGCGCGCCCGGTGCCGATTGGAACCGTTTGTATTCGGCGATGTAAATCAGGTGCTCGACCTTCTTCACCATGTCGCGGTCATATCCCATGGCAACCACATCGGCGACCGAGGCGTCCTTGTCGACCAATTGCTCAAGGATCACATCAAGCACCTCGTAAGGTGGCAGGCTATCGCTGTCTTTCTGGTCTTCGCGCAATTCGGCCGTCGGTGGCTTGTCGATCACGCGAGGTGGAATAACCTCACCCGCCGGGCCCATCATCCAGTCGCGGTGATTGGCATTGCGCCAGCGGCAGGTTTCGAACACCCGCATTTTATAAAGGTCTTTGATCGGGTTATATCCGCCCGCCATATCGCCATAGATTGTGGCATAGCCGACCGCGACCTCAGATTTATTTCCGGTCGTCAGCAGCATCTCGCCGTGTTTGTTCGAGATCGCCATCAGAAGAACGCCGCGCAGACGGGATTGGATGTTTTCTTCGGTCAGGCCGGGTTCCGTGCCAGAAAAGACTTCGGCCAAGGTGCCGTTCACGGCTGTTACCGGGTCCTTGATCGATACAGTATCCAGACGGGTGCCCAGATTGCGCGCCACTTCGCCCGCGTCTTCCAGCGAATCCTCTGAGGTGTATTTCGACGGCAACATCACACAGCGGACGTTTTCGGGACCCAGCGCGTCGGCGGCAATAGCGGCAACAATTGCGGAATCGATGCCGCCTGACAGGCCCAGCATCGCCTTTTTGAAGCCGGTCTTGCGGAAGTAGTCGCGCAGGGATTCGACCATAACGCGGTAATCCTGCTCCCATTCGTCAGGGAATTGGGCAATCTCGCCGGGGATCGCGCGCCATCCTTCGTCGGTTTCTTCGAAATCTACATGGGTGATCGCTTCATCGAAGACCGGCATGCGCACAGCCAACTCACCACCGGGGTTCAAGACGAAGGTGCCGCCGTCAAAGACCTGATCGTCCTGTCCGCCAATCATGTTGAGATAAACCAGCGGCAGGCCGGTTTCCACAACGCGGGCCACCATTTCGTTCAGACGGACATCATATTTGTTGCGATAATAAGGTGATCCATTGGGCACCAGTATGATCTCGGCCCCGGATTCTTCCAATGCTTCGGGCACATCTTCGTGCCAGGCGTCTTCGCAAATTGGCGTGCCAACACGTACAATGCCAAGGTCATAAGGGCCAGCCAATGGTCCCTGTTCGTAGAGGCGAACTTCGTCAAAGACAGTTTCATTGGGCAGGTTGTGTTTTAGCACCTGCCGCACCAGCCTCCCGTCTTTCAGCACATGGTAAGCATTATAAAGCTTGTTGCCCTGCAAAAGCGGGCCACCAATGCCCAGTGCAGGACCGTCTGCGCAATCCGCCATCAATTGGTCAATATGTGTCATGGCATCGCGGGCGAAGGCCGGTTTCATCACCAGATCCTGGGTGTTGTACCCGGTAACGAACATCTCGGGCAGCGCCACAAAGTCGGCGCCAGCGGCTTTGCCCGCCTCCCAGGCGCGGCGCGCCAAGGCGGCATTTCCCGCCAAATCCCCGACTGTCGGGTTCATCTGTGCAAGCGTAATACGGAAGCGTTTTGCCATCGTTTGCTCCTTTGCCCGAAGGTTGTCTTAGCAGAGATGTGCCTAAGGGAAAGACCGTTCACGGGGAAAAGCGTTGCGGGGGCTTCGGGCGTCGACTAGATTTAGCGCGCAGGCGATCAGATACGATGACCATAAGCGTGGGATGAAACCGACCGTGATGACCAAGATGAAGCTGAAAATTGGCGCAAGTGTATTGGCGTTGAGTGTGGCACTGGCCGGAGCGGCAGACGCTCAGGATGGCCGGGTAACAACAAAGCAATACGATGATGGCGGGGTTTACGAGGGCACGTTCAAGGACGGCAAACAGCACGGAACCGGCACCTACCGGCTGCCGAACGGCTATGTTTATTCCGGCGAGTGGGCTGATGGCGAGATTCGCGGTCAAGGTCGTGCCGAGTTTCCGAATGGCTCGGTTTACACCGGCGAGTTCGTTGCCGGTAAGCCGGAAGGGCGCGGCGAGATCACCTTTGCCGATGGCGGCACATACTCGGGCGAATGGAAAGACGGAAAAATTAACGGCACCGGGGTGGCACAATATGCCAATGGTGTTCGCTATGAAGGCGGCTTTACAGATGCGCTGCACGACGGTCAGGGCAAGATGGAAAGCCCGAATGGCTATGTCTACGAAGGGGCCTGGGCCAGCGGGATCAAAGAAGGCTCTGGCCGCATCCAATATCCGGATGGCGCAATCTACGAGGGCGAACTGGTGCGCGGCGTGCGCGAGGGCCAGGGCACACTGACTATGCCTGACGGGCTGACATATGTCGGGTCCTGGGCCAATGGTCAGATCAACGGCACTGGTGTGCTGACACAGTCCAATGGTGATATCTACGAGGGCAATCTGGTTGACGGCAAACGTCAGGGCGCCGGAAAGGTCACCTATTCCAACGGCGACGTTTACGAAGGCGACTTTGATAGTGATCGCCGACAGGGACAGGGCACATTTACCGGAACTGACGGCTATATATACGCAGGCGGCTGGAGCGACGGCCGCATCGAAGGATCGGGCAAAGTCACTTATCCCGACGGTTCGGTCTATGAAGGCACATTCAAAGATGATGTTGCCGATGGCTCGGGCCTGATCACCTACCCGGACGGAAACACCTATGAAGGCCAGTGGCTCGCGGGCGTCATCGAAGGCAGCGGCGTGGCAACTTATGCCAATGGGCTGGTCTATGAGGGTGAATTCAAGGATGCCAAGATGGACGGGCAAGGCAAAATGACTTTTGCCGACGGCTATGTCTACGAAGGCCAATGGGCGAACGGTCAGCGCGAAGGCGTGGGCACTGCAACTTATTCCGATGGCACAATCTATGAAGGTGCTTTCGTATCTGGGCAACGCCAGGGCCAAGGCACGATCAACATGCCGGATGGCTTTACCTACACCGGTGCATGGACCGGTGGTGAAATCGACGGCGAAGGCACGGCAACCTATGCCAACGGCGACGTTTACGAAGGCACGTTCGTGCGTGGCAAACGTCAGGGCAACGGCACAATCCGTTATGCCAACGGCGAGGAGCGTTCGGGCACCTGGGAAAATGGTGCCCTGGCCGACGAAACCACAGACGGCAACTGAGCCCGATCATTGTGAATTGCGGACTTTACAAGGCCGATCCGGCCCCATAACGTCTGTGCCCATGAGCAACTTGCCAGACATATCCATTTCCCGTGCGTTTTCGCACGCTGGCCTGCTTCTACTCCTTAGCCGCCTCTGAGCGTGCCTTTTGGCGCGACCGCTCAGAGGGGACGACGCGCCATTTCACAAAGGCTTAGGAGACAACATCATGAAAGCGATAAATCTGGCGGATAAACTTTCGCATTTCACCACCCATTGGAACCCGCATGTGGTTGCCGATTACAACGACAACGATGTAATGGTGGTGAAATTCAAAGGCGAGTTTCCGTTTCACAAACATGACACCACAGACGACTTCTTCCTTGTCCTTGAGGGCGAGATGTTCATGGACAGCGATGGCGACAGCCCGGTCTGTGTGGGTGCTGGCGAGATGATCGTCGTGCCCAAAGGTGCCATTCACCGCCCCCGTGCCGAGGAAGAAGTCAAAGTGCTTCTGATCGAGCCAAAAGGCGAACCCAATTCCGGCGATGCAGACCGTGTGCCTGCGCCGAAACCACGTATCTGAGGATAAGATCATGTCCAACAAAGACCATGTGTTGATTTTCGACACGACCTTGCGCGACGGCGAGCAATCTCCTGGCGCGACCATGAGCCATTCTGAAAAGCTGGAGATTGCCGGACTTCTGGACGACATGGGCGTTGATATCATTGAGGCCGGGTTTCCAATTGCTTCGGAAGGTGACTTTGAGGCAGTCAGCGAGATTTCGCGCCGCTCGAAGAATTCCGTAATCTGCGGGCTGTCGCGGGCCAACTTCAAAGATATCGACCGCTGTTGGGAGGCTGTTCAGCACGCTGCGCAGCCGCGGATACACACCTTTATCGGCACTTCGCCGCTGCACCGCGCCATTCCGAATCTGACGAAAGACGAGATGGCCGATCGCATCCACGACACGGTCACCCATGCGCGCAATCTGTGCGACAATGTGCAGTGGTCCCCGATGGATGCCACACGCACCGAATGGGATTATCTGTGCCGCACAGTCGAGATTGCGATCAAGGCCGGGGCAACCACGATCAACATCCCCGATACCGTCGGTTATACAGCACCGCGCGAAAGCGCCGATCTGATCCGAAAGCTGATCGAGACGGTTCCCGGCGCGGATGAGGTGATCTTCGCCACCCATTGTCACAACGATCTGGGCATGGCGACGGCGAACTCGCTGGCAGCTGTAGAAGGTGGCGCGCGCCAGATCGAATGCACAATCAACGGTCTGGGCGAACGCGCGGGCAACACCGCGCTGGAAGAGGTCGTGATGGCGATGCGGGTTCGCAAAGACATCATGCCATTTTCCACCGGCATCGATTCCACTAAACTGATGCATATCTCGCGCCGAGTCGCGACCGTCTCGGGCTTTGCGGTGCAATACAACAAAGCCATCGTCGGCAAAAACGCCTTTGCCCACGAAAGCGGCATCCATCAGGACGGCATGTTGAAGAACGCCGAAACGTTCGAAATCATGCGCCCTGAAGACGTCGGCCTGTCCGAGACAAATATCGTCATGGGCAAACATTCGGGCCGGGCTGCTCTGCGTTCGAAACTGAAGGACTTGGGTTTCGATCTGGCCGATAATCAGTTGAACGATGTCTTCGTGAGGTTCAAAGCGCTGGCGGATCGCAAGAAGGAAGTGTTCGAAGATGACCTGTTGGCGCTGATGCGCGATCAGGAATCCGGCGATGCCCACGACCACATTCAGGTAAAGTTCCTGCGCGTGATCTGCGGCACCGAAGCACCGCAATCGGCTGACCTGACCCTGACAATTGATGGCGAAGACAAGCAGACAACGGCGCAGGGCGATGGACCGGTTGATGCGACTTTCAACGCGGTTTCAGCGTTGTTCCCGCACGAGGCAAACTTGCAACTCTATCAGGTGCACGCGGTGACCGAAGGCACAGATGCTCAGGCGACAGTGAGCGTGCGGATGGAAGAGAATGGCCGCATTGCCACCGGTCAGTCGGCAGATACCGACACCGTGGTTGCCAGCGCCAAGGCTTATGTCAACGCGCTGAACCGGCTGTTGGTACGGCGGGAAAAGTCAGACCCGGACGCCGACGTGAAACAGGTCAGCTATAAAGACGCAGGGTAACATCTGCCACGGGTCGCCCCAACGGGCGGCCCGCATCTTCAATGCGCATGAAACGGATTGGACGCCGCATACAAGCGACTAATCTGCCCTCGACACTTACAACGAGGACCTCATGTCGTTTCAAATCCACGCCCTGTCCCCCACCCCTTTTCAACCACTCTTTAAGCTGTCGCCGGAAGAATTGGCGCGCCGTGGTGCGATCAAAGTCACTGCTCATAGTGATGTCGGATTCCCGTGCCGTGTCAGTCTAAAAGAGGCCCGGAGCGGAGAACTCCTTATTCTGGCTAATTACCAGCACCAGGCGGCCAATTCACCCTATCGGTCTTCGCACGCAGTCTACGTGCGAGAAACTGCGACGCAGGCGCGATTGGCACCAGGAGTGATCCCGGACGTTCTGGACGGACGGCTGTTGTCTTTGCGGGGGTTCAGTTCTGACGACATGTTATTGACGGCCGAAGTCACAGAAGGCCATGCAGCGGCGCCAGGGTTGATCAACATGTTCGAGAATACCGACGTGAACTATATCCACATACACAACGCCCGCGAAGGATGCTTTCACGCCAGAGCCACGCGGGCGTGATTCTTAAGTTGGGCCCAGCGGCGGGCTTCGTCGGCTGAATCAACGAAATTAACCTCGTAATACGGGAATATACGCTGGTCGTTTCTGCGCCATGGCTAATCAGTGCAATTATTCCGACATTAATTACGACAATTTTGTCTTATTTTGCATTAGTCGCCCTAATTTTGCCACAATTGCGCCCTAGAACTGCCGTCATACCGCATGTGTTCCTGCGGTTTGTGTTTGTAACGAGTGTGAGGTCCGACGATGTGTGTTTCGTCCCTTAAAGTATTATCCATCTTGCTAGGCACTGCCGCTCTCACCGGCTGTGCAGCAACTTCTGAAATCTCGCGTTCTGCGACCGTTCTGCAAGTTCCGCAGGCGGCAACATTGTCGGCATTGGCTCGGCAATTCCAGGCCGAGACTCCTAACGTTGTTCACTTTGGTTTCGACGAGGATTTCCTGGACGCAGAAGCCGAAGCGCTTCTCAGCGATCAGGCAGAGTGGATTCTTGAACACGAAAACGTAAAATTCCGCGTATATGGCCATGCCGACCGTGTTGGCAGCCAGGAATACAACGAAGACCTGGGACTTCGTCGCGCTCAAAGCGTTGTCGATTACCTGGTCGAACAAGGTATTGATGCGAACCGTTTGGAAGCCATGGTGTCCTTCGGTGAAGATGCACCAGCTATTGAAACCGAAGTCCGGGAGCGCGCGAACCGTCGCGTTGTGACCGAGGTTTTCGCGCTGATCCTGCAACAGCCTGTTGCAGGCGTTGAAGGTCCCGACGGAACAATTGTGCCGGTCACGGTTGTTATCGAGGACCCAGCTCCGACGCCGGATCCCGAACCAACACCTGATCCTGAGCCAACGCCAGATCCTGAGCCGACGCCGGACCCAGAGCCAACGCCTGATCCCGAACCGACACCGGACGATGACGGTGGCAAGAATCCAAATTCGGGTCGCGGCAATGGTGACGAAGATGGTGATCCCGGCAAATCCGGCGGCAAAAACAACGGCGGTGACGAAGTATAAACTGCTAACAACCAGTTGCTCACGGCGATGCGCGTAACCCGTCCCGGTTGCAGCACGTCGTCTGGGTGGGGCTGGGGCGTGATCCGGGTGGGGATCACGCCCCATTTTAATTAAAATACCCGGAAATTTTGTAGATGATTGTCATTGGGGATGCGCCGTACTGACGCTCTTGCCGCCGTCATCACCTGCCATTAGTAGTGCGCGCAGAAGCACTTATTCAAAGAACTTGTCCATGACCTACTGTGTCGGCCTGAAACTGAATGACGGCATCGTCTGCCTGAGCGATACGCGTACCAACGCGGGGTTGGACAACATTTCGACATATCGAAAGATGTTCACGTTCGAAGTGCCGGGTGAGCGGGTAATCGTGATCATGACGGCTGGCAGCCTGTCGGTAACTCAAACGACGATTGCGCGGCTGGACGAAGCAACCACGGACACCGAGGCGACGCCGGAAACTTCAATTCTGCTGGCACCGACCATGTTGAAAGTGGCCGAAATGATTGGCCGGGCGCTGAATGACACCAGTCAGGAAGTTGGCAGCCGTATGGGCGAAACAGCGGCCAGCGCTTCGGCATCGATGATCGTCGCCTGTCAGCGTCTGGGAGGGGATATGCGCCTGTTCCTGATCTATCCCGAGGGCAATTTCATCGAAGCCACTGCTGATACGCCCTACTTGCAGATTGGCGAGCATAAGTATAGCAAACCCATATTGGACCGTGTTGTCACGACCGAGACGTCATTGGCGGATGCAAAAAAGGCCGTGTTTTTGAGTATGGATTCGACATTGCGGTCAAATCTGAGCGTCGGAATGCCGCTTGATCTGGCCGTAATCTCGGCTAACGAATGCCGGATCACCGAACAACGGCGCATCGAAGATCAGGACGCGACCTTTCGCGCCATGAGCGGCGCTTGGTCCGAAGCCCTGAAAACCGCGTTTACTGGTATCGACGTTTAGGACGCCGACAGAAAGTCGATGGCGCGCTTCATAAAGTGGCTGCGAATGCCGGGCACTTCCATCATCATTTCGTGTTTTGCGCCGGGGACAATTTCCAGTGTTGCAGATGGCCAGAGGTCGTGGGCTGACTTGATTGCGTCCAGTTCAACAACTTCCTCGTTAGTCCCAACCAGTGTGAGAACCGGAATTTCCGGGCGCGCTGCGTCATAAAGCGCTGACATTTCCTCGTGGGCGACCTCGAACCAGTGGATGGTCGGGCCAGCCAATGCCAGTTCAGTTGACGCCTCGGCCTGCCGCCGGAGATAGCCATAATGATCAACGTCGCTGGTCAGAAGACTGTCGGCCAGATTTGTTTCCAGCACATAGCTTTCAGGTGACGTGCCCGGCATGACCTTCAGATGAGACCCTGCCAGCCGCGCGAGCGTGGGCAGGACTTTGGCCGCCGGACGCAACGCCGGCATCACATGGATACCCCACATCGGAGCGGAAAAAACCGCGCGCTCGACGGCCAATCCATCTATCAGCGCGCGTAGGCCAATGCATCCGCCCATGGAATGAGCCAGAAGTACCCTCGGGCCAGACAGCTTGAAGGCATCCACGGCAGCAACGAAGGCCCGCACATCCTTTTGGTAGTCGGCGAAGTTCTGGACGTGCCCCAGCCGTGTGTCTGCAATCAGGCGGTCAGAATACCCCTGCCCGCGCCAGTCGATCGCGGCAACGTTGAAACCCGCCTTGATCAGGTCCATCGCCACGCGACCGTATTTCTCAAGATATTCAGTGCGGCCGGGAAACAGCAGAACCGTTGCCCGGGCGTCGGCGGCTGTCCACAGACCCAGCCGCAGCCGCACGCCATCCTCGGTGGCGACCCACCTGAGCTGAACCTGCTCAGGGCCTTCGGCCAGAGCGGCGTGGAAGGGTGGCATATCGGTCAGGACAGCACCGAACCAAGGCGCATGGCCACGCCCATGTCGCCGTCCAGTTTCAAACGCCCCGTCATGAACGCCGATGTGGCATTCAAATTGCCGGAGAGCAAATCCTGAAAGGTCTCGACATCAGCAGTCAGTGTCACTTCGGTGTCATCATCACTGGCCCGCACGCCGTCCTGATCCAACACGATGCTGCCTTCGCCTTCGATGGCAAACTTGGCCGAACCGTCAAATCCTGCACCGTCCAGCTTGGCGTTCAGCGCCTGCACGGCTTTGTCGATAGTCTCGCTCAAAACGGTTTCCTTTATTTGTGACTTTCCCGGGTCTCGTAATTTCCCCGGATTGCGTTAGATTTAAAAATGACATGCCCAAGAATGCTTCATACCTCAAATGTGCCGTAACGGCAGTTTTCGCAAGTCTGGTTTTCCTGCCCTCTGCCAATGCGCAGGATGCGGAACTGGACACGCTGTTTGAGGGGCTGAAAACCGCCGACACCGCAGCTTCGGCCCAGATTGAAGGCCGCATTCAGGTGATCTGGTCGCAATCCGGTTCTCCGTCCATGGATTTGCTTTTATCGCGCGGGCGACAGGCGATGAGCGAAAGCGATTTCAAACTGGCAATCGAGCATTTCTCGGCCCTGATAGACCACGCGCCGGATTTTGCCGAAGGTTATAACGCGCGGGCCACGGCCTATTATCAGACCGGTCAGTTCGGCATGTCATTGGAGGATATCCAGAAAACCCTGTCGTTGAACCCACGCCATTTCGGCGCGATGAGCGGGCTTGCGTTGATATTTGAAGAGATTGGCAAACCCGAGGGTGCATTGGCTGCCTGGCGAGAGGTTGCCAGGATCAACCCAAATCGCGAGGGGCTGCAAGAGACAATAGAGCGGTTGGAGCGTTTGACCGTGGGCCGGGATATCTAACCAACGGACCAAAACGAAGTTCAGACAAAGAAAAAGGGGCGGCCAATCGGCAGCCCCTTTTCAATTTCGATTTGGCAGTGCGCCCTGACTTAGGCCGCTTTCTTCATCTTACGTCTGCCAAGAACACCCAGGATACCAAGTCCGGCAGCCATCAGAGGCAGGCTTGGCGGGACAGGGATAATGGTCGGTGCTCCGCAGCCTTCTGCAAATAGACTGCCGACGTTGAAGTTCGCCTTATCCTCTGGATTTGTTCCGATGTATACGCAGTCAACGCGGTTGTTGGCTCCATTGGACGCATTCCATGTGAAGGTGTTGATGCCCTCAAAGTAACCTTCCTGGATGACAACGATATAGCCGATCTGATCGCTCAGTAGATGATCCGCTCCTAGTGGTCCACTTCCGACATCACCTGCAAGATAGATGTCTAGCCCTTCAAAGCTGTCTGCGGCTGCGTCCAGTGTGAAGGCAAGAATTTCTCCGGTGCCTGACCAGGTCTCAAGTTCATCGTCAAAGGCGATGTCCTGATCATATAGCCACATGGTGTTGTCGTCGTTAGCACCTGTGCCCTGGAAGTTGATGTAGAACGCCAACAGATCGAATTCTTCATCTTCTGTGAACTCACCGTCGTGATACCTTTCGGCATCTTCAGTCGCATCATCGATCAAGTCAGGCGACAAAACTGTCGGATCACCTTGTGTCGTCTCCAGGAAGCAGTGCTTTGGATTTGGCCCATCGTCTGCACATCTGGTCGAACTGTTCAAGTTGGACGGGTCAAACATGTACCCATCCTTTTCGTAGATTTTCCAGCCGTTGTTAGCGTCTTCGAAATCAAATCCCAAAATGGCCGCATCTGCCGCTGCACCTGCAACTGACAACGAGGCCGCCAATAATAGCGTTCTTGTAATATTCATAGTGTCCCCCACCAAAGGTACGTGCGCAAAATTAATAGGGCGCGCAGCAATTACACGATGACGTTAACCGGTTTTTGCTCATCGACCAAGAAATGCGGCGAAAAAGTGGCGAAATACTGCTCAAATTATGCACTGCCATCAGTGTTTAACACGCATACCGCGAGCGTTGTTTTATTAAAAGAAACAATAAAACTGAACTCAATGCCATTGTCGCGATAATCGAAAGTTAGCCCAAAACCTGAAGTCATTAGATAACTCGACCTGCCGAGATTTTTAGTAGCTGTGATTCGTACTGAGTGGCCGTTTTTTTAGCCAAGTCACGCACGAACTCCTCCTCGTTGCTTGTTTGAGAAGAAGACCCGAAAGGGCGATTTTTAAAAGTTATGCCCCCAGTTCAACCTTGATCGGCAACAGGTTGGAGGTGGCGAATGATAAGGTAAATTGTTGAAAAACAAATACTTACGATAATCTATGACATTTTTCCCTCTCGAAAGAATAATGAATAAACACTTCCAGCAGCGTATAGCGCCCAAATGTTGGGTGCGGCTTATACTGGGTGGGAACCTGTGTAACTCTTAGAAACCTTAGCTGTTGCGACAGTTATAGGAATGGCAACCGAAGCTGCGAGCACAGCGACCGTGTATTCTGGCGACAATGATTGTTCAGGATTGTTCGGCCAAGGCTTTGACAAGTGCCAAACGAAAATCGCCAATAGTTTACAAAAACAGTGTTGAAGAAGGAAAAGAGGACAGTAATTCGATTTTTCCATTTGTCGCTGGCGACGAATTTTCATTTGAATACGACGAAGAAACTACGGACTCGGGCTCTTGGTCCCATACTTTGGGCGATGATGACCCGCTGGTGACTGCCCTGGTCGCTAATGGCGGCAATATTTCGTACTTTTTACGATCGACATGGGTGATTTTGGTGGTCTTGGCGGGTTGGCAGCGATGCGCCGGCGCAAGAAAGCGGCCTAATTACCCTTGGGCTGTTGCATTAGCAATTTTGGGCGGCACGCTTCGCGCATGCCGCCTTTTTCTTTGTTCGATAAGCCGAGACACCCGCGTTCAGATATATGGTGTCCATTCCTGTCAGACTGGCATTCATCAAAGGTTAACTCTTGGGTCGCAAAATGGCTGATAAGCGCAAAATCTAACAGACTCCGCACGCAGCCACCGACGCTATAACGACGCATTACCGACGCGATACAGACAGAGGTTTTCGCGCTACGAAGCTGAAATAATTAGAATTTTTAGATTAAGCGATCTCTGCACAAAATTCGGCATCGACCGTTGCGATAAGATTTTGTTAACCCGCTACATCAGGCGTCTTTTTCAGCGATCCAGTTGTGATCCGGGTGGTTCTTGAATCGCCATTTGCGCAATGGCCCGGCCATCACGTTGAGATAATACATCTCATACCCATAGGGTGCCCCGCAGGGGTGATGTCCCTTTGGCACCAAGACAACATCATGATCTGAAACAGAAATTGTCTCGTCCAACGTTTCATCTTCCGTCCAGACACGTTGAATTCCAAAGCCCTGAGCCGGGTTCAGACGATGATAATAGGTCTCTTCCAGGAAGGTCATGTTTGGAAAGTCGTCTTCGTCATGCCGATGCGGCGGATAGGACGACCAATGCCCCGAAGGTGTGAACACCTCGGTCACCAGCAAACTATCGGCCACGTCGCGACCTTCCATGGCTATATTGTTGATATAGCGCGTATTTGTGCCCTTGCCGCGCGGCTCGGTGGCGATACCGTCAGGGCCAATTACGGCCGCCTCGTGCCCGCCCGATCCCGGCGCCGTACAGACGGCCAAAGTGCAATCCGTGGTCGCCAGTGCCGTCCAGTCGGCGTCGTTTGGCACGTAAAGGCAATGGGGCGGCGTGCGTTCAAACACGTTCATCCGCTCGCCCATTTCGCCAAAATCCTGACCACTGGCGGTCAGCCGCGCCTTGCCTTCGACCAGCACCAGAATAGCCTCGCGACCTCCGGTAGCTTCGGCAATCTGTTCTCCAGCCGTCAACCGATAGAGCCCAAAGCCCACATAGCCCCAGCCAGCACTTTCGGGAGTGATATCATGCACTTTCCCGGCAGTGCCGTTGGGTTTGCAAAGCAAATGACTCATTTCGACTGCGCCTTGTTCAGGTTTCGTTACGGGCCTTCAGGCCAGCTTCGTATTTGACCCGAGCTGCCTGAACTTCTTCGCGTTCGCTTACCTCTGGCACGGCAACTTCCCACCAGCTGCCGCCAAATTCGGTCGATGGATATGGGTCAGTATCAATGACAGCGACGAATGGGCCAGCGGCTTCTTTTGCCCGCTCCAATGCCTCTTCCAGTTCGGCGATCGAGCCCACGTGCACGGCTTCGGCCCCCATACTGGCGGCATGTGCTGCAAAGTCGATCATCGACGGGTTAACATGATAGGAGTGATCCAGCAGGTTATTGAATTCTGCCCCACCGGTCGCGCTTTGCAACCGATTGATGCAGCCAAATCCCCGGTTGTCTGTGATCACAACAGTGAACTTGATGCCCATCATGGCGGCTGTCGCCATTTCGGAGTTGGCCATCAAATAGCTGCCATCGCCAACCATGCAGATCACATCGCGATCCGGGTCGGCCATTTTGACGCCGAGGGCACCAGCGATCTCGTAGCCCATACAGGAAAAGCCGTATTCCATGTGATAGCTGCCCACATCCCCGGCTTTCCAAAGTTTATGCAGCTCGCCCGGCATGGTGCCCGCGGCTCCCATAACGATGGTTTTTTCGGTGCTGGACCGTTGAACAGCGCCGACGACCTGCATGTCAGTTGGCAAGGCGTTGCCATCTTTGGGCGCATCGGTCAGCGGATCAACGTTGTTGAACCATGTGGTCTTTTCCGCTGCGTCAGGTGCTTCGGCCTTGTAACTGCCCAATCCCGTCGACAGTTCTTGCAAACCAACACGCGCATCTGCGTTCAGCGGCAATGCGCCATGTTTTACGGCGTCATAGGCCTGAACGTTCAAACAGGCGAGTGTGCGTTCGGGTGCCTTGAAGATTGACCAAGACCCGGTTGTGAAGTCCTGAAGGCGCGATCCCACGCCCAACACCAGATCGGCGCGGCCACAGGCATCGTTTGCCGGGTCACCGCCGGTGACACCGATGGGCCCCAGGTTCAACGGGTGATCCCATGGCATCGACGATTTACCGGCCTGCGTTTCGGTCACGGGGATATTGTGCGCTTCGGCAAATGCCTTCAGCGCCTCGGTCGCACCAGAGTAAAGCACGCCGCCGCCAGCGACAATCACCGGGTTTTTGGCTGCGCGAATGGCATCGGTCACGTCGGCCAATTCGTTGGCATCCGGGCGAATGCGGCGCATTTTCCAGACCCGGGGCTTAAAGAACTCTTCGGGGTAATCATAGGCTTCCGACTGGGTATCCTGGCAGAACGCGACGGTTACCGGACCGCATGTGGCAGGGTCCATCATTGTGGCGATGGCGCGTGGCAGAGCTGTCAATATATGCTCAGGCCGCGAGATGCGGTCGAAGTACCGACTGACCGGACGGAAGCAATCGTTGGCAGAGACTGTTCCGTCTGCCCAGTTCTCAATTTGCTGAAGGACCGGGTCGGGACCACGGGTTGAGAAGACGTCGCCGGGGATCAAAAGAACCGGCAGGCGGTTGGCGTGGGCCAGGGCCGCAGCGGTTACCATGTTGGTTGCGCCCGGACCAATGGACGAAGTGACGGCCATCGCTCGCGTGCGGCGCATCTGTTTGCCATAGGCAATTGCTGTATGAGCCATCGACTGTTCGTTGTGTCCGCGATAAGTGGGCAATGCCTCGCGAGAGGCATATAGCGCTTCGCCAATTCCGGCGACGTTGCCATGGCCGAAAATGCCCCAGACGCCCGCAATGTAGGGGACACCATCTTCGGTTAGTTGCGCGGTCAGATACCGGACGAGAGCCTGTGCGGCGGTAAGACGGATCGTGCTCATAACGTTTCCTTCATCTTTTCAGGCGAGAGTTCAGGTCGTTGGCAACCTGCACCCAGTAAATTTCTAACTGACATCCATTTGCCAGCGTTCGCGCGGACTCTGGCGAGGCAACGCCGGTCCGTCAATTCCGGCACCGCGAGAATCCATCATTGGTGCAATCGCTTGAGGTTGAGAAATGATAGAATTCTATCACACTAAACCGACTCAGGCAGGTAAAGCGCGGGATCAAGAAATAGCTGTCCGGGTAACGGCGCAGCGTCTTGCTTCAATGTTTGGGCCGCCAGTCGCACCAACGCCCGACAAAGTGTGTCAACCGGAGTCCCGATGACCATCGTCACATAACGCTCGGCCAATGCGATCCGACTTTCGGGGGTCAATTCATTGACGACCAGTGCAACTTCGCCGGGCGCACGGGTTTCGCGAAGGGCGGCGATTGCCCCCTCCATGCCGCCACCAGCACAGTAAAACCCACAAAGATCCGGGTGACGCGATAACAGATCCAGCGTCGCCTCATAAGTTAACTGCCGGGTTTCGAGATTGACCAATGTGTCCAGCACCGTGGCATCAGGTCGGTGCTCGCGAAAATAACTTCTGAAACCAGTCTCGCGCAGCTCGTGACCGTGCCAGCGGTGACCGCCGACAAAGATCGCGATCTTGCCGGGTCGCTGGGCCGCAGTTGAGACCATATGTGCTGCAATTCGCCCTATTTTAAGTTGTTAAGGCCGATATAGCTTTGGCGCACGCCCTGTGCGAAATCGTTCATTAGGGCAAAGCATGGGATGCCTTCATCCTTCAGGCGGCTGACTGCATCGGTCACCGCAACATGGTTGATCGCGGTCGACGCAACGACATCGGCTGTGCCTATCATCGCCTCGAAATGCGCAGCCATATCAGCGGGCGCCTGACTGGCCGAAAACACGATATGCGGGCGAATGCGAATGCCGTCTTCGGCGGCGGCAGCGGTTATCGCGGCAGCGCGCAGGGATTTGTAAAAAGCCTGACGTTCCTTATTCAGGACCAATCCAAGAACCAGCTCGGGTTTTTCCCATTCGACACGCTGTTCAATCAGCCCGACGGCGTGAAATCCGATCTGTTGCGCAGCGGCAAAAACCTTGCGCTGGGTTTCTTCGCGGACAGGTGCGCGGGCATTCAACACCCGGTCCACCGTGGCCACACTGACCCCGGCCGAGCGCGCGACATCTGAGATGGTTGGGCGACGTGCCATGGGGCATCATGCAATGATTCTATCAAAGCTGACAGAAGAAAATTCAGAACTCAAAAAGGCCGAGCGGTTCTAAAACCCCAGTGACTTCAGAGATTGCTCGAACTTGCCGCGTTGATCAGGTGTAGCAAACGGGAACGCTTGAAAGAACTGCTGGGTATTGGCGTCTGGTCTGCGACGTTTAGCATCCCTGGCCCATTTTTTCGCTGCGTCCGCGTTTCCATTCAGGTCGTTAGAGACCGCGGCGATCATCGACATGTAATAATGTGCACCCGGTGCACGGGCTCCGCGGTCACCCCATACAGCCGCTTCTTCGTGGCGCCCTTCTGCAATGTGCGACATGCATTCGACACCTAGCATCGCATAGTGCAATGGATCCAGCGGACTGAGCATCATGGCCTTTTGGTTCTTGGCGATAGCCTGATCCCCTTCGCTTAGCAGCATTGTCGACAACGCATGTCCATAATGCCCCTGGGCAAAGTTCGGCGAAATCTCAAGGCTTCGCCCCATCCAAGATTGCATGCCTTCCACGTCACCGGCTATCCAACGCGAACGTCCCATGCAATAATTTCCAAATGGGTCAAGCATATCTAACTCAAGACTTTTTTCCGCGCTGGCCGTCGCACTTTCGATAATTTTCTTGATGTCAAAATCGTCAGAATAGCTCATGAAAGCCGATTGAAACGCGCTGAAGGAAAGTCCGGCGTGCGCGCGGGCAAACCCCGGCTCTTGCAGGATCGCGCGTTTGAATCTTTCTTGCGCGATGTCGTTGTCACGGCGGTTAAAGCGATAAAGGTGCTGAAGGCCGATGTGATACTCAGCCCATGCATCCAGATTTTCCGGAGAGGCGATGCGGGCTGCTTCCGCCTCGCTTAGGGGAACATGCAGTTCCATTGCGGCAATCGCTGCCCCAATGATGTCCGAACGGATTTGATGTACCTGATCAACCGTGCCGGAGAATGTGTCGCTCCAGATCACTGTGCCGTCGTGCGTGCGCGCAAGTTCGACTGTCACACCAATATGAGGATCCGCGCGGTCTATCAGCCCCGACAAGACATACCGCACCCCAAGAAGGGATTGGATCGAGGCAAAATCGGGATCAGCCTGACGAAATCGAAAGGACGATCCGCGCGCTGTGACCGTGACCCACCTAAGGCGCGAAAGGGCGGCAATCAGGTCGGCCGCAATAGCGTCACCCATCTGATCGCGAAAGTCCGTGGCACCGAAGGCCCCAAAGGGCAGAACGGCGATTGATGGTTTCCCCTGTCGCCCCAGTTCAGAAATGGTGCCTTGCGGTTCGACCGGCATTTCACTTGCGGCGATCAGGGCCTGACCCAAAATGCGCACATCGGCAACGCATCTAAACCCCTGACCATGAATGGTTTTTATGACTTCCTGACGCGCGCCATCGTCGCCAATAGCTTTGCGCGCTTCTTTCACAACCGTCGAGATTGCGGCATCTGTAATAGCGCGACCATCCCAGATGCGTTCGATAATCTCGTCCTTGGTCACGATCCGGGATGCGTTGTTGGCTAGAAGATAGAGCAGGCTCATTGCCCGCGCCGCAACGTGGATCGGCGTGCCGTCTTTACGCACTTCCCCTTTCGCGGGGTCCACCTCGATATCACCGAATGCCAGTATCATTTCGGCAGATTAATTCGCTTCCTCAGATTTTACCATGAAATCCACAGATTGTCCTCAAGTCCGGCAATTCAGAGACCGCTATGCAGTCGGTGTCGCCCAATAACGGGCACCCGAAAACACACAAAGGAACACCGACATGACACGCTTTACTCTTACAACTGCCGCCGCTTTGGCCCTGACATCCACCGCAGCTTTCGCAGGCGAGACACAAACTTCCGCCGTCATGACCCACCCAAGCCAGGGCGATGTGACGGTCGTTGAAAACGCATCCTCCATGATCAGTCGCGTTGAAGACGGCATTTTCGCCACGTTCAACACAGTCGGGCTGACACCTGGTCACGTTCATACAATGTGGTTTGTCACGATGAATGACCCATCCCTTTGCGAAAACGACGGCAAATGCACCAGCAAGGACGTCCTGAAGCGCAGTGAGATTGTGTCTGCAGACGCCGGGTTTGGCGGCGGTGTGATTGTCGCCGAAGACGGCACGGCTTCGTTCAACTGGTACCAGGCAGAAGGCCCGCTGTCTGGCGGTTGGTTCGGCAATGGCCTGCGGTCCAGTGAAACCACCGAAGTGCATCTTGCCATCAACGACCACGGCCCTGTCTTGCCAGGACGTGAATTCGAGATGTTGAACAGCTATCGCGACGGCTGCACCGATGAAAGCATCCCTGCTCCGATGCCCGCTACAGCGCGTGCACAAGGCGAAGCCGGTCCGAACCAGTGCCGTTTGGTGCAGTTCACGATCTTCACAGTTCCCGGCGGCAACTCTTAAAACGCAAATAACGGCAGGGGTTTAGCCCCTGCCCCTTCAAAGGATTACTGACATGACAACGAAAATTGATCTGGCCGCAATACTGGACGATATCGCGCCCGCATTTGCGAAGAACGCCGCCTGGATGGACGCCACTGACGGCTTCATGGGTGACAATTATGACATCCTGCGCGAGCGCGGCATTCTGACGGCACTTATCCCTACCGATCTTGGTGGCGGCGGTGCGACCCACAGCGAGATGTGTGCGTTTGTGCGCGGCGTCGCGAAAGCCTGCCCGGCGACGGGTCTGACACTGGCCATGCATTCGCATCTTGTATCTGCTGCTGTTGCCAACGACCGCGCGGGCCGTCCCGGCCGTCCATTGTTGGAAAAGGTAGTGGCAAACAACTGGATCCTGGTGTCGACGGGGGCAAATGATTGGCTTTCGTCAAATGGGTCCGCACGTAAAGTGGACGGTGGTTACCTGGTCAGCGGGATGAAACCCTTTGCCAGCGGCTCGCCCAAGGGCGATGTGATGGTGACCTCGATTGCTTATGACGACCCCGCAGAAGGCCCGATGGTTCTTCACTTCCCACTGTCGCTGAAGGCCGAAGGCGTTAGCACAATGGGCGACTGGCAAACCATGGGGATGCGCGGGACCGGCTCGGAAACGATCAAGATCGAAAATGCCTTCGTGCCCGATGCTGCAATTGCGGTTAAACGGCCACGCGGACCATATCACCCGGCGTTCAGTGTCATTGTGACCGTGGCGATGCCGCTAATCATGTCGGCTTATTCTGGTGTCGCTGACGCAGCCGTTGAAATCGCAATGGAGCGGGCAAAAGGAACCGACGCTTTGGCCCACATTCAGGCCGGTGAGATGCAGAACTTGAAGACGACTGCTGATCTGGCCGTCGCCGATATGATCCGGCTTTGCAACGACTTCGACTTTGCTCCGTCCCCGGAACTGGCCCGTGCGGGATTGGTGCGCAAAACCATTTGCGCCAATGCGCTGCGCGATACGGTCGCTAAAGCCATGGAAGTTGCCGGAGGGTCGAGTTTCTATCGCAAGTATGGGCTTGAGCGCATGTTCCGCGACATTCAGGGCAGCCAGTTCCACCCGCTTCCTGAAAAGAAGCAGCAGGAACTGACCGGTCGCATCATGCACGGGCTGGAGCCGGTAGCGAAGCCCGAATTGGACACAGCCAAGGCTGCTGCGTGAACAGAAAACCCCAGACGCATAGACTTCTGTGCGTCTGGGTAATTTGCTGGACGGAACAATATTGGCGTGCGTAGGGTTGAGACCTGACCAGCTAAGGACGCCCCCGATGACTCCTGTTTCTGTTGCTAAAATTTCCCAACTTCCTGACCGCAAACCACAATACGCCCTTGTCGGCGAGGTTGATTTGGTGGTGGTGAAATTCGACGACGAAATCTCTGTTTTTTATGGGAGATGCCTGCATCGCGGGGCGCTGATGTCGGATGGATTTGTTAGCGGCAAGAACCTGATGTGTGGTGTGCACTATTGGGACTACCGGTTGGACAGCGGCGTTAGCGAATATGCCAACGACGAGGCATTGCCAAAATTCAAGTCCTGGGCCGAGGGCGATGATCTGCTGGTCGATCAGGATGAGATTGCGGCCTGGGCGCTGGACAATCCGCAACCGTTCAACCGCGACGCTTATCTTGGGCTTTATGCCGACACTTCGCACGGGACAGAGGAAGAACCTTACACCGGGCTGATCCAGCAATATGCGCGTGATGGTCTGAAAAAGGTTGGTCATCACGGCAAGGTGGAAGCCATGGGTGTGCCGCGCGCCGAGCTGCCGGATTGGGACGACATCCAGATGCTGACAGCGCAATTGCACAAAGCGCCGTTGCTGGACGAAGACGACGTGGGAACCGAAGTTGTCATCGGCCCGAATGCGCAGAAGCCGCTTCGGCTGAAGATACCGCTGTTCGTTTCGGATATGTCTTTCGGCGCATTGTCGGAACCCGCCAAGGTGGCGCTGGCACGGGGTGCGGAACTGGCTGGAACCGGGATTTGCTCGGGTGAAGGCGGGATGCTGCCCGAGGAACAAGAGGCTAACAGCCGGTATTTCTATGAGTTGGCAAGTTCAAGGTTCGGATTTTCGTGGGACAAGCTGGACCGCGTTCAGGCGTTTCATTTCAAAGGCGGCCAAGGGGCCAAGACCGGCACGGGGGGCCACCTGCCGGGCAAGAAGGTGAAAGGTAAAATCGCTGAAGTTCGCGGTCTGGAACCGGGCCAAGACGCCATTTCGCCGCCGCGTTTCCCTGAATGGACCGATCCGATGCAGATCAAGGATTTTGCCGACGAGGTACGTGATCGTACCGGCGGCATTCCCATTGGCTACAAACTGTCCGCACAACATATCGAGAAGGATATCGATGCCGCTTTGGCCGTTGGTGTGGACTACATCATCCTTGATGGTCGCGGCGGCGGCACCGGGGCTGCGCCGATTTTATTCCGCGATAACATCAGTGTACCAACAATTCCGGCATTGGCGCGGGCGCGACGGCATCTGGATACTCTGGGGCGTGGTGATATCTCGCTTGTGATTACGGGTGGGCTTCGAAAGCCGGTCGATTTTGTAAAGGCTATGGCATTGGGAGCAGACGCCGTGGCGGTGTCCAATGCCGCGATGCAGGCCGTAGGATGCATCGCCATGCGGGCATGTCACACCAATAACTGTCCCGTCGGCATTGCGACGCAAAAGCCGCATCTGGTCAACCGGTTGGTGGTTGAGAAATCCGCGCGGCAGTTGGCGAATTTCTTTGAGGCGAGCGTAGAGCTAATGCAGGTCATGGCGCGCGCCTGCGGGCACGATCATCTGTCAAAGTTCAACGCCGATGATCTGACAACCTGGAAGCGCGAAATGGCGGATTTGTCAGGCGTGCGATTTGGTGGCTTGGCCTAAACGGCGCGCCCGAACGCCGGGAGTCCGGGCGCACCTGCTTCAGAGGATGACTTCAAGCTCTTCTTGAGGGTCGGCTTCAGGAAGTTCCTCGTCAGCATCCGTGTCGCCGGTCGATGGCACAAGCTCGGTCAGAAGGATTTCGATCTCTTCTTCGGGACCAGTCGGGATCGGGGGAAGAGCGTCGCTACTGCCGCCGCCCAATCCGAAGATCGACAGAAGAATGTCCATGATTTTGGAGAAGATCGAGCCAACTCCACCGCTTTCACCGGCGACGGGTTCGTTGGGTGGATCCCCACGAGGATCTTCTGGCACATCTTCTTCGCCATCTTCTGGCTCTTCTTCGACCGGACGGCCATGAAGTACGTCTAACGCGCCGGGATCACCGCCAGCTTCGGTCAGAAACAGAAGTTCGATCTCGGACAGTGGGCGATCCAGCAGCAGCACATTGTCGATGGAACCATCGAAGTGCCAGTTTAGGTTATCGTTCTCGTCAATACGCGACCGGGTAGAAGCCCCCAGAACCAGGTCTTCAGAGTTACCGGACATGCCACCGGGGAAGCCTGTGTCGGCATCAATCAATTGACCATCAAGATACAGCGCAATCTCGTCTTGGTCGAAGGTGAAGGCGACGTGGTATTCCTGACCAGCCTCGATTTTTGTGCCCCAGTCGACCAGATATTTTTCGCCGTCTTCGCCCTGAAAACGCACCTTCAAAACACCACCGCTGGTGATGTAGGTTGTCATATGACCTCCTTCTCCGAAGCCACTGTGATCTTTAGATAAAAGTGCTTGTTTCTGGTCATTTCCGGGGTTGTTGGCGATGAAGCTAAACGCCCAGGTGCCGTCGTCGGCGGCGTGTACATCGTCATGCGGGATCTCGATGGGATCATTCGTGCCGCCGAAGATACCGCCGGGGTGATCCAGCAATATGTTCGGCTGTTCTAAGCCGCCCGGTACCGCGGATTTCAGATCAACCTCGCCGTCCTGATACCAGCTGTTCGAGGAGTAGTCCCAAGGGCTGGTGCTAACCGGATCACCTTCTATATCGCGGGTGTCATAGCCCAGGTGCATAGTGCCATCTTCAAGTTCGATCCACTTGGTTTCACCAGTAGGCGCAACCGCTTCCTGAATATCGTCAATCGTATCGACAATACCCATGTGAGAGCCCGCGTCTGTGGTGATGTCGTCCTCTTCGACACGATCGCCATGGACAACGATGTAGCCCAGATAATCTTCGTCGTGGGCACCGCCACCTTTGCCTTGTTGCGAGTAGACCGTGATGACAGAAACGGCATCGTCATCCACACCGTCGCCGTCGGTATCGATCATCCGATAATCAACCTCGACGTTTGTTGTATGGCCAATAACCGAGATGGTATCGCCTTCGGATTTGTCGAAATCAGCGACGACGTCGATGCCAAGACCATCAACCCAATGGTCATGAATATAGGTATTTTCACCGGCAACGCCGTGCCAATGGATCATGCGGTTGTCCATTGTGTGTTCAACAAGGATATCTTTTTTTGCGTTGATCAGCGTTTCGAACTGGAAGTGGTCAGCGCCGCCGCCACCAACAAGCACGTCGTCGCCTGAAATGTCCTGATCAATCCAATCATAGAGTTTCAAATATTCAGGATGGATCGAGTCCCCTTCAGGGCGCGAAGGATCGTCGAGCACCAACTGACCAGCCCTTTGTTCGCCGGTATCTGCGCGGCTGATCAAAGTGTCATCACCCGATCCGCCCTCCAACAGGTCGTTGCCACGGCCACCGTCGATGGTGTCGTTCCCGCCTTCGCCCATTACGTGATCATCACCGGCCAGCATTGGAGCCACACCAGACGGGTTGGTCAGTGCTGCGCCGGGACCGTTTTCATATAGGTCGGAAACTTCTGTGGCGTTCAGGGCATCTTCTGGTGTGAACCCTCCCCAGACACCGAAGTCGGAAATGGCACCCTCGAATGGATTGCGCAGGTCTTCAGCGTCGGTTGCGAATTCCTGGGCGGTGTCGTTTACGTCAGCCTTATACTGGTCCGCACCAAATACCCATGGTTCTTCGTTTTGAAGCAAATACGCCTCGGTAAAGGCACCCGGCGTAGCAACGTCGCCGCTGGAGGCGGTCCAGGCATTATCTGCAAGTGCTTCACCATCCACAAAGACCGTAACACCGTCTTGTGTGAACGAAACGGCCAGATGGCTCCATTCACCCTCGGTCAGGACACTGCTGGATTTCCACTCGTGGTTCGAGCCGCCGCCGCCTTCCGCCATGCGCAGGAACAGACCGCCTTCATGATCATAGCCCAAACGGAAATGCCCACCATCTTCCGGACCGCGATGGTCTTTGGTCACGAACATCCCGCAGTCGCCCAGGTCATCGGGGCGCACCCACATGGCGATGGTGCCTTGGGTTACTGACATCGAAGGGTCGTGATCCAGATAGGCAAAATCATTCTCGCCGTCGAAATAAAGTGCGCTGTCGCCGGCACCGCCCGGACCCTGAGCATCCCCGTCAGTGCGCAGAAGTGCCTGGTTTTCATGAAGTGAATAGGCTTTGACGTTGCCGGTTTCTCCGCGGTCATCCGCGTAGGTACCTTCATTGGAAGACCCGAAACTCCAATACCCCAAAGCGCCCGGAAGCCCCTCGGGCGCATCCGGAATAGGCTGGCTGATGTCGTCTGCCCGGCTGGTTCCGGTGATGGTGTAATCGTCGGCTTCTGCTGTGCCCAATTGCTCGAAGGGTGCGCGCGTTTCCAGAAACTCTTCGGTGTCACCTGCCCCCGATGCCAACATGCTTTCGTCGAAATAGCTGTTTTGGAAAGCACCCGCCGGATCGCCAGTCACCGCGCCGGTGTTTTCAGTTCCCATGCCATTGTTCGTGGCCTTGGTTGCGCCCTCTGACGGGGTGCGCGTATCGTAACCCTTGTAGTCCACGCCATCGACGCTAGTGATCTTTTCCTGGCCATTCGGGAACAGGGCTTCGGCCACATCGGCGTAATTGTCGACGATGCCGTAAGTGACGTTGGTGTCTATCTGGATGTCTTCTTTTTCGACGAGATCGCCATGGACAATGACCTGACCAATCAGATCCATATCGTGCGCACCACCGCCGCCATACTGGTTTGAAATGACGGTGATAATGCTTTCCAGAGCGTCGTCGCCCATGACGTCTTTGTGTTCGACGTAGATATTTGCAGTGTGACCGATGACGGCGATGTTGTCTTCGTCGGCGTTGTAATCTGCAATGATATCAATGCCAAAGCTATCGACCCAATGATCGTGCAGTTCGTTGTTTTCTCCTGCGACCCCCGCCCAATTGATGGTTCCGTCCGGTTTGACGTGCTGTTGAATAATGTCGAGCTTGGCGTTGATTTGCGGGGAAATCAGGAATGTGTCTTCGCCTTCGCCCCCGATCAGGATGTCGTCACCCACAATGGGCTGATCGTTGTAAATGGCGAGTTTTTGGGTGACGGGATCGACTTCACCATCAGGGTCATCACGCGTTGGCATGTCGATAGCCAGTTGACCGATCTTCTGAACCCCTGCGTCGGAACGCGCAATTAGCAGATCATTGCCTGCGCCGCCTTCCAACAGATCCGAACCGCGACCGCCATCGAGAACGTCATCACCTTCGCCACCGATCAGATGGTCGTCACCATACCCCCCATAGAGTTCGTCATCGCCACCCATCCCGTCGATGGTGTCGTCGGCGCCGTTTCCTTACACGACATCGCGACCGTCGGTCGTTGTGGTGTTGACGGGTGTTTCAAGGGAACCTTCGCCCAAAAAGAACGACGGGTGATAGTCATCAACAAGAACAGTGGGCACGGCCGACAATTGATCTGTAAAGTCATTTTCTGATTGGTAGAACGCACTTTGGTCAACTGGCAGACCATCGATTTGCAGCGAAAGAGACATGCCGCCGCCGCTGTCAAAGTAAAGCAATTCGACCTGGTAAAGACCGCCTTCAAAGTCAGCCACACGCGGTGTTTCATCTGTCGAGCGCCCTGTGGCATATTCGCTGAAGTCTACTCCCCCAATGTTCAAATCGAAACCGTCATCGGACACGACTGTGATCTCGTGAACTCCGGGCGGGATATAGATGAACCCTGTAAAACTCAGGGCCGACGGCCCCATTTCGAGGTCGCCGTTTCTGTCAAGGCTATCCGCGTCAGCGCCTAAGAACTCAGAAATCGTAGTGTCGGAGTATTTCGCGGCATAGCCTAACTCAGTGGATACAAATTCAGCGTCGGCATCACCGTCAGCGGCCACACGCGCCATGTCGATGTTCCAAATTTTTGTGCCTGGAACATAGGCCGCACCTGCGAGCCCGGTCCCTTCGCTGGGCACGTCTGAAATATCGGTGTAGGCCAGTGCAGGCTCCATCCCAGCTGGAGTATCTTCTTCTGCCGGGTCAAAATAAGCGGTGGTATTCATGCGTAACCTTTCCCATCGCCACGGCCGTAGTGGGCGCGGATCTTTTTGTTGTTGTTTGGGGCACTGAAAAGGACGTTGGGCATCAGCCACACGCCAGCTAACTGACTAAGTTACTGACGATCCGTGACAAGAAATGCGGCAAGAAAATGTTGGAAATGCCAAAGTTTGGGCACATTCGCTTAAGCGACGGCGCGCGTTGGCAGAAATTCGCCGGACGTCACGCAAGTGTAGGTTTTTAAACAATTATCATTGTTCATGAACACGCAACCATTGTCGCGTTTTTTGCGCCAAATAGCGCGAACTGTTTCATCTTTTCCGGAGTGAGAACGAACCCCGGCGATATACCTGGGATTATCTCAGAACACGAAACTGCCGTCTTGGTCCGCGATCTGTCTTCGGCAGGTGGTAGTTCAGGACTTACCCAGCACCAGATCAGAAGCCTTTTCGCCGATCATGATGGCCGGAGCATTTGTATTGCCAGACACTATTTCTGGCATGATCGAACAATCCGCCACTCTTAAACCTTTGATGCCATGCACCCTAAGTCGCGGATCAACAACCGCGTCATCGCCGGTGCCCATCTTACACGTACCGGTCGGGTGGTAAATTGAGGCGGTATTATTGCGCGCCCAGTCCAATGTTGCCTCGTAGTCGTTTATGTCCAGATTTGCGTGGGGTCGAAATTCTTCAGAAATCTTTGACGTAAGTGGCGCGTGCTGCGCGATGCGGCGCGCAATATTGATGCCTTCAACAACGGTTCGGCAATCGGTCTCGGTGGACAGGTAGTTTGGAACGATTTTTGGATACTGCCGCGGGTCAGCTGAGTCCAACTTGATTTCGCCGCGGCTTTCCGGGCGCAATTGGCACACTGACATTGTGAAGGCCGAGAATTTGTCGGCCCCTTTGCCGGGATTTTCGGCAGACAGGGGTTGGACATGAAACTGGATGTCGGGCGTTTCCATATCTTCGCGCGTCTTCAGAAAGCCGGTTGCGAGGCTTGCGGCCATGGTCATGGGCCCAGAACGGAACATTGCATACTTCAAAGCGATGCGGGCCTGACCGAACAGGCTGCTGACTTCGTCGTTCAACGTCGGCTCGTTGCATTTGTAAACCAAACGGGCTTGCAGGTGGTCCTGCATGTTTTTTCCGACGCCGGAGAGCTCTTTCTTAACTTCTATTCCGTGTTCTCCAAGTTCGGCACCATCGCCTATGCCAGAAACCATAAGAAGCTGAGGCGAATTGATGGCCCCGCCCGAAAGTATGATCTCACGGTTGGCCGATATCGTTTGAAGTTTTCCACTGCGGTCTTTGTAGGTGACGCCCGTTGCGCGTCCATTTTCAATTTCAATTTTGTCGACTTGCGCGTGGGTGACGATTTGCAGGTTCTCGCGCCCGCGCACTGGATTGAGGTAGGCGACCGCTGAACTGCACCGGCGACCATTGCGCGCCGTCAGTTGGAAAAACCCGACACCTTCCTGGTCGGCGCCGTTGTAATCTGGATTGAACTTATAGCCGGCAGACTGCGCAGCTGCGACCCAGGCGTCAGTTATAGGTCGCTGGATACGCATGTTTGAGACGGACAACGGCCCCTGATCGCCGTGGTAGTCATCTGCACCCCGCTCGTTGCGCTCGGCACGTTTGAAAAGGGGGAGCACTTCATCCCAGCCCCATCCGGTATTTCCCATCTGGCGCCAGCGATCATAGTCCTGTGGCTGACCCCTTACATAAAGAAGGCCATTCAGGGACGACGATCCGCCCAGGACTTTGCCGCGCGGCCATTCGATGGACCGCCCATTCAAACCAGGATCCGGTTCGGTGACATAGCACCAATCGACGGACGGATTGTGGATGGTTTTGAAATACCCGACGGGGATGTGAATCCATGGGTTCCAGTCACGCCCCCCTGCCTCAAGAAGGATCACTTTGTTCGTCGGGTCGGCGCTGAGGCGATTGGCCAAAACACACCCTGCAGAACCCGCACCAATGACTATGAAATCAGCTTCCAACCCACTTTTCCCTTCCGGCAATAAAAAAACTCTATGCAGAAAGATCATACCGTTCTAGTGTTTTTTGAAACGAAACGTCTCATTTTTTGACATTAAGGGAGGAAAACATGGGAATATCTGATCGGATTGGCGGTGTATCGCGCCGGGATTTCTTTAGAGTAGCAGGGACTTACGGTCTAAGTTCGACGCTTTTGGCAGCTGGCACGTTCGGCGGGGCCATGACAGTGGGCAATTTGGCACGAGCAGCCGAATCAACCTACGAAAAGCGATTCGCTAAAGAGGCAAAGCACACACTGAAGTTTGGCGCTGCTGGATTTAACCCACAAAACCTGTTGATCGAGCGTGCGGGTGCATTGGAATTTGCGCGTGACCTCGAAAGCCGCACCGATGGCGAAATCCGCGTCGACTTTATCGGCAACAACCAAATCTGTGGCCAGGTGTCCTGCGTTGAGAAAACACAGCAAGGCATCGTTGATATCTATGCTGCATCGACTCAGAACTCTGCCGGTGGTGCACCATATCTGAACGTTCTGGACTATGCCTACATGTTCCGTAACCGGGCAGACCAGTATCACTTCCTGTATTCGCCAAAGTCACAAGCGCTTCTTCGTGAGCCTTACGAGCGTCGTCACGGCTTGAAGTTCTTGTTCAGCCACGCTGAACTTCGCGGCATCCAGTTAGGTCTGTCCTGGGAAGACAAGCCAACGGTGACATCCATTGAGCAGTTGTTTGGCACCAAGAACCGCGTAACAGGCACCCAACTTGGCCGTATCGCGATGACTGCGTTGAACCTGAACCCAGTTCCAGTTGCCTGGGAAGAAACACTTGATGGTCTGAAGCAAGGTCTGATTGATGGAGCTGAGACTTGGGCCTCGGCTGTGGCTTATGCCAACATGTCGCCAGTGGTTTCACAGTCGGTTCATCTGAACTTCTTCTGCGGCACCGAGCACACAGCAATGTCGGCTTCGGTATTTGATGAACTTGGTGGTGACTTGCAGGATGCCGTTATGGAATCCTCTTACTGGGCTCAAACCCACGTGCAAGCTGCTAACGAAGCCGCACTGGTCAAGACAGTTGGTCTTTCCGATCCACAACTTCCAAACACGATCTTTGCCAAGAACAATGTACGCAACGCGTTCTTGTCTGACGCCGAGATCAAGAAAGCGGAAGAGATGTGCTCGCCAGAGTTCCAACCACAGCTTTGGGAACAGTGGCGTGAGCGGATCAATGGCTGGCAGGGTGGCGCAGACACCTATCAGGAAATCTATGACGAAGTTCGCACCATCCCTGCGGACACATTGCCGGAGAACGTTGAACCACGTCGTTGGTGGAAAGCGTAATCGACAACTAGGCAGACTGGCCGGCCCGAAAGTTAGGGCCGGCCTTTTTTTAACGGTAGACTAATTTTAGAGTTTTTTTCTATCGGATCCAAAGGGAGGGCCGCCAGATGTCGATATGGGCAGACATGCAGACGATTGTTACGGCAACGCTGAGTGGTGATATCAATTTCAGTGTCGTGAAGGCCTATCGGTCGGACGGGGCGTGGTTCGTCTTAGGACCGCTGACTATCATTGGCGCGTTTCTTGTTCACTATATCTACAAGGCAGTACCTTGGATCGATCGCAATCTGGAGAAGTCGATCGTCGTTTATACCTATGTGATTATGGCAGGCATCATCTTTGTCGGCGTGATCCAGAGATTTGTTTTCTCAGCTCAGGTTCCATGGTCAACGACGATTCCGCCGCTCTTGTTCATGATTATGGCCTGGTATGGTTGTTCGTTTAACGTGAAGTTGCGCACCCATCTGAGCTTTGCCGAATTTCGCACAAAGATGAGCCACCGCGGGCAGCTAGCCTGTCTGATGGTCGACAATGTGCTTTGGATGGTTTTTGCCATCATTGTGGTCACGACAACAGCGCGTGCCACTGTGAATACCTACGACAACTTCGCCATCGTCCTTGGAACCGACAATGTTATGCGGTGGTGGTTCATGGTTACCATGCCGATCTGTTTCATCATGTTGGCAGGTCGCGTGGTTGGGAACGCCATCGAAGACATCGCAAATTATCGAAATGGCGGCCCGATGATCAAACAGGCTGTAATCGGGGGGGATGTATAATGACCGACGGAACCTGGATTACACTTATCTCTTTGGCCGTTACCGTCTTGTTCATGATGGGCACGCCAGTTTTGCTGATCATCTTTTACTGGGTTGTAGGGTGCAGCTTTGTGCTGGATCTGACGCTGGACAACACTGGCTCTGAGCTTTTGAACGTCTTTAAAGATGGCTTTGCCCTGATGGCGATGCCGTTGTTTATTCTGACCGGCGACCTGATCAATAAGTCGGGCATCGCGAAACGATTATCTGATTTTGCCTATGCCTGTTTGGGCTGGATACGGGGCGGTCTTGCGATGGCGGCAATTGGCGCTTGCGGATTGTTTGCAGCGATCTCGGGGTCCAACTCGGCAACCACTGCAACGATTGGGTCAATGTTGCACCCTGAAATGGTCAAAGGCGGCTATGACGAGCGCTTTTCGGCGGCAACCGCTGCCGCTGGCGGCACGGTTGGGATCATCATTCCACCGTCGATTATCTTCATCGTCTATGGCTTCTTGATGAATCTGCCGATTTCGGACTTGTTCATTGCGGGCATCATACCTGGCACACTGATGGTCTTGGCCATGATGATCGCCTGCTTCGTCGTATGTTCGATTAACGGCTGGGGCTACATCATCAAACTATCGCTGAGCCGCGTTATTAAGACTGGCGTCGGTGCCTGGCTTGGTTTCTTTGCCATCGGGTTGGTTCTATGGGGAATTTACACTGGTAAATTCTCTCCGACCGAGGCGGCAGGTGTGACGGTTGGCTTCTGTATTATCGTTGGAATGCTGAGCTATCCCGCCAACAAGATTATGGGCACGAGCGCCGATACTCCAATTGAAGAAAAATCACTGTCTTCGATGGTTGTAGTTGAAGGTTTCAAGCTGACCGAAATCCCTTCGATTGTTGTTCGGTCCGCGCAAATTTCGGGCATTCTGGCGCCGTTGATTGCGGTATCGGTCGTGATGCAGCAAATCTTATCTTTGCTGGGTGCACAGGAAGTGATCGGCAGCTTTGTAACGGGAATGGGTGGGTACTATCCTGTTCTGTTTACTGCCATGGCTATGGTTTTTGTCGCCGGCATGATTTTGGAATCACTACCGGTAACAATCATTCTGGCCCCAATTCTTGCGCCGATTGCAGTGAGTGTTGGTGTTGATCCGGTCCACTTCTCGGTCATATTCCTGGTCGGAGCATCGATTGGTTTCATCACGCCACCCTATGGATTGAACCTTTATGTCGCATCTGGCGTAACCGGGGTGCCTTATTTCCGTCTGTTGCGGTATTCGACGATCTATCTTGTGTCGCTACTTGCGGTTTGGATCTTTGTGGCCCTGACCCCCGAAATGGCACTGGCTTTGCTGCCGAACAGATAAACGAGGGTCTATGCCGGACGACAACGTGCATCACGAGATTGGGCAAATCCCCACTAACCTGAGACTGGTTCGTCTTGTGGAAGTGGTGGCCCAGTCCGGGGTGCCGATGTCGCCAGCGGCACTAAGTGATGCCTTGGGTCTACCAAAGCCAACAATGCACCGGCTGTTGAATACTGCCGAGGCAGAGGAGTTGTTGCAACGGCATATTGACGGCAAAAGTTTCGGACCCGGACGGAGACTTCGGCGCATCGCCACCAATACGCTGTCTTCAGAACGAATGCGTACAGATCGGATGGCAATTCTGCGCGCGGTTGCGTCAGATGTGGGAGAAACCTGTAATATCGCCGTACCAAACCGCGAGGGGATGATCTATCTTGAGCGTGTGGAAACCCACTGGCCATTGCGCATTCAATTACCAATCGGCACACAGGTGCCTTTCCACTGCACGGCAAGTGGGAAGATGTATTTGTCCGCCCTGCGGCGAGACAAGTTGGATCGAACGCTGAAAGCTTTACCGTTAACGCGACACACGAAACGCTCGTTGGTGCGAGTGAAAGACCTGTCCGAGGAGTTGCAAAATACGAGCGAACGGAGTTACGCAACCGATAATGAAGAGTTCATGGACGGGATGGCAGCAATTGCGGTTCCAATCCTAGACGATCAAAATCGGCTTTTGTCGACGCTTTCAATTCACGCACCTATTCAACGACATGACATCAGTAGCCTCGTTCAGTATCTGAAGCGCCTTCGCGAAGCTGCCGATGAACTGGCCGCACTTGCCGTCGATTGACCCGATTGCAGTTCGAAATTGCTCTTCGGTGTTACTGGCCGTTGAGATTTGGCCGAGCCACCAGCTATTGATACCTGCTTCCTGCTAGTGCAGGTTTCCAGAGCTGAGTGGGAGCGAACCAAGTATGCCATTGGACCCCGATGATAATTTGAGCCGCGCTATCACTGCGCGACGCGAAGATCTGATTGCGCTCACCCAGGATTTGATCCGAATTCCAACACTCAATCCACCGGGCGAGAATTATCGCGAGATTTGCGAGTATCTTAAAACCCGCCTGGCAAATGTCGGTTTTTCCATCGAATTGGTGCGTGCCGAAGGTAGTCCGGGCGATAGTGAAAAGTATCCCCGGTGGAATGTCGTCGCGCGACGGGTAGGTGCAATTTCCGGCGAATGCGTTCACTTCAATTCTCACACGGATGTTGTGGAAGTCGGCCAAGGATGGACGCAAGACCCATTTGGTGGAGCGCTGGTGGATGGGCGCATTTACGGGCGTGGTAGCTGCGACATGAAAGGCGGACTTGCGGCTTCGATAATAGCTGTCGAAGCATTTCTGGAATGCGTTCCCAATTTCGCGGGCGCTATCGAGATATCTGGCACAGCAGACGAAGAAACGGGCGGATATGGCGGCGTCGCTTATCTGGCTGATCAGGGCTATTTCTCGCCCGAGCGCGTACAGCATGTGATCATTCCTGAACCTCTTCACAAGGATCGCATTTGCCTTGGGCATCGCGGTGTTTGGTGGGCAGAGATCGAAACTCACGGCGAAATTGCCCATGGGTCTATGCCATTTCTGGGCGACTGTGCGGTTCGGCATATGGGGGCCGTGCTGCACGAGATGGAGCAATCGCTTTACCCCGCCCTGGCGGCCCGCAAAACTGAAATGCCAGTGGTGCCTGAAGGTGCGCGCCAATCGACAATGAATATTAATTCGTTCCACGGTGGACAGGATGAGCTGCCCGCCGATTTTATGGGGTTTCCATCCGCGTGCGTGCCAGACAGCGCCCGGATGATAGTCGACCGTCGTTTTTTGATCGAAGAACGCCTTGAAGACGTGCAAAACGAAATTATCGACGTTCTTGAAAAAGTGAAATCAGAGCGCGAAACGTTCTCGTATGACGTTCGTGAGATGCATCATGTAGTTCCAACGATGACGGATAAAACGTCACCCGTGGTTGAAAGCGTGGCGAAAGCCATTCACGAGGTTGTAGGTCGCGAAGCAGAATATGTTGTATCTCCGGGAACTTACGATCAAAAACACATAGATAGAATTGGGCGACTAAAGAATTGCATCGCCTATGGGCCCGGATTGTTGGAACTTGCGCATAAACCGGATGAATACATCGAGGTAGACGATATGCTGGACTCGGCTAATGTGATGGGGCGCTGCCTTGTCGATCTGCTGACAGACAGCGGCACAAAGGGAGAGAAAACATGAAAAACACGTATCTGATGGGCGTCGCCGCCCTGGCACTTGTGGGAGCTTCGGCGGCCTATTCGGCTGAGACCGGATTGACGGTTGGGCTGCAATTGGAACCGCCCCATCTTGACCCAACCAGCGCTGCTGCGGGTGCAATCGATCAGGTTGTGTATTCCAACGTTTTCGAGGGGCTGACACGGTTTGGCCCGGATGGGTCAGTAAATCCCGGGCTGGCGGAAAGCTGGGAAATCTCTGACGATGGATTGACCTATACCTTCAATCTGCGAAGCGGTGTCGCGTTTCACGATGGCACAACGATGGACGCAGATGACGTGGTGTTTTCATTGGACCGCGCACGCGGGGAAGAAAGTGTGAACGCTCAAAAGGCCCTGTTTGGCGGGATCGAAAGCGTCGAAGCCGTCGACGCCAACACCGTCAAGGTGACGCTTTCGGCCGCAAATGGCAGCTTCCTCTTCAACATGGCCTGGGGCGATGCCGTAATTGTCGCGCCGGAAAGCATTGAAACCATCAAAACCAATCCAGTTGGCACAGGTGCGTTCAAGTTTTCGAACTGGGTCCAGGGTGACGAGATTGAGCTGGTGCGCAATGACAGTTACTGGGGTGATGCGGCAGCTTTAGAGACCGCAACATTTAAATTCATAAGCGATCCGACAGCAGCCTTTGCATCTGTGATGGCAGAGGATGTAGATGTCTTTTACAACTACCCTGCCCCGGAGAACCTGCCGCAATTTGAGGCGGATGCAAGGTTCAAGGTTTTGTTTGGATCGACCGAAGGCGAAACCATTCTTTCCACCAACAACAAGATGCCGCCTTTCGACGATGTGCGCGTGCGTCAGGCAGTTGCCCATGCAATTGACCGTCAGGCTATCATTGATGGTGCGATGTTCGGGCTTGGTACGCCAATTGGAACGCATTTCGCGCCGCATAATCCTGATTACATCGATCTGACCGGCAATTCGAATTACGACCCAGACAAAGCCCGAGCATTGCTGGCAGAAGCCGGGTATGCAGACGGCTTTACGACCACATTGAAACTTCCTCCGCCGTCTTATGCCCGCCGTGGAGGCGAGATCATTGCGGCGCAGTTACGCGCGGTTGGTATTAATACCGAGATCTCGAACCTGGAATGGGCGCAGTGGCTTGAACAAGTTTTCCGCGGTTATGATTTTGGCCTAACGATTGTCAGTCACACCGAACCGTTTGACATTGGGATCTATGCGCGTCCTGAATACTACTTTCAGTATGACAATCCTGACTATCAGCAGTTGATCGTCGATTTGACCGGTGAAACCGATCCGGCGGCGCGGACAGAATTGATTCACAAGGCACAGACCATCATCTCAGAAGACTATGTGAACGGCTATCTGTTCCAACTGGCTGTTCCGACGGTTACGAACGCCAAAGTGAATGGACTTTGGGAAGATGCGCCCACGCAAGCCGTTGATCTGACGGGCGTAAGCTGGTCCGACTAAATCGACCTGTAAGCCTCGGCGATTTCGTTCGCCGAGGCGCTTGAGAGGCACTCGCCATGGCGCGCTATATACTGACGCGATTGCTATCGCTGGCCGTCAGTTTGGTGGTGGCGAGTGTTGTCGTCTTTACAGCTATTGAAGTCATCCCCGGAGACCCAGCGGCATTTATGCTGGGTATCAACGCACAACCTGACACCGTCGCAGCATTACGCGAGCAGCTGGGGTTGGATGTGTCCATGGCGCAGAGATACGTCAATTGGGTTTCGGGCATGCTGATGGGTGATTTTGGCACGTCTTACACCTATAGAACTCCTGTGACCGAAATGATCGGCGAACGTCTCTGGATTTCATTGCCGTTGGCGTTGTTTGCCCTGACCCTGTCAACGTTGATTGCATTTCCGGTTGGCATTTTGGCGGCAACACGGCGCGGCTCAGCCGCGGATACAACAGTTATGGGGCTAACGCAGCTAGGGATTGCGGTGCCTAGTTTTTGGTTCGCGATGTTGTTGGTTCTGTTTTTTTCCATCAACTTGCGTTGGTTTTCAGCCGGCGGTTTTCCAGGATGGGACGAAGGTTTATTCGCGGGCATGAAGGCGCTGACACTTCCAGCAGTCTCGCTGGCGCTACCACAGGCATCGATATTGGCGCGGGTTATGCGGTCTGCTTTGTTGGACACTCTTGGCGAAGACTTCATTCGAACGGCGCGAGCAAAGGGGCTAACCCAAAGACAAGCGCTGTGGCGTCACGCATTGCGAAACGCTTTGATACCGGTGCTAACAATCATTGGACTTCAGTTTTCGTTCTTATTGGCAGGCGCCATCATCATCGAAAACGTATTCTTCTTGCCGGGGCTTGGGCGGTTAATTTTTCAAAGCATCGCACAGCGAGATTTGATCGTCGTTGAAAGCACGGTCATGTTGCTGGTTTTTGCGGTCATCCTGGTCAATTTCGCAGTGGATATCGCATATGCTGCGGTTGATCCGCGATTAAGGCGGGCGGGATGATGGCGTCGCGAAATCTGGTCATCGGAGGCATACTGACCGCGATATTCGCTGGAGCGGCGCTCCTGTCCTTTCTTTGGATCCCTTATGACATTGAAGTTCTGAATATTGCGGAACGGATGAAGACACCGTCACCCGACCACGTGCTGGGCACGGATCACTTTGGACGAGATATACTGTCGATGATCATGGTGGGCGCTCGGACTTCAATCGCAGTAGCTTTGGTGGCAGTTGGCGTGGGCATGGGGTTTGGGGTGCCAATGGGGCTTGCGGCAGCCGCAAATCGCGGCAGTCTGCTGGACGAAGTGGTTGGGCGCGGGAATGACCTGATATTCGCGTTCCCGTCCCTGTTGATTGCAATTCTGATTACCGCGAGCTTTGGACCAAGTGCGGTTAATGCCGTTATCGCGATTGGTATTTACAACGTTCCAGTTTTCGCCCGATTAACCCGTGGATCAGCCCTTAGCCTTTGGAAGCGGGACTTTATTTTGGCGGCACGGGTTTCGGGAAAAGGTGCGGCACGCATCTCGGTCGAGCATATCCTGCCCAATATTCTAAACTTGCTGATCGTACAGGGGACCATCCTGTTCTCGCTAGGCATTCTGGCCGAGGCTTCGCTGTCTTATGTCGGACTTGGGGCGCAGCCGCCGATTCCAAGTTGGGGGCGTATGTTAGCCGACAGCCAAACAATGATCAGTCTTGCACCACACCTGGCCATGTTCCCGGGATTGGCGATTGTCTTCATGGTGTTGGGATTGAACCTGTTGGGTGACGGTTTGCGGGACATTCTGGACCCCCGGATCAGGAGGGATCTGGGATGAGTCTGCTGGATATCAAAGGACTTTCGCTTTCAATCTACGGCACATCGATTTTGCAGGATGTATCGCTGTCGCTGGAGTCTGGGCAAACGCTTGGTGTCATTGGTGAAAGTGGTTCCGGCAAGTCCATGACCGCGTTTTCGATCCTGCAGCTGCTTCCACGCGGGGCTGCGTCGTCGGGTAGTGTTGAGCTGAACGGCTTCGACATGCTGAGCGCCAGCGAAAGCGAACTTTGTGCGATCCGGGGTGACGACGTTTCCATCGTATTTCAAGAACCTATGACTGCGCTTAATCCGTTGAAAACAATTGGAGATCAAGTTTCCGAAGCCATTCTTATTCACCGCCGCGACGTTGGAAAATCCGAAGCTATCGAGCGCGCTCGCATAGTATTGGATCGCTGCGAGCTACCTGCCGAACGGTTTCCCTTGTCATCGTATCCACATGAATTGTCAGGCGGTCAAAGACAGCGTGTCGTGATCGCTCAGGCAATCGCCCTTCAACCCAAACTGCTTATCGCAGACGAGCCGACGACGGCGCTTGATGTGACGACCCAGGCCGAGATCTTGCGCCTGCTGAAACGTCTGGTGGATGAAGATGATATGGGGTTGATGTTGATCAGCCATGACCTGGCGGTTGTCGCGGATGTTGCTGACCACATTGCCATTATGAAAGATGGCGAAGTTGTCGAAACAGGTGCCGCCGACACCTTGTTCGAGACGATGCGGCATCCCTACACTAAGGCATTGTATTTCGCCTCGAAACATCAGCCGGACAAGAGCGCCTCTCCTGATGAGACGCCGATCTTGTCGGTTCGGAACGTGGTTCGGAATTATCGGTTGCCTCGAAAGTCGCTGTTCGGTTCGATTGAACACTTCCGCGCCGTAGACAACGTCAGCTTTGATGTCCGCCGAAATGAATGCCTTGGGCTGGTTGGGGAAAGCGGATGTGGAAAGTCCACTTTGACCCGTGCGATTTTAGGTTTGGAGCCGTTGCAGGGCGGGGAAATATTGTTGGGCGGCAAGTCGGTCTTTGCGGGATCAAAACCGGATCGCGCTTTGCGTCGCCGCATGCAAGTGGTGTTCCAGGATCCTTATGGTTCTTTCAATCCTCGCCATCGCGTCGATCGCTTGATTACCGAACCTTTTCACTTGCTTGATGAGCAACCATCGCCGGAAGAACGAACCGACAAAATCGCCGAAACCTTGAAGGAAGTTGGTCTTAGGGCCGACGATCAGTTCAAATACATCCACGAGTTTTCGGGGGGGCAAAGACAGCGCCTAGCCATCGCGCGGGCGTTGATCATACGGCCTGATCTCATCCTGTTGGACGAGGTTGTCTCGGCGCTGGATGTCTCAATCCGTGCCCAAATTTTGGATCTGTTGGCCGAATTGGCCGCAAGCCACGGGCTTACGTATCTGTTTATTTCTCATGACTTGTCAGTCGTTCAATCGATCTCGGATCGGGTGATGGTCATGAAGGCAGGAAAGATAGTCGAGCAAGGTTTGACCAGCGACGTATTTCATGATCCGCAACACAACTATACAAAGTCATTACTGGCCGCCGCCCCGAAGCTGCCGGAGATCTCGACTGCCAATGCCTGAAGGAGGTGCGAAATGACGGTTCATCCGCTGGGTGTCGATGCCGATCAGTGCTTCATCGGAGGGAACTGGGTTCCTACTGTTGCCGGCGAGACGCTTGACCTACACAACCCGTCCGACGGTTCGGTCTTGTGTGAAATCGCCCGAGGCGGTGCCGATGATATCGACCGGGCTGTTCTGGCTGCCGAAAATTCCCTGTCTGGAGACTGGGGCCGACATACAGCGGCAGAGCGCGGTCGCTGCTTGGCCAATATCGGTATGCTGGTGCTGGATAACATTGATGAGCTGGCCAAGCTGGAAGCGGTGGACGTGGGCAAGCCCCTAAAGCAAGCCCGCGCAGATGTCCTGGCACTGGCGCGGTACATGGAGTTTTACGGGGGCGCAGCGGACAAAGTTCACGGGGCCACCATTCCCTATCTGGACGGATACACAGTTTATACCCTGCGTGAACCGCATGGGGTGACAGAACATATCGTGCCCTGGAACTATCCGATGCAGATCATTGGGCGGTCGGTTGGCGCGGCATTGGCCATGGGCAACGCCGCAGTTCTGAAGCCTGCCGAAGAAGCCTGTCTAACTGCCCTCGCCTTTGCTGAACTTGCGCGTCTTGCTGGGCTACCCGAGGGCGCATTGAATGTGGTGCCCGGACTGGGAAGCGAAGCTGGCGCGGCCTTGGCGGCGCATCCGTCTGTGCGGCACATTTCTTTCACCGGATCGGTCGGTGTCGGGCGAATAATCCAGACAGCGGCTGCGCAAAACCTGGTTCCCGTGACATTGGAATTGGGTGGCAAGTCCCCCCAAGTCGTTTTTAATGACGCCGACATCGAAGCTGCGCTCCCGTTTCTGGTGAATGCCGGCATTCAAAATGCCGGACAAACCTGCTCGGCTTCTTCACGCATTCTGGTGCAAAAAGGTGTCTATGAAAGCGTGCGCGACAGCATGGCAGAGCGCTACAAGGACCTTCGTGTTGGTGCCGCATTGGATGATTTTGACATCGGCCCACTGATTTCGACCCGGCAAAAGTCCATCGTGGAAGACTTCTTGGCAAAAGGATCGGATTTGAGCATCGCGGCGCAGGGTGTGCTGGACAGTTCCGCTCCTTCAAACGGTGCCTATGTGTTGCCAACCTTGTTCGAGGGAGTCGATCCTGCGCACGGCTTGGCTCAAGACGAGATTTTTGGACCTGTTCAGGTCTTGATCCCGTTTGAAGATGAGGACCACGCTGTCGCAATTGCGAATGGCACAGACTACGGTCTGGTGGCATCTGTCTGGACACGTGATGGAGCCCGACAAATGCGAATGGCCAAAAAACTCCGTGCCGGGCAGGTTTTCGTCAACAACTATGGTGCAGGCGGCGGTGTAGAATTGCCATTTGGAGGAACGGGATTTTCGGGGCATGGCCGCGAAAAAGGCTTTGAGGCCCTTCTAGGATTTTCAACACTAAAGACCGTCGCGGCGTTGCACGGATAGGATTGGGTATGAGGCTGAGCTATAAAACAGCGATTGTTACGGGCGGTGCTTCGGGATTTGGCGCGGGTATCGTGCGAAAGTTCATCGCTGAGGGATGCCGGGTCGTAATTGCTGATCTAAACGAAGAACTTGGGACCACTTTCGCGGCAGAAATGGGCCATAGCGCGCATTTTCTCAGAACCGACGTTTCGAAGGCAGATGAGGTCAAAGCTTTAGGCGATGAAGCAATGTCGGCCTTTGGGAAAATTGACATCTTGGTCAACAACGCTGGCGTAACTCATCAGCCAGCTGCACTGGAAGACATCAGCGAGGATGAATTCGACAGGGTCGTGTCAGTGAACATTAAGTCTGTATTTCTAACTGCCAAAACAATTGTGCCCTTGATGAAGGCGGCAGGGTCCGGGGCGATATTAAACGTGGCTTCGACGGCCGCTGTCAGCCCACGCCCGCGATTGAGTTGGTACAACGCATCAAAAGGCTGGATGACTACCGCGACAAAGGCGATGGCGGTTGAGTTGGCACCGTCAGGCGTACGGGTTAACGCCATTAATCCTGTGGCCGGTGAAACACCGTTGCTGAAAACCTTCATGGGCGAATACACCCCTGAAATTCGGGCCAAGTTTCTGTCTACGATCCCGCTGGGGCGGTTTTCGACGCCCGAGGACATGGGAAACGCCGCTTGTTATCTGTGCTCGGACGAAGCGAGCATGGTGACGGGGGTGTGCATGGAAGTTGACGGCGGGCGCTGTATCTAAGCACCCTTACCTATTCGTTTTCGGTCGCAAACGCTGGTTGCCGATGCACAGTGATCTCGGGCACCGGGTCTTCAAACGGCCGGACGTCCACAAATGCAGAATGCGATGCCGGACCTTGCGATAATCGCGACGTTTTCAAGTCATGGGTCAAAACGTTAGGGTTGCCGTGCCGGTCCCGATCTTGTGGCGCGTCGAAATCGGGATCATACCAAGCCCCCGTCCACAGGAAAATAACGCCCGGTCGTATATCGTCAGTTACTATCGCACCGGCCAGGCAGCGGCCATAACCATTAAATAGTTCAACGACATCACCATCATTAATTCCCCGCAACGCGGCATCTTCCGAATTGATAAGTACCGGCTCGCGATCCTGAATTTTGCGGCTTTTGCTGAAGGAACCGTTATCCATTTGGCTGTGCAGTCTGGTTTCCGGCTGTCCGGAGATCATATGCAAAGGATATGCATCGAGCTGGCCATTTGTATGCGCACGCGGTGGCATCCAAACCGCTTGGCCCGGACAATCATCATAGTCAAAGCTGGCAATCACGTCGGAATATAGTTCGATCTTTCCGCTTGGCGTCTTCAGGCGATTCTCATTTGGGTCGTTGCGATATTCGCTGAGCAGAGAACGCCGTGGCTCAGGGTCCTCTAAACGGATGATGTCTCCATCTAAGAACTCCGGCCACGTCGGCAAATCATCGCCATAGGCGCGCGCTGTTTCGCGGGTTTCCTGCCAAAGACTCTCAAGCCATTCGTCGGACGTTCGTCCAAGGCTGAACGGCTTTTCGTTTGTCATTCGCTCTTCGAGCGCGCAATAAATGTCATACTCTTCGCGTGCCTCATGCGCTGGTTGAGCCAGCCGTGGCATTGGAATCAACGCGTTGTCCCATTTTCCTGCAGCAAAGTCCGCGCGCTCCTCTGGTGCGGCGACTGGCAAGACGATGTCCGCGTGTCGCGCGGTACTGGTCCAGTTGATCTCGTTCACGATAATTGTATCGGGCTGTTGGAACGCCTTACGCAGTCGATTTAGATCCTGGCAGTGATGGAACGGGTTTCCGCCCGCCCACCAAACCATGCGGGTCTGGGGAAATACCATGTTCCGCCCACTGTAGTCATAGGGCTGACCTGGGTTCAGCATCGCATCGGCAAACATTGCGACCGGAACGAAGTTTTCCACCGGATTGAAATGCTGGGGCATTGTTCCACTACGATAGGGACGACCAGTCGACCCAAAACTACCGTTCACGCCATATCCGATTCCGAATCCACCGCCTGGCAGGCCGATCTGACCCAACATTGCCGCGAGCGTCACCGTCATCCACAAGGGCTGCTCACCAAAATCGGCCCGTTGGATACCGGCTGTGGTTGTGATCATCGTTCGTCCGTCAGCCATCTTACGCGCGAGGCTGCGTATATTATTGGCTGGCATGTCGGAAAGAGCTGCAGCCCAGTCAGCGTCTTTCGCAACGCCGTCCTGCTCGCCCATCAAATACGACCGCACCTGATCGAAACCGACCGTATAGCGGTCGAGAAATACCTGATCGTGAAGTTCTTCTGTGAGCAGTGTATGGGCGAGGCCCATCATGATTGCTGTGTCAGTCCCAGGTTTAACTGGCACCCAATCGGCCTTTAACTGATCCCCTGCGTCCGATCTTAGAGGGCTCAAGTTCACAAATGAAACACCCGCGTTAACGCAGCGTTCTATATCGTTGGGAACCTTATGAAAACCAAGGCCGCCGTCTGACACCTGCGTGCTCCGCAATGGCACACCGCCAAACATCACAACAAGATCGCTGTTGTCGGCAATCACGGGCCATCGCGTGGCGTTCTGCACCATCAGACGGTAATTCTGAAGGATATACGGCATCAATTGCAGAGCGGCGTTATAGCTATAATTCCCCTCGGTCCGGACAAAGCCGCCAAATGAATTGAGGAAACGCTTCAGCTGACTTTGGGCATGATGGAAGCGGCCGGCGCTCGACCAACCATAAGAGCCGGCAAATATTGAGTCATTGCCATGGTCGGCAATCACTCTTTTGAGCTCGCCTGCAACCAGATCCAGCGCTCGGTCCCAGCTAACTTCGACGAAAGGATCCTTTCCACGTTCACCCGCATTGGCTGTTGCACCATGCTCAAGCCAGCTTTGTCGAATCGCAGGCCGTCGCACGCGCGCTTCACCGTTCAGGCTGCTCGCAATATTTTCATTAATTCTCGATGGGTCCGGATCCTCGGGATGCGGCCCAACGTTGACAAGCCTGCCATCTTTTACAGTGGCAACGCCTGCGCCCCAGTGATTGGCAGTGATACGACCAGCGCTCACGTCTATGACTCGCCTTGTGCTGATATAAGAAACAATTATATTGTATTTTGACACAGCATTCGAGTGATGGAAAGATCCATTCCGTCAATTTCACAGCTTAAGTGAAATTGAATTATCGGAAGTGGCAATAGGCTGCCGAGTTTTTGGCGGACCATTGCATTGTGTTGATATTTGGCATTAGTTTCTCTCATATCGAAACAAAGCCAGTTTGTGCTTGGATGCTTTCAGGCCAATTAGCTTACAAATTGCGCAATCTGAAATGGTTCGCAAGTAAATCGCAGGTCTCAGACTCAACAGGGGTTGCGAGACCGCAACCCGAACGGACGAGGCCAGATGCCTGCAGCAAAAACCGAGCCCCGCGTTGATTCTACGCTCTCTAAGGGATTGTTAATACTTGAAAACTTAGCGAGAGCCAAAAACGGTAAGGGTGTCACGCAGCTTTCAAGAGAACTGGAACTTACGAAATCAAATACATTTCGGCTTTTGCAAACACTTACGACACTTGGGTATGTGAAGCATGGCGCAGACAAATCATACTCAGCCACGCTAAAAACCTGGCAGGTGGGTCGTCATTTGGTGGAAAATCTGAATCTGAGAGAGTTTGCCGCGCCGGAAATGTCGATCCTTAGTCGCGAAACCGGTGAAACTATTTATCTTGCAGTACCTGAAGGAATGTCGGTGATTTACATCTATAAAGTGGAAAGCCAGAAGGCCATTAGGTCTTGGAACCCGATTGGCGGCAGCGCCCCTATCCATTGTGTCGGCACTGGTAAAGCGATCTTGTCCGCCAATTATGATCGGATGCGTGAAATCCTGCCCAAGACTTTTGAACAGTTCACTGAAAACACGATCACCACGCTCGGTGATCTGGATGATGACATGACAACGACAAGGGAACGGGGCTACGCCTTTGATACCGGCGAATTCCGGGACCGTATTCTTAGTTTCGGCGCGGCCATCGTCTTGCCTGATGGAAACGCCATTGCTGCACTGGGCATTTCTCTGCCGGATATCAACATGACCGACGACGGCCCGGAGCGAATTGGAAAACTGGTCCAGCAGGCAGCACATAGCGTTTCACACAAGCTATCGCGGCTTTGATCAAAACACTTTGTTGCACCCGTCAGTTCCGGTGAGCGTTGCGTATGCTGGAACAGGTTCGATTCCATTGTGAATTCGGTCTCTCATTGCAAAACGATCATTGACTCAGACCGCCATCGGGCTGCATGAGTTCTTTGCTGGTGCCTGCTTTTGTAGGTGAAAAGGGAATGTGCAGGTAAAGCGAATTTGCCTAGTACAGCCGCCCCCGCGACCGTGACCGGATAAGGCCAACCAATGCCACTGATGTTTCGTCATCGGGAAGGCAGGAGAGCCGCCAGGATTGATGTCCTGATATCCGCAAGCCGGGAGACCTGCCAGCAAGACTGAGACGTAACCGGGCGGGGTGTTCCGGGTGTCGGGAGGCCCTGTTTCGCACCCGTCATCTGCCCTTAGCCCCATGAGAATTGGGACTAAGACATGAGCGAAGTGGCCAAACCACCCGCAGAACTACTTGTTTGCGTAAAATGCCGACGCGCTGGCGAGGCTCCCGACGACGATGTGCGGCCTGGAACTTTGTTGCTTGAAGCATTGAACAGCTCGGACATTTCTGCAAACATAACCGTGAAAGGCGTCGAGTGCCTTTCAAATTGCACACGTGGTTGTTCGATTGCTTTGCGCGGCGAAGGCCGCTGGAGTTACGTCTACGGAAATCTTGACCCTAACAGCGCCAGCGTCGTTCTTGACGGATCTGCGCGATATCAATCGACCGCCGACGGATTGGTTCCGTGGCGCGAACGACCCGAACACTTCCGCAAGAATTGCATTGCCCGCATTCCGCCATTGGAGTCCTGAAATGACTGATCTCACTAAAATTCCCGTCACAATTATCACCGGCTTTCTGGGTTCCGGTAAGACGACCCTGGTTCGCCACCTGATGACAAACCCCCAAGGCAAGCGCCTTGCTGTGATCGTCAATGAATTTGGTGACGTGGGCGTAGACGGCGAAATTCTGAAAAGCTGCGCCATCCCAGAATGCCCGGCAGAGAACATCTTGGAACTTGCGAACGGCTGCATTTGCTGCACCGTTGCGGACGATTTCATCCCGACAATCGAGGCACTGATGGCTTTGGACCCTCGCCCGGAGCACATCATCATCGAAACCTCCGGGCTGGCCCTTCCGAAACCACTACTAAAGGCATTCGACTGGCCAGATATCCGGTCGCGCATAACAGTTGACGGTGTCATTGCTCTGGCAGACGCTGAAGCCGTTGCTGCCGGACGGTTCGCCTCCAATGTCGAGGCGGTCGACGCTCAGCGCTTGGCCGATGAAAGCATTGATCACGAAACGCCGCTGTCGGAAGTTTTTGAGGACCAGATTTCTTGCGCCGACATTGTACTTTTAACTAAGCCGGACCTTGCTGGCGCCGAAGGACTTGCCAAAGCGAAAGCCATCGTCGCAAGCGAAGCACCGCGCCCATTGCCAATTGTTGAGGTCGCCGAAGGCAATGTCGACCCAAGGATCGTTCTTGGCCTGGAGGCTGCGGCCGAAGACGACATGGACGCGCGTCCAAGTCACCACGACGGGTTTGACGACCATGAGCATGACGATTTTGAAAGCATCGTTGTAAACATCGACGAGGTTGCCACACCCGAAGATTTGGTTCGTCGGATCAAGGCAATGGCCGAGGATCAGAACATCCTGCGCGTCAAAGGGTATGCAGCGGTTACTGGTAAACCGTCCCGCCTTTTGGTTCAGGCTGTTGGTGCGCGGGTCCGGTCTCAATACGACAGAATGTGGCAACCCGACGAGCCGCGTCAGGGCCGGTTGGTCGTTATCGCCGAGCATGACGACGTGAACGGCAACGCAATCCGCGCAGCGTTATCCGAGACTGTCGCAGCGGAATAGGCAAGGGAAGCCCGCAAGATGCATGTCGTATTCCGGGAAAGCCAAGGGCTGGAAGAAACGGAAACACCAACAGATCTGGGGCAGACGCCAGCAGATCTGGTGGTTCTTTCCTTTTCTGATAGCGATCTTGGGTCCTTTGCGGCGGCTTGGCATCGCGGGAAAAACAAGCTGCCCACGCTTCGATTGGCCAATTTGGCTGCGCTCAGACACCCCCTTTCCGTTGACACTTATGTTGAGCAGACATTGTCCGGCGCGAAAGGTATTTTGATCCGATTGATCGGCGGAATGCCCTATTGGTCCTATGGACTTCAACAGGTTCAGGCACTGGCGCAAGAGCGTGGTATTGCTCTTGCTGTGCTACCGGCAGACGGGCGTGCTGATCCCCAGCTTGACGAGGTATCGACGCTACCGGTTTCGACGCTTCGACGGTTATCGCACCATTGTGATACTGGCGGCTCCACTGCCGCACACGCTGCACTGGCACAGTTATCACTCGCAGCCGGCCTATATGCAGGACCTGTCAGAGGCTCAAAAGCCTTGCCAATGGTGGGCGCATGGACGCCGGAGCATGGTCTGGCTTGCCCGCTAATCCTTCCGGAATCTGACAAACCGCTCGTTATTGTTACTTTCTATCGGGCTTTTCTCAGTGCCTCGGACCTTGACCCAATTGAGGCATTGTTTGACGCGCTACGGCTTCGCGGATGTGACGTTCTCGGACTTTTCGCGCCATCCCTGAAAGCACCGGACGCCGCGCGCTGGCTGCGACGACAGTTGGACTATCTGAAGCCCGCCGCGATTGTGAATGCGACGAGTTTCAGTGGTAAAGGTGACGACAATTCCTCGCCCCTCGATGTGGCAGATGTTCCTGTCTTTCAAATCGCGTTAGCAACATCCGACAAGGATGCCTGGGCGACCGCAGAACGCGGGCTTTCTCCCTCCGATCTTGCGATGCATGTGGTGATGCCAGAACTGGATGGGCGACTGTTCGCCGGAGTGGCGTCGTTCAAGGAAAGTCAAACCCGCGACAAGGCGCTTCAGTTCTCTCGATACGCACATAGCCCGGAGCCCGAGCGCATTTCTGCGATCACTGACAAAGTGAAAGCCTGGACAAACTTGGCTGCTCTGCCCGCTCAGCAGCGGCGTCCTGCTTTGGTATTGTCGACTTATCCGGGCAAAGACTGGAACATGGCGCACGCCGTTGGCCTGGATGCATTGGCTTCTGCCGAGGCGATACTGGGTGACTTGGCAGCCAGTGGTCATTCAGTGACCACAGATTCGAATTTGCAAAACGATTTGACGTCAGGCCATGTCGACTGGCCATTGTCGTCTTATGCGTCTGAAGTGGCAAAACTGCCGCAAAATTTGCGAGACGATCTATTTGCCGTTTGGGGCAAACCAGAAAACGACCCTGATCATTTCGATGGGGCACTTCGGCTTTCAGTCACATATCGCGGCGACGCGGTAGTTGCATTGCAACCAGAGCGGGGAAATCCGGCCTTGCGCCATGACGAATACCACGACCTTTCGCGGACCCCACGACATGGATACGTCGCCTTTTATCTTTGGCTGAAAAACCAATGCGATGCGCTGGTTCACATTGGCGCTCACGGCACGTTGGAATGGTTACCGGGGAAGTCAGTTGCGCTTTCCGGGGGGTGTTGGCCCGAAGCGTTGATCGGCGCGACACCTGTAATCTATCCATTTATCGTCAATGACCCCGGCGAAGCTGCACAGGCAAAACGAAGAATTGGGGCGGTAACGCTGGGTCACATCCCGCCGCCTCAAGTCGAAAGCAGTACGCCAGACCGGCTGATCAGGCTTGAGGCATTACTGGACGAGTTTTCAAACGCTGACGGGCTGGACCCAAAACGGCGGGACCGTTTGCAAGATAACATTCGCGATGAAGCCCGGTTGCAAGGCGTCGAGAACGACCTTGGTGTCACGGATGAGATTTGCTCGGAGGAGGCCATAACGCGAATTGATCGGTTTGTTTGCGATATTAAGGAAAGCAAATTTGGGGATGGCCTGCATGTCTGGGGACGCACACCGACCGGGAATGCGTGCTTTGATACCGAGACATCAGCCAAGGCTGAGCAAACATCTTTGTTAAACGCACTTCGTGGCAAGCGTATCGATGCCGGGCCGTCGGGTTCGCCCTACAGGGGCCGCCAAGATGTGCTTCCAACAGGTCGCAATCTGTACACCACTGATCCCCGTTCGGTTCCAACCCGAAGCGCTTATGCGCAAGGAGTAAAATTGGCTGACGAGTTGGTGCGCCGTCATCTTCAGGATCACGGCGACTGGCCAAAAGGATTGATCGTCGATCTTTGGGGGTCGGCCACAATGCGGACCGCTGGCGAAGAATTCGCCATGGCTCTGCACTTGCTTGGCACCCGGCCAGTTTGGGATGAGGGCTCTGAACGGGTGTCCGGAATTGAAGTTCTTCCCATTGCGGAACTTGAACGCCCACGCATTGACGTAACCCTGCGCGTGTCGGGTCTGTTCCGCGATGTATTTCCGACGCTTTCAACATTGTTCGGGCAAGCAGTGGGACTGCTTGAAAACCGGGACGAGACCGCCGACTGGAACCCATATGTTGGTCAAAAACTGCGACGCGTCTACGGCCCAGAACCGGGCAAATACGGACTTGGCATGAACATTAGCATCGAGGACTACTCGGATGCAGGCCGCGCAAATGCCGGCGAGGCATGGCTGTCGGCAAGTTCCTGGGCAATCGACGGTGAAACGTCGATTAGAGACACCGACGGCATTCGGCAGCGGATCGCATCTGCTGACAGTTTTGTTCATCTTCAGGATTTGCCGGAAACTGATATTCTATTGGCAAGTGACTATGCCGCGCATGAAGCCGGTTTTGCGGCTGCAAAGGAACAAATCGGCGGGCAAGCAGCGCTGTATCATCTGGACAATACCGACCCTGACGCACCGCGCGCACGCGCCCTTCCTGAGGAAATCGCGCGGGTTGTGCGCGCAAGAGCAACAAATCCGGATTGGATTTCGGGCATGATGCGCCACGGTTTTCGCGGCGCGGCAGAAATTGCTGCGACCCTGGATCACATGGCAGCTTTCGCCCATCTAGCCAATGTAGTGCCATCCCACTTATTCGATTTGTATTTCGAAACCACCTTAGGAGACTCGGGTGTTTCCGCATTCCTAAAGCAGGAGAATGCTGGCGCATATGCAGCCATGAAAGAGCGGTTCGAAGCCCTTGAGGCCGCCGATCTTTGGCAAAGTCGAAGCAATTCCATCCGTGCGGCAATGGAAGCGGCGGAATGAACGCTCAACCAAAAGGATGGTGTCCCGGAGCTTACCGCCCGATGATGTCCGGCGACGGGTTGATAGTGCGCGTGCGCCCGTGGATGGGGCGTTTGTCATCGGCACAGCTTGATGCGATCGCAGCGATCTCAGACCAATACGGCAATGGGCAGATTGACGTCACCAACCGTGCCAATGTCCAAGTTCGTGGCATACACACCAAGGATCACGGGGCGGTTCTTGACGCATTGGCCCAAGCCAATCTGCTTGACGCCAATTCAGTCTTGGAAAGTCGGCGCAATGTTTTGATTTCTCCGATTTGGCAAGAAGGTGACCTGACCTGCCGCCTAGCGGATGAACTGGTCCGTCGGTTGGAAGAACTCCCTGACTTGCCTGCCAAATTCGGGTTCTCAATAGATGTTGGGCCTGTCCGGCACCTTTCCGCAGCGTCGGCGGATATCAGGCTTGAACGGGCCGCCGATGGTCGCCTGATAGTTCGGGCTGATGGTTTGGATGCCGGTCGTCTGGTTGCAGAAGATGAAGCCATTGATCGCGTCATGGATCTCGCCCGTTGGTTTTCTGCTCGAAGGGACAAACAATTCAGAAGGATGGCGTTGGTTCTTCAATCTCAGCAGCCAGAAGGCACTTGGCAGGAATTGACGCCAACGCACGAACAATCAGAACCGCAGCCAGAATTGACCGAGCATGGTCAAATTGTCGGGCTACCTTTTGGCCGTCTGGCGACGAAACTCATCTCGGAGATTACTCTCAAATGCCTTGGCGTTCGCCTTACGCACAACCGCATGCTCCTGCTGGAAGGCATTAGTGGGTTTGGCCATGACGACGCAATAACTCAAAAAGATGACCCATTGCTGCGGGTCGACGCCTGCCCCGGTATGCCGCACTGCATCAGCGCCTCTATCCAAACCCGCACAGTTGCGCGCCAGATAGCAACGAAGGTGTCAGGCACTCTTCATGTTTCGGGGTGCGAAAAAGGCTGCGCGCGAAAGTCAGCGGCAAATACTACAATAGTCGGTCGCGATGGGCTGATTGATCTGATTGAAAATGGCACGGTGCAATCCACCCCAAAAATCAAGGGCCTAAGCCCTCAACAGTTACTGAACGAGATTTAATTCCTGATGCCACACACTTATGAAACCGACGGCGCGGCCATTTACAAACAGTCCTTTGCGATGATCCGGTCGGAAGCAAATCTTGAGTCGTTTGCCCAATCTGAAGAGCAGGTTGCCGTCCGCATGATCCACGCAGCAGGGTTGGTGGGACTTGAAGACCACATTCGCTTTTCCCCCGGCTTCGTCGATGTGGCGCGCGAAGCATTGGAAAATGGAGCGCCAATTCTTTGCGACGCCCGCATGGTCAGCGAAGGGGTGACCCGCACTCGGCTGCCCGCTGAAAACGAAGTTATCTGCACTTTGCATGCCGACGGCGTTCGCGAACTGGCGGCCAAGATGTCAAACACGCGTTCAGCGGCAGCGCTAGAGTTATGGCGGCCGCATCTGGCGGGGGCCATTGTCGCGATTGGCAACGCCCCCACGGCATTGTTCCACCTGCTAAACATGCTAGAAGACCCCGATTGCCCACGTCCCGCGGCCATCATCGGTTGCCCAGTTGGATTTGTTGGCGCAGTGGAGAGCAAAGATGCACTTTGGGCCGCGCAGCCAGTTCCATCATGTATAGTTCAAGGCAGGCTCGGCGGCAGCGCAATCACGGTCGCCGCCGTTAACGCAATCGCAAGTCGCGCCGAATGAAACCGGGCACCATATACGGCGTCGGGCTTGGACCCGGCGATCCCGACCTGATAAGCGTCAAAGCTGACCGGTTGATCCGCAACGGAAAACACATCGCCTTTTTCCGCAAATCTGGCCGCGCAGGTCAGGCAAGGCAGATTGTGAATGGCATGCTGAGCGCAGATGCCGTCGAGTTTCCGATGGAATGTCCCGTCACGACAGAGATCCCTTTTCACGATCCGGCTTACAACTCATGTCTGTCTAAGTTTTACACAAGTTGCACTAACCACCTTAAATCCATCGCCGAAGCTGGCGAGGATGTGGTTGTCTTGTGCGAAGGCGATCCGTTTTTTTACGGTTCTTTCATGCATTTATACACGCGCCTTAAAGATAACCTGCCCGTCGAAGTCGTTCCAGCAATTACAGGTATGTCTGGTGCATGGACGGCAACCGGCCATCCGGTAACCTGGGGCGACGATGTTCTGAGTGTTTTGATGGGGACCCTGCCAGAAGCGGAATTGGCGACGCATATGGCGCAAGCGGATGCACTGGTGATTATGAAAATCGGCCGTAACTTGCCCAAGGTCCGCAGCGCGTTGAAAGCCGCGAAAAGGTATAACGACGCGTGGTTGGTTCAATATGCTTCGATGCCAAATCAGAATGTCGTTCCGCTGCGTGAGCTGACTGAAAAGGTCACTCCGTATTTTTCGATAATCGTTGTGCATGGGCAAGGGCGACGACCATGAACGGTTGGGTTTCCATCGTCGGGTTGGGCCCGGGTTCCGATGACTTGGTCACTCCCGAGGTCAGCAAGGCAATTGCCGAGGCGACTGACATTGTAGGATACATTCCCTACGTCGCTCGAATTGAGCCGCGCCCAGGATTGACTTTGCACGCAAGCGATAACCGCGTCGAAATCGACCGATCACGCCACGCGTTAGAGATGGCCAGCGATGGCGCGCGGGTTGTCGTTGTTTCTTCGGGCGACCCAGGTGTCTTTGCTATGGCAGCCGCTGTTTTGGAGGCGGTTGAGCATGGCGAGCCGAATTGGCGTGATACTGATATCCGCGTATTGCCCGGCATAACTGCGATGCTGGCCACAGCTGCACGAGTTGGCGCTCCTTTGGGCCACGATTTTTGCACCATAAACTTGTCCGACAATTTGAAACCTTGGTCGCTGATCGAAATGCGGTTGCGTTTGGCCGCCGAGGCAGACTTCGCCATGGCATTTTATAACCCACGCTCAAAGTCGCGTCCGGAAGGCTTTGAAAAGGCGCTCGGAATCCTGCAAGAGGCCTGCAACGATTCCCGTCCTGTCATATTCGGAAGAGCTGTTTCAACGCCTGAAGAAACAATCCAGATTGTCCCGCTGGATCAAGCCCGTCCAGAGATGGCGGACATGCGGACGATGGTCATTGTCGGGTCTTCTCAAACTCGGATCATCCCGCGCTCTGGTGACCCTTTGGTTTACACGCCACGTTCGGTGACGTCATGAATCCAAGACAAAACCTCGGCGACAGTTCTAACTTCTTCCCTGTAGTGCAAGCTAGGACGATCAATTATCAACACGGGCAATCCCAACTTACGGGCAGCTTCGATCTTGGAATAAGCTCCTGTGCCGCCAGAGTTTTTCGAAACGACCAACTCGATCTCAAATTCTTGCATCAGTTTGCAGTCATCTTTGGCAAGAAACGGTCCGCGCGAGACGATGATGTGGTGCTGCGGGAACTTAAGCGGCTCCTTTGGTGGATCAACCAGCCGCAAAAGATAGAAGTTCTGCGCATTTGGCAAAAAGGCATCCAGATGCATGCGACCGACGGCCAGCATGACTCGCCGGGTCGCTCCATTCAGCCAATCATTCGCGGCCGCAATGTCAGGCACACGATGCCAGTTGTCTCCGCTTTGTTCGTCCCAAGGCGGGCGGGACATAGCAACAAGCGGCACGCCGGTTTCTGCACTAGCCCGGCAGGCGTTTGCGCTCATTTGGGCCGCAAATGGGTGCGTTGCATCAACAATGTGCGTAATGCTCTGGCTATTGACGTAATCAACCAGACCTTCGGCACCGCCAAATCCGCCAATGCGCATTGGTATCGGCGTCTGAATTGGTCGCTCTACGCGGCCAGCCAGCGACAAGGTAGCTTGAAGCCCTTCCAGATGCACGGCCTTGCAAAGCGCCGAAGCTTCGGTGGTGCCACCCAATATCAAAAGGTTTGGCTTCATGTCTGATGCGGCCTGGTTAACAATAATTGGTCTGAGCGAGGATGGACCTGACGGCTTGACACCTGCAAGTCAAGCCGCCCTTGATGTAGCCGGTATTGTCATGGGGCCGCCACGACACCTGGAACTTTTACCAGAAATCGCGGCCAGAAAAGTAGAATGGCCAGTTCCTTTCCTGGATGGACTAGAGGTGCTTCAGTCGTTCAGGGGTCAAAAAGTTGTAGTTCTTGCATCTGGAAACCCGTTTTGGTTCGGCGCAGGCAGTGTCATCGCCCGAAACTTTGAGGCCGACGAATGGATCGCCATCCCCGGTCCATCAATTTTCTCACTTGTCGCCGCCCGCTTGGGGTGGGCAATCGAAAAAACCAATTGCCACGGTTTACACGCCGCACCGCTGGCCCGGTTGAGGCCACATCTTAGCCCACAGACAAAGCTCATTGTCCTGTTGCGTGACGGTCAATCGGTGCCTGAATTTACAGATTACCTTTGCGAGATTGGATTTGGCGAAAGCATGGTGCACGTGTTCGAAGCTGTGGCGGGCCCGAATGAACGCCAAACCGTTGCCACTGCCGAATCCCTTCCGAACCGGGACTTCCAACATCCGGTGTGCGCAGCGGTAAGTGTTCTTGGAAACGGAAGAGTGATGCCCAAGACATCCGGCATTGCAGACGATTGGTTCCAGTCTGACGGGCAGATCACCAAACAGCCCGTGCGTGCAATGACCCTATCCGCGCTTGCGCCGAAACCGCGAGAGACGCTTTGGGATATCGGCGGCGGTTCGGGCTCGATAGGCATTGAATGGCTTTTGTCGGAACCAACCACTCAAGCGGTTTGCATTGAACAAAACGCAGAACGCGCCGAACGGATAAAAAGCAATGCTGCGAATTTGGGCGTTGACCGACTGCATATCATAAAGGGATCGGCACCTGATGCCCTTGCCAACCTTCCAAAACCCGATGCGATTTTCATTGGCGGAGGAATTTCAGAACCGATGTTAAGCTGGATCGTGAACCAAGCCTCGGGTGCACGCCTTGTTGCCAATGGCGTCACACTTGAGGCGGAAGCGCTGCTAAGTCTTTGGCACGCCAAATTGGGCGGCTCGTTGGTGCGTATTGAGATATCCAACGCCAAACCTTTGGGCAGCAAACGTGGTTGGCAGGCAAACTACCCCATAGTTCAGTGGAGCGTTCAGCTATGATCGTCGCTGGGTTTGGGTTTCGCGCCGGGGCATCCATCGAGAGCCTTCAAGATGCCCTGTCACGTACATCGAGTAATCTTCTCCCAGATGCGATAGCAACGATCGAAGATAAAGCGGACCAATTGGCGCCATTGGCCGCGAAACTTGATGTTCCGCTATTGCGAATTGCGGCAGCAAAGATCGAGCGGCAAGAGACCAAAACCGCGTCTGATGCTTCGATGGCTTCGCGTTCAGTCGGCAGCATGGCCGAAGCTTCGGCTCTGGCCGGGGTCGGCGCGACGGCCAAGTTGCTGGCGCCACGGGTAATATCGCAAGATCGCATGGCCACATGTGCACTTGCCAAAGGGGAAGTTCAATGACTGTCCACTTCATAGGCGCGGGGCCTGGCGCACCTGATTTGCTCACACTTCGTGGTCGTGACCTGATCGCGGCCTGCCCGGTCTGCCTTTATGCCGGATCGTTGGTGCCCGAAGCCATTCTGTCGCATTGCCCGGATAAAGCGCGGATCCTGAATACCGCTTCCATGGACCTCGAAGCAATTATTGCCGAGTGCCGGACCGCAAGCGAACAAGACTTGGACGTCGCCCGACTGCATTCGGGCGATTTGTCAGTCTGGAGTGCCATGGGCGAGCAAATTCGCAGACTAAAGGCAGAAGGACTTGAATTCACGGTCACGCCGGGCGTGCCATCCTTTGCCGCCGCAGCTGCATCGTTGGGCGCAGAACTGACATTGCCCGGCGTTGCTCAATCAATTGTCCTCACTCGCACTCCCGGCCGCGCTTCGACTATGCCCGATGGCGAAACACTGGCAAACTTTGCGCAAACAGGCGCGACGCTGGCCATTCATCTGTCCATCGGTAATGTAGAAAAGGTCGCCGAAGATCTGTCCCCGGTCTATGGAAATGACTGCCCTGTCGCGGTTGTGTTCCGCGCAAGTTGGCCAGATGAGCGCATCGTTAGAACAACGCTGGCTGAGCTGTCACACTCCATCCCCGACGACATAACACGCACGGCACTAATTCTGGTTGGGCACGCCCTAGCTGCGGATGGCTTCGCTGAAAGCTGCTTGTATTCAGCGGATTACGACAGACGATACCGCCCTCAATCAGCGGAGAGCCCTTGGGCAAGTTGGAGCCATGGTGATGACTAATCCCCCCGGATTGATGATATCCGCCCCATCATCGGGCACTGGTAAGACAACGGTCATGTTGGGGTTACTTCGTGCCTTTCGCGACGATGGCTTGAATGTTCAGCCGTTCAAAAGCGGCCCCGACTACATTGACCCGGCCTTTCATTTGGCCGCAGCCGGGCGATCTTCGTTCAATATCGACACCTGGGCGATGGACGAAGAATTGCTCTCGGCTATATCGCAGGAACGCATCGGCGCTGACATCACAGTCGCCGAAGGTTCCATGGGACTTTATGATGGGGTGGCAACCAAGGGTCAGTCAGGCTTTGGCACCAGTGCCGAAACCGCTGCCAGAATGGGATGGCCGGTAATTCTGGTCGTCGATGTCAGTGGACAGGCGCAGTCAGCTGCGGCAACAGCGCTTGGCTTTGCAAAATATAACCCAGACTTGCCCTTTGCTGGCGTAATCCTTAACCGCGTTGCCAGCCCGCGACACGAACGGCTTACAAGACTTGGCATGGAACGGGCGGGTGTGAATGTTCTGGGATCGCTTCCTAGACGAGGCGATCTGAAGCTTCCGGAGCGACATCTGGGGCTAATTCAGGCGGTAGAGCATCCCGATCTTGAAGCCGCCATTTCAGGATATGCCGATTTCTTGCGGGAAAACGTGGATCTCGAAGCCATCAAGGCAGCAGCCCGAAGCGCAACAATAACCGGCGGTGCCACAGGTGCTTTGCCACCGCCGCCAGCGCAGACCATTGCACTGGCCAAGGATGCGGCCTTTTCATTCACCTACCCCCACATCCTGAAGGGTTGGCGAGACGCAGGTGCATCTATCCTGCCTTTCTCTCCCTTGGCCAACGAGGCACCGGATCCGCAAGCCGATCTTGCTTGGTTACCAGGTGGATACCCCGAGCTGCATGCGGGTAAGCTGGCCGCCTCGAAAGTGTTTTTGACGGGATTGAGAAAGCACGCTGAAGCCAAGCCCGTTCACGGCGAATGCGGAGGCTATATGGCGTTGGGCGAAGCACTAATCGACAAGTCAGGTGAACGCCACAAGATGGCGGGATTGCTTGGTTTGGTGACCAGCTTTGAGAAACGAAAGTTTCACCTGGGATACCGACGCGCAGTGCTACAAAACGACATGCCGGGATTTGTGCAAGGCGCAGCCCTACGCGGACACGAATTTCACTATTCCACCATTTTGGAACAGCCAGACACTCCGTTGGCCAACGTCTTTGACGCCGATGGAAATCCGGTTCCGGAAACCGGTTCAAAACGGGGAAATGCCACCGGCACGTTCTTCCATCTCATCACCAAGGATCGCTCATGAGCGGTTTCGTTAGCTTTGTCGGATCGGGTCCCGGCGACCCGGAATTGTTGACCGTCAAGGCGATCAACAGGTTAAAACAGGCCGACGCGGTTTTGTTCGATGATCTTTCTGCTGGTCCGATACTGTCACATGTCCGACAAGGTGTCGATCTGGTCGGAGTCGGGAAACGCGCTGGGCGCCCCTCGCCCAAACAAAACCATGTCAGCCAGTTACTGGTTGAATATGCTCAAGAAAATGCTCGCGTTGTACGGTTGAAGTCTGGCGACGGAGGCATGTTTGGTCGTCTTGAAGAAGAAATTATTGCGCTTCGTGAGGCCGCAATCGACTATGAGATAATTCCCGGCATCCCTTCGGCCTGCGCAGCGGCGGCAGCAGCAGGCATTCCACTGACCCGTCGACTAACCTCGCGTCGAGTTCAATTTGTTACTGGGCACGATGTAGCCGGTGCCCTGCCCGAAGATCTGAACTTTGCCGCACTGGCGGACAACCAAGCAACGACGGTGGTGTTCATGGGCAAGCGGACATTTCCGAAGCTGGCAAAGCTGTTGATTGACCATGGGTTACCGCCGGACACGCCTGCACTAATGGCAGAAGGCGTCAGCACGCCAGAACAAAAGATCAGTCGCGATTCGGTAGCCAATTTGGCGACCAGTTTGTCCTCCCATGTCGGCAATCAACCTGCCCTAATTCTCTATGGGCCGCTGGTGAACGAATAGAAGTCGCGAACGTACTTGTTGCGCTTTGCAAATACTGTAATGGTGACCGAGATGGTGGCTGTTTGTTCAGCCTGAAAAGGGAATCGGGTTCAAAACCCGGACTGCCCCCGCAACTGTGAATGGTATGTGGTCTGAAGTTAGCCACTGGCGAAATGCTGGGAAGGCTCAGAACCACCAAATACCATAAGTCAGGAGACCTGCCATCAGGATGCAACCGTCGGGAAGCCGACTACAAAGAGCCGCCGGGCGGGCGGTAAGGAGAACGAGAAATGCACATCGAACCCGGCGTCGTAGATGGCGCTAAAATGGCGCTAGCATATGGCACGGCCGCAACTGCCGCAGGATATACCCTGAAACTGGCAGCTGAGGACCTGAAAACACATTCGCACGCGTCGTTTGTGGCCCGCGCAATGATCGCAACCGTTGGAGTTTTTGTATTCTTCGAAATCCTTCCACATTTCCCGGTTGGCATCTCTGAAGTTCACTTCATTCTTGGCACAACGCTGTTTCTGTTGCTTGGGGCCCCTGCCGCTGCAATGGGTTTGGCGGCTGGACTGGCCATTCAAGGTACGTTCTTCGCACCAAGCGATCTGCCGATGTATTTTGTAAATCTGTCAACGCTTCTGTTCCCGCTGTTTGGAGTTCATGCGCTTGCGAAACGGGTTGTCTCTCAATCAACGGCCTATGTTGATCTGAGTTATGCACAAGTTCTGAAGATGTCCGGCATCTATCAGGGCGGCATCGTAGCCTGGGTAGCTTTCTGGGCAGTCTGGGGTCAGGGCTTCGGAGCCGAAAACATGGCTTCCATCGCGGCCTTTGGCGCAGCATACATGCTGGTCATCATGATCGAGCCTGTAGCGGACCTGGCTGTCCTGGCGACAGCCAAGAGCATTCGCGGCGCAAAGGGCGCCGGTCTGTTTACTCAGCGTCTGTTCAGCGCAGCCTGATCAAATATATTGAGTGCGGCGGTAACCGCCGCACTCTCTGCCCATGGCAAAACTCTCTCTCATAGGTATCGCTTCTGGAAATCCGGATCACCTGACCGGACAAGCGCGGCGCGCAATTCAAGACGCTGAACTGATTTTGGTCCCAAGCAAAGGGCCCCAAAAATCAGACTTGGCCGATCTGCGCCTGCAAATAGTGGATGCTCTCAGACCTGGCGAAGATGTTGTCGCGCTTTTCAACATGCCCAAACGTCGGGACGGCATACCTTACCTGGAAGCAGTTGATCTTTGGCATGATGAAATTGCCAATATCTGGGCTGGAAAAATTGCTGACCACGAGGGCGTTAATCACGTCGCGTTGTTGGTTTGGGGCGATCCCTCGCTTTATGATAGCACACTTAGAATTGCATCACGCATATCGCCTGCCCCGGAAATTGAAGTTGTTCCAGGGCTGACGTCCCTGCAATTGCTGACGGCAGTACACGCAATTCCACTGAACGACCTTGGCAAGCCAGTGATGATCACGACCGGGCGACAGCTGACCGAAAACGGATGGCCAGAAGACACCGATTGCGTGGCAGTAATGTTGGACGGTGATCGCGCATTCCGAAATTTCGCTGATCAAGATGTCGAAATTTGGTGGGGCGCTTATCTTGGCATGCCGAATGAAATCTTGAAGTCTGGTGTTCTGAAAAACGTATCAGCAGAAATCAACGAGACCCGAACACGCGCTCGCGAACAGCATGGCTGGATCATGGATATCTACCTGATGCGGCGAATGAATGATGCCTAGGATTGCCCAAGTCCCTACGCCGCCCACCCAAATCAGCCTGACTTCATCCTCTGCGGGTTAATTCAGAACGAATTCAGATGGACGGCTTCGGGAGTTAACTTGTCTGGCATTTGGCAGATCATTCTTTTCCAGTTTCGCGGTCCGCTCCGTGGTTTCAAGATGCTGCCAACGTTGTGCTAACCGCGTTTCAAGAACTTTTATCGGAACGTCTAAAAATACCGTCGTATCGAAGTGTTCCGCCAGATCCCGCCAAGGTGCCTCGTCCAGAAGCAAGTAATTTCCTTCGACAATCACGTGTCTCACGTTACGATCAATTAACCTGGCGCTGTTGCGTGAAATCTCAATATCACGGTCAAACACCGGAACCGCAACTTGTTCCTCATTGTTCGTCCGCAAACGCAATAGCATCTGCCCAAATCCTGCAACATCGAAGGTATGCGGAGCGCCTTTTCGCGGCCGCCAACCGCGCGCGTTCAGGATCAGATCGTCGTAGTGATACCCATCCATCGGAAAGACCGATGCACTGCCAGCTTCTTCATCATTGAGTTCGGCTGCCAATTTTTCGGCGATTGTTGATTTCCCCGATCCTGGCGCGCCTGCAATTGCAGTCAACGAACGGCGGTGCTGGCCACGAATTTGGATTTCTCGCAAAAGTTCTTTCTCTTCAATGCTTCGACTGGACATACCTACTGCCACACCATCCCCGCCGCCTTCGCCTTATCGGTGAGAAACGGCAAACCAACATCTATGACATCCTGCGGGTTCTCGGCCACGGGTCGCCATACAGCCAGACCGGATGCGATTTCGGGAGCCAGATACACAAAGCTCTCCAGCGTCAGGATGCCGTCATAGCCAATGGCACTCAGTCCTTCAAAGCAACCTTGCCAATCCAAAGTTCCACGCCCAGGCACGCCGCGATTGGACTCGGACAAATGCACGTAGCCAAGGTGCTCGCGAGCATCTGCAAACCCCTGAGCCATGCTCACTTCTTCGATGTTCATGTGATAGGTATCAAGATGGATGAAAACATTGTCCGCACCCACCCGATCAACGAAATCTGCACTCTGTTTCGCAGTGTTCAACAGGTGTGTCTCATAACGGTTACATGGCTCGATGCCGATCCGCATGTTCAACTCTTTTGCAGACTTTGAAGCTTTCTCGATAAGACGACAGATGGAATCAATTTCGGACGCCGTCGGTGGAGCTCCCGAGCGCTTCCCGATCGTTCCATATGTGACACCCGACAGCGCCTGCGCTCCTGCTTCTCGTGCAACCTGCAGAGCATGGGCAAGATAATCCGCCACATCGTCTATGCGGGTCATGACGTTAAGTTCTTCGGGAAGTCCCAATGAACAAACAATTTCGACATCGTATTTTTCTGCAACTTTGCGTGTCCCAGCACTATCGAAATTTTGGGGGTCCAACAGCGGTGTTTCAATAACCCGCACACCATGCTCTTTTATCCGCGGCAGATACGCGTCGGCTTCATCGGGGTTCCACAAAGGTGTGAACGCCAGCGCGTGCAGTCCAAGTCGAGGCATCTGCGTCTCCTTCTTATCCGTGCGCGCCAACGATGTATGACACCACTTCGGCCATATCCGTTTCGTCGCGTTTGAGTTCCGCAATCACATTGCCGCGCCTCAAAACCAATATTCGCCCACAGGCTTCAAAAACGTCATTCAATCGGTGGCTAATCAGAATGGTCGAGATACCCTCGCTACGCATCTGCTCAATGAGTTTCAGAACACTCTCAACTTCTCTTACAGCCAGAGCCGCCGTCGGTTCGTCCATTATGACCAGCTTGGGTTTGAACGTCAGTGCTCGCGCAATGGCAATTGTCTGCTGCTGTCCACCGGAAAGCATCCCGACCGGGATGTGGATTGAGGGCACGTGAACCCCAAGGCGATCAATCATTTTCTGTGCCTCGGCATCGATCCGGGATTTATCGACAAATCCGGGAATAATCCCGGCGAAGCGTTTGGTCGGCTCCCGCCCGAGAAAGATATTGTTCGCGACATCCTGTTGAGGTGCCAATGCCAGATCTTGATAGATCATCTCGATACCCATCTCGCGGCGTTGGCCGGGGTCAAGATGTGTCACATCATTTCCATTGAAAGTCACAGTGCCACTGTCTGTGCTGTAGACTCCGGTTATCGACTTCATGAGCGTGGATTTACCCGCTCCGTTGTCCCCAACAAGGCCAACCACTTCGCCGGGCGCCACAGTAAGATCAACGCCTTGCAGCACTTTGACGGCACCAAAACTTTTCTCGATGCCGGAAAGTTCGAGAATATTCATTGCAACGACCTTCCACGAGTGCGGATTTGGTCAAGCCAGACGGCCGCGATCAGCACTGCTCCAATCGCCATCTGCTGATAATAGGCTTGCACCGCCATAAGGTTCAGCCCGTTCTGCAATACCCCCATTATCAACGCACCGATCATGGTTCCCAATATTGAACCACGCCCGCCAAAAAGGTTCGTTCCACCAATAATGGCCGCGGTAATTGCCAATAGTTCGTAATTCAGACCTGCGGTAGGATCCCCAGTGTTGACCCGCGCGGTAAAAATCAAGCCGCCTATACCGGCCATCAATCCGGCGATTGTGTAAAGCATCATGCGCTGACGCCGCACATTGATCCCGGTGGCTCTTGCAGAATTCTCGTTATCGCCCAACGCCAGAGTGTGATGCCCAAAGGGCGTGTGGGCTAATATATAGTGAGAGACCATTGCGACCATCAAAAGGATAAAGACCGGTGTGGGAATGCCCCACGGCCGCGCCTGGCCCAGAAACAAAATCTCTTCGGGAAGCCCGTAAATTCCTCGTCCACTTGAAATGATAAGGGCCAGTCCCCGCGCGATCCCGAGCATCCCAAGTGTCACGATAAACGCCGGAACATGTCCCCGTGTAATAATAAATCCATTAACCGCCCCAGCCGCAGCGCCCGCAGCAAGGCATCCGAATATCGCAAAATACCAGGGCCAGCCCAGTGTCACCACCAGAGCCGCACCGCTTACCGAAGCTAGTCCCAGGACAGATCCCAAAGATAGATCAATGCCCGCAGCACTGATCACAAAAGTCGCGCCAATCGCCAACACTCCAAATGTCGCGCTGGCCAGAATGATGTTGAAGAAATTGTTTGCGGTCAGAAAAACCCGAACTCCACTGCCCGTCACAGGTGACAGGATCGTCATAACGACTGCCAGGCCGATAAGGACCAACAAGGACTCCACACGAACGTGTGTTCTTTCCAAGAATTTCAGCATTCGACCCGCCCAATAGTTAGCACGGGCCGGCCCTTCACAGGCCGACCCGAGATTTTTTACTTCACGAATTCCAGCATCGGATCGCTACCGGCATCCAGTATGTTTTTGGTCAGCACCATCGTTGGAACAAAGATCCAATCCGGGTGGTCGCCACCGGCCTTGACCATTTCAACCGCCTGCTTGCCAACGAGATAAGGCAATTGCGCAACTGACGCGTTTAGACGACCGGACTTGATCGATTTGACCGCGTCAGAGTTGCCGTCCACTCCAATAACAATCACCTGATCCTGCTTGCCAGCGGCAAAAACCGTCTCGACAGAACCAAGCGCCATGCCGTCGTTGGCGGCGAAAATAGCAACCAGACCCGGATGAGCCGTCAGGATGTCATTCGTAATGTTAGCGGCTTTGCCGCGATCCCAATCGCCTGGCAGCGAAGCAACAACTTCCAAACCCGGTGCCAATTCGCCGAGTTTATCGCCAAAGCCGCTCGCGCGTTTCTGGCCCGTGATATTCCCTGACAATCCCTCGATTATCAGCACCGGACCGGTGGCATCGGCACCAAGCTGGCCAACCAGCCATTCTGCGCCCTGCGCCCCCGCGGCAACGTTGTCCGAACCGATAGAAAAGGCAATGTCGACACCAGCGTCAGCTGCAATCTGGTGATCAAGGTTACCGTCCAAATCAACAACGGGAATACCCATGTCATTTGCACGCTTTAAGCACGGCAGCAAAATCGTCGAATTGATGGCAGCCGTGATCATCGCATCTGGCTGGCGCTCCAGCATGGTATTGCAGACGTTAAGTTGCGGCTCTGCCGCTTGATCGCTTTCAACGGCTTGCAAATAGTAATCCACACCTGCCGCCTCGGCACCCTCGCGGACTCCCAGCTCCATCGCCCCCCAGAAAGGGTTCGACAGCGTTTTCATGAGCACACCATAGGTTTCTGCCTGCGCTGGCATCGCCATAACGGCGACAATCGCAGTTGCTGTCAATTTTCTTAACATAGTTTCTCCTCCAGGTTAATTTTCGACGTATTCTCAAGCGCTTCTTGCGGCGCCTCAATCTTCAGGAAGCAGCGCTTTGCGCCGCAACACCACTTCTCGATCCCACAAAATCATTTTCACTTAAAAGCGAACCGCGCGCTTCCAGCATACAGGGCACTCGAACAACACCGCGCGGTTTGTCTTTGTCTTCGATACGGGACAAAAGCCGACCCCATGCCTGTTGAGCCAGCTCTTTTACAGGCTGAACAATCGCTGCGACCGGTGGATGAACATGTGCCATCCAGGCGCTGTCATCAAATCCAACCAATGAGGTCTGTGTTCCAAGGCCAAGACCGCGTTCCTGCATCAACCCATATGCCGCCAGTGTGGCGGTGTTAAACAGGCAAAAAATTGCATCCGGGTCCGGGTTGTTGTCCAGATAGTCATTCAGCGCGCTTCGGGCACTTTCGACGCTTCCACCAGTTGGTACATAGTCGGCTGCAATACTGTCACCGGCTTCGGCGACGGCAAGTCGAACTCCTGCAAGCCGCTCTGCGACATTGTCGATCCCATCACCAAGATAGGCGATCAGTATCCGACGGTGTCCAAGGCCTACCAACTCTCGAACTACCCCCGCACTGGCTTCGGCATTGTCCACACTGACAGCATCGAGTTTGGTGTCAGATCGCACCCGATCAATCAGCACAAATGGTGTTTCACTTTCACCAACCAGGCTTTCGGCGCGCGATCCAAGCGAAGGGATCAACAGAACACCGGCAACTCTCCAACCTTGCAGTTCGTCGATCTCATGAGCCTCGGTTTCCGGATCTTCCCGGCTGGATGTCGTGACTATTCGGTAACTTGTGCTTTTGGCACAGTGATCCAGCTCGGCCACCAGCTCGGCAAAGAATGGGTTCTCGAAATCGGGGATTACCAAGCCCACAATCCGGCTTTCGGTGCGCCGTAGATTCGAGGCCATCGTATTGCGCCGGTACCCAAGCTCTTTGACAGCCTGCAATACAGCCCGCCCAATCGGGTCATCCTGCCGCCTCCGTCCATTTATGACGTTCGACACGCACCCCGGCGACACGCCAGCGCGACGCGCAACGTCTCTGATAGAAGGTCTCGAAGGTGTGGTGGCAGTCTGAAGTTCGGCAGGCATGGCTTCCTCTTGCCATCACAGTAGAAAAAACGTTTTATGTTGTAAATCGTTTTTCGGAGCCGTAATGCATATTCTCTACGACCCCTCCCCCCGCACGACCGGCGAAATCTTTTCAAAAAAGCATCGCGACCAACTATTTGCAGAACACACGGTCGTTGAAATCGACCCGGCGAAACGAGACAGCGAATATGCCCGGCTCCTGCCCCAATGCGATGTCCTTATCAGCCAACAGCCAATGGATGGTGATCGACTTGCCGCGGCTCCAAATCTTCGCGCGATTTTCAATGTCGAGACAAATTTCCTTCCGAACATAGACTACGACATCTGCTTTCAGCGCGGCATCCACGTCTTAACACCGGCATCGGTATTTGCGGTTCCAGTCGCCGAAATGGGACTGGGCATGGCGCTGTCATTGGCACGAAACATCCATGGCGGGTGCGCAGATTTCATTGCCGGGCAAGAAAAATACGGACTCGACGGCAACAGCCAAGCCGAGCTGCTCAGCCACAGCCACATTGGTTTTGTTGGGTTCGGAGATCTAGGGCGCGCACTGAATAAACTCTTGTTACCGTTTTCAGCCAAAATTCGAGTCTACGATCCCTGGCTGCCCGACGATTATCTTTCCAGACAAGGGGTTTCCCCGGCTCCTTTGGCCGAGGTCCTTACAGAAAGCAGAGTGGTTTTTGTCGTCGCCTCTGTGACGACCGAGAACACGCATTTGTTCAATCGTCAAACGTTGGCGACTATGCAGGACGGCGCGATGCTCATCTTGCTGAGTCGCGCCGCACTTGCGGATTTCGATGCACTCGCGGAAGAGGCTGCCAGAGGCCGATTACGCGTCGCCACAGACGTCTTCCCGCAAGAACCGCCAACTTTAGATGACCCAATCCGTAGAGTACCGGGCATGCTGTTTTCGGCCCATCGCGCAGGCGCATTATCTGACACGTTGGAACAGATTGGTGCATTGGTGCTGGAAGACCTGTCACTGATCGCCCGTGGCCTGCCCCCCGTTTCCTGCCGAAGAGCTGAACGGGAAACGGTAGGAGTGCTTCGCAGCAAGCCGATTGAAAACTCTTAAGAATTGCCCGATTCCAAAGACATTTGAACCTCAACAGTTCGGTCCTGGATCGAAATAGCAACAATCGAACTAATACCCTTGGGTACTTGATGCCGTTCTACCGCGGACATCAGTGTTCTACCGGGTTCCGCTACAGTCTGACTGAACGTCGCGAATTAGTCCTTGTCTGTCGAATTTTCTGGGTCGGTGTTGGGTAATGACGGTGCGTCGGGTGTCTGCCGTCTCCACCACAAAGCTCCAGTGCGCGGTGAAGTGCCAGTTTCTGGTCGGTTGCGGGACGCCAGAACCGGGCTGAACAAAGATCGGCCACCCAGTGCCTCTCGCAAGACGATGTACAGGCCGCTGGCTATGACAATCGAAGCACCTATCCAGGTCTGCCGGTCCGCCATTTCTGCAAAAAAGAACGCGCCGAATAGCGGTGCCCAAATGATCTGGCTATATTGCATCGGCGCGACGATCGCGGCGTCGGTCCGTGTATAAGCGGCAATCAGGCACAGGCCGGCGACAAACGCCAAAATCGCCATTGCAGCAATCAGTCCCAAATGTTGGATAGGCATGGGTTCATAAACAAATGGCAAAGCAATCGCCATCACCACGAAATTCGCCATCATCGGATACAGCAGCAACACCGCACTTCTCTCGTCCCGGCCGATCTTGCGCACAATGATCGAGGCTGTGGCGCCACCGACGGCACAAGTGATAGCCGCAACATGCCCAAGGGTCAGGACAGTCGAGCCCGGTCTTAAAACTATGATGACGCCGATCAATCCAACGACAACGGCCGCCCAGCGGTGAAGGCCGACTTTCTCACCCAAAATCGGGATTGATAGAACCGTAATTATCAGCGGAGCGGCGAATATAATGGCATAAGCTTGGGCAAGCGGAAGAACCGAAAACGCATAAAAAGCTGACGAGCCTGATACGACGGCTGCCATAGTTCGCGCAGCGCTCCACCAGGGGTGATTGGGGATCAGCGTGCCTTTGGTTTCATCCCGCATAAGCATGAACAGCAACAGCGGCATCGACAAAAGCACGCTGAAAAAGATTATCTGAAAGGTCTGATAAGTTGCGCCAAGTGACTTTACGATCACGTCGTGAGACGAGAACAGGCCATAGGCCAGCAAGGCATATGCAATGCCTGGAAGAATGTTGCGTCGGGGCTCGGTCATTGTGTGAAGTAAGAAAGGGGCGACCAGACAGTCAACCCCATTCAAATGTCATGATGCGATCAGATCAAAGGCTTTCGCTGAGCTTGGCAATTACTGCGGCGCCCATTTCGCTTGTTGAAACTGGTGTTCCGTCGTCCGGTGCCATCAGATCAGCTGTGCGCAATCCATCGGCCAGAACCGCTTCAACGGCCTGTTCCAGACGGGTCGCCTCGTCGCCCTTATCAAAGCTATAGCGCAGTGCCATGGCAAAGCTGAGGATACAGGCGATGGGGTTTGCTTTGCCCTGCCCGGCAATGTCAGGAGCCGAGCCGTGAACCGGTTCATAGAGTGCCTTGGGGCGACCATTTTCCATTGGCGCACCCAGTGACGCCGAAGGAAGCATGCCCAGCGAGCCGGTCAGCATTGCGGCAGTGTCCGACAGGATATCACCAAACAGGTTGTCGGTGACAATCACGTCAAACTGCTTGGGCCAGCGACAAAGCTGCATTGCGCCCGCGTCTGCATACATATGGCTGAGTTCAACGTCGGAATATTCAGCCGCGTGAATTTCGCTGACCACCTGACGCCACAGAACACCGCTTTCCATGACGTTGGCTTTTTCCATCGAGCAAACTCTGTTCGACCGGCGACGCGCAAGTTCGAAAGCCGAGCGCGCAACCCGTGCAATCTCGCTTTCGGTGTAGCGCTGCGTGTTAACGCCGACACGTTCGTTGCCTTCGGTGTGAATGCCGCGAGGCTCGCCGAAGTAAACACCCGACGTCAGCTCGCGCACGATCATGACGTCCAGACCACTAACCACTTCAGGCTTCAGGGACGAGAAATCTGCAAGCGCATCAAAGCATTGCGCCGGGCGCAGGTTCGAGAACAGGTCCATTTCCTTGCGCAGGCGCAAAAGACCACGTTCCGGTTTCAGGCTGAAATCCAGATCGTCATACTGTGGACCACCGACGGCACCCAGCAGAACTGCGTCCACTTCCTGCGCTTTGGCCATTGTTTCGTCTGCCAGAGGCGCGCCGTGCACATCGTAGGCGGCACCGCCAACCAGATCTTCGCTGACATCAAAGGCGATGTCACGATTTTCTCCATACCAGTTGATGACCTTTTTGACCTCGGTCATGACTTCAGGGCCGATGCCGTCTCCGGCAAGAATAAGCAGCGATGGATTGGACATTTAGGCCTCCGTTTGCGGTATCGAAGGCGGCCTACCGCGCCCCTTCCGGGCCGTCAAGCGAGCTATTTGGACGCGATGAATTCATCCGGAGACAGAAGGCTGCCCGGCGGCGCCAAAATCGGGGTCAGTCCTTCAGCCAAAGCGTTCCAAACAAGGTCAACGCGTGGAACCCGACGGATCGCCGGATGGGTTGTCAGCCAGACCGGCAATCCGGGCAAAGGGGCGTCATCCATAACCGACACAACCCGTAGATCATTGTCCCCAACGCTGCGTTGCGCGATCCCCAGCCCCATGCCTGCGGCCACCAGTTCCCAAAGCACGGCATGATGATCGCAGCGCACCGGAAACGCGTCACGAGACACATCGAGGCCCAGTGCCCGCATACCGCGGATCATATCATCGTTTCGGTCATAGCCGATCAATTCGTGACCCATATAATCCTCGAAATTCGTGGGCGTTCCGCGACGACTGAGGTAATCAGGGCTTGCGAATATCCCCAACGCGATATCGCCAATATGTTTTGACACCATATCCAACTGCTGCGGCCGATACATGCGCACGGCGATGTCAGCTTCACGGAAAAGCAGGTTTTCAGAAGTGTCGGATGCGACAATTTCCAAAGCGATTTCAGGATGTTGCTTGCTTACTTTGGCAAGAATCCCAGGCAGGTGATGGTGGGCTACAAAGACGCTCGCGGTGACACGCACAGTGCCCTGCATCCCCTCGCCTTCACCGACCGCAGACAGGCTGAGTCGGTTGGCGGCATCGTGCATTTCACGCGCCGGGCCAAGCAAACGAACCCCGGCATCGCTTAGCGCCATTCCCTTCGGTTGGCGATTGAACAGCGATGCGCCAAGTTGGGATTCCAGCGCCTGAATATGTCGGCCAATCGTCGGTTGCGATGTGCCAAGCCGACGTGCGGCGGCAGATAGTGACCCGGTTTCCGCAACTGCAAGAAACGATTGCAACAAAGACCAGTCCGGGGATTCGAGTGCGATATCCATTCAAATGTGAATAGCAGATCAACGAATTTTGGCAATTTCAATTCACAACGGAATTGCTCAAGTTGCTCCCAACAACAGGAGAATTGATATGTCTGGTACAGTTTTGATCCTTGGCGCAAATGGTCGATTTGGCCGCCATGCGACAGATGCTTTTTGGAACAGAGGTTGGCACGTCCGGCCCTTCAATCGCAAAACCGACACCCTGGCAGAGGCTGCGAGCGATGCGGACGTGATCGTCAACGGCTGGAACCCGCCCTATACCGATTGGGCCAAAGATGTCCCCCGCCTGACTGCCGAAGTGATCGAGGCGGCGAAGGTCAACAATGCAACCGTCATCCTACCGGGCAACGTTTATGTCTTTGGGCAGGATGCACCGCAAATCCTTACCGAAACGACAACACAACGAGCGACCAACCCTTTGGGACGCATCCGCATCGAAATGGAAGCGGCCTATCGCGCGGCAGGCGTTCAGACGATTGTGCTCAGGGCGGGTGACTATATCGACACCGAGGCTTCGGGCAATTGGTTCGATGACGTCATCACCAAGAAGACTGCCAAAGGTATCTTTTTGGCACCCGGCGCACGCGACGTCGAACACGCCTGGGGGTATTTGCCCGATGTTGCGCGGGCCGCTGTTTTACTGGCCGAGCGACGCGCCACCTTGGCTGCATTCGAAGACGTGCCTTTTCCCGGCTACACACTGAGGCTGACGCAGATGAAAGATTTGGTTGAGCAGGCTTCCGGAACACCACAGAAAGTGCGTGGGATGCCGTGGTGGGCGCTAAAACTGGCGATACCATTCTGGGGTATGGCCAAGCACCTGATTGAGATGCGCTATCTGTGGAATATGCCCCACCGTCTGGATGACACCCGGTTTAAGGAACTGTTGCCCAAGTTCCGCGACACTGACCCTTTAACGGCCATCGCCACAGCCATCGCACCCAAGGTCCACCCAGATCAAACGATGCCGCGAGGCCTTGGCGACATCGCGGCCGAGTGACGTTTCGGGATCGGGCCATAGCACGCCCGATCCCACCACTGTCAGATCAACGCTTGGTAACAGATAGCTGACACGCAAGTTTCCGGGGCCGCGTCCGTCATCGGACCAATCTGCGGTATCGAGCGCGGGATCTCCGTTTTGGAACAGGTTTTTCCCCCCATCGCGGCTAGACGTCACAACGCCCATTTCACTCTTTGGCTTCGGATCGGTGATGCGTGGATCAGTCAGCAGGGCGTTCAACGCTTCGGGGCGTCCATCACCATCAGCGGGGTCAAGGTTGGCCAAGCCTGTAAGGATAAAGGGACCTGAAATCCGACCGTCCAAAATCCCCTGCCAGACGAACGCCTCGTCATGATTGCGCCGTCCGTTTCTGTCTTCGGGTCCATCAAAGACGGGTGGGGTCGCGTGCCAAACCATGATTTGGACCGTCGGCCAACTGGGCGTCGACATCGGCACGATCCAATGCGCGGTTGTCGACAAAAGCTGTTCTGGATCAGTGCCTTCGGGCGCAATATTGCCAGCAAGATCCAACCATCGTGTATTGCTCAGATCCTGCACGGCACCCAGGTCAATTGGCCAGCGGGACAAGATCGCAAGTCCGCCCTGCCCGGCAAATGCAGCATATCCAACTGCATCGTCGGGCAAAGAAACTTTGCCATCCGCGTTCAAATCCTGGCCGGTCAGCAGACCACGATTAGATGGCAATGCAAATTGATGAGGATAACCACCGACGCGCTTTGCAAATGCTCTAAGCGCCATGAGGTTCAGATCGAAGTCGAAGCCACCTAAAACAACAACATCCGCATCCGCCGCTTTTAAAACCTGGATCGATGCCAATACCTGCGGGTCACCGCCTTTCAGGATATCGCGCAGCAAAAGTCCGGGGCCCTTGCGCTCAAGTTCTGTGTGGTAAAGGGCAACGCGAATGGGTTCAGCCGTGGCAACCGAAACCAGAAACAGACTTGATATCAGACTGGCAGCAAGCCTTCGCTGTGCTCGTCGTCGCCGGTTCCGTCGTTCCGCTTTTGCGCAATCATGCCCGCGATCCGCCCCATGGCAATACCGCGCATAAAGAGCGAAGCGGGAAGAAATGCCCATGCTGCCACCGTCCAGATCAGTGTATGCGGGTTCTCAAGTGAAACCGCACCAAACAGCGATGTCGCTGACTTGATCACCGCTGGCGTCAATAATGGCAGCAAAAACCCTAATGCAATGTTAAATCGTGCATCCCGTTCTAAACGTTCAACAACATCGCCACCGGCGGTGGGGTCATAAGTCGGCAGGTTGATCCAGACGTTGAACGCGCCATTGCGTAACGGCCATCTTTGAACCCGTTGCAGGATGATGAATATGGCCAAAGTAACCAATGAAATCAGATAGCTGATGCCGGCTGAATTCCGCACCAATTCAATGTGAGCGACAGATGTGTCTTCGGGCAACATCAGAACCACCAGGCGCACAGGCGAATACGGGAAGTCGATGGCACTGCCAACAGTCGCTCCAATGGCCCAAACTGTTTCCGACAGCTCGGACGGCACCATTTGGCCGCGGGTCAGCAGCGCAAGCATGACAACTGTCAGAAACAACGAGAAAAATCGGATGCGATTAAAGGGCGGCGCATCGCGAAATTCGACCAGACCAGGATAGGAGGAGGCGTATTCAAAAAAGATCAGCGCTGCACCGAATATCGCAACAAGCGTCACGATCTGAGCGGTATCCGACGTCATACCTGGCAACAACAAAGACGGCGTTGCTATCAGCAACACCACCAAAAATGCACGGACGAGTGCCCCAGTCATGCGGGAAATCACCGGTACTGCCCCTTTACCCAGCCGATTACGTCGTTGCGCATCAACCGTTTTTCGTTGTTTTTCCGCCAATTATGGCGGTTTGCCTCAATTTGGCCCAATTTTTGCCTTCTTTCGGAATCTACAGCAACCTCTCGTTAACTCTGCTGAGACATCTGGGCATTTTCGTGGTGGGAATGGTGCGACTTTGCATCAATTTGCCCATAAAAAAGGGCCGCTCGGTTAGAGCGACCCAATATTTGGTAGGTAGCTGGCGCTTAGACCCAAGGGCGCGCCACTTTTGCCTTGGCTTCAAAAGCGTCAATCGAAGATGCTGCGCTTTCCATCGTCAGGCCGATGTCGTCCAAGCCGTTCAAAAGGCAATGCTTTTTGAAGGCATCAACTTCGAAGGCGACTTCGCCACCGTCGGGTCCGGTGATGGTCTGGCTTTCCAGATCAACCGAGATCGTCGCATTCGCGCCGCGGTTGGCATCATCCATCAGCTTGGCATGATCTTCCGGCGAAACCACAACCGGAAGAATGCCGTTCTTGAAGCAGTTGTTGTAAAAAATATCCGCGAAAGCCGTTGAAATCACGCAGCGAATTCCGAAATCCAACAACGCCCAGGGGGCGTGTTCACGGCTGGACCCACAGCCAAAGTTATCCCCTGCAACCAGGATCTTGGCACCTCGATAGGCTGGCTGGTTCAGCACGAAATCCTCGATTTCGTTGCCATCAGTGTCAAAGCGCATCTCGTCAAACAGGTTTGCACCAAGACCGGTGCGTTTGATCGTTTTCAGGAACTGTTTGGGGATGATCATATCGGTGTCGATATTGACCAAAGGCATCGGTGCAGCCGTTCCCGTCAGCGTCGTAAATTTTTCCATTTCAGTCTCCAGACCCGAGCGAAAACCATTGTCTGTATCGCGTCGGTATCACGTCGGTGGACCCGAACGGTGCTTTCAGACCTTGGTAAGATCTGTGCGCCGCCTTTCGGGCACCAACTCACATCAATTCGCGCACATCCGTCAGGTGCCCGGTCAAAGCTGCCGCCGCAGCCATGGCTGGCGACATCAAGTGCGTTCTGCCACCACGACCCTGCCGGCCCTCGAAATTCCGGTTCGAGGTTGCCGCGCAGCGTTCACCCGGGGCCAATTGATCCGGGTTCATCGCCAGGCACATGGAACAGCCCGCAAGCCGCCATTCAAATCCTGCCTCTTTGAACACATCCGCAAGACCCTCTTCTTCGGCCTGAAGACGCACCAGACCCGATCCCGGCACCACCATCGCGCGCAAACCATCTTTGATCTTCTTGCCACGCAGAATGTCAGCCGCAGCCCGCAGGTCTTCAATCCGGCCATTGGTGCAAGACCCGATAAAGACCGTATCGATCTCGATCTGGTTCAACGGGGTTCCGGGCTTCAGCGCCATATACTCCAGCGCACGTTCCGCAGCGCCCACTTTGCCTCCTTCAAAATCGCTGGCAGCGGGCACGGTTGCCGTAATAGGCAGCACATCCTCGGGCGACGTTCCCCAGGTCACAACAGGCGCGATGTCTTCGCCTTTGATTGTCACCACTTTGTCCCAATGGGCGCCCTCATCCGTCGAAAGCGTTTTCCAATAGGCCAATGCCGCTTCCCACGCCGCACCTTTCGGCGCATGGGGACGGCCCTTAACGTATTCATAGGTTTTCTCATCCGGCGCGATCAGACCAGCGCGTGCGCCACCTTCAATCGCCATATTGCAAACTGTCATCCGTCCTTCCATGGACAGATCGCGGATCGCTTCACCGCAATACTCGATGACATAGCCGGTGCCTCCGGCAGTCCCGGTTTCACCAATCACCGACAAGGTGATGTCCTTGGCCGTAACGCCCGGGCGCAGTTTGCCGGTGATCTCGACCTTCATGTTCTTCGATTTCTTCTGGATCAGCGTTTGTGTCGCCAGAACATGCTCGACTTCGGATGTGCCGATCCCGTGAGCCAGCGCTCCAAAAGCACCGTGGGTCGCTGTGTGGCTATCACCACAAACGACGGTCATGCCGGGCAGGGTCCAGCCCTGCTCGGGGCCAACAATATGCACAATCCCCTGGCGGATATCCGACACCGGGTAATAGTGAATTCCAAAATCCTTGGCATTTTTGTCCAGCGCGGCCACCTGAATGCGGCTGTCTTCGGGCATTTGATCGGGGTTGTTGCGCCCCGCTGTTGTCGGCACATTGTGGTCAGGCACCGCGACAGTCTTGTCTGGCGCACGAACCGAACGTCCCGCCATCCGCAGACCTTCAAAGGCCTGAGGGCTGGTGACTTCATGCACAAGGTGACGGTCGATATAAAGACGGCAGGTGCCATCTTCGGCTTCATGGGCAACGTGATCGGCCCAGATCTTGTCGTAAAGCGTAGTCGGATTGGTCATGTAAGATATCCCTGGCTGATATGAAAAATGCGCGGCTGCGCGACGTGAAAAAGACCGTCAGGTCAGACGGGTCAGCACAGCCATGGACGCACCAAAAAACCGCCAGGGCAGGCGCGCGCGATCATCCATATCGAAAAAACGTGTCATGGGTCCCGCAGATACAGCGCTTCCCCCCATGAGGCAAGCACCGCTTCAGCTCATTATTGGCCCACAAATATCCCGGGGGTCTGGGGGCAGAGCCCCCAGTCGGTCGGCGCAGCGGCGAAGCCCTGCGGCGAAACCTTACCGGGCGGCGACATCCCCATAATCGCCTTTCGCGTTCTCTTCGGCTTCAATGCTTTCAAACAGCGCCTTGAAATTCCCTTCGCCAAACCCGTCGTCGCCTTTCCTTTGAATGAACTCAAAGAAAATCGGACCGATGCAGGTTTTCGAGAATATCTGAAGCAGGATTTTGGTTTCGCCACCGTCTACGACACCTTCACCGTCGATCAGGATGCCTTGCTTTTTCATCCGGTCAACCGGTTCGTCATGCCCTTCGACCCGTTCGAAACTCAGGTCATAATAAGACGACGGCGGTCCCGGCATGAAGGTCACACCGCGTTCAGAAATCTTATCCGTTGCCTCGTAAATATCACGCGCGCCGACGGCGATGTGTTGGATGCCCTCGCCGTTATACTTCTTCAGATAGTTCACAATCTGCCCGGTCTCGCCACGATCTTCGTTGATCGGGATACGGATCTTGCCGCAGGGCGAGGTTAGCGCCCGGCTGAGAAGGCCGGTAAACTTGCCCTCAATGTCAAAGAAGCGGATTTCTTCGAACCCGAACAGGTCGCCATAAAACCGGAACCAGACATCCATGTTGCCCTTGAACACGTTGTGGGTGAGGTGATCCAGATAGTGGAAACCAACGCCCTGGGGATGCGCTTTGGCAACCCAGTTGAATTCATCGTTATAGGGTGAGGTTTCGTAATACTGATCGATGAAATAGATCAGACTGCCACCGATCCCCACAATGGCAGGCACATCCAGGGTCTTTCCAGGCCCGGTAAATTCTTCCGCGCCCATTTCAACCGCGTGGCGCAGGGCATTGCCTGCGTCCACCACACGCCAGGCCATTGAAGGCGCACAAGGCCCGTGCAGTTCGATGAAATCGGCCGCATGGCTTCCGGGTTCAGCGTTAATCACGTAAGTTATGTCGCCCTGCTGCCAAAGCTCGATGGCTTTGGTCTTATGGGTGGCCGTGTGGGTATAGCCCATGCGATCAAAAAGCTGGCGCAGATGGTCCGGGTCGGGGTGCGCGAATTCGACGAATTCAAACCCATCGGTGCCAGCCGGGTTCTCAGGTGTGATTTCGGATTTCGGCGCGTTGTGCGGGAACGGACCCATCATGGTACTCCTGGAGTCTGGTGATACGCTCTATATATCCCCTGATGCGCGCATTTTTCGCGCATTCTTGGCAAGCCTCGAATAATATGTGCGGAATTATTGCGAAGTATGTCAAAATCGCGCATAATCCCCGCATGGCCACTCTGGACGATACGGATCTCAAACTTCTCACTGCACTGCAACAAGACGCCCATATGAGCGCCGAGGCGCTCAGTTCGCATCTGGGTCTGTCTTCCAGCCAGGTTGGCCGCCGCCGTCAGCGGTTAGAGGTCGAAGGGTTGATCGAAGGCTATCGCGCCCGGCTGAATGCGCCGAAACTGGGGCTGTCGGTGCAGGCGTTTATCTCGGTTCAGATGGCCACTCATACGCCGGAAAAGGTCAAAACCTTCACCCGCATTCTGAAACTGCGCCCCGAGGTCACTTCGGCGTGGACTTTGACCGGCGAGGCCGATTATCTGTTACGAGTTTATTGCGAAGACCTCTCTAGATTGAACACATTAATTCACGAAGTTCTGCTCCCCCACCCCGCGGTTGCGCGCGTGCAGAGCCAGATTGTCATGGATCAGCTGAAGGCCGACGCGCCTCTGCCGATCTGAAAGGAGACGTATGGAAGGCTTTCTGTTCCAAGCTGTAATTTACCTTCTGGCCGCCGTCATAGCAGTGCCACTTGCGGTGCGATTGGGCGTGGGGTCTGTGCTTGGGTATTTGCTTGCCGGCATCATGATCGGGCCGATCCTGGGGTTGGTGGCCGACACCACCTATCTGCAACATTTCGCCGAGTTTGGCGTGGTGTTGATGTTGTTCCTGATCGGGTTGGAGCTGTCGCCGCGCGCGCTTTGGGACATGCGTCATCGCCTGCTTGGGCTTGGCGGATTGCAGGTGACTGTTACGATGCTGGCGGTGGCCACCGTGTGCATCTATGCCTTCGGGCTGGCCTGGCAGACGGCGCTGGCCGTTTCGATGATTTTCGCATTATCTTCGACCGCTATCGTTCTGCAAACACTGACAAAAAAACGTTTGATGCAAACTGGCGGCGGGCGCGCCAGTTTCTCGATATTGCTGACACAGGACATCGCCGTCATCCCGATGCTGGCTTTTCTACCGCTCTTGGCCGTCTCGAACGTCCGCCGTTTTTTCACCGAACACGACCCGTCCAGCAACGGCACCGAAACCGCTGGCAGCCATGGTGCCAGCGACGGACATGGTGCCGCTGGCACTGAAGCCGCCCAGGCCTTTATCGAGTCGTTGCCCGCCTGGGGTGTGACGCTGGTAACTGTCGGCGCGATCGTGGCCATTATCCTGTTTGGTGTCTTTGCCACCGGACCCCTGTTCCGCTTCGTTCATTTCGCAAAACTGCGCGAGCTTTACACAGCCTTTGCCCTGCTGATCGTCATCGGCATTGCCTTTTTGATGACACTTGTCGGCCTGTCTCCCGCGCTTGGCACCTTTTTGGCGGGCGTGGTTCTGGCCAACTCAGAGTTCCGGCACGAACTTGAAAGCGACATTGCGCCCTTCAAGGGGCTTTTGCTTGGGCTGTTTTTCATCACCGTTGGCGCGGGCATCAATTTCGAGATCCTGTTTGCCGATCCGTTCATCATCATTGGCTTCACCCTGCTGATTATGTTCGGCAAAGGTGCGATCCTGTATCTTCTGGCGGTTTCGTTTCGCCTAAAGGGCAGAGATAAATGGTTATTCACTCTCGGATTGGCGCAGGCCGGTGAATTCGGTTTTGTATTGATTTCGTTCTCGTTACAGCAATCGGTGCTGGGCCCGGCGTTGGCCGAGAGATTGCTGCTGATTGTTGCCCTGTCCATGCTTTTGACGCCCCTGGCTTTCATCGCATATGAACGATTGCAACACCGCATGTCCGGCGACGTGAAAGAAAAGCCGGAAGCCGATGAAATTGATGAAACCCAGCCGATCATTATCGCAGGCATTGGCCGGTTTGGTCAGGTCGTGAACCGGCTGTTGATGCTGGCAGGTTTCCGCGCTGTGGTGCTGGACCACAATCTGGAAGCGATCCAGACCATGCGGCGATTTGGGATCAAGGGTTTCTTTGGTGATCCGACCCGCCCAGAGCTTCTTCATGCTGCTGGACTGAAAGACGCGCGAGTTCTGGTTGTGGCTGTTGACGACAAGCAGGCAGCCATCAACCTGGTCACCTACGCGCGGGCACAGCGCCCAGACCTGCACATTGTGGCGCGGGCGCATGACCGGGTGCACACTTATCAACTGTATGCCGCAGGCGCGAATGACATTGTGCGCGAGATGTTTGACTCGTCATTGCGTGCGGGCCGCTATGCGCTTGAAAACATGGGCCTAACAGACATCGAATCCTCGCGGATCGAACATTTCTTCTATCGCAAAGACCGCGAAGGGCTGCGCGAACTGGCCGAGATGTGGGACCCCGCCATCCCGGTCAGCGAAAACCCGGCCTATGTCGAACGGGCGAAAGAACTGAACGCTGAACTGGAAACCGCACTGGTTTCGCATTTGGACGAAATAGATATTGCTCCGGTGACAATTCGGGTTCCAGAAGATGATGCCGGAGTCACCGAAGCAACGGACGCAAGTGAGGCTGCGGCAACAGAATCCGATGCCGACGGCGATGCACCTGAAGAACCAGATACGAAATCGGGTTAGGTTAGTTAGCGGCCCGACGTTCGGGACCAGTCAGCGCCGCAATAGCCAGGATGACGCCCGAAACGGTCGCGATCATTCCTGCCGCGCTGACAGCGTTTTCGCCGCCAATCCAAAGCGGCCCGAAGCCCGCCAGCACATAGCCCGCAATGGCCGAGATCAAGGCGAAGGCCACAGACCACCAGACCTGCGCACCAAGCCGATTGGTCATCAGCCGCGCAGCTGCCGGTGGGCAGATGAACATAGCGATCACGATGATTGATCCAACGGCATCGAACGCCGCGACCGCTGCCAAGGCGGAGACGATGACCAGACCCAGAGAGATTGCCGTGACCGGCAGGCCCAGCGTTGCCGCGAAGCTTTCGTCGAACGTGGAAATTGCGAGGGGTCGCCAGAAGATGGCAAGCAGCGCCAGGATGCCGACCAGAACAATCGAAATGCGGAACAACTCGGGCGGCAATCCGGCCAGAGCCGCGCTGTCCAGCAATGATCCCCAACCAGTGGCATCCAGCCAGATCAGGCTTTCCAGACTGCCGTAGAGCGCGTGTTCGACGTCCAGATGAACGCCCGATGTGTCCGTCATTTCCAGCAGCAAGACCCCGGCAGCAAACAGTGTGGTGAAAGTTACGCCCATGGCGGCCCCCGGCTCGATGCGCCCAAAACGTTGGATGCCTTCGATCATCGCCACCGCCAGAACGGCCGCCCCTGCCGCGCCTAGAAGCATCGGCACGGTCGAGATGGACCCGGCGATCAAGAAAGCGGCGACGATCCCCGGCAGCACAACATGGCTGATGGCGTCGCCGATCAGGGCTTGGCGGCGCAGGACCAGAAAGTTGCCGGGAAGTGCGCAGGCGACGGCGGCAAGGCAGCCAATCAGAAGCGGTGTCAGGCTGAGGGCGACGAATTCTTCGGCGTTCATGATGTGACCCCGGCGGGTGGGCCGATGCGGCGGTCGATCTCGGTGATCTGGTCGCCGGTCAGCACTTCTTCGATACGTGTCAGACCATCATAGCGGGCCGCTGCCATCTCAAGTGCGGGATCGGCGCGGGCAATCTCCCACCGCTTTTCGTCGCGCAGAACTTTGGCGGCGCGGGCTTTGCCATCTTCCGTCGGCACACCGTCGGCGCGTGCCAAACCGGCACGCTGCAACAGGCGGATCGTCAGGGGCTCGTAGATCGGGTGGCCCTGTGCCAATGCTACAAGACCCTGACGGATGTGCACGCCCTTCTGGAACCGCCGGTGATTGATCAGCGCTACGATCAGGCCCCTGCCCGGTGCCAGCAACATGGACGCTGCAAACAGGCCGAACGCGGTAAGCACGATAATCGGCCCGGTCGGCAAATTGGGTGCAACGGCCGATGCCCCGGCCCCGAACCAACCCGAGATGCCGCCCAAAGCGCCTGCGATCAGAACGACACGGTCGGCGCGGTCGCTCCAGAATCGGGCAGCGACCGGGGGGATGATCAGAAGGGCAACAATCAGGATCAACCCGACCATCTTCAACCCGATCACTGTCACGCCCATCACCAGGCCCATCATGATAAGATCGGTGCGATCCAGATTGATACCAGTGGCGCGGGCAAACTCGGGGTCGAAGGCCGCGATTGTCATGGGGCGGCGGAAGATGGCGACCAGTATTAGCGACACCGCGCCGCCCACGGCGATCAGCAGGGCATCGGCGTATAGCATTCCGGCGGTTGAGCCTAAAAGGAAACTCTCTAGTCCGGCCTGGCGGCCTGAGTTCATGGTCTGGATGACGGTCAGCAAAACGATGCCGAAACCGAAGAACACCGACAGGACTGCGCCGATGGCGGCATCTTCGGTCAGACGGGTACGGGTCGAAAGCCACTGGACGGCGAACAAGCCAAGCGCGGCGGTCACTGCCGAGCCGACCAGCAACCCTGGCAGGTTGCGCCCGTCCATGCCGAAACTAACCATGACGATGAATGCCAGCGCGACGCCCGGCAGAGTTGCATGGCTGATGGCATCACTGACCAGCGCGCGTTTGCGAAACAACAGGAAAGTGCCCGTGACCCCGGCGGCGATCCCTAGCAGGGTCGCGCCAAGCGTCACCAGCGTGGCGTTATAGCCAAGCTGAAAAAACAGAGCCTCGGTTAACATGAGTTATCAGCCGGTTGCCGCCATGCCATCCATCCGGGCCGCAGCAAGGCGACCGCCATAGGCGATCTCGAGGGCTGAGTCGGTGAAGGCTTCAGCGACAGTGCCTTCGCTGATCTTGCGCACGTTCAGCATCAGCACATCGTCGAAGTAGTCTGGCACGGTGGACAGATCATGGTGGACGGCGACGACGGTTTTGCCCTCGTCACGCAGGGATTTCAGAACACCAATGATTGCACGCTCGGTCGCGGCATCGACCCCGGCGAAGGGTTCGTCCAGAAGATAAAGGTCCGCATCCTGCGCCAAAGCGCGTGCCAGGAAAACCCGTTGCTGCTGACCACCGGACAATTGACCAATCTGGCGATCCGCAAAATCAGCCATGCCGACGCGATCGAGACAGGCCATAGCCGCCTTGCGATGCGCGCCGGACATCCGGCCAAGCAGTCCAACTTGACGGAACAGTCCCATCAGAACGACATCCATCACTCGCACCGGGAAATCCCAGTCAACGCTGGCGCGCTGCGGCACATAGGCGATGCGGTGCATGGCATCTGCCATCGGCTGACCAAAGACGGTCACTTGTCCCGACAGTGGCGCAATCAGACCCAAGGCGGCCTTTAACAGCGTGGATTTGCCGGCACCGTTGGGGCCGATAATCGCCGTCATCCGACCTGCACGGAAGGTGGCGTCTACTGAGAATACTGCGGGTTTTTGATCGTACGACACCGTCAGGCCGCGAATGGCCAATGGGCTGGCCGCGACCTGGCCTGCTTCGGCTTCGACCGCTTCGGCCCCTGCTATGCGGATTTCTGCGTTCATCTCATCAACTCCCGGCGCTGAGGCGTCCGTTCATGCCCCGCACCGGGGCGTCACCGCCCAGCGCCGAAGCGATGATTGTTGCGTTGTGGTCGATCATGCCGACATAGGTGCCTTCGTATGTGCCCGGTTGGCCCATGGCGTCCGAGAACAACTCGCCGCCGATTTTCAGGTCGTGACCTTTGGCAGCCGCCCCTTCGGCCAATGCGCGGATCGAGCGATCCGATACCGAGCTTTCCACGAAAACCGCGCTGATCTGGCGGTCGACAATCGTGTCTACCAACGTTGAAATGCGGTTCACACCCGCCTCGCTTTCGGTAGAGATGCCCTGAATACCGACAACTTCGAACCCATAAGCACGGCCGAAATAGTTGAAGGCGTCGTGGGCCGTGATCAGCACCCGTGCGCTTTCAGGCACGCTGGAAAGAATGCCTTCAGCATAGACCGCCAGTGCATCGATTTCTTTCAGATATGCCGAGGCATTGGCGGCAAAGACGTCAACGTTGTCCGGGGCCGAGATGCTCATTGCGTCGCGGATTGCCAAGGTCACGTGCTTCCACAATGTCGGGTCCATCCAGACGTGTGGGTCGAATTGATCGGCATATGTATCGTGCAAGACGCGTTCATCTGCTGGCACAGCTTCGCCCACAGGCACGACCGAGGTTTTGCGCCCCAGATCGGTCAGGAAATCCTGCATCTGAGCCTCAAGATAGATGCCGTTCCACAGCACCAGATCAGCACGCGCCATAGCCAGAATATCGGTGCGGGTTTGGCGGTATGCATGGGGATCCACGCCCGGCCCCATCAACGCTTGAACCTCAACCAGATCACCGCCAACACGCCGTGCGGCATCGGCAATCATGCCGGTCGTGGCGACCACTTTCATGGCCGCACCCTGGGCAATCGCGCGCGGAGCAGCAGTGGCAACCAACAAGCTACCCCCCAGTCCGGCTATCATATTGCGGCGGTTCAAAACCATTCCAGCGTAATCCTTCGACTTTCGCATATGCGAGTTATTCGCAATCTCAGTTATAAATGAGAACCATTCGCAGAAAGTCAAGTAAATACGACGTCAATCTGGCCTAAACGCAGTGTTTTCAGGGAATTTGCCCTGTTCAGCCGCCGGAACGACGTGGCCCGAGAAGATACCAGACAAAGAATCCCAGCACTGGCATCAGCAAAATTAAGGCCCAAAGCGCCTTTTTCCAGAGGGTCGCACTCGATGCCACGACAGCCATGAACACCCAGACATTCACCGCCAAAAGCACAAGAATGATCAAGCCAAGATAGTCGACCATATGGGTTACCCTCCATCGCCTTTTGCATTTGGTGTGAACAATGTTTCCCCGTCAATCTCATAGCTGCCGATCAGGGCCTGCCCCTTTGCCGAAACCAGCCATTCTTCCAGTTTGATGGCGGCTTCGATGTTCACGTGGCTGTGCATGTCCGGATCCGCAGGCAGAAACGCATATTGATTGAACAGCGCCGGATCACCTTCAAACAGCAGCGCCAGATCGCCCCGGTTGCCAAAATTCAGCCAGCTCGCCCGGTCGGCAAGGATATAGGCGTTCATACTAGCGGCCGTGTTCAGCGCCGCTCCCATCCCAGCTCCTAGCTCGCGAAACCAACCGCCAATCGGCACTACGTCAGCCTGCGCCCAAAGAGAAACCTCGCGCTTGTGGGTTCCGCTGTCGTCGCCACGACTTGCAAATGGGGCCTTAGCGTCGGCGATAGCGGCAAGCGCTTCGACAACGTTGGAAACTGCAGCCACCCCCGCTGGATCGTCCGCCGGGCCAATCAGGACGAAATCGTTATACATGATCTCGCGACGATGGGTGCCATGACCTTCGGCCACAAAAGCCTCTTCAGCCGCGCGCGAATGCACCAGAATTGCATCCACATCCCCCGCCTTGCCCAGACGGATCGCCTGCCCTGTTCCTACAATGATCAGTTGCACATCCAACCCGGTATCGGCCTTGATTTCAGGTAGCAGAACATCGCTCAAACCGGAATTGTAAAACGACGTGGTGACGGCCACTTTCAACTCTTCGGCCAAAGCGGGAACGGCTGCCAGCATTAGCCCAAAAGTCAGGACAGCGGCCCGGATTATCATTCGACAATATCCCCTTCCAAAAAGGCGGCGGCCTCTGATGTTTGCGGCCCCGCGAAAAACGCAAGAGCGGGACCAGCCTCATGAATGCGCCCGTTCAGCACAAATACAACGTCCGACGCGATGCGGCGTGCCTGTCCCAGATTATGAGTCGACATGATCAGCTTGGTGCCAGCGGCCATGGCGCGGCTCAGGATCGCCTCGATCTCGCGCGTTGCACGGCCATCCAGGCTGGCGGTGGGTTCGTCCAAGAACAAGACCTCGGGCTTGGTCACCAGCGCCCGCGCTATGGCCAGTTTCTGTCGCTCGCCACCGGACATCGCGCCCGCGGGCTGGTCCGCTAGGTCGAGCAAACCAACGTCGCCCAGCACCGCTTCGGCCCGCGTCCGGGCCTCGGCTTTTGAAACTTTGCGCAAGGCCAGCGGATAGATGACATTTTCAAAGGCACTGCGCCGCAACAGAATTGGCGTCTGAAAAACATAGGCCTGCGCCAAATCGGCCTGCGCGCGCGGCACCGCCCATTCGGCATGACCATCCGACAGCCGCATGATCCCGTGACAGCTTTTCAATAGCGTGGTCTTGCCCGCGCCATTTGGCCCCAGAACAACCAACGCGCCCCCCGCGTCAATCGACAAGTCCACCGGCCCAAGAATATCACGGCCATGGCGGTGCACTGTGGCACTGGTCAGGGTCAGAGGAAGAATGCTCACCACCGCCCCTCCCGTTCCGTCCGCGATATCCAATGCATCATCAGATTTACCGCTATCGCCAGCGCAATCAGGATGAAACCAAGGCCCAGCGCCAGCGCAAAGTTGCCCTTCGACGTCTCTAAAGCAATGGCCGTCGTCAATACTCGCGTAACATGATCAATGTTGCCGCCAACGATCATGATCGCGCCAATTTCGCCAATCGCACGCCCGAACCCGGCCAGGGTCGCGGTCAGTAACGACCGGCGCGCATCCCAGATCAGCGTGCGCATGCGCTGTGCTTTGGTGGTGTTCAGCGAGATCAGCAAATCGTGGTAGTCTGCCCAGAGATCCCGCAACGCCTGATGCGAGATCGACGCGATTAGCGGGGTGACGATGATCACCTGTGCAATGATCATGGCCGTGGGCGTGAACAACAACCCAAACACCCCAAACGGGCCCGACCGTGACAACAGCAGGTAAACGATCAGCCCCACCACGACCGGCGGCAGACCCATCAACGCATTCAAGATGGCAATCGTGCCACGGCGGAACCGAAATCGGCTGACGGTCAAAACCGCACCAAGCGGTATGCCGATGCCTGCACCAATGGCAACGGCGGTCAATGTCACCTGCAGGGACCGCAATGTGATCTCGACCAGATCGCGATCCAGTGTCACGATCAACAAAATGGCCGCCGCCAATCCGTCCCAGATATCGCTCATGCCATACCGGCCCCAAAAATTGGGTCGGAAGCTGTGCCAACAAGATTAATACAGGCGCAGAACAACTGGCGCAAACTCCGGGGCATGAATTAATCGACCGTCTGATCGCCGATCAGCGCTGCAATATTGAGTTTCAGCGGATGTGCAAAGGAAATAATCACCTGCGCCCAAGACCTCAGATCAAAGGCGCACGCGTCAATGCCCTTCTTTTTGGCAAAAATACTCTCGGGGGACCGGGGGTGAAACCCCCGGCGGATCGCCCCGCCAGGGGCGAAACCATCGAAAGCAACAAAGATATCTCCCTGAAATTGGCCGAGCTCAGGTGCGGCGCGCCTCGCTCAGCGTCCAGGCGCGTTTGTGATACTTCAGCGCCTGGTCCAGATCGCCCAGGGTTTCAAACACATCCGCCAATGCACGGGCATAGAATTGATCCCATAAAGAATAGTCCAGTTCTTTGGACAGCTTCGCGCCTTTCAGGAACAAATCACGGGCTTTTTCCAGATTGCCTCGTGTTCTTTCCATGCGCGCCTGATGCTGTGTGATTTGACAGCGGGCGCGATCATCGCAATCCGTATCCGCCAGCTTCATCCCTTTGGCGAAATGCTTCTCGGCCGCACCGAAATCTTTCAGCGCAACCAGACAGGCACCGGCGATTTCGTGGACGTATGGATTGACTACGCGGTTCTTGTGTCGGATCGCCAGTTTTAGGGCGGTTTCGGCGTGCTCCAGACCTCCGATTGGCGAATTGTCGGCCAGCATCCAACGCGCCACATTTTGTTCGACCCGTGCCAGTTCAGCGCCCTTCGCGGTCTCTCCTGCACGCCCCAGCAACAACCCGGCACTGGACCGGTCACCTTTGTAGCGCTCGATCGAAGCCAGGGTTGTCAGCAAATCGACATAGGCATTTCCGCCGGATTTTTGATCGACCAATTCGATCCCGCGCTCGGCAGAACAGCGAGCAAGGTCCAACCGGTTGCGACTGTAATGGACAACCGCCAGGATAGAATACGTCTGCGCCCGCTCCCGGGGATGGTCCTTTTCCGACAGCAACTCTTCGACCTTCAGGGCCTGCTCCATTGCGTCATCAAAATGACCGCGCCACTTGGATTGCCAGGACAATGTCAAAAGCGCCAACCCGCGATGGCACCGGGCGCGCGTGCTGTCCCCCTCGGACGCCAGTTTCAGGGCTGCAGATGCATAAGATATGCTTTTTTCCCGACATGCCCACCGGGCGTCCCACGCGATCCGGTTCAGTAAAGCCGGGTCACCATAGGTTTTGACCTCGTTGTTAAACGCCGTGTGCATTATTCAGTCCGAGTATTCCGGCGACGCTTTTTTGAAACTGCGGTCACCGCTCTCATTCACAGTCCAACAATAATGAACCTAGATCGAAATTTCTTTGAGCATAGCGTAGATATAGACCCTCACGTCAATGTGACAATCCCTCAATAACGGCGTCGCACCACCGACATCCGTGCCGCAAACAGACGTGCGCTTCGGCAGATGCCTCGCAAATCTGGGCGAAATAGGCGGAGGGTATTCATGAAGATTGGGTTTATCGGGCTGGGCAATGTTGGCGGCAAACTGGCAGGATCGATCCTGCGCAATGGATTTGATCTGACCGTGCGTGATCTGGACCGCGGCTTGGCGCAACCCTTTCTGGATCAGGGTGCCCATTGGGCCGAAAGCCCGGCCGAAATGGCCGCGAATGTCGACTATTTGATAACCTGCCTGCCCTCGCCCGCCGCCTGCGCTGCGGTCATGGAAGGTGCAGACGGAATTCTGGCTGGGATCACCCCCGGCACCATCTGGGCAGAGATGTCGACCACCGATGCCGACGAGGTGCGTCGCATGGCCGAACTGGTGACAGCCAAGGGCGCAAGTGCCATCGATTGCCCTGTTTCGGGGGGATGCCACCGTGCCGCGACGGGCAATATCTCGATCTTTGCAGGCTGTGATCGCGAGACCTTTGAGCGCGCGTTGCCGGTTTTGACGACGCTCGGTCGGCGGGTTTTGCACACAGGTGACATTGGGTCTGCTTCAGTTCTGAAAGTCATGACCAACTATCTGGCCACCGCGAACCTTCTGACCTGTTGCGAGGCGATGGTGACCATGAAGGCCGCAGGGCTTGATCTGGCAACTACTTACGAGGCGATCCGCATCTCCTCTGGCACATCCTTCGTGCATGAAACCGAAAGCCAGGTCATCCTGAACGGCTCCCGCGACATCAACTTCACAATGGACCTGGTGCTGAAAGACATTGGCCTGTTCCAGAAGATCGCCGAGAACGCCGGTGTTCCCCTGGAAATTTCACCGCTGATGATCGACATCATGCGGGACGGGCAGTCTCGTTACGGGGATCGCGCCCAATCCGACGACATCATCAAAAGGTTGGAAGAGGCGACGGGTCTGGACATCACAGCCCCCGGTTTCCCGTCCGAAATGCTGGACGATGAACCCGAAGAGAAGGGCCACGAGGTGGTTGTGAAACGCGGCTGATGCGCCCTAGACTTGGCCATGGCTGACAAACCTGACCTCGATAGCGCCTATGCGTTGAATGCTGCAGACGACAATCGGCAATTCTATCGAGACTGGGCCGCGTCCTATGACGAGGTATTCGTCGCCGAAACATCATACCAATTGCCGGACATGGTTGCGGCAACATACCTGCAACTTGCCGGTGAATGGCCCTGTCTTGATGCGGGTTGCGGCACAGGGGCCTTGGGCGAACATCTGGCGTTTGGCGCAGTGGTGGATGGGGTCGACCTGTCGTCCGACATGCTGGCGGTCGCGGCGACAAAAGGCCGTTATCGAAACCTCGTGGAAGCCAACCTGAAAGAGCAATTGCCATTCGATGATGGTGAATATGCGGGCCTGATCTCTTCCGGCACCTTCACCCACGGCCACGTCGGCCCTGAAGCCTTCGACGAACTCACCCGCATCCTGCGTTCCGACGCCTTGGCGGTGATCAGCATAAAGCCCGAGGTTTGGGAAAGCCACGCCTTTGGCCCGGCGTTCGATGTCTTGGTTGGCAAAGGGCTGATCACCGGGCCTGAGATTGCCGAGGTGAACGTATACCGTGACCCGACCATGGCACCCGACGGTCACGGCGATGATCGCGGGCTCATCGTGACCTTCCGCAAGGTCTGATCCGCAGATGCCCCGCGTCATCCTGTTCAACAAACCCTTCGGTGTGCTGTCGCAGTTCACCGACGCGAAATCCCCAACCGAGCGCCCCACCTTGTCGGGGTTTGGCCTGCCAAAAGAGGTCTATGCCGCAGGTCGTCTGGATCGCGACAGCGAGGGCTTGCTGGTGCTAACAGACGATGGCCGCCTGCAAGCCCGCATCGCCAGCCCACGCACGCAGACGGAAAAGACCTATCTGGTGCAGATCGAGGGCGACCCCGCCGACGCCGACCTTGCGCCCCTGCGCAGCGGAGTCACTCTTAAAGACGGCCCAACCCGCCCGGCGAAAGTCTCGCTTATCGAGCCACCTGACCTCTGGCCCCGCGATCCACCCGTGCGGTTCCGAAAATCGGTGCCTGATAGGTGGATCGAGGTCACTATCTCTGAGGGACGCAATCGACAAGTGCGCCGAATGACGGCGGCAGTTGGGTTGCCGACACTGCGGTTGGTGCGAATGCACGTTGGGATCTGGGGGTTGGACGGGCTTTCGCCAGGGGAGTGGCGCGAGTTCTAGGGCGGCAGATTGCTGACAGTGCGATTTGGACAGCTATTCCCCGCGGCTGGTTACCGACCGCAACCTGTGGGTTTAGTGCCCTGAAATTTGGTCCCGCAGTCCACCACTGCTATGAAACAGGGCACCCTCCAGCCTGCGACCCATGAGTATCAACATGCCAAAAGATGTTCTGGTTACCGGCGGATGCCTTTGTTGGTCGTGTCAGGTGCACCGGCCCCAATATCTCATCCGAACATTCGTGCACTTGCGTGCACTTATCGAGATTCAGGAAAAAACATTTCCCGCGGTGAAGGCTTGAAAATTTCCTATGAACCTAAATGCAAGACACATCTCAACTTTTCAAAGCAGACGTTCGATTTCTCTGCGACCAATGCTGGCAATGACCGCTTCGAGCCGATTTTGTTGAAAAAGTCGTTTGGTTTTGTGCTTTGGGGATGGTTACGGCGTATATTTTATTGGGCAGTCTGAGGCGGTACCGCCGCGTCATCCTGCGGCTGGCACCATCGGCGTGAGTTTGGCTAGTTTCCGGAGGTTTTGGGCTGCTGCTGCGAGAGTAAACTCGTCTTGGACGCCGCAGGGTCCACGTAATCGGAGCCGCCCGAGGCCAAGGATGCGTTTGAGGTGTGCAAAGAGCATCTCGACCTTCTTTCGTCGTTTCTGTGCGGTGACATTGAACTCTGACGCCATGCATCGGCGGGCGAAGTCCCGGACGATTTCGTATTTCTCGCGATGGACGGCGCGGGCCTCGGCGTTGGGGCAGCATTTTTCCTTCAGCTCGCATCCTGTGCAATCGGACTTCAGCGCTCGATACTTGCGAGCTTTCCAGCTTGGCGCGTTTCGAGCCGGGTCAGAATAGGTCCGCCAAGTGTGCCGCATCTCTTTGCCGCCCGGACAGATATAGCGGTCGTTCTCATCGTCCCACGTGAAGTCGGATCGTGAGAACGTTCCGTCCGTGCGCTCACCTTTGTCGAAGACAGGAATGAAGGGAAGGATTTGGCGCTTCAATGCGAGCCAGACAAGATTGTCTTCTGATCCATATGCGGTGTCCGCAGCGATCCAATCGGACTTCACACCAAAACGTTCTTCGGTGCGATCGAGCATTTTGCGCATGGCACTTATTTCAGCGGTCTTGTTGGACCGACTGGCATCTACGTCCATGATGATACTGTGATCGGTATCGATCAGATAATTAGTAGAATACGCAAAGAAAGCCGGGCCTTTACGTGCAGCCGTCCATTGGCTGGCGGGGTCGGCATGGGCCATGAACTTGGGCTTGACCGTGGAGGCTGCACCAAAGGCCTCGTCGTCCAAGGTGTCGAGATACTCGCGCACTGCGCGCGGCGCGTTATTGGGATCAATGTCACGGGCGGCCCAGTCTTCGGGATTGCTGGAGTTTTGCTTCTGAACATCCGCACTGATCAAACTGGCATCAACAGCAAAACCCTGACCGCCCACCAGTCCTTCTTCCATGCTGCGTGCAACCGTGGTCTCGAACACATGGCGCAGCAGATCGCTCTCACGGAACCGACCATGGCGGTTCTTCGAGAAGGTCGAGTGGTCTGGAACTTGGTCGGTCAAATTCAGCCGGCAAAACCAGCGGTAGGCGAGGTTCAGATGAACCTCTTCGCAGAGCCGGCGTTCTGACCGAATACCAAAGCAATACCCCACCAACAGCATCCGAATGAGCAGTTCCGGATCAATGGATGGACGGCCTGTGTGACTATAGAAATCCGACAGATGCGCCCGGATACTGCTCAGGTCAACGAACCGGTCAATCAACCGAAGAAGGTGGTCTTGAGGGACATGATCCTCCAACGAGAACTCATAGAACAACGCCGCCTGTGCTTCCTGCTTAGGTCCCATCATCGCAAAACCCTCCCTATCCGTACGATGAATTGAATCAGCAGTTCATTCCACGATCAAGCATGAGTTTTTCAACAAAATCAGCCCATTTCGACCGATGCTGCGCTGCATTCGAACGGCAGCTTTCGTGACCCAATTAAGAAACACGCCCTATTCACGGCTCGTCCGAAAAACACCATTCGAAGCACGTGCAGAATGACCTCTACCAACCCATTGCGCATCACAGAATTGGTCGCGTTGTGCCCGTTCGCGGCCTGGGCATGTCGGCGCCGAGAACTGACTGATCAGTAGAAGATTGCAACCAGATTGATTTTACTGGCTTTTTATCGTTTACTGCTCAGGCACCTCACTCGTCGTGCATACGATTTAGTGTGTGCAATGTGTTGTGGTGCCTTGCGGTGCTTTGCTTTGGACTCGGCTCGCAGGCTGTATCTCTGGGAGAATAAAATGCGTATCTCAACTTTCTTAACTGCCTCCGCCATGGCTTTGATCGTCGGTTCAGGTTCTGGTTTCGCCGGCGAACAGGCAGCCCAGCCCACACTGGGCGGACCGGTCGTTCTTTCGGATTCTGAGATGGATCTTGTAGTTGCCGGCGACTCGCTCGGGGTGCCGTCGACGACCGTGTCAGATATCCCCGATGTTATACATGACACTTGGTCGAGCTTAGCTGATAACGAAATCGGGAATTTTTATAACCAAGGGACTGCAAGTTCCCCTGCACCGTTTCACATTGGAATCCCGACCGCCGTCGACAATTAGTCATTCATTTTTTCGTATGTCCCAACTATGTCGACCTGCCCGCATATCATTAACGCGGCGGTATTCTAGTGATGTTTTTTGTTTTTCGCTGATACTTGCCGTGCCCTCAATCTTAATTGGGCATGGCTGGCTAACCACTACGGGGGGTTGGCGAGCATCGTGCGAAGAATGTCGGATGACCGTCCACGCCGTTGACCCATCCGACCCAACGCCGAACATACATACCCAACCGGGAGGGGTCTGACGGCTCCTTCCGGTCCTGCTCATAAAGCCGGGCCGCACGCGCCCTCGTGAGAGTCCGAATTACCACAATGCCGACCTATCGTTGCCCCGGTGCTTGCCGTTGCAACGTGGAACTGAGAGTCAGCGGCGAAAGGGTTAGGGACCTGATTTGCGTTCGGTGAAAGTTCTATCAGCAGGTCTTATCCTCGCGGCAGCAACGGGCCTGCACTCGCTTCAAGTCAGCGCTGGCACGCTCTCGCTGAAGGAAATCCGCGAGGCGGGCGTCATCATCCAGAAGTGGGACACGAGCTGCGGGGCCGCTGCCATGGCGACCGTCTTTACCTATACCTTCAACGATCCGGTTTCCGAGCGTGAGGTGGTCAACGGGCTGTTGCGTCAGACCGAACCCCTGAAGGTGCGCCACCGGGGCGGATTCTCGCTCCTCGACATGAAGCGCTACGCAGCAGAGCGCGGCTACCGCGCCATTGGCTTCAAGGGGATGCGCTTCGAGGATATCCGCTACCTGGATGCCCCAATCGTGCCGGTGCAGATCCACGGCTACAACCACTACGTGGTCTACAAGGGGCTGACACCCGACGGGAAAGTCCATGTGGCCGACCCGGCCTATGGCAACCGCAATCTCAGCCGCGAGCGGTTTGAAAACGCCTGGATCGAAGGCATCGCCTTCGTGATGTTGAGGGGAAAGAAATGAGATATGTGTTCGTACTCGCGCTACTGTTGCTGCCCGCTTGGCCTGCCTCGTCGCAGACGGTCGAGGAGTTGAAGGCCCAACTCGCGGCCCAGAAGCTGATCAATGAACTCTTGAAACAGCGCGTCGAGACGCTGGAGGCCGAACTGGTGGGCCGCGAGATCGCACCGCCGCCAAGGGCCGAGGCGCCCGCGCCCGAGATCGGCGCCGAAGACCCGGAGGGCGACCGGGCGCTGGAGCGGGCCCTGGTGCGGCGTGGCAATGCCGTTCTGTCGCCTTACACGGTCGAGGTGACGCCGAGCCTGTCGTGGAGCCATTCGGGCCGTGATGCGCTGAGCTCGACCCGCGACACCTATGCGGCTGGCCTTGATGCCCGGGTTGGATTGCCCGGGGGGTGGATGCTTGGTGCCAGCGTGCCCCTGCTCCACCGCGACATTGACGGGACCGGCGACAACACCGGGCTCGGCGACATCTCGGTGACGGCCTGGAAATCCTTCTGGCCGCAGGACGGCACCTGGCCGTCGCTGGTCGGCAGCATCCGCTACGGCGCCCCGACCGGTGAGGACTTCTCTGAGGATGACGTGCCACTAGGGTCCGGCTTTCACCGGGTCACCGGGCGGCTCTCGGCGGTCAAGACGATCGACCCGATCGCGTTCTTCGGAGATGTCTCCTACACCCATTTCCTCGGCGAAACGATCTCCGGTGTCGATGTGGATCGCAGCGGCGTGATCGGGTTCGGCTTCGGCGCAAACCTGGCAGTGACGCCTGACATCTCTCTGAGCGCGGGTTTCGACTTTGCCTTCGAGGATGAAATCGAACTGAACGGCTCCAAGATCGACGGCACGGCCACCACGTTCGGGCTATTCGAACTGGGCGCTGACTTTGTCCTGACGCGGGACATCTTCCTCAACCTTTCTGCGGGGGTCGGCATCACCGACGACAGCCCCGACGTTATTCTGGGGGCCTCGCTCCCGATAAGGTTTTAAGGTTCCGTTTCGATCGACCTCGGCGGGCTGTTTGGTGCACCCTGCATGTCTATTCTTGACACATTTCGGAAATAACCTCAAAGGCGGGAATCGCGACTAAACCGGACCTTGGAAATCTTTCGCGAACGGCAGCTTCGTCCGCAAAGCGGACATTTACCGCAACGCGCATCAACTTTCGCTATGCGGACTCTTCTGACTTTCACCGAGCGAGGCGCTGAGCGGTTCAGCTGCGCTAGATTTCAAGCAGGCGCCGAAGGTAATTTGGGTTCCAGGAGAAGCAACCGCTACTCAGCAGGAGTGCGCAAAGTCCAAGCTACAGACTGACCAGACTGAATTGAATCTCGCAGCCGAAACTAAATACCTTCGAATCTCTCAAAAAAACTTGCCGTTTGCCGAGGGCTCGCTATCGTACGGTGGACAGTGGGGGTTAGAAACTTGAAAATAATACCTATTTGGGCCGCGCTTTCTGCGACTGCATTTTTATTCGGCGTTTCGCCGTTGGTTGCGCAAGACGCTGCAAAAAGGACTTTGAAGACTGATCTGAGATTCTCGGAGTCGAGTTTGGGCACGTCATCGTTCGATAATGTTCGCATGTCCGTCACGTACTCCGCAAAAGGATCAGATGGCGTCGCAAATCATTACACGCTGTCCTATTCGGAAATGAACGGCGGGAACCCGCCTTTGCCTGATTTTGAAAACAACGCTGCCGGCTTTCAGTACGCGCGTTCCGGGCCAATCAATTCTCGCGGTTTGAGTTACTGGATCGGTGCTTCATACGGCACCTTGGGCGCGACAGCCGACACATTTGAACTGGACGGAGAAAGCTTCGGTGTCTTCGCGGCATTGGGCCAGGCGATACCGCTCGATGATGTGAGTGGAGTGCATATTTCCGGCGGTGTCCGGCAAGTCTGGCGCAGTGATGATTCTGCTGTGGACCCTGGAGATTTGACGATGGGGCACTTGGGGATCAACTATGTTCGGCGGGTTGGAGAAGCAAGTGTGGCCCGTTTGGGTCTGCTAGGACTTGTCGCGAACGATGCGCTTACGCTGTCGGAAGAGGACCACGTAGTTTCGGTATCAGTAGGGTTCGAAACGCCTTTGGGCGCGAAGGATTCTCCTTATCGCGTCATGATCGAAGCGAGTACTGATGTTACTGGAAACCACGAAGCTAATGCGCTTGGATTTGCGCTGAAACGCTCATTTTGAGGGAATGCTATGAAGACGTTCAAACGATCAAGGTTGGTTATTTTCCGCTCAGTTGGATTGATTGGTATTGCCGTCGCTTTAGCTGGCTGCGACGAGAATTACAGTCCGAATTTCGACGCGCCTTTAAAAGCGCCTTCAAGAGAGCCCGTTGAAGAAAAGCCCATACTCACGATAGGTGACGGGTCAAACCCAAGCGGCTTCACGACCGGAACAAGTACAACGCGCACCAATGTAGACGTTAATGTAAGCGATTTGAATCAGGAGGAGCCGAAACCTGTAGATTTTTTCAACGCCGACCTTACCGGGACCAAGGTTCAGGTTGCGGTTGAGGAAGAACCTCCGGGAGCTCAACCGGCAAATACTTATACCATAGTGATTGAATCGATAAGGAATTGGTTCTGACGGCATTTGGGTGCTGGAGAGATTGCGTTCGTCTTGGAATGGGACTGAACATCCGGTTCCGGTCATCTCGCACCGCTTTAGGATCAAAGGCATGACCTGATGTTTTCAGCCGGTCATGCTGGCATTTCCAACGCGCCAAAGGTCTGCATTGGGCTCCAAGCGGTCATTCATCGAACCCACTCAAATGCCTCGCCCCAAAACACCACCGCGCCAAACCTTCCACCACCTCACCACCTCACGTCCCCTAAATTCGCGTCGAAATCCGCCCCTGAGAAAACAGTTAACGCCGCAGTAACCTTCGTTGCGCGCGCACCAGATTTTGTGGGTTCGTCACCGTTCGGTGATACAGGCACCGACGTGATACCGACGTATTACCGACGCGATACCGAAAGGCCATTTCTCACGATTTCCGCTTATTTCACGCGATTAACGCTTCAGGTGTTGCGCCGCAACACCCAGACTCAAAAGCACGCAGCATTAAGACCTCGATAATACTCTCAAGCGCCCTCAAATTCGCACAGCACATGCACATCCATGCCCAGCGCCTCGATCTTCTTGCGCCCGCCCAGTTCCGGCAAATCCACAATGAAGGCACAGCCGATAATGTCACCGCCCATCTGCTCGATCAGCTTGATCCCGGCTTCTGCCGTGCCGCCGGTCGCCAGCAGATCATCCACCACCAAAACCTTCTCACCCGCCTGAATGGCGTCATGGTGCACTTCCATAATCGCCTCGCCGTATTCCAGCTTGTAATCCTGGCTCAAAGTCTTGCCGGGCAACTTGCCCTTCTTACGGATCGGCACAAATCCCACCGACAATTGATGCGCAATCGCGCCGCCAATAATGAACCCCCGCGCCTCTAATCCTACAACTTTATCAATCTGTTCGCCCGCATAAGGATGCAGCAGTTGGTCCACACAAATCCGAAACCCGCGCGGATCAGCAAAAAGTGTAGTGACATCGCGGAACATGATGCCTTCATGGGGGAAATCCACAATTGTGCGGATGTAGTCTTTGACGGTTTTCTTGCGGTTATTCATGATCGGCCCTGTCTGATCCCAACCCAATCATCGAAACCGGTGAGCATCGAAATGGCAAGTAAATATGAGTGAAAAACAACGCCCATCCCGACGCAACCTCCTACTGGGGCTTGGAACATTTGCTCTGGTCGGCGGCGGCTGGCAGGCTTGGATCCGCCGCCCGCGGGCACTGGAGTTTACCGATATCGACGGCCTTCCCGGATGGCGGCAAACTGTCCTCGACGGGATGTCCGTCTCTCGCAGCGGCCTGTCCGGCGTCGCCTTCGCCGGACTTGATAGCTCTGCGGACCAGACCGATCCTCTGCCAGCAAACCGCCTGTGCCGAACACTATTTGAACACGACATACCTGGCAAAGTTCCGGTCGCCGCATTCTCCGATTTCTTCTGTCCCTATTGCCGCGTTCTGACCGGTCGTCTGGCCGAGCGTGCCAGTGATCCCGCCTCGGACATCTCTATATCCTGGCACGAGTTACCGCTTCTTGGCCCGTCCTCGATCGTTGCGGCCAAGGCTGCCATTGCCGCTGATTTACAGGGCGGATACGCCGAATTTCAGGCTCGGCTCATGGGCGGCACTTTCCGACCAACCGCCCGTTATCTTACAGATTCTGCATCCTCAGCCGGTCTACAAGCAGGCAAACTCATCCTCGATATGGATGGCCAGATCGTAACCGGCCGCCTGTCACGCAGCCGCGCCGCCGCACGCACGCTTGGCATATTTGGCACGCCAGCAATTGTCGTTGGCCGCACGTTGGTCATGGGCGAAATTAGCGACCGCGATCTGGATACTCTGATTGAAATGGAACGCGAGACACCCGCTCGCTGCTAAAGCATTCGCCCCGCCACAGCATCCAGTTTTGCAACCAGTTCTGCGTCACGTTTTTCGGGTGCGGTCATGATGGCAAATTCCAATGCCCGGTCGCACCTATGGGGGCACGGAGCACGCTTACTTGTCAGCAATTCCGGCAGGCTGGCGACCAGCCCGCGTGCCTTTTCTGCGTTGCCCATCAGGGTCTGAATTATCTGCGTAACATCAACCTCGCCATGGTCAGGATGCCACGAGTCATAATCCGTAATCATCGCGACACTCGCGTAGCAAAGCTCGGCCTCACGCGCCAGTTTCGCCTCGGGCATATTGGTCATCCCGATCACATCACAGCCCCAAACCTCGCGATACATCCTAGACTCTGCCAGCGTTGAAAACTGCGGCCCCTCCATCGCCAGATATGTGCCGCCCCGATGCACATTGATACCCGACGCATTAGCCGCTACCTCGCAAGCGTCGCCAAGACGCGGACAGGTCGGATGCGCCACACTCACATGTGCCACACAGCCCGTGCCAAAGAACGATTTCTCGCGCGCGAACGTGCGATCAATGAACTGATCTACAATCACAAAATCGCCCGGTGCCATTTCCTCGCGGAACGATCCGCAGGCTGAAACACTGATCACATCCGTGACCCCCAACCGCTTCAGCGCATCAATATTCGCACGATACGGAACCGTCGTTGGTGAATGCGCATGGCCGCGCCCATGTCGCGGCAAAAATGCCATCTGAACACCGCCTAAAGAGCCGGTCAAAACCTGATCCGATGGCGCTCCCCACGGGCTCTCTACACTCACCCACGCGGCACCTTCCAACCCATCAATGTCATAAATCCCGCTGCCACCAATGACACCGATCATGGTTGTGGTTCCGCTCATGCCGTTCTCCCTGAATGAACCGAAAACTTAGCGACCAATCAGCGATGATCAAGCCGACAGATCAAAAGCTCGCGTAAAAGTAATAAGCAGTCAGACAACAGCCAAAAATGATGATCCCCGTCCGCATAGCCGCCAATGGTGCACGCGCTGACAACATCCCGCCAAGGTATCCACCAATTGTCGCGCTGATCATCAGGATGAAGGCGAATTTCCAGGCCACCGTGCCGGACAAAGCAAAGACCAGAACCGAAATGACGCTGATCGCAAATGAAATAACGTTCTTCAAAGCGTTTGCTGCCCTAAGATTATCAAAGCCAACAAGTATCAACGCCGCCAACAAAATCTGCCCGATACCGGCTCCGAAATAGCCGCCGTAGATGGAGAATCCGAATATCAAGGTCGCGGTCCAAACCTGACTTTCGCCACCCGAATTCGAACCCCATCTGGTGACCCAACTCCGCATCGTCGGCGCAAGGGCAAACAAAAGCGTTGCGAAACCGATGAGATATGGAACAGCAGATTCAAAAACCGCATCGCCAAAGTACAAAAGCAAAAGCGCTCCGACTAAACCGCCGATTGTCCCGGCGATAACTGGCACGATCATCACTCGCCCCAGGCTTTTCAGCTCGTTGCGCAATGGCGGCAGCGCGGCACCATAGGCCGGCATCAATGCCACCATATTTGTTGTGTTGGCCACGAGTGGCGGCAATCCAGCCCAGACCAGCACAGGAAACGAAAAAAACGTGCCGCCACCCGCAATGGCGTTCACTGCCCCCGCCAGCACTCCTGCCGCTGAAAGAACGAGAAAAATTTCAAGTGTGATTGTTTCCACGCGCGTCCCCGCAGCTTTGCACACTGCACAGAAAGTCATTTCTACACAAAAGAAAACCCCCGCTTGCACAAGCAGGGGCTTACTTTTTAGAGTCCCCGGCGCCGCAGGCTGGGTGGGGGCTGTTAATCCGCGACACCGGGGATAGCGTCTTTTCGCTACGATTCCTCAATGAAGCTCAACTTGGGCAAGAACAGGGGGGGTTCGGGACCGGGCCGGGGTAATATTGTGGCGAAGTTTGGGCGAGGGTTGATTTGCGGCGCGGATGCGGGCAGGATTCAATGTATGAACATGCAAACAACGACGTCTTTTGGCGGCAATAGTGGCAGCAGCACCGAGCAAATCGCATTTAACCGCAAGGAATTAGCCGTAATATTAGGTGTTTACGGCCGAATGGTGGCTGCTGGTGAGTGGCGCGATTATGGGATGTCTTTTCTGAAAGATGTCGCAGTATTTTCGGTATTTCGTCGCACCGCAGAGCATCCGATTTATCGAATCGAAAAAAGCCCAAAACTCAGGAATCGCCAAGGCATGTATTCGGTGATCGGGATGGACGGCCAAATTCTGAAACGCGGTCACGATCTAAAGACGGTTCTGCGAGTATTGGAGCGAAAGCTGATCCGCGCAGTCGAATAAATTTAGGAAAGGTTGGGGCTTCGCCGCCGGGCGCAAAGCCGTGCTCCCTTGGAGTATTCTCTGAACTATAGAAGTCAGATCGGCCTGAGCGCGGAACTCGCGCGGCCAGTTTCCGTCGCAGCAATGCGTTCCATCGCTTTTTCGATTGGCTCTTCGACGACTGCCATGTGGTGTGCGTTTGCATGAATCATCTGGTTTGCGTCGGTAACCAGCCCCACATGCCGCCGCCAAAAGATCAGGTCGCCTGGCTGGAATGGGCCCGCCGTATCAATCGGCTGACCCGGCATTGCTTCCTGTAGGTCACTATCAGCAGCGCAATGGCGACCTGCTGCCTGAAAGGCCTCCTGCACCAGTCCCGAACAGTCGATACCAAATCCGCTATTCCCAGCCCAAACATAGGGCGTGCCAAGATACAGACGCGCCGCAGCGATCGGATCGGCGAACGGTTCGTTAACATCTGCACAATGTGCGGCTGATAAATAGGCTGTCGAGGTCCCGTTTTGGATTTCAAACCAGATTTCGTTTTTTGATGTGACTTTGACACTGGCGTTAAGATGCAAATCGAAAAGCGGTTCGGTTTTGAAATCTGGCGCGGACCAAGCCCAGGTTGTTCGAACACTGACAAAGTGGGTCGGTTCAAAATTGGGGCCTAGGTCGCTCTGCCGCACCCACCCGGCATAGCCATCCTTCTTGCGATATCCGAACGCGTCCTCTCCGTGCGATTTCAGAACCTGGAAGGCATCGCCCCAAAGACACTGACGATCAGGGGTCGCGTTTGGCTTTGGGCGCAACCAGGCGTTCGCCAACAGCCGATGCGCCTGTCCACCGGACATATCATCTGCCGAAAGAAAACGCCGATCACTCATATGTCCAGCATTCCCGGCAGGGATTGGTAAAGCGCACGAATACCTTGCCCGACCCCACCCTTCGGTCGACCTGGCTCATTGGCAGGGCTCCAGCCGAAAATATCGAAATGCATGTATCTCGGCGTTTCTGTTACGAATCTTCTCAGGAACAACGCCGCCGTGATGGAGCCTGCAAATCCACCCTTTGGCGCATTGTCCAGGTCAGCGATGCCGGGTTCGATCATACCCTCATAGGGCGTCCAAAATGGCATCCGCCAAACAGGGTCCCGAACCTCCGCAGCGCCAATCTCCAGCGCGCGCATCCTCGTCACTGGTCGCATAAAACGGCGCCAGATCAGGGCCAACTGCAACCCGTGCGGCGCCGGTCAGCGTCGCCATGGACAAAATCAACTCCGGCTCTTCCTCGTCGGCCAGCGCCAGTGCATCGGCCAGAACAAGCCGCCCTTCGGCATCAGTGTTGTTGATCTCAACAGTTAGGCCCTTGCGCGATGTCAGAATATCGCCCGGACGAAACGCATTGCCCGCCACTGAATTCTCAACAGCCGGGATAAGAACCCGCAGTTGCAGCGGCGTATCTCCGGACATCAGCATCCGGGCCAGCCCCAGAACATTGGCTGCGCCACCCATGTCCTTCTTCATCTGACCCATCGACGCACCCGGTTTCAAATTCAATCCACCGGTATCAAAACACACGCCCTTGCCAACCAAAGTCAGCTTGGGACCGGATGTTCCCCACTTAAAGTCCAGTAACCTTGGCGCGTCCGCTGCCGCACGCCCAACAGCGTGGATCATCGGAAAATTGGCATCCAACAGTTCGTTGTCGCGTGTGACCTCAGCCTTGGCTCCAAAAGTATCCGCCAATGAAAGAAAGGCTTGCTCTAGCGCGCTGGGACCCATGTCTGCGGCAGGGATATTGACCAGATCGCGCGTCAAAGCCTCGCTTTCGGCAATGCGCTCCAAACGTGAAACATCAACACCATCAGGCGGCAAAAGTTTCGCTTTAGGAGGGTCGTTTTTTGCATACCTATCAAACCGGTAGCCCTCGAAAAGCCAGCCAAGCGCGGCCTCATTCAAGGTCGGATCATCCAGCTTCGTGGCCAGATGCCAGGTGCCCTCCGGCAAAGCGTTCCGCACTCGGGCCGACAAAAATCGTTTGCGGTCGCGTGCGGCCTGATTGCCCAGCCCGGCAGCTGCCCAGGCAACTCCGCCATCCGCGTTCGGAACTAATGCAACTTGACCCGGCGAGGCATTGAAACCGACCCCGTTCAACCAGGTACGCTCGCGCTCCTCAAGCGATGATAGCCAGTCTTCAAAAGTCTCTTTGGTGATCAAATGCAGCGGGCGCGACCCTGCCGCATCCTTTGCGAATTTCATTGCGGACAACGGCACTTAACTCCTTGGTTAGATCGCCGTTACCCTACTTGCTTTGCCGCACGCGGCAAGGTCACAACCGCAAATGGCCTATATCCCAGGCTGCATTCAGCGAAGCCTGCCCAACACGTAGCAAACGCGCAAACTCGCCCGCTGCCCAAGCGGCTTCAACAGCCGTCATCCTGTCCGCGATTTCTTCAATCGCTGTGTTGGCTATGTGCTCGGCGCGTACGATTCCGCGATCCCGTGCAAGTTCTGCCAGATGCGCCGCATCCAGAAAGATCAACTCAACCGGATTCATGTGAATAACGTCTTGCATCTTCCACCTAAATCACGCCCTCACCCGTCGCCATGCGTAATTGCGCTCGGCAAAGAATTGATTGATACAGGGCATGTAAATATGGTGCATTTGATTTGAATGCCGACGTCTGATCGGGGACCACGATTATGAAACATGCGCGCCCTTTGCCTGGTTATCTCGTCAAACGCTATCGCGGTTGGAAAGCCACAAGTTTTGCCGAGAACCATGCCTGGTTCCGTCACCTTGCTACCCAAGGTCAGCATCCTCGCGCGATGATCATTTCCTGCTGCGACAGCCGAGTGCATGTGACATCAATCTTCGGGGCAGATTCCGGCGAGTTCTTTATTCACCGCAACATCGCCAATCTGGTGCCGCCCTATAAACCCGATGGTGACCGGCACGGCACATCCGCTGCCATTGAGTATGCCGTTACGGCCCTAAACGTCGCACATATCGTGGTCATCGGCCATTCGAACTGTGGTGGCGTAGCCGGATGCCATGCCATGTGTTCTGGGCAGGCACCAGAGCTGGAAGAAAAATCCAGTTTTGTTGGCCGATGGATGGACATCCTGCGTCCGGGATATGAGCGAATTAAAGGCAAAAGCGACGACGAAGTTCGCGCCCTCGAACTTGAATCCATCGTGATCAGCCTGGAAAACCTGATGACATTTCCCTTTGTAAGCGACGCGATCGAGGCGGAATCGCTGACACTGCACGGTCTTTGGACCGACATCGGTGAAGGCGGGTTTATGCAGTTGGACGCGACAACCAGCCGGTTTGTCCAAGTCTGATCGAACTTTCCGAAAGAGAAAAACTGAATGTCCGAGATTCTGACGCTTGCCGCCAATAACCTAATCTCGCCCATAATCCTGTCTTTCGTTCTCGGTGTCGTTGCCGCATTGGCTCGATCCGATCTGACAATTCCGGAGGCGGTCGCAAAGGGCATGTCGATCTATTTATTGTTCGCGATCGGCTTCAAAGGCGGGGCTGGTGTGGCAGATCATGGCATCGACAGCACGCTTGTGTTGACCCTGCTCGCCGGGCTTGTGCTTTCGTTCATGTTGCCATTTCTGGCCTTCTACTTACTCAAGGTTCTGACACCGCTTGGCGTTATCGACCGCGCGGCTGTCGCAGCACACTATGGATCGATCTCTATCGTCACCTTCGTCGCCGCGACCTCGGTCTTGGAAGGTCAGGGTATCGCCTCCGAAGGTTACATGGTGGCAGCTGCCGCTGTTATGGAAGCCCCGGCCATTCTGTCAGCGCTATGGCTGGTCAGCCGATCTGACGCTTCGGCAGAACCCACAAAGGGCCTTTATCGCGAAATTCTGCTGAATGGTTCAATCGTGCTTCTCGTCGGTACATTCTTCATCGGCATGGCGACCGGCGAAGAGGGGATGGCAAAAATCGCTCCCTTTATCGTCGCACCATTTCAGGGCGTTCTGTGTCTATTCCTTCTCGACATGGGGCTGGTGGCCGGGCGTGGGTTGCGGCAAGCGCGGGGCGACCTTGGCGGTGGAGCGGTTCTTTTTGGTCTTATCATGCCACCTCTTGGAAGCATGATCGGTCTTGCGGCGGCACTTTTGATTGGCCTGTCACCCGGCGGCGCGGCACTGATGATGACGCTCGCAGCTTCGGCATCCTATATTGCCGTTCCTGCCGCAATGCGTGTGGCCTTGCCCGAGGCACGACCCTCGATTTACCTAACGCTCTCGCTTGGTGTGACTTTCCCCTTTAACCTGACGGTGGGCATTCCGCTTTACACCGCAGTGGCAACCCAATTCGCAGGAGGCTGATCCATGGAAACCCATCAAGCCAAACGAGTTGAAATCATCATCGAAGCTCCGCTTGAGCGGCGACTCACCGATGCTTTGATCGAGGCTGGTGTGACCGGATATACTGTCTTGCCCGTCTTTGGTGGGTCCGGCAGCTCAGGGCGCTGGACGCGCGAAGGTCAGGTCAGCCGAGCATCGGGTATGCGGGCGGTCATTTGCCTGATCCATCCCGACCGTCTGGACACTCTCTTGGAAGCTGCGTTTTCGGTCGTCGAACGTCACATCGGCGTGGTTTCCGTTACCGATGCTGCTGTTCTGCGCGCCGAACGCTTCTGATGTCGCCCGGCGCGCATTTGTCACTGCTCGAGGTTTAGTGACAAAATCGGATACTGTTACCTTTGCGCTGACGCCCTGTACGGAACAGCAAGTCCCAATCCATAAACCGCTGTCACAAGTCGATCAGAAAGGCGGCGCGTCCCGAACGACGAGCGCGCCGGCGCAATTCCATCTGTTCGCGGGTTTCCAGACCCTTCATCAGCGATACGATCTGGTCTTCGGTTATAGGTTTCATGTGGTCAGTCCCCATGGTGCGTGTCGTAACTCTAAGGTCCTTTTGAAATATGACGGGATTGTTTTCAAAAAAAGGCACAAATGTGGCAGACGGCGCGCTGTCATTTTTTGGCAGAAAAACAGAAGGCATTGCCGAAGAATGTTTCGTGTTACTTCCCAACAGCTTACAGAATTACTGCGGAAGGCTGTTACAAAACCTCAGCTTTACGTCCACGTCATTTTAATAATGCAGTTAGCGGGCATGCGCTTCGGATTTATCAAAAATTCAGCGCGAGGCCGTAGGGCGTGACCCCGCCCTACGCTCTGTATTCAATAGTTTTCGGGAATCAGCCCTTTTTCAGGACCCGATTCCCCAGCAATTCCGCAATCTGCACCGCATTCAACGCCGCGCCCTTGCGCAGGTTGTCCGACACACACCAGAAGTTCAGACCATTCTCAACCGTGCCGTCCTGACGGATACGGCTAATAAAGGTAGCGTAGTCGCCAACGCATTCAATCGGGGTCGTGTAACCGCCGCTCTCGCGCTTATCGACGACCATGATCCCAGGCGACTCGCGCAGAATATCCCGCGCTTCGTCTTCGTCCAGAAAGTCCTCAGTCTCGATATTCACCGCTTGCGAATGGCCAACAAAGACTGGCACCCGCACGCAGGTCGCGGTGACCTTGATCGACTTGTCGACGATCTTCTTGGTCTCGGCGACCATCTTCCATTCTTCCTTGGTCGATCCGTCTTCCATGAAGTCATCGATCTGCGGAATGACGTTAAAAGCCATCTGGCGCTGGAAAGTGTCCGGCTCAACCTCTTGACCGGGCACGTAGATACCCTTGGTCTGAAGCCACAACTCGTCGATGCCTTTTTTCCCTGCACCCGAAACCGACTGATACGTCGACACCACAACCCGCTTGATCTTCGCGCGATCATGCAATGGCTTCAGCGCCACGACCATCTGCGCGGTCGAGCAATTCGGGTTCGCGATAATGTTGCGGTTCTTGTAACCCTCGATTGCTTCAGGGTTCACCTCAGGCACGATCAGCGGAATATCCGGCTCATAGCGATACAGCGACGAATTATCGATGACCACACAACCCGACTTGGCCGCCCGTGGCGCATATTTCTTCGTCGCGTCCGAGCCGATGGCGAACAGCGCCATATCCCAGCCGGTAAAATCAAAGGTATCCAGGTCTTTGGTGGTCAGTGTCGTGTCGCCAAACGTAACTTGCGTGCCCAGTGACTTGCGCGACGCAAGCACAGCAACTTCATCTGCAGGGAACTGGCGCTCTGCCAGAATGTTCAGCATTTCGCGGCCCACATTACCTGTGGCTCCAACGACGACGACGCGATAGCCCACTTTGACCTCCTATGTCTTGGGACGGGCGGCATATAACGCGCACACAACGCTTGCGAAAGGGGCAATGGGCTTTGGCGTGATGATAATATGTGATGTGGCCAATCAATCGCCCCCATCGCTTCAGATATTGCATATCAGACCGCAATCAGACACGACCAACACATGAACAAAGATCTTCCATACCGCCCTTGCGTCGGCGTCGTGCTGGCCAACGCCGATGGCCTGATCTTCACGGGCGAGCGCATCGACACCCCCGGTGCCTGGCAAATGCCCCAGGGCGGGATCGACAAGGGTGAAGATCCGACCGAGGCCGCTCTACGCGAACTCGAGGAAGAAACCGGGCTGCCCGCCAACTTAGTGAAGGTCGAAAGCGAGCATCCAGAATGGGTAATCTACGACTTGCCAGACCATCTCGTCGGCAAGCTCTGGAAAGGTCGCTATCGTGGACAGAAGCAAAAGTGGTTCCTGCTGCGGTTCACCGGGCAGGATGGCGATATCGATATCGCCAAACACGACAAGGAATTCGCCCGTTGGCGGTGGTCTACGCCCGATGAAGTTCTGCGTGATATCGTTCCCTTCAAGCAAGACGTCTACGATCAAGTGATCGCCACTTTCCGCCACGCTATGGAGGGCGTCGAATGATACGTTTGTATTTCGCCGCATTTCTGGTCCTTATGACCAGCCTCTCACCGGCGATTGCCCTGTCATGCCTGCGCCCCGATGCTGTGCGGCTCTACGAGCAAGCGCGAGACAGCGAGCATTCGTATTTGATTGTGCGCGGACGCCTCGACTTAAGTCGGCCCGCAAAAACACCGGATCCTGACAATCCACTCCCAACCTTCAATCCCGCAAACCTAGATGGAGGTGCCTTAACCTCTGAGACTTTTGGCGTCGTTTTCGACGAAAGAGTATTGGTTCTGGCGACCTGTCTGGGACCCTGGTGCGGCAGTGCAGAAGGCATAGGGGGCGAACGCATCTTTGCGATCCGGATAGAAGGCGATTTACATATTTTGGATGCAGACCCCTGCGGCAGCTACAATGTGCCTTGGTCTAAAGAGAGTGAGGAACGATTGCTGGAATGCCATCGCACCGGCACCTGTGTGGCTCCTGAGTTTTAGACAGACATCGCCAGAACCCGGCTGATCTCGGTCAGAGAACGCCCGGATTGTTCGCGCCATTCATTGAATGCCGTCTGCACCGCCTTCCGTGCGGCCTTCGACGTCGCAGGCTTGTCGATGATACTTTCGGCAATCAGCCGCGCGGTCACATCCGCCGACAAGATAAAGCTATCAACCCCGGAAAATCGCAGGAAATACTGCGCAGTTGATCCGCCCAATCGGCTGCCCCGCTTTTTCAGCATGTCCAGCAGGCCGATGTAATCCTCGGGCGGCCAACCGCTCAGAACCGCGCCTACTCCACCCTCGCTGCGCAGTTCGGTCACGAAAACCGCGTTGTCCCGCACGGTTTGAATTTTGGTGCCATTGCGCACGATCCGTGTGTCCTGCAGCAATTGATCAAACCAGACATCGTCCATCATCGCGCATTTGTCGGGGTTGAATTGATGAAATGCTTCTTCGAAACCCTCCCATTTCGCTTCAATGACTTTCCAGCTGAAGCCCGCCTGAAACACGCCCCGCGTCATCATCGAAAGCCAGCGATCTTCTGGTCGCGTGGCAATCTCTGCGGGTGGGGGCGGAGGTGACAGCTTTTCAGCCAAGGCGTGCGACCCGCCATGGCGGTCGGCGGCAATCTGATATATTTCGTCAAAACTGCGCATTTTGGTTCCCTTTGCGATCGACATTAGCAGTCTGAGAAGGACTGGAAATGAGAACAAAAGGTGAATATCATAGCGATCCCAGTGAGTCGATAAGGTTTCGCCGCGCCTTCGCGCGTCGAGGTCGTGGGGGCTCTGCCCCCACACCCCCGAAGTATTTTCAGACAGAAGAAGGAGCAGGATGAGCTTTGCCGAGTTGAATATCACCTCGAATTTCACGTTCCTGACCGGGGCGTCTCATGGCGAGGAGTATGTAGATCGCGCGGCATTGCTGGGGTTGTCGGCGATAGCTGTTGCCGATGAGAATTCGGTTGCGGGGGTCGTGCGTGCTCATACCCGTGTCCGCGAGATTGCGCGGCAGGTGAAAGAGCTGCAGGAAGGTGAGCTTATCGGGCCACCGGCCCCGGTTGCGGGGTGGGCGGGCAATCGTCAGGTTTTCGAGAGCTACCCCGGCACGGCCCAGCGCAAACGCGAAGGGACCTTGTCCCCCGCCGAGCTGGAGGACCCTCTGAATGGTCCCGTCGCGGCATTTGAAACACGCGTTTCTCCGCCGCCCCTGGACGCTTCGGCTGCCATTTTGAATGTGCCGCGTCTGATCCCCGCCGCCCGGATCGTGCTTCAGACGGGGTTCACGGTCACCACATTGCCAAAGAACCGCGATGGCTGGGGGCGGCTTTGCCGGTTGTTGTCACGCGGGCGGCTGCGCGCCGAAAAGGGGTCCTGTGTGCTTCACATCGACGATCTGGTTGCCTTCGGCGCCGATCTGGCACTGGTCATCCATCCGCCAGGGGTTGAGACGGCGAACCGCGGCGCGGGCGGATGGTATCAGGAGGCGGAACGGCTGACGCGCCGCTTTGGCAAAGATTGTCATCTGCTGATGTCACCTCGCTATGATGGCCAGGATCCGGAGCGGTTTAACCGTCTGGCGCGCCTTGCCGATGATCTGAACCTGCCCGCTGTGGCCAGCGCCAGCCCTTTGATGCACCGTGGATCGCGCAGAAAGCTGGCCGATGTGCTGACCGCCATCCGCACCGGCTGCAAGGTTGACGATCTGGGGCGCTCGGCCCAGGCGAATGCCGAACAGCGCCTGCGCTCCGAGGGTGACATGCGTCACCTCTTTGGTCCCCACAGCGCGGCGGTCGACCGTGCTGCGGCTTTGGCGGACAGCCTGACATTCTCACTGGATGTGCTTCGGTATGAATATCCTTCCGAGGTGGCCCAGGGCGAAACGGCTGCCGAGCGGTTAAGCCGATTGGCCTATGAGGGGTTGAGATGGCGTTACCCTGCGGGTGCACCCGGTCATGTGCGCACTCTGTTGCAGCACGAGCTGACCCTGATCGCCAAGCTGAATTACGAACCTTATTTCCTGACCGTGCGTGACGTGGTCGCCTTTGCGCGCAGTCGCGGCATCCTTTGCCAGGGGCGCGGCTCGGCCGCCAATTCGGTGGTCTGTTATTGTCTGGGTGTCACATCCGTGTCGCCCGAGATCGGCACCATGGTTTTCGAACGTTTTGTCAGCGAGGCCCGCGACGAGCCCCCGGATATCGACGTCGATTTCGAACACGAGCGCCGCGAAGAAGTGATCCAGCACATCTACGAGCGTTATGGCCGTCATCGGGCCGGTCTCTGTGCCACCGTTGTGCATTATCGCGGCAAGCGCGCCATCCGCGAAGTGGGTAAGGTCATGGGGCTCAGCGAAGATACCATCGGTGCGATCTCGTCCCAGCTTTGGGGGTTCTTCGACACCTCGGGCATGGCCGCGCAGCAGTTGAAGGAAATCGGGCTTGATCCCACCGACCGGCGGCTGAAACAGACCCTGGATCTGATCTTTGAAATACAGGGCTTTCCACGTCACCTGTCCCAGCATGTTGGCGGCTTTATCATGACCGAGGGCCGTCTGGACGAGTTGGTGCCGATTGAAAACGCCACCATGGAAGACCGCACCGTCATTTGCTGGGACAAGGATGACATTGATTCCTTGGGCATCCTCAAGGTCGACGTTCTGGCGTTAGGGATGCTCAGCTGCATCCGCAAGGCGTTCGAACTGATCGAGACGCACCACCATATCGACTATTCGCTGGCCACCCTGCCGCCCGAAGACCCGGCGGTTTACGACATGCTCTGCAAGGCCGACAGCCTGGGGGTATTTCAGGTGGAAAGCCGCGCGCAGATGAACTTTCTGCCGCGGATGAAACCACGCTGTTTCTACGATCTGGTGATCGAAACCGCGATTATCCGACCGGGGCCGATACAGGGTGACATGGTCCATCCCTATTTGCGCCGCCGCAATGGCGAGGAAACGGTCACCTTCCCCTCGGACGCCCTGGGCGAAGTCTTGGGCAAGACCCTCGGCGTGCCCCTGTTTCAGGAACAGGCCATGCAGATCGCCATTGTCGGTGCCGGGTTCACCCCCGAAGAGGCCGACCGCCTCAGGCGCTCGCTGGCGACGTTCAAAAAGCACGGATCGGTCAGCGATTTCCGCACCCGCTTCATCAAAGGCATGCGCGAAAACGGCTATGATGATGATTTTGCCGAGCGGTGCTTTTCCCAGATCGAAGGCTTCGGCAGCTATGGCTTCCCCGAAAGCCATGCCGCCAGTTTCGCACTGCTGGTCTATGCCTCAAGCTGGCTGAAATGCCATCACCCCGGCATCTTCTGCTGCGCTCTTCTGAATGCCCAACCCATGGGGTTCTACGCGCCTGCACAGATCGTGCGCGACGCCCGCGAACACGGGGTCGAGGTGCGCCCCGTAGATATCAACGCCTCGACCTGGGACAACGCCATGGAATCCGATGGGCGCGGCGGGCTGGCCGTGCGCCTGGGGTTCCGGCAGATCAAATCCGTTCGCGAGGACGAGGCGATTTGGATCGCCGCCGCGCGCGGCAATGGCTATCTCTCGGTCGAAGATGTCTGGCGACGCGCCGGTGTCTCACCGCGCCAGTTACGCGCCTTGGCCGAAGCCGACGCCTTTGCCTCGCTGGATATGTCCCGTCGCGAGGCGCTTTGGGCCGCCGCCGCGATCATGTCGGAAAAGCCCCTGCCCCTGTTCGGCGGCGATATGGATGGTGAAGGCATTGTTGAGCCACTGGCCAATCTGCCAAAGATGTCTTTGGGCGAAGAGGTCGTCGAGGATTACGTCTCGATGCGACTGACCCTGCGAGCGCATCCCATGGCTTTTCTGCGTCACAAGCTGACACCGGGGCATCCGCCGCTGGATACGTCGCCTGACACCTAAACATATGTAAAGAAATATATAACTCAGAATACTGGCGCGCATGATCGGCTCAATACCCATGCATAAACGCATGCCAGAACACGATATTTCGACAATTTATTTATACATCAACCCGATCTAAATCATCCACAGAATTAAAAATTTAATCCTCGCACGGGGCACCAACCCCGCCCGAGGCCCGACCAGAAAGACAACCCCATGACCACAACCACACTCTCTGAAAGCCGCTCCTATGCCCGGACCGCCGGACTCGGGTACCTAGCCATCGCAGTCGCTGGCGGTTACTCCATCGCCTATGTGCCCAGCCAAATCTTCGGCGCGGCCAACCCCGACGACACACTCCACCTCTTGCAAGCGAACCGAGGATTGTTCCTGTCGGGCATCCTCGGCGATCTGATCATGATGGCCGCCGAACTCCTCGTCACCGTCATGCTCTTCAACATGTTCAAATCAGTCCAGCCGACACTCTCTGCCGCCGCCGCCCTTGCGCGCTTTTCGATGGTGACTGTCATGGCAGCAATGCTGTTTTTTTACGGGGCGGCAATGGCTGTATCGGATGGGGCAATTGCCCTGAGTTCCTTCACACCGGCACAACAAAACGATGTGGCAAACCTGCTCATCCACATGCACGATTCCGGCGTCTGGATCTGGCAGGTCTTCTTCACCATCCACCTCCTGCTTTTGGGCATCCTGATCGTTCGCTCAGACCATTACCCAACACTCCTGGGCGTCGCGCTGGCCGTTGGTGGAATGGGCTACTTCATGGACAGCATCTATGCCTTTGCATTCCCAGACGCCGCGCTTCTGGGAACAATCCGCATCGGCTTCCTGGCCGTCGTGACACTTGCTGAACTCAGCTTCGCATTGTGGTTGGTCTTTATCGGACCTCGTTCAAAAGCGGGCGACAAGCATCGCGCCCAAACTCCTGCGCAGTCAGCCACCGCCTGACCCCAAAACACAAAAGCCCCGCCCCATGGTCCCATGGAGCGGGGCTTTTTGTTCGCAAACCGCACGCTTGGTTGCGGATCCTCACATCTGCATTATCTCGCAGATCTCCACCGATCCATCGCTGGATAAGATCGGACAGCTTTTGGCCATGGCCACAGCTGCGTCCATATCCGTTGCCTCAACCTGGCTCAGACCCGATACAGGGTTCGCGCCGCCGTCATTGGCCACCCCACTTGCAGAAACCGTCGTCGATGGACCAGCCGGACCACCGCCATCAACAACAGCAGACCCCATACTCTCATACCAGGCGTTCCACTCGGCCATTACTTTCTGACCTTCTTCAGGGCTCTCCGGTGCTTTTCCACCGTGATATGCAAAAATAAACTTGGGCATTTGAAATCCTCCTCAGTTAACCCGTTCAGCGAGAATCTTACGTTCCAATTTCGCAAGCGATGACGTCCATCCCTGCATGTGCGACTCCGCCGCCGCCTGATCCGCCAGACCCGAGTGGGTCAGGGTGAACCGCGTCGCCTCGCCGACCGTTTCCAATTCGATACTTACCCGGCTCTCGGGCCCACGATCACCGTTCTCGTCATGCCAGGCCCAGGTAAAGCCGACTGACCTTGGCGGATCGACTTCCGTGACATCCCCGGACACCGTGAACTTGCGGCCATCGGATGCTTGCATGGTCGACATCCACGGGCCCGGCTTGCCCAGATTGATGTCATGGGCCGGCACTGTCATGCCCTCAGGGCCCCACCATTCCAGAATGTGGGCAGGCTCCGAGATGTAGGAATAAACGTGGTCGATCCCGGCGCGGAACACGCGGGTGATAACAAGGTCATTCATGTGAAGTCTTCCTTTTCCACTGCAGCCTGAAGCCGGTCGATGCTGCCTTCCCAGAACGTGATGTGAAGTTGCAGCCAATCGCTGATCTGACCCATGCCGTCGCGATTGACCGAATAGATCCGCCGCTGCTGTTCGGTGCGCCGGTTGATCAACCCCGCCTCGGTCAGAACCTTCAGATGCCGCGACACCGCTGGCGCAGAGACGCTGGACTGTTCGACCAACTCGCCTGCCGATTTCTCACCATCCGCCAATAGCGTTTCCACAATGGCCAGTCGCGTTGGATCTCCAAGAGCTGCAAAGGTTGTCGAAAGCATGTGTCACCGATTCGTATTTCACTTTTTCATTAATTAACATATTCGCGAATTAATGCAACCCAACGCACGCCGCATTAACCCGACGGAAACCACCGAACGCTGCCGCCCATAGCAATTCCACCGACGCGATACCGACGTAATACCGACGTGATACCGACGCGCGATTTCGCCGGGATTCCCATGAAATTAAAGCGTTTCGCAAAAATGCTGTTGCAAACCGCCGGTGGCACCGCACGCACCAAATACACTGCGTTAACCGGTCGGAGATCCGCATTTTTTGCAACGGTATTTGGCGCGCAAGTCCGCGCGACCTACCACATTGTGGACTTTGCACGCTCCGGCCAGGCAGCATCGTAATCTGCACCACCGACTTCACCCGAAGTTACCGCCTTCAGCATATCCCCGGGACTTGGCAAGCCCGAACTCTCATCCCCCGATGTCCAAAGCCGGGATCGCATAAGCGCTCGGGAACATTGGAAATATATCTCTTCAATCGAAATCAGAATAACGCTGCGCGGTCGCTTTCCATCACGCTCAAACCGCTCCAGCATCCCTTCGTCCGCTGACACCTTGCCGCGCCCATTGATCCGAACAACGTTCGTTGACCCCGGCACCATAAACATCAAAGATACCCTTGGATCGCGAACAATATTGCGCAAACTGTCGATCCGGTTGTTCCCGAACCAATCCGGCATCGCCAGAGTTTTCTCATCGATTTCAATAACAACCGGCCCATCATCGCCGCGCGGACTGCCATCCGAGCCTTCTGGGCCAACCGTGGTCAACACACAAAACCGCGAAGCCATAACCCATTGACGATAAACCGGAACCATTCGGTCCGCGACCTTGCGAACAGCCGGCGCTTTCGGCGTTCCGTACAGGTTTTCCAGTTCAGCAACCGTCTCAATCATTCCGCACTCCGCGCCTCGTCCAGCAATCGATCCGATGCGTCCTCGATCTGTTTTTCAAGCTGTCTCATGAAGGGCTTAACCCCAGTCCCAGGGGAAATTGGCTCCAAAAACTCAACCACGCAAGTACCCGGCTTTCTTAAGAAGCCGCGTTTCGGCCAGAAGTATCCAATGTTCATTGCAACCGGCACGCAGACCTGCCCAAGCTGGGTGTACAGCACACCCGTACCTACTTTGTATGGCTTCTTGTCCTCCGGCGCGACACGAGTGCCCTGCGGATAAATCACAATTTGCCCGGAGTCTGCCCTTCCCTTTTCGACATCTTGTTTCATCTGCGAAATTGCTTTGCCACCCTTGCCGCGATCCACAGGAATACAACCGATACGAAGCGCAAACTGCCCCAACAAAGGCGCGTATAGAAGTTCGCGTTTCATCACGAACTTAGGGCGCGGCATCGAAGAATAGATGACAATAATATCAAAGAATGACTGGTGTTTAGCGGCAACCATAACCTCATCGGTCGGCGGCGTTCCGCGAACTTCTACCTCCAGACCAATCATCACGCGCGCAGCCCAGATCACAAATCGGCACCAGGTATGGCACGCCCGAACCGCCCCAGCTCGGCTGTAGACCGCAGCCGGAGTGTAGATGATCGCAAGCACAATCATGGCCACATAGATTGACACATTGAAGACAAGCGAGCGGATCATTTGCATTACGAAACCTCACCCAATCGACGACGCGCCGCAAGATGGGTTGCAACAAACGCCAAGACCGCAGCAATCACCGGAACTGTCAAAGGCAATACCCATCCTGCCCCGCGAAACCCGACGTCAGACATCGTTCCGCCTCCAGCGACCCCGGGAAGGATAGCGACCGCAATCAATCCGGCCAAAGCTCCGACCAATGCACCAATGAACGCGCGAATGGTAAAACGGCGCACAAAAGCGCGGGTGATATAGCTGTCTTCGACACCAACAAGTCGCAAAACATCAATAACTTGACCGTTCGCAGCCAATGCAGCCGACGCGGCAAGAGCGATCGTGACGGCGGTTACTCCCGCCACCAAAACCAAAGCCAGAACAGAGACATTCCGCAAACTTCGCGCCGCGTCGACCAATGGCGCGCGCCACCGCGCATGATCATCATAGATCGCTCCCGGTGCTTCGGCAGAAAAACGCTGTTTCAAACCGGCCACGTCCGGTCCAGTGCCATCAATGCTGACTTCAATCAGGATCGGCAACCGCAATTTATCCAATGGCAATTCCGAGCCGAACCATGGGGCCAGCAAACGCGCCTGTTCATCCGCATCAATGCGTCGCGTGGCACCAACACCAGGCGTCTGGCTCAGCACGACCTCAACAGCTTCAGCCTGCGCTTCGAGCGTTTCGGCAGGTGCCGAAATTCGAACTGTAGCGGTGTCGTCCAGAGTGCTTTCCCAAGCCACCGCTTGCCGTCCCGCCGAAGTTGCAAGCGCAAGAACAAAGACGGCAATAAAGGCCATCGCAGCGGCACTGATGATCGACAATAGCGCGGTAAACCCTGTTGGCGGCACGACTCGTTCGGCGACTTTGTCCCCGCGTATAAGATCGAGCATTGTCATAGGTCCGCTCCGGCCAACTCGACCGATCCGTCCTTTAGCCGCAAAACCCGCGCCGAAACGCGCGCCTTGGCTTGCCGGATCAATGACATGTCGTGCGTCGCGCAAAGCACAGTCTTGCCCAGCCGATTCAATTCAATCAGCAGGTTCAGGATCTTTAGCGACATTTCCCAATCAACGTTTCCCGTCGGTTCATCCGCCAAGACAACATCCGGTGAAAGGATAACCGCGCGTGCCAAGGCCGCTCTTTGCCGCTCACCTCCGGAAAGTTCAGCCGGCAAATGGTCGATCAATTCGCTCAATCCGACCCAACCAGTTAGTTCGGCTAAGTTATCGGCAACTTCTGTCGCGGTAGCACCAGTTACCGTCACAGGAAGCACAATATTCTCAGACACACTCAAATGGTCGATAAACCGGCAGTCTTGGTGAACCACACCGACCCGCCGCCGCATCCGGGCAATCTGATTTCGATCCATGTGAGCCGTGTCATCGCCAAATACGGCAACCCTGCCGTCGGTTGGAATCAATTCCCCGTAACAAAGTTTGATCAGTGTAGTTTTGCCAGCGCCGGACGGACCGGTAAGGAAATGGAAACTCCCAGGAGGCAAATTAAGCGAAACATCCCGAAATAGCGTCCGCCCGCCATAGTTTATGGCAACGCGCGATAATTTTATGGCGGGTGCTAAGCTCATTTCGCAATGCTTTTGCCTCATGAAATGCCCATGCGCAACGCCAGCGCTTTTAGAAAGCTATGGAAAGTGATAGACACCGTTCAAAGTGATCTGCGCCGCCGCTAGATTGGGCAAGCGCAGGCAATGAGGTTTCGAATGGTGAGGGCAATTTAATGCGACTGGTTTGTCCAAATTGCAGTGCACAGTACGAAGTTGACGACGGTCTGATTCCCGATGAGGGCCGCGACGTTCAATGTTCGAATTGCGGTAACACGTGGTTCGAGTTGCCGCCGCCCATATCCGCTTCACCTGATGTTCTTGCAGACGCCAGCGAGGCAGCTGAGGTTGCCGCAGAGGATGTACCCCTTCCAGACCCAGAACCCGATTCCGAGCCGGATCTGGCCGCTGAAGCTTTCGACGAGCTGGACGAGGATCCAATCCTGGGACCAGAAATTGAACCCGAAGCAGAGGCCGAAGAGCAGCCTGAAATAGCGCTCGATGAAACGGACGATGATGATGAAAGCTGGGATTGGCCGGAAACGCGACTTGAGTCTCCAGTAGCTGAAAGCGAAGACCCACCCAGCGAAAGCCCCACCCGCGAAGGTCGACGTCCTGCCGACGTTGCGGCACTGGATATGCTGCGCGAAGAGGCTGAGCTGGAGATTTCGCAGCGCCGGTCTGAAACGCCGTCCACGATGGAATCGCAGCCCGAATTCGGATTGCAGGAACCTGCCGAGGTTGAGACTCCATCGCGCGCGCTGCGCGCTCGGATGGTGCGATTGCGCGGTGAAGACGAAACCGAACAGGAAACCCCCGAAGAAGATTATGCCGCGCCACGTCGTGATCTGCTGCCCGATATCGAAGAAATCAATTCTACGCTTCGACCCGCTGCGACAACCGTTACTGCGGTCAAATCACCAGAAGAACTGGCGAAACATCGCACCGGATTTCGACGCGGGTTTCTTGTAACTGCCGGATTGGCAACAATAATGGTTGTCCTCTACGCTTGGGCGCCTGCAATCGCCTCAACCGTGCCCGGGACGGAAAGCGCATTGATCACCTATGTGGATTTGGCGAATTCTGCGCGGGATGCCCTGAACAACCTTTTGGGGAACAACTAGGCCGGATTACTTTCTGCGCCGGGCGACTTTTCGTTTTGCCTTGCTTGATCCTTTTGAGGATCGCCCAAGTTTGCGCCTTGGACCGCCCCGACCTCGATTTCCACCCGGGGCACGTGCGACTTTCTTGCCATCAATATCCAGCAACTCCAGCATTAACCCCCCGGTCACCGGAACCGCCTCGGTTAGGCGTGTCGTAACCCGTTGACCCAGTTCAAGTGTCAGACCTGTATCGCTGCCCTGCAAAGTCTGACTGTCGGCATCAAAATGAAAAAACTCGTTGCCGATCGAACGTACCGGAATAAGCCCGTCAGCACCGGTTTCGTCCAGTTTCACGAATGCCCCGAACCGTTGAATGCCTGAAATACGCCCGGTCAGTTCGGTGCCCAATCGCTCGCTCAGATAGGCGGCAAGGTACCGGTCTGTCGTATCCCGCTCGGCGACCATCGAGCGCCGTTCAGTATCGGAGATGTGCTTGGCGGTTTCATCCAATCCTTCGATCTCGGAAGACGCCAACCCATCATCACCCCACCCATGCGCCGCAACCAAAGCGCGATGCACCACCAGATCCGCATATCTTCGAATGGGCGAGGTGAAATGTGCATAGGACTTTAAAGCTAGACCGAAATGCCCAAAATTCTGCTGTGAGTAGTAGGCTTGGGTCATCGAGCGCAGCGTCGCAATGTTGATCAACTCATTAGCATCGGTGTCCTGCGCCGCCACTAACAATCGGTTCAAATGAGCCGTTTTCAACACCTGTCCCTTTGCCAAGGTCAACCCAGCTGATTGGGCAGTTTCGCGCAATGCATCGAGTTTTTCGGGTGCAGGCTCTTCGTGGACTCGAAATAGCAGTGGTTGTTTTTTTGCGATCAACGTCTCGGCGGCAGCAACGTTCGCCAGCACCATAAATTCTTCGATCAGTTTATGGGCGTCCAACCGCTCTTTGAACGCAACAGACTGCACCTGACCATCTTCCCCCAATTCAATCTGCCGCTCCGGCAGATCCAATTCCAAAGGTTGTCGTGCCGCCCGCGCTTTTTTCAACGCATCATAGGCCGCAAACAATGGCCGTAAAACATGGTCCAATAACGGTTCGCACTGTTCGTCTGGTTGACCATCGACCGCCGACTGCGCCTGTTCATAGGTCAAAGAGGCCGCCGACTGCATCAGTCCACGCACAAACGAATGACTGATCTTTTCTCCGCTGGCAGAGATTTGCATGCGCACCGCAAGGCAAGCGCGCGGCACACCCTCGTGAAGAGAGCACAAATCACCCGAAAGCCGATCCGGCAACATGGGCACAACACGATCCGGAAAATAGCTGGAATTGCCACGCTTGCGCGCTTCGCGATCCAACGCAGTGCCGGGGCGGACGTGGTGCGCGACATCCGCAATTGCCACCCACAGAATATGGCCCCCTTGGTTCTTTGGGTCATCATCTGCCTGGGCCCAACAGGCATCGTCGTGATCGCGCGCGTCAGCCGGATCAATTGTAATCAACGGCACGTCGCGCAGATCGTTGCGACCGTCGGAAAGGCCCGCAAGTTTCATCTCATCCGCTTCAGCAATAACGGCGTCTGGGAATTCGTCAGGTATCCCGTGCTGATGAATTGCAATCAGGGAGACGGCCTTGGGTGCTGTAGGATCGCCCAACCGCGCCACAATTCGCGCCTTTGGCAACCCAAGACGATCCTTAGGTCCGGATTGTTCGGCCTCAACCAACTCTCCGTCCTTCGCCCCTTGCAAAGCGTCACTTGGCACCCGCCATTCCCGGTCACTGCCTTTGTCTATTGGCAATACGCGGCCGCCCTCGGCAGATTTGCGGAATACGCCGAGGATTTTCTTGGGGTTCGCTCCAATTCGGCGGATAAGACGGGCTTCGTACGCGTGATCTTCGTCTTGTACCAACGTAAGGCGAGCCAATATACGATCCCCGGCACCCAACGCAGGATCGGAGGCGCGTGGCACAAAAAGAACAATGGGTTCTAGTCCTTCGCCCTGCCATTCAAGTGGTCGCGCAAAAAGATCGCCATCGCCATTTGGCTCGAGAACCTCAAGAACAGAAACCGGAGGCAACCGTTCAGGATCGCGATATGTTTTTCGGCGTTTTTCAAGATGTCCGTCTGCCGCCAACTCTTTCAGCACGCGTTTCAAGTCAATCCTGTCAGCGCCTTTGATACTAAAAGCTCTGGCGATATCACGCTTGGATGACTTGGTGGGATTCTCAGATATCCAACCCAGAATTTCGTCTTTTGAGGGAATGCGTGCCATGGTTCTTCCGCTAACACGCGCCAATTACAACGTCACGCGGGATCTGAGCGCGGCAAGTTGGTCATTGCCCTCAATTTTACCTGCATGCCCCTGACTTGAGGTGAAACTGCAGATCCTCGACCGTATCGACGTCATGTAGCATCGCTGTCTTGGCAACCGGTCTAGGCAGGGTTCTTTCGGTATCAATCATTGCATATTGCGAAGACCACCGAACGTTCTGAAATATATCCTTTGGCGCGATGGAAGGATGGCGAAGTCCCACCAGCCAAAACCCGCCATCATGTGCCGGTCCCAACACCGATGGTGCGCTGCCAAGGTATTTGAATGCTTCGGCAATATGCTTGCGAGTGACCCCGGGAATATCCGCACCGATCAAAACCGACGGCCCGGAAGTGAACCGCAGACTACGCGCCATTCGGTCACCCAGATCCCCGCGCCCCTGCGGAATTCGATGGATGTGAGTCGGCCAAACGCGACTTTGAAGACCCTCATAGTCTGGCGAAACCGACAAGATCAGCGACCAACGAGGGTCCTGCAATCTTCTGATCAATTGCTTGGATTGATGCCGAAACCACCAGGCCGCAGTGGTCATGCCAGTTTCTCGTCCAAGTCGTGTTTTAACACGCCCTGGGCGCGGCTCTTTGACCATCACAATAAGCGTTTTTTGCCTCACAGGCGACGCGCCATTTCCTGATGCGGAATCCCGACGTCATCGAAAATGTCGCCAACCGGCTTGAACCCCAAATCGCAGTAGAAATTCAAAGCAGATGTCTGCGCACCCAGTTTTGCGTGCTTCAGTGTTGGAATTGTCTCAAGATACGCCACAGCGGCCTCAATCAGTGCCTTCCCAATTCCCTGACCACGGTGGGATTTAAGAACTGCCACGCGCCCGATTTTGCCAGTCGGACCATCAATCAGCATCCGCGCGGTCCCAACGGCCAACCCATCCTGTTCTGCCAACAAATGTGTGGCGGCTGGATCCATTCCATCTACTTCATCTTCTTTCGCAATGCATTGCTCAACGACAAATACTTCGTGTCGTATGCCAAGGCAGGCAGTCATATCATCTGAGAGTTTTATCTTGAGCATCGGTCAGCCAGCGAAGTAATCGTCAAGAATCCGTCGATAGATTTTCTTGAGGCGGTGAATATCATCGACGTCAACGCGTTCATCTACCTGATGCATTGTTTGACCGACCAGCCCGAACTCGACGACTGGGCAATGTGCGCGCACAAACCGGGCATCCGACGTGCCCCCTGTTGTTGAAAGCTCAGGGTCAATCCCGGTTTCGGCTCGCGCCGCATTCGCGACCAGATCTGACAACTGTCCAGGCGGAGTCATAAAACTTTCCCCTGAAACCGCCAAATCCATTCCGATTTCGATTCCGCTCTCCGCGGCAATTCTTAACATAGTCGACCGCAACCATTCCGTTAACATTTTTGATGATTTACTGTCGTTGAAACGGATATTCACCGTGGCTTTGCAGGTAGCAGGGATAACATTTGTTGCGGGATTTCCGGTGTCGAATGTCGTGACAGCCAATGTCGTCGCGTCGAAATGCTCTGTTTGATCGTTGAATTTATGCTGTGCCAAAGAACTGACCAGCTGCGCCAGTGCCGGAACAGGATTTCGAGCGCGGTGCGGATATGCGGCGTGCCCTTGAATTCCGGTCGCTGTAAAAAATGCGCTCATTGAGCCTCGGCGGCCGATTTTTATCATATCTCCCAGACGTTCAGGACAAGTGGGCTCGCCAACCAAACAGACATCCATGGCCTCGCCGCTTTCGACCATCCAATCAAGTATCGCAGCAGTGCCATCAACAGCGTCAGCCTCTTCATCACCTGTGATCGCGATCAGGATAGCGCCTTCGGGTGGATTATCGCGGACCCGGTCGACCGCAGCGGCAACAAACGCTGCAACGCCAGACTTCATGTCTGTGCTGCCACGACCGAACATCTTGCCGTCAACCACTTCGGCCGCAAAGGGGTCGTAGGTCCAGTCGTTAACATCTCCTATGGGAACCACGTCTGTATGGCCATTGAACCCAAAGGTCTTTGGGTGTGATTTACCGCCCCAGCGCGCGACCAAATTTGCGATACCCTTGCGGTCTGCCCGAAAGCATTCAAACCCGGCGTCAGACAGTATTTCCTGCAATAACGGAATTGCGCCTCCGTCTTCCGGGGTTACCGAAGGACAACGGATCAGGCGGGCGGTCAAATCAGCGGCGTCGATACTCATGCCCCCTGCTACCGTGCTGCGCGAATGTCTTCAACGGTAAGCCTGTGGCAAGGTCATCACCCTTTTTTGCGGCGGGCGTGATTAGGACTTCACGGATAGGTTGAATTCAGGCATGATTCCTCAAAATTAACCCGAGGCAGGGCAGCGGACAGCACGAAGAAAACTTCGGCTGACCACAAATGACAGGCAACGTCACCAGGATATCCCGGTGGCGTGTCCGGCCTCATGCAAGGTGTGAGGCTGAGGCAGTGCCGCAATCACCCGACGACAAGGGCATTGATGCCCTACAGATGGCGCGCGCCATTGTCCGTCGTCAGGGTTTTGGGAACCAAGAGTTGCTTAAACAAGTAAAGAGTTTGGCTCGTCTGGTTGATGTTATTATGCGGCGCGCTGTCTGTGATGCAAGCGCCGCGCTTCGAGCGTCTTTCGTTTGATCCTTTCCCGTTGTCTTAGAATGGCTTTGTCACGCCCGAAGTAGACGTCGGCGGGTGTGACGTTGTTCAGGCTCTCGTGGTAGCGCTTGTGATTGTAGTGATCGACGAAGGCTTCGATCTGGGTTTCGAGGTCTCCCGGAAGGAAGTAGTTCTCCAATAGGATGCGGTTCTTCAGGGTTTGATGCCACCTCTCGATCTTGCCCTGTGTCTGGGGATGATATGGTGCGCCCCGAGAATGCTTCATGCCTTTGTCCTGCAGCCATTCAGCCAGATCGCCAGAGACGTAACTGGACCCGTTGTCGCTGAGGAGGCGGGGTTTGTGGATGACGTGAACCTGATCGCACCCTGATGCTTGTAGCGCCAAATCCAGGGTGTCCGTCACGTCCTCTGCCCGCATGTTCGTGCAGAGTTTCCACGAGATGATGTAGCGGCTGTAGTCGTCCAGGATTGTGCTGAGATAGAACCAGCCCCAGCCAAGCACTTTGAGATAGGTGAAGTCGGTTTGCCAAAGCTGGTTGATCGCAGTGGTCTTGTCTTTGAACTCGTTTGCCGCCTTGAGCACGATAAAGGCCGGGCTGGTGATCAGATCGTGGGCCTTCAGGGCCCGATAGACTGAAGATTCCGAGACGAAGTAGCGCTCCCGATCCGTGAACGTCACTGCCAGTTCGCGCGGCGACAGCTCCGTCTCCTGCAGCGCCAGCTTGACGACCTTGCGCCGGACTTCGTCGGGGATGCGGTTCCAGACATGTCTGGGCTTAGGCGCTTGATCCACAAGGCCAGCGTCGCCGCGCTGCCGATACCGATCATACCAACGGTAAAATGTGGTGCGGGGGATGCCCAGCTTTGCCAATGTTCGACGAGCAGACAAATGCGACCCCTCAACAAGCCGGATGATCTCCAACTTCTCAGATGCAGCATACCTCATTCTTGGTCGCCCCCACCGCCGGTCATGCTTTTTTTGAGAAGACGCAGTTCCAGTGTTTGCTCGGCAACGACCTCCTTCAGGTCTCGGGCTTCGCGGCGCAGGTCCTTGACTTCGTCGGTCGTAGCCGCACGCGCCGTATCTCCAGCAAGCCGCCGTTTGCCAGCTTCCATGAAGTCCTTGGACCATTTGTAGTAGATACCTTGAGATATTCCCTCACGACGGCACAACTCAGCAATGCTGTCTTCGCCACGCAAGCCATCCAGCACGATCCGGATCTTCTCTTCTGACGAATACTGTTTGCGCGTCGCCCGTTTGATCTCTTTGACGATCTTCTCGCCGGGGCTCCTGCGAGTTCCAGTTGTCTGTCTCATGTCCCACTCCTCAGTGGTTACGATGAGCCAACAACTCTCTCTTATCAAATTAACCTAATTGGACCCATAGGCGCTGACGTCAGACACTTGGCCCGGGACAAAGCACGATTTTCATTACAGAGATCAATGGTACCGCGGTTGAACCGGGTGACACGATCACTCTTACAGACGGTGTCTCTGTTACGTTGAACGAAGACGGAACGGTCACGATTGTCGGCGCGGACATCGAGTTCTCCACGTCGTTCACATATACGGCTGCATTTGGAAGCGGAAACGCCCAAAGTTCCGACTCTACTACCGTTACGATAAATACGGTGCCCTGCTTCGTTGCTGGAACTATGATCCGGACAGATAGCGGCGACGTTCCTGTCGAAAGGCTGGAAATCGGGCAATTGATCGAAACACGCGATGCCGGTTTGCAACCTATACGCTGGATCGGGCAACGGACGTTGCCTGCCCAGGGTCGAATGGCCCCCGTCAGGATCGAAAAGAACACCTTTGGCGATCACAAATCCCTGATGGTGTCGCCGCTTCATCGCATTCTCATCAGAAATGTTCATGCCGATCTGTTATTCGGGTCCAGCGAAGTTTTGATTGCGGCACGCGATCTAATTGATGGGCGGATGGTAAGTCAGATCGATGGCGGCCTCGTTAGCTACGTGCACCTTCTATTCGACCATCATCAAGTGATTTGGTCAGAGGGTCTGGAAACCGAGAGCTTTCTGCCCGGATCACAAACTACAGAGTGCTTCGAAGAAGATGCAATCAACGAGATTTGCGAAATATTTCCTGAACTCGATCCGAAAACAGGTGAAGGTTACGGGAAAGCGGCTCGTCCAACTTTGCGTCAGTTCGAAGCGAAACTGCTGGTTGCGTAAACCGATACGCCGAACTGCATTATCTACGTAACCTCAGCTTTTTATGGGCCGAATGACATTGACGGCTTGTGGTAAATCATGGGCACGTTCCAGAAAATGTTGAGCGCCCTGCCAATCTTCGGATGAGCCATACCCCCATTTGGCAGCAATCGCGGCCATTCCAACCTCGGCCGCAGCCGCCATATCATGATGTCGGTCGCCGACCATAACGGACGCGTCTGCAGTCTCGCCGGTCAGGTCCAGCGCATAGGCCAAAAGCTCGCCCTTCCAATTCCGCGTGCCGTCCAATTCAGGGCCGAACTCTTCTTTCAAGAATGGTGCAATGCCGAAATGCGCAGTTATCTTTCGGGCATAGTGATGAGGTTTAGCCGGCATCAGATACAGCCGGTGGCCGTTGTCCCGCATCGTCGCCAGTGATTTCATTACGCCTTCGTATACCGTGGCATCAAACATACCGACCTTTTGGTAGTGCACCCTATAGGCATCCAGAATCGGATCAGCGTTTTCTATGCCTAGTTTGGAAAAACTATCGACAAATGGCGGCCCAATCATCCAAGTCAGATCGCCTTCGGCATGATGGCTTTGACCGGTCTCGCTAAATGCATATCTTAGCGACGACTCAATGCCGCGCTTGCTGTCCATCAATGTGCCGTCTAGATCCAGAAAAACCGCGGTCAATTTTCATCTCCAAAAAATGGGGTCACCTGCGCAACTATGACGGCGTTCTCGGCGAGTGTCCGGTCCATTAGCGCGCGTTCATCTTGGTCAATATCGTGGCCTTCAGTCAGACGTTCTTCCAAGGTGCCGTATCCGGTGACATCCAGCGGAGCCACGTCAGCCTGTTTCAAGATTGCAACGGTCTCACGCACTGCTTCCCCTTCGTCGACGCCGGTTGCATAGATCAAGAGTGCGCCGCCAGTTGCGTCTGGAGGAAGTCCGTCCCCTTCTTTCCGACCAATCTGGACGAGAAGAGTGTAAACTTTTTGTTTGCTAGGTTTTTTGGCGTCGCTCATCTGATGTCATCTGACAGAGCGGTCCGATACGTGCAAGCAACTCAACTTAGCCATGGGATGAGCGCGGCTGTTTCAGGTTCGGGCGGTGCCATCCCGGCATTACGCTCGATAAGATAACGGAAAGCCATTGCGGTTGGTGCGGACAAAGACTGTTGGCTGGCAAGAGCCCAAAGGCCGCCTGCAGAATCCGCGTCAGCGTCCAATGCCCTGGCAAGTCCGGTCTGGCCGGTTCCTTCCAAGCCGCTTAGCACTTCAGTCCTTTTGCTTCGAAGACACAGGCTCTCTTTTGGTTCGGGATCAAGTTTCACGACCCCAATCCTGTGGCCTGTCCGGAAACCGTTGTGGATCACGGCGCGCGCATCGGGATCTGCAATAGCATAATGGTCGCGATAGGTTTCCCAATTCCAAAAAAGATTGTCGGGTGTGGAAGTTGCCTGCAACAAATCGGCCAACAAAATCGCCGTCGCCAAAATGAACACTGGAAAATCTTCTTCCGGAAAAGCTGCTGCCAGCAACACCGCCGCGTATGTGTCGGCTTCGGCTGAATGCCGGAACTGGCAGTCCTGCTTGTAGACAAGGCGATACAGGTCGCCCCGATCCGGGACGCCCGGGCTGAACCCGGGAAGGCCAATTGCCAACCGTTCCATCGTCTTTTCAGGCGTATTCCTAACAAAAGCCTTTAGATCAGCAATGACCTGTCGGGTTCGGAACACTTCCGCCGCACTGATTTTCATGCAGCATTCATAAATCTGGGGGGTGGCGGCATCGCGACGTTCTGGCGACCATTGCGGGGAGAATACAGGGCGCGACTGCCCTGAACCCGGCGCATTATCGACTACATTATTAATAGTAGCTTAAGGCCGCCGCACCTCATAGCGCGGCGGTTCGGTCAACTTAACTAGACAATATTCAGTCGCGCAGCAGTTCATTAATGCCGGTCTTCGAGCGGGTGCGCTCGTCCACGCGCTTTACGATCACGGCGCAATATAGATTGATGTTGTTCTTGGTTGGCATCGAACCTGCGACAACCACTGAATAGGGCGGAACTTCACCGTACATCACTTCGCCAGTTTCGCGATCGACGATCTTCGTGGACTGGCCGATGAAAACGCCCATTCCCAAAACCGAACCTTCGCGCACGATGCAGCCTTCAACAACTTCAGAGCGGGCTCCGATAAAGCAGTTGTCTTCAATGATGGTGGGCCCCGCTTGCATGGGTTCCAACACACCGCCAATGCCAACGCCGCCGGATAGGTGAACGTGTTTACCGATCTGAGCGCAAGACCCAACAGTCGCCCAACCGTCGACCATGGACCCTTCATCAACATATGCGCCAATGTTCACGAAGGACGGCATAAGCACGACACCAGGAGCAACGTAGGCAGATCGGCGAACGATCGAACCAGGCACCGCGCGGAAACCTGCGTCGCGCCATTGATTATCACCCCAACCCGCAAACTTCGAAGGCACTTTGTCCCACCAGCTCGAATTGCCATTCCCACCGGGAATCTGCTCCATGTCATTCAGGCGAAACGACAGCAAGACGGCCTTTTTGGCCCATTGGTTCACATGCCAACTGCCATCGTCTTTCTTTTCGGCGACACGAAGGGACCCGCTGTCTAGAGCATTCAGAGTGTCTTCAATGGCTTCTCGGGTCTCGCCGGTTGTGGCGGGAGAGACAGTCTCCCGTGTTTCCCAGGCGGTCTCAATAGCAGCTTCAAGTTGAGCGTTTGACATAGGTGATTCCCTTGGCATGCGTTTGTGCGGCTGATACCGGCAGATTGGATCAAGAGCAATCAGTCGAAAGGACCAGGCGCTGGATTTGCACCACACACCAAAACCGCAACCGACCCAGAAGTGACTGGCCGATAGACTCCTGAAGTCAAAGCAGCTAGCGCCGTTGCCCCCGCAGGTTCGACCCACTGACGACAGACATTCCATAAAAGTTTCTGGGCGTCAGCGATTGCTTCATCTGTTACCAACACAGACTGGATGTCGTGTTCCTGCGCCAGACCAAAGCAAAGTTCTCCGATACGCTTAGCGCCAAGTGCGTTGGCGGCAATCCCGCCAACCTCAACGTCGACAGGCTTTCCGGCTTCAATGGCGGCATGGAGCGTCGGTGCGCGTTCCGGCTCAACCGCTACAACATTCCGACGTCCCTCCAGCCACGAAAGTGCTCCGCCAATAAGCCCGCCGCCGCCGACGGCTATCAATACAGTGGAAGAGGCTAGATGCTGAGCCTCCCATTCGCGCACGACAGTGCCCTGTCCGGCCAGTGTTTTCGGCGCATCATAGGCATGTATTTGCATTGCCCCGTTTTCAGCCTCGAATGCCCGTGCTTGGGCTAAAGCCTCTGCGTAATGGCCCGACACCACATGCAAGTCTGCCCCCGTATTCCGGATCAAAGCGATTTTCGACGGTCCGGCGAGTTCGGGCACAAATACCGTTGCCCGATGACCCAATTTTCGAGCTGCGTAGGCTACTGCCGCACCGTGATTACCGCCCGAAGCCGCGACAACGCCTGCTTCGGGCACTTTGCTGTTCAGAAGCGTATTAAACGCGCCCCTGACCTTGAAACTGCCGGTCGGTTGAGCATTTTTCAGTTTCAGCTCGATCATGCGGCCCTCGATCAACCCGTGCGATTCCAGCACAGGTGTTCGATGGACGTGTCCCTGAATGCGATCTCCGGCAGCGGCAATTTCATCGGAAGTCGGTGGAAGCATCTGATCGCAACTCTGCTATTGGACAAGGTCTGCCCTTCCTGCCATGCAGGTGGTTCGAGTTACAAGGAGCCGATTATGAACGAGGACCGTCGCCATCTGTTTCGCGATGCGCACCAGGATCGCGAAAGCGTAAAAGGCATACCTGACACGCCGCAAACACGGTCGCCTTCTTACAATCTGGCATTCGCGGATGCGGACTTTTTGTGTCGTGACGAATTGCGGCCTGTCCGTTTGCAACTGGAATTGCTGAAGCCTGAGATGTTGATGACGGAATACGGCATCAAATCAACGGTGGTGCTGTTTGGCGGTGCACGCATTCCGGAGCCTGCCAAGAAAGATAGTGCGCGAACGAAAACGTTGGCTGACCTTTCACGGTTCTACGACGAGGCCCGTAAATTCGCTCATCTGGTGACAGAAAGATCCTTGAAAGACGGCGGCGGCGAGAACGTTATCGTAACCGGTGGAGGACCCGGCGTGATGGAGGCCGGTAACAGAGGGGCACAAGATGCTGGTGGAGTGTCAATTGGGCTTAATATTGTGTTGCCTCACGAACAAGCTCCGAACCTTTTTGTCACGCCAGAACTGGCGTTCAACTTCCACTACTTCGCCATCCGGAAAATGCACTTTTTGATGCGGGCTAACGCTATCGCAGTTTTCCCGGGTGGCTTCGGAACCATGGACGAGCTGTTCGAGACGCTGACACTTATTCAGACCGGGCGCATGCAGCGCGTGCCATTCCTGCTGTTTGGGCGCGAATTTTGGGAGAAAATTATCAACTGGGAAGCTCTGGCGGATGCCGGCACGATTTCAGACGATGATCTGGACCTATTTCGCATTGTCGAGACCGCAGACGAAGCAATGTCTTGTATCGACGAATGGCACCTTCCAGCAACGAAACGAGACGGAATTCCCGGGCGTTAGCTTGTCAGACTTGAACCGGCGTCGCGCTCCGGCAAGGTTACTTGAGAAAAGTGCGCAAAGGGATCGGCCATGAAATTCATTGTGTTTTTGATCATCGGCGGCTGCGCAGGCTGGCTGGCCGCGCGATTTATGAACAAAAGCCAAGGCCTTTGGATGAACCTTTTGATCGGGATCATCGGAGCTTATCTCGGTGGATTTCTTGCCGGAGCCGTCGGGCTTTCGGCCACAGGGATCATTGGCGAATTGATCGTCGCCACTGTTGGCGCTGTCATTCTGCTTTGGGGTGTCGGAAAGTTAAAGGCGTAACCCTAACGTCTTAAAGCCCCGCCTCGGCAGCGATTTCCTTGCGTGATTTGCGGGCGCGTTCAGTAGCCGATTTTAACTGGCCGCAAGCCGCCATAATGTCTTCACCGCGCGGTGTCCGAATGGGCGAGGCATAACCAGCTTTATAAACAATTTCAGCAAATGCCTCGATCCGCTCCCAATCCGACCGCTCATAGGGCGCGCCAGGCCATTCGTTAAACGGTATCAGATTGATTTTGGCGGGAATGCCTTTGATGAGATCAACCAACCGGCGGGCATCGTCATCGCTGTCGTTCACGTCTTTCAACATCACGTATTCAAATGTAATCCGCTCGGAATTCGACACTTTTGGATACTCGCGCAAGGCATCCAGTAACTCGGCGATTGGCCAACGACGGTTGATCGGAACCAGTTTGTTGCGCGTTTCATCGGTCGTCGCATGAAACGATACCGCCAACATGCAACCGATTTCGTCGGCGGTTCGGGCAATTTCTGGGACAACGCCACTGGTAGACAGCGTGATGCGCCGTCGCGATAGGCTGATGCCCTCTCGATCCATCGCTATGATCATTGCGTCGCGCACCGCTTCGAAGTTGTACAGCGGCTCGCCCATACCCATCAGAACGACGTTCGATAAAAGGCGCGGGCCGTTGTCACCGGTGCCCAGACCTGGTTCAGGCCATTCGCCAAGGTCATCACAGGCCAGCATGATCTGACCGACGATCTCGCCCGGGGTGAGATTGCGAACCAGTTTCTGGGTGCCTGTATGGCAGAACGAACAGGTTAGCGTGCAGCCGACCTGGCTGGAGATGCATAATGTTCCGCGATCGGTTTCGGGAATGTAAACCGTCTCTACTTCATGTCCGCCTGCAATGCGCACCAGATATTTGCGTGTGCCGTCAGCGCTTACATCACGTGTCACCACTTCGGGCAGTTCGATCACGAATTTGCTGGCAAGAAGGGCACGATAATCCTTGGCCAGATTGGTCATCTCCGAAAAATCGCGGACGCCCCAGTGGTAGATCCATTGCCAAATCTGGTTGGCGCGCATCTTGGATTGCTTTTCTGGCGTGCCAGCTTCGATCAAGGCCGCGCGCAATGCATCACGGGTCAAACCAACTAAGTTGGTGGGCCCATCGGGCAATTTCCTTGGGATCGTCAAGACGTCCTGGGTGATCGGTGTTTCGGCAGGCATAGCGCTCATCCTTGGCTCAGAGGCGGCATATATGCGATGCACCGTCGTTTGCCAAAGAGATTCGGAACTTCTTTTGTTGACTTAAACTTCGAGGAACTTGGGCAAAGGCCAATGTTGGCAGTGCACCCTACGACCGCAACTCACGTAAATGCGACGTATGAATAGCGACCGCGAAGCCTCATCTGTCAACTGGAACAGCGGTTATCGGCGTCCTGGATCATTGCGGTTGCCCCAAGAAGAGAGAACGTGTCCTTGGTCTGCGTTCCGCGGGAGGACCGGGCCGTCAAAACGGCATTTGCGCCCCGCTTCATGGCCGTGACAATTTTTTGATCGTCCGCTGGCGTTGCAGGCCAAGCGTATTCGCCTTCGGTGAACAACTCAAAAGTCGTGCCACCGACATCCATCGTGACCGTTGATCCTTCGGCGAACGGGTAGCCGCCTGTAAAGCTGACTTCCGCAACAACATCCTGCTGGGGTCTGTAAGTAACGAACAGCAAAATGTCGCCACGGCGCACTGAAACCTGACGGCCGTCACGAGTATTTGTGGTTTCTTTTGGGGCCGTTACTGCCCAGCATTCTTTTGGATCCGAGCCTTCGAAAACCGCCCAGTCTGTATCAGCAGCAACGCGATTTGTTACTTCTTGCGCTGAAATCGGTGCTGCGCACAGCACGCTGGCCGCCGCGATCAGAGTTGCAAATGCCCGTCTTGCCATGATTTTCGCCTTTGCCTGCGCGGCCGGGCCCCTGATTTCATAGGGTGCTCCGGGCCGAAAATGCTCTTACCAACAGGGCATGGATAGCGTATCTCATGCGCAATATGGAACCCCCTGCGGCGGAAAATTGCCGTGACAAATTCGCGAGGTCATTCAATGTCTGATCCTGTGCTTTTGGCCGAAACGACGCGGGGGCCTTTCGTGGAATCGCGACACTTCGGCCACGCAGTAATCTCGCGCGCGGATGGATCGATCGTCGAAAGTTGGGGGAACCCCACGGAACTGGTATTTGCTCGGTCAGCGGCGAAGATTTTGCAGGCTCTGCCATTGGTCGAAAGTGGCGCAGGTACCAGCCTTTCAACAGAGCGGTTGGCACTGGCTTGCGCAAGTCATTCGGCCGAACGTCGCCATGTGGAGATGATTTCGGACTGGCTAGGCGATCTTGGCCTTGACGAACACGCCCTTTGTTGCGGTCCCCAGGCGTCACGGGATGAGGCACTGGCCGAAGAAATGATCAAGACCGGCGAGCCAGTGACGCGGGCATTTAATTGGTGTTCTGGCAAGCACTCGGGATTTTTGACGCTGTCTAAACACTTGGGAGCCGAGCTCGACTATGTGAATATTGATCATCCGGTTCAGCTGGCGGTGCGTGAAGCCTTTGAAGATATGACTGGAATGGATAGTCCGGGTTTTGGATTTGACGGCTGCTCGGCCCCAAACTTTGCAACCAACTTGTCTGCCATGGCGCGGGCGATGGCAGTGATTGCTGCCGCAGAAGATCGAGCGGATGTGCGAGGCAAAGCTGCCAGTGAGCTATGCCGAGCAATGATCGCTCATCCTGAAATGGTGGGCGGTGAAGGGCGTGTTGATACAGAGTTGATGCGAGTGGCGCGCGAACCAGTTGCGATCAAGTCGGGCGCCGAAGGATTCTATGTTGCGATCATTCCGGGGCAGAAGTTGGGAATTGCTCTGAAAGTTTCCGATGGCGCTTCACGCGGTTCGGAAGTGGCAATCGCCGCATTGTTGGTGCGGCTTGGGGTTTTGGATATCAATCATCCCGTTGTCTCGGGCATTCTTGCGCAGACGCTCACCAACTGGGCTGGGCTTGCGGTTGGGTCGGTTCGGCCTGCTGAGGGTTTATTGGCTTGAAGTTCTTAAGTGGCTAGTTAGTGATAAATTCATTGATTTCATAGCCTTGCAGGAATAGCAGAGCCGTAAGATCGCCGTGATTTACTTTGATTGGAGCTGCTGCTGCAACCGCCGGTTTCGCGTGGAGAGCAACCCCAAGTCCGGCGCGGTGGATCATCGCAAGATCGTTGGCTCCATCACCAACTGCGATGGCATCATCCGGCGAAACACCAAGCCGAGCAGTGATTTCTTCGAGAGCTTCGACCTTTGCTTCTTGCCCCAAAATGGGACGTTGAACCGTTCCTGATAGTATGTCGCCGTCTTCGATCAGAGTGTTTGCACGATTTTCGTCAAATCCCAGGAGCCGGGAAATTGCGGATGTGAACTGAACAAATCCGCCTGATACCAGTGCGGCATAGACGCCATTGCCCTTCATAGTTGCCACGAGAGTTTGGCCCCCTGCGGCAAGGGTAATGCGATCTTGCAGAACTTTCTCGATGACGTCTGTTCCCAAACCTTTCAATAATCCCACGCGTTCATCGATTGCCGCGTCGAAATCCAATTCACCGTTCATCGCTCGTGCCGTGATTTGAGAAACGCGGTCACCGACACCGGCTTCGGCGGCCAACTCGTCGATGCATTCCTGATTGATCATGGTGCTGTCCATGTCGGCAATCAGTAGCTTTTTGCGACGATTCCCAGACGGCAGAACGTTGACATCGACACCCATGCCAGCAATGTCGCTTCTTACTTCCGAAATGTTGGAAGGCGTTGTTATGGCCGGAAATTCTGCAGCCTCGTCGGGAGCCAGCCAATGCGCGTCTCCGCCACCCCAGGCCGACTGCAAGGATGACACCAAAGCCGGATCCAACTTTCCGGGCTGAGCGATAAGCGAGATAATCTGAGGCTCTGACACGTGTGTTTCCGATAGTGAATTCACGGGTCAAAAAGCGACCCTTTCCCCGCCTCTAGCGTCAATTCCGTGCTTGCGAAACCCTTTTTGCATCCGTATTGCGGTCAGTGGGACACCCCTCCCCAACGAGGGGCATATATCTGGAAGGATATTCAGTGATGGATATGAATACCCCGGCGACGCGGCCGGCAAATCCGCGTTTTTCGTCTGGCCCTTGTGCCAAGCCCCCTACTTTTACATTGGAAAGTCTTAACGATGCCCCACTAGGGCGGTCGCACCGTGCTGCCGTTGGCAAGGCGAAGCTTAAGTTGGCCATCGACAAAACCCGCGAGATTTTGGGCGTTCCAGACGACTATTTGATCGGGATTGTGCCTGCCTCGGATACCGGCGCTATGGAAATGGCGATGTGGAATTTGCTGGGTGAGCGTCCAGTTGAGATGCTGGCCTGGGAGAGTTTCGGGGCCGGGTGGGTCACGGACGTGGTCAAGCAACTGAAACTGGATGCCGTTGTAAAGACAGCGGAATATGGACAGATCGTCGATCTGGCCGGAGTCGATTGGGACAAAGACGTTGTGTTTACCTGGAACGGCACGACAAGCGGCGTGCGGGTTCCGGCGCATTTTGATATTCCTGCCGACCGGGATGGGTTGGCGATTTGTGATGCGACCTCGGCGGCGTTTGCGCAGGACCTGCCTTGGGACCGGTTGGATGTTGTGACGTATTCCTGGCAGAAAGTGCTGGGCGGCGAAGCTGCGCATGGGATGTTGATCCTGAGTCCGCGCGCCGTGCAACGTCTTGAAAATTATACACCTTCCTGGCCTTTGCCGAAGATTTTTCGCCTTACGAAAGGCAGTAAGGTTATTGGTGGCATCTTTGAAGGTGCGACGATCAACACACCATCGATGCTGTGCGTTGAGGACTATCTGAATGCGCTTGATTGGGCCGAAAAAGTGGGTGGACTCAATGGGTTAGTCGCCCGGGCGGATGCCAATGCCAAAGTGCTGCACAATTTCTGTGCGGCGCGGGACTGGATTGCAAATCTGGCGGATGATCCGGCGACATGGTCGAACACCAGTGTTTGCCTGAAGTTCACTGATACGCGCATTGTCGACGGTGCAGCATTTGCCAAGACCATTGCAAAACAGCTTGAAAATCAAGGTGTTGCCTTTGATGTTGGGGCATATCGCGACGCGCCCGCTGGTCTGCGGATCTGGTGCGGTGCGACGGTGGAAACCTCGGATCTTGAGGCGCTGATGCCCTGGCTGGATTGGGCATTTGCCACTGAAATTGCGGCGCTGGAAGCAGCTGCCTGACCCCTGAAATGGCCTGTCGGTATGACGTCGGTATTACGTCGGTGCCTCCGAACGATGGATTATGAATATGGAAACGAAACCAAAAGTGCTGGTCAGCGACAAGCTGAGCGAAACTGCTGTGCAAATCTTTCGCGATCGCGGGATTGATGTGACCTTTGAGCCCGGTCTTGGCAAAGACAAAGAGCGCTTGCTGGAAGTGATCGGGCAATATGACGGTTTGGCAATCCGCTCGGCCACCAAGGTAACGGCCAAACTGTTGGAAGCCGCGACCAATTTGAAAGTCGTCGCCCGCGCAGGGATTGGCGTGGACAACGTTGAAATCCCGGCCGCGTCGAAAAAGGGCGTGATCGTCATGAACACGCCTTTTGGAAACTCGATCACAACTGCGGAACACGCGGTGGCAATGATGTTTGCCGTTGCGCGGCAAATTCCCGAGGCAAGTGCATCGACCCATCAGGGCAAGTGGGAAAAGTCACGGTTCATGGGTGTTGAACTGACCAACAAGACGTTGGGCGTGATTGGCGCGGGCAACATCGGTGGGATCGTTTGCGAGCGCGCGTTAGGATTGCGGATGAAGGTCATCGCCTACGATCCATTCCTGACTGAAGAACGTGCAGACAAAATGGGTGTGACCAAAGTTGAGCTGCACGAGTTGCTGGGGCGTTCTGACTTTATAACCATGCACGTGCCGTTGACGGACAAGACCAAGAATATCCTGTCGGCGGATGCCATTGAACGCCTGAAGCCGGGTGTTCGGATCATCAACTGTGCCCGGGGTGGTTTGGTTGATGAGGAAGCATTGGCAGCGGCTTTGAAAGACGGGCGGGTTGCAGGTGCTGCGTTTGACGTCTTTGCCGTGGAGCCAGCGACAGAAAGCCCGCTGTTCAATCTGCCGAACGTGGTGGTGACCCCGCACCTGGGTGCCTCGACGACGGAAGCGCAGGAAAATGTTGCGTTGCAGGTGGCCGAGCAGATGTCGGATTATTTGCTGACGGGTGCTGTGACCAACGCGTTGAACATGCCGTCGGTGACCGCCGAGGAAGCCAAAGTCATGGGGCCATGGGTGAAACTGGCCGGACATTTGGGTGCGTTTACGGGCCAGCTGACGGACGAGCCGATCCGCGCGATCAATATCCTTTATAACGGTCAGGTTGCCGAAATGAACACCGCAGCGCTAAACGCCAGCGCCGTTGCCGGGATCATGAAAGCGACGAACCCCGACGTGAACATGGTGTCGGCCCCAGTTATTGCGAAAGATCGCGGCATTGAGATCTCGACAACCACACAAGAAAAGTCAGGTGCCTTCGACAGCTACATCAAGCTGACCGTGGTGACTGACAAACGCGAGCGTTCGATTGCGGGCACTGTCTTTAACGACGGCAAACCGCGGTTCATTCAGATCAAAGGCATCAATATTGACGCCGAAGTTGGTGAACACATGATTTACACCACAAACAACGATGTTCCAGGGATCATCGGTGCACTGGGTCAGACCATGGGCGAAAATGGCGTCAATATTGCGAACTTTACACTTGGCCGGGCAGAAAAAGGTCAGGATGCAATTGCGCTTTTATATCTGGATGATCCCGCCCCTGCCGTCGTTGTCGACAAGCTGGAAGCGACCGGCTTATTCAGCCAGGTGGCACCTTTGCGGTTCGACGCCGCCTAAATTTCTTTCGTCCCACTTGCGTGGGTCGATCCGCGCGGCGGCCTGAAGACCACCGCGCGAATGCTTTTTGACAAGACACACAGCAGATGGTTTCTAGCGGCCAATTGAAATGTCCGGAATTGCAGCAGCATGAGTGCGACTTCGTTTCAAAGGTTAAGTGCCGAAGCCCTGGGAACAGGCATGCTAGTCGCAACCGTTGTTGGTTCCGGCATAATGGCGGATCGGTTAACTGAAGATGTGGCGCTGGCGCTTTTGGGGAATACCCTGCCGACCGGTGCGATACTTGTCGTGCTGATCACCATTCTGGGTCCGATTTCCGGCGCGCACTTCAACCCGGCCGTGACGTTGGCGTTTTGGCTACGTGGAGACATTGAGATGTCACGCGCCGTTTTCTACGGCTGCGCGCAGATCGGGGGCGCAGTTGTCGGAACGTTGATCGCGCATGGGATGTTCGAGCTGCCGTTGTTTCAGGCATCAGACACGATGCGAACCGGCGGATCGCAATGGTTGGCCGAAGTTGTTGCAACATTTGGGCTGGTCTTCGTGATACTGGGCGGCATCCGTCACAAACCTGAGGCCGTTGCCTGGTTGGTTGGTTTATATATCACGGCTGCCTATTGGTCCACGGCATCGACGAGTTTTGCCAATCCAGCCGTTGCCATAGGGCGCGCGTTTACAGATACATTTTCCGGCATACGACCTATGGATGTGCCCGGATTCATTGGTGCTGAAATTATTGGCGCTATCATTGCTGTTTATCTTGCCAAATGGATTTTGAACCCGGTGCGCAGTTGAACTATCTTGTGATGGGGCCGCCAGACGCCTAGGGCTATTTTATGGATGACCAAAGAATATACGCGATTGGTGATGTGCACGGCCAGCTTGACGAGCTGAAGTCGGCACACCGCAGGATTGCACGGGATGCCCAGGCCAGCGGAGGCCCGGCGCAGGTTGTTCATGTTGGCGATCTGGTGGATCGGGGCCCAAATAGCCGCGGTGTTATCGAGTATCTGATGGATGGCATGGCACGTGGCGAGAACTGGGTAATCGTCAAAGGCAATCACGACCGGTTTCTGGCCAACTATGTTCGCACTGGCGAAACGACCGACGGGCGACTAAGGGCGGGTTTGACGTGGCTCAGCCCGGGAATGGGTGGCGCAGAGACATTAAGATCCTATGGGGCCGAGAAACGGCGGTTGGAAGGCGCGGACAAGTTTCACGCGCGCGCCGCGAAGAAAGTGCCCATAGCGCATGTTGAGTTCATCGAGGGTTTGCCGCTGTGGCATCGGGTTGGTGGCATGATTTTTGTGCATGCCGGTATTCGTCCTGGCTTTCCGATTGAAGCGCAGGACGAAGATGACCTTTTGTGGATACGCGACGAATTTCTGTGGCGGCTGGAAGATCACGAGGCGCTGATCGTGCATGGTCATACACCTGTCGATGCGCCGACGCATTACGGCAACCGGGTTAATCTGGATGTCGGGGCCGCCTATGGGCATCCTCTGGTGCCGGTGGTCTTTCAAGATGGCGCGTGTTTCGCCCTGGAGGACGGCGGGCGGACACCTGTGGTGTCGCCGGGCGGTCAGGGCTGATTAGCTCCAATACATTTCGGCAGATGGTGCGCGGTCGTAGATCAGGTGGAATTCGTCCAGTTGAGGCGGCGCGATACCTGCGTGGGACATTTGCACATGAGCTTGGCCGCGGTGGTGTGTCTGGTGTTGGAACAGATGCAGCAGAACGGCTGATACGCTTTCTTCAACCGGGCCGCTTGAACGATCGGTGATACATGTTTCGGTCAGAACTTCCGGTGACAAAGCGTCGCAAAAGGTCGCAAGGCGCATATCGGCCTCGGCTTGTTGTCTGGCGAGATCCGAAGCGGTTTCGATATCGGCGCGGTTAAAGACGGACCTGCCTTGACCAGCGCTTTCCAGCGCGTCGATATAGTAGAGATCTACCGACAGGATATGGTTCAGTGTATCCGCAATCGACGGGAAAAACCCAGGTCGATCTGCCTGGAAGGCCATGTCAGATATCTCCTGCATAGCCTTATACAGCGTGGCATTTGCCCAGGCGTTATTGAGGGCCATTGTTATGTATGGAGTCACCAAAACACCTCCGTGATCGCGCCAGCCCATGGCTTAGCAATGCGGCAAAGCAAGTGATCTTCTTCTGTCTAAAAATACTTAATGTAGAAAACAGCGCCAATTGACATTCATGTCAATTGGCGCGTCGCGACGTGCCGTCAGGCACGGCGCAAAACCTATTTGCGTTTTTGCCACCAACGGAAACCAACGATCATTCCGACGGTAATGATAATCCAAAATATGACGTCGCCCATGGGGTGCACCGTGCCATTTGAAGCGCTGCTGTCAACAGTTTTAGAGCTGCAAAATACTACGAAGAGATGCGGGCCGCGCCTGAATTATGTCCAATCCAGAACGATCTTGCCGGATTGGCCGGATTTCATGATCTCGAACCCGGACCGGAAGTCGTCGACCGGCATACGATGGGTGATGACATTTCGTACATCCAGTCCGTTTTCCAACATGGCAATCATCTTGTACCACGTCTCAAAGATTTCGCGTCCATAGACGCCTTTTATGGTGATGGCTTTGAATACAATCCGGGACCAGTCGACTGGCGACTTGCCGGGCGGGATACCCAGCAACGCTATGCGCCCGCCCATGACCAAGGCTTCGATCATCTGATCCATAGCCTTTTGGTTGCCAGATATCTCGAGGCCGATGTCGAAACCTTCCTTCATTTTCAGGCCGGCGATGACATCCTGAAGATCTTCCTTGGCGACATTTACAGGCACAACGTCTGCAACTTTTTCCGCCAAGGCCAGCCGGTCTGCGTTGATATCGGTAATAACCACATGACGCGCTCCGACGTGACGCGCCACCGCAGCGGCCATGATGCCAATGGGTCCGGCCCCGGTCACCAGCACATCTTCACCGATCAAATCAAAACTGAGCGCGGTGTGCACCGCATTTCCCAAAGGGTCCAGGATCGCGCCGATCTCGTCGTCAATCATGTCGGGAAGAGGTACTGCGTTGAAGGCCGGGAGTTTCAGGTATTCGGCAAAGGCGCCCTGTTCATTTACGCCGATACCGCGCGTTTCTGGGTCAAGGTGGAATTTACCTGCGCGCGATTGTCGGGAGTGTTTGCCGATCAGATGGCCTTCACCGGATACCCGCTGTCCCAATGCCAGATCGGTGACGTTTCGACCAAGTTCGACAATTTCACCGGCAAACTCGTGCCCGGTGATCAGGGGGACGGGAACCGTGCGCTGGGCCCAGTCGTCCCAATCCCAGATGTGAATATCGGTACCACAGATGCCGGTCATGTTGATGCGGATGAGGATGTCATCGGGGCCAACCTCGGGAACCGGTGCCTCTATCATGTCCAGACCCGGAGCCGGTTTGGTTTTGGCGAGAGCTTTCATCTGATTGGTCATATTCGCGCCTTTCGGGGCTCTGCCCCCGGTGCCTGCGGCACCTCCCCCGGGATATTTTTGGGCCGATAATGCATCCAGATCATTTTGAAACTTCTGGTGCGTATGTGAAAGCCAGCCATGTCCAAGTGACGCCAGAGCGCTGATTGCAGGCCTGGCTGGACGCGGCCGGTTTGTTCAGGGTGTTCTGGAAACCGTGGGTTTGCGCTTGTGCAATTGTCCTTTCGGCCGAGACGGGATGGGCGGGTCGGTCGGCGGGTGCAGGCCCGTGGCGCAATGACATGATAAGGGTCGCATCGCGGCGTAGGACCTTTGCAAGACTTGCGAACCCAATGTCACGGTCATGATCCGAGAGGTGGTGCCAGACGGCGTTGATATTGGCGAAGTCGAAGCTGCCAGCGGTTTCGCAGGTTTTGGTCAGATGTGGCAGCGCGTCGTTCAGCCAGGTTATCGAGGCTTCGCTGTGGCGTGACAATCGTCCACCATGATGAGGGCATCGTATTTGTCGGCCAGCACACGAATTTCGGGGAGGTTTGCGAGAGTGCCGTCCATGGAAAAGACACCATCAGTAATGATCATGACAAAGCGGGCACCAGCGGTGCGAGCCTCTTTCAGGTTCGCCTCGAGGTCATTCATATCGGAGTTGGCGTAGCGATAGCGGCGTGCCTTGCACAGACGAATGCCGTCGATGATGGAGGCATGGTTCAGAGAATCCGAAATGATCGCATCTTCTGGACCCAAGAGAGGTTCGAACACGGCGGCATTGGCATCAAAACAGGCGGCGAACAGGATCGCGTCATCCATGTTCAAGAAAGCGGCCAGTTCTGCTTCCAGCGATTGGTGCAGGTCCTGGGTTCCACAAATGAAGCGGACAGACGCCATGCCGTAGCCATGTGTGTCGAGCGTCTTGTGTGCGGCATCGATCAGGCGCGGATTATCTGCAAGCCCAAGGTAATTATTGGCGCAAAGGTTCAGGAGAGGTTTGCCTGCGACGCGGATGTTCGTCGACTGAGGCGTTGTGATGGCGCGTTCGCGTTTCGTCAGCCCATCGGCGTCGATAGTTGCCAGGGTTGTCTCGAGGTGCGCCGCGAAATCAGACATGAGTGGTCTCCGTTTCCGGCGTGAATACACTATAACGGATACTTCGGCAATATATAGGATATTAATCTTATGTGAACTGCACGATGAGAAGAGCTTTTGCATCTCCGTTATGGGCCGCCAAAGTATGGGGTCCGTCGGCGGGATAGCGCGCGCTGTCGCCTTGCCCAAGAAGATCGGTGCTGTCAGCGGCACCAAGGGCTATTTGCCCCTTGATCACTGTCAGATGCTCGCGGGTGCCTGGGCTATGTGGATCGCTGTCCAGAACACCTCCGGCTGCAAATGTGAGTTCGTATACTTCGTGGCGACCCACTTCTTCTGGGGGGCTGAGAATGCGGATGGTGCAGTCTTTGCCCAAGCCTTCGATAAGAGGGGCGGCGTCGGCGCGAATGACGGCAATTGCGGGCGCTTCGCGATCATCCAAGAGGCCGCCAATATCGATGCCCAGCGCCTGAGTGATGTTCCAGAGTGTGGCGACGGTTGGCGAGCTTTCACCGCGTTCGATCTGGCTGACCATCGAACGCGAGACGCCCGAAAGCTGCGCGAGTGCGTCCAGAGACAGGCCCTTTTCGGTGCGCATCACTTTCAGACGGGTGGCAATTCGAGACTGGATTTCCGGCTTGGTCATGGGGCGCGACATTCACCCGGGGATGTCTGCGGTGTCAATGCCGGGTGTAGCGAGGGCGGCTGTGTTTTCACTGAGTTAGATGGTGGGCCTGCTGTAATCCATTGAATTATTTCCGTTTTCAAACCGAGAAAGGCGCATGACGACGGGTGAATGCGTTCTGCGGGCGTCGCGGCAAGTTAAGAAGTTGTTTACCGGAATACCGGCATAAAGTTTCCGACAACCCGAAATCTGGACGGGACGGAGAGTGTTCATGGAGTTGGCAGATCAATTCGCGTCTGAACGCCGGACGCGGCTGGCGGCGGAACGTTTGATGGCGCAAATGAAAACAGAGTTAAGCGATGCCAACCGCGCCCTATCGCGTCACGCGCAATCGCTGAGCACCGAAATTGTCAGTAGTCGAGAAGAGATCGGACGGGTCAAGACCGAAGCTGAAACACTTAAATCAGAGGTCACGCACGTGCGTGAAGATTTGGTGCGCGCTGAAAGTGCAATGGTGATTGCAGAACGCAGACTTTGGGATTCGCTTGAGACCATTCGAGATGGGTTTGCAGTGTTTGGTCCCGATAACAATATGATTGTTGCAAACCGGGCGTATCTGGCGATTTTTGAAGGGTTAGAGATGGTCCAGCCGGGCATCCCAATGTCGGAGCTGGTTGAGCTTTTGGCGGATGAGGGCATCGTTGATACTGGCGGGCTTTCGTCAAGAGCCTGGCAAGCGGGAATGCTGCGCCGCCTTGACCAACCCAGGATCGAGCAGTCTATTTTAAAGCTGTGGAACGGCCAGTATATCCGATTGATCGATAGAAGAACGGGTCACGGTGACCTTGTTACATTGGCGCTGAACATCACTGAGCAAACCAAACGCGAAGAGCAGCTAAGGGAAGCTCGCGAGAAAGCTGAAGCGGCAAACAGAGCCAAGTCAGCGTTTCTTGCCAATATGAGCCATGAGATTCGTACACCAATGAACGGGGTCGTCGCGATGGCGGACTTGATGACCGAAACGGCAATGGATGAGGAGCAGCGCGCCTACGTCGAAACCATACGATCGTCTGGCGAAGCATTATTGGTGATCATCAATGACGTTCTTGATTACTCGAAAATCGAGGCCGACCAGATCAGTTTTAAGTCACAGCCGTTTGATCTGGAGAAGTGCATCCACGAGGTTGTGACCCTTTTGCAGCCGGGCGCTTTGGACAAAGGTTTGCAGATTGCGGTGGATTACGATCTTTTCATGCCGACGTCTTATACGGGCGACGCCGGACGCATTCGCCAAATTCTGACCAACCTCGTTGGGAATGCGATCAAGTTCACCGAGGAAGGGCACATTGTTATTCGCGTTGTTGGATTGCCAGGGGAAGGCGACCGGGACTATCGCGTTCACATAACAGTGGAAGATACCGGTATTGGCATCCCGGCAGATAAGCTGGAAACGGTCTTCAGAGAATTTCAACAGGTCGAAAACGAACGTGACCGAACCCACGATGGAACTGGGCTGGGTCTGGCCATAACACAGCGGCTGGTCACGGCCATGGGCGGCGAGGTTTGGGTGGATTCTCGTGAGAATGTTGGATCCGGCTTTGGATTTTTCTTGCCGATGGTTGCGATCGAAGATGTTGAACCGGATGACATATCCGCCCCTAAATGGATGGAGCGCGCAATAGTGTTGGATGCGCCGGGCATGAACCGGACCGTTTTACAAAAGCAGCTGGGGTTGATCGGCCTGAAGACGGTCATGGCGGACTCGGTGAATGCAATTGTCGAGGCGCAGCCCCACGAAAAAGACATTGTTTTTCTGGGGCACGGCGTCGGTGAAGAAAATGAGTTTCGAATGGCAGAAAAACTGCGCGGCCAGTTTCCTGTTGCCGGGATGTTTTTGTTGGTCAGTGGCCCGACACGGGTTCCTGAGGGCGGAATGGCTTTTGACCGGCTGTTACAGCGACCGGTTTTGCGGGCTGCGATGATGGATTGTTTACTGTCGCTGGAGGAACCTGCTTTGCAGGAAAAGGTTGAGGAGCCTTCGAACGCGCCTATCCGTGCTGATGTAGATCAATCGGATGTCGTGCGCGAAGACGAATTCAGTGCTGTGACGAGAACAACACCGGTTGAAGCGGAGGCAACCTGGTCGATTGAAGAGATAGGACCGCAAGCAGGTGCGGCGGAAGCGCCAGATCCCACTGAGGTTCCGGAAGTCGCGAGGAATTCCTCCGCTTCAGCGGATACGACATCCGAGCGAGACCTTGATGCGCCTACATCGGAAAAACTGACATTGTTGGGCGACAGAGTAGATCACCCCCCGACAGTCCAAAGCAACAAACCTGTCAACCAATCTCGGACAGGGTCAGATCACTTTGAGTTCCATGCGCCAGCACATTCCAAACCCGATGCACCTGTACCTGTTTCTGACCCAGCCGTTGACAAGGTGTGGATGCCGGGAGTCGGCAAGGCCGAGGCAGAACCGCCCGCGCCGCAGATCCCTAGGCCGATGCGGGTCTTGGCGGCAGAGGACAATCGCACCAATCGCTTTGTTATTGAGAAAATGTTGAAGGATCTGAACATCGATCTGGTTTTCGCGGTGAACGGTGTCGAGGCGGTTGAATTGTTCGAAAATTGGGCACCAGACATCGTATTTACTGATATTTCGATGCCGAAAATGGACGGGAAGGAAGCGACCCGCCGCATCCGCTTTATTGAAGCCGAACGCGGGTCAGAACCCTGCCCGATCATTGCGATCACCGCCCATGCAATGGACGGAGACGCCGAGGACATTCTTGCGTCCGGCGTCGATCATTATTTGACCAAACCCTTGAAAAAAAGCAGTTAATAGACCACATTCTGACAGCGCAACCCCTGGAAGCCGAACCTGCGTTGCCAATGCCGCAGGAAGACGACGGCTCGCGGATGGAAGAAAAGGCGAGTGCCACGGCGGCGGAATGAATGGTCAGGCGGCCTGACCGGCAATTGCGGGCTGTGCATCACGATGAAAAATCAATTGACCATCGCCACTCAGATCAGGTTGGAATTTGTAGCCTCCAGCATCAAAGTCGGCCAGTCCATCCACCGTTGTGACCCGGTTTTCGACGATGAACCTTGCCATGGCACCGCGGGCCTTTTTGGCGAAAAAGCTGACATTCTTCGGTGAGTTGTTTTTGACTTCGAAAAAATGCGGCGTGATGATCTGAGGCTTCAGTGCTTTTGGATCGACAGCACCGAAGTACTCCTGGCTGGCACAATTAACCAGAAATGTCGTGCCTATCGCTTCGGCTTGGGCATTCAGGGCCTTGGAAATGTCCTTGCCCCAGAATTCGTAGAGCGACTTGCCCCGACGAGTTTTCAATCGGCTGCCCATTTCCAGACGATAGGGTTGAATGGCATCAAGGGGTCGCAGCACACCGTAGAGGCCGGACAAGATGCGCAGGTGCGACTGTGCGCGCTCAAGGGCTTGTTCGTCCAGTGAGTTAGCATCGAGCCCGATGTAGGTGTCGCCGGCAAAGGCGAAAATGGCAGGGCGGGTGGCTTCTTCGGCGGGCTCAGACTCGTAAGACTTGAAACGCTCGCGGTTCAGTCTGGCAAGATCGTCGGAAATATCCATCAGCGACTTTAGCTTGCCGAGCGAAAGTTGGCGTGCGTGTCCGGCGAGGCGGCTTGCTTCGCTGTCAAATATCGGAGTGGTCATTTTTGCCTGGCATGGTGACCAGTCGAGGCGTTTGGCGGGGGAAATCACGGTCAGCATGGCGGTCTCCGAGTGGCTTTGTTCAGAGCTAGTTCATCGTGCTTGAAATGCAAAGACCGAGGGTGGAGCGGAAGTTGATTTTTGACGCAAAAATCATTGTCAGACGTTCTGAAGAATACCAGCAAAAGTTGGGCCAAACCGCTGGGCGAGTTTTTCGCCGAGAAGCTGATCGATCTGATCGATCCGATCTGCGCTCAGGGCCGCGATCTTTGCCAGCAGAGATGCCGAGCAGCTCATGGGCTTGCCGGTGCCGTCTTCGCCGCGGACCAGATCGGCCTGCGCGGCCAGGAGGCGATCATAGACATCGCCGCTGGCCCGTCCGGCCAGTTTGCGGCGCGCCGGGTGGGTTGGGGCCGATGCTTCGCCAGTGATGATGTCAAGAAATGCTCGCCCGTAACGTTCGAGTTTTTTGGCACCGACACCTGAGACATTCGCCATGTCGTCCAGTGACTGCGGGCGCGTTTCGGCCATCTCGATCAATGTTCGGTCGGGGAAAATCACATATGCCGGAACACGCGACGTTTCGGCGCGCGCGCGACGCTTGGCTTTCAATGCCGAAAGCAGCGGGGCGTCTTCTTCGGACACCATGGATTTGGCGACCGGTCGCCGGGTGGATTTCAACGTGTCTTTTCTGAGAGTAATCGTCGCCTTGTCGCGAAGTATGGGACGGGCGGCATCGGTCATGCGCAAGGCACCGTGGCGTTCGGGGTCCGGGCGCACAAGGTCGTGACCCATCATCTGGCGAAAGATGGCTGTCCAAGTGCGGCGGTCGATATCTTGGCCAACGCCGAAGGTTGGCAATTGGTCATGGGCGCGCTGGCGCACTTTGTCGGTAAGTGTGCCGGTCAGGATATCCGTCAGATGTCCGGCTCCGAAACTTTCGCCCGTGCGCAGGATGGCAGACAGCGCCTTTCGCACCTCTTGGGTGCCGTCGAAAACTTGGGGCGGCGTATCGCAGAGGTCGCAATTTTTGCACGGTTCGCGAGGTTCGCCGAAATAGGTCAACAGCGATTGGCGGCGACAGGCCTGTGCCTCGGCCAAGCCAAGAAGGGCGTTCAGGCGACCATGATCAGCCATGCGGCGTTCAGGTGGGGCAAGGCCTTCATCGATCTGCATGCGCCGAAAGCGGATGTCGTCGCTGCCAAAAAGCGTCAGGGTTTCTGCCGGTGCACCGTCGCGACCAGCGCGACCGATTTCCTGGTAGTAGGACTCGATCGATTTTGGCAGGTCGGCATGGGCGACCCACCGAATATCGGGTTTGTCGATGCCCATCCCAAAGGCGACCGTTGCCACGACGATCAGACCGTCTTCGGTTTGAAAACGGCGTTCGACGTCGCGGCGCGTGTCCGGATCCAGCCCAGCATGATAGGCGCAGGCTTTCTGCCCGGCCTCGCGCAGGGCCTGGGCCAGAGTTTCGGTTTTTGCGCGGGTGCCACAGTAAACAATACCGGATTGGTCTTTGCGGGCGGCCGCAAAGTTCAGGATTTGCTGGCGTGGTTTGTCTTTTGCGGCGAACGCCAAGTGTATGTTGGGACGGTCGAAGCCGCCAAGGAACTGAGTTGGATCCGTGTCGCCAAAGAGGCGGGTGACAATCTCGGCGCGGGTTTCGGCGTCAGCAGTGGCAGTGAAAGCAGCGAGAGGTACGTCGAGGGCGCGACGCAGCGCCCCAATGCGCAGATAGTCCGGGCGGAAGTCATGGCCCCATTGGCTGACGCAATGGGCTTCGTCGACGGCCAGGAGCGTAACCCCGGCTTGCGCCAGCATGCGGTCGGTACCACCCGAAGCCAGACGCTCTGGCGCCATGTAGAGGAGTTTGAGCGTACCGTAATGAAGGGCCTGGAAAGTAGCGGTGTTTTCGTCCTCGGTGCTGGCCGAGGTCAAGGCCGCAGCCGCAACGCCTGCTTCTTTCAGTGCGCGGACCTGATCGCGCATGAGAGCGATAAGTGGTGAAATGACTACGGTGAGACCGGGCCGCAAGAGCGCAGGCAGTTGGAAGCAAAGGGACTTGCCGCCACCCGTTGGCAGGATTGCCAGCACATCGTCGCCACGGGTAACCGCATCGACGATATCGGCCTGCATCGGGCGAAACCCGTCGAAGCCGAACACTTCTGCCAGAAGGGAATGGGCGGTGGGATTGGACCCGTCCATCTATTTGCCTTGGATTTGTTTTAACTGCTCTTATTACTTACACAGTCGCATGTGAACGTTCAGTGAACAAGAGCGAAGGCGTGACCCCAGCGTGATTATGGGGCTCTGCCCCCGGCTCCGCATTCGCGGACCCTCCCCCGAAGTATTTTGGGACAGAAGAAGTGCGGGGTCGGATTTACCTTGATGATTGCTCGGTTTGATCGAGAAGGGTGACTTTAGGGCTCGCCGAAAAGTCCTCTTTTCCAAAACGCAGGCCCATTCAAGGCGAAGGCATTTGTTGGTCTGCCGGGCACTCAGTGATCGCCTTGCTTCGCGCTAAAGGAAAATACTCGCATTATTTATCAATATGATGCGGATTGCATACACGCCGATCAATGCAACCAGCGGAGCGAGATCGAGGCCGCCGGTGTTTGGCATAAAGCGACGGATCGGACCGTAAATGGGCTCGAGCAGGCGATTGAGGCCATCCCAAAGCTGACGGACGAACGGTTGATAGAGGTTCAGCACCTGAAAACTAATCAGCCAGCTCATGATGATATGCGCGATCATAATGAACCACGCCACGTCGAGGATCAGGAGCAGGATTTGCAGGAGCGATTGCATTTGGTTGTTCCGTTCTTTTGGTCGGTTTCTTCGGTGGTGTCCCACGTAAGCGCCCGTGGGGCGTCTGGCAAGTGCAGCATGCCGTTGCGTAGCGCTTGACCGGCTTAAACGTTGACGTCATGCGATCACCTGGAGGATGATGCGATGTATCCATATGTTCGGGCTGTTTGGGGATTGTGGCGGGCGCGGTCGCTGCCGCCGATGGGGCCGTTTGACACGCATGTAACGTATCATCGGGCCTGGCCGCTGGACACGGACATCTTCGGCGAGTTGAACAATGGGCGCATCCTGACCCTGTTCGAGTTGGGGCGATGGCATACCTTGGTCCGGATGGGTGTATTGAGTACGGTTCTTAAGAAGGGCGTGATGTTTCCGGTGGCTGGGGTTTCGTTGCGGTATCGCCGACGGGTGCCGGTGTTTCAGAATTATCGGATGCAGACGCGGTTTGTGACGTTTGACGAGCGGTTCTTTTATGCCGAGCAGTCGATGTGGCAGGGAGAAACTTGCATGAACCAGCTTCTGCTGCGAGCCGGCCTGAAAGATAAGAATGGCTCACTACGCCCTGCTGACTTTATGGAAAGTCTTGGGATGGATAGCTTACCGCCGGAAATGCCCGAGTGGGTGAAGAATTGGGTTGATGCCGACGCAACGCGACCCTGGCCGCCGGAAAGCGGGCCAATTTTCGAGAACTGAACTTGCCATCGCCTTGCCTGTCTATCTAAATGGCGGAAACTAAAGGGGTATGTCGATGAGTGAGCCGGGCCTGAAGAAACGCATCTGGGGTTGGTTCTTTTTCGATTGGGCCAGTCAGCCGTATCACACCGCGCTTTTGACTTTCGTTTTCGGGCCGTTTTTTGCCTCGATCGCTGCAGCCCATTTCATGGGGCTTGGATTGGGGGAAGACGCGGCTGATGCACGCGCGCAGGCGATGTGGTCTGCTTGTTTGACGATCACCGGCCTGATCATCGCCTTTGGCGGTCCGGTGATGGGTGCCTTGGCGGACACTTCGGGGCGGCGGATGCCGTGGATTGTCGGGTTTTCGGCATTGTATGTGCTGGGCGCCAGCGCACTTTGGTGGACAAATCCTGACGGATCAAACCTGATATTGGCGCTAGTTTTTTTCGGGATCGGATTTATTGGCACGGAATATGCACTGATCTTCACGAATGCCCAGTTGCCGGGGTTGGGGACGAGGGAAGAGATCGGGAAAATCTCGGGTTCGGGGTTTGCGTTTGGCTATGTGGGCGGATTGCTGGCACTGGTGATTTTGCTGGTGTTCTTTGTAGAACAGGGAAGCGGGAAAACGATTGTAGGGTTGGAACCGGCGTTCGGACTTGATCCTGAAACCAAAGAAGGGACACGGTTCGCTGGCCCCTTCGCCGCCCTTTGGTTTCTGGTCTTTATGATCCCCTATTTTCTATGGGTTCGCGAAGTGCGTGTTGTGAATAACCGACTGTCCTTATCTGCTGCTCTGGCGAATTTGGGCACTTCTATCAAAGGATTGGTTAAACGACCGTCGCTTGGCGCATATCTGGGATCTTCAATGATGTATCGGGATGCGCTGAACGGGCTCTATGGCTTTGGTGGCACCTATGCGTTGCTGGTGTTGAACTGGGAGATCACGCAGGTCGGCATCTTTGGGATTGTCAGTGTCGTTTCTGCCGGTGTGTTCTCGTGGTTAGGCGGCGGATTGGACAAGCGGCTGGGTCCGAAGCCCGTGATTGTCGCGACGATTCTGGGGTTGATGGTTGTGTGTTTCACGATTGTGAACATGAGCCGCGAGAGTTTCTTTGGGATTGGTTTGGCGAAAGGCTCTGGTCTGCCTGATGCAGTGTTTTTTGGCTGCGGTGTGTTGATCGGTGGGCTGGGCGGCGTTTTGCAGGCGGCCAGTCGCTCATTGATGGTGCGACACACGGACCCGGCGACTGCGACGGAAAGCTTTGGACTTTATGGGCTTTCGGGGCGCGCGACCGCGTTTCTGGCCCCTGCTCTGATCGGGATTGTAACGGCTGCTACTGAAAGTGCACGTCTAGGGGTGGCTCCGTTGATCTTTTTGTTCCTTATTGGGTTGATTTTGCTAGCATGGGTCAAACCCGACGGAGATCGAGCAGACATATGGGAAGACGGATCGCAGCCGTACTGACGGCATTTATTCTGGCGGCAGGGCCAATCTCAGCAGAGACGCTGGCTAAAGAATTGTTTGGTGCGGAGCGACGCGCGTCGGGCCAGCAATCCGCCCCGCATGGTGGGTATGCTAAGGGTTGTTTGGCCGGTGGAACCCAATTGGCAGAAACCGGATCAACTTGGCAGGCGATGCGCCTTTCGCGCAATCGGAATTGGGGACACCCTACGGCGATCAAATTTGTGGAACGCCTGAGCGCGTACGCCGCGAAACGGCCTGGGTGGAAAGGTCTATATATCGGAGATATTTCGCAGCCGCGCGGTGGACCTATGCTGACCGGGCATCGCAGTCATCAGCTGGGATTGGACATCGATATATGGATGTTGCCGCCGAAAGACCTGAAGTTGAGCCGGAAAGCGCGGGAAGAACTTTCGTCGATTTCAACCCGGCGGGCCAAGGGTGCATATGTCAATGATAACTGGTCGCGCGAACATCATCTGATATTGAAACGGGCCGCGCAGGATAAGTCAGTTGCGCGAATTTTTGTGTTTCCGGGCGCGAAAGTTCAGATGTGCAAAGACGCGAAAGGGGATAGGTCGTGGCTGCGCAAGATCCGACCATGGTGGGGACATCACTATCATTTTCATGTTCGATTGCATTGCCCGCGCGGTGCGTCGGGATGTGTTGATCAGGCGCCGCCACCTGCTGGTGATGGTTGTGAGGGGGCCGAACAATGGGTTGATCGCATTTTGAACCCGCCGCCACCTGATCCGAATGCTCCGCCACCGAAACCTAGGAAAGAGTTGGTTCTGGCCGATTTACCCCAGCAATGCGCGCAAGTCTTGTCGCGCTGATCCTGTGGGCGATGCCCGCAGTTGCCGAACCCAAACTTGAGCACATCGGAACATTTGTTTGGGATCGACCCGAAGATTACTTTGGGGGATGGTCCGCCATTGAAGTTCTGGATGGTGGCGACGTGTTTCTGGCCATTGGGGATAACGCTCAGTCGTATCGGGGGACGCTAGAGAGAGACGGCGATGTGATCGTCGGAGTACCGCGCAGGCCTGTGGGAGCGTTACAGGATCTTGATGGCATCGCATTTTTTCGAAAACCCGCGACTAACGAAAAGAAAATTGCCGACAGCGAGGGTATGGCCTTGCTTTCTGACGGCAATTACGCGGTATCGTTTGAGAGAAACGACCGTATCTTTGTTTATGACGGGGACACCGCATTTGTTCGTATGCCGGATATCATCGACGCGCAAAGACTTCCCAAGAACCAAGGCGTTGAGGCTTTAGCTGTTGATCTGGAAGGGCGTTTGATTGCCATCCCCGAGACTGCCCCGAAAGGTGCATCGGGCATCCCGGTTTGGAGGCTGGAGGGTGAGAAATGGAGCACGTTGTTTCATATCCGACGGACACAGGGGTTTCGACCTGTCGGAGCGGATATCGGCCCGGACGGACAGTTGTTTTTACTGGAGCGAGCATTCCGTTTGATTGGGTTTCAAAGCCGAATTCGGGTTTTTGACCTTAAGACGCCAGATGCATTGGGCGACGCCATCTGGCAGCCGCCAATGCGCGCGTTTGACAACCTTGAAGGCATCTCGGTTTGGCAGGACAAAGTCGGCTCAACCCGAATTACAATGATTTCGGACGACAATCATCAATCTGTGCAGGAAACCCAGATAGTCGAGTTTCGCTTGACTGAGTGAGATCGCAGGGCTATTTGCCCCCGTCCCCGGAAGGGGCCAAGTCTCCGACCACCTTGTCAAAACGGAAACCCATATGACTCGTTTACTTCCTGGCATCCTTGCCATGGCCGCCGTCGTTGTGGCCTCGAATATTCTGGTGCAATTCCTGTTCGGCCAGTGGCTGACCTGGGGTGCATTCACCTATCCGCTGGCGTTTCTAGTCACGGATGTGATGAACCGCGTTTACGGGGCCTCGACAGCACGAAAGGTTGTGTTTGCGGGTTTTGTGACGGGCGTTGTTTGCTCCTTGATTGGCACTCAGATCGTGGGTGAATTTGGGCCATTAGTGACCTGGCGGATTGCCATCGGGTCTGGAATCGCCTTTCTTTCCGCGCAGTTACTGGATGTGGCGATCTTTGATCGACTGCGAGGCGGTGACTGGTGGCGGGCACCTTTGGTATCGACGTTGGTGGGGTCAGCGGTCGATACTGCGCTGTTCTTTACCATCGCGTTTTCGGCGATGTTGACGTTCGTCGAGCCTGCAAACGACGTTGGTTGGGCAAGTGACGTGTTGCCGATGTTGGGCATGGGACCGGACGTGCCGCTTTGGGTGTCGCTGGCAGTGGCGGATTGGGGTGTGAAACTTGCCCTGGCCTTGGTCGCATTGGTGCCATTTCGCATAATTGTTCGGCGAATGACCGCACCAGTTGCGTAAAATATATTGACAGACACAATATCTGTGCCAACCTTCTGTCATCGGTAACAAACGAAAGGAGGTGGTCCAGTGTCTAGAGCGATATTGGAGAGAGGTGTCACAACAGTCGGGAGGACCGTTGCCTGACGGCATTCCAGAAGGCAAAAACTATTCCGATTGGGCCTGTCGGCACGCCGACACCCTAACTGGCCCATCTCCATGAACCTCGGAAGGGTCGCCACATCGGCGACCCTTCTTTCATTTTTGACCCATCGGTATCGTGTCGGTATGACGTCGGTATGACGTCGGTATTGCACCGCAGCATTTCAGATTGGCCCATGCAGATAACGCCCGACATAGAGATCGCCGACTGGGAGATCACCGAGACGTTCGTGCGCGCCAGTGGCCCTGGTGGGCAGAACGTTAACAAAGTGTCATCGGCAGTCGAGCTTCGGTTTGAAGCCGCGCGGTCGCCCAATTTACCCGAACCGGTGAAACGGCGGTTGCAACGGCTGGCGGGGCGTCGGTGGACGAAAGATGGTGCGCTGATCATTCAAGTCAGCGAAGAGCGCAGTCAGGCGCGTAACCGCGAGATTGCCCGGACACGGTTAACCGATTTGATACGTCGGGCAACAGAGAAGCCGAAGAAGCGGATCAAGACGCGGGTGTCGCTCAATCAGAAACGCAAACGTGTTGATGCGAAGAAGCGACGCGGCGAGGTCAAGGCTCTTAGGGGTCAGATCGACGAGTGATCCGGAACTCTCAGGTTCTTATCTGAGGTAAGCGGCAAGCGCCGTGCCGGGGCTGGCGAAGAGCACGTCTGTGTCTTGCGGCGCTGCGACAACTCCCGCGTCTACGAATATTGTCTTGTCGGCAAATCTGCGGGCGTCTTCGGGATCGTGGGTGACCATCAGGATCGTTGCTTCGGGCAATAGTTCAGCCACCAGATCGAGCATTTCTGCGCGCATGGCGGGACCAAGGGCGGAGAACGGTTCGTCCATCAGAACCACGGGTCGCGCGGTTAGAATTAGGCGGGCCAGTGCGGCGCGGCTTTGTTGGCCGCCCGAGAGTGCGTTGGGTTTTCGGGTCTCCATGCCGGAGAGGCCAACACGGGACAGCGCGGTTGCGGCGGCGGCGCGGGCTTCGGCGCTGGGGCGGGCTTGGGGGCTGGCCCCTAGAGCGACGTTGGTCAAGAGGTCGAGATGTGGGAACAGGTTATTGTCCTGGAAAATCATCGCGACGGGGCGTTGGCCGGGAATTTGCGTTGTCAGGTCGGTGTCGTTCCACAGGATGCGACCAGTGTTGGGGGTGTCGAAGCCTGCGATCAGGGAGAGCAATGTCGATTTTCCACCGCCTGAGGGTCCGATGATGGCGGCGCGGGTGGCCTGGGGCAGCGTGAAGGCGGCGGTCAGAGCGAAGGCTTCCCGCGTCAGATTCAGATTTTCAACTATCAGCACGGCCACGCCCTCCTGCATCGAATGCCCAGAACAGGCCGAAACTGAGGACGAGAAGCAAGACGGTCGCCCCGGCAGCGGTGTCCATACGGTAGGCCCCCATAAGGCGGAATATTTGCAATGGCAGAGTTGCGGTTTCCGGGTCGGCGAACAAGGCGATCACACCGAGGTCTCCCATTGAAAGGGCGGCGGCGATGCCTGCGGCGAAGCCCAAAGGGCGTCGAAGGCGTGGCAAGATCAGCAAGCGTAATCGGGTCCATCCGGTAAGGCGCAGGCTGTCGGCGAGGCGACCGAAGTCGTCTTCTATCGCTTGCAATGCGGGGATCAGTACGCGCAGGGCGAACGGCAGCGTGACGATGGCATTGACCAGTGCTGTGATCGGCAGGGCCATCACTGACGGGTCGGCGAAGGGGAAGATCAGCACAAAGAGGCCAGTGCCGAGGACCAGCGGTGAGGCGGCGATTGCGGTGAGGCCAGCGACTTCGATCCAGCGGCCTTTGGTGCCGAGACGGGTGGCAGTTGTGGCCATGGCAAGTGACAGGCCGATAACGATGGCGGTGGATATCAGGGCAACGGTTAGCGAGTGGAGGGCTGATGTCCAGACTGGTGTTGGCAGGTCGGTGACGAATGGCAGGCCGCTGAAGATCACTGCGCCAAGTGGGGTGATCAGGAAAAGCGTGGCAAGGGTGATCGCTGTGGCATCGGCCAGCAAGCGTAGGGTTGAAGGGGCGGTCTGGCGTGGCATTTCGCGGTCCAGCCCAGCGCCAAAGCCGGGATTGCCGACGTATTTCAGAGCAACAAAGGCAGCGGTGCCGGTTATCGCCAGTTGAATAACTGACAAAAGCGCGGCGCGGGAGAGGTCGAATTCAAATCGGAGCGCCTGATAAATCGCCAGTTCGACGGTTGTTGCGCGGGGGCCGCCGCCAAGGGTCAGGGCCACGGCGAAACTTGTGGTGCAGATGACGAAGATGATCAGGGCCGCGCCGGGAATGACACGGGCCAGCATTGGTAGTTCGAGATGGCGGGTGACGGCGGCGGGAGTGAGGTTGAGGGAGGACGCGAGGCGGAACCGCTCGGATGGGATGGGTTGCCAGCCTTGCAGGATCAGGCGGGTGGCCAGTGGCAGGTTGAAGAAGACGTGGGCGAGGATAACGCCGTGGTAGCCGTAGATGCTGATGGGATCGGCGCCGAAGCTGGTTAGGGCCGCGTTCAAAAGGCCACCACGTCCGAAAATTGCGAGAAGCCCGAAGATGGCGACGATGACTGGCAGGAGGAAGGGTGCTCCGAGGAGGGTGATCAGTGCATTGCGACCGGGGAAGCGGCGGCGTGCGAGGGCGCGGGCGACGGGGATGGCGAGGACAACGCTGATGGCTGCGGAGGCGACGGCTTGCCAGAGTGTGAAGCGGATGGCGGCCCAATCGGCGGGGGATAAGCCCCGACCGCCTTCGGCAGACATCACAACAGCAAGGGCCGTGACGCCGATCAGAAGCGGGATCGATGCGGCTGCACCGATCCCGATCCAATGGCGAAAAGTTATTTGCTGAGCGCGGTCAGCCATTCGTCCAAAGCCGCGTCGCGAGTTGCGGCGGCATCCTCGGCGCTGAAAATCAGTGCCTTTGCGGGTTGCACCAGAGTTTCAAAGCCATCTGGCAAGCCATCTGCCGGTGTGGCAGCGGGATACATCCAGTTGGTGGTCGGAATGACAGTCTGGAAGGCATCCGTCAGCATAAAGCTGAGGAAGGCATCGGCCAGTTCTGGTTGATCTGTGGCGGCGAGTTTACCGGCGACTTCGATCTGCATGTAGTGGCCTTCGGTGAAGCTGGCGGCAGTTTTTGAGGCATCCTCTTCCGCGATTAAGTGATATGCGGGGGAAGTCGTGTAGCTGAGCACCATGTCGGCTTCGCCTTCGAGGAACAGGCCGTAAGCCTCGGACCAACCGGGGGTGACGGTGACGATGTTATCGGCGAGGGCTTCCCAGATTGCGGGGGCTTCGTTGCCGTAAGCCGCTTTAACCCACATCATCAAGCCGAGGCCGGGGGTCGAAGAACGCGGGTCCTGGATGACGATGGATTTGTCGCTGGTTGAAAGGGTGCGGAAGTCGGTTGGGACACTGCCCATGTCGGCGTTATGGACGAAGGCGAAGTAGCCCCAGTCGTAGGGGAGGAACGTTTCGTCATCCCATGTGATGGGGAGCGACAGGTTGGTTTCTGCGACGCTGTGAGCGCTGAAGAGACCGGTTTTCCTGGCCGCTGCTGTCAAGTTTGTGTCGAGGCCTAGGACGATATCGGCGTCGCTGCGTGTGCCTTCCAGGCGGACGCGGGCGAGAAGGGCTGCGCCGTCACCTGCGGCGACGAATTGCAGGTCGCAGGCACAGGTTTCTTCGAAAGCGGTCTCGATTGCGGGGCCTGGGCCCCAGTCAGCGACAAAACTGTCGTAGGTATAGACGGTCAGAACTGGCTTATCCTGCGCGAACGCCGGAAATGCTGCCAAAAGCCCTGCCGCAAGGATTGTAAAACGCATCTCTCACTCCTTTGTGGCCGGACGAAGGATCGGGTGAGGATGACCTTACCTTCCCTCCGCCGGTGTTAACCGGTTCAGGTTCTACGGGTCCGCTGATGTCAGCATCTCAGCCTTTGGGAAGGCCCCCCGAGGTGGGGATGTGAATAGGGGGAGATGGAGTTGGTGGCAAGGTGATTGTGGTTTGATGGCTGGGACGCGATTTCTTGCTAAAAGGGGCTCTGCCCCTTTCGGGCCTGAGTTCGTCCATTGGACGAACTCCGAGACGGCCCTCACCCCCCGGAGTATTTTTGATCAGAAGAAGGACAATTTTAGTCAAATTGTATGGATGATGCAGATGCGTGTCGTCCGTCCATCTTGAGTGCGGAGGCTTCTTCCATCCGGTTCAAGATCGGATTAGAGGGTTGGGTAAGGAGATACGCCAATGAGCCTGAACAGTTACGGACATGTTTTTCGGGTGACGACCTGGGGAGAAAGCCACGGGCCTGCCCTGGGCGCGACTGTGGACGGGTGTCCGCCGGGAGTGCCTGTGAGTGCTGAGGATTTGCAGGTTTGGCTAGATAAGCGCAAGCCCGGACAGAACAAGTATACGACGCAGCGGCGCGAGGCCGATGAGGTCGAGATCCTGTCGGGGGTGTTTGAGGGTGTTACCACCGGCACGCCAATCCAGTTGATGATCCGCAATACCGATCAGCGATCAAAGGACTATGGCGATATCGTTGAGAAATTCCGGCCCGGTCACGCGGACATCACCTATTGGCAGAAATACGGGATCCGGGACTATCGCGGCGGCGGGCGGTCTTCGGCGCGCGAAACGGCTTCTCGTGTTGCGGCGGCTGGCGTTGCGCGGGCGGCTTTGGCCAAACTGGCACCTGAGGTTCAGATCGTCGGTTATATGGTTGGCATGGGCGAGAAGGATATCGACCGGGCGCGGTTTGACTGGGACGAGATTGCGCGCAATCCGTTTTGGGTGCCGGATGCTAATGCGGCTGAGGAATGGGCCGGGTATCTGGATGGGCTGCGCAAGGATGGTTCCTCGGTTGGGGCGATGATCGAAGTTTGCGTGCGCGGCTGCCCAGCGGGGTTGGGGGCGCCGGTTTATGGCAAGTTGGACACGGATTTGGCTGCGGCAATGATGAGCATCAACGCCGTTAAAGGTGTTGAGATTGGTGAGGGCATGGGGGCGGCGCGATTGCGCGGTGAGGCCAATGCCGATGAGATTTCGATGGGGCCGAATGGGCCAGAGTTTAGCTCGAACCATGCAGGCGGCATTTTGGGCGGCATCTCAACCGGGCAGGATGTTATTGTGCGGTTTGCGGTGAAGCCAACATCGTCGATTTTGACACCACGAAAGACAATTACCAAGGCCGGTGAGGAAACCGAAATTGTCACCAAGGGGCGGCATGATCCTTGCGTCGGCATTCGTGCGGTGCCGGTGGCCGAAGCGATGGCGGCGGCGGTTGTGCTGGATCATCTGTTATTGGATCGCGCACAGACCGGGGGCGTTCGTGGGCCGATTGGCCCGGCTTAATGCCTGATCGCTTTATTGCTCTGATCCCGTCTGATCCGAAGGCGCGGCCTGCATCCGATACTATGGAGGCGCTGCGTATTGCCTTGGCGGCACGGTTTGAAAGCAGTGAAAGCCGGGTGAAGGATTTTGGCGAGCGTCTGCAATTCATCGATTGCGGTGAGAATTACGAGCGGACGCTGTGTCCGTCTTGTGAGGCTGAGGTGCCTTTAGTATGGTGGGGCCAGCGAATGGATGGGGATTGGGATGAAGAGCACGGATTTCATCTGCATCGCCATGAAATGCCCTGTTGTGGTGCGTCGCATCGTTTGACCGAGCTTGAGTATCGCGGCGCACAAGGGTTTGCACATTGGTTCGTCAGTGCGCGGGTCGATGAGGGTGTCATCTTCACATCGAAGGACTTGCAGGCCCTGGAGAATGAGGCGGGCTTGGCGTTGAAATTGATCGAACAACGGTATTGAGCAAGATGACACGCGGCGGCGCCATCATGATCATCTTTTTCCTTCAGGCATTTGCAGGCGGTGGTGTTTTTGCACGCATACCGGACATTCAATTGCGACTTAATTTGAGCGAATACATGCTTGGCGTTGCGCTGACTTTTGGTGCCTTGGGCGGTTTGATCAGCATCGTTTTCGCCGGACGGTTGGTTGCTTCTTTGGGAACACGGCAAATTTTGCTGATTGGGGTGCCCATTCTGGCCGCCACGCAGGCTGCGTTGGGCTTTAATACGAGTATTTTCTTGTTGTTTCCGCTGTTGCTACTGGCTGGGATCTCTTTTTCGGTGACGAACGTGGCCATGAATGTGGAAGCGGACCGGGTGGAATCCACGGACGGCAAGCGGATCATGAATCGCTGCCATGGGATGTGGAGCGCGGGCATGTTGCTGGCAGCGCTTGTTGGCGTCGGAGCGCGGGCGCTACCGGTGTCGCCGGGTCTGCATCTGGGGTTGGTATTTCCGGTGATCACTGTGCTCGTTCTGATCCTGCTTTGGCCAATGGTTGCGGCCCCGCGCGCTGCGGATGACAAGAGCGATTCACGAGGCGTGGCTTTACCATCGCGGCGGACGCTGTTGCTGATGCTATTCGGGCTTTCCGCCAGCTTTGCTCAGAGCAGTACACAGAACTGGTCAGTTATCTATATGCGAGACTCGTTTGGCGCGCCGGACTGGGTGGACACGTTGACGTTGCCGGCATTTTTGATTGCGATGACACTTGGTCGGATGTTTGCGGATGGATGGATCACGCGGTTTGGAGCATCACGTGTGTCTTTTGTGCTAACATTTTTGGGTCTTGCCGGATCGGTGGCCGTCGTCGCCGCGCCAACGTTGTGGGTGGCTCTTGCCGGATTTGCATTTATCGGGATCGGGACAGCTGTTCAGTTTCCTTTGATGATCACGGCGGCAGCCAGATCATCTGCACGCCAGGCAGCGGAAAGTGTGGCGGCGGTAATATTTGCAACTGCGCTGGTGATGATGGTCGCCCCTGCCCTGATGGGTTGGGTCGCTGAAACGGAAGGAATGCGTCTGGCATTTGCGCTGAGCATCCCTCCGTTCCTGATCACTCTGGTCTTGGTCAAAATGGTGACCGCAAAGCCTGATTAGGCGGTGGCAACACCCAGGGCTTTGTCCATCAGCGCTTTGATATCGTTCTTACGTGTACTGGCGACGATACGGCCTATTTCTTGATCACCTTTCAGGGCCAGCAATGTCGATCGGCGCGGGATATTGTGTTTGCGGGCCAGTTTGGACTTTGAATGCACATCCCAATCCACAGCAATGAAACTGATATTTTGCTCGTAGGCGGGGTTTTTAGACAAAAATGAAGTAATTGTGCGTTCTTGCGAGCGGCAAGTCGAACACCAACCAGTATAGAAATCGATGAAGACAGTTTTTCCTGCGGCCAGCTCTTTTTCGACCAGACCGGGTGTGTATTCGGCCCCTGCCCCTGCCCCGGCAAGGGCAGGACCAGCGGCAGCAAGCGCAGCGGCGCTGGCAAGGAAAGTTCTACGGTGCATTGTATGACTCCTATTCGTCAAATCGATACAGATAGTTCGGTGAACCAGGTGGGCAGGTATTCCAGCGCCCAGAAATCCAGCATGTGATGGACCTTGAAAAGAATGCCAACGCCGACTGCGATGAAGATCGCGCCCATTAGGGGTCGGGAAGCGATAGCGACGCGACGCATCATGTCCTGGCGTTTGCGGATGACTGACTGTGCGCCGTAAGCAAGTACGATGATGATTGTTGAAACGCCCAAGGCGAAGGAAGCCATGATAGTGGTCGCGCGAAGCAGGCTTTCGCCCTGGCTGGCCAAAGAGATCGCGCCGCCGAGGGTTGGGCCGATGCAAGGGCTCCAAACCGCTCCAAGGAGCACGCCCCCGACAAACTGACCAGTAAGTTTGTCATTACTGACCTGCTCAATACCGCTATCGGCGCGAGCTGATACGCCAGCGGTTGCAGTCGCGAAACTTTCTGAAAAGCGCGGCACCAGTAACACCGATCCGAACCCGATCATCAGCACCGCACCCGCGTTGGATATGGTTTCTTCGGTTATGCCAAGATTGCGACCTGCAACTGCAACCAGCATGCCAAGCGAAACAAATGACAGACTCATGCCCAAAGCGAGGACTGCGGGCCCTGCCCTACCTGCTTGAAGCGCGGTCGCCAATACAATTGGCAGTACCGGCAACACGCAGGGGTTTATCAGCGTCAGAAGGCCAGCCGCATATGCAAGGATCAGTTCCATTTGGCCATTAATTGGGCTGAAAACCCTCAAAAGTCATCCAAAACTCTGTGACAACAGATCAATTCCGCGTCAGGTGCTGCGGGTCCTGGACACCTGAACCGCAAGAATTGACAGTGCGATAATGACAACACCCGCAATGTCGAGCGGTGCCAACGCCTCGCCCAGAAGGGCTGCGGCGACGGCTACGCCGAGAAATGGATTGAGGAAATGAAATGTCGCGGCACGCACGGTACCAATGCGATTGACCAGCCAGAACCAGGTGATGGTGGCGATCACACCTGGCACGAAGATGGTGTAGAGTATGGCTATGACAAGAGTTGGCGACCAGTTTACGGTCCAGGTTTCAAAGCTGGCGGGCAAGGCCAGCGCAATTGCACCGACTAACATTTGAAACCCGACGACCGTCAACACGTTGCCGCCAGCCGATGCGCCGCGGACTGATAAGGTTGCGAAAGTCAGCGCCAACACTCCAAGAACACAAAGGAAAACGCCAAATGGATCGAGACCAGCGCCGAGGCGTGTCCCCATGATCACGCCCATGCCGACGAATCCGCCAATCAGACCAATGATGGCAAGTGGTCGCATAGTCTCTCGCCAAATCACCCAGCCCGCCAGAGCAACCCAAAGTGGAAGAGACGATGCAATGATGACGGCAACCGAAGCTTCAACGGTTTGCATCGCTACAAAATTTAGTCCGAGGTAGAGAGCATTCTGACAGACCCCGAAAACGATTGTTAAGCGCCATTGCTGCGGTGTTAGGCGAAAACTTTGACCCAGGGCCCTGGCAATGGCGAGCGTGACCAATCCTGCAATCAAGAACCGGACTGACGACACCATCAATGGAGGTGCATTGGTCACTATTATCCGGGCCGACGTGAATGCCGATGACCACATCAATGCGAACGCAAGACCTGCTATGATGGCGCGGAAGTCCATGAAATTGGCCAGTTTGTATTGGTTAGTTGGCGCGTAACAGGTCTTTATGATTTGTTCCATAGGTGTGAATTATTGGCGAGTCCGGCACCCGATTTCGGAGTGCCGAACCGATACTGTGATTACTCGGCTGGTCCGACACCTTTTGGATCCGGCTTGGCAACAGGCGCGCCATTGGCTGTCGTTAAGATACTGCCAATATTGCCCCATCCGCCTTTTGGAAGATCTTTATAGGTTCCAGATTTTCCCAGCGTGCTAGCAACGCTTGCAAACCCTTTGTTTGCTTTTAACGCGCCAGCCATAGATTGGGCCCGGTCTTTTGACGTATGTGCCCCGGCGAATGCGGCTGGTGCGAATGCGAGCGCACCGATGATGGCGATAGATGTGATTTTGAGCATAACAGCCTCCGATTGGATTATCGTTTCGATGCTGTTTGTTCGGTTAGGATCGCAAATTAGATTGAACTTTATTTGGAAACAATCTTTTTACATTCGGCGCATTGTCTTTACGCAAACCTGCTCCATTTCTTTTCGGCTTCCTCGAAAGAAAAAGGCCGCCATAATGGCGGCCCAGATCAAAAGTATGTAACTATATTCAGCCGTTTACGCTGTCTTTAAGCGCCTTTGCGATGGTCATCTTGACCACTTTGTCAGCATCTTTGTGAATTTGCTCACCAGTGGCTGGGTTGCGAACCATGCGCTCGGGACGCTCGCGGCAATAAATTTTGCCAACGCCCGGAAGCGTTACAGCGCCACCTGCGGACACTTCATCAGTAATGATGCCAGTAACAGCATCAAGCGCACTTGCAGCAGATTTCTTATCGGTTCCCATTTTGTCGGCGAGCGCCGCAACAAGTTGGGTCTTTGTCATTGGTTTTGCCATGTTGAATCTCCTCGATCTGGCCCGTTCTAGGGGCTCATTCCCCTTATTTAACTGGATATGGCGGTATAACACAATGAATTGTGGAGGCAGCACAAGCGATATCGCGCATTTTGTGGAAGAAAAACGCGGTTTTCAGCCGATTTAGAGGAATGCGGTCTCTTCGAAGCTGCGAAGTTTCCGGGAATGGATGCGTTCCAATGGCATTTCGCTGAGCATTTCAAGAGATCGGATACCGATCTTCAAATGACGAGACACCTGTGTTCTATAAAACTCGCTGGCCATACCGGGCAATTTAAGCTCGCCGTGGAGCGGTTTATCGGAGACGCACAAAAGTGTCCCGTAAGGCACCCGAAAACGAAAGCCGTTGGCCGCGATTGTTGCACTTTCCATATCCAAGGCAACCGCGCGACTTTGACTGAGGCGCTGAACCGGGCCGGACTGGTCACGAAGCTCCCAGTTACGGTTGTCGATAGTTGCAACGGTTCCAGTGCGCATGATGCGTTTTAGCTCGTAACCCTCCAATTCAGTGACGTCTGCCACAGCGGTTTCCAAAGCGATCTGGATTTCGGCCAGGGCCGGGATCGGAACCCAGACCGGCAAGTCATCATCCAAAACGTGATCTTCACGCAAATAGGCATGGGCTAAGACGAAATCGCCCAAACGCTGGCTGTTTCTAAGTCCGGCGCAATGGCCAAGCATTAACCAGGCGTGGGGCCTGAGAACCGCGATATGGTCCGTTGCAGTTTTGGCGTTGGACGGTCCAACACCGATATTGACCAGAGTGATGCCAGCCCCACCTGGCCGCTTCAGATGATAGGTTGGCATCTGCGGCAGTTTTTCCGGCTTCGGCATTTTCGACTGGGCATCGGTGATTTCGATATTCCCCGGTCCCACAAATGATGTGTAGGGGCTGTTGGGAACTGCGATGGCGGTACGCGCCATATCTTCGAATTCGTCAACGTAGAACTGATAGTTGGTGAACAAGACGTGGTTCTGGAAATGATCCGGCGTCGTCGCCGTGTAATGCGACAATCGGGCCAACGAATAATCAATACGCTGTGCCGTAAATGGTGCCAGTGGGCTAGAGCCATCTGGATGCGTGAATTCATAACCATTGACGATGTCGTCGTGGGTTGTGGAAAGGTCCGGAACGTCAAAAGCGTCGCGCAGAGTGAATTCCATCGCGCCTTCTTGCGGGACCGAGATCGTTGCGTCGTTGGCGACCGCAAAATGCACCGGCATGGGAGTCATTGATACGCCAACTTCGACAGCGACGCCGTGGTTCTCTATCAACAGCGCAATTTGCTGGCGCAGATAATGCGCAAAAAGATCGGGTCGCGTGACTGTCGTGGAATAGCGACCAGGTTCGGAGACGTGTCCAAAGCTCAGACGATTGTCAATTGGTGCAAAACTTGTCGTAGTCAGGCGAATTTCGGGATAAAAAGCGCGATACCGGACGGCTGGCTGACCTTTGCCGATCATATCGGCAAAGTGTTTACACAGAAATTTTGTAGCGCCGTCGTAAAGCTCGATCAGACGCGCAACTGCTGCGTCGGGATCCCTGAAAACTTGGTGTTCGGTAAGCTCTGGCGTGCTGACGGGAAGGCTCTTCAGACTGCTCATATTGCGATCCTTTCGCCTGGATGATGGTTTATATTATTGAATTCTTTTTCCATCGGGGGGAAATGACACTGAAATGATCATTTCTGCAAGCCCTGACAGTCTGGAAGGATGCACTTGCAGGGCGCACTTCAATCGGTTTGCTTGGAACAATGAATAAAACACTGCTTTCAATCGGTCACGGATTTTCGGCGCGCGCGCTGGGCCATCGATTGCTCGCCGATGGATGGCGCGTAATCGGGACGACACGTTCAGAGGAAAAGGCGGCGCAGCTACAAAAAGAAGGCATAGAAGCGATAATTTGGCCGGGACAAGATTTGCCATTTCGCGACGCAAGCCATGTTTTGAGTTCTGTTGCTCCGGGCGATGGTGGTGATCCGTTTCTAAACTCGGAAGGAAAGGCACTAGCTCGGGCCAAACATCTTGAATGGGTGGGATATCTGTCAACTACGGGTGTCTATGGCGATCACGGCGGAGATTGGGTGGACGAGGACACGCCGCTTTTCCCCAATACCAAGCGCGGAAAGGCCAGAGTGGCAGCGGAGGCGGCCTGGCAAGACCTTGGCCTGCCAGTACATATTTTTCGGCTTGCTGGAATATACGGGCCTGGGCGTGGCCCATTTGCCAAAATCAGATCCGGTGCCGCGCGGCGTATCATCAAGGAAAATCAGGTCTTTAGCCGCATCCATGTTGATGACATCGGCGCCGTACTGGCCGCCTCCATTGCCCGACCGAATCCCGGAGCGGTTTATAATGTTTGTGACGATGATCCGGCTCCACCGCAGGACGTTATTGCCTATGCGGCTAAACTTCTGGGTGCCGAAATCCCGGAGGCCGTACCATTTGAAACCGCCAACCTCAGTCCAATGGCGCGCAGTTTTTACGCGGATTCCAAAAGGGTGCGGAACACACGTATCAAAGTTGAACTTGGGGTCACGCTGCAATATCCGGACTACAAGTCCACTTTGACTCAAATGTTGCAATCCGAAGTCGAGCAAGATCCGTAGTTCAACTTTGACTCTAGCTTGAAGACCCCAAGGCTATGTCCTAGGCCCCCGAGAAAATTGTCCAGATATTAAGGCATCAACGTCTTCTTTTTGGTCAAAATACTCCCGCCGGAGGCACCGCGACGCGCGGCGCAAATAAAATACTGCATTGACTGAAGGGATCTTAAGCGCGCTTGGAAATGTCGATGACACTGAGAGTTTCAAGAACTTTGGTCTCAATATGCTCGGCGTTCATCGCAGCGACGTCGTACATCGCTTTCGGGCTGGCCTGATCTATAAAGATGTCCGGCAATGTCATCGAGCGGAACTTCAAACCAGTGTCAAACACCGCGGCGTTGGCAAGCAGTTCAGCAACATGACTTCCAAACCCGCCGATCGCACCCTCCTCGATAGTGATGAGCGCCTCATGGCTGTTCGCCAGCTTCAATATCAAATCGCGGTCCAGGGGCTTGGCAAAGCGTGCATCTGCAATTGTTGGCGAGATACCTCGCGCTGCCAACGCCTCCGCGGCTTTCTCGACCTCACCAAGCCGGGTGCCGAACGACAGTAGTGCGACCTGCGCGCCCTCTCGAACGATACGTCCTTTACCGATCTCTACGGGAATGCCTTTCTCTGGCAAATCGACACCAACGCCTTCGCCACGTGGGTAGCGAAATGCAATGGGTCCGTCGTCGTAGTTCACAGCCGTCGCGACCATATGCACAAGCTCAGCTTCGTCTGCCGCTGCCATCACAATCATGCCGGGCAAATTTGCCAAAAATGCAATATCGTAGGCACCCGCGTGTGTTGCTCCGTCGGCCCCCACCAGACCTGCACGATCAATGGCGAAGCGAACTGGCAGACGCTGAAGCGCTACGTCATGAACAACCTGGTCATATCCGCGTTGCAAGAACGTCGAATAGATCGTGAAAAAAGGTTTCATTCCACCGGCTGCAAGACCGGCGGAAAACGTCACCCCGTGTTGTTCGGCGATGCCAACGTCAAAACAGCGACTGGGGTAACGCTCTGCAAAGAGGTTCAGCCCTGTGCCATCTGGCATTGCGGCAGTCACGGCGACGACTTTGTCGTCCTGAGCGGCCTCTTGCATCAAAGCATTGGCAAATACCTTGGTGTAAGATGGGGCATTGCCGGGTGTCTTTTTTTGCTCACCAGTGATGACATCGAATTTCGAAACACCATGGCCCTTGTCGCGCGCAATCTCTGCGGGACCGTAGCCCTTGCCCTTCTTAGTGATAGCATGGATCAGTATGGGGCCAGTTGCGCGATCTTTAACGGTTCGCAAAACTGGAAGAAGCTGGTCAAGATCGTGGCCATCGATCGGGCCGAGGTAGCTGAACCCCAGCTCTTCGAACAGCGTTCCGCCAACAACACTATGCTTTAAAATATCCTTGGCACGTTTGGCCCCTTCGCGGAATGGCTCCGGCAAAAGGCTTACAGCCCCTTTGGCCGCACTTTTGAGTTCCTGAAACGGATCACCAGCATAAAGGCGTGACAGATACGAGGACATCGCGCCAACTGGCGGCGCAATCGACATTTCATTGTCGTTCAGAATGACTATTAATCTGCGGCCCAAGTGCCCGGCGTTGTTCATCGCTTCATAGGCCATTCCGGCGCTAATGGCGCCATCACCAATGACCGCGATTGCGTCGCCCAAGCCTTCGGGCGTTGTCCCGCCCAAATCGCGGGCAACGGCAAATCCAAGCGCCGCAGAAATAGACGTCGAACTATGTGCCGCGCCAAATGGATCGTAGGGGCTTTCGCTGCGCTTGGTAAATCCGCTCAGCCCGTCCTGCTGACGAAGGGTTGTCATTCTGTCCCGGCGACCGGTCAGGATCTTGTGCGGATAGCATTGATGGCTGACATCCCAGATCAATTTGTCTTTGGGCGTGTCGAATACCGCATGCAACGCAACGGTCAGCTCAACAACACCAAGCCCCGCACCCAGGTGCCCACCGGTCTGGCTGACGGCGTGGATTGTGTCGGCCCGCAACTCATCCGCAAGCTGACGAAGTTCTTCGTCGCTTAGGCGTTTAAGATCCGCAGGTGCGTTCACCGTGTCCAAGACGGGTGTATGAGGCTTTTCTGACATCAATCCTCCGGCGCAGTCAGTGCTCGCGCGAGATAGCGAAATGCGCAGCTGCACGCAAACCATCTGCACGTGCATCATATGTGCAAAGTGCGTCAATTGCCTGTGCGACCAAGCCGCGCGCCATCGCTTGGGCTTCTTTAAGGCCCAGAAGTGAAACAAATGTTGCTTTGCCAGCAACCGCGTCTTTTTGAAGGCGTTTGCCGGTTTTGGACTCGTCCCCGGTTTCATCCAGGATGTCATCAGCGATTTGAAACGCGAGCCCCAGAGCATTTGCATAGGCAGCAAGTTTCGTTTCGTCTTGGTCCGCCAAAACGGGACCCGCCGTCGCCGACCAGCGGATCAGCTCGCCAGTCTTGTGCGCTTGAAGTCCGATTATCGCTTCAACATCCAACGGCGAAGTCGCGGATTCTGCCGCAATGTCTAACGCCTGACCCAAAACCATTCCGTCTTTGCCAGATGATGTCGCAAGTCGTGTGATCAGGTCGATTTTCCGATCCGACGGCAGTTCCAAACAGGCCAGTATCTCAAAAGCAAGTGTTTGAAGCGCATCCCCTGCCAGAACTGCGGTTGCTTCATCCCATGCTTTGTGGACTGTTGGCTTTCCGCGACGAAGATCGTCGTCATCCATGCAAGGTAAGTCGTCATGCACCAGGGAATACGCATGGATACATTCAATCGCAGCCGCGACTTTCAGAGCCTGCTCATAGGGAACGTCGTGCAAAGCGCAGGTCTCGATGACAAGGTATCCTCGCATTTTTTTGCCGCCGAGTACGGCATAACGCATCGCCTGTTCAACGATGTTTGGTTGGTTCCAAAAATGGGATTCTAGCGTCGCATCAATTTCTGCCGCGACGGCCTTTAGCCGATATTCAATGTTCACGCGGGATCGACCGGCGTCGTCCCAACTGGCTTACCGTCTCCGTCAAGGGTGATTGAAGCGACTTTTTCTTCCGCTTCCGCCAGTTTCGTCTGGCAATGCGCCTTTAGTTCAGCGCCCCGCTCATAAAGCTTGATGGAATCTTCAAGTGGCACATCACCAGCTTCAAGGCGGTTCACCACATCTTCCAGTGCGCGCATAGCATCTTCGAATGTCATTTCGGTGATTGGTTGTTCAGTCATGCGCCCCGCTCCATCAAAATGCTCACATGTGCCGCGACGCTTGCGGCCAACGCCGTCAGATCATACCCGCCTTCCAGTGTCGAGACCACGCGGCCCTCGCAGACTTCTTCGGCGACGTCACAGATAGCCGATGTTACCCATGCAAAATCGTCAGTCGACCAGTTCAGATTTGCCAATGGATCGTTTTGGTGAGCGTCGAACCCGGCAGAAACAACGATAAGTTCAGGTGCAAAATCGGTGACGGCGGGCAAGATCAGGTCTCCCCAAGCGCGCCGCATTTCCTTTCCACCAGACATTGGGGGTATGGGCACATTGATAACATTGTTATCGGCTCCGGTTTCATGCGCAGCGCCTGTTCCAGGATACAGTGGCATCTGGTGGCTGGAGGCGAACAAAGTGCGCGTCTCTTCCCACAAAAGGTCTTGTGTGCCGTTTCCATGATGTACATCGAAGTCAAGAACGGCCACGCGAGACAAGCCGTGGTGATCCAATGCCCGCTTGGCGGCGATTGCCGCATTCCCAAATAGGCAAAATCCCATGGATGTCGCTGTCTCGGCATGGTGTCCGGGTGGGCGCATGGCGACAAAAGCGTTGGACACCTCGCCTGCCAGCACTGCATCAACGGCCGAACAACAAGCGCCTAGTCCGCGTAGCGCTGCTTCCAGTGAATCCGGCGAAAGATGGGTGTCAGCATCCAGCGAAACCCATCCGCTTTGGGGAATTGCGGCCTCTATACGTGCTAGATAATCCTCGGGATGGCACCGCAACACTTCGCCTCTGTCAGCGATTTGCGCAACGCGTCTTTCCAGTTCATCAAATTCCGGCGCACCCAATCTTTCTTGTACAGCCTCGACCCGTGCTACCCGTTCAGGGTGCCCATCAGGCGTCACATGTCCTAGAGCGGCGTCATGCCAATAAAGTGCTGTCGTCATGGTCTTCTTATGGTTCCAAATACCCTTGCGGAAGGCCAGTGCCATCGCGCTGGATCAAGAATGTTTCTTCAGCGCCTTTTACAAAGTTAATCTGGTGCCAGCATATATCCGGCTCCGCGAACTGTCTGAATGTAGCGCGGTTGTTTCGGATCGGCCTCGATCTTTCGGCGCAAGCGTGTGATCTGCACATCAACAGCGCGCTCTTGCGCTTGACCGCTGCTGCGACCCAATTCTTCCACCAGGTGAGCACGGCTAACGGCCTCTCCGGGGCTGGTGGCGAATATCCGCATCAACTGGCTTTCTGTCGCAGTTAGTCGCACAGGTGTCTCGCCGTTCCACATCGCACCTTTTTCCACGTCATACCTAAACGTGCCCAACCCAAGGACTTTTGGAGCGACGTTTACAGGTTCGCTTGGCGGTGCGCGGCGCAGGATGGAATTAATGCGCAGCAGAAGTTCCTTTGGCTCAAACGGCTTGGCCAAATAATCGTCCGCCCCGGCTTCCAGTCCAGCAATACGGTCATCGGTTTCTGCCTTCGCCGTCAGCAGCAAAACCGGCATATCCCGGGTTTCGCGAAGTCGCCGACAAAAGCTCACACCGTCTTCGCCTGGCATCATGACATCCAGAACCAGCATATCGAAATCCAGGCCGCTTAGAATGCGGTCAGCATGCGCAGCGTCGCGAGCAGCAGACACAAGAAACCCATGACGGATCAGAAATTTTTGCAGCAGGCTGCGTATGCGCTCGTCATCATCGACGATCAACAGATGTGCGTCTGACTGACTCATGACCCATTCTCCTTGAGCCGTTTGTAGTGACGTCGCATGTCGCCGTCCATCATTGCCTCGAGTACCGTTCGAAACCCTGTGACGGCATCCGGGCCAGCGTGCCGAAACGCATGCCGCATCCTATCTCGTTGTGCGGTAGACAGTTCGCTTTCCAATGCCATCCCCGTTTCGGTCAGAAAGAGGTGACGCTCGCGTTTGTCACGCGCACCAATTCGACTTTCAACCAGACCGTCTTCGATAAGCGTCCGCAATACACGATTTAGAGATTGTTTGGTCACGCCCAATATTGAGAGAAGGTTGTTTACTGTCGTTCCGGGCGAACGGTTGATGAAATGAACAGCACGGTGATGTGCACGGCCATATCCTTTCTCAGCTAAGATGCGGTCAGGATCAGCGGTAAAGCCGCGATACGCAAAAAACATGGCTTCGATGCCTTTGCGCAGCTGCTCGTCAGTTAGAAAGAGCAAGCTTTCGCCGCCCGGGTGTCCACCACCTTCTGCCATGATGCCCTCATTCGCTTTCAGCCAAGTTTATGTCAGTCTTGTTGACATTCCAAGCCTCCACTGGTAGCGATTCTCGAATTTTCCGCAACTTTGTGACCGATGCGGACCTACTTGCGCAATATTTGGAAAGGATGATCCCATGGCTGGCGCATATGATGATCGGGACGGACTGATCTGGATGGATGGTAAAATGCAACCGTGGCGTGATGCCAACGTGCATATTCTGACTCATGCAATGCACTATGCCTCAGCCGTGTTCGAAGGTGAGCGTGCCTACAACGGGAACATTTTTGAAAGCCGCAAACACTCGGAACGCCTGCATTACTCGGCTGGCGAATTGGATTTCCAGATTCCCTGGACAGTCGATGAAATGGAAGCGGCCAAGCAAGAAGTGCTGACAGCAAACGGGCATACTGATGCTTATGTCCGCGCCATTGCATGGCGTGGCGTCGGCGAAGACATGGGAGTTGCTTCGGCACGCAACCCGGTTCGCCTGGCAATTGCAGCATGGAAATGGGGCGCATACTACGGCGACGCCAAAATGAAGGGTGCCAAACTGGACATTGCGAAGTGGAAACGCCCGTCGCCAGAAACCATTCCAAGTCACGCAAAAGCCGCTGGTCTTTATATGATCTGCACGCTCTCCAAGCATGCAGCCGAAGCCAAAGGGTGTTCAGATGCCATGATGTTTGATTATCGCGGGTATGTAGCGGAAGCGACCGGGGCCAATATATTCTTCGTAAAAGATGGCGAAGTTCATACGCCCAAGCCGGATTGCTTTCTGAATGGCATTACCCGGCAGACCGTGGTGGGAATGCTCAAACAGCGCCAGATCAAAGTGCATGAACGCCACATCGAGCCCGGCGAGTTGGAAGGGTTCGAACAATGCTGGCTAACCGGAACAGCCGCGGAAGTTACTCCCGTTGGCAAGATCGGTGATTATAATTTCGAAGTCGGCGCATTGGCGCGTGACATGTCGGAAGGCTACGAAAAACTGGTTCGAAGCTAAGACTTATGGATGCCCACAGACCCGGACATCCGTGTCCGGGTTGAATGGTGTCCTGCAATTTGGAAAACGCGAGGGCCGACGCGTCTACCAAAACTTCCACCAAAGCGCCGCCGCGCGACTATAACTCTCCAGATCACCGGTTGAGTTATAAACTTCGCCTTTGTCCCCCTGAAGTTTTGCCCCCAATGCGTCGGCAATCAAAAACATCTTTCTCAGGATGGCCTTGTCGGGATTTTTTGCCACAACATTCCCGGCAGAGTGCCACATCCAGGCTTCATTTCGACTCTCGGAGCGTTCGCCCCACTCTGTCCAAACAGCAAGTGTTTCATCTCGTATACTGAATTGTTCGCCAATGTTATTTTCGACAACGGCCTCTTGATCAAGCCGCATAGATTTGTCGCCGGTTACATAGTCCATCCATTCACTGCGCGCGATTATCGCACCATCTTCATCCGCCCAATCGGATTTTCGCGTAATATGAACGTCGTATCCCATCGCTAACTCTGAATCTGATTTTTCCCAACGGGCATACAGTGCCCAATCCCACTTTTTCAGTCTACACGTCAGGTGCCAGGACCAAATCGCCTTGGCTTGATTGGTTTCGGCTTGGGAGCCGGCTCAGACACAGCAGTGTCTTCGACCGCGCTCAGGTCCAAGTGTTCGATGAACGTTGCATTCGCTGACCAAACGGCAACTCCAAGTGTCAGATGGAAGACAGCAATGAGATTGAGGTTCAACGTATAGTCCTGACGGAGCCCTTTGTGCCCGGAAGCAATCTGCGCGAGCTTGGTGCCCAACACCCCGCCGAGAATTGACAGAATAAGAAGCAGTTGCTCGGGCACACGACGCCAAAAATTCATCGCTGCCAGCTTGTCCCAAAAGGACAACACCAACGTCACCGCATTAATTGCGGCGATATACCAAAGAGCTGCGAAAGTCAGGTCAAGCGCTGACATGTTAAATCCATCGACGCCCCCGCACTCAATCTAGATGTTGGGACGTAAAAAATCACCCCTCAAATAGGGCCGGAAACACTTTGTTTTCTAAATGTTTGATGAAACCGGCGGGATTATGCCAAGCGACTTTATCCGAATTTTGTCACGTGCTTTCGGCCTTTCCCGCGCTGAATTTTCAGCTGGCGTTCGCGCAGGATGATCAGAACACCGGCGCTAATGACCAAAGCTGCGCCACCTAGCATTGTTAGCGTCGGGACCTCGCCAAATGTGAAATATCCAATTGCGATGGCAAACAGAATGGAGGCGTAATCGAAAGGTGCCACGATTGACGCGTCTGCGTACCGATAGGCGCTGGTCAGAAAGATCTGACCGATTCCGCCGATAATACCTGCCGAGATCAAAGCGATAACAACAGCTACACTGGGCGTCTGCCACCCGAAGGGCGCTGTCCCAAGCGCAAGCAAACTGGCGGTAACCGAGAACCAGAAAACGATTGACGAAGTTGTTTCTTTTTCGACCAGCCGACGAACAAAGACCTGCGCCATGGCCGCGCACAATGAACCAGTCAGCACAATCAAAGCACCGGTCGCCAATCTGGAGTCTGCGGAACCATCAGTGAATGCCGTAAGTCGCGGCCAAAGAATGATCAGTACGCCCACCATGCCCAGACCCACCGCCGTCGATCGGACCTTTCGGATTTTTTCGCCCAAGAAGATTGCCGCCAAAATTACCACAAATAGCGGAACCGCATATTGAATGGCCTTAACTTCAGAGAGCGGAAGGATCGCGAGTCCTGCAAAGCTCAAGCCCATGGCGGTGCTTCCAAGCAACCCACGCCAAAGATGGCCCAATGGGTTCGTGGTTTTAAGACCAGTCACAACGTTGCCTTGCAGCATCAGCCAAAGGACGATTACAGGCAGAGCAAAGAACGAGCGGAAGAAAACGGCCTGACCGGGCGGAACTTCTGCTGAGGCATATTTGATGAGCGTCGCCATTACGACGAACAGGAAAACAGCCGCGAGTTTTAGGGTAATGGCATGATAAGGATTTTCAGGGGCAATACTCATGCGTGTTCCCTATCAAGGGTGTCTCACACAGGCCAGTAGAGAAGAGCCTGGAACTTAGGCTGTCAGCGTTTCAATGGCCCACTTGGCGGCATCTGAAACAGCCGGATCAGGGTCATCCAAAAGGACATGCGCTTCAGTCACCAAGCTCAAATCGCCGGAATTACCGATGGCATAAAGAACATTGCGAACAAATCGGTCGCGTCCGATGCGTTTTATAGGTGACCCGGAAAATTTGGCACGAAATTCTGTATCAGACAGCCGGACCAACTCGGCAAGTAGAGGAAGAGTCAGATCCGGGCGGCCAGCATAACGTATCTCGTTGGCAGTGCTGGCGAATTTGTTCCATGGACAAACTGCAAGACAGTCATCACAACCGTAAATTCTGTTACCCAATGCGGGCCGCAACTCGCGAGCCACTGGGCCTTTGTGCTCAATAGTAAGGTAGGAAATGCACCTTCTAGCATCCAATTTGTATGGTGCCGGGAATGCGTCTGTTGGGCAAATATCCAAGCATCGCCGACAAGAACCGCAATGATCTACTTCCGCGTGATCAGGGTCCAACTCCTCGGTCATAAAGATGGCCCCAAGAAAGAACCAATTGCCGAGATCTCGGCTGACGAGATTAGTATGCTTTCCCTGCCATCCCAACCCGGCGGCCTGCCCCAATGGCTTTTCGGGCACCGGCGCGGTATCCACAAAAACTTTTACTTCACAGGCAGCTTCGGACACCAACCATCGGGCCACTCGCTTCAATCGCTTTTTCAAAATGTCGTGGTAGTCTTTGTTACGGGCATAGACTGAAATCATGCCGCGATCTCTGTGAGAGAGGTCTTCAATCGGATCATGATCTGGCGTGTAGGATTCGGCCAGCATTAGGATGGACTTTGCGTCTGGCCAAAGCGCGCCCGGGTTGCCGCGCCAATGCGCGCGCTCGGCCATCCAGGTCATCTGCCCATGATACCCGGCGTCCAGAAACTCTGTTAACTTCGCTGCAACTCCCGGGACAGCGTCCGGTCGACAAACACGTGCTAGTGAAAATCCTTCGCTTTGGGCGACCTCGATTAAACGTGATTTCAGCGTTTTAGACACTTCTTTTGGTCCGAAGTATTCCGGGGGAGTCGCAAAAATCGCGACGGAAGTAGAGCCCCCAATTAGAAATCAAGATCAGCATAATGTGCAGGTGGAGGAAATCCGGGCACGGCATCGGCAAGAAGGCTGCGAAAAGCAGGGCGCGACTTTATCCAGGCGTACCAATCACGCACAGCTGCGTAGGAATTCCAATCCACATCCGAAATATAATCAAGCGCCGATAAGTGACCTGCCGCTGCGAAATCAGCCAGTGACAGTTCATTACCGGCCAGCCAGCGCCTCTGGTCCAGAAGCCAGCACATGTATTCAAGGTGCATTTTGATCGCACGTGCGCCGGCTTTCACGTTCTTGCTGTCTGGGTAGCCCTCTTGGGTGATCTTCTTGTTCACGCGCTCGTACAAGAGTTTCGAAGTCACCTCAGAATGAAATTTGTCGTCAAACCATCCAACCAACCGACGCACTTCGTGACGTGCGACAGGATCTTTGGGCAAGAGTGAAGGATCAGGATGTCTTTCTTCAATGTATTCACAGATCGCTGCGCTTTCAGACAGGGTTAGCCCGTCCATTTTTAGTATCGGCACTTTGCCCGCCGGGTTTCTGCCAATGAAATCAGGGTCCCGCTCCCAATAGCGTTCTTCAACAAGTTCAACTTCCAGCCGCTTTTCAGCAAGACTTAGGCGGACCTTTCGGCAAAAAGGCGATAGCGGAACGTGGTAGAGACGGATCATGTATTGGCCCCTGATTTCCGTCTGAATGCCCTGAAACACATGGGTTGATCAATCCTCGAAACACTTAGAGCGGCCATCGGCGCGGATCGTCGCCGCCCCGTCAGCAATTGCACGAGCCCGGCGATCCACAAACGACGAAGGATTTAGGGCTTGCCGCTCTTTAGGATTTGCCAGGACCGCAGCCAAAAGCGATGCCTGCCGCGCCGAAAGTTTGGCCGCTGAGACGCCGAAATGGTGTTGAGCCGCCGCCTCGATGCCAAAAACACCGCCGTCGAACTCAGCGACATTCAAATATACTTCGACGATCCGACGTTTTGTCCAAATCGCCTCGACGATTGGTGTGATCAGTGCTTCCAATGCTTTGCGTGGCCAGCTGCGCCCCTGCCAAAGCCATACGTTTTTTACGGTCTGCTGGGTTAGTGTCGAGGCGCCACGATTTGAACCTTCTGCGATTGCGGCGCGCAATTGGGTCATGTCGAAACCCCAGTGAAGGCAGAAATCCGCATCCTCGGCAGCGACCACTGAACGGACAACAACAGGCGCGACGCGCTCGATTGGAACCCAGCTTCTCTGTATGCCCCCAAGACGCATACCCTCGCTGAGAACATAGGGTGTTGTTGGAGGCGGCAGCACGGCAAAGGCCGCGACGGTCAGGACTATTGCGCCGAAAAAAGCTAATCCGGCGCGCATCGACCAACGGAATGGTTGAATACGGCGCTGTGTTTTCTTCACCGCCTTCTTGGCAGGTTTTTTCTGCTCGTGGTTTTCTTGACCATGAACTTCAAGTCGCACGAGGGCGAGGTTTAGGCAAGTATTTGAAGCTATTCAGCAGCGGGTCTGCTGCGGGTTCTTCCGCTGTTGTTCGTTTCACCTTCTGCGCGCATCGCCTCGATCTTTTCACGCTTTTTGGCAAAACGTCTTTTCATGCGTGACAAGCGCGCCTTCTGATAGGCGTTCAAAACGGGATTGGTTAGAAAATAAAATGCGATCGCCGTAGCAAGGCCCGGAAAAAAACCGCCAATTAGATAGGGAAGAAAGAAGCGGTCGAAAAAGCCCGACAGGCTGCCCCAAGCCGTTGGTGCGGCGGAAAATACAGCGATCATGTTTCGCCAAAGTTCAAGCGCCGCGTCGGAAAATGCTGTCGCCACCTCTGGAAGCGGCAGTGGTGGACGGCCGAGCAAAATCGCGCCGAGCTCCATGCAAACAGCGGCAATGATTGGGAAAGTGAATGGATTTCCAAAAAATGTCGCCAGGACCGCTGCCATGATGTTTCCGCGTATTGCCCAAGCAAAAAGCGCAGCGAATACAAAATGCAGGCCAAAAAACGGTGTGAAACAAGTGAAAACACCGGCGGCGATCCCACGACTAATCTTATTCGCGGGATCTGGAAGGCGGCGAACACGGTGCACAACATACTGCATGGCCCGACGCCAGCCGCCTTTGGGGTAGACAGCTTCGATCACGGCCCGGAGATAAGTTCGTGGTGTTCTGCGTTTAAAGACCACTTGGCGTGTCCGGTTCCAGTTTTGGTTTCGTTCCTAGGGCTTGCGCCCCAAATCGCGATGCCGACCCAGTGCTGCGACATCGCTGTCTGCTTCCAAGGCCAACATTACAGCATGTAAGTGTTCAATATCGCGTAACTCAACGTCGACAATGAGGCGATAAAAGTCCGGTTTTCGGTCAATGAACACCAAATCCGAGATATTTGCCTTCTGCTCGCCAATCAAGGTGCAGATTCGCCCCAACACGCCACTGTCATTCGTAATTGTTAGTTCCAAGCTAACTGAATGCGCCGCGGGATGACGCCCCTCTTGCCAATGTAAGTCGCCCCAACGATCTGATTCGTCTTCGAATTCCGCGAGAGCCTGACAATCTATTGCGTGGATCATGACCCCTTTGCCACGATAGCTGATTCCCACAATACGCTCTCCGGGAACAGGCTGACAACAAAGAGCCCGCCGAAACGTTTGGCTGGGCTTCAAACCAACAACAGCACGTGCCGCATCAATCTCATCACCTGATTTCTGGGCCAGGTCAGGGTAAAGAGTTTCTATGACTTGTCGGGCTGTAACCTCAGCAGAGCCGATACGTGCCAACAGCGTACTACTGTCATCCAGGCGCAGTTGGCGTGCTGCAGTTGTCAGGGCTTTTTCTGTTGCGCGCTTGCCGATCTGCTCAAAAGCCACCCGAGCGAGTTCGCGGCCAAGTTTAATGAAACGTTCGCGATCCTCTTCACGCAAACTGCGCCGAATGGCAGCTTTGGCACGCCCCGTAGCGACGATGTCGATCCAAGTGGTTTGCGGGCGCTGACCCTCGGCCGTCATGATCTCAACTGATTGCCCGTTCTTCAGTCGAGTCCAAAGGGGAACGCGAATTGCGTCGACCTTGGCGCCGACACAGCTGTCGCCAATCCTGGTATGGATAGCATAGGCAAAGTCCAGCGGCGTTGCGCCGCGCGGCAGCTTCACGACATCTCCTTTGGGCGTGAAGCAAAAGACCTGGTCGGCGTACATTTCGAGTTTGACGTGTTCGAGGAACTCGTCGTGATCTTCTTCGTCAAATCGCTCTGTCAGAGACGATATCCACTTGGCTGGATCGACGGCGAAGCGGTTTTCGGCCCGCACCCCGTCGCGGTATGCCCAGTGGGCCGCCACACCGGCCTCTGCAACTTCGTGCATTTCTCGGGTACGGATTTGCACCTCAACTCGCTTTCCGTCGCGACCCGATACCGTCGTATGAATCGAGCGATAGCCGTTAGATTTTGGTTGCGAAATATAATCCTTGAACCGACCCGGCACCGCTCGCCAGCGCTGATGGACAGCGCCCAGAGCGGAGTAACAGTCAGCTTCGTTCCCAACTATTATTCGGAATCCATAGATGTCGGATAGTCGGGAAAACCCGATTTCTTTTTCCTGCATCTTGCGCCAGATTGAATAAGGTTTCTTAGCGCGACCAAGTACTTCGGCGGATATTCCCTCTTTTTCAAGTTCCAACTCTATGTCGGCAGTAATCTTTTGAATCACATCACCGGTTTCACGCTGCAACGTAATAAAACGGCGAATGATTGAGTTTCGCGCTTCTGGATTCAAAACACGGAACGCAAGATCTTCCAATTCTTCGCGCATCCACTGCATGCCCATACGGCCCGCAAGGGGCGCAAAAATATCCATTGTCTCGCGCGCTTTTTGTCCTTGCTTGTCGACACGCATGGACCGAATCGTGCGCATGTTGTGCAGTCGGTCTGATAATTTGACGAGAATGACGCGCAGGTCCTTGGACATGGCCATGAACAATTTGCGGAAGTTCTCTGCCTGTTTGGTTTCGGTGGAACTAAGCTGCAGATTGGTCAATTTGGTTACGCCATCAACTAGTTCGGCGATCTCACGTCCAAATTGGGTATCAATCTCGGAATAAGTCGAGCGCGTATCTTCGATTGTGTCATGCAACAGAGCAGTGATGATTGTTGCGTCATCCAGCTGCTGTTCAGTGAGGATTGCGGCAACGGCGACCGGGTGGGAAAAGTATGGTTCGCCGGAATGCCTCAGCTGGCCTTCATGCATTACGTTGCCATAGTCATAGGCACGCGTAATCAGATCAGCATTTGCTTTTGGATTATAGTTCTGGACCAGCGCGATCAGGTCGTCGGCATCTATCATTCGGCCCACCCCCGGACCGCGCCTGGGTCGTTACGGCTGCCGCTGGGCTTCCATCAGGGCGCGCAGAAGTTTTTCTTCGCTCATGTCGTCTTCGACAGGTTTGTCGGATTCTGCACCCATAAGCAGCGCCATCGCGTCTTCTTCGGGTTCGTCGACTTCAATCTGAGTCTGATGTGACTCGATCATACGCTCGCGCAGTTCATCGGCGCTTTGCGCTTCGTCGGCAATTTCGCGCAGGCTCACGACAGGATTCTTGTCATTGTCACGCTCAACTGTCAGCGGCGCACCTTCAGAGATCTCCCGCGCACGATGCGACGCAAGCATCACAAGCTCGAAGCGGTTCTGAACTTTGTCAACACAGTCTTCAACCGTCACGCGGGCCATGGTGGTCTCCGTAGGTCATGGGAACAGGCCGGTTATCTAGGACCTGCCAATTAAAAACACAAGTTGAATCTACGCCCAATCCGTGCGCTGAAGCACAATTTTTAGTTGGATTGACCTAAGGTCACATGGAATTCGGCTTCGTTAAGACTATTTTGCCATCTGTCTGCAAAACAGCACGTATGCGTTGTTAGGAACATTTTATGCCAACGAACCCCGACAACCGACTGGCCAAATAGATAGTTGCATTTGAATGTATTTTGATACTTATATCCATGCACTGGTTAGGCGCGCTTATTTCCACTCACACTCACGGACGGCCGCAGACCCAAGAAAATTCGGGAAGGACACTTAATGTTCTACAGGGACGAACGGCTTGCGCTGTTCATTGACGGTGCGAATCTGTACGCGGCTGCAAAGGCGCTCGGATTTGACATCGACTATAAGCTGCTGCGGCAAGAATTTATGCGTCGCGGAAAAATGCTGCGGGCTTTTTATTACACCGCGCTTTTAGAGAATGACGAGTACTCACCTATCCGACCGTTAGTTGATTGGCTTCACTACAATGGATTCTCGATGGTCACAAAACCGGCCAAAGAGTTTACGGACAGTCAGGGTCGCCGCAAAGTCAAAGGCAACATGGACATTGAATTAGCGGTGGACGCGATGGAGCTTGCTCCTCACGTTGATCACATGGTCCTGTTTTCCGGCGACGGCGATTTTCGCCCGTTGGTCGCAAGTCTTCAGCGAAAGGGTGTTCGGGTATCCGTCGTTTCTACGATCCGCAGCCAGCCACCAATGATCGCCGACGAATTGCGGCGCCAAGCGGACAACTTCATTGAATTGGACGAGTTGAAAGATGTCGTCGGCCGTCCCATGCGTGAACCCGTAAACGAAGACTAAGTCAGTTTCGCCACATGCAATGGGGTTGATCTCGAGTTTTCATCGGTGCCATTGGCTCTGATGCTGGACGATGTTGCGTTCAGCCACTAGGTCTATGCCCGGAGACAGCGCATGACGAAACCCAAGTTGACACTTTATCTTGCTGCGCCGCGCGGGTTTTGCGCAGGCGTTGATCGCGCCATCAAAATCGTTGAGCTGGCGTTGGATAAATGCGGTGCGCCAGTTTTTGTCCGCCACGAGATTGTGCACAACAAATTCGTGGTGGATGAGCTTCGTTCAAAAGGGGCAGTTTTTGTTGAGGAGTTGGACGAGTGCCCCGGCGATAGACCGGTGATTTTTTCCGCGCATGGCGTCCCTAAGGCAGTACCAGCAGAAGCAGAGCGCCGCGAGATGGTCTACGTAGATGCCACATGTCCTCTGGTTTCAAAGGTGCATATCGAGGCTGAACGTCACCATAGCAACGGTTTACAAATGGTCATGATTGGTCACGCTGGCCATCCAGAAACCATGGGAACGATGGGGCAATTGCCGAAAGGTGAAGTCTTGCTGGTTGAAACGGTCGCGGATGTTGCCAAACTTGAACCGCGCAATCCCGACCAGTTAGCCTTTATCACGCAAACAACGCTGAGTGTTGACGACACCGCCGAGGTTGTGGAAGCCCTTAAGAGGCGGTTCCCAAACATCGTCGGCCCTCACAAAGAAGACATTTGTTACGCAACAACCAACCGCCAGGAAGCTGTAAAAGCTGTCGCCCCGAAGATTGACGCCCTTTTGGTGATCGGAGCGCCGAATTCGTCAAACTCAAAGCGGCTGGTCGAAGTCGGTCGGGCTGCTGGTTGCGGCTATGCGCAATTGGTTCAGCGCGCCACCGAAATTGATTGGCGTGCGTTGCGAGGCGCGAAATCCATTGGATTGACAGCGGGTGCAAGTGCTCCGGAAATACTAGTGGACGAGGTCATTGCGGCGATCAGCCGAGAATTTGAAGTTACAATCGAATTGGTGGAAACAGCCGTAGAACGGGTTGAGTTCAAAGTTCCACGGGTTCTTCGGGAAGCGGTGTGAGAGAGAGTAACAAGCGTTAGCTGTTCTACCGCTTTTGAGGAGTTCAAAATGACTTTGACACTTTATTCCATGCCATCCTCGGGCAACAGTTATAAAGTTCGGCTTCTACTTTCATTGATGGGCAAGACATTTCGGCACATCGGGCTGGAGTATGAGACGCCAGAAATCGAGGCCGCCCACAGAAACCGGGTATTGCCGTTAGGGAAAATGCCTGTTCTTGAACTACCAGACGGCAACAAGATCTCCGAGTCCAATGCGATTTTGTGGTATCTGGCTGAAGGTTCCGCCTGGATTCCAGAAGACCCAGTTGCGCGCGCAGAGATGCTGGGTTGGATGTTCTTTGAGCAAAATCGCCACGAAACCGTGATTGCCGTAAGAGCGGCGCTCCGAAAATATAGGAGCCGCGCACATTTGGCGACAACCGAAAGAATGGCAGAATTGCTGGAAGCAGGTCATTCGGTTCTGCAAATCATGGATGATCGCCTAAAAACTCACGACTATCTCGCCGGTGAACGCATCTCGATTGCGGACATCTCGCTATACGCCTACACGCATACAGCACACGAACATGGCGGATTTGACATGGAACAGTTTGAAGCCATTCGAAGCTGGCTGGAGAGAATTTCAAGCTTGAATGGTTATGTTGCTCTAAACGAGCTTCCTTCGTGACCAAGCTGTTTGCGTTCACCGATGGCGCATGCTCGGGCAACCCCGGTTCCGGTGGTTGGGGCGTGGTGCTTCAGGCACGATCAAACGACACAGTTCTCAAAGAGCGCGGGTTAAGTGGCGGCGAAGTCATGACAACCAACAACCGCATGGAACTGTTGGCCGCCATCAATGCATTAGAAGCGCTGGAGCGCGACAGCGAAATTACAGTTGTCACTGATTCCACCTATGTCAAAAATGGCGTGACCACTTGGATTCACAGCTGGAAAAAGAATGGCTGGCGCACTTCGGCGAAGAAACCTGTGAAGAACGATGATCTATGGAAGCGATTGGATAAAGCTCAATTGCGGCACGATGTAACGTGGGAATGGGTTAAGGGACATGCTGGCCACCCGGAAAACGAAAAAGCTGACGAATTGGCGCGCGCAGGGATGGAGCCGTTTAAACCGGATTCTCAAAAATGACTGCGGGAGTGTTTCTTGATGCCGCATCAGTCTTCATATTCGCCCTGACCGGCGCCCTGGCCGCATCACGCGCACAGCTGGACATCGTGGGTTTTTTATTCTTTGCCGCCCTAACAGCAGTCGGAGGCGGTACGGTTAGGGATCTTCTTTTGGATCGGCACCCTGTATTTTGGATGGACCAGCCCCAGGTTCTGGGGATTGCAGCAATTGCCGCTGTAAGCGTTTTCTTCACAGCGCATTTGGTCGAAAGCCGAGCGAATTGGCTAACCTGGTTAGATGCTGTCGCATTATCAATCGCGGTTCCGGCCGGATTGGCAGCGGCAGTTGCGAGTGGTCAAACGGGCATCATTGCCCCGATTATGGGAGTGTTAACCGGCACATTGGGTGGGTTAATGCGCGACGTCGTCGCCAACGAAGTGCCAATGGTTTTAAGGCGCGGTGAGCTTTATGTGACAGCTGCATTTCTGGGCGCAGTTGCGGGCTGGTTTGCTGGAACATTTGGTGACGCGTTGTTAGCGGCGCTTGTTGCCGCGGTTGTGACGTTTTCATTGCGAGCAGGATCATTGATATTCGGGTGGAAGTTGCCGGTCTATCGCTCACGCCCGCCCCGGTGAGGCAGGTCGAAGTCTCAATATGAGACTTCGTTACAAAATTCGGGTCGAATTTTGGGCGTCACTTTCGATTGCGACGCTTTCGTGCCATCGCCTCTGTTGGAATGAGTATCAGTGCCCCAGCTGCCCCAACGATAGCATTCAAACCATGGCTGCCGAACGAAAGACCAAACATAACGCGCACCATAAAAAACAAAATGACTCCGCCAAGCGCGATGATGATGGCCTGCAGATAGCCGTGGTGAGTGAGGTCCCATTTTTCGGCAAGGTAGGCCGTTAGCCCTCCTACAACCAGGGACCCCCAGAACGCAAAAAACATCGCCATTTCCTTCCAACATAATCAATCCGGGGCGCTGCCCCGGACCCCGGAGTATTGTCACCAGAATGAAGTAATGGGCAAAGCGCTATTCCAGAATATCAGGAAGTGTGATGCCGCGCAGCAATTCTTGGGCTTCCATCGGGCGCTTACCCGACCGCTGGGCTTCAAGCACTTCAATCGCACCCTCGCCGCAAGCGATTTGAAAGTTCCCCATGTGCGCGCCCGGTTCACCACTGCCTCTAACGGTGCGCGAGCGGAGCAATTTTACACGTTCATCGGCGATCGTACACCAAGCGCCGGGAAACGGACTGAGTGCGCGAATTTGCCGATCAATAACTGCCGCCGCACGTGACCAATCAATGCGCGCCTCAGACTTGTCGATCTTGACAGCGTAAGTCACAGCATCTTCTGATTGATCAACAGCTTTAATATTTTCAATACCTTCAAGCGCTTTAGCAACCAAACCCGCGCCCATTTCCGCCAATCGATCATGCAGGTCACCGGTCGTCTCGGTTTCACCTATGTTGGTTTCCTCGGTCAGAAGCACCGGGCCAGTATCGAGACCAATATCCATATGCATAATCGAAATACCCGTCTTTTGATCGCCAGCCATGACGGCACGGTGAATTGGTGCCGCGCCGCGCCAGCGCGGTAAGAGGGACGCGTGAATATTCAGGCAACCGAATTTGGGGGCGGCAAGCACGGGAGCAGGAAGGATCAGCCCATATGCGACCACAACAGCCGCGTCGGCATTAAGGTCCGCGATGGCGCCCTCTTCTTTGGGCTCCTTTAAAGAAGCAGGACACCGAACTTCTAACCCTAACTGATCTGCGCGATTATGAACTGGCGAGCGCCGTTCCTTTTTACCGCGACCTGCTGGGCGAGGTGGCTGGGTATAAACAGCGGCAACTTCGTGACCAGCTTCCACCAACGCATCAAGCGCGGGCACTGAAAAGGCCGGGGTTCCCATAAATATCAATCTCATCGACTTGGCTTTCCTGCCTTCTTCAAGAGCATCTGACGTTTGGTTCGGCTGAGCCTGTCAAAAAACATCTGCCCGTTCAGATGGTCAATCTGATGTTGAACTGAAGTCGCCCACAGATCTTGGAACCGTTCTGTAACCCGTAACCCTTCATGGTTGGTGAAGGAGACCAGAACATTATCCGGTCTGTGGACGACAGCAGAGACACCCGGTAGATTTGGCGATGCTTCCGGCCATACATGTTCTGTTTCAGACCGCTCGATGATCTCGGGGTTCGCCAGCAAAATCGATCGACCACGCTCGTCGGAACAGTCTACCACCGCGAGTCGTTGCATTACACCGATTTGGGGCGCGGCAAGCCCATAGCCCGGCATCGCATTCATGATATGGACCATCTCTTTCCAGATCAGTCGGATTTCGTCTGTGACCGATTCAACCGGCGATGCAGGCGTTCGCAGTCTTTTGTCAGGCCATTGAAGAATTGGCCTTGGCTTCATGAATGGTAAGTCTGTTCAAGTTTGGCGCGTGCGTCGTCTGAAAGAAGATCAAATATGACGCGCCCTTCAAGGTGATCGCATTCATGTTGTGCGCAAACAGCCTCTGCTCCGGTCAGTCGTTGAATGGTGATACTGGCATCTGGCACGGTCCAACGCATTGTAACTTCTTTTGAGCGCTCAACTTCGGCCTCGATACCTGGAATACTCAGACACGCTTCCGTACCCGTTGCGACGTCATCTGACCGGCCGATGATCTCGGGATTGATCATAACTGTGGCGTTGCGGTTTCCAGACAGCTTCCACCCGCAATCCATAACAAACATCCGCAAAGGTTTACCGATCTGGGGTGCAGCCAGGCCGCGCCCGCCCGAGTCATACATGGTGTCCAACAGGTCGTGAGCAAGCGAAAGGATGTCTTCGTTGATCTCGTCGATCTTTTTGCAATCCTTCTTAAGAACGTCGTCTGGCCAAAGTGTAATTGGATGGATCATGCTCGCGCCTTCTCCCGCTTCAGCTTCACCATCTTGCGAGTGATCATTTGGCGTTTGAGGGGCCTCAGATAGTCAATAAATAGTTTCCCGTTCAGGTGGTCGATTTCATGCTGCACACAGGTGGCCCACAAACCATCGAATTTTTCGGATTGCGACGCGCCCTCAAGATCCGTCCAGCTTACTTCGACCTCAGCTGGGCGAACAACTTCAGCGTATTGCTCGGGGATCGACAGGCACCCCTCTTCGTACGAAGCGATGTCGTCGGACGACCAAGTAACTTCCGGATTAATTAGAACCATCGGTCGTGGTGCTTCGTTTTCTTCTTTCACACAGTCCATAACAAGCAGTCGCTTCCCAATCCCAAGCTGTGGAGCCGCCAATCCAATGCCTGGAGCATCGTACATTGTCTCCAACATGTCGTCGGCCAAACGGCGCAACCCGTCATCAATACCAACGACGGGTGCGGCCTTGGATTTTAGCCGCGGATCAGGATGCAAAAGGATCGTTCTAAGTGCCATGACGCTCATCTAAGCGATGCAGCTTTCCCCGGCAAGATCCTGCCCTTGCAGGTTTGTCAGGAAATAGTAGGGTCACGACGACCCAAATTCACGGACATCGCCATGGAATTCGACTTCGACACTCCGTTGCCTCTTCGAGGAGCGCACACTTCTAAATATGACGGCATAGCGAAGTCATTCGGTGTCGATGATCCCGATATTATTCCTATGTGGGTTGCGGATATGGACTTTGCAGCGGCCCCGGTCATTCGCGAAGCATTACAAAAAGAGATCGACCGAGGCTATTTCGGATACTTTTCCAATCCTGCACCCATGAATGCTGCTGTCGCCGCTTGGATGCAGTCGCGTCACGGGTGGAACATCGATCCCAATTGGGTTCGTTACACGCACGGAGTTGTAAACGGTTTCGCAGACGTTCTGGCGGCGTTCTCGGAAGTTGGTGATGGCGTGATTGTGTTTTCACCAGTTTATCACGCCTTTTATCGTCAGGCCAAGGCGATGGGCCGCGAGATTGTCGAAAGTCCGCTATCGGTAGTTGATGGCAAATTCGAGATGGACCTAGAAGGGTTGGCTGCGGCTCTGAAAGGCCATGAGAAAATTCTGACTCTTTGCACGCCGCACAATCCGGGCGGTAGGATCTGGACTGCGGAAGAACTGGCCCGTGTTTCCGCCTTTTGCAAAGCGCACGATCTGTTTCTAATTTCAGATGAGATTCATATGGATCTTACATTTCCTGGCGCGAAATTCATTCCAACAGCGGTCGCTGCTCCGGATTGCTTCGACCGACTGGCAGTTCTTACGGCTACACAAAAGGGTTTCAATATTGCCGGAGGTGAGACTGGCATTGCAATTCTTCCTGATGACGCCAGACGCAAGATTTTCGATCAGGTCCTGGTGGACCGCGAAGCCTCGCCCAATCGGTTTGGTATGGTGATGTTGGAAGCCGCATTCTCAGAAGGCCAAGGTTGGATAGATGCCGCTCAAGAGTATATCGCAGAAAACTTTCGGATTTTCGCCGAGCGCATGAACCAACTTCCCGGAATTTCGGTTATGGACATGCAATCGACCTATCTGACCTGGGTTGATTTCACAGGAACCGGAATGGAGGATAGTGAGATCAAACGGCGCATTTTGCACGACGCCAAGATTGCCGCTAGTCCCGGCACGCAATTCGGGTCCGGTGGCGTAGGGCATATGCGATTCAACGTCGCCTTACCCAGAGCAACTCTGATCACAGCGATCGAACGACTCGAGACCGCCTTCGGTGACTTGCAGTAACAATGCCGGTTAATCGTCGTTGATATCGCGATCCCAGACTTTGACCTGACCTTCCCGCACACCAACCAATCGACGGATGCCGATCCAAGCAACCAAAGACAATGCCGCAAAGACCAGAAGTGTGAGAGGAAGCGAAGTCGAAATTCCTGGCACGCCAGCCAGCAATGCCAATCCAACGCCCGCCGCACCGATGGCGAAGCCCAGGAAAATCTGCGCGGGCGCGATAACTTCGAGCGTGGCTAAGGCGATCGCACCGACAATCCATATCCACCACAAGCCCCACATCAGGCTTTACCGCGCAGCATCTTGAACGCATCGCCGAAGGCTTCCAGAGCATTGGCGGGCACAACAATGGTGTTGCTGGATGGGCTTGCGCCCAATGCATTCAGAGATTCCACTTGCTTTAGTGCCACCTGATATTGCGCAGCCTCGAGACCATTTTCCTGAATGGCCCGTGCTACCACGCCCGTCGCATAGGCCTCGGCATCAGCCTGGACGCGACGCGCCTTTGCAGCCTGCTCGGCTGCGTAAAGTTCAGCGTCGGCGTTTAGCTCCACAGCACGCCTTTCGCCTTCGGCACGAGTAACTGCGGCACGCCGTTCACGTTCGGCATTAAGCTGTTGGAGCATGGCGTCGCGGGTGGCCTGGTCGAGGTTAACGTCAAGGATCTCAGCCCGTGTCACCTCAATGCCCCAGTCATCCACAGCGTCTTCCACAAACCCTTTGATTGTCGCAATTAATGTTGCCCTGTTTGACTGAACTTCGTCCAACTCCATCTTACCGATCTCAGCACGAACGATACCGGCAACTGTTGTCGCAATGGCCGCGTCTACGTCGCGAATGCGGTAAACCGTCTTTTCAGGCTCAGTAATCCGGTAAAACACGCTTGTCTCTACCTGAACCAGGACGTTGTCAGCGGTGATTGCGTCTTGACTTGCGTTGGGAAGCTGACGCTCCAAAATCGATATTTCATGCGCTACGCGATCCAAAAATGGCACTATAAAGTTGATTCCTGGTCCCATGACGGTGCGCAGGCGGCCAAAACGCTCGACAACGTGTTTTTCGGATTGCGAGACGATCCGTACGCCCTTGTAAATACAGATAATAACGAATGCGGCGAACAGAATTGTTGCCCACTCGCCGCCGCTTAGTGATGATAGAATCATTTCCATTAAATCCATGACCTGCCTGTCCCTTCGAAGCAAATATGGCCCTTGGATTGCGTTATTTCAATGACTTATGCGGTATGGCAAGGCAAAGCCGTTGCGGAGATACACCACTGATTTTTGCGATTTCACCGTTGACTTCCGGCTCGAGCTTTATGGTTGTGACGTGCCAACCGAGTGATCCCAGATTAGAGAGGTCTCGGTCAGATAGTTTGCGTTGTATGGCATTGGAAAGATCAGCAAAAGCGATGCCATCGAGCCCCTTTTCGTCCAGAACGCCCAATATTGCCTTTCGGAGGCTTTGAACTTCCAAATCGGGATATTGGTTGTGCATTGCCCATTAGGGGTTCGGCATTCGGTTTTTAGTTTGTTCATCGCTGATACCGTTTCCGGACAGCAAGATATTTTCGCAATCGGTCTGGCTGGTTTGGCACAGTCCTGGCGGATTCAAGGAACCATGAAATGTCAGCCAACCGCCAACATTGACCTTCGTCGCCAAACCGGATGCTTTCGAGATCGATGTTTGGTTTCTCTGTTACAAAAAACCAACTTTCGGGCGGATTGTACGCCCACAGAAGGTCATCATGGGCAAATTGAAGCCCTAGTTCTTCGAAGGTTTCCCGCAATACGCACTCTTGGGGTGTCTCATTTCCCTCTCGACCACCGCCAGGCAAATCCCAGTGGTCGGGATACGGGATAGTCGGGAAATCATCGCGCAGGATGGTAACAATCTTGTCGCCAACCAGTATGGCGAGTTTTGCCCCGATAAACGCCTCTGTCACCGTTGCTGGTCCTTCGCTATTCTATCATCAACTTAACCCGGATCGACATTTGATGCCTGCCCTTTGTCGCGATTGCCTTACCACATTTGACGTCGAACGCAGATGCCCGGCCTGCGGCAGACCACGCATCATGGAACACCCGGAGCTTTTGACCCTGTCCATTGCGCACATGGATTGCGATGCCTTTTATGCCAGCGTCGAAAAGCGGGATAACCCTTCGCTGCAGGACAAGCCGGTGATTATTGGCGGAGGGCGACGCGGTGTCGTTTCAACGGCCTGCTATATTGCGCGTATTCGCGGAGTTCGCTCTGCCATGCCGATGTTTCAAGCTCTAAAACTTTGCCCTGATGCCGTGGTGGTGAAAGGTCGGATGAGCGCCTACGTGGAAGCATCGCGCGAGATCAGAGCAATGATGGACGAGCTTACACCTGTGGTCGAACCCTTGTCGCTAGACGAGGCTTTTCTGGATCTGACGGGAACCAAGCGTCTGCACGGATACCCGCCCGCCGTAATGTTGGCCAAACTGGTCAAGAGAATGGAAGACGAGTTGGGGCTTACCGGTTCGATCGGCCTAAGCCACAATAAATTTCTGGCAAAAGTCGCCTCGGATTTGGACAAGCCGCGAGGGTTTTCGATTATTGGGCAAGCCGAGACACATGCGTTTCTAAGCGACAAACCTGTGGGCTTGATTTGGGGCGTTGGTGCCCAAACAAAGTCGTCACTCGAAAAGGCTGGCATTCGCACTTTCGACGATTTGCATCGGTGGGAAAAAATAGATCTGGTTGCGCGATTTGGATCAATGGGCGAACGACTGTGGCACCTAGCGCGTGGTGAAGATCGACGACGTGTTTCCGCAAATGCCCCTGTTAAATCCATCTCCAACGAAACTACCTTTGGAGAAGACACCTCTGATGCAGAAGTGCTGGACGGGCACATTTGGCGGTTGGCCGAGAATGTTTCGGACCGTGCAAAAGCGAAGGATCGCGCCGGTAGTGTCGTAACACTAAAGCTGAAACGCTCGGACCACTCGTTGATTACCAAACGCACAACATTGAGCGATCCAACGCAAATTGCAGATCGGGTTTACAGGACAGCACGGTCTCTTTTTGATCAGGTGTCGGATCAGGGTCCATTCCGGCTAATCGGCGTCGGCATTTCCCACATCACCGCTGCCGATATGGCAGATACCGGAGGCGATCTATTGGATCCGGGCGCTGGTACCAGAGCAAGTGCAGAGCGAGCATCAGACAAGATTCGCGCGCGATTTGGGTCCGACGCAATCGTTAAAGGGCGTGCCTTGCGCTAGACTTAGTCGGTGAGAGGAGCGGGCCGCGGCGCAGGTCGAAGCAATGCTCCCTTCAGCGCGGCGCGCTGATGTTGGTTTCGCGATACAAGTTCTTTTGAAAGCGTCATGGGTTGAGGTTGACCAGTAAGTCGCGCGCGATACACGGCCATACTTTCCGCAACCCGCATGACGTAATTCCGGGTTTCGTCAAACGGGATGTGCTCAATCCAATCGATGACATCGCTCCGACCGCGTCTGGGATCGCCGCGATTCTCCATCCATCGCATGGGACGGCTGGGGCCAGCGTTATAACCTGCCGAAACCATTACGACATTGCCGTCAAAGACGGTCATCAGCTCATCCAAGTATGCAATGCCAATGCGGGCGTTGTAGGCTGCGTCGTTGAGCAATCGATCTTTGCTATAGGGAATTTCCAGATACCCTGCGACTTCGCGGGCTGTTGCCGGCATAACTTGCATCAATCCACGCGCGCCGACTCCGCTGGTGACGCCGGGGTTGAATTCGCTTTCACGTCGCGCAATTGATAGAGCAAGTTCCGCGGGCACCGGCATGTCGGAAACGCCCAAATCCGCGACGGGATAATAGAGGAATGGCACGACCGTTCCAGTCGGCGCCACACGTTTTCCGATCATCACTGCAATATGCGGCTGGTCCTCTTCCAACACGAATGCGCCCAAGCGGGCAACGTCCGTGGCGCTTAGTGACTCTGACAAGTGAGTCATGAAACGCATTGCCAGATATAACTCGCCAGAAGCCATCAACAGACGACCCGCCTCAAAAACGGAGCTATCGGCAAATCCCGACTGTTTCCAATCGTTCGCAGGGATGGGCGCGTGCATCGAAGGCTTCATGTCGACGCCAGCCTTCTCGGCGGCCAGCTGTCCATAAAAACTGGTCTGGTATTCTGCGCCGAATAGATAGGAAAGCCTTGCGGACTCGGCGTCACCCAGTTCTTCGTGGGTGCGGCCTTCCCAATATCCGGCGCGACCAAGTGAAATTGGCGAATCCACCGCGCCGCGAAACTTGAGGAAATGCCCCAGCGCGGCCTGCGGATCGTTCCTGTAGGTGAGCGCCAAATACCCGGAAATCCACTCGAGATCGGCGAAGTGGGAGCCGCTGGTCAACCCGTGTTGGGATGCCAGATCATAAGCATTCTCTATTCGGCCCTGCCGCATTTCAGCCCGGGCGAATGCCCGCCGCCAACCACCCCACCGGGCTGCTTCCCCAAGGTTATCGGGGCTTTGCGCCAACATCAGGTCGATCGCCGGAGCATTGCGGCCTTTTTGGGCGCGCCACTGCATCCGCTCGAACATCAAACCTGGGTCGGATGACAGCGCCTTTGGAACCGCCGAAACGAGCTTATCGACCCCATTTTTGTTGCCGCGAAGTGCAATGCGCGCTTTCGCAAGGGCGACATGCGCTTTGTCGACGCGCTTAAACATGCGCTCCGCGCCTTTGCGAGCATTACGCCATAGCAGCATATCAAGTCGATTTTCGTGATGTGGCTTGAGCGCTTTGCCATACCAATCAAGCAATCGGTTTTCATCGGCGGCAGATATTTCGTGAGTTAACCAAGCGTGAACAGCTTCGGCCTCTGCGTCTGCTTCAAATCCCTTTGCCCGATAAGCCGCGACTAGCGACATTGCCCCAGCACCGGTTTGGGGCACCTGAGGTGCAAAAAACTCGAGAACATCGTCAGCGCGCGATCCCAGTGGCAGATTTGGCTCACTTCGGCGTCGCAACAGCTTCAGCCCCGGCCAATCTGACCGACGGTCGAGAAACCGTTGAACCGAATCAAAATCACCCTGCCCGGCGCGGAGCCGATGCCATTCAATAATGTCTCTGGCTACTGGACTGACGCCCTCAGCGGTTTGTAGTGCGGCACGCCAATCGCCGTCGCGTAACGCAACCATAGAACCGTCAAATATCTCGACGTCGCGCGCGGTTTGCGCAGACAACGGAGATGCCAGACAAGTCAGGAAAAGCGCCGTGGCGAGGGCCTTGATCATAGATGCCGGTCCGTTCAATTTTGGCCCCTCAGCGGCGGCCATAAAACCATGAAAACGGTGACTTGGCAATTCCCGCGCTGCCCTATAGGGTCCGCGCGCTGCAATTTTGCAAAATCATCAACTTAGAGGAGGCGTATTATGCTTAGAGGGTCATTGACCGCACTTGTCACCCCGTTTCGCAACAACGAAGTGGATTTCGATACGCTCAAATCGCTGGTTGAGTGGCAAATAGAGCAGGGAACGAAAGGCTTGGTTCCGGTCGGCACGACAGGCGAAAGTCCGACACTGACCCACAAAGAGCACGAAGCCGTTGTTAAAGCCGTCGTTGATTGCACAGCAGGGCGTGTTCCAGTTGTTGCAGGCGCAGGTTCAAACAATACGTCTGAGGGTGTTCGTCTTATTGAATTTGCTGCCCGCGTTGGTGCAGATGCGGCGCTGGTTGTGACACCCTATTATAACAAGCCCACCCAGGGCGGTCTCTATGCACATTTCAAGGCCATGCACGATGCCGCTGACATCCCAATAGTTATCTACAATATTCCCGGCCGGTCTGTTGTGGACATGACCCCAGAGACAATGGGCGAGTTGGCGAAGCTCCCTCGGATTGTTGGTGTCAAAGATGCGGTTGGGGATGTTGTCCGAGTTTCCAAGCAACGCGAAACCTGCGGTGCTGATTTCATCCAGCTTTCAGGTGAAGACGCCTCTGCTTTGGGGTTCAACGCGCATGGTGGAGTTGGCTGCGTCAGCGTAACTGCAAATGTCGCACCAAAACTCTGCGCAGAATTCCAGACAGCGACTCTGGACGGAGATTACACCAAAGCCTTGGAATATCAGGATCGCCTGATGCCGCTGCACACAGCCATCTTCATGGAGCCTGGTCTGACTGGTGCGAAATATGGACTTTCGCTTTTAGGGCGCTGCGCGGAAGATGTGCGGCTGCCATTGGTGGAAATAAGCGATGGCACAAAAACGGCCATTCGCGATGCTATGGTTCATGCTGGGTTGATCAACTGACCGACACCGGACGCCGCGAAAACCTTATCGGTAGCCTATGGATGGTTGCCGCCATGGCTGCGTTCGCTGTGGAAGACATGTTCCTGAAAGCTGCAGCCGCAACCATTCCCATTGGGCAGGCAATGTTTTGGTTCGGTCTGGGCGGCTGCGTGATCTTCGCCATCCTTGCGCAACGTGCCGGAGACCCGTTGTTTCCGCACGAAGTGATCGAACCGACCATGTTGGTGCGCGACGTATTCGAAATTGCCGGGCGTTTGTTTTTCACGCTGGCCATTGTTTTGACCCCGCTGTCGTCGGCAACTGCGATTTTACAGGCCACGCCAATCGTCGTGGTCGCCGGCGCTGCACTCTTGTTTGGCGAGACGGTAGGTTGGCGGCGTTGGACTGCTATTCTAGTCGGGTTGCTGGGTGTCTTGGTTATTCTTCAGCCAGGCACCGACAGTTTCACGACGTTATCAATCCTGGCTGTGATTGGAATGATCGGCTTTGCTGGCCGCGATTTGGCAACGAGAGCCGCGCCCAAGTCACTTAGCGGAAGGATCTTGGGGGTTTATGGCTTTCTGATGATAATCATCGCAGGCTTGGGGTTCTGGTCATATGAGACTGCACCTTTTGTGGTGCCGACCGGCTTTGCAGCCTTCAATCTGGCGATGTCATCCGTGGTTGGTGTTTGCGCCTATTCTTCTCTGACTATGGCGATGCGAACTGGCGATGTCTCTTCAGTTACGCCATTTCGATATACGCGCCTGATTTTCGGCATTGCGTTGGGTGTGTTGATTTTTGGCGAAAGCCTGGAGCCTCAGATGCTTTTGGGCAGCGCCATCATCGTAGCGTCAGGTTTGTATATCTTGGCGCGGAGCAGGCAATGATCATGCCGCACTGGACTTGATGCGGCCGAGCGCCTAAATCGGGTCGGCTATGGCTAAAGTGAAAGACAATCCCAACTACAAGATCGTCGCCGAGAACCGGCGTGCGCGGTATGACTATGCCATATCGGACGATATCGAATGCGGGATTGAACTGATGGGGTCCGAGGTGAAGTCCTTGCGGACCGGGCAATCAAATATCGCTGAAAGCTATGCCGCCGTGGAAGGTGGCGAGTTGTGGTTGGTCAACAGCTATATTGCGCCCTATGAGCAAGCTATGTTCGGGCACGAAGATCGACGTCGCCGTAAGCTTTTGGTTTCAAAGAATGAACTTTCCAATCTTTGGAATGCTACCCAGCGCAAAGGAATGACTCTTGTGCCTTTGGTGCTGTATTTCAACCATCGTGGGCGGGCAAAGGTGAAGATTGGAATCGCAAAGGGTAAGTCGGCACCGGACAAGCGGGACACCCAGGCCAAGCGCGATTGGAGTCGTCAGAAGCAACGCTTGTTGAAAGATCACGGCTAGTACTGAATTATTAGGCTCGCCCTCTTCGTTTTCGATGAGATCCATTCGACTTTTTCGAATGATGACGCGCTGGGGCCTTACCCACGCTGGATTGTGCATTTGCATCAGAAGGAATGTAATGTTGTTATATTGGTACCTTGGTGTTATTAATGCTGCATGAGTAAGAGAATCGAACGGGTTCAGACGGGTTTTCGAATTGAGAAGCGTTTGCTCAAAGTCCTGAAGGGTCTGGCTGAACATCTTGATATGTCAGTTGCCGAAGTGATCGAGGGGATGGCGCTGCATTCATTTGAAGGAAGAGTTCCGTTTTCAAAACCGACCCGAGACAAAATAGAGCAGCTGAAATCTGTTTATGACCTCGATTTATCGGCGGCAGATTCTCACGTTTTGCAAGAACGAAACCAGGAGGAAAGCTCGTGAAATATGTGCACAAACTTGATGCGATGCAGTCGGGCACTCTTGCGCCGGACGATTTCGGCCATCTTGATCATATTGGTGTCGACTTTATCGCGATCGAACGTTTTGGACCATTTGAAGCGATGAGCATCATGGCGCGTGGCATTAAAGAAATTGCGAGCAAGGCGAACGCACCGACCAAATATAACGCAACTGTCACAATGGCGAGCGTCAGTCTGATCGCTGAACGCATGGAAATGGCTGACTATCGTAGCGCCGAAGATTTCATTGACATAAATGCTGACCTGATGACCAAGGCATTTCTGGTCGAACAATATGATGACCAAAGGCTGAATGATCCGAAACTTCGAATGATACCTCTGTTACCGAAAGTTCAATTCTAACTGCTGTCAGCCGACACCCATCAGAACTGGGTCAAACGGATATTTGGTTAGATTTTCAAACCCATCTTCTGTGACCAGAACCTGATCTTCTAATTTAATCGAAAAATCACCCCCGACTTCACCTATCAGAGCTTCGACACATAGCACCATGCCGGGTTGAAGTTCGTAGTCGAAGGCGCCGGGCACCAACCGGTCCGGATAAGAGACCAATGGCCACTCGTCGCAAAGACCGACACCGTGCATCATGCAGCCGTATTTCAGATCCTGATACTTTTCGTGAAGTTTGTGACCATCTCGGCTCATGTCTTCGATCCGCACGCCCGGAGCGATCATCTCCATGTTGCGCATGATGTGTTCGTGAGCATGCTGCATGGCGTCAATCATGTCTTTGCGAGGCTGTTTCTCTCCTACCCACCAAGTGCGGGAAATATCCGTGCAAATGCCGTAGCTTCCAACGAGATCTGTGTCGAAAGCCACAATTTCGTTGTTCTGAACTATGCGGGGGCCACATTCCTGAAACCATGGATTGGTACGAGGACCGGATGCAAGAAGGCGGGTCTCGATCCATTCGCCACCACGCCGGATGTTCTCCTTGTGGAGAATGGCCCAGATATCATCTTCGCTGACGTTTCCTGCGGGTACAAACTCCCGCGTAAAGGCTTCCATTTCTGCCACAGCGACTTCGCAGGCGTGATGCGAACAGCGCATCGCCTTGATTTCGTCCGGGCCTTTGACTGCACGGGCCTTTTCCGTGAGTTCCTCGCCTTCCATGATCTCGAACCCGACGGACTGGAGTGCGCGAAAAGCGTGCATCATGGCCTTGTCGACGGCCAATCTCATATTGCCGCCGCCGTGTTCAACAACCAGATCCTTAACCTGTGCAGAGAACAGTTCGGCTGCCTGATAGGCTTTGTCACCACGGTCAAAGTAGAAAAAATCTGCCCCTGAGCGGGCCTCGCGTACTAACGGATTGAAATCTGTGAGGAATGGCGAATTCTTGTAATCCCAGATCACCATATAGCCGTCCGGGCACAGAAGAAGCGCTCGGAACGGGTTGTGTGTATTCCAAAGCTGCATGTTGGTCGAATCTGTAGCGTAACGAATGTTCATGGGGTCGAACATGAGGAGACCGCCAAAGTCGCGTTCGACAACGTGATTTGTCAGGCGCTCCCACCGATGCCGGCGCATGGATTGTAGATCGGGCAAATCAAGTCCGGCCGCCTGCCATTCACCGAAAGCAAGCTGAGTTGGCCCGATTTCGATGCGATCTGCGTCGTTCGGAGTGTTATCGCCAAGCAGTGATCCGCGGCTTGGATCAATCTTGCGTGCGTCGCTGTAGTGCTGGTTCATATGTCGGGCCTCCTGTCGACATCGTGTCAAGCCTTCGGGCCTGCGTCCGTCAGAAATCCGACATTTGCCAAGCAACAAAACGACATAGGCTGGCGGGTCGGCTTAACGGGCGCTAGATGCTCAGGGATGATGACCGTATTTCACAGATCTATTCCGGCAGATGTTTGGGATGCCGCCACAACGCGCGAACTCCCCGGCGTCTCACCCGTTTCTCAGAGCGACCTGTTGCGGATCGATGAGATCTATGCGCAGCAAATGAAGGTTCGCGATTATCTTATTTCAGAGTGCCCGAATTCGGTTCTTCAAACCTCTCCTGAAGCGCTGTCAGCTGTCCAGGAGGCTTTGGAGTTCGTACTTGTGCAAGTGCGAAGCAAGGCAGAATTCCATGTGTCACACAAACAGGTTGCGCGCCCGGACGGAGAAATTGTTGCGATAGATTGGGATGCGCCTTTGCTGACGATCGGCAGGCTTATCCAGGAGGATTTCTGTTTGCTTCAAAAAACAGCCGAAGAGCATGTGCTGACTGGCGCGGCACTTTGTTTTCCTGCGGGGTGGACGCTGAGTGAGAAAATCGGAAGACCATTGCTTCGCATTCATCGCCCTGTCGCCAGTTACGATGACGTTCTGGGGCGTCGTGTTCAAAGAATGTTTGATGGACTGAAGATCGACCGGCCGATCTGGCGGGCCAACGCGTTGATTGCCAAAGAGGCTGAGCTTTTTGCGCCGCGGCCAGAGGCATCTGCAGATCGCGGTTTCTCAGTACATGGTGCCTACCTGCGATCAGAACGACAAACGCTGTTTCGTCTTCCGAATTGCAAGGCCATTGCTTTTGCGATCCACACTTATTTGATACCAATCAGTGAGTTATCGGAAGACAGGCAGCTCAAACTACAGCAAATGGGAAAGCTCGAACAATCATAGCAGTTGCAGCAATTCGGGGCCTCCATCCATCTGCGCAAGAGCCAGAGCCATTCCGGTCAGTGCCACAACATGGGCAGTTGTACGCAAGTTTTCACCCATCACGATATTAAAGAACAGTAAGGCCAATCCAACTGGAAGGGCCATGACCATAACAATCATGTTCAGTACGTAGACGGTTGCGCGGGCTGTAAGGCTGCCGGTTTCTGAGCGCAGTGAAGGATCGAGCAGATCATCCATCGCCGAACTATGAGACAGAGTAATCCTATCGCTTTCAAAGATTTGACGCTTAAGACGACGCAATCGATCTTCGGCTGGCTCCAACTCTGGAAGGGCGTCCTTAGGAGTCCAGAAATCCTGCAACGGATCTTCTGCCTCGTGGGTTGGAGCAACCCTTGAAATTCGCAGTCCTGCAATTTTGTGTACTTTTGCCATCTGCTTAACCTCGACGCTTTTTGAAATGCGTATTTTTATTTGTGGGTTCAGATTTGGATTTGGATTGCGCCCAGATTGCGGCAAAGGTGTGGTGGATCGGTCGAATTTTAGCGATCGGGCAAGGAGTCGCCGATTTGCGATTCTTATGGTGAAACAATGTCTTGGGTAACTGAGCATTGTTGCTGAGTTAGATAACCACGGTTGGGAAGTCGCATCGTTTGCGATTGTGAGTCTTCGAAGTGGGCTGGAAGTGCTCAATGGTGGAAAACCGAGTCTTGAGGGTCACTTTCCTGAAATAATTGACGTTACGGACAGCACTCTTGCCGGAAGCGTTCTTCTGCGGCAAAACTCTTTGCTAAGGACAATGGGATTCAACAAGCAAACGTAAGGACCAAAGAATATGGCAGGGAAGTTTGAGCTTTATACCGACAAGAAGGGCGAATTTCGGTTCCGCCTGAAGGCTGGCAACGGACAGATCATTCTGGCCAGCGAAGGGTATAAGCGGAAGGCCAGTGCGCTTAACGGCATTGAATCTGTTCGCAAAAATTCGGGCGACGACAATCGGTTTGAGCGCAAAGAGACCAAAGCGGGCAAGTCGATGTTCAATCTGAAAGCCACTAACGGTCAGGTGATTGGCACGTCGGAGAGCTATGAAAGCACATCGTCGCGCGAAAACGGTGTGGCTTCTGTTGCGAAGAATGCACCGGACGCCAAGCTGGACGACCAGACAGCCTAATCGCTCCAACCTTCGAAATTCGGACTGTCCTGCCAGACTGGCGGGGCGGTTTTTTAGGATGTGCAAAAGTCAAAATCGGCTGTCTGTATCGCGTCGGTATTACGTCGGTGGACCCGAACGGGGGCGTCAGGTTTCGTTAATCATTTGGAGAGCCAGTCTTGCGGGCAATCTTCGATAGAACCAGCGCCAGAAATAAATCTCAGTTTACAGTCGTGAGCCCGGTGATCTGACCAATCGGCAAAGATGCGGGACGTCTGCTGCTCACCAACTCAACATCCGCACCACAGACAGCGCTGACATTTCGCGAATCTATTCCGACTAAGGCATCCAATCCCATCGTCCACATTAGGCACAGCATCGAGATGTTTCGTTTGTAGCCGGTATCGCCAGCGTTCACTGCAACAACAACATCGCGCAATGTAAGGTCTGTTGAAATCGCCAATCAACCTCAGAACGACACACTCACTCGTAATCTAAGTTTCAGGCATCCCCGCTTGCAGCATAGCATCCAACCAGCGCCGCTGAGTACCTTCGGGAGCCCAATCTTTAGGAGTGGACGCTTCCTCGATTTCAATTGTGAAGCCCTGTCTGACTTTCAGATACGCTGCCATGGCCTCTTTTGCGTCTGATATTCGACCCAGACAAACCAGCAGCGCGACCTTTGCCTTTGCTGACGCAGACGGAGGCGAAGCCATGCTTTGCATCTCTTCAAGTCCGCGCTCACACTCGTCGATCTGCCAGTAAGCGAGGCCAAGTTGCCATCGGAGCCAATCGCCATGCAGTGGGTCAACTTCCTTCGCCCTATGAAGTGCTTTGAGCGCGTCTTTTGATCTTCCCGAGTACAAAAACGGAACCGACATGCCAATCCAGACGATTGAGTCTGAGGGGTTCAACTTCGCGGCGCGCTCAAAGTGCAATATCGACTCCGCGTGCTCGCCTCGTCTTGAGAGCACGCGCGCAAGTGCGTAATGCGACATGTAGTTCTCTGGATCAAGGCGGAGGGCAGTTCTTGCCAGCCCGACCGAATGTTCGAGTATCTCGTCCCGAGGCTCCATCCAGCCGAGTATTGCCGCGGGCACAAGCATCAGTGATTTCCCTATGTAGCCCCAAGCGGAATCCGGCTCTTCTCGAATTGATGTCTCTTCTAGTGCGATTGCCTTCTCCCAATTCTCGCGATTGAGTTGGGTCATGATACTTCGGGCCTGCAGACCACGCAGACGAGAGTCTACGTCCCGAGCCTGCACCCTTTCTGGCATGTCTGAGAGGACGGCTTGGCCCACAACAGATGCTACCTGAGAAACGATCTGGTTTTGCACAACAAACAAGTCATCAAGATCGCGCTCGTAGGTGTCGGCGAACAGGTGCACACCGTTCTCTGTGTCTACGAGCTGAACAGTAACCTTTATGCTTTGGCCATCGAATTGCTGACTCCCCTCTACAACGTAGCCAGCGCCCAAGACGTTTCCGATTTCGCGAACATCTTCAGGATCGTCGCGGAACTGAAAGCTCGAGTTTCGCGCAACAACACTGAATTGAGGAAACCGAGCAAGTTCGGTGATTATCCCTTCGCTGAGCGCGTCGCTGAGATATCCTTGGTGAAGTTGAGAACTGAGGTCGTCTAGTGGCAACACCGCCACCACAGGCGGGTGATCTTCTGCGGCATCGCTTAGGAGGAATTGGTAGGCCAACCCTGCCAGCAAACAGAGAGAGGCAGTGAGCAAGATCGCTGACTTGGTGCGGGCCGCCCTGGGTTTCGGCGTTGTATTTGCTGGAGGCACAAATCTGTAGCCTTTACGCGGGACGGTTTGAATGATCTTCCGGTCACCGTCGCCAATGGCAGAGCGGATTTCAGCAATGCACTGAACAAGGCTGTCTTCGCTGACCATTCGCCCGTTCCAGACGACGTCTGTAAATTCTTCTTTCGAAACGATCCTGTCGGCGGCATTTGCTAGTAATTGCAAAACTTCTCGGGACTGAGGTCGAATCTCGATTGGATCTCCCGAGAGAGAGGACAAGGACCCATCTGATCCATTCAAGATAATTCCAAGATCTTTGAATTCGTAAATCTTCACCGGTTTTCGTTGGTCTGTTCGGCCCAATGTGGCGTCGAATGCCACCATATGCCATCTCGGCTTGTCGCACCAATTTCGGAGCAATTTCCTTTCGACAGGGGTCAGCGATGAACGCGGTGGTAAGGCCACAACCATCTGGAGAAAACAATGTGCCTTTCGACGCAAGCCCTTCTTCTGTTCATTACCCTGCTGCCCAAAGAGATTGTTAACCCCAGCTCCGATCAAATCATGATTGCCGCAAACACTGGCACTGTGACGTGGGAAAACTTTGACGGCGAATGGTGCACAGTTGCCCCATTAAAGCGCGCCTCGAGTGAAGGAGCAGAAGAGTAGGTCAATTCTCGTGCTTCTTAGCCGCCGCAGCCCCAGATAAAAGCGTCCGACTTTGGCTCAATGCTGCCGTCGAAAAAGCCCCGCGTGTTGGCGGGGCTTTTTGTTGGGTCAGTGCACGACGGCGTCGTCGGGCGGCTGTCGGTTCGAAGAAGCGACGCGGTCGCCGACGATCAGACCATCAGTTCCGGCGCTGACGGCGATTTTCGCGCCTTCACCGACGTCCCCGGCCAACAACATCTCGGCCAGTTGATCCTGCAGCGCGCGTTGGATGACGCGTTTCAGGGGACGGGCACCGAAGACGGGGTCATACCCCTCATCGGCCAGCCATTTCTTCGCAGGGTCGTCCATTTCCAGTGAGATATTCTGGAGTGCCAGGCGTTTGCGCAGGCGACCAAGCTGGATGTCAACGATGCCGTCCATATCTTCGCGCGTCAGACGGTCGAAGATGATGGTTTCGTCGAGACGGTTCAGGAACTCAGGCCGGAAGTGGGCACGCACGGCATCCATGACATCGCGGCGCGCCTGGCTGGCGTCGGAGCCTTCCGGCATCTGGCTGAGCGCCTGAGAGCCGAGGTTGGACGTCAGCACGATCAACGTCTGTTTGAAATCCACGGTGCGGCCCTGGCCATCGGTCAGGACACCGTCGTCAAGGACTTGCAGCAGGACGTTGAACACGTCGGGGTGCGCCTTTTCGACCTCGTCAAACAACACGACCTGATAGGGTCTACGCCGCACGGCTTCAGTCAGGACACCGCCTTCGTCATAGCCGACATAACCCGGAGGCGCGCCGATCAGACGGGAAACGGCGTGCTTTTCCATGAACTCGGACATATCCACGCGAACCATGGCGCTTTCGTCGTCGAATAGGAATTCGGCGACGGCCTTGGTCAGCTCGGTCTTACCAACACCGGTTGGGCCGAGAAAGAGGAAGGAACCAAGCGGGCGGTTTTCGTCGTTCAGACCGGCGCGGGCGCGGCGGACGGCGTTGGAAACGGCGCGCACGGCATCCCTTTGGCCAATCACACGACAGCCAAGTTCGTCTTCCATGCGCAACAGCTTTTCACGCTCGCCTTCCAGCATCCGTGTGGTCGGGATACCGGTCCAGCGTTCGACAACTTCGGCGATCTGTTCGGGGCGCACGGCCTCTTCGACCATGACATCGCTGTCTTGTTCTTCAGCAGTTTCGAGCTGTTTTTCCAGACCGGGGATCACGCCATAGCTGAGTTCGCCGGCGCGTTGCAGGTTACCGTCGCGCTTGACTTGTTCCAATTCGGCGCGAGCGCGATCGAGTTGTTCCTTCAGATCACGCGCGCTTTCCAGTTTGTCACGTTCGGCTTGCCACTGGGCCGTCATCTCGGACGACTTTTCCTGAAGATCGGAAAGCTCTTTTTCCAGCTTCTTCAGACGGTCTTTCGAAGCTTTGTCATCTTCTTTCTTCAACGCCTCGGCTTCGATCTGCATTTGCAGGATTTGCCGGTCTAGGGCGTCGAGTTCTTCGGGTTTTGAATCTACTTCCATCCGCAGACGCGACGCGGCTTCGTCCATCAGGTCGATGGCTTTGTCAGGCAGGAAGCGGTCGGTGATATAGCGGTGCGACAGCGTGGAAGCCGCGACTAGGGCGGAGTCCGAGATGCGAACGCCGTGGTGGAGTTCGTATTTCTCTTTGATGCCACGCAGGATTGAAATCGTGTCTTCCACGGTGGGTTCTTCGATCACAAGCGGCTGGAACCGACGGGCAAGGGCCGCGTCTTTTTCGACGTGTTTGCGGTATTCATCCAGTGTGGTTGCGCCGACGCAGTGAAGTTCACCACGGGCCAAAGCTGGTTTCAGGAGGTTCGAGGCATCCATAGCGCCGTCGGCTTTACCTGCGCCGACCAGCGTGTGCATTTCGTCGATAAACAGGATGATCTCACCCGCTGCGGTCGTGACTTCGGACAGAACTGCCTTCAGGCGTTCTTCAAATTCGCCACGGTATTTAGCACCTGCAATCAGCGCGCCCATGTCCAACGCCATAAGTTGTTTATTGCGCAGAGATTCCGGCACATCGCCGTCGATGATCCGCATGGCAAGACCTTCGGCGATGGCGGTCTTACCGACGCCGGGTTCACCGATCAGGACAGGGTTGTTTTTGGTGCGGCGGCTGAGAACCTGCATGGCGCGGCGAATTTCTTCATCGCGGCCAATGATCGGATCGATTTTGCCGTCGCGCGCGGCTTCGGTCAGATCGCGCGCATATTTTTCAGCGCATCATAGCCTTCTTCAGCAGACGCGGTGTCGGCGGTGCGGCCTTTCCTCACGTCATTGATGGCGCTGTTCAGAGCTTGGGCGGTCACTGACCCCGCATCCAGCGCCTCTTTCGCTTTGGACTTCACCACGGCCAACGCGGTTAGCAAACGTTCGACAGGCACAAAGCTGTCGCCAGCCTTTTTGGCGATTTTTTCAGCTTCGACCATCACTTTGGCGGTTTGCTGGTCCATGAATGTCTGGCCCGCATCGCCCGTGACTTTGGCGTGTTTGTTGACGGCCTGTTCAACGGCCTGAATGACACGTTCGGGGGAACCGCCCGCCGCTTTGATCAGATTGGCGCTGAGGCCCTGATCATCGTCCAAAAGGGCTTTTAACAGGTGTTCGGGTGCGACCCTTTGGTGGCTTTCCCGCATGGCGATCGTCTGAGCGGCCTGCAAAAAGCCGCGCGATCGCTCGGTGAACTTTTCTAAGTCCATCGGTATCTCCTTCTAATAAGCGCCCGGATAGCTTGCACCCGCTTGGCGGCATGCACTTTGTTGGGCCTTGTCCAAGAAATGGGCGCGGAAGATGTTTTGCGCAAGATCTGGCTGGATAATTATCCGGCTTTTTCGAGTGCAGTTTTCATGGCACGAACTTCGGATGCGCTGGTAGCGATTGGTGCGCTGCCGATAAATCCAAAGGCCAAGTGACGCTCATCGGGGGCAACGGGCGTTGCGCAGGCGGCGTGAACTTCGCGCACCGGCAGAGCATCTGTGATTTGGTGGACCGTTTCCGGGGTAAGCCCTGCACCAGGCATGATGATCAACCGACCGTCAGCGGTTTTCATCATGCGGCGCAAGTGGTCGATACCGTCCAGCGCGGAAACCGTGCTGCCGGAGGACAGAATACGGTCGATGTAAAGGTCGGCGGCTTGATCAACGGCTGCTGTTAGGTCCGGCGCGAGGTCTATGCACCGGTGCAAGGTTGTTTCCATACCATCGGCGGCGGCGATCAGGCGTTCGAGCGCATGAGTGTTGAGTGTTGAGTGTATTGTCCGCATTGCTGACGCCGATGACCACACCGTGAAGACCGCTGGCTCGGGCAACTCGAATGTCAGAGACGGCGGCCTGAAGCTCGGCTTCGGAAAATTGGAAATCACCCGCACGCGGGCGGATCATGGCCATCACGGGAACAGGTGCTTTGGCAGCCTGGGCGATAAGACCCGGTGTTGGGGAAAGACCACCCAGATCAAGCGCAGAGCAGAGTTCGACCCGATCGGCACCGCCTTCGATAGCTGCGGCCAATCCTTCGGGGCTGTCGACACAAACTTCGAGGGTGATCACGGGCGCGCCTCCTTGACAGCGGAAAGTGAGGCGATCATGACCGCGCCAGCATCCGAGTTAAAGCCGAAAGGACCGCCACCCATGTCTGATGATCGTCTGATTGTTGCGCTGGATGTTCCCAATGCGATGGAGGGCATGGCACTTGCGGAGCGGCTGGGCGACGCGGTGTCTTTCTATAAGATCGGGCTGGGGATGTTGACCGGCGGTGGCATGGCCCTGGCGAATGAGCTGAAGGAAGAACACGGCAAGCGGATATTCATGGACCTTAAGCTATTTGATATTGGCGCGACCGTTGAGGCGGCGGTTCGGGGCCTGTCGCAGTTCGATTTGGACTTTCTGACTGTGCATGGTGATCCGCATGTGGTGCGCGCGGCACGAGAAGGCGCGGGTGCGAGCGACATGAAGATACTGGCAGTTACGGTTCTTACTTCGTTAGAGCGGGCGGACCTTGACGCGGCGCAGATCAAAGATGGTGCCATTCCTGACCTGGTGGAAGAACGCGCGGGTCGCGCGTTTGAGGCCGGGGCACATGGAGTCATCGCTTCGCCGCAGGAAGCGCGACGGATACGGGCGTTGCCGGAATCTGAGGGGCGTTTGATCGTGACGCCGGGCGTGCGTCCAGCCGGATCAGACCTTGGTGATCAGAAACGCGTGTTGACCCCAGCAGAGGCCATCGCCGAGGGTGCGGACCATGTTGTGGTTGGCAGGCCGATCCATCGCGCAATGGATCCAAGAGCGGCGGCGCGATCCATTATTGCCGAAATGCAGTCACCACAGGCATCGCACCCCAATAGAGCCGTTTAAGACAGTTCCGAGTATCGAGCGGCCACTGTTGACGACAACTTCCAACAATCAGCCCATGGAACGGTGTTTGTTTACTAATTGCAGACAATTAATTGGGTTATATGCCCGTGGACCCCGGATTCACCACGACCTGTCCCTATTTACGTCACAATTAAAATCACAGTGGTGACTAGTTGGGAAGCCTAGCGTGCGAAAGGGATGCGCGGATGACCATGGCTGCAAAGATCGCCAAACAAGATGATGTCAGCAAAGCTGGTGCAACGGGATTATGCGCAGGTGCCAACCTGCGAACGCCGTGTTGAATTCATGCGTGTTGGCGATTTGGTCGTGACACGGGATGAGGGACTTCAACCCATTCGCATGATCTGGACCCGCACCGTCACAGCGACCGAGATTGCTGCCGATCCCTCGTTGGCACCGATTGCTTTGCGTCCACGTGCCATTGGCCCGATGATGCCCCAGAAAGGGTTGTCGGTGGGTGCTGCGCATAGATTGCTTATTCCGGGGTGGCGCTTGTTGGACGAAGAGGACGGTGAGAATTGTCTGGTTCCAGCGCGCGACATTGCTGGGTTGAACGACAGTTCATTTATTGATCGCGCTGCGGAAGAGGTCACGTATTACAACGTGGTCTTTGACGAACATCTTGTGATCTGTGCCAATGGTCTGCCGGTTGAAAGCTTTGCACCGAATTTGGATTCTATGAAAAAAGCACCGAAGACCGCGCGGCAGGCCTTGCGGGAGACTTTCCCGAAATTTGCGCCAAAGTTCTCGGACTATCCGGCACCGCGCTATAAGATGCGCGAACGTGTGTCATACAACCCGGACTTCGCCTAATCCTTATCTGAACCTTGCAGGAGACAATGCGCGCACCGCATCCATTGGGATGGCCGGTGTGCTGCCTGTGATTGTGGCCGCCAAAAGGTCCGAAGCTGCCGGGGCGGTTTGGAACCCATAACCGCCTTGCGCTGCACACCAATAGAACCCCGGTATCGTTGGATCTTGGCCGATGACCAGCGATCGATCTGGCGCAAATGTGCGCAATCCGGCCCAATTAGCGGTGATCCGTGTGACGGGTTCGGTGACGTGGGGCTGATAACGGGCGATGCCTTCGGCGAGAACCATGTCGTCTGCCCAAGCATCCATTGGTTGCATCGGGTCCTCTTCGGCGGGCGAGATAATCCAGCCACCAGCGTCGGGCTTGGCATACCAGCTTTCGCCTGCACCAAAGAGCATTGGCCAATGGTGCGCATCGTGACCTCCGGGCGCGGCCATACGGGCCATAGAGCGTCGATAGGGTTGCAATCCGAGCGGCGAGACGCCGGCCAAGTCGGCAATGTTGTCTGCCCAAGCTCCGGCAGCGTTGACAATTATGTCAGCCTGAAAGCGTTCAGTGCCCGAAATCAGCGTCCAGCATCCGGCTTTTGTGATCTGTTGGATAGGGGCCGCCGTTCGAATGTTTGCGCCATTGGCGCGGGTCTGCTTCGCATATGATTGGAGGAGTTGATCCGTGTCGATGTCATAAGACCTTTCATAAATCGCCGCATAGGTGACATCGGGTGAAATGATCGGGACAAGACCCCGCGCCCGGTTCGGGCTTATTTCCGTCATATCTATCTGCTCCAGGCTTGCGGCAAAAGCTGCCTCATCACCCGGAAGCGCAACCAACAATATTTTGCGCGGAGACAATACCTCGGCGGCCTCGAGCGCCAGTTTTGAGGCCGTGTTCAAAGTGCGAACGGTTATATTGCCATAGGATTCATCGAACATCGCCGCCGAGCGGCCGCTGGCGTGGTAGCCAACCGTGTTTTCGGCTTCGAATACGGTAACGTCGAAATACGGGGCAAGTTTTGCCGCTGCGGATACGCCAGCAATACCGCCCCCAACTATCGCAACGCGGGTCAACTCATCGCCCGAATGGCACCGGTGAGTTCAGGAAGTAGCTTGAGAACAGGCGACAGATCCGTATTCTTCAGGCCCTTGGATTGTTGATCCGACGGAGGTCGAATTGTTTAGTTTGGAATGTCGCCAACCAGACCTTCAATGTAGAAGGACATGCCAGCAAGCGTTCCGTCATCAGCTACTTCGCCATCTGCCAACCAAGCAGCCCCGCTTTGGGTCTTAATGGGACCGGTGAAGGGGTGATACTCACCCGCCGCCATCGCATCCCGCAAGGCTTCTGCTTCGGCTTTGACATCTGCCGGCACCGCGTCCGTAATCTCGCCAATGCCAACCATGCCCGGGCCAATACCGTCCCAGGTATCTTTGCTTTCCCAGGTGCCATCCATCACGGCCTGAACCCGCGCAATGTAATACGGTGCCCAATCATCAATGATCGAGGATACGCGTGGGAACGGTGCAAATTCCAGCATGTCAGAGGCTTGCCCGAACGTGATAACGTTTCCGGCTTCTTTGGCAGCAGCATGCGGTGCAGTGGAGTCGGTATGCTGAAGAACAACATCAACGCCGTTATCGATGAGCGCTTTGGCAGCGTCTGCCTCTTTGCCCGGATCATACCAGGTGGAAACCCAGATAACAGACATCTCGACGTCCGGGTTCACCTTCTTGGCATGCAAGAACGAAGAGTTGATGCCACGCACAACTTCGGGAATTGGGAAAGACGCGATGTATCCAATTTTGTTGGACTTCGTCATCCGTCCAGCAATATGTCCCTGGATTGCGCGCCCTTCGTAGAAGCGTGCAGAGTATGTGGACACGTTGTCCGCCCGCTTGAAGCCGGTGGCATGCTCAAACTTAACATTCGGGAATTTCGCCGCGACGTTGATAGTCGGATCCATGAATCCGAAGGACGTCGCGAAGATGATATCGGTTCCCTGAAGAGCCATCTGGGTCATTGCACGTTCGGCATCGGCACCCTCGGGCACGCTTTCCTGAGCAATATACTCAACTTTATCGCCAAAGTGCTCGAGCATCTGCTCGACCGAATGATAATGTGCTTCGTTCCAGCCGCCATCATTGGTTGGGCCCACGTAGATAAAGCCTACCTTGACTGGTCCGTCACCATGGCTTCCTGCCATCGCTCCGGTGGCCATAGCCGCCGCAGCGACCGCGGCCAAGAATGTGCGTTTCTTCATTTTGTTCTCCCCATTGGTGTTATCGTGCGCCTCAGCTTGAGGCATGAAATGACCGTCCAAGAGCCGCAGGCGCATTCATTGCCGCGCGGTTCCGGTCGGATGAGATGATAACCAGCACCAGGATGGTTATCAGGTATGGTGACATGGACAAGAGTTCGACAGGTATTGCCACGCCTGCCGCCTGTAAATTAAGTTGCAAAACCGTAATGCCGCCGAAAAGGTATGCGCCCAGAAGAACGCGACCTGCGCGCCAACTGGCAAAAACCACGATCGCCAGAGCAATCCAGCCTGATCCGGCTGTCATACCCTCGGTCCACTGTGGAACGCGCACCAGGCTGAGATAGGCACCGCCCAGACCGGCACAAGCGCCACCAAACGCGATGGCCGACAAGCGCACCAGGATTACGTTATACCCCAACGCATGGGCTGCATCGTGGCCTTCGCCAACGGCACGCAGGATCAGTCCCAGACGAGTGTATTTCAGAAAGGCCCAAACCGCGGCAACAAGGACCAGTGAAAAGTAGACCATCCAGTCGTGACTAAAGATCGCCAAGCCAAGGAAAGGAACGTCTCCTAAAAGGAATATATCCAGTTTTTCGGTCGATGGCGGCAGAACACCGACATAGCTTTGACCCATCAAGCTGGACAGCCCCAGCCCGAACAAAGTGAGCGCAAGGCCGGTCGCAACCTGGTTGGTCAGAAAGATCTGCGTGAGAATTCCAAAAAGCAAGGAAAACACGGCCGCTCCGACGGCGGCGACAATAAATCCGAGCATGGGTGAACCGGACTCAACTGCAGTGATGAACCCACAGATTGCGCCGATTATCATCATACCTTCAACGCCCAGATTAAGGACACCGGACTTTTCAGCGACCATTTCGCCAATCGCCGCCAGAAGGATGGGCGTTGATGCCACCATGAGAGCTGAAATCAACAGAACCGGATTGATAGAGCCAAAATCCATTACGCCAACTCCTTCGTCAGATCGTGGTGTGTGTGTCGTTGATCAATGCTTGGTTGGGTCATGCTGTTGCCTCGCGTCCGAACCGCACCCGGAAATTCGTCAAGACGTCAAAACCCAGCAAGAAGAACAGGAGCATGCCCTGGAAGGCTTGGATTGCTGCTGCGGGCAGTCCTAACGAGGCCTGCGCCGCTTCGCCGCCGATATAGGTGAGAGCCATTAACAAGCCAGCAAGCAGAATGCCGATCGGGTGAAGACGCCCCAGGAAGGCCACGATGATTGCTGTGAAACCGTAGCCGACATTGAAATCGATGCTGATTTGTCCGGCGGGGCCGGCAACTTCGAACATGCCTGCCAAGCCTGCCAAAGCGCCGGATATACCGAGGCAGAACAGGATCAGGCGATTTGGACTGACGCCTGCAAACTTTGCCGCGCGCGGGCTATCGCCGGTCAGGCGGATATTAAAGCCCATCAGATGCCGACTGAGCAGAACGTAAGCAAAGATCACAGCGATGAAGGCTGCCACAACGCCCCAGTGCATACCCCATCCAGCTATCAACTCATCATTGGACGAACTGACATACTGCCTAAGGTTTCTGGAACCGGGGAAGCCTGCACCTTCTGGGTTGCGCAGCAACCCAAGGGCCATAGAAGCCAGGATTTGCTCGGCAACATAGACCAGCAGAAGCGAAACCAGAATTTCGTTGGTGTTAAAGCGTGTTTTCAGGATGCCGGGGATCATCGCCCAGAGAAATCCACCGAATGCCCCTGCTATGATCATCAACGGAAAGATCAGCCAGCGCGCTTCCATCGGGTAAAACGCCAGGCCCACAGCGGCACCAAAGATGGCCCCCATGATATACTGACCTTCAGCACCGATGTTCCAGACTCCGGCTTTGAAGCCAAGACTGAGACCAACAGCGATCAAGATCAATGGACCGGCCTTAACCAGCAATTGACCACGATAGTAGAACGCGAATTCGCCAAAGATCGGATCCCAGAAGATTGTGCGGATCGCGACCACCGGATCCTTGCCCAAAAAGGCAAACAGGAACCCGCCCGCAATCATCGTGGCGATAACGGCGACCACGGGTGTCAGATAACTCCACGTTTGCGACGGCGTGGGACGTTTCTCAAGCCGAACCATGATAAGCCCCTTCTTTCTGGGTGAAATACTCCCGCCGGAGGCAAGAAGTTTTGTTGAACGATTTAGACATGTGCGACCTCCATGCCATGGGCACCGCCCATCATCAGGCCAATCTCATCAATCGTCAGACCCTTGGTGGGTTGTGGATCACTTAGGCGTCCCTCGTTCAGGGCAGCGAACCGACCCGCGACTTCCATCAGTTCATCCAGATCCTGGCTGATAACCACGACCGCAGCACCCTTGGATGCAAGGTCCAAGATGGCCTGACGGATATCGGCAGCGGCACTGGCATCAACGCCCCATGTCGGCTGGTTAACCACCAGAATTTCGGGGTCTTGCAAAATCTCTCGCCCGATGACGAATTTCTGTAAGTTGCCACCCGACAACGCTCTGGCCGCATTGCCCGAGCCGGGCGTGCGCACATCAAATTCCCGAATGACTTCTTCTGCGAAACTGCGGGCTTTGGCCCAGTTGATGAAGCCGTTGGACACCATATTCTTGCGCACCCACCCTGTCAGAGCGGCGTTTTCAACAAGGCTCATGTCAGGCGCTGCTGCGTGACCCAGACGCTCTTCTGGCGCTGCCAACAGGCCCAGTTTGCGTCGTTCATTCGGCCCCAATTGTCCAATTGGCTGGCCATGCATCAAAACCGAGTCGTTTTTGGCCAGCAATTCACCGGACAGCGCCCCAAGCAATTCGTCCTGGCCATTGCCGGCAACGCCGCCGATGCCCAGAACTTCGCCTGCGCGCACTTCCAGCGATATGTTTTTAAGGGACGCGCCAAACGGGTTGGCGGAATTGACGGACAGATCCTTCAATTCAAGTGCGACGTCCCCCAACTCATGGCTGGTCGGTGTCGGAGTCGTCAACTCGGTGCCCACCATCATCTCTGCCAGTTCGCGCGCCGACTTCTCGCGTGGATTGCACGAGCCCACAACCTCGCCCAGCCGCAGGATTGTCGCGCCTTCACAAAGCGTGCGGATTTCCTCCAGCTTGTGCGAGATATAGAGTATCGACGTACCTTCAGACTGTAATTTCTTCAAAGTTTCGAAAAGGATATCGACTTCTTGAGGTGTCAGAACACTGGTCGGCTCATCCATAATCAACAGCTTAGGATCTTGCAGCAGACACCGGATAATTTCGACGCGCTGACGTTCACCTGCGGACAGATCACCGACCAGACGGGTCGGATCAAGTGGCAGGCCATAGGTCTCGCTCACCTCGCGAATGCGCCCAGATAATTGACGCATTGGGGGAGGGTCTTCCATGCCCAGCGCGACGTTTTCAGCCACGTCCAAGGCTTCGAACAACGAGAAGTGCTGAAACACCATCGCGATACCAGTTGAGCGGGCTTCGTGCGGGCTGGTCGGGGCATAAGTTGACCCCTGAAAGCTCATCTTGCCAACATCGGGCTTAACCAACCCATAAACCATCTTCACCAGGGTGGATTTCCCGGCACCGTTTTCACCCAAGAGCGCGTGCACTTCGCCTTTGCCGATGTCGAAGCTAACGTTGTTGTTGGCGACAACACCCGGATAGGCCTTGCGGAGGCCTTCGATTCTAAGAAGTGGTGTATCGCTCATGCCCGTTTCACGTTCATGGCCGTGCCCCCTTTTGCGGTCTTCAAAAATTCTGCGGCGACGCCCAGTGCGATAGCCTGCGGATGCTTACCAAGGCCCGGATCACCGATCGGGCATTGCATACGTTCAATCTGCTCCGGCCCATGCCCCAGGGCTGCCAGCCGATTGCGAAACCGCGCCCGTTTTGTTGCCGAACCGATCAAACCAAGCGCCCCGAAGGACCGCGACAGAATGCGATGGCACAATTCCAGATCCAGTGCGTGACTATACGTCAGGATCAGATGTTCCGCGTGGGAGGGGGCAAGTGACACCAGATTAGCCGGGTTTTCGGCGATCAGTGGTTCGACTTTTGCCGGGATATCGGCGGGAAACCGATTGCGATCGGTATCTGCCCAACAAATCTGTATCCCCGGAAGTGGTTGCAAAGCATGGACGACAGCGCGACCAACGTGGCCTGCCCCCCAAACCCAGACTTCACGCGTCGCGCGCTCAACCGGCTCGATCATCCAACCGTCCCGAATACCGGGTTGGGGCAGCACCCCGCTTCTGCGCGCATCATTCGAGACGCGTCGAACGGACAGTGGCATATCCATTGTTTGACCTGGTAACGGCCGCGGGACTATATCACCTTTGATGGTGTTCAGACGCTCTTGGGTCCAGATTTCGGTCAGGACAGTCACAGAGCCCCCACAACATTGACCCAAGGCGGGCCCAAGCGGCTGTTTGTCGATTTGGTCGTGGCCTGTGGCCAATGCCAGTCTGGCCAGTCGAATGGCCTCGAATTCAAGGGTTCCGCCGCCGATTGTCCCTTCCAGGTCGGTCGCAGTGACCAACATGGCGGCACCAATTTCGCGAGGAACCGATCCTTTGGTGTCGGCCACCACCACGCGTGCGACGGGAGCAAGACGACGAATGTCATCCACTGCGAAAGTCATGACTGCACCCGTTTGACGGCCATCAGTACTGCCTCGGCAGTGGCGGGAGCATCCAGCGATGGATAGTCGGGTCCGCAATGCGCGACGGCGTCGTTCAAGGCCATCAGGGCCGAGATACCCAGCATCAGCGGCGGCTCGCCCACAGCCTTGCTGCGATAGATCGTGTCCTCGCGGTTTTCGCCATCCCAAAGATCGACGTTGAAAATGTCGGGCCGGTCAGAACAGGCGGGAATTTTGTAGGTTGAGGGCGCGTGGGTGCGCAGGCGGCCTTTGTCATCCCAAATAAGTTCTTCAGTCGTCAGCCAGCCCGCGCCCTGAACATAACCGCCTTCGACCTGTCCGATATCCAGAGCCGGGTTCAGAGATGCCCCAGCATCATGCAGGATATCTGCGCGAAGGATGCGGTTTTCGCCAGTCAGAGTATCGATGACCACTTCGGTAACCGCAGCGCCATAAGCGAAATAATAGAACGGCCGCCCGGTGCCCTTGATGCGATCCCAAACGATCTTTGGGGTTTTGTAGAATCCGGTCGCTGACAGGCTGACGCGCGCCATATAAGCATCTGCAACAACGTTATCGAACGTCAATGCCTCGTCGCCGACATGGATCATGCCGCCTTCGAAACGCACACTGGAAGGATCGGTTTGCGCGCGCTCGGCCACAAAAGTCGCCAGACGATCGCGGATGGTATCGCAGGCTGCGCGGACGGCCATGCCGTTCAGATCCGTGCCCGAGGATGCTGCAGTTGCGCTGGTGTTGGGCACTTTGGCCGTGTCTGTCGCGGTGATTTTAACTTTGCCGACATCCACGCCAAAACGCGCCGCTGCCACCTGGGCGACCTTCTGGAACAGGCCTTGGCCCATTTCAGTGCCGCCATGGTTCATGTGTATCGAGCCGTCTTGATAGACGTGCACCAAGGCACCCGCTTGATTGAGGTGAGTCAGTGTGAAGCTGATCCCGAACTTGACTGGCGTCAGGGCCAGCCCTTTTTTCAAAATGGGATTGGTGGCGTTCCAGTTGGCAATCGCTGCCCGCCTTGCGTTGTAATCAGACGTTTCCACCAGTTGATCGGTCAGCTCATGAAGGATGAAGTCTTCGACCGGCATGTGATAGGGCGTCGTCTGCTGGGCAGTGTCATCTGACATTATCGGCCCAGAAGTATCCCCGCCGGAGGCCCCAGCCGCAGGCTGGTAGTAATTCAGGCGGCGCACATCCAACGGGTCACGCCCGACAGCGTGGGCGACGTGGTCCAACACCCGCTCGATGCCGACCATTCCCTGCGGGCCACCAAAGCCACGGAAGGCTGTTCCGGACTGCGTGTTTGTTTTCAGGCGATGAGATTCGATCCGCATGTTGTCGATCAGATAGGCGTTATCGGCATGCAACATGGCGCGATCTGCGACTGGCAGCGACAAATCCATGGACCAGCCACAGCGGCAAAGCTGCAAAAACTCGATACCAGAGATGCGACCCTGTTCGTCGTGCCCGACGCGATAGTTGATACGGAAGTCGTGACGTTTCCCGGTGACCATCATGTCGTCATCACGGTCATAGCGCATTGAACATGATCGACCGGTCAGGCTGGCGATAACAGCGCAGGAAACAGCCAAGTGATTGCCCTGGCTTTCCTTGCCGCCAAATCCGCCACCCATCCGGCGAACCTCGCAACGGACAGCGTTCATCGGTCGACCCAGAGCTTCGGCAACTTTGTGCTGGATCTCGGTCGGGTGTTGGGTCGAGGAATAGACGATCATGTCCCCGCCCTCTTGCGGGACCGCGGCTGCCGCCTGCCCCTCAAGATAGAAGTGTTCCTGCCCGCCTATTTCCATGGAGCCTTCGGTGACAACAGCGGCAGCTGAAACTGCGGCGGCGGCGTTGCCTTTTTCGTAAATGCGCGGGCCGTCTTCGAACCGGCTATCAGCAGCCAGCGCATCGTCCAGGCTGAGAAGTGCTGGAAGTTCTTCGTAAGATATCTCGGCTTGGCGGACCGCTTTGCGCGCCAGCAGATGCGATGTGGCTGCGACCACGAAAATGGGTTGGCCCAGAAACTCAACCGTGCCTTCGCTTAAGAGCGGTTCCGGGCTGGGCGACGGGGAGACGTCGTTTTCGTGTGGCAGATCGCTTGCAGTCAGAACCGCAACTACGCCCGGCGCGGCGCGCACTGCGTCCAAGTTCAGCTCGGTGATGTTGCCATGAGCGACTTCGGAAAGGCCAAATGCCAGATGCAAAGAGCCGCGTGGCAGAGGGATATCGTCGATATAACGCGCCTGACCGGTGACGTGCAGCGGGGCGGCGTCGTGTGGTAACGGTTTGGTAACGCTCATGGTGAGACCTCCAGCACACTGGTCGTCGTTCCGGATAAGTCGTGGAAATAGCGCAGCATCAGGTTTTCGGCAGAGGCCAGACGATAGTCGGCACTGGCACGCATATCCGTGAGCGGCGTGAAGTCATCGCGCATTTTCTGTGCCGCTCTTTCGGCTGTTTCTGCTGACCACGGTTGGCCGACGAGCGCCGCCTCGACATTTGCAGCGCGCATAGGCGTGCCTGCCATACCACCGAATGCGATCCGCGCGTCGGTGACAGTGCCATTGACTACGGTAACATCGAAGCAACCGCAGACCGCCGAGATGTCCTGATCAAATCGTTTGGAGATTTTGTAGCACCGCAAGGCAGGAGCCGATTTGGCAATGGTTATGGCTTCGACGAACTCACCGGGTGCGCGGTCTTGTTTGCCGTATTCGACGAAGAAATCTTCTATTGGCATTTCGCGGCGCTTGTCACCTTTGCGAAGATGCAAGGTCGCGCCCAGCGCAATTAGGGCTGGAGGGTTGTCGCCTATGGGCGAGCCATTGGCGACGTTGCCACCGATGGTGGCGGCCTGGCGAACTTGCTCGGACCCATACCGACGGACCATTTCGGCATAGGATGGGTGCCAGTCACGTAAGTGAGGCAACAGCGTTGCCATGGTCACCCCGGCACCGATGCGCACGGTTTCACCATTGTCTTCGATGTTTTGCAGATCACGGCAACGGTTCAGAAAAGCGACGTTGTCGAGATCTCGCAGGGACTTGGTGACCCACAGACCCACATCGGTTGCTCCAGCGATGAGAGTGCCATTTGGGTTTGCCTCGTACCAGCTGGCCAGTTCATCAGACGTTTCCGGCGCGAAGGCCTGAGATTGAACTGTTGGCAACTTATCCCGCATCCATACGGGAACTGGTGCATCTGATGCTGATTCTGCGGCCCGGACAATAGGGGCGTAGCCTGTGCAGCGGCACAGATTGCCGGCCAAGACATCGTCATGATCCTGGCGACCATTCAGATGGCCAACACCCATGGAAACGATGAAACCCGGCGTGCAGAAACCGCATTGGGACCCGTGCTTTTCAACCATCGCTGATTGAACCGGATGCAATGCTCCGTCTGGGCCAGATATCCCTTCGACGGTGCGCACTGATTTTCCATGGAGCTGAGGCAGAAACAGGATGCAGGCGTTCAACGCGCGCGCGCCGCCTTCGTCAGTCACCATAACCGTGCAGGCCCCGCAGTCGCCTTCGTTGCAGCCCTCTTTGGTGCCAGTCAGGCTTTGCGTTTCGCGCAGCCAATCAAGCAAGGTCACGGTCGGCGCACTATCGACGTGCACAGTTTCTCCATTCAGAGAAAACGTAATGTCCATGTGAAGTCCTGCCGCGTTACCCGAAGATCAAAAGGCCGTTGCGCGCCGTCGATGCGGCGTAGAGAGCGCGCTCCTTTGGTCTGCTCAGGATTGAAGCCGCTCGGGCCGTGGTTTGGCAAGACTTAAAGTTAGCTGTGCGCCCGAAGCTGTCTGCGGAAATTTTTGATAATGGGGACTTTTCTTTTGATTTTCCATCATATGGCATTTGCCTTCGGCGAATTGTCGTCGACAGGATTGATTGCGCTTTCGCAGCTTGGCCAGCGACAATAGAGTTTGGGTATGAACAATGACCCCCGATTCATTCACCTGCGCGTCCACACCGAGTATTCGCTTTTGGAAGGCGCTGTGCGTCTGAAAAAATTGCCCGCGATTTGTCAGAAGATGGAAATGCCGGCAGTTGCGGTGACCGATACCAACAACATGTTCGCCGCTTTGGAGTTTTCGGTGTCTGCGTTAGATGCCGGCGTGCAGCCCATTGTCGGCTGCCAGGTTGACCTGGCTTATGAAGTTGCTGGACCCGGCGAGAAAGCAGTGCCACCTGCGCCGTTGGTGTTGCTGGCGCAGAATCGTTCCGGCTATGAGGGGCTGATGCGATTGAATTCGGCGCTATATATGCGCGAGGCGGATTGGCCGCATGTGACCATGGAAGAGTTGGCCGCGAATTCCGAGGGGATTATCTGTTTAACGGGCGGGCCGGACGGGCCGATTGGGCGGACATTACGTGCCGGGCATGACGGCAAAGCCAAATTATTGATTTCGCGATTGGCGGAGATCTTCGAGAACCGGCTGTATGTCGAGCTGCAACGCCACCCGACCGAAAACGGTGAATCGCCTGAGGCTGAGCGGTTGAGCGAAGCACCGCAAGTCGCAATGGCTTATGAGCTTGATCTGCCGCTAGTCGCGACCAACGATGTCTATTTCCCGAAAACCGAAATGTATGAAGCCCATGACGCGTTAATCTGCATCGCGGAAGGGGCATATGTCGATCAACAGGCGCCCCGGCGGCGGCTGACGCCTCAGCACTATTTCAAGACACCCGCCGAGATGGCAACGCTTTTTGCGGATTTGCCCGAGGCGTTGGAAAACACGGTTGAGATCGCAAGGCGATGCGCATTTGGGGCCGAAAGGCACGACCCGATTTTGCCGAAGTTTGCCGATGATGAGATCGAAGAATTGCGGCGCCAATCCAAGTTGGGTCTGGACGAACGCTTGGCAGCGATTGAACCGGCAGCACCGCGCGAGGAATACGACAAACGACTGGAGTTCGAGCTGGGGATTATCGAGGGGATGGGGTTTTCCGGATACTTCCTGATCGTTGCGGACTTTATCAAATGGGCCAAGACCAACGACATTCCTGTGGGGCCTGGTCGAGGCTCGGGCGCAGGATCGCTGGTGGCCTATGCGCTGACAATCACGGACCTTGATCCGCTGCGCTATTCACTGCTGTTTGAGCGGTTCCTGAACCCGGAACGCGTGTCGATGCCTGACTTCGATATCGACTTTTGCATGGATCGCCGGGAAGAGGTTATCCGCTATGTGCAGGAAAAGTACGGGCGTGATCGCGTGGGCCAAATCATCACCTTTGGCGCTTTGCTGTCGAAGGCGGCTGTGCGCGATGTAGGCCGCGTGTTGCAGATGCCCTACGGGCAAGTCGATCGGCTTTCAAAGTTGATCCCGGTTGAGGGTGTGAAGCCTGTCAGCATTGAAAAGGCATTGGCGGACGAGCCCCGGCTTCGCGAAGAGGCGAAGGCCGAGGAGGTTGTTGAGCGGCTATTGAACTATGGTCAACAGGTGGAGGGGCTGTTGCGGAATGCCTCGACCCACGCGGCTGGTGTTGTGATTGGCGACCGGTCGCTGGACAAGTTGGTGCCGCTTTACCGCGACCCGCGCTCTGACATGGCGGCGACGCAGTTCAACATGAAGTGGGTCGAGCAGGCCGGTTTGGTGAAGTTCGATTTTCTAGGGCTGAAGACGCTGACGGTGATTCAGAACGCGCTGGATTTGCTGGCCGAACGTGATGTCGAGATCGACATCGGGGCGATCCCGCTGGATGACGAGAAAACTTACGAGCTGTACGCCAAGGCGCGCACGGTGGCGGTGTTCCAGGTGGAAAGCTCGGGCATGATGGACGCGCTTCGGCGCATGAAACCGACATGTATCGAAGACATCGTGGCACTGGTGGCGCTTTATCGCCCCGGCCCTATGGAGAACATTCCGCAGTATTGCGATGTTAAGAACGGTCGGGCTGAACGTGAGCGGCTGCATCCCACCATCGATCACATTCTGGACGAAACGCAGGGCATTATCGTCTATCAGGAACAGGTGATGCAGATCGCCCAAGAGATGGCCGGGTATAGTCTTGGCGGTGCGGATTTGCTGCGGCGTGCGATGGGTAAGAAAATCCAAGAGGCGATGGACGCCGAGCGTCCAAAGTTTCTGGAGGGCGCTGCTAAGAATGATGTCGACAAGAAGAAAGCGTTGGAGGTTTGGAACCTTCTGGATAAGTTCGCCAACTACGGTTTCAACAAATCCCACGCGGCGGCTTACGCGGTGGTCAGCTATCAAACCGGGTGGCTGAAAGCGAATTATCCAGTCGAGTTTATGGCTGGCGTCATGAATTGCGATCTGCACTTAACTGATAAGCTGGCGACCTATGCCGCCGAGGTGCGTTTGCCGGAAGAACGCGGAGGGCTTGGGCTGGAGATTGTGCCGCCCTGTGTGAATCGGTCGAGTGCGCGGTTCTCGGTGATTGACGGCAAGCTGGTTTATGCTTTGGGGGCGCTAAAGAACGTCGGCGTGGAAGCAATGCGGTTGATCGTCGAGGCGCGCGAGGACAAACCCTTCGTCAATGTCTTCGACATTGCACGTCGGTGCGATCTGAAGCGGATCGGGAAGAGGCCGCTGGAAATGCTCGCGCGCGCTGGGGCCTTTGATCAGCTGGACCCGAACCGTCGCCGGATGTTCCAATCTCTGGATGCGCTTGCGGCTTATTCGGCCGCGATCCACGAACAACGGGAAAGCGCTCAGGTGTCACTGTTTGGCGAGGCGGGAGATGATTTGCCAGAGCCGAGGCTATCTCCGGTCGATGATTGGATGCCGAACGAGCGGCTGGCGGAAGAGCAGATCGCGATTGGGTTCTATCTGTCGGGGCATCCGCTGGATGATTATGCCAACGCATTGAAAAAGAAGAACTGTCTGACACTGGCGGAATTGCAGACCAAGGCCGAGGCTGAAGGTGGCGCAGTGGCGCGTGTTGGGGTGATTGTCTCGGCGCTGCAGGAACGGAAATCGGGGCGAGGCACGCGGTTTTTCCGTATGAATATTTCGGACCCGACCGGCCAGGTTTCGGGGATGGCGCTGTTCCCGGATGACTTCGATACCGTGCGCAATGTGTTTGATCAGACGACACAGGTCGTCATGACACTGGAGGCACGGTTTAATGAAGGGCAGTTTGATCCGATTGCGCGAGGTGTGACACCGATTGATGGTGTGGTCGGGACAGTGGCTGCCGGGTTGAATGTGATGATTGACACCGATGAGGCCGTGCCGTTGATCCAGTCCGTGTTGCACCGGTTCCGTGATGATGGGTCAGTTAAGACCAAAGGTGAAATCTGCATTACCGCTCTGGATATTCTTTTGGGCGACACGCCACAGGATGTACCTGTGCCAATAGGCGACAACTGGCCAGTATCGCCGAAAATCAAAGGGGCGCTAAAGTCTTTGCCCGGTGTGGTTCTGGTTGAGGATACTTAACCAAGACGTCCAGCCTGAAAGATAAAAAGGACTTGCAATCGCGCAAGTGTCGCTGCCCGAATTCTCTTACATCGGTTGAAGTTTACTCATGACTTGAGAACGACGAGCGCTCTTGCTCTGAATTGTTGGCAGAGCCAATACCCCTGCCCTCGGATTCGGGAATTACCGCAAAAACGTTCACGTATTGTGCGTTGAGCCCCTGATTTCCCAGCTCGAACAGCGGCAAGATGATCGGATCGCAATCGTCTGGAATAAACTCGGGCGCAGTACCAATGGCGCAAGTGCGAATGCCTCCAACTGGCTGGTCACCTCGAACCCCAAATGAAAAACTCGGCGTCGTCCAGGATTGCAGGTCTGATTTTCATTTCGCTGCCCATATGCCGAGTGGTGATGGACCCATAATCGCTGACGTCAGAAAGTTTCTAAATCGTACCTTAGTCGATGTCGCGACTGGTCAACTTGTTGTAGTTGTCATCGGTGAATTTTAGCTCTTCACCGCTTTTGATATCAAATATTGACCGATCGACTGTGGTCAACTCGCCCAAATATACGTGAATGCCGCAGCAAGGTTCAGGGCTATCGCAACCGACGGCATGAATGGCATCAGGACCGATCTGCAAAACATTTCCCGCGGTAAGCTGCACCTCGCTGACTTTATGCATCGCACCGGTATCATCTGTTTCGTAAAATTCGTTCCGTTCCGCTCCGCGATAGACACCAATGGTTGCCAGCATCTGATGATCATGTGCCGGTACGGTATGACCGGGCATGAAGCGGCAGTGCCAGATGGAAATCGTCTCGTCCTCGAAGAGTATGACATCGTTTTCTTCGAAATCGGGCATCATTTTTGAGAGTTGCTCGGGTTCAGAGACGGTTTTTTTGAGAATATCCTTGATAGCTCCATTCGCGTTAGCGCCTGTTGCGGCGCCACGCAGGTCGTTCACGAGTTTATCCAGATCAAAGCGTTCCATGGAATCCTTCAATTCAGTAGGCACAGGGTCACGTTCGCATCAGTGCAACGACTTCCGCGGCCGATGGGGCATTGGCAGGGTCTGACAATATCTTAACAAATTTTTCCTGCGCACTCTTCGATACGATCCGGTCAGTGAAGTGACAGAACTTATCCATCAATTCGTTGTCTGAGAGCGGAGCATCGTGGTTTCCACGAGCTGCAAACCGGCGCGACCTTTTCTTTTGGCCATCGCTGAGGACCACTGAAACATCGGCGAAGCGTTCACCCGGGAATACAGCGTTGTATTCTTCGGATTCGGCAAATCGCACTTTGTCGACGAGTTGCCAGACTTCAGGCTTGTCAAAAACTTCTGGCAAGACATGCTCGGGCAGGACAGTTCCATGCAATGCCGCCAAAGCAACGGTCAATGGCAAACTATATTGAGCCGAGTCGCCATCTGTTGGACGGCGGGTATCCAGTTTTGTGGCCTCACGGAACGTCGTGATAATGATTTCTTCGATCTGGTCGACCGGGACATCGCTGCCGGACATCAACGCACCAATGCCTTCAATAGCTGGATGCGCCCAACGACAGACCGGGTAGGCTTTGAAGTTGGTTTCAAGAATGCGCCAGGATTGGCCGAGATCCGTCCAAAAGGACTCAACGTCTGCGGATTCGCATGTAATTGCAGGCGCACCAGTAAATCCGTCCTCGGCCAAGTCAGCTGCGGAAATGCCCGTCATGGCCCCCCAACTGCTGCTGTCCTTGACCATGGTCGGAAATTCGATACAGCGCATCATTTGTGCGCGCGGTCCGAAATACTCTGCAATACCAATAGCTTGTCTGGTCTGATATGCGGAGAATCCACGAAGTCGCGCCGCGATTGCCGCACATCCTAAAGAGTTCCATGCCCCTGAGAAATGATAGTCGGGCACACTGGAATGCAAAGAAAGGCCCGCGCGGATTGCGATTTCCTCGCCGACAATCAAATGAGTCAGCAAAGCCTCGAGCGGGCCGTCAGCGGCATTGCCAAGTTCGGCGAACAAGGCCGGCACGAGCGCGACCGACGCGTGACCTTTGCAAAGTTGGTGTCCATCGTGTCCATCAATTGCATCAATGGTGACGGCCCCAGCAAAGGCCAAGCCAACGGGATTCACCTTGCGCCCGTCCAGCGGCATAGGAATTTCGCCAGGGTATCTGCGCGCCACGTGGTTTCTGGCGATCTTGCTGGGTTTCGAAGAGAGACCAGAAATCCAGACGCCTAATGTATCAAGCAGACAGCGGCGGGCCATATGCATAACATCATCAGGTACGTCTGCGGGCGTCAAACGATGAATGAAGTCATTCGTGGTTGCTGTCTGATCGAACATTTTTACCAATCTTTTGTGTCAATTAGGTCTGACGTGCTTTCTCCAAATTCAATCGCACACTGAGCCCTGCTGTCAAACAATAGGTTTGTGCGCCTAGGTCTGAGGTCGTCCCTTTTGAATGCAAAAAGTAGCTTTGAATCTTATTTTTCGTCCCATCTGACTTGCGCGGCCCGATTAGCGGCGGAGTTGAAGGTGTCGTGATAGGCGTAACTGTTTTTGATGGGTTTGGAGATTGTCCAGTCGGCGCTGGCGCCTGCCTGGACAGTCAGCGTGTCGCCGCTTTGAAGATCAACAGTCGTGCCATCCGAGAACTTCAAGTCTGCAGCGCCCTCGTGCACATACATCGTAACCGTGCGGTCGTAGTTGTGGCTGAAGGTCGGATCCGCACATTCCCAGATCTCCCAGCCCGCAATCTTGCGCTTCGTATCCTCGGTGGCCTTGCGGCGTTTGAACTGTTCTGCGTCCAAAAGACGATCGGTGAGTCTCATGTCATATGGTCCTTTCAGACGGCACGGTGGTATGGCACCACGTCGCGCGACAGGGGATCATTCCCCAGAATTTTGTCAGCGGCTTTTTCGGCAATCATGAAGACGCAGGCGTTGATGTTTGCACTTAGGACCGCAGGGATCACCGACGCATCCACGACGCGCAGCCCGTCGACGCCGCGGAATTTCAGGTCCAGATCAACCACCGCGCGTTCGTCCCCGTCGGGACCCATCCGCGCCGTGCTGCAGGGGTGATAGGCCGACGAGGCGTCTTCGCGGATAAATTCATCCCAGTCTGCGTCGGTTTTGACGTGTTCGCCGGGCAAGTCTTCACGCCGGTGATACTTTTTAAAAGCCTCCTGGGCCAACAGGTCACGCCCCAGCTTCAACCCTTCCCGCATCACAAACCGGTCGTTGTCAGTTGCCAGATAGTTTGGATCGATAATGGGCGCGTCATTAGGATCGGACGAAGCCAGCCGAACAGTACCCCGGCTTTCCGGCCGCATTGGGCCTGCGCCAAGGCGATAGCCGTTTTTGGCCGGATCAGGAATCCAGTTGGGGCCGAACAGGATCGGAAAGAAGTGGAACTGTATGTCCGGATGCGTTGTTTCCGGCGTCGACCGAAGGAACGCACCAACATGGCATTGATTGACGGCCGCGACGCCGCCCTTCCAGCCAAACCATTGCATGCCAGCCCAGACCATCAGATGAGGCTTGAGGTATTTATTGAGGTAAACGGGGTGATCGGTTTCGACCTGCACATGCGCTTCGAGGTGGTCATGCAGATTTTCGCCAACCATCGGCGCATTGAACAACACCGGGAGTGCATGTTGTTTCAAATGCGCCTCTGGTCCGATGCCCGAGAGCATTAGCAATTGGGGTGTACCGAAGGCTCCGGCAGAGAGAATAACTTCTCGGTTGGATTTGACTTTGCGGGTTGCGCGCCCTTTGGCATATTCCACACCTATCGCGCGATCGCCTTCAAGAAGAACACGCAGAACTTTGACGCCGGTCATGACGGTCAGATTTTTGCGCTTCGGCTGAGAATGCAGGTAAGCGCGCGCAGAGGTGCTGCGATAGCCGCCCTCGACCGACATCTCAAAACGGCTCACACCTTCTTGGCTGAACCCGTTGACGTCTTCGGTCAAGTCATGGCCTGCTTGTTGACCTGCTTCGAGGAAGGCCGCGTTCAGGGGGTTCAACTCGTCCTGAGCCTTGACGCCAACCATTCCGGCGTCGTTGCGATATTCATTTGCCGGGCCATCACGACGCTCGAACAATTTGAAGTAAGGCAGGCAATCCGCGTAAGACCAACCGGCGCAACCTTCCAAATCGGCCCAGTCATCATAGTCGCGGGGATTTCCGCGCAGGAACGTCATGCCGTTGATCGATGACGAGCCACCAAGCGCCTTGCCGCGCGGCTGATCAATCAGGCGATTATTCAGATGCTTCTGAGGAGTCGTTTTGAACCAATAGTTAAACTTGCTGGTCGGTTTGAATGCCGAGCGCAGACCCGCTGGCATCTGGATGATCCAGTTGCGATCATCGCCACCGTGTTCAAGCAGCAGAACCGAATACTGCCCACCTTCGCTGAGGCGATGTGCAAGCACACACCCCGCCGTTCCGGCGCCAACGATCACGTAGTCATAGGAGTTGGTCACAGGTAATCGTCCTCGAATGGGCAGTCGGTCAAGGGGACAGGGCCATCTTTGGTGATGAGAACGGGTTGTTCCAGCTTCACGCCTTCGTCGCCACCAACCGGGCCAATATAGCTTTCGACGCAGACGGTCATACCTTCCATAAAAGTGCCGGAGTACTGCCATGTCTCGTGATCTTCGGGATAGTAGATAACTGGAAATTCAACACCGAAACCGATGCCGTGGATCATTTCGGCGTAGCGGTTGGGCACGTAGATATCGTGCATCTTCCAGCTAAGCTCGCCGAACTCTTCGAAGGTCATGCCTGGACGTAGGAGCGCCATATTGTGCTCCATCTGCTCAAAGGCGTGGGCATACAGCACGCGTTGCTCGTCCGTTGGCTTCTTGTCACCGATGACAAAGGCGCGCGTCTGGTCGGCAAAAACGCCGTCAGGGCCGATCAGATCGCTGTCAAACACCAACATCTCACCGTTTTCGATCTTTTTGTCAGTAGTTTCGGTGAACCACGGGTTAGTATGATGGCCAGACGAAAGAAGCCGCGTTTCCTGATACTCGCCACCGTGGCGCATGTTGTATTCGTTCATCTTCGCCAGGAGGTAATTCTCGGTCACACCCGGTTCGGCAAACTGGCGCATGTAGGCAATGGCATCGGTGCAAACAGCCATGGAGTTCTTGATTATTGCAACCTCGTCCATCGACTTGATTGATCGCGCCATCTCCATCGGGCCTTTGGCGTCTTTCATTTTGATACCGCGATGTTGCAACGCCATCATCGGAAGCAGGTCTGCCCGGTCAATGCCAAGAGTAGCGCCCTTACCGCAATGGGTGTGCAACAAGTCAACGATTTCGTCGGCCCATTTGTTAGCATGTTCTTCTGAACGATCGCCCGACCCAAAGTAATCCCAGCTCTTCGCTGGGCGGGCTTCGGCAATGGTTTCCAGATGATCAGAGAGATGCAACGCACCGCCATAGTCAAACAACACCACCGGGCCGTCGACCGGAACAAAGACATACCGCGAAAGATGGTGCGACGTCCAAACCTGCATGTTGCGGCAGCCGGTGGCATAGCGCAGATTCAGCGGATCAAATAGCACCGCCGCGTCCATCTTAAATTGGGTTAGCAGTTCGCGGGTGCGATTAAGGCGATAGGCGCGGACACGCTTTTCGTCGATGGTCTGTGGCAGTTCCAGCATTAATAGCCTCGCGAAATGAGATCAATTTTTGAAGATGTCTCAAGGAGAATTGCAATAACAACGGTATTTGACAGGTACCGAAGTAGCATGGTGCATGTCAGACACTGACGCGGCAATTGCTCAGATCTGCCCCCCCACCGAGGACCGCTTGATCGCAATGTATTCGAATTTGGCCATGCGCGGACCAGGCACCTTGCGCTGCACCAGATCGACAACTCCATCTTCGAACAACGCTCTTGCAGTGGTAGCGAGTGACTTGTTCCACAAACACCAATCAACTGCATAGGTCACTTGCAAGCCTGGTTCGCCCTGATTGATCGCCGTGACCAACGCCTGATCAGGGCTTTCCTTTGAGGAAACATCCAAAGCTGCAGGCTTTTTGTTATGCATGTACGACTCTCTAGGTTCTCTGCCCAAGAGTGCTTGCAACTTATACTTAAATCAAACAAAACAATATTAATCAGTGCGTAAAGAAACGTTAACCATGCCGCCAACAATCGATCTTGATCTAATCAAAACTTTTCTAACCGTTGTGGACAGAAAGGGATTCAAGCCTGCGGCAGAACAACTTCACAGAACGCCCGCTGCAATCAGTCAGAAGATCAAAAGGCTGGAAGACCTGCTTGGTAAGAAAGTTCTCGAGCGGAGCAATCAGGGAATTTCCCTGACGGCGGCGGGTCAGATCCTGAAAATCAAAGGCGAGAAGATGCTGTCGCTTAACTATGAGCTTTTGGGTGATCTTCGCGAGAATGAGCTGGCTGGCGGGCTAAAATTTGGAGCGCCGGCGGATTATGCGCCCACATTGTTGCAGACGTTATTGCCAATCTTTGCGCGTGAGTTTCCCAAAGTTTCGCCAAGCATCACCCTTGAACCTAGCCGAGCCGTGCGTCGAAAAGTTCAGATGGGACAACTGGACATGGCGATTGTAGCCCGTGAGCCGGATACGAACGAAGGTATCGACCTGTGGTCCGAGGAAATCGCTTGGTTTGGATCGCCATTGGCCGATAAGGATAGCCTTCGTGCGGGGGTCCTTTTGACAGATTGCGTGTTGCGGGATCACGCGCTTGGAAGTCTTCGCGACGGTGCAAAGGCACACCAAATAGTACTAGAGGCTGCGACGGTAGCTGCATTGAAGGATGCTGTTGTCTCTGGATTTTGCCAGTCGTTGTTGCCGGTTTCGATGATGCGCAATTCCCGAGAGAGGGAATTGAGACTTTCGAACAGCCTTTCGATGCTTACGTTTTGCCTTATTTCCGGTTCGCGTTTTGACGAAGAAACGTCGTCCAAAGTTGCTTCGAAATTCCGCGACGCCCTGCAATAACGCGACGTAGATTTGCTGTGATCAATAGAATGGAGGCCTTTGGAGCGGGCGGCGGGAATCGAACCCGCGTCATCAGCTTGGAAGGCTGAGGTCTTACCACTACACAACGCCCGCTCTGCGAATTAGTGCCTATTTCATGGGTGTTTCGGCGTCAAGCGAGAAGCCTCCCGCTCCACAAGATCACAAGTGGTGAAGTCGCCCATTCGGAATCCTGACGCACTAAGTGGCGCAGAACTGTTGTTCTCCATTTAGCTGTTACCCTAATTTACAACGTATGGTGATAAGAGCGGGTTCTACTGACATGGTTGGTATCTGGTCGCGTGCTTACCTGGCTGGGTGGGTGAAGATCTTCTAATTCTTGACGAGGGATCAACTGTATCGACACGACTTCAAACACTATCCTAATTCGAAGTATATGGCTCCCGATTCCATTGTGCGAAAAGAGTATTTTGTAGCAATTTGGCTCACTTACAATTTGCTTCTTGTTTTGTTTAGGGTTGATTGCCAAAGAATTGTCACGCTAAGCTGTCCGCCAGGTTATGACTGGGGAGAATAGCGGGTGAAAAAAGCAGTATTGCAAGGGCTGGCATGTGCCCTTGGCGTTATGGTCAGCATACCCGCAAACGCCGAAAATCTGACGGTCGCAACTCTCGAATGGCCGCCCTATACATCGGAAATACTGCCGAAGGGAGGCGCCACAACCGAAGTTGTCCGGCAGGCTTTTGCGGCGGTCGACGCAGATATTGACGTTGCCATCCTTCCCTGGAAGCGCGCGATATCGACTGCGCGGGATGACGAGGAAGTTGTTGCCTATTTCCCGGGTTATCACTGCCGGCATGTTGAGGGGTTTGTCGCATCAGATCCAATTGGAAACGGGCCGCTTGGATTTGCTCAGAATACCAGTGCGCCGGTCGTCTGGAATAGCATCGACGACATTGGCGAGCAGAAACTAAAGGTCGGAACGGTTCTTGGTTACTCCAACACAGATGAGTTTGACGAGAAAGCCGGGACTGGGTGGATCCGAGCGATTACCGCTCCGGACGATTTGACCAACCTTCGCAAACTGGCCCGTCAGCGGATTGATGTTGCCGTAATTGATAAACTCGTTCTCTCTTACCTGCTGGCAACCGAGCCGACTTTAAAAGACGTTGCCGAGGAATTCGAGTTCAACGAGCGCCCCCTTGAAGACAAAACTTTGTATGTTTGTTTTAGCGTCAGCGAAAATGGTGAAGCTCTCCGCGACAAATTCAACTCGGGGCTTGCAAGTATTGACGCAAACGCCGTTGTCGAAAGTTACTTCGAAAACGAATTCTAATGACAGATTCTGCGGACGGATCAGATGAGGCCGGGACGGCGACGTCCAGGAACTACCAACGAGGAAGTTTCGGCCGATCAGTTCAAACCAAGTTTCTGCTGTACGTTGTGCCGCTGGTATTGGCGTCGACATTTATAGTCTTTGGACTTTTCGAATTGAACGCCCGACGCTCGGCCGAGGCGCAACTGCAGGAAAAACTCGAAAAATTAGTCGAAATTCAAAGTGCAGTTGTTGCCGAGTCTCTTTGGAATGTGGCGGATGGTCAAATCAAGCTGATTTTGACTGCGCTGCTTACTGACTCTGATGTTTTGGGTGCGGCTGTTTATGACGAGCGCGACAGACTGGTTGCTGAAGCGGGCGAAACATCGACATTTGGCGAAACGCGTTTTGTTGCGCTGGAAGATATTCTCTATGACGCGGGCGATCAGGAAGTAAAAATTGGGGCCCTGCGCATCGCGCTGAATGAGACAAGGCTTGGCGCTCTTGCACGAGAACGACTTAGCTTGGTGGTTCTGCTTGCCAGTATTTTGTTGGCCGCGGTAATCGCAGCGACATTGACCGCCAACAGACGCATTATCGGGCGTCCCTTGGGACTGATGATGGACACCATCAATCAGCAGCGCTCGGATGCACCGCGCAAGCCGGTGAACTGGACCAGCGATGACGAAATCGGGCGTGTGGTATCGGCATTCAATGAAATGCAGGAACGTCAGAATGCCTATGAACATCAACTTCGCTCATCCAATGACGAACTTGAGCAACGCGTAGAAGAGAGAACCGCAGAGCTGGTCCTGGCCGAGGTGACAGCGACTGAAGCGCGTGGCCTTTTGACCGATGCGATCGCCAGTATATCGGAAGGTTTTGCGCTTTATGACAAAAGCGACAAACTTGTTGTAGCCAACCAACGCTACCGTGAAATCATGTGGGACGACGGCGAGACTGAACTGCCCAGTGGAACGCCGTTTGAGGACGTTCTCAAACACGCAGCCGGGACCGAAAGGTTTCCAAACGCGACCGCAAACCGCGAAGAATGGATTGAGCGCCAGATCGGACGCCACCGGTCCGCTGGAACTCCCTTCCGCTGGAACTCCCTACATCCAGGAACTGTCTGGCAATCAATGGCAGCAGGTCAGCAATCGTCGAACCGATCAGGGCGGAACAGTTGCCGTCCTGTCGAATATAACCGAGATCAAACGCATCTCAGATGAACTTAAGACCGCCAAGGACGCGGCAGAGGCGGCCATTGAAGCAAAAAGCGCATTCCTGGCTACGATGAGCCATGAAATCCGGACGCCACTGAACGGCATCATCGGGATGAGCACACTGTTAGACGGCACCGAACTCAATGAAGAACAGCGCGACTTTAGTGAAACTATCGCAACGGCGGCTGACACCCTGCTGACCATAATCAGCGACATTCTGGATTTTTCGAAAGTCGAGGCAGGAGCGTTGGAGCTTGAACGCACGCCGATGGATCTGGTTGAGACAATTGAATCTTCGGTAGAGCTGGTAGCCTCCAAGTCGGGGGAAAAGGGCATCGAACTTGCTTGCCGCATTAATCCTGATGTCCCTACGGCGCTTTTCGGAGATCCGGTAAGGCTGAAACAGATCCTGATGAACCTTCTGAATAATGCGGTGAAGTTCACTGAAATTGGCGAAGTCGTTCTGACGGTATCGACAATGATGCCCGATGCGTCCGACAAGCCAGGCGAAACAACGCTTCTGACGTTTTCGGTTCGCGACACCGGTATTGGAATTCCTGCCGATCGCATGGACCGGCTGTTCAAGTCTTTCAGCCAAGTCGATGCGTCGACGACCCGTCGTTATGGCGGCACAGGTTTGGGATTGGTGATCACCAAACGGTTGGTCGAGTTGATGGGTGGAGAAATCACCGTGGAAAGCACGGCGGGGGAAGGCACTATCTTTTCGTTCACTCTGCCAGGCGAAGTGGCACGCATTCCAGATCGAACGAGCCGCGATGCACAATTGAAAGCTATCGCCGGCAAGCGCATCCTGATCGTTGATGATAACCGCACCAATCGCTTGATCTTGAGTGAGAAATTTCGTGCTTGGGAATTGTTGCCGCGCGCAAGCGAAAGCCCGGAAGGCGCGTTGGAGATCATCAAGGGCGGCGAACATTTTGACGCCATCATCGTCGACTACAAGATGCCAAATATGAACGGGTTCGAATTCACAGCCGCCGTTCGAAATCATCTGGGCAGGGCGTGTCCGCCGATGATCTTGTTCAGTTCGATTTCTCCGCTGGAAACCCATTTCCGCGATGGTGTGGCAAAGATGGATTATGCCGCCTCTCTGACAAAGCCTGCAAAATCGGGGCAACTTTTGAATGCACTGGTCAAGACGCTGGCTCCGGATTTGGTTCCAGAAGTCTTGCAGACCGAAAGTAGTCCGGAAGCCGATTTGGGCCCCAGCCATGATTTGCGCGTCTTGTTGGTGGATGACAATTCAATCAACCAAAAAGTCGGCAGTAAGATACTTAAACGCCTGGGTTATGACCCTGTCGTAGTCAGCTCGGGCGAAGAGGCCATTGAGACCTGCCAAAGCGATAATTTCGACATTGTTGTCCGTCGTCAGGGTTTTGGGAACCAAGAGTTGCTTAAACAAGTAAAGAGTTTGGCTCGTCTGGTTGATGTTATTATGCGGCGCGCTGTCTGTGATGCAAGCGCCGCGCTTCGAGCGTCTTTCGTTTGATCCTTTCCCGTTGTCTTAGAATGGCTTTGTCACGCCCGAAGTAGACGTCGGCGGGTGTGACGTTGTTCAGGCTCTCGTGGTAGCGCTTGTGATTGTAGTGATCGACGAAGGCTTCGATCTGGGTTTCGAGGTCTCCCGGAAGGAAGTAGTTCTCCAATAGGATGCGGTTCTTCAGGGTTTGATGCCACCTCTCGATCTTGCCCTGTGTCTGGGGATGATATGGTGCGCCCCGAGAATGCTTCATGCCTTTGTCCTGCAGCCATTCAGCCAGATCGCCAGAGACGTAACTGGACCCGTTGTCGCTGAGGAGGCGGGGTTTGTGGATGACGTGAACCTGATCGCACCCTGATGCTTGTAGCGCCAAATCCAGGGTGTCCGTCACGTCCTCTGCCCGCATGTTCGTGCAGAGTTTCCACGAGATGATGTAGCGGCTGTAGTCGTCCAGGATTGTGCTGAGATAGAACCAGCCCCAGCCAAGCACTTTGAGATAGGTGAAGTCGGTTTGCCAAAGCTGGTTGATCGCAGTGGTCTTGTCTTTGAACTCGTTTGCCGCCTTGAGCACGATAAAGGCCGGGCTGGTGATCAGATCGTGGGCCTTCAGGGCCCGATAGACTGAAGATTCCGAGACGAAGTAGCGCTCCCGATCCGTGAACGTCACTGCCAGTTCGCGCGGCGACAGCTCCGTCTCCTGCAGCGCCAGCTTGACGACCTTGCGCCGGACTTCGTCGGGGATGCGGTTCCAGACATGTCTGGGCTTAGGCGCTTGATCCACAAGGCCAGCGTCGCCGCGCTGCCGATACCGATCATACCAACGGTAAAATGTGGTGCGGGGGATGCCCAGCTTTGCCAATGTTCGACGAGCAGACAAATGCGACCCCTCAACAAGCCGGATGATCTCCAACTTCTCAGATGCAGCATACCTCATTCTTGGTCGCCCCCACCGCCGGTCATGCTTTTTTTGAGAAGACGCAGTTCCAGTGTTTGCTCGGCAACGACCTCCTTCAGGTCTCGGGCTTCGCGGCGCAGGTCCTTGACTTCGTCGGTCGTAGCCGCACGCGCCGTATCTCCAGCAAGCCGCCGTTTGCCAGCTTCCATGAAGTCCTTGGACCATTTGTAGTAGATACCTTGAGATATTCCCTCACGACGGCACAACTCAGCAATGCTGTCTTCGCCACGCAAGCCATCCAGCACGATCCGGATCTTCTCTTCTGACGAATACTGTTTGCGCGTCGCGCGCTTGATCTCTTTGACGATCTTCTCGCCGGGGCTCCTGCGAGTTCCAGTTGTCTGTCTCATCATCCACTCCTCAGTGGTTACGATGAGCCAACAACTCTCTCTTATCAAATAACGCTATTTGGACCCATAGGCGCTGACTTCAGACAGCAAAAATACGAGACCATGCGCGATGTGCCTGTGATCGTGATCTCGGCTTTGGACGACGAAACCGAAAGCGTTGTTAAGGCGATCGAGCTTGGTGCCGAGGATTTTCTACCCAAAAGCTTTGACCCCGTTTTGCTTCGCGCACGCCTTGGTGCATCTCTATCAAAAAAGCGCTTTCGCGATCAGGAACGCGAATATTTCGGCCGGATCGAACGGTTAACCGAAGCTGCTGAGGTGCTGGAAAGCGGCCGTTTTAACCCGGAAAGCCTGGAGCTGGATGAACTAGCTAACAAAGACGATCCGCTTGGTCGTCTCGCTGCTGTATTTCGTGGCATGGCCGGAGAAATCTATGAGCGCGAACTGAAGCTCAAAAAGATGATCTTAACCCTTCAGGGCTCGTTTCTGGTACTGGCCGTTGGACTTGTTTGGGGTCTCACACCGGCTCTATCACGTATGGCGTCTGGACTGGGATCAAACCCGCTTGGACTCGCGATCTGGGTTAACGGTATCGCTGCGATCATTTGCTTGGGCATTGCCGCCTATCGCCGCAAATTGCCACGGCTTAATCGGTCCGAGTTCATGTTTTTCGTTTACTGGGCAATTATCGCCGGTATTCTTCAACGTATGACGACTTTTGTGGTCACCGAGCATGTCGAAGCGGCCATGCTCTCGTTAATTGTTACGCTTCAAGGGTTTATGGTTTTTGGCTTTGCCGCAATTTCCAGAATGGAGCAAGCCTCCCCTCGTCGGTTGTTTGGGCTGCTGGTGGGGTTGATTGGCGTGTCGTTGGTTCTGCTCACGCGTTTCGACATGTCGAACGGGGCACAGAACGCATGGCTGTTATTTGCAATGGCTCTTCCGCTTCTTTTCGCCGTCGAGGCTCTGGTTTTGGCGGGTAAGCGCCCGGAACATGTGGACATCTTCGCCTCAGTTGGGCTGATGATGGCCCTGTCCACGGCTCTACTTGGCCCGTGGGCGTATTTCAGTGGCGACCTTATGACGCTTGGCCCATCGGTCGGAAGGCTGGAAATCCTTGTGGTTTTGATGGGCGTCGTAGGGGCTTCATCCTTGCTGTTGGCGTTCCATTTGATCGCAACCGCTGGGGCAGTGTTTTATAGCCAAAGCGCCTATGCCATGACGATCGCAGGTGTCATCTGGGGGATGTTGTTGTTGAACGAAGAGCTTTCGCCGTTGGCGTGGATTGCCTTCGCAATTATCATAATCGGCATGTATCTTGTTGAGCCCAAAACTAGTGACGAAGAATTGGTCATTAAGCGCAACTTCAAAACGGATTGACGGTTTGGGGGGAATTATTCGTCAACTCCGCGGGTCGGGGACGGAGTGATTAGTTGATGCTCTGCTTAATCAGTACATTCCGGTTTCATGAAACTTTCAGTTTTCGTCAACACTTCCTGTAACCCGTAACGGCTTTGAGACAGACAGCATTGTTTTGCTAAAGGAGTGTCTATCGCTCATCGTCATCCTTGGAGGGATGCGAGATGAGAACGAAGACCGGGCCGAATGGATGTTAGCAGTTCGCTCCGCACATCCATTATGCATCCAGGCAGAATTGGGTTTTTCGCCGCTCGTGTTGATCACAGCCGCTGGCAGCGGGAAGTGTGTTCAGGCGGCGGATAGTTGGTACATGGACATATTCGGTTTAAACTTTGTTGCCGACGCGCAGGATGTTGCATTGGCCGAATTTATCGTAGCCGATCTTCAACGTGGGCAAATTTGATTAAGTTTGCCGGATGCCGATGTTTTTTCGTGTGATTTCGGTCGTCAATCGATCCCCAAGGGTTTCGGCATTTGCTTTTCAATCACCTCAACAGCACGGTCCACAAACTCGCGCACCTTTGGGTCGATAAATTCTCGATCTGCGTAGACGAGGCTGATGGGAAGTTCGGCTCCAACCTGGTCGAGTAATACTGGGACCAGACGACCTGCGCGGACGTCTTCCGCCACGACCGCAGAAGCGATGAGAGCGCATCCGAGCCTTCAATTGCGGCCTCGCGGATCAGGCCGATTTCGTTGGCAGATAGGCGACCGCCCACAGAAATGGTCCCGCCCTTCCAAAGCGGCCAGATGTTGTTGGGCGTCCATTCACCCGCGAAGCCCACGATGCAGATGTGCTTTGTCAGGTCGGTGGCTTTCTGGGGTGTTCCCATTCGATTGAGGTATTCCGGCGCGGCAACGACAATCAGCCGATCCGTATGAAGCCTGCGGGCAATCAGGTCTTGATCTTTAACGGGACCAATACGCATTGCGACATCGACACTTTCGGCCAACAGGTCGACGTGTCGGGTTGTGGATTGAACCTCGAGCCTCACTTCCGGGAAATTGCAGAGAAAGTCGGTGAAAAGCGTCAGGAAGTGCGAACCGGCCATGGATACGCGCAAGAGCCCGCGTGGTGTGTCATCTAGGCGGCGCACCGCATCCCAGGCTTCATCTGCGTCCGCCACAACGCGCTTCGCGCGGCGCAACAGCTCCTCTCCCGCATGGGTCAACGCGAGTTTTGTGGTGCGACGCAGGATCAGACGAACACCCAGATCAGCCTCAAGCCTGGCCATGCGACGGCTGAGGGTCGCGCGCGGCAATCCCATGATCCTTGCGGCTTCCGAGATGCTGCCAGCCTGCATGACGTTCATAAATTCGCGCATCCGATCAACGCTTGGCACGTGATCTGAATGAGCAGGTCTTGTGGTTTTTTCTGATCTAGTGGTGCTCATGTAGCAAGCGTATCTCTTAGCCAACCGCAAGGAAAGGCAAAATCAATGCTCGATATTACCAACTTCGACCACATCGGCATCCGCATCAGCGACCGCGAAAAGTCGATAGCATTCTACGAATTGCTCGGCTTCGAGATGATCGCCGACGGCGGTTATGACCATGGCCATCCGCTGGTCATGCTTCATCCCTCGGGAATCAACATCAATCTGCTTGGGCCTGCAACGGCCAAGCCGGGTGAGAACATTCTGATGGATGAAAAGCCTAAGTATCCAGGCATCACCCATATGGCCGTGAAGGTGAAGGACGCCGCTGCAACTGAGCGGTTCGTTACTGAAAATGGCATCGCCATCACGGGCCGTCGCGATTTTGAAGGCACGCAGACGATTTTCATTCGTGATCCGGACCGCAATGTTTTTGAACTTATCGGCCCCGGCCCGTCGGCAGCGACCCTTATCAAAAAACACGTTCAAGAGCTGAAAAATTAGACCCATTAATAAAGTAAGGACCTTGTTATGAATACTCGGATAAAAACAACTCTGCTTGCTTCTGCCATTGTGCTGACCGCAGGTGCAGCTATCGCCGAAGTGGCGTCCTCAGACACGTTGCGTGCGCAGCGGCTGGATCGATTTGAAAGCTATACGCCGATTGAAACTGTAGATGGGCTTGGCCAATTCCCGGAAAACTATCAGGGCACGCCAGAGCGCCCGGCCCACGAAGACCCGTTTCTGTCGCCGACAAACTCGGCGCTGATCCTGATTGACTATCAGCCGCCTATTTTGATGGGTGTGAACACGATCTCCCATGAAGAGCTGATCAACAACACAACGGGTCTGATCAAGACCGCCGTCATCTACGACATCCCGATAATCTTCAGCCATGTCTCGGTTGGATACGGTGGTTACGATCCGTTCATTGAAGAATTGAAAGAGCTGGCGCCCGACGCCGTCTTCGTTGACCGCACCAATGTAAACGCCTGGGAAGAGCCTGAGTTTGTTGCGGCAGTTGAGGCGACGGGGCGTCAAAAGCTGATCATGGGAGGACTTTGGACAGATGTATGTCTTGCTTACCCAGCGATCGAGGCAGAACGCGAAGGTTACGATGTCTATGTGCCTGAAGATGTGGTCGGCAGTTTCTCTGAACTAAGCCACGAGAATGGCATGGAGCGGATGCTGGCGGCTGGTGTCGAAGCGATCACCTGGAATGTCGTGCCTGCCGAGTTGTCGCGTGATCACGCACGGACCGAAAAGTTGCCCTTGTTGATGCCCGTTTTCATGGAGCACCTTTTCCGGGTCGATCCAAACGCAACTTGGGCCAATTGATCAAACGAGCGGCGTTATAAAGCGCCGCTCTTATCTCACCGAAAGGAATTCGATATGAAACTCTACTCTGCACCCGGCACCTGTGGGACCGCAATGCACATCGTTCTGGAATGGATCGGCAAACCATTTGAAGTCGAGCACTTGGACTTTGCTGGCATGAAATCACCAGACTATCTCAAGCTTAACCCGGCGGGCGTTGTTCCGACGATTGTGGATGAAGACGGCCCGCTTTCCGAAGGGTTGGCTATCCTCCTGAAGCTGGTTGACGAAAATCCCGAAGCCAACATCGGCCCGGCGGCTGGCACGGCCGGACGCAATCAGCTTTACCGCTGGCTTGCTTTCCTGTCCGCTACTTTGCATCCATTCTTCTTTCCATACTTCATGCCGAGCCGTTATCACGCGGACGCGGAGCAGGCGCCTGGAGTTAAGGTTGCTTCACAGATCCGGGTTGCATCTGCGCTGGACGTCATCGAAGCCAATCTTGAAGGCAAACGCTGGATGCTGGGCGATCAGAAGTCGGTTGTCGATGCGTTTCTATATCCAATGGCGAATTGGGCCTATGGTTTCGACAAGCCAACTTCGGCCTATCCAAACATTGACCGTGTGATCCGTCAGCTTGCTGCGGACCCGGCGGTGCAATCTGTGCACGAAGCGCAAGGCACCAGCCCCAAAGTTGAATTGGCTGCCTGATGGACTTTGATCCTCAAGCCATCGACACGCATGTGGCGATGCGGGACGGGTTGCCATCGGCGATCCGTCCTACGCTGCTGGAAGAGACGCAATCGGATTGGTCGGCGCATCCTAGGTTTGCCGGTAAAGCGCAGTTTTTTATGAAAATTCACCGCCAGCTTCTGGACGGAGCCGATTGGCTGGCTGCCACAGCCGAAGCATTGCTAGAGGCACCTGAAAGTATGTTGAAAGACCACGACATATCAGCCGGATTGATAGGGCAGACTGGTCGCTTGCTGTCCTTTGCCCATGGGCATCATGAGATTGAGGTGTCTGAAGTCAGCGCCTATGGGTCCAATTAGGTTAATTTGATAAGAGAGAGTTGTTGGCTCATCGTAACCACTGAGGAGTGGGACATGAGACAGACAACTGGAACTCGCAGGAGCCCCGGCGAGCAGATCGTCAAAGAGATCAAGCGCGCGACGCGCAAACAGTATTCGTCAGAAGAGAAGATCCGGATCGTGCTGGATGGCTTGCGTGGCGAAGACAGCATTGCTGAGTTGTGCCGTCGTGAGGGAATATCTCAAGGTATCTACTACAAATGGTCCAAGGACTTCATGGAAGCTGGCAAACGGCGGCTTGCTGGAGATACGGCGCGTGCGGCTACGACCGACGAAGTCAAGGACCTGCGCCGCGAAGCCCGAGACCTGAAGGAGGTCGTTGCCGAGCAAACACTGGAACTGCGTCTTCTCAAAAAAAGCATGACCGGCGGTGGGGGCGACCAAGAATGAGGTATGCTGCATCTGAGAAGTTGGAGATCATCCGGCTTGTTGAGGGGTCGCATTTGTCTGCTCGTCGAACATTGGCAAAGCTGGGCATCCCCCGCACCACATTTTACCGTTGGTATGATCGGTATCGGCAGCGCGGCGACGCTGGCCTTGTGGATCAAGCGCCTAAGCCCAGACATGTCTGGAACCGCATCCCCGACGAAGTCCGGCGCAAGGTCGTCAAGCTGGCGCTGCAGGAGACGGAGCTGTCGCCGCGCGAACTGGCAGTGACGTTCACGGATCGGGAGCGCTACTTCGTCTCGGAATCTTCAGTCTATCGGGCCCTGAAGGCCCACGATCTGATCACCAGCCCGGCCTTTATCGTGCTCAAGGCGGCAAACGAGTTCAAAGACAAGACCACTGCGATCAACCAGCTTTGGCAAACCGACTTCACCTATCTCAAAGTGCTTGGCTGGGGCTGGTTCTATCTCAGCACAATCCTGGACGACTACAGCCGCTACATCATCTCGTGGAAACTCTGCACGAACATGCGGGCAGAGGACGTGACGGACACCCTGGATTTGGCGCTACAAGCATCAGGGTGCGATCAGGTTCACGTCATCCACAAACCCCGCCTCCTCAGCGACAACGGGTCCAGTTACGTCTCTGGCGATCTGGCTGAATGGCTGCAGGACAAAGGCATGAAGCATTCTCGGGGCGCACCATATCATCCCCAGACACAGGGCAAGATCGAGAGGTGGCATCAAACCCTGAAGAACCGCATCCTATTGGAGAACTACTTCCTTCCGGGAGACCTCGAAACCCAGATCGAAGCCTTCGTCGATCACTACAATCACAAGCGCTACCACGAGAGCCTGAACAACGTCACACCCGCCGACGTCTACTTCGGGCGTGACAAAGCCATTCTAAGACAACGGGAAAGGATCAAACGAAAGACGCTCGAAGCGCGGCGCTTGCATCACAGACAGCGCGCCGCATAATAACATCAACCAGACGAGCCAAACTCTTTACTTGTTTAAGCAACTCTTGGTTCCCAAAACCCTGACGACGGACACTTCGCTTCAACGGCTCCCGCGTCCAATGCAGCGTGATCTGCCATTATGCCAAAAAGGTCCAAAGGCTCAGGATAGGATCACGTGATGGTTTCCAAGCTCGGGCACCCTTCCACCCGCCAACGAGCCACCCTTCCTTTCAGCGGACAAATCGTGGGTTTTGTTGTGCGTTCAAGTTCAACCAGCTCATTTGAAACGTGGAGTTAGACGACAGGTTTCAACGGATGCGGGACGAACTCCACATCCTCCAATTTGCTGGCACTGTCGACCAACTACTGACCTGCTCTGTGGATCACTACCTATTTCGAAGGTTTGCAGATGCGCATGGAACGTTCGGGGTTGGAGGGATTTCGAATAACGGTATCCACAGTCTCGGCCTGAGTAAGAAAACCAGTCATGATATTTTGCTTTTGGAGAATGATTGCAGGTGATCGGCATTCCCAGAGAGCGGGACCGGTATCATTTTGCAACCCCATTCAGCGACTAGGCGGATCGTACCCGGCGATCTGTCAACTAGTTGCCAGTAAGGGAATTTGCATGTCGGCATGCTCCTCATGCCGGTGCGCGATCCGCCCCTTGTGCAGGCGGATCGCGTCGTCGGCGTCAGGCAGCCACGGGGTCATTTTTAGTTTTCTGCTCTTTTCGAAACACCCAAACGGCGATCTCGGCGACAATGAACAGCACGGCGGCAAGCACCAGCCCGCGGATTGTGCTTGAATGTGCACCGTCTGCAATCAACCCGAACACGCGGATGAGGATCGTGAACAGGAAATAAAGAGCCGCAGGTGCCAGGAACACAGGGTCCTTTTTGACCGCGCCTATTGCGGCCATCAGCCCGAGAGCGCCGATAGGAGCGCCCAACACGCGCAGGTTCGTCACGCCGTGGGTGTCAACCGGCGACAAGCCATTTAGCGAACTCGCGCCAAGAGGGTTCAATATGTAGAGCCCGGCGAAGCCAAGAAGAACAGCGGCCAACAGGCCCGAGAGTATCTGAACAGCTTTCAACATCAGATTTTCCTTTCAGAATGAGTATATTGGTGGCGTTAGACGCGGGTCAGCCAATCGGCGATGCCCTGCCCGATTTCATCAGGGTAATCTTCCTGGATGAAGTGCCCGCCCTTGCCGAGATAGATGCTTTCGAGGTTTGACAATTTGGCCTTCAGATACTCGGCGCGTTCGTCATTGATGATAGCACCGGGGCTAACGTGGAACATCAGTTTCGGAAACTCGGTTGCCAGCAACCAATCCGAATTGGCCTGAACGATCGCGTGAACATCGGCGGGTTCGCCACCGACGGGAATCTCACGGGGCCAATCCAGAATAATCTGTCGGCTTTCTGGCGTCGGGTAATAGCGATTGTATTCGGCAACCACAGCGTCCGGGAATGCGCCATCTTTGCTGTCGTGGCGAAGGAACTGGTCAAGAAACACATTCTGCTCAAGAACCATTTTCTCGCCCACGCCTGCGGTTTTGATGCCCTGCAGGAACTCTTTGAAAGGCCCAAGATCATCGAAGGAACCGATCGGCATAAACGGGGGTGTCATTGCCTCCATGAAGGCAATCGCGCTGACGCGCTCTGGCCGGGTGCGGGCATATTCCCACCCTAGAGCCGACCCCCAATCGTGGATCACCAGAACTGCGTCTTGAAGGTCAAGTCCGTCAAGGAACGCAAACAGATAATCGCGCGATTCAATGTAAGTGTCGGTCATTGCGGGCTTATCGCTGTCACCCATGCCCATCAGATCGGGCGCAATCGCACGGTGGGCGTCGGTGACATAAGGAACGATGTTGCGCCACAGATATGACGACGTGGGGTTGCCGTGAAGGAACACGACCGGTCGACCTTCGCCGTTATCCGTATAGGCCATTTCGTGGCCCAGAACTTTGACTCGCTTTTTGGGAAGTGAAGCGAATGAACTTGCGAACAAGCGGGCAGGAACTGAGGTCGCTCCGATTGCTGCGGCGCTGGAAAGAAGAAAACTTCTACGTTGCATGACTGTCTCCAAATGTTGTTGCAGGGGAAGATGTAGTCTTTCCATTTCGATCCAAATAGCGCACAATTTAGCCCACAGTGGGTCGTATTCGACCCACAATTTTTGGATGAACTCCATGAAGCCGACGATGACCAACTGGGAACAGATGCCGTATTTTCTGGCCGTTTCCCGAACAGGCAGCTTGCGAGGTGCGGCGGAAGCTCTTGGCACGACGCATGCCAAGATCAACCGCCACATCCAGGCGCTGGAAACTGCCTACGGTATGCAGTTGCTTCGACGAACCCGCAGCGGTGTCTCGCTCACAAAGGCCGGGGAAATGCTGCTGCCGGTTGCTGAAGAGGCTGAAACTTTGTTCCTGCGCGCCCAGCAACGCCTGACCGGTTTAGATAAGCAGGAAGTCGGCTCAATTCGATTTTCTCTTACAGGAACAATGGCTTACGATATTGTTTCGCCGATCCTGATCCGGTTCTTTGACCTGTACCCTGAGATCGATATCAATATTCGAGTCAGTGACCGGTTTGACGACATCGCGAAACTGGAAACGGATGTTTCCCTGCGCGTTGCGCACGAAGTTACGGATGATGCGGTGGCACGAAAGCTTTTCCCGCTGGCACTTGGTTATTACGCGAGCCCGGCTTACCTCGAACGTCATTTTGCGGCGAGCGGCCCGAAAGGTGAAGGTTTGCACTTGCTGGGATGGGACGAAATCAACCGACATCCAGACTGGCAGAAGTCATCACCATTTCCGCTTGCCGAAGTCCGCCACGCCACGATGGATCACGTCATGCAACTCAATCTTGCGCGGCAAGGATTTGGAGTTGTGCGCACGATGCCGGTCTTTGCGAAGGATGGTCTGACGTTGGTCCCAAACCCCAATAACGAACTCGTCTTTGATCGAAACTTCTATATTTTGTTGCATTCCGATCTTCGCAGAACCACGCGTGTAAGGCGATTTGTGGATTTCTTGGCGAAAGAGCTGATTGCCCTTAAACCCGCGATTCAGGGAGAGCTGTTTGGAGCCTAAGCGACCGAAAGACTGGATATAGGTTATCACTATAGTCCGGCAAATTTCCTGAGACCTATGGATTTGATGAAGAAGAGTTTCATCTGGCTGATTTCGAAACGTCGAAAAAAGGTGTGCCTAAATGCACTACCGGCAGAAATAATGCTGGGAATGTGCATAATTCTCACATCGGTATCGTGTCGGTATAACGTCTGTATTGCGTCGGTGCCTCCGGACGGTGGGTTTACCGAGTGTTAGCATCCCGATTCAATGTACAGCTTTGCCTAGAGTGCGGGCACGCCAATGCGTCTGCGACATCGTCGGGTCAATTGTATTGCACGCGCGCCACGCCTTGATCGGAGGCGTTGGCCAATCGATTCATGTGGCGATAAATCAACCGGCTCTTTAACGCTTCGTTGCCATCTTCGTAAAACAAGTTGTCGAACTCGCCGGGGTCTTCGTTGAGATCGAATAGCTCGACAATATCGTGGGTGTGATAGACGATCAGTTTATAACGGCCATCAAAGGGCATTGTCGCGTAGGTTCGATCATCAACCGGACTGAAATAAACCCCGTCGTGAAACTTGCAGAATACAGTTTCTTTTTGCTGACCTGCCTGGTCGTTCCTCTTTTTTGGATGTCTTTCCTCTAATACCCAAGGCGTTGCTCAAACGCGCAATGATAGTTCACTGGTATACGCCATAGGCTTGCAGCGCGTTTGGCGTTGATGGGACAGTTCCGGCGAGGATACAAAACTTTGGCTTTAGGAGGTTAACACTCACTCGCGGTGTTCTGATAGTTGGCCGTCAGCTAAGGCGCGCCAAGTGGTTTCGCTGAACCGACTTCTAAGGCAAAGTGGGCGCCAATAATTGGTGATCGCAGATAGGCAAATCACATGCTCGCGAAATCAGACGTCGAGGCAGCCAAGACTGCTATTTTCTTCGGGTCACTTCCGCCCCCGGTCTTCGACGCGATCTTGCAGCGATCGCGGATCATTGAAGTGAAAGCAGGGCAAACGTTGTTTCATCAGGGCGAGAATGCCGCGGCAATTTTTGCGGTGTTGAACGGGATGATCAAATTGACGGTCACCAAGCGGGATGGCGAAGAAGTCGTCGTTGAAACCTTTGCGGCAGGCAGTAGTTTTGCCGAGGCCCTGGCCTTCGAGCGGTCGCCATACCCGGTATCGGCGGCTGCTCTTGTGGATAGCCGAATTCTTATGGCGCCAAGCGGTGCCGTACGTGCCGCCGTTCATGATAATCCAGACGCATTTAGCGCAATTCTTGCTGCGACATATAGGCACCTGCATCACTTGGTTCGCCAAATCGAACAGCTGAAATCAGATTCGGGTCTGGAACGGCTGGGGCATTATATTCTGGCACGATCGGAGGTTGCCCAGTTTCCAAACGAGGTTGAAATCCCCGTTGAAAAAAAGGTGCTTGCGTCACTTCTTGGAATGAAACCCGAGACGCTTTCTCGGGCATTTAAAAGAATGCGGGAGCATGGTGTAAAAGTCGACGGCCCCATAATCCGCTTGGATGATCCAAGCGCGCTCCGCCGCCTTCTGGATGCTGACTGACCCGCGCCGCAAACCCCACTTGATCTAAGTCAAGGACAGTCCAGCGCAAGTCCGGCACACCTGTTTGAAATAACAAACAGGGATGAAAATTGACCAGCCTTGGCGCACCATCCGAGATGCAAAACGCGCGATCAAATGCGTGGCGAGCTGCCGTGCCCAGGCCGCCCTGGACCGATGAAAGGCTCGTAAGGGAAAAATGCACCTCGTGCGGGGACTGTATTCGGGCTTGTCCGGAATCTATTTTATTCGCAGGGCCAGCGAACACTCCCACCATCGATTTCAAAGCTGGCGGCTGTGTCTTTTGCGGGGATTGCGCACTTGCCTGCAATGAGGGCGTCTTTCGGGACACAGATGCAGCTCCCTGGACTCTTGTCGCGACCGTCAGAACCGACTGTTTTCTAAACCGTGGAGTATCTTGTCAGAGTTGCACCGACGCGTGCGATGAGACCGCCATCATTTTTGACATTCGCGCTGGCAAAGTTGGAGCGGTGAAGGTTGTGGCCGGGGAATGCACCGGCTGTGGGGCCTGTGTTGGCTCCTGCCCAGCGTCTGCAATTCATCTCATAAGTCATTCGCAACAGGGGGTAGCAGTGTGAATATTTGCGGTTGCCTCATCCACGTTACGCCAGAACATGCCAGGGCGGCTTTTCAGGCAATCGAAGCCTTCGATGGCGTTGAAATTCATGCCGAAAGCGAAGACGCGCGATTTGTCCTTGTTGTCGAGGACACGGATGCACGCCTTGCGTCCGAAACAATAATGCAACTGCACCAGATCCCCGGCGTGGTTTCGCTGACGCTCAATTATCACCATTTCGAAGACGCCGCGAATTCTCATGCGCGGTTGTCTCGTTTCACAAAAATTACCGAGGGAGGCCAGCCCAATGACCATCTCTGAATCGCGGCGCACATTCCTAAAAGCGTCCGCAGCAACAGCAACCGCTTCGGCCGCAGGGATCACACTTTCTACCGGACCTGCGAATGCGCAACTGGCACAGTCGGACATTCGTTGGGACAAAGCGGCCTGTAGGTTCTGCGGCACAGGCTGCTCGGTTCTCGTGGGAGTAAAAGACGGGAGAGTTGTTGCTACTCAGGGCGATCCGGACGCGCCGGTAAACCGTGGCCTCAACTGCATCAAAGGCTATTTCCTGTCGAAGATAATGTATGGTGCAGATCGGTTGACCACTCCGCTGCTCCGCAAAAGCAATGGAGTCTATGATAAAAACGGCGAATTTGAGCCTGTATCTTGGGATGAAGCCTTTGATATCATGGCGGAAAAATGGAAAGACGCCATTCGCAAAAAAGGCCCAACGGCAGTTTCCATGTTTGGCTCTGGACAATGGACCGTTTGGGAAGGATATGCCGCAACCAAATTCATGAAAGCGGGTTTGCGGTCGAATAACATCGACCCGAATGCACGGCATTGCATGGCGTCCGCTGTCGCTGCCTTTATTCGGGCCTTTGGAATCGACGAGCCAATGGGCTGTTATGACGACCTGGAGGCGGCGGACACATTCGTGCTTTGGGGGTCGAACATGGCCGAGATGCACCCAATTCTCTGGTCACGGCTAACGGACACGCGGCTGACAAAACCAGGCAACGAAGTCCATGTTCTTTCCACCTTCGAACATCGATCATTCGAACTGGCAGACAACGGCATGGTGTTCACACCGCAAACAGATCTGGCAATCCTGAATTACATTGCGAATTACATCATTCAGAACGGCGCAGTGAACGAAGACTTTGTTGCGAAACACGTTAATATCACAAAAACTGCGACCGACATCGGATATGGTCTTCGCCCGACCCACCCATTGGAGCAGGCTGCCGAAAACCCGTCGCACGAAGGAAAACACGGCAAACTTGATGCCATGAATTTTGACGAATATGCGGCAGCCGTAAGCGAATACACGGTTGAAGCGGTGTCGGAACTTTCTGGAGTGCCTGCCGCGAACCTTGAACGTCTAGCCGCACAATATGCAGATCCGGACCGCAAGGTGATGAGCCTTTGGACCATGGGATTCAATCAACACACGCGCGGCGCATGGGTGAACGGGCTGCTATATAATGTGCATCTGTTGACCGGAAAGATCGCCGAGCCCGGAAATTCGCCTTTTTCTTTGACTGGTCAACCGTCGGCTTGCGGCACAGCGCGGGAAGTCGGGACTTTTGCACACCGGTTGCCGGCCGACATGGTCGTTGGGATTGAAAAGCATCGGGACATCTGCGAGAAAGCCTGGGGTCTGCCCAAAGGAACGATCCCGCCGAAGCCCGGTTTCCATGCCGTACTTCAGCACCGCATGTTGAAAGATGGAGTGCTGAATTGTCATTGGGTGCAGTGCAACAACAACCTTCAGGCCGCGGCAAACATCAACGAGGAAGGTCTTCCGGGATATCGCAATCCCGAAAATTTCATCACTGTTTCTGAACCGTATCCGACCGTAACGGCGTTGAGCGCAGACTTGATCCTACCGACGGCGATGTGGGTTGAGAAAGAAGGCGCATACGGGAATGCAGAGCGCCGCACTCAGTTCTGGCGGCAACAGGTCAAGGCACCCGGCGAGGCCCGCTCGGACCTGTGGCAAGTCATGGAGTTCGCAAAACGCTTCACGACTGATGACGTTTGGCCAAAAGAGTTCCTGGATGCAAACCCCGAATTTAAGGGCATCAACCTTTTTGATCTGTTGTTTGCAAACGGCAATGTGGACAAATTTCCCGCCTCTGAAGTTACGGAAGGCTTCGACAACGATGAAAGCGAACACTTCGGATTCTACGTTCAGAAGGGACTTTTTGAGGAATATGCGGAGTTCGGACGCGGCAAGGCACACGATCTAGCGGACTTCGATACTTATCATCAGGTTCGCGGTTTACGTTGGCCAGTGGTTGACGGGAACGAGACGCGTTACCGTTTCCGTGAGGGCTATGATCCTTATGTGCCCGAGGGAGAAGGCGTCCGGTTCTACGGCAAGCCAGATGGTCGCGCCAACATAATTTTCGCGCCTTACGAACCCGCGGCTGAAGAGCCTGACAACGACTTTAACCTTTGGCTTGTGACCGGGCGGGTTCTGGAACACTGGCACTCGGGTTCGATGACGCGACGGGTCCCCGAATTACATCGATCGTATCCCGCAGCGGTTGTTTACATGCACCCAGATGACGCACGCGATAGAGATCTTCGACGTGGACAAGAAATCGAGATCTCGACGCGACGTGGCGCAGTGATAAGTCGCGTTGAAACGCGTGGGCGAAACAAGATGCCCAGAGGCGTGGTCTTCATGCCCTGGTTCGACGAGGGCCAACTGACAAACAAGCTGACGCTCGACGCAACATGTCCGATTTCGAAAGAAACCGACTTCAAAAAATGCGCGTGCAAAATTCAGCGAGCCTGAAAAGGGAGACGATCATGACAAAGTCAAAAATACTTCTTCCTGCATCGATCATCGCTTCGTTGACATTGGTTGGCATAGCTATTGCCCAAACTGCCCAGGTTACCGACTTGCGCGGCACCGGTGTGGACGAGCCAGTGCATCTTGATCAGATCCACAGACAGGTCGAAGGCCGGATGCAAAGAAACTACCGGCAGCAACCCCCCCTGATCCCGCACTCTATTGCTCAGTATCAACTGGACCTGCGAACGAACCAATGCCTTGCCTGCCATGACTGGACAAAAGCGGGGGAGCGCGACGCGCCTACACTGTCGATGACACACTACCTTGATCGCGAAGGGCGCGAGCTCGATCACATCGCGGGTACTCGGTACTTCTGCAATCAGTGTCACGTTCCGCAAGTCGATGCGCCGCCGCTGGTTGAGAACTTCTTTCGATCGTCCTCGGACCGCTGACTCACGACCGCTTAAGGAGCTTTCAAGATGTCTGATACTCCCAAAAAACGCGGCAGAATTCGTCGTCTTTGGCAATGGTTTTGGAGTCCCACTGCTGTTTTGAGTGTCGGCTTCACATTGATCGCCGGTTTCCTTGCGGGCGTCATGTTCTGGGGCGGCTTTCACTGGTCTTTGGAGCTTACCAACACCGAGGAATTCTGCGTGTCCTGCCACACGATGGAGACCAACTTGGGCGAATACAGGGAAACTGTGCACTACAATAACCATTCTGGCGTACGTGCAGTTTGTTCTGACTGTCATGTCCCAAAAGAGTGGAGCCACAAGGTCAAAGCCAAGATTATGGCAGTCAAGGATGTCTACCACGAAATGGCGGGAACAATTTCGAGCGAAGAAAAATATGAAGAACGTCGGCTTGAGATGGCCAAATCCGTTTGGAAGAAAATGAAGCAATCCGACAGTCGCGAATGCCGAAATTGTCACGCTTTCGAGTATATGGATTTCACAATTCAGGAAACACGGGCCGCCTCTGAGCATCAACGTGCAATTGATACGGGAATGACCTGTATCGACTGCCATCAAGGCATCGCTCACAAACTGCCAACCGGATACCAGGACGCATACGAGAAAATATCTGCGGAAACCGTCGACCCGCTTTCTATTTCAGAGACGGTTGCTCATTCAGAAGCAATCGAAACTTTTCTGACCCACACGAACAACTGAGAAGAGGATCAGATGCTCGAGATTCTTGGAACAATTGGAAGTAACTTGCTGGGCTTGCCGGGCGTGCTTGGTTTGGCGGTTGGAATGACCACAAGAAATATTGGTCTTGCCTCGGCTCTGGGCGGGATTGTCGGACTGGTGGAAGCGATGTTGTTCGCCGGTCTATCGGTTGCTCATCTCACGACTGTTGAGACCTTATTTTCAGTCACCGTTGGAATTGTGGCGGGTTTTTGCGGAAGCCTAATCCGCCGCCAAGGCACGACGGTCTGAAGCCCGCGTGTCTGCATGCGTACGGGTGGCATTGTGACTGGGGCGCGCACCGAGTTTGAGCCTCCGCGAGGCGGTGCCCCTTTTGGCATTGAAACCACAACGAAAGAGGAAAAGCGATCATGGCTATACTCGTCGTATTCGGATCAATCGAAGGTCAATCTGAAAAGATCGCAGATTTTATTGCAAACCTCGCAACGAAAACAGGTCAGCAGGTTGAGATCTTTGACACAGCCGATCTTGTTGCTGAGGTGGATTGGGGAAATTTTGAAACGGTAGCACTTGTTGCCTCGGTGCACGAACGACGACATCCCAAAGCGTTTGAGGTCTTTTTGAGTTCGCACAAAAGGGAACTTTCTGAGCGCAAGGTTCTTTTGATTTCGGTTAGTTTGCGGGTTGCTTTTGAAGAAGGCCAGGAGGAAGCACAGGACTATCTGGACGAGATGAAGTTGCGTACGGGTATAAATCCAGATCGGGAATTGCTAGTTGCGGGTGCAATTCGATCCCGGAGTTATGACTATTTTGCGACGCAAATTCTTCGTCACGTTGTGCTTCGGGGTCACGACTTTGATCCCACCGAGCGCGAGCATGAGTTCACTGACTGGAGCAAACTGGATGCCGACGTGCGGGCTTTCCTAAACTGAACGCACATAGGCGAGACCGCTGAGCCAATAGTATACTTGCATTCAGTCATTCAAGGTTGCTGGTGTGCAGCAAATACACGCTCGAAATCCACTAAATTGAATGGGCTGACCGGAGTCACGCTTCAATTCTAGGTGCGCATTAAATCGTCAAACTCTTTAAGCGGGCATATTTTCCTTGATATAGATATCGATGCGAATGCGTTCCTGGGCCGGATTATATGGCGCGCTGTCGGCGGTGGCTCTTAGCAGCCTTGCACATGAGCGAACCAGATGCCCGCTGTCCTGGTTAATAACCGCATCGAAATACCCATCCCGCAGCGCGGACTTACTCAACGGAGTCAGCTCGTGGCCAATTACGACAACCTCGTGCGCAGCTTCTCGGTCTTTTAGATATCTTATCAAACCTTCATTGCCTGCGGCGCTTGAGTATATGCCACAAATATTAGGATGGTTTTCAAAAACCTTTGGCAAAAGTGAATATATCAGCTCTGGGTCATCGCGGCCTTCAAAAGAGGCAACCACTTCGAGACCCTGGAAATGTTCGTTGATGACCAGATCAAATCCTTGGCGGCGTTCCAAGTGATCGCGCGCAAATCTGGAGCCGGTAATGAAGAGAATCTTACCGGACCGACGAATGAAACGCCCCATCAGCTGCGCAGCTGTACGACCTGCGGAAACGTTATCGATCCCGACGAAATGGTCGCGCTCGGATGATGGGAGGTCCGACACCAATGTTACCACAGCAACGCCCTTGTCCCGCAAACGCTTTATGGCATCGCGAACCGATGGTGTCTCGGGGCTGAATATAGCAACGCCATCGGTGTCTCGCGGATTGACCCGGTCAAGGACTGCAACAAAATCCTGCGCATCAAATGGTGTCGCAAGTACGAGCGATAGCTCGGTTCGATCATTTGATAACTTTTTGGCCTGTTCATCAATCTGATCCCGCAGGGCGAGCACAAATTCATTGTCGGTGTCAGGTAAGACAAACAGCAAGTTGTAGATACGCCTGCGCGCAAGATTGGCGGCAGCGGTATCACGAATGTACCCAAGTTCCGCGATGGCGACCTGAACCTTCTTGATCGTCACCGACCGCACGCCAGGTCGTTCGTTAAGCACGCGATCAACTGTGGCTAGGCTCACGCCAGCCACCCGGGCAATATCGTTAACCGTTGGCTTCCCGACGGCGTTGTGAAGCGGTTTGCTCAGTTTAAGTCACCATTTCTTTCGCGAGAGCTTCGAAGAGTAGTGCTACGGCCTCAGCACCAGGGTCGTTGTGACCTTTTAGGTTTTCTTCCGGCACGTATGCGGCACGGCCAGCTTTTGCGCGGTGAATGGATGCCGTACTATCGGCACCGGTGCGGGCGGCACTTGCAGCGGCGGCAATGCCATTTGGCATGGCTTCAAGTGCGGGCGACAATGCATCAATCATTGTTCGGTCACCAACGCTTGCACCTCCTACTTCGCTCACTCGCTTCAATCCATCGACCAACGCCTTTTGTACGGATGCACCATTTGCGCAGGCGTCGCCGGCGGCATTGAAGTAAATTGCAAGAATGACGCCGGACGACCCACCCATTGTTTGGCTTAGTTCGTTGCCCAGCGCCGGGAATAGTTGCGTCAGATCGGCCAGCGGCATTCTAGCTAGGCTGGATTTCAGTGCGCGCGCCGCAGTGGCCAGCGTACTTCCAGTGTCACCGTCGCCGGATTTGGCGTCTAATTGGTTCAAGCGCCCTTCGGCCGATACCAAAAGGTCGGCGACATTCTCAATGATTTCGCGTGTTTTGTCGTTCCTCGATGGGATGGGCTCAATAGGGGTTAAGCCATCCGGCAATCCGACCAAAGGCGGTTCCACAATTTGGTGCAAGCCGGGCCATACTGACGATGCTACCGGCGCAGACAACGCTGCATATTCTGCAGGTGTTGCATCCATGACCGAGACTGAAAACCCATGCATATCCAGCGATGTCATCAATGGAGCCGGCCCGATGATGTGTTCCACCATTCCTGAAGCCGCCAGCGCGTGCGTCAGCACCGACATTTCTAGGGGAGTGGTTGATCCAAGGTTGTTGACGATGGCAACGATATTTCCGCCAAAATGGCCTTTGAGCTTCTCAACGACTGTTCCCATTGCATTCATTGCGGTGGAAAAATCGACCTGTTCCACACCGGGTTCGCCATGGATTCCGAGGCCAAGCTCCGCTTTGCCCGCGCCAATCCGGTTCTCTTTGCTAGACCCTGGAACTGTACAGGTGTCCAAGCTCATGCCGATGGACGCTACTTTGCCAATTACGGCTTGCGCCGCCTCTGCCACCACCCGCAAATCGGCGCCATCTTCGGCCAGAGCACCAGCGATTTTATGAACGAAGAGAGTGCCCGCCACGCCACGCGGCTGTGGAAGATCCGGGAGCGCTATGTCGTCGTCGACAACGACCATCTCGACCTTGCGCCCCAAAGCACGTGCCCGTTCGGCAGCTAGACCGAAATTGAGTCGATCGCCCGTGTAGTTCTTGACGATCAATAAACAGCCCGCTTCACCCGTCACAGCCAGAATGCCAGCCAGAACCGCTTCGACTGACGGAGAAGCAAAAACCTCGCCGCAAACCGCTGCTGTCAGCATGCCTTTTCCAACAAAACCGGCGTGAGCAGGTTCGTGCCCGGAGCCACCGCCTGAAACCAATGCAACTTTCGATTTGTCCCAGTCTGAACGGAAGACCACCTTGATATGCGGGTAGCCATCTAAACGAGACAGCGTTCCACCAGCTGCAGCGAGGACGCCATCAAGTGCTTCTGTGACCAAGTCTTCCTTGGCATTGATAAATTGAGCCATTGTGTTCCTCCTCTAATTGACCCGGATGCCCGTACTGTCGAAATACAGCGGGTTTTGCGGGCTAATTTTAATGGTGCCATTGTTTGCGTAATCTTGATGTGGATCACTTAGCGTCGTGATTGAGTGCCCACGGACTTCGAGGTGCAGACGCGTCTGATCTCCTAGATGCTCTGAGCGCAGCACAGTGGCTTCGACTCCATCGCCCTGCCGGATGTTTTCAGGACGAAGCCCGATTTGATCGCCCTTGTGGTTTCCTGGGAAAATGGAGGCAGGCAGAATATTGATGCGCGGCAGACCAAGGCGGCTGGCCACGTAAACGCTCGTTGGATCTTCGTAGATTTCCTTGGGTGTGCCGTACTGAACGAGTTGTCCCTCTTCCAGGACTCCGATGTGTGTTGCCATTGTCATCGCCTCGATTTGATCGTGGGTGACATAAAGCAGAGTGGATCCAAGGTCGGCGTGAATTCGTTTGAGCTCAACGCGAAGGTCAGCGCGGAGTTTTGCGTCCAGAGAGCTGAGAGGTTCGTCCATCAGATAAATGGAGGGGTCACGCACCAACGCGCGGCCTATGGAAACGCGTTGCATCTCACCGCCGGATAACTCAGTTGCCTTGTTGTCCAGCTTGTGCGGGATCTGCAGAACTTCGGCTATTTTTGTCACTTTTTCTGCGGCTTCAGATTCTGGTGTCTTCAGGATGGGAGAGCGCAATGGGAACGCAAGATTGTCGCGGACGGTCAGATGCGGGTAGAGCGAGTATTGTTGAAAGACCATCGCGACGTCGCGTTGGGCGGGCGTATAATGTGCAACATCATGACCACCAATATGGATACTTCCCTGATCGAGGCTTTCTAAGCCTGAGATCAGACGTAGTGTGGTTGTTTTACCAGCGCCAGTTGGTCCCAAAAGAACGACGAACGCGCCATCCTCGATTGTCATCGTGATGTCTTTGACGGCCTGCGTCTTACCAAAAACCTTGGACACATTGTTGAGCGAAACTTCAGCCATGTAGCACGCCTTCGTTCAGTTCGGATTTCAAAGCCCGCCCGGATTGGCGGTCAAACAAAGTTACTGTTTCAGCGTTGAACGTTAGGCCAACAGGCTCGCCGGTTTTGGCAGTCTGTTGGGCTGAAATTCGGGCCTTAACCTCGCCACCGGCGGTGTCCAGCGTCACGATTTGCGTCGTTCCGAGGTATTCCGTTGCCAGAACTTTGGCACGAAACGGGGCTGTGTCTGAAAGTGCGATGTGCTCTGGCCGAACCCCAAACGCCATGTCGCCTTCGAAGGGTTCACGGGTTTGAGGAACACCAAAGGTCGCGTCATGCATATTGATATCCTTGGTGCCGCTTCCAACTTTGCCGTTAAACTTCAGGAAGTTCATTGAAGGCGACCCGATAAAATCCGCCACGAACATGGTTGCAGGTTTGTCGTAGATTTCCTGTGGAGTTCCAAATTGCTCAACAACGGCATTATTCATGACCACGATTTTGTCACCCATTTGCATGGCTTCGAGTTGGTCATGAGTTACGTAGACTGTTGTTGCGCCCATACGGTCGTGCAACGCCCGTAGCTCTTCGGCCATGTGTTCGCGAAACTCGGCGTCCAAGGCGCCAAGCGGTTCGTCCATCATAAAGGCCTTTGGTTCGCGGACTATGGCACGCCCCAAGGCGACACGCTGGCGATCGCCTCCGGAAAGCCCGCCAACGGGACGATCCAGAATGCCCTCAATTCCCAGAATTTTCGCCACCTCAGCTACTTTCGCCTTTACGGCGCTGCGCGACATGCCCTGGCTGACCAAGGGATAACTAATATTTTTGCGAACATTCATGTGCGGATAAAGAGCAAACATCTGGAAAACAAAGGCAATATCACGTTCAGATGGAGGCCGCTGCGAGATCTCTTCACCGTCCAGAAGTATCTCGCCCGACGTGGGTAACTCTAACCCGGCGATCATGCGAAGCGTCGTGGTCTTTCCACAACCCGACGGACCAAGAAGCATAAAGAACTCTCCATCTTCGATGGTAAACGAGCTCTCGCGGACTGCGGTGAAGTCACCGAACTGCTTTTTGAGATTTTTGATGACGATTTGCGCCATTCTAACGCTTACTCCGGAAAGTGGCTGACGATGATGAACATCACCGTGCCAACCAATGTTGTGATGAAGGAATAGGTGAAAGCCCAGATCACGAAGGGCTGCATCAGCATGAAAACACCAAGTGCAATGATAATGGTCGCCAGCATTTCCCAGGGACCCCGACGAAACCTCAGTAGACCATTGAAGAAGTTGCTCATTTGCGGACCGCTCCAAAAGTAATGCCGCGCAGAAGGTGTTTGCGAAGCATGATGGTGAAGATCATGACCGGAAGCAGGAAGATCGTTGCGCCAGCAGCAACCGCAGGCCAGTCAAGCCCCCCGACGCCGATAATGGTCGGAATGAATGGTGGCGCTGTCTGGGCTGTTGCCGAAGTCAGCAGCACCGCAAAGGCGTATTCGTTCCAAGCAAATATCAAGCAGAAGATTGCGGTCGAAGCGATGCCGGTTGCGGCCTGCGGTAACACGACCTTGTAGAATGCCTGAAACCGAGTGTAGCCGTCGATAAGAGCTGCTTCTTCGTATTCGCGTGGAATTTCGTCAATGAAGCCTTTGAGCAACCAGACGGCCAGCGAAATGTTAACTGCTGTATAGAGAAGGATCATGCCCAGATGCGTGTCCGATAAGCCCAGATTCCGGTACATCAGGAATATTGGGATCGCCACAGCGATAGGGGGCATCATCCGCGTTGACAGGATGAAGAATAACAGGTCGTCAGCCAGTGGGATTTTGAAGCGGCTAAAGGCATAAGCTGCCAATGTGCCCAGGAAGACGCTAAGAAACGTCGACCCAAAGCCGATAATCACCGAGTTCATGAACCGCTCGCCAAATTTCGACGGCCCAACAATAACCATGTCGTATTTGCGGACGATCTCATCGGCCCAATTCTCAGGCGGGTTTTCCGCAAGGAAGTCCTGTGTCTGTCGAGTGCGGGTTGTAAATAGATTTACATAACCCTCCAGTGTCGGCTGGAATCCGGCATCGGTTTCGCTGCCAATTAGATACTTTGGCGGATAGCTTATCGCGTCGGACGGGCTTTTGAAGCCGGTAAGACCGATCCAGACAAGTGGGATCATTGTGATCAGCGCGTAGAAGATGACCAGAGTGCCGGCAAACCACTTGGTCCGCTTTGATGGTTCGGTGATGGAAAAGCTGCTCATCTTTCTTTCACCTTGTTCAATGCTTTTACGTAGATGCTAGCCAGACCAAATACTGTGACGAAAAGGATGATTGCGTAGGCCGAGGCGTAACCAGTTCGCCACTTTTCAAATGCCTCGCGTTTGAGGTTGATCGACGTCAGCTCTGTCACGGAACCCGGACCCCCACCGGTCAGCTGCACAACCAGATCGAACATCTTGAAATTCTCGATCCCGCGGAAAAGTACTGCCAACATCAGGAAAGGCAGAACCATGGGCACCGTGATCGTGAAGAACTGCCGTAACTTGGATGCGCGATCAACTTCGGCTGCCTCGTAGATGTAGTCTGGAATACTTCGAAGCCCAGCAAGACAGATTAGCATCACGAATGGTGTCCACATCCAGGTGTCAACAATAACGATAGACCATGGCGCCAAGTCCACGCTTCCGAGCATCTCAAAGCTGGAGGCCTCTTTCCCGGTTATGAAGCCGACGATGTAGTTAAAGAGGCCTATTTGCGGTTGATACAGGAATTTCCAAAAGTTCCCAACGACAGCTGGAGACAGCATCATTGGCAACACGATGATCGTCGTCCAAAGATCATTGCCTTTGAATTTCTTGTTAATGAGCCAAGCCAGAGTGAAACCGATCAGCACCTGGAAAAAGATTGTCCAAAACAAGAAATGTGCTGTGGCTTGCATATTCAGCCAAATGTCGCTGTCCGTTAGAATGCGCTCATAGTTGCGAAAACCAATAAACTCAGGCTCGCGATTGATGCGATTTGCTTTGTAGTTCGTGAAGCTCAATCTGATCGTCCAGATCAGCGGAAATATGTTGATCGCAAGCAGAAGGAAAATCGTTGGGCCGACAAAGATCCAGGCGATTGCCCGATCGGATAGTCCCTTGATTTTGCGCGCAACTGGTGCGGGCGTTGCCCCGGCAACGCGATCTATTGTCCGGTCAGACATGTGCTTGGCCTGTTAATTGGTTTGTCGCTCCGGGACCGAGGACGACCCCGGAGCCATTGTTTGCTCGGCGCAAAGTTTGTGCGCCGAGCGGAGAGAGCCTAGAGCTTACCTTCGTCTTCGAAGACCTCAGTCCAATCCTCGATCAGCTTGTCTAACGCTTCCTTGGCAGTGCCCTGGTCGGCAACTACGTAGTCGTGAACGCGTTTTTGCATAGCCAGCAGCAGTTCCGCATATGCGGGTTCTTGCCAAAAGTCCTGCACGCCTGCCATGGCATCAAGGAAGTCGCCGGCAAATGGCTGGCTGGCCACAAACCCAGGGTCATTCAGCACCGAATTGTGTGCCGAGTAACCGCCAAGCTCCCACCATTTTGCCTGAACTCCAGGATCTGAGAACCACTTGATGTATTCAAGAGCTGCATCCTGCTTTTCGGAATAGGCGATAACCGAGATGCCCTGTCCGCCCAGCGTCGAACCAGCCTGGTTCTGAGGTGGGTTCACAAAGAAGTCGATCTTGTCGCCACCAGTGGTTGGATCAGCATATAGACCTGGGAAGAACGCGAACCAGTTCATCGCCATGGCGACCTGACCTGACTTAAACGCGTCAAGAGATTCACCCATGTAAGAGTTGGTGTATCCCGGCGGCGTCGCTGTCTCGTAGAACTCTTTGTAGAATTCAAGCGCTTCCACAGCCTCGGGAGAATTCACAGCTCCTTCCATATCGTAGGACCCAGGTGTGTTCTCGTATTTGAAACCCCAAGGATATAACGCTCCGGTAACACCCATGGTTATGCCTTCAGAACCACGTTCGGTGAAAATAGCGGCGCCATAGACGGTCTTGCCGTCAATCTCGCGCTCTTGAAAAAACTGCGCGATCTGGAGAAGCTCTTTTTGTGACTGAGGCTCAGCTAGGTCTTGACCAGTTGCAGCTTTGTAGGCTGCTTTTATGTCTTCGCGTCCAAACCAGTCTTTCCTATAAAACCAGCCATTTGCGTCACCCATAGCGGGCAGCGCGTAATAATTTGGCGAGCCTTTCGGCCAAGTCGAATAGGCATAAACTGTCGCTGGTGCGAAGTCGTCCATAGAGATGCCTTCGTTATCGAAGAAATCATTCAACTTGACATAATGCCCGTTCTCGGCGCCACCGCCGATCCACTGGCTGTCTCCGATTAGCAAGTCGCAAAGTTTACCGCCCGAGTTCAACTCGTTCAGCATACGGTCTGCGAAGTTTGGCCAAGGCACAAACTCGAAGTTCATGTTGTGGCCCGACTGAGCTTCGAACTCTTTGGACAGCTCAACTAGTGCGTTCGCCGGATCCCAAGCGGCCCAGCAAAGCGTCAGATCTTCGGCCTGAGCACTTGAAGCTGCTCCTGTGGCAGCAATTGCAATCGCGCTGGCTGCGGCCAGTCTCGAATATGACATCTAATCCTCCCGTTTGTCCGCCGCGCGCATCTTAGGACGAATCGCGGCATAGCCAAATCGTATATGAGTTACGCACCTCAAGTCTACCCATTTTTGAGGTGCGTAACTCAATTACTTATCTAAATTGTTTTATATCAACAATTTACGATAGATTTGGAGAGCATGATGAGTCCCATTCCAGAACGGGCAGTGTTTGTGAGATAGGCGCCAAAAAAAAGCAATTGGCGATGGCCTAGGCCGTATTGCAAACTTTTGGAACTAAAGCTTTATTCGCTGATCGACGCAAACGCGCCAGCACCAAAGAAGCGCAGACCTTACAAAAAGAAATCAAATTCCAACTGAGACACTACCAACCTTTGTGCCGAGCGGTTCGACCGGGACGCTAGCAACATCTTTTCAGTTCAGGATGAGATTGTCGGTGCATTGACCGGATGCATGCCCTGCAGAGTGCTTGAAGCCGAAGGTCGCCGGCTTTCCGCAACTGATCCCCCGCGCTTGTCATCCTATCAGGCATTCGTGCGGGCTGGATACGAATTGAAACTGCACGGCAATATCCATCAGTCGATTGCCGACTATCGCGATATTGTTGAGTCTGATCCTGCGTTGGAGCAGCCCGCCTAATCACATTTTCGCATTCGGAGCAGCCTGAGCACGCAAGTGTATTTGCCGATGCATTCGTTGACGGCACACCCGAAGGCTATTCGTATGCGGCAATTGTCTCGGCGATGCTAAGGCATCACAAACGTTTTGAAGATCGCGATCTGTGGCTGAAAGGCTTTGAGGCCGCCAATATTCCAGAGATGTGGGTCTTGCGGCAAAGCAGTCTCATGGCGTGCGACCGTTCCTAAGGCGAACTATTAGATCCGGAGCATTATGTTACTCGGGATTCCGATCACTGACCCCAAAGAGCGGTGTCAGGATGAAACTGAGACCATGCAAACCAGAACGCCTGGTGGCTGCCCAGATCGGACCCGCTTGCATCCACGGCCCTTATGCCTCCGGCATCCAGCACCAGGCGAACATTCTCGACTTTAATTTCATCGCCGCGGCTAAGCGCGATGAAGGCGGCACCGCGTGGAAAAGCTATTGGCTGTCCAGATGCCGTAGTCACGCCAATGACATCTTCATGGACCGGCAGTCGCGGATCAACGTCTCCGACCGGAAATATCGGCCCGTTTGCATCGCGACCATTTCGAAAATCCGGGTTGCGACCAAGTGCATACTTTTCAAGTAGCACTGTTGTTTCCGGGTGTTCTTGTCTCCATGTTCCCCAATCTGTTGTCACGACTGTCGCTTGCTTCAGTTGCAGATTCTTTTCTGCGAGCGGTCCGGTCACAGCGTGCCCGAGAAACGTATCGAACACTGAATAGGTGTTTAGGTCATACATCACTTTGTTGGAGCGGCTAAGCAGCCCAGATGTACGCAGGATGGGCCGCTGGATTCCTTCGGGAAGATCGTCGGTAAAGTATGCCTGGGCGGCGCCGCACAACGTGCAGTATGGGATCCCCAAATCGCGCCCGCCAAGAGAGTCGTTGACCATTTCGCGAACTTCCATGATGCGCCGTGGATAGGCGCGGAACTCGCCGTTCACTTCGACGCCAAATACAATGTCATCGTCCTGAAGCCAGGCTGCTTCATCGGCGGTGCTAACATCCGGGTTGTCTGCTGCTGGAATGCAATTGCATTGATCGTCTGTCGTATCGAACGGCCGGTCGTCGATGAGAACACCACCCCACGAAACCATTCGCCAATCGATATCTCCCTCCACAAAAATACTGTCCCAACCTGGCACGAGTCCTGTGAAGATGGCCCGTTTTACGGACAAATATTCAGGTGGGGCCGGAATATCCCAGGCGATTAGATGATCGGTGACATGTCCCCAATTGTTCCATTCGTTAAATTCCTTTCCAAGCAACTCGGATGCTGCGCCCGAAAGCAAAGCCTGCAATTGTTGCGCTGAAACGAACCGCATCAAGTCGCTGACCAGCCATGCCAATCGCGGATCATTGGACCGCGCAATCTCTGCAAGCGCCATTTCCTGCGCCTCGCCCCATTTTGAGTTGGTTGAACTCTCAACAAATGTCGTGTGGACCGCGCGTTGGATCTCGGCTGACAGTGGACCTTCCGGAATCGCAGGAGGTGTTCCAAACTGTTCAGTGATATATTCGGGTAGCCCGCCATTGTCCTGCGCATCAACGCTGCTTGGCCAGACGAACGTGAGCGTCAGGACTAGCAAAGCAAAAAAGGTTTGGGGTCGACAACGTATTGCAAGATGCATGAAAGCCCCTTTCGAAAGCTCAGAAACTTCAATTGCTAGTGGCGCCACTGTTTGTGGCAACACTTGAAGCGGCCTTTCATCGAACGCGCGGAACCATACAATCCAACCGCTAAGTCAAGACAAACTTGCACAGACTCTTCATCGCATCCCAATCACGTTTGCATCAGCGAAGTGTTAGGTGATTTCGCGACGACAATTGCGAGAGTTGGTCGCCTTGCACATGCCGAAATTGGCGGGCAGTCGTGAGCTGTTGGTATTTATTAACGACTTTCACCGACGGCTTGAGTCCCTAGCCTTCCGCGCCAAGCAAGTGGAACCAGCGCCAAGACCAAAAGCGCCGCCAGCACAAAGGGTGCACCGGGGAAATAGATCTCGGATTCCGGGCGCGCGAAAAAACCAAAAATCGGTGTGAACACCAACGGTGCGATCACCGCAGCTACAGATGCCAATGCTGCGATAACACCCTGAACCATTCCTTGCCGTGACTCATCAACAGAGTTGGCCGCGAGCGCAGTTATTGTCGGCGGGACCAGATCAGCCAGTGCAGCAATCGGCAAGAAAATAGCGACTGCCCACAAGGCAGATGCAAACCCAAATCCAACCAAGGCTATCGTTGCCACGAATAATCCAACAATCGCCAAACGGCGTTCGCCGAGATAGCCGACAGCAAATGGCATTACTCCGGCTTGTGCGACAACAACAAGGACACCGTATATCGAAAGAGTGAGGCCAATAGTCAGAGTCGACCATCCAAACACCTCCCGCCCCCAGAACGCCCACAACGTTGGATAGACGATTGTCGCAAACTCGAAGACAAAAAGACAGAAAAGCGGAACAGCCAGGGCTGGAATACGAAACGCCTGCAAAATCGTAGCAAATGGATTCAAGTCGCGCAGCTCGAACGTGCGGCGGTTCTCTGGCTTAAGGGACTCGGGCAGAACAAAGAATCCGAAAGCAACGTTGGCCGCCGAAAAGAACGCCGCAAGCCAAAATGGTGCCGTGACGTACCATGTTGCCGCCAATCCTCCGAGTGCCGGGCCCAAGACAAAGCCGATTCCAAACGCCGCGCCGATCATTCCAAACCGAGCCGCGCGATGCTCTTTTGGCGTGATGTCAGAGATGTATGCAGTTGCGGTAGTATAGGTTGCGCCCGCCAACCCAGCCAATGTGCGTCCGACCAGCAACAGCCAGTAAGTCCCCGCCAGAGCCATGATAACATAGTCCAGCGCAAGAAAAGCCATGGCAACCAATAGAACGGGTCGGCGGCCATAGGCATCTGAAATGGAGCCAACAATTGGCGCGAAAAGAAACTGAGCAGCCGCATAGGCCGACATCAAAACTCCGGCCCAAATGGAGCCGACTGCCAAATCATTCGCCCCGACGCGCTCCATTAGGTCAGGCATGATTGGGAAGACAATTCCGATCCCGATTGCGTCGATCATCAGAGTAATCAGAATAAAGGCATATGGTCCGTTGATCCGGCGCATGTGGCGTTTTCGGTGCTCTCTGGCGTTGCGTGGCTGGTCTAGATCTCAGATCAACCTGATGACTTCCTGCAATACCGCTTTGTTTTGGTAAACACGGAAACTGCAGTTTGCGGTGGTTAAGCCAGGCGGGATCGCACTAGGCTACTTGACCGGCAACACGGATAGGAGCCGACGAACCAGAGCGCAATCCCATGTGTGTTCAGAATGTCAAACGAAGCGCCCGGCGATTAAAATCGCTTAACATACGGAACTCATTCCGGTTCGACATCCGGCGAACTCAAAGTTGACCATGTATCGTCCTGCGGAGGTAATGGCGGTGTGTCGCAAGTGCGTTTGTGAATGTTCACCTTCGCAATGAAATTTGCCGAAACCGGAGCTGTCACGAACAGAAAAGCCATAATCAGCAATTCGTGGATTGAAGGATCTCCTGACGCCAAAGCAACTAAGATCGACGCCGCCAAGAGCATGCCAATTCCGACTGTTCCAACTTTTGTCGGCGCATGGAGACGCGTCATGGGGTCATTGAACTTCAAAAGTCCGATCACGCCCACCAAAACGAATCCTGAGCCAACTAACAGTGATATAGCCGCAGCGAATGTCGCAATTGTTGCCAAGGTCATTCGATGATGTCCCCCCGTAGAGTAAATCGCGCCAACGCTACCGTTGAAACAAATCCAAGCATGGCGATAAGAAGCGAAACCTCGAAGTAAACCTTAACACCCTGATGAATGCCCAATACGACAACCAATCCCAATGCATTTATGACCATCGTATCTAATGCGAGGATACGATCACCTGTCGTCGGTCCCATGACCAGGCGGACCATTGACAGAACCTGACCAAGAGCCAGCGCCAAAAAGGCTATGACTATGGCTAACTCCAGAAATCCCACGGCGAATGTCATGCGAATATCTCCAGCAAGCGACGCTCGTATCGCGATTTGATATCGTCACGGACCCCATCTGGGTCATCGGTGTGAAGAACATGAACCAAAAGGCTGTGACCTTCGTCCGACAAATCCGCGGAAACCGTTCCGGGCGTCAGCGTAATTGTCCCGGCAAGAATTGTAATCGCCTCGGGCTCTTTCAACTGCAATGGAATAACGATCCAGGCTGGCTTCAGCTTAGAGTTCGGAACGGTCAGAACAATCCACGCGACCTGCACGTTAGCAACCAGAATGTCCCAAATGACAATGAAGCCATAAACCACCATCTTGCCGACGCGGATACCTTTGGGTTTGTCCGGCCACCAGATCGAGGTCATCCAAGGAATTATGATCCCCAGGATTATGCCGAAGACGACCATGCCCGCCGAAACTTGGTTCTGCAGCAAGGTCCAGACGACCGCCAGAATGAAGGTCAGCAATGGATGCGGGATCAACCAGCGGACTGCGCGTGCCATATCAGTGCCCCTCCGTCGGTTTGCTGAGCTTGCCAGGAGTATCCAATACAGTTGAAATGTATTCATCCGGCGCAAATAGATCAGCTGCCATGAGTTTGGCATAGCCGTGCATCTGACCGGCGAAAACCGTGTGGGCGATCAACAGCGCGAACAATCCACCGACTGCAACATAGGCAAGCGGTGCTGGACGCGTGAATTCATCCGATTCTCCGTCGATTTCGTCACTGTGGGCTTTCCAGAACACCAGGCTGCCAGCACGAGCGAAACCCAGAATGCTTATTAAGCTGGCGCTTAAGACGATTACCCAGATCCAAGCCATTTGATCGTTTGCAAATGCGGCGTCGAGAACCAGCAACTTCCCTAGGAAGCCAGAAAGCGGCGGCAACCCGGCCATTGCAATGGCCCCGGCAAAGAACATGCCCGCCGTAAGGGCGGTGCCCGCCAAGGGCGGCTGCAACGTCAAATCAACATTGCCGCGTCCAGTCCGGACCAGATCTGTAATCAGAAACAGCACGGCCCCGGCCAACGTCGAATGCACGATATAATATAGAGCCGCCGCAATTCCCAACGGAGTAAATAGCGAGATCGACACCATCACCATTCCCATCGATCCGATGATGGAAAATGCGACGAGGCGATTCAACTTTTTGGCGGCAAGGACGCCGACCATACCAATGGCAAGAGAGATTAGTGCGGCTGGCAGCAACCAGATTGTGTGAAGACCAGCCGTGACATCCAGATCGGGAGGGAAGATCATCGTGTAAACGCGGATGATGGCATAGGCGCCCACCTTGGTCATAATCGCAAAGAGCGCAGCGACCGGCGCTGGCGCCTCTGCGTAACTGGACGGCAACCAGAAATGCAGCGGAACCACCGCAGCCTTGATGGCAAAAACCAGCAAAAGCAAAGCTGCCGCAACCCGAATGCCTACGGTTTCACTTGGATCGATTAGGGCCACGCGTTCGACCAGATCCGCCATGTTGAGTGTGCCAGTTTCCGCATAGATCGACCCAAGAGCAAACAGGAACAGGGTCGACCCGATGAGGTTAAACAACACATACTGGACCCCTGCCCGCAGACGCGCGTTACCTCCAGCATGGATCATCAATCCGTATGATGCGATCAGCAACACTTCGAAAAACACGAAAAGGTTAAAAAGGTCACCCGTCAGAAACGCGCCTAAAATACCCATCATTTGGAATTGGAACAGGGCATGGAAATGCCGCCCGCGATTATCCCATCCCGAGCCAATGGCATAGAGCAGCACGAAAAAGGCCATAACAGAGGTCAGCAGAACCATCATTGTCGACAGCCGGTCACCAACAACGACAATGCCAAACGGCGCTGCCCAATCGCCTAGTTGATAAAGTAACACTGTGCCGTCCGAGACTCGCAGAGCAAGGCCCAGCGCAATCCCCACCAAAGCCAGGACACCGGTCAGCGATATGACACGTTGAATACCGATGTGATTGCGGGCAGCCAGCACGATGAATGGCGCGACCAAAGCAGGAAGAATGATCGGGACAAGGATCCAGTGGGTCATGATTGGCCCTCTGATCCGGTCTCAGGTTCTTCAGGCTGGTCATCTACATGATCATCGTTCGATCCCAGAAACGCGCCCAAGCCGATCATGACCACGACAGCCGTCATCCCAAACGAGATAACAATTGCCGTCAACACCAGGGCCTGAGGCAGCGGGTCAGTATAGACCGTAACACCGTCTACCAGCACCGGCGACGCGCCGATGGTGAGTCTGCCGGAAGCAAACAAAAATACATTCACGGCATAGGTCAAAAGCGAAATACCCAAAATGACCGGAAATGTCCGCAACCTCAGAACAAGGTAAATGCCCCCTGCAGTCATGACTCCAATGGCGGAGGCGACAAGCAATTCCATATCAGCCCTCCCCCCCAACTGGATCGAGACCTTTGCCTGGCGGATCATCTCGTGAAGGATCAATATCCATCGGATATTCAGCATCAGGTGTGTTTGCACGGCGCGCCAGGCGCGAGAAACTTTCCAGCGAAAGCATTACGGCACCCACAACGGCAAGGAACACCCCAAGATCAAAGAGTGCGGCTGTTGCTAACTCGAACTTGTCGAACGGCGGAATGCGCACATAGGTGAAGCTGGATGTCAGGAATGGCTTGGTGACGAACCAGGCTCCTATTCCGGTTAAACCGGCAACCAATACCCCAGCACCAATTACGCCATGGTAGGGGTATCTTAATCGCGCTGAAGTCCAAGCAAATCCGCTGGCCATATACTGCATGACCACGGCAATCGAGACGACCAATCCGGCTATAAATCCGCCACCGGGTTCGTTGTGACCGCGCAGGAAAATGTAAAATCCAACCAATAGTACTATAGGCATCATGACCCGCGTCAGAACGACCATCATCATCGGGTGCATGTCACCTGCCCGCGGTTGATCCGGGATGCGATTCAAAAGGCGGGCTCGCACTGGCCCTTGCAGGAGCGTCTCGGTCAAGGCGTAAATGATCAAGGCTGCAATCCCCAGGACTATGATCTCGCCATAGGTGTCAAAACCCCGGAAATCGACCAGGATCACATTCACCACATTTGTACCGCCTCCGCCCTTGTATGAATTCGCCAGGTGGAATTCAGAGATCGGCGTCGTTATCGCGTCCCGAAGTAGATAATGGTACGCCAAACCAAAGGTTGTCAGCCCCCCTGCCAAAGCAACACCGGCATCTCGCACCCGACGCAGCAGGCTGCTTTCCACGGGCGTGGTATTCGGCAGGAAATTAAGCGCCAGCAAGAGCAAGATGATCGTCACCACTTCGACCGTAAATTGCGTCATGGCAAGGTCAGGAGCGCTGAGGAACACAAAGCCGATCGACACCATTAGTCCAACGATCCCGATCAAGATAAGGGCCAGAAAGCGGTCGCGGTGCATGACGACCAGACCGGCAGTCGCAGCCACCAACATAAACCAACCGGCAATTGGCACTGCTCCGGCGACTTGCGGTGTCCGAGTGGCATCCGCAACAGTTCCCGTCGCCCATCCAAAGTAACCCGCAACGATTATGGCAGCTGTTGCAATCACGGCGTAGCGCGTGAACGCTCCGTTGTGCACACCAAATGTTGCTGCGCGTGCAAGCCGTGCAGCGGCTTCAACGATGCCCTCAAATATGACCTTGGCCTCTGGGCGTGGTGTCGTCTCCCAGAAACGTAACAATGGTTTGAATACCGTCAGCAACAGTAAGCCGCCGACCACCGCAACAATTGACATATAAAGCGCGGGCACTAATCCGTGCCAGATCTTCAGATGCGCCTTGGGTAATTCCGCTTCACCTCCAAGCAAGGCCGATGTCACAAGCACCACGAATGGTTCTGCCAGAAATGGGGCGACGCCAATAACAACAACAAGAACGACCAGTATTGACGGCGGGAGCCACATGCCCGGGTTAGGATCGTGCGGTTTGGACGGATAGTCATCCCGGACAGGGCCCAGGAACACATGCCCAATGAGGCGGAAGCAATATGCGGCGGAAAACAGCGACCCAACTGTCGCCAACACCGGAACCAGCCACTTGCTGCCGAAGAGGACAGTATGGGTGGTTTCCTCCAACATCATCTCTTTGGACAAGAATCCATTCAGAAATGGGATGCCCGCCATCGACAATGCCGCCAAGGCAACAATCATGAACGTCACCGGCATCAATGTTCGAAGTCCGCCAAGTCGGCGGATATCCCGGGTGTGAGTTTCATGATCGACGATCCCAGCCGACATAAAGAGAGCGGCCTTAAATGTCGCGTGATTAAGAATATGGAAAACGGCGGCCATGGCGCCGAACGCCGTGCCGGTCCCCAGTAACATTGTGATCAACCCAAGGTGGCTGACAGTTGAAAAGGCAAGCAGTGCTTTCAGGTCATGCTTGAACAGCGCAATCACAGCGCCCAACACCATTGTTATGAGTCCGGCGGAAGTGACAATAACAAACCATTCAGTCGTGCCGGACAACACAGGCCACATGCGCGCCATCAGGAAAATGCCTGCCTTCACCATCGTAGCCGAGTGCAAATAGGCCGACACTGGCGTTGGCGCAGCCATGGCGTGCGGCAGCCAGAAATGGAATGGGAATTGAGCCGACTTGGTGAAGCACCCAAGCAGGATCAACAACAACGCCGGCACATAGAGCGGGTCCGCCTGAATCGCTTCGCGATTTTCTAGAATGACACTCAACTCGTAACTTCCGACGATCTGCCCGAGAATCAGCATTCCGGCAATCATTGCAAGGCCACCCAGACCCGTCACTGTTAGTGCCATTCGTGCGCCTTGCCGACCTGCTGGAAGATGCTTCCAATAGCCAATCAGCAGAAAAGAAGATAGCGAAGTCAGCTCCCAGAACACCAACAAAAGCAATACGTTATCGCTTAGGACAATTCCAACCATCGCGCCCTGAAACAGCAGCAAATAGGTAAAAAACTCTCCCATGTGATCGTCGCGGCTGAGATAGTGTCTTGCGTAAGCAATGATCAAAAGACCGATGCCAAGAATGAGGAATGCAAAGAAGAATCCAAGCCCGTCCAGCATAAGGGTGAAGTTCAACCCTAAAGCGGGCATCCAATCGACCCGCGCCGTGATAACCTCTCCGGCCAGTATCGCAGGAAAGTTCGTAAGCAATCCAACAAACGCAATCAGCGAAACTGTGAACGTAACTCCGGCACAGGCTGCGCGACCGGCTGAATTCATTACCCCAGGAAGCAATGCGCCGAGGAAAGGTAAAGCTACGATAATAAACAGTGACAAGATCGGGCCCTATTATTTCAGCGCTATAACAAGCACATGCAGTGCTTAAGACCCATCGGCCTGAATCACACAGTGATAGAGCATTCCACAAACGTCAACTGATACGATGAACGGCCAATCTAACGGCCCGGATGAGGTGCACAAAGCATCTACAGGGAGAGCGCTTAATTCGAATGACAGTGTCTGTTATAGGGCTGCGAGCTGTCGGCCAGTTACCGAATTCTAAATTGGATCGAACTAATGGCGGCTATTGATTTCAGTGGCGATACTGTCAGACAAATTCGAACCAGTCTCAGTTTGAAGCCAAATTCAGGAACCTATGCAGAACAAAGTTGCCGCCACTTTGAGAGGGCGGCGGTTCGGTTAAGTTTGAAATTAGTTCGTGAGTAGAGGTGGCGCACTTGGTGGAAGTGGTTGTGGATTGAAGAATGGACAGCGACGAATTTTTGCAGGGACAGTAATCTTCGAAACATTAGCATTGCTCGCTCTCGCCGTTGATCTTCACAAAAACCTCGTCGAGGTGCCCCTGTCAGTTGAAAGGTGCATGCATCTGATTAACGCGCCTGTGCCGCATTTCCGCTGCAAATATTGGGCCAATTTTATTCCACCAATATCTAATCGTCTCATGGCTAATATCGATGCCGCGCTTGTGTAAAAGAACTTCTACATTGTGCAGCGATAGCGGAAATCGGACGTACATCATTGCCGCTTGGCGAATGATCTCAGGACTGGTTTTGAAATAACGAAATGAGTCTACCTTCCGAATTATAGTTTCGATTAGGCATTCAAAGAAATACTCATTTACGTTTGCTTGGCGCTTTTAGCTTTTTTGATCCAAGTTGCGCCATAAGGCATTGCCCCCATCAAAACGGGCAGTGCCAGCATCGCTAATCCAAATCGCGCCCAGATACTCAAAAACGGCAGGGCAACGGCAATCGCCCACACAAGGTGGGTTATCCGCGCGGTAGTTGTAAGGCGGCGTGGGCCATACCCGGACAGTGCATTCGTGAACAATACAATGCCAATTGCGACCGAGATGATCACAGCCACAATGTTGATCGGCGAGCCTATCATGAGCAATTCAGGCGAGTAGACGAAAATAAAGGGCAGCACGAATTTCAGCCAACCAAATCGGACTGCAAACATCGAAGTTCTGATAAAATTCGCCCCGGCAAGCGAGCTGGCCGCCAAACATCCAATGGCGACCGGCGGTGTGATCATGGACAACATCGCTGTATAAAAGACAAAAAGATGCGCCGCGATAGGCGTCAAGCCAAGTTCAACCAATGACGGTGCAATCAATGTTCCGCAGACGACATAGACCGCCGTGGTGGCAAGTCCGATACCTAAAAAATATGAAGCGACGGCGGCCACAACCAGCGCCAGTAATAAACTGGCACCCGCAAGACTGGATATCATTATCGTGAATGTCACGCCAAGAGCGGTCGCATTGACTACGCCGACAATGATTCCAACACTGGCTGCCATAACAACCAACCCAGAAGCTGCCAGACCCGCACTGACGATTGTGCTCGAAATTACGCGAACGTCCAATGCCTCTTTAGGGCTTCGAAGAACGGCGAAAATGAAAGCAACAACAACGCCCATTGCGGCCGCGAATTCCGGTGCGTAGTCCATTCGAAACAGGATAACCAATAGCGTAAGAAGTGACCCAATGAACGGTAAAGACAGGCCAGCAATTTTACGCCACGGCATGGGATCTTGCGCCTGTCCTTCGGTGAAGGGTTGCGCGACGGCAAAGCGGTCAGCCTGCACAAAAAGCGACCAATAAAAGTGTCCGTCGTCAGGGTTTTGGGAACCAAGAGTTGCTTAAACAAGTAAAGAGTTTGGCTCGTCTGGTTGATGTTATTATGCGGCGCGCTGTCTGTGATGCAAGCGCCGCGCTTCGAGCGTCTTTCGTTTGATCCTTTCCCGTTGTCTTAGAATGGCTTTGTCACGCCCGAAGTAGACGTCGGCGGGTGTGACGTTGTTCAGGCTCTCGTGGTAGCGCTTGTGATTGTAGTGATCGACGAAGGCTTCGATCTGGGTTTCGAGGTCTCCCGGAAGGAAGTAGTTCTCCAATAGGATGCGGTTCTTCAGGGTTTGATGCCACCTCTCGATCTTGCCCTGTGTCTGGGGATGATATGGTGCGCCCCGAGAATGCTTCATGCCTTTGTCCTGCAGCCATTCAGCCAGATCGCCAGAGACGTAACTGGACCCGTTGTCGCTGAGGAGGCGGGGTTTGTGGATGACGTGAACCTGATCGCACCCTGATGCTTGTAGCGCCAAATCCAGGGTGTCCGTCACGTCCTCTGCCCGCATGTTCGTGCAGAGTTTCCACGAGATGATGTAGCGGCTGTAGTCGTCCAGGATTGTGCTGAGATAGAACCAGCCCCAGCCAAGCACTTTGAGATAGGTGAAGTCGGTTTGCCAAAGCTGGTTGATCGCAGTGGTCTTGTCTTTGAACTCGTTTGCCGCCTTGAGCACGATAAAGGCCGGGCTGGTGATCAGATCGTGGGCCTTCAGGGCCCGATAGACTGAAGATTCCGAGACGAAGTAGCGCTCCCGATCCGTGAACGTCACTGCCAGTTCGCGCGGCGACAGCTCCGTCTCCTGCAGCGCCAGCTTGACGACCTTGCGCCGGACTTCGTCGGGGATGCGGTTCCAGACATGTCTGGGCTTAGGCGCTTGATCCACAAGGCCAGCGTCGCCGCGCTGCCGATACCGATCATACCAACGGTAAAATGTGGTGCGGGGGATGCCCAGCTTTGCCAATGTTCGACGAGCAGACAAATGCGACCCCTCAACAAGCCGGATGATCTCCAACTTCTCAGATGCAGCATACCTCATTCTTGGTCGCCCCCACCGCCGGTCATGCTTTTTTTGAGAAGACGCAGTTCCAGTGTTTGCTCGGCAACGACCTCCTTCAGGTCTCGGGCTTCGCGGCGCAGGTCCTTGACTTCGTCGGTCGTAGCCGCACGCGCCGTATCTCCAGCAAGCCGCCGTTTGCCAGCTTCCATGAAGTCCTTGGACCATTTGTAGTAGATACCTTGAGATATTCCCTCACGACGGCACAACTCAGCAATGCTGTCTTCGCCACGCAAGCCATCCAGCACGATCCGGATCTTCTCTTCTGACGAATACTGTTTGCGCGTCGCGCGCTTGATCTCTTTGACGATCTTCTCGCCGGGGCTCCTGCGAGTTCCAGTTGTCTGTCTCATGTCCCACTCCTCAGTGGTTACGATGAGCCAACAAAACTCTCTTATCAAATTAACCTAATTGGACCCATAGGCGCTGACTTCAGACATCACTCCCTCAATTCGTTGTCGCATGCCCCGTATGCGCCCCATGCCCCATCTCGGGCTTGGTGACCATAAACGTGATCGGCACATCGCCTGCGTTTTCAAACACCAGCACTGCGTCAACCATCTCGCCTTCAGGCAGCTCACCCGGAGTCAAACCCATGATCATTACGTGGTAACCACCCGGCTTGAACATCACCATGCCACCGGCTGGCACCGCAATCTCGTCGACATGGGCCATCTCCATGATGCCATCTTTCTCGCGGCTTTCGTGGATCATCGCCATACGGCCTTCGATACGAACACCGACCAGTTTATCGTCGGCGTTGCCCGCATTTTCGATCATCATGTAGCCGCCAGCAGCGCGGGCCTTGTCGAACGCCTTGTGAATGACCGGGTCGGAAACTTTCATGTCACTGGCTTGCACCGCCATGGCCGAAACCAAAGCTACTGCGCCAACCAAAACTGCGGCAAACTTAATCATGATACTACACCTGTCTATGAGTTGAACTCAGCACGCATATAGGGCCCCACTTACGGCATTCGCCAGTCCCTCGCGTCCAAAGGCCGCAGCGCCGAACACCTCAACCGAAAGCTGTCCAAATCGCAACGAATCGTGACAGCTTTATTCCCTTTCGACCCCCCGAAAAGCACCAAAAAACCACGCTTATTCATCCTGCATTAATGTTAGCGCTTACTAGTGAACTCCATCGTTTAATCGGCACAAAAATTAGGGATGAACGCCACATGTCAATAAAGATGAACACCAGGTAACATTCTGAAAAATGGCGGAAATACCCGATCCATAGGCGATTTTCTGCATAAACTTCCGTTTAAAAGCGGGGCTTAATACAAAGTTATATAGATCACAGTTTTGTAACGGTGCCATGACAAACCTCATGGACGGTCGCCTTACCCACGACCTCCTCAACAATAAAAACCCGAGGACTCTGCACATGACACTCGCTATCGACGACCCGTTTACCGAACTGGCCATTCGGTTCGTCATCAATATTGTCGCAATGCTGATTTTTATCTTTGGCATGTTTTATCGTCGCCACCGCGACAAAGAACTCGCTACAACAGCCGCAATATTTAACATATTTTCTTTCGGCGTCCTTTCGGTGCTTTCGGCTGTCGAATTTAACCTGGCCGCAGGATTTGGACTTTTTGCCATTCTCGCCCTGTTCTCGCTTCGCTCGGAACAAATCGACAAAATCGAAATCAGCTACTTCTTCGGCGCCGTCGGATTAGCGGTGATCTGTTCAGTCATCGGCACCACGCACAATTTTGTTATTGGCATTGTCACGATCCTGCTCATTGCAGTCTATCTGATCGACCACCCAAAATTCATGCGTTCAACCGTACTGATGAAAGTGACGCTTGACCGCATTGACCCCCACATCTTCGCTTCGCCGGAGCGCATGCGCAAAGAACTGGCCGAACGCTTTGGCGTCAGCGTCATGTCCTACCGTGTGCGATCCATCAATTACGTCAACGAACTTGCGATGATCGACGTCTACTATGAAGGCGAACGCGAGCTGGGGGCGAAAAAGTGATGCAGCCAGTATTCGATACGTTTTCCCCCATCAGCCTTGATGACCTGAACAGTAAGGCCGCAATGCTGGACAGGATCGACCAGAAATACGTGGTCTCAGGTGCCGAGCTGGCTGACGTCTTGCCAACCCTGGCCGAACATTTCGATGTTCTGGAAATCAAAGGCCAACGCAGCTTCACGTATTCAACCCGCTACTTCGACTCGTTGGATAGCGATGGTTACTTCGACCACCACAACGGCAAGCGCAAACGCTTCAAGGTTCGGGTAAGAAACTACGTCGACGCGGGCATCTCCTTTGTCGAGGTCAAACTGAAGGCGGCACGCGGTCAAACGATCAAGAAGCGCTTGCCAATTTCGTCCGGTCGCGTCGACCGTCTGGACGGGGCTTTGCGCACTCACATCTCCAGCGTCATCAACGATCACTATGATGATCCCTTCGACACCGAAATGAAAGCCGAACCCGAACTCGAGCCAGCCATCGACATGACCTATGTGCGCACAACTTTAGTTGCGCGCGAAGGGGGCGAACGGATGACAATCGATGGCTCACTCAGGTTCAATCGCGACGGTGCCGACAGTTCCGTCGCTCCAGACCGCTTCATCGTAGAGACAAAATCACTGAATGGCCGTGGCATTGCTGACGCGATCCTGCGCAGGGCCAATGTCAAAACCGTCAAAAGCTGCTCAAAATATTGCGTGGCGATGGCGACGCTCGCTCCGGTCGAGCGTCGCAACCGGTTTCTTCCTGCCATGCGGCGGCTTGGTCTGATTGACTAATGCCGCCAAACCCCGGCCACGAACGACCCCCTCTGATCGTGGCCGGGACAATTCAGTTCCGCCAGATTTACGAATACCCATTTCCAAAGCGTGCGTTTTCCTGTAGGGCGCGCGCATCTGAGACGTGACGCTTCGACCCTGGCGCATGCAAGGATAAAAGGGGTCGGCGGCAATGGGGCCGCCATTTAATCGGGCACTCGGACCGCCGAGATTGGCCCATCGAGGAAACACATAGATGTTCAATGAAGTGAAAAAATCCATCCAGTGGGGCGAAGAAACGCTGACACTGGAAACGGGCAAAGTTGCCCGCCAGGCCGACGGTTCGGTGATCGCCACTTATGGCGAGACCTCTGTCATGGCCAACGTAACGTTCGCGAAATCCCAGAAGCCCGGACAGGACTTCTTCCCGCTGACCGTTCACTACAACGAGAAATACTATGCCGCCGGTAAAATCCCTGGCGGCTTTTTCAAACGCGAAGCGCGTCCAACGGAAAAAGAGACGCTGACATCGCGTCTGATTGACCGTCCGATCCGCCCGCTGTTTGTGCCCGGCTTCAAAAACGAAGTTCTGGTTATCTGCACCGTGCTTTCGCACGACCTGGTCAACGATCCAGACATCGTCGCAATGATCGCCGCTTCGGCCGTGCTGACTATATCCGGCGCACCATTCATGGGCCCAATTGCCTGTGCGCGTGTTGGCTTTGAAGATGGCGACTACATCCTGAACCCAACCGTCGACGACATGCACGAGCTGAAGAACAACCCCGAGCAGCGTCTCGATCTGGTTGTTGCAGGCACCAAAGACGCCGTCATGATGGTTGAGTCCGAAGCCTATGAGCTGACAGAAGAAGAAATGCTGGGCGCGGTCAACTTTGCCCACGCACAAATCCAGCCCGTCATCGACCTGATCATCGATCTGGCCGAAGACACTGCAAAAGAGCCGTTTGAATTCGCAGCCCCAGACTACAGCGACCTGTTCGCTGCCGTCAAAGCGGCTGGAGAAGATCAGATGCGTGCGGCTTACGCGATCACCGACAAGCAGGAACGCACAACAGCCGTTGGCGCCACCCGCGACGCGATCAAAGCAGCACTTTCGGAAGAACAGCTTGAGGACGAAAACCTTGGGTCGGCTCTGAAGAAACTGGAATCAGCAGTGCTGCGCGGCGACGTCGTCAAGCATGGCCGTCGTATCGATGGTCGCGCAACGGATGAAATCCGCGATATCGTTGCTGAAACAGGCATCCTGCCACGGACCCACGGGTCTTCGCTGTTCACACGCGGCGAAACCCAAGGTCTGGTCGTAACCACCCTTGGCACCGGCGACGACGAACAGATGATCGACGCGCTGTCGGGCACCTACCGCTCGAACTTCATGCTGCACTACAACTTCCCGCCATACTCGGTCGGCGAAGTTGGTCGTTTCGGCTTCACAGGCCGTCGCGAAATCGGTCACGGTAAACTGGCATGGCGCGCGCTTCAGGCGGTTCTGCCTGCGGCAACCGACTTCCCATATACCGTGCGCTTGGTTTCCGAGATCACTGAAAGCAATGGCTCCTCGTCAATGGCGTCGGTCTGCGGTGGCTCCTTGTCGATGATGGACGCGGGCGTTCCGCTGAAGTCGGCTGTGGCTGGTGTAGCTATGGGTCTGGTTCTGGAAGATGACGGCTCTTATGCGATCCTGTCGGACATCCTCGGTGACGAAGACCACCTTGGCGACATGGATTTCAAAGTGGCGGGCACCGAAAACGGCATTACGTCCTTGCAGATGGACATCAAGGTCGCAGGCATCACGCCCGAGATCATGGAGAAAGCTCTGGCACAGGCGAAATCTGGCCGGATGCACATCCTGGGTGAGATGAACAAGGCGCTTTCCGAAACTTCCGACTTCTCGGTTCACGCCCCACGCATCGAAACGATGCAGGTGCCAACCGACAAGATCCGTGAAGTGATCGGCTCGGGCGGTAAAGTCATCCGCGAGATCGTGGAAGTCTCCGGCGCCAAGGTCGACATCAACGACGACGGCATCATCAAAATCGCCAGCCCGAACGGTGACGCGATCAAGAAAGCCTACGACATGATCCATTCGATCGTGGCCGAGCCGGAAGAAGGCAAAGTCTACAAAGGCAAAGTCGTGAAGATCGTCGATTTCGGCGCCTTCGTGAACTTCTTCGGCAAGCGCGACGGCCTTGTGCACGTCAGCCAGATTGAAAATCGCCGCCTGAACCATCCATCGGATGTTCTGAAGGAAGGTCAGGAAGTCTGGGTCAAACTGCTGGGCTTTGATGATCGCGGCAAGGTTCGCCTGTCGATGAAAGTCGTCGATCAGGAAACCGGTGAAGAAGCCAAGAAGGAAGAAGCAGCCGACTAAGCGCTGCCGCTTTCTGATTATTTAACGCCGTCCCTCCTGGGGGCGGCGTTTTTTTAGGGTCGACTGTCAAATGGCCACTTCGAACCCAACAGACCGGACCCGGTTCCCGTAAGACTTCTAAGAGCAAAAATGCAGTCGTCGCAAAAAACACAAGCACGCCAAATCAGAGCTGTATCTGACGTCTTATCTAATAGTTGAAGAATTGGCGGACCGGCCAAACAAGACATCCCGTTTCACATTCTTTTGCAAGTCAACCGTGGTCCCTTTCATCCAAAATCTCGCGCATTGCGGAAAGGAACGCCCTAACTTCGTCAACGCTATTGTAATGGCACATTGAAACACGCACTGCAGACGGCAACCCTAGCGGATCAAGTATATTGCCCGAGTAATGGTCTGCTTTGCGGGTATGGGTGCGGATGCCGCGTACTCGCAATGCCGTGACAAGCGCAGGAGCATCCAGACCTTCGACAGCAATAGATACCAACCCTTCGCGTGCAGGGTTATCCGGTCCGCCGATTATCAACACGTTCTCTAAATCCGCCAATCCAGTGAGGTTTCCGATCCCATGGATCATGGCATCCGTCAGTGATTTTTCGTGAGCGTGAATTGCCTCTCCTGCCGCTTCAATCCGCGTGCGTCGATCTTTGCTGTCGCTGAGCTGCCCGCCAAGCCAATCAAAATAACTGACAACGTCCGACATAGTCGCATACGCACCGGTGTCGCGCGTGCCCAGTTCCCAATTCCCCTCCGGTCCGCCCATTAACGTATCGTGTGGAAGCGCGTTCAGGCGTGGTGAGGTCCAGGCAATCCCATAGCCGTGGCGCGAAAACACCTTGTAAGGAGAGATCACATAGCCATCGATATCATAGACTGCGATGTCGATATGCCCATGGCTCGCGTGCTGAATGCCGTCCACGATTATCAGCGCGCCGGGCGCAGCTGCTCGGATCGCTTTCGCAATACCCGCAACATCCACGCTCATGCCCGTCACCGGAGACGTGTGCAGAATGGTCGCCACTCTGATGTCGGGCGTCAAAAGCGGTTCGTAGTCCTCTGCCGTGACCGTGCCAGTGGCATCGTTGTGCGGCACTTGAATGTAGGGTTTGCCTGCAATTTTGGCCCAGCGGGTACAGGCGCTGCGGGTAGCAGGATGCTCCAGGGTCGAACCGATGACAGACCCATCTGGTGTTTCCAAAATGGCGTTCATAATTAGACGGAACAACAATTCCGTTCCGCTTTCCCCAGCAAATATATCCCCATCAGGCGCGTTGAAAAACAACCGCATGTCGTCCTTCGCACGATTAATCGTCGCCACCAGATCATGAGCCATCTCATTGTCGCGCCCCTGATTGTCCGGGATTGCAGCAAATCGGGTCGAGGTTTCCACCACTGATTTCAGTGTCAGCGCTCCGCCCGCGTTCTCGAAATAGATGCGCGGACCGACTTCGGGGTAACTTTCCACATGAGCAAATTGGTTGCGAATTTCGCCAAGCAGTGTATCGGTGATCATGTTTAGTTCTTTCAAAGCAGTGCCTTGCGCGTGATGGCGTCAGCCAGTTCCGCGAGAGCGATATGGGTTGTGTCCCTGATGCCATCGACGTGACCATCGATAATTCCATCGGCCGAGTTGATCAGCCCGTTGGCAGTCATGACCTCCAACATTCGGGCCTCCATCTTTGGGGTGTGGATCAAACGCGCGTCACCCGTGCGCATTGCCATCGCCGCGCAAATCGCAGTGCAGCCCCAGTTTGACACCGCAGCAGTCATTAAGATGTCTGCCCCGGAAGTCGCTCCAATCCCGCCGCCACAAGGGCAATCGCCCGGAGCCGCAAAGGGAACAGAAATTTTGACGACATCCGAAACCAGACCCATGCCAATTTCGTTTCCCCCGTCACCTACGGCAAGTGTCGGAATGCCGCGCACCATGGCTTCATCGAACAACAAGTCGATCCGCGCCCGCCCCATGCCATAATCGCGCCCGCGCATGTTGTAGTAGATACCGTTTTCATTGCGCCCGACGCGCTCGGTCGACACCATGACGTCGGGATTGAGGTGATCCAGCATTTCAGTTGCTGCAGCCTGCGACAATGCACTCGAGTTCACACCACAGTCTTCAGCATACAGAACACCCGACATCCAAATTACTCCGCAACCGATGCGCTATCAACGGTTTTGGGGATGTATATCGAGACAATGTCGCTAGTTACAATGCCGACAACTATTGCTCCATTCGGTCCGATCCAATCGCAGTCAATGGTGGTGAGGAATGTCAGAAGTGCGCCACCGACATCTGTCAGAACACCTTCCAAATCTAGCGTACATTCTGCCTGCGAGCTCTGCGAAACAGCGAATGGCCACCTCGAACCCTCGCCGAGGAAAATCCACCCCAAATCGCTAATACGTTTGACTTTTCCCAGGATACCATTGACTCTAAACGTATTAGATAATTGATTTTTTGGGGGAAATTGATGCTTAAGACTACAGATTTGATCGTGTTATCCGCAGTTGCTCTTTCTGCTTGCTCGTCCGGCGTGGGCGGCATTGCTCCAGCAACCGGCGAAAGCGGTTAAGCATCAGCCGGCATTGACCTTGACACAGTGGGCGAAAGACTCTCCGTAAAAGCAAAGTTGCAAGTTGACGACTTCTCAGGTCCAGCGAATGTTGGCATTCTAAACATCAACCTAACGTTTGAAGATACCGGAGTCGCAGACGAATTTATTGTGACATTCGATGGGGTGCCGGTAAACCTTGCGTGGGACGCAATCGACAATCGCTATGAAGGCCTCAACGGCGATGTGGAAATTAGGGTAGCGTATAGGGGCGTTTCCGATAACAATCAAAGTGGGCTGGTTTGGTTCAACATTCGTGATACTCGGGGTGGCGGTGATTTCCGGCACTGGGGTCCGGCGGTACTCGGCTTCAACACTGACCCTGATGTCGTCGCTGGCCGCAACGACATGGCCTCTTTTAGCGGTGCAGGCATAATTTCCATAAATGCCGTGGACGACAGTTTCTGGACAACCGCAGATGGACCCGCGAGTTTGAACGTTGATTTCGCTGCGGGAATTTTGAACGGCACTATCGAGCTATCGGATTGTAGTTGCGGATTTGGGGGCGCGGACATCGCCGAGACTACTATCACCCTGTCGGGAGGCACAATAAGTGGCAACACCTTCACAATGGATGCCGATATCAACCTTGCCGACTTGAATTTAGCGACCATGAGCACCTTGACTGTGGATGGTGACATATACGAGACGAATGCCACAAGGTTAGGTGGAACGTTCGGTGGATCTGGAACCTCCACCATTGGCGGCGAAGAAACCACATTAATTGGAGCATTTGGAGCCGACGAGGACTGAGCGCAGGAATAGCTCTTTGTCGGCGTTGTCCTGTACATAAAGGGGACATAGGGAGCACTCTTGAAAATTCGCCAACGCGGCTGCAATGCGCCGAGTTGTTGGAAATGAAATAATGGTAACACGGCAGATCTTGGATGAAGTGCCGGCGCGAGTAAATGCAGATACCATTTGAAGATATTCGGGGGCTCCTGTAGCTCGTCAGAAACTCTTGGATCAACAGCGTTTCTAAGAATAGCCGGGCGCAAACTAAGCTTTAACTTTGTCTCACATAACAATCATTCAAATCCACCAACCAGCACTGGCAATCCGACCTGCCTCAACCCCGCTCAAAACGCCTCCAGCACATACCCCGCACGCTCCAAAGCCCGCAGCACACCTGTCTCGCCAGAAAGATGTGCAGCCCCGACAGCCAGCACAACGTCCTTGCCAGCGACCAACTCGGCGATTTTTGGCTCCCAATCCTGATTGCGACCAATCAGCAGCGACTGGTTGACCTCTTCAAAGAGCTCCTGGCCGTTTTCAATCCCGGCCTGATCAATGGCTATTCTGGCAAACTCCCAGCCTTCCCGCGTGCGGCCATCAAAATAAGCGTTAATTAGAGTCGACGTGTTTGCGTCGCCGTCATCCTGAGTGTTCAGCGTCAGGCGCAGACCGTCCAGCTGATCCTCGATAGGTTCGTCCGCGAAAAGCCGCAGAACCGTTTCAGAATCGTCCAACGCCGCAAGCGGAACGTTGTCATCCATCGCCAGTGCCTCCAGCTGTCGATCCAAACCACGCTCGCCAGTTTGCATCAGCGACAGCGCGCAAGGCGGGATCGCCAACGTCAGGTTCATATACCAGGGCTGAAACTTTGCCCCCAGAAACCCCGGCATACCAAGCGCGCCCAACCGCGCCTCGGCTTTGGCCCAGTCTTCTTCGCCCAGAAGATCAATCAGTGTCGGTCCTTCAGTGATGAAAAAGAACTCGGGCTTTTCCGCGGCCAAATTGGCCAACTCAGCCTCATCCTGGCTGGTGGCCTCCAGAATGAGAAGGTCCGCCGCTGCCAGGTGCGGAACGATCTTCTCTACAATCGGCGACATTCTTGGGTCCGGAACATGAAGAGTGCCCGCCACGATCACTGTCGAACCATCTTTTTCGGCTCGCCACAGATTTCCAACCGGATAGGGATGGGGGGCTACATAGGCATCCAGACGCGCCCGGTCGTCACTGGAAAGTTCGGCGATCAAGTCTCTTGTGCCACAGGTTTGCGATAATGCCGCTGTGGGAAGGAACAATGCGGCAATACACGCCGCGATCATCTTTTTCATTATACCCTCATCCTTGTGTTGCAGGCATTCTGACAGGGCAAATGGACAGAATAAAGGCGCGCGAAAGCTATTCTTCAGCGACGAGTCCGGTTTTTGGTGGTCTCGGCGCTGGTCGCGGAACGATTGCCCCTGCACTTCCATCCGCAATCGCATATTGGCAACGGTAAACCGATCATCTCGACAGGTATCAAGGCCACATTTCAGGGCTGATCAAGAAATTCCCGCCCGGGCCGCAAGGTCCTGCGATCGTCAGAAGATAAATGGATGTAACGCGCGTCGTCTCTCTTCCGGCCGGACACAGCATCAAGCGAGTTGCGAGAGTTCGAACTGATAGCAAGCTGCCCTGTGATCCCTTGAAGATGGGAGCAATCTACTAAAACGGCATAAAGTATTGGTAAAAACTGATTTCTTGAATTTTAGGCCTGCCTCAACTGTTGACTCACGATGTGAGCTTGCCTATCTCCCCTTCGTTAGCACTCACTAAAGGCGAGTGCTAAAGGGAGTTAACTGAACCTAAGGAGCGTTCAACATGGCATTCACTCCGCTGCACGACCGGGTACTGGTCCGCCGCGTAGAAAGCGACGAGAAGACCGCAGGCGGTCTGATCATCCCAGAAAGCGCAAAAGAGAAACCCGCAGAAGGCGAAGTCATTTCGGTAGGCGCTGGCGCCAAAGACGATAATGGCGGACGCATCTCGATGGACGTCAATGCAGGAGACAAAATCCTGTTTGGCAAATGGTCCGGAACCGAGATCACGCTGGACGGCGAAGAGCTGTTGATCATGAAGGAAAGCGACATCATGGGCGTTATTGCCTGATCGTCACAACCTGATCACTAACCACAACATTTTAGACAACCAGGAGCAATCAACATGGCTGCTAAGGACGTCAAGTTCGATACCGACGCCAGTAACCGCATGCTCAAAGGCGTGAATACACTCGCCGATGCGGTGAAAGTGACACTCGGCCCCAAAGGTCGTAACGTCGTGATCGAAAAATCCTTTGGCGCACCGCGCATCACCAAAGACGGTGTAACGGTCGCAAAAGAAATCGAACTGGAAGACAAGTTCGAAAACATGGGTGCGCAGATGGTGAAAGAAGTCGCCAGCCGCACCAATGACGAAGCCGGCGACGGCACAACAACTGCAACCGTTCTGGCACAAGCCATCGTTCGCGAAGGTCTGAAGTCGGTTGCCGCTGGCATGAACCCGATGGACCTGAAGCGCGGCGTAGACACGGCTGTTGCGCAGGTTGTTGAAAGCATCAAAGGCGCTGCCCGCGATGTAAAAGACAGCGACGAAGTCGCCCAGGTCGGCACAATCTCCGCCAACGGCGAAGCCGAAATTGGCGAGCAGATCGCCGGCGCAATGCAAAAAGTCGGCAACGACGGTGTCATCACTGTTGAGGAAAACAAAGGCCTCGACACGGAAACCGAAGTTGTTGAAGGCATGCAGTTCGACCGTGGCTACCTCAGCCCATACTTCGTCACCAACCCGGACAAGATGATTGCAGAGCTTGAAGACTGCATGATCCTGCTGCACGAGAAGAAACTTTCTTCGCTGCAGGCCATGGTTCCACTTCTGGAATCAGTCATCCAGTCACAAAAGCCACTTCTGATCATCGCAGAAGACGTCGAAGGCGAGGCTCTGGCCACGCTGGTCGTCAACAAACTGCGCGGCGGTCTGAAAATTGCGGCTGTTAAGGCACCTGGTTTCGGCGATCGCCGCAAAGCCATGCTGCAAGACATCGCGATCCTCACCGGCGGTCAGGTCATCTCTGAAGACCTGGGCATGAAGCTGGAATCGGTTACGATGGACATGCTGGGCACAGCCAAGCGCATCTCGATCACCAAAGACGAAACCACAATCGTGGACGGCGCTGGTGAAAAGGCCGAGATCGAAGCACGCGTTGCTCAGATCCGTCAGCAGATCGAAGAAACAACGTCTGACTACGACCGTGAAAAGCTTCAGGAACGTGTTGCTAAACTGGCTGGCGGCGTTGCCGTTATCCGCGTTGGCGGCATGACCGAAGTTGAAGTGAAAGAGCGTAAAGACCGCGTCGATGACGCACTGAACGCTACACGCGCTGCGGTTCAGGAAGGCATCGTTGTTGGCGGTGGTGTTGCTCTGGTTCAGGGTGCGAAAACACTCGAAGGCCTGACTGGTGACAACAGCGACCAGAACGCCGGTATCGCCATTGTGCGCCGCGCTCTGGAAGCTCCGCTTCGCCAGATTGCCGAAAACTCCGGCGTCGACGGTGCCGTGGTTGCTGGCAAAGTCCGCGAAAGCAGCGACTCTTCCTTCGGCTTCAATGCTCAAACTGAAGAGTATGGCGATCTGTTCTCGTTCGGCGTCATTGACCCGGCGAAAGTTGTTCGCACCGCTCTGGAAGACGCAGCCTCGATCGCGGGTCTTCTGATCACGACCGAAGCCATGGTTGCCGACAAGCCCGCCAAAGAAGGCGCACCAGCCGGCGGCGGCATGCCCGATATGGGCGGCATGGGCGGCATGATGTAAGCACGTCACTTCCGCTTGCGGATGTGACGGGTGGCGAAAGTCGTTTCCCTTGCGAAACGATGAAGGCCACACCCATCATCAGAAAGGCCGCCCTCGGGCGGCCTTTCGTTCTTTGTGCGGGCAGATATTGCTCACCAGTTTCCGCCGCGCAAACCATGACGGGCTGCCATCCGGTCCATGGCATCCGCACTGACAGACGCCCACGCCGACAGTTTCTGGTCTTTGGTTTCCGGCCCGCACTCGTCTGTCTTCCCAACGTGTGGATCGCGACGGGTAACCAGCGTCCTGACACTCCCTGCTATTGCTGCAAGCGGGGCAAACACAGGCGTTTTGATATCGTTGATCATCGACATTTTTTGGGGTCCTTTCAGGATTTCTCATCTGTTCAAAAGCGATGACCAACCCTCGCCCCCAGACCCCGAAATCGGCCAGTGCACGTTCTGAACCACACCCGCTACACATTCTGAACTAGGTCAAAAATCATCGCATGCATTATGATGCCCAGGAAAGGAGCCCCATCATGACCTCCAAACCCTATGGCCTCGTCTGCCCGATCACCCACGCATGTGACATCCTCGAACCTCGCTGGACGATGCCGATCCTGTCGGAAATGTGGGCCGGCGCGACCCGCTTCAATGATATCCGGCGCGGCGTCGGCAACATCTCTCCGGCGCTTCTATCTCGTCGCCTGAAAGAGTTGGAACTTCACGGCCTGATCGAACGCGTTGAAGACCCCGCCAGCGGCAATGTCGATTACATCCGAACAGACCGAGCCGTGGCGCTGGAACCGGCTTTGAATGCACTTGCCTTATGGGCACAAAGCAACATTGCCGCCCGCCAGGCCCTGCTTGATGCGGATCTCTCGACCTTCATGTGGAAAATGCGAAACTACTTCTTGCGCGATCAACTGCCCGACCGGCAGGTGGTCATCCGCTTTCACTTCACTGACCCTGATCTCGCCTACGACACTTATTGGGCCCTCCTAAGACCCGGCCAACCCGTCGAGATGTGCACAGACATCCCCGGCTTCGACGTCGATCTCTATGTCGAGACATCTAAAATCTCGCTCGCCTCCATCCTGCTGGGCCGCACAACCGTCTCCCGCGAAACCGACGCCGAGCGCATGTACCTCAGCGGCGACGCGATGTTGGCTAAAACAATGCAACGTTGGATCTTTGTAAGCGGATACGCAAAGGCGGACGGACTCATGATGCTGGATGACACACCGAACTAATCTAACAATCCCGCATTCCAGCCCCCAACCTAGCGCTCAAGGACTTTGAATTTGCCAATCCTTATCGGCCCAAAAGCATCCGCACCGAAGGTCCGCAGGCACGAATTCCTATCGAAACCTCACGTCTGCGTTCGAACTCACCGACTTAGTGTCGGCAATTTATGGAAAACCGAAAATAATCTTCAACTCACTCAGGCAAGCCATCGAATACCCCGTCCATATAGGGTTCGAAGTTTTGCCACTCCGCCGAACTGGCCTTGTAAATTGGCTTGGTGACTTGAAGATTGGACGCGGTTTTTGCAGAGCGCTTGTTCTCATGCGGTTTCATGACACCATCTTCCCAATCCAACTCGAGGTAATCCATCAACAGACGAGTTTGACCCTCCTGATCTTCAGTAAGTTGATCATAGTCAAACTCCAACACCCGACCTGGAAGGATCTCATCCCAGTACCGCATCAAATCTTCATACATCCGATAGAATTTCGCAGTGGTGGCCAGATCAAATGAATACCCCAAGCGCACACGAGAGAAATATTGCCAGAAGTTTGACCAGCAAACCGCCCGGGAGTCCCGCTTCATCCGAACAATTTTCGCTTCCGGAAACGCCGCCGCAATCATAGGTATGTATCTGAAGTTATGCGGCATCTTATCAGTCACGAAAGGTTTTCCCTCGGACCGAATTGCCAGTTTTTCCAAATACCTCGATCTCAGGTTTTCCAGCGCAGCTTCCGACACTTCGTCCGCCCCCGACGCCAGATTCTCCCCGATCATCGCGATATGAGAAAGCTCACCAGCAGCAGCAACTTCAGAATGCGAAGAGATGATCTGTTCCACTAGCGTCGTGCCCGATCTCGGCATGCCGACAATAAAGATTGGCATCAAGTCGGTTTCACCACGCACACTATAACTCACTAACTTTGCAGCGGTTTTCTTCAGTTTTTCGAAGGTCTCTTCATCATCGCGAATATCGTATCCCAACCGCTCCTGCATGATAGCGTTGCCCTGACGAATAAACTCAAACGACCGTTCGTATTCGCTAAGATCACGATAGACCTTAGCAAGAGCAAACAACATTTCTTCGCGCTCGATTAAGTTCACTCTTGTGCCAAGTGATTCCAAGTAATCTTCCATGGCATTGAGATCGTCGTCCGCTTCACGGAACTTTTTTACCGAACTTAATTGCCTGAACGCCTCACCAACTTTGCCACCCCTACTTATTACGATGCGAAAACACGCTTCCGCCGCGTCCAGATTTCTTTGGGCTACATAGACCTTTCCAAGCATCAGTTTTGCGAAAATGCTATCAGGATGAGACTTGATGATCGGTAACAGAGCTGCTTCGGCGCTTTCTGGGTCATTGATGTTCAGATAAGTTTCGGCCTTACCAGCGCCAGCCTGCGTATTCTGTGGATCTATTTTCAGAACCCTTTCAGTTGCCTCAATCGCCTCGTCGAAATTTTCATTCCGACGCAACGCATTCGCCAAACCAATCATGGCGTCGACGAAATCTGGCTTTAGCCGAAGTGCATTCTTGTATGAAGCAATCGCCTCTTCAAATTTTGAAAGCTCGTTCAGAATATTACCAAGCGTAAAGTACGGAAGCGCATAGTTCGGTCGCAGCGAGATCGCAGCTTTCAAACTCTTGGCAGCCTCATCAAACTGTTGCGATGCATGAAGGGCATTACCTAGGTTCAAATGTGCTTCCGCAGCATTCGGATTGACTGAAGTCACCTTGCGCATGGCTTCAATGGCAGCTTCTGTTTCGCCAATCGCGTTGTTGAAAACACCCATAAAATTCCAAAGATGGGCCGAATTCGGATAAACTTTCAACTGCCGCTTGGTCTGCGTCATCGCTCCAGATACATCTCCGGCCTTGAACATCTCACCAATTTTGCGAACGATTTGTTCTGTTGGCTCATTGGCAAATGACGAAGATTGCACTGCCCCCAATTTGCTCAGCGCCTTTTTCGCCTTGGTATGATTTGGGCGGGCGCTCAGAACTGCCTGATATAATCTTCGTGCCTCGACGTGATCACCCGACTTCACAAGTGCATCGGCTTTTTTCAGAGCAGCAGGCAAGCTCAACTTTGACATAGGATCTTCCCGGTCTCAAAATATCGAATACAACGATCCATGGAATATCTTATGTCACCCCTGGCTTCCACACGGTCAGCTCAACTCGACGATCCATCGGCGAATTACCTAACACAACCTTTACCGACCGTTCGTTGGCACCGACGTAATACCGACGCAATACAGATAGTCCCAAAGTGCCTATTTTGCAGCGTGTGAACCAATTTCAATTCCAGGACAGCCGAACGATAGTCGCGACACATTTGTGCGTTACAGTATCATATTACGAAATCTTCTTGCGTCCGAACTTCCACGCTACTATCACTGTGCAAGTGCAGAAAAATGGATACCGCAATGCCGCATGATGGGAACGCAACCGTGGAAACCTCTATTGTTTTAAACAACTTGCTGGATCTGACTGCCGAGTCATTGCCCGCGGCTGAGTCTCTATTGGCGCGCGCCCACGAAGTTGTTTCTGCTCAGGTCAAGGAAAACGGCAAAGTCAGTGCTGCTCTGACTGAAGCCCACCAAACCGCCGTCCATGGATATGCCTGGATGGCAACCTACGTTGAAGCACTCCGCCAGATGCAGTCATGGTCTAACCTTCTGTATTCTAATGGTAAATTCGGGGAACTTGAGCAACTTATTCACCAGATCGCATTCGGCGAATACCTCTGGCAGCTCAACGGAGGCATCCCCATCAGTCAGGGCGAGATCATCCGACCTCAGGACCTGGGACTGACGCAGGATGACCAGCGGCATATGATGGTGCCTGCGGTCATGTCATTGACTCAAAACGGAAATACTCAAGCAGCCCGCATGCGCCTTGTCGAACTCATGCAAGAGCGCACTGCCGACATCACCTTTGGCGCGACCGGTCTTGACGACGAATTGGAGATGATCCGCGAGCAGTTCCGCCGGTTCACAATAGACCGAGTAGACCCACATGCGCACGGTTGGCACTTGAAAGATGAGCTCATCCCCATGGAAGTCATTGAAGAGATGGCTGAAATGGGCGTCTTCGGTCTGACGATCCCAGAAGAATTCGGTGGTTTCGGGCTGTCGAAGGCCTCCATGTGCGTGGTTTCTGAAGAGCTATCTCGTGGCTACATCGGCGTCGGATCCCTTGGCACTCGGTCCGAAATCGCGGCCGAACTAATCCTTTGTGGCGGCACGGAAGAGCAAAAAAATCAATGGCTTCCGGCAATTGCGTCGGGCGAAATACTTCCCACTGCGGTTTTCACCGAACCTAACACCGGCTCTGACTTGGGAAGTTTGCACACCCGCGCCGCCAAGTCGGGCGAAGATTGGACCATAACAGGCAATAAAACATGGATCACTCACGCTGCGCGAACCCATGTCATGACACTGCTCGCCCGCACTGATCCAAACACAACCGACTACCGGGGGCTGTCTATGTTCCTTGCAGAAAAGGCCCCGGGAACGGAAGAGAATCCCTTTCCAACCAACGGGATGACGGGTGGCGAGATTGGCGTTCTGGGTTACCGCGGCATGAAGGAATACGAGCTGGGCTTCGATGGGTTTCAGGTCAAAGGAGCTAACTTGTTGGGTGGTATCGAAGGACAAGGCTTCAAACAACTCATGCAGACCTTCGAAAGTGCAAGGATCCAAACCGCTGCCCGCGCCATTGGAGTGGCCCAGTCGGCACTAGACGTTGGGCTTCAGTATGCGCAGGACCGCAAGCAGTTCGGCAAGTCATTGATTTCATTCCCAAGAGTAGCGTCAAAACTGGCAATGATGGCGGTCGAGATAATGGTATCCCGTCAACTTACTTACTTTTCAGCGCGCGAAAAAGACGACGATCGACGCTGCGATTTGGAGGCTGGCATGGCCAAACTTTTGGGTGCCCGCGTTGCGTGGGCAGCCGCTGACAATGCGTTGCAAATTCACGGCGGAAATGGATTTGCCCAGGAATATGCGATCAGCCGCATTCTGTGTGACGCTCGTATCCTGAACATTTTCGAGGGCGCCGCCGAAATTCAAGCACAAGTTATTGCGCGCCGTCTGCTATCCTAGACCCGCGCGAAAGTATGTCCAGAAACCGTTGACGAGCTTCCGGCAACGGTTTGTCCCCGACGGACAAGGCAAGACGATGCCTTAGAAAATATCCAGTGGTTTCAAGACCCTGAAGCACATCCAATATGCTACCTTTGCTTTCCCCCACCAATGCGGGCGACAATGGCAGCATTCGATCTGCCCATTCGCCCGCCCCATTGGACGAAACGGCACGCCCAGTTTTGGGGGATACGTAGACAAGATTGTGACTGGAGCCAGTTACAGCACAGCGACCCAAATCTAACCCAAATCCAAGGTCCTCCAACAGTGCCAACTCCCACCGCAGATAAGCGAGATGCCAGACCGGTCCTTCGCCAATCATGTCCAGTAATGCCATAGTCCGCTTATAAAGCGACGCGTGTTGTTCTCGTTCAGGCAAGGCAAAAGACAGCAAAGCCGTGACCGCGTTCAAAGCCGCCAGCGTCTCGCGTCCCGCCATCAACTGAGCTGCGCGACTGCGTACCGGTTCAACCGAGAATGCGCCCAAATGTTCTTCCAACCGTGCTCGCCAAGCCACTGCAATCTGTGCGCCCGGCTGCAAAACAGGTGCCAGTTTACGCCCGGCACCACCGCGCACGACACCAGCATGGCGGCCTTTGAATTCCGTGAAAACTTCTATGATTGCGGCGTTTTCGCCATGACGCCGCACAGCCAGCAAAACGCCTTCGTCCCGCCAATCCATGCCTATTTATCCATCCGCATCAGGCACAACACCAGCCCAAATCGACGGTCACTCCAAGCCAGGCTCGTCCAATAGATGCCTTCCGCCTTTGTCTTCAATCTCGATGACCCAGACATCCGGATCGAAAGAACGTTGTTTTGAAAGACTTTGGTCGACTTCCACCTCAGAACCTTCGGCCAAAACAACCCAACAACGTTCACCAGACATCAGATCAAAGGACCGTTGATAACAAGCAGCGTTACCATCCAATGTGTTCAGTTTTATGAGCACCGCACCAGCCGTGTGATCCCCTTTTGCCACTACAAACACTGGAATGTCTGCCAACCGACACCGTGTCAGATAGGCGGCAATCCAAACTTCTGTGGTCAAGCGGGCAGACACGGCCCAACCTTCTGTACGCTAACTGCCATCCGAAAAATCCAAGCCCATTTCCGAGTATCTTTCAGCTTCATCCAACCAGTTGGGGCGCACTTTGACGGTCATGAAAAGATGAACTTTTCGACCCAGAAACTCAGCAATCTCAGCACGCGCAGCTTGGCTGACCGCCTTTATGGTCTCGCCCTTTTTACCAAGTACGATCCCTTTGTGCCCGTCGCGAGCTACATAAATTATCTGATCAATCCGGGCCGTTCCATCGTCGCGTTCCTCCCAAGCCTCTGTTTCGACTGTCAATTGATACGGAAGTTCCTGATGCAGCCGCAACGTCAGTTTTTCACGGGTCATTTCGGCGGCAATCATGCGCAAGGGCAAGTCGGCTATCTGGTCTTCCGGATACAACCATGGGCTTTCCGGCATCTTGCCGGCTAACCACTTTCGCAGATCGTCCACGCCGTAACCTTTTTCGGCGGAAATCATAAACGTTTCCGAAAATTCCAGTCTCTCGTTCAGCTTTGCCGCCAATCCAAGCAAAACTGATCGTTCGACCCGATCTATCTTGTTGATAGCCAGCGCAATGACAGAATCTTTTGAACGATCGGCCAATTTCTCGAGGATTTTTTCCACGCCCGGCGTCAATCCGCGATGCGCCTCGATCATCAGAACTACAACGTCTGCGTCCGCTGCGCCGCTCCATGCTGCTGCGACCATGGCGCGGTCAAGTCGGCGGCGCGGGCCGAATATGCCAGGTGTATCCACAAAGACAATTTGACTATCGCCCTCGATAGCCACACCCCGAATCCGCGCGCGAGTCGTTTGAACCTTGTGGGTCACGATCGAGACTTTTGCGCCAACCATGCGGTTGAGCAGGGTCGATTTTCCGGCATTGGGCTCGCCGATAAGGGCGGCAAAACCAGCACGAGTGGTCATTGGGATCTCCATAACTAGATCGTTGTCGCCTTAATGGACCGCAAGACACTACACCAGCACAGAATGCGCCTTATTCGGCAAGTGTTGATAGCAGTTTCGCCGCCGCCGCCTGTTCGGCAGATCGCTTTGACGGAGCTTCGGCATCGGCAGATCCACCGTCGGCAAGTCTCACCTCAACGGTAAATGTTAGCGCATGATCGGGGCCGCGCCGAGACAATTCTTTGTAGATAGGCGGGTGCTGCCCACGAGCTTGCGCCCATTCTTGTAGCGCGGTCTTTGCATCGCGAGCGTCTTCCTTCACGGTCGAGATGCGTTCGCCCCACAAACGCCGCACAACGTCACGCGCCGCGTCATATCCAGCGTCCATGTAAACCGCTGCGATCACTGCCTCCATGGCATCACCCAGCAATGCTTCTTTGCGACGCCCACCAGACAACATTTCCGAGCGTCCCAGTTTCAAAACCATTCCTATGTCAATTTCACGTGCAACTGCGGCGCAGGTTTCTTTGCGAACCAACGCGTTGAACCTTGGCGCCAGCAGCCCTTCTGACGCGCCGGGATCGTGCTCAAGCAATGCTTCGGCAATAACCAAACCCAAAACCCTATCGCCTAAGAATTCTTGGCGCTGATTGTCGGGTCGGGTTTCGCTTGCAATAGAGGCATGCGTTACGGCGCGGATGAGTAACTCTGGTCGCGCGAACTGGTGGCCTAGCCGCTTGGCCAGGTCAGACAGATCGGCGCCGAACTGCACTATCGAATTGCCTTAAAAAAGCGATCAGAACGCCAAGTCCAAACAAAGAAAAGCGAACGCCCAGCCGAAGAAAACATGACGCGATCAGCCCGCCCAATCAGATTTTCCAGCGGAACCAAACCAACCCCATTTGGCTGCGAAAATCTGCTGTCGACGGAGTTGTCCCGATTGTCGCCCATGAAAAAGAAATGCCCCTCGGGGACCCGAAACACACCAGTGTTGTCTACACGAGAAGAGCCAGAGCTCAGAACCGAGTGCTGGCGACCATCTGGCAATGTCTCGATATACTTTTCTTTGGTGCAATCTGCTCCGGGAAGCGGCCTACGTTCGATGCAAGCTGGTAAATTTCCCAGAGGGCCCTGATTGGAATAGGGCTCGATGAAGTTTCCATCGGCCACGAGAGGCGCTGCCGCACCATTGATATGAAGAACACCCGACCGCATTTGAACGGTGTCGCCCGGCAGTCCAACTACCCTCTTGATGAAATCCTGACCATTCACCGGATGCCGGAAAACGACGACATCCCCGCGCTCAGGTTCGTCGCTCAACACACGACCATCGAAGGGGCACATCGAAAATGGACAGGAATACTGTGAATAGCCGTACGCCATCTTGTTGACGAAGAGGAAATCACCAATCAGCAAAGTGTCTTTCATAGACCCAGACGGAATCCAGAACGGCTGAAAAAACAGTGTGCGAACAAAGCCCGCGATCAGCAACGCATAGACAATCGTTTTGATGGTCTCCACGACACCATCCATCATCGTGCTGGTCTGATCACTCATCAATTGTCCTGCCTGTATTGGTCGGGGTGTTCTGGTGTGTGCATGGGTGCGAGTCAAGCTGACCGGTGGGTCACTTCTTTGTAACGCCACCAGTCGTTGCATCTATAGGACGCGCCTCGATGACGACAAAGGCCTGCGCCCATGGATGATCATCCGTCAAAGTCACGTGAATTATGGCCTCGTGCCCCTTTGGCGTCATTTCCTTTAGCCGTTCGGCAGCCCATCCGGTGACATGCATGACCGGCTGGCCGGAACGAAGATTTGAAACAGACATGTCCTTCCACGCAATGCCCATACGCAATCCCGTCCCAAGTGCTTTGGAGCATGCTTCCTTCGCCGCCCAACGCTTTGCATATGTTCCAGGGGTATCCTTGCGCCGCTCAGCTTTGCGCTGTTCAACCTCGGTAAACACACGATTGCGAAATCGATCGCCGAACCGCTCTAGCGTGCCTTCGATGCGCTCAATGTTGCACAAATCTGTTCCGACGCCGAGGATCATAGCTGTCCATTTGTTTTGGCCATGACCCATATGGATGCCGACGCGAAGACAACGCAAGGATTTGGAAACCAAGTTCCCTTAAATCTGATCACATGTGGCGATTTTTCGTGACCTTCTTTGCATTGGGTGGCTGTGGCGGGCTGGCCTGGAATGCGACACTTGCCAATCACCCGCAGGTTCGCGCCGACATGTTGGACAGCGTCAAGCCTGGAGTTACCACCGAAATCACCCACACGTCTCGTTGGGGAAATCCAACCCAGAAAATTCGCGAAGGTGCACAAACAAGATTCATTTACCGCGATATGTCGAACCCGCCCGAGTACCGGTTTCCGCAGTTTGGCGACAGTTCGCGATACGTTGTTGTGATTTTTCAATATGGCATTGCTGTATCGGCTTACTCATCGGACAACGAAGGGTGTCGAGGCACGTTTGCACCACGCCCCCCAGGTGCTGGCTTCGAAAATCCCACGACAATTCACCCAGTTAATTGCGGTCGCTTGGATGCAAATCAGTCAACAAATACCGCAGCGCCCAATCCATTTTTCGGCATCACTGAAGCAGACAGCATCAGCCTGACAGCCGATGACTTCCCGTCCGATACACTTGGTGGAAAACTGTAGATACGCTGGATATACTCTTCTTGAGGCGGCCTATTATTAACAAATTGGGCGAGATTGCCACATTTCCGACATTCTCTTGCCTGAATCATTTTTTATAAAAGTTTCCGTAGTTTGTTTTGTATCGAGTAACCGGTGGTAGTAGCCATGAATATTCCCCTAGCCTATATCCTGTACGCTGTTCCCTTCATTGTGGCTGCGTATGTGCTTGTAAGAGCCAAATTCGCAAAGCCTGTTGAACAGGTGGAAGACGAACCTGTCGTTGAAAAACCGCTCATTGATCCTGAAGAAGCGTGGATCAAAGAAGTTCGCAGCCGTCCGATTCACCGCGAATACGTCTCTTACGGAGTTTGAACAGAACGCTTAAAGCGCCTGTTCCCGACTCGTAGTTCGCCTTTGTCGCCTTGGGCATTCCGCCCGTCCAAATCAGTGTTGTTTTGTAACCAGTAACCGAAAGTAACATACCATGGAAATTCTCGTCCTCGCCCTGATCATTCTAATTGGTTCATTCTTTGGCTCAGCAATTTCGCTGGCACTTGGCAGCAAAAAGCCAGCACCGGCGCAATTCGATCCGCGCCTTGATGCGCGTTATTCCAATCTAGATTCTGAATACGAGAATTTTAGCGCTCTTCCAGCACCAGCCTAAGGAAATCCATTCACCGAACCACACGCGTCCGCCAAGTTGCGGGCGCGTCTTCAATTGATCCGCGAATTATCCATTATCTCGCGCATGGCAAGAATGGCGGGCTTCAGACCAAGAAAAATGGCCTCCCCTATTAAAAAGTGCCCAATATTTAGCTCGCGCACTTGAGGAAGCTCCGCCACAGGCGCAACTGTCTCATAGGTCAAACCGTGTCCGGCATGCACTTCTAGCCCCAGATCATGAGCAAATGCCGCCATATCACGAAGCCGACCCAACTCGTCGTCACGTTCGTCAAACCTGCCTTCCGCATGAGCGTCGCAGTAGGCACCGGTGTGAAGCTCGATTACCTCAGCGCCGATGCGATTGGCCGCTTCGATCTGCCGTCGATCCGCTGCAATAAAGATTGAGACCCGACATCCCGCATCTCGTAAAGGCGCGATAAAGTGTGCCAAACGGTTTTCTTCCCTGGCAACTTCAAGGCCGCCTTCCGTCGTCTTCTCTTCGCGTTTTTCTGGAACAAGACAGACGGCGTGCGGTTTATGGCGCAGAGCAATGGCCTGCATTTCGCTAGTCGCTGCCATCTCGAAATTCAATGGAACGGAAAGGACATCCATCAGACCGTCAATATCAGCATCGGAAATGTGCCGCCTATCCTCGCGTAGGTGAGCGGTGATTCCATCGGCTCCCGCTTCTTCAGCAATCTTGGCGGCCCGCAAAGGGTCGGGATAATCGCCGCCACGGGCATTTCGCACTGTTGCAACATGATCAATATTCACGCCAAGTCTTAGATATTCATGAGATTCCACGTCAACCTCCACCTCTGTTTGAGGCGACGTTAGCGAGTTTGGTGCGGGTGCAAAACCAAATTTTCAGTTGTTCGCTTCCGGCGCATAGTGGCCGGATTAGTGAACACTTACCGGTGCGAAGTCATTCTGCCGTGCGAGAGCAAATGCAAGCGTCCGGTCTTTTACCAGGGCCAATTGTTCACCATCGGGAGCATGCACCGCATAGACCTGATCCGTCTCGCCGGCTTGATCACGAACATCTGCCGGAAGTTCAGAGACATTGACAGGGCGAACATAGACCAACCGATCGCCGTCAAGCGCGGCAATATTGAATAGTGTATTCATAGTGTTACCCCTTACTTGGTTTCAATTTTGATCGTCTGCACAACCGCATCAGGTTTGGCGCGCATTAAATCCACGTGCAAAAGTCCATTCTCCATCATCGCACCAGCCACCTCAACACCATCGGCCAAGAGAAACGTGCGCTGAAACTGACGCGCTGCAATACCCCGGTGCAAAAAAATGCGATCGCGGCTGTCGTCGTCCTGCTTTCCGCGGACCACCAATTGCCGGTCTTCAACTGTCAATGATAGATCATTTTCGGCAAGTCCATCACCACTTTATAGACCATCAAAATGCGGGTAATTTAGGGCATCCACTCCTCATCGGGCCTAATTGATGACACAGACGCCACCAACCAAAATGGGACCCAATGAGGTGCTGCGCGTAAAACTTTCCGCATTGAAGCAGGAACACCGCGATCTTGATGAGGCAATTCACGCCTTGGAAGAGCGCAGTGTCCGGGATCCTCTGACAATCAAGCGATTGAAGAAGCAAAAATTGGCATTGAAAGATCGTATCGCCATCATTGAAGATCGATTGACCCCGGATATCATCGCCTGAACGATTGCGGGACTGCGCGTGCAAGTCTAGTGTCCGCGCACAATCAACTAAGGGGCCAGAATGAGTATCAAAGTCGGGATCATAATGGGCAGTCAAAGTGACTGGTCGACCTTGAAGCCTGCGGCAGAAATTCTTGATGAATTGCTGGTGCCTTATGAGACCAAAATAGTATCCGCACATCGCACGCCAGATCGGTTGTGGGATTATGGCAAGTCCGCAGTCGAACGCGGCTTGCAGGCGATCATTGCTGGCGCAGGAGGCGCCGCTCACCTGCCCGGGATGATGGCGTCCAAAACGCGCGTTCCCGTTATTGGTGTACCGGTTCAGACGCGTGCATTGTCGGGCGTAGACAGCCTTTACTCGATCCTGCAGATGCCACGTGGATATCCGGTTGCGACGATGGCAATCGGCGCCGGTGCCAATGCAGGACTAATGGCCGCCCAAATCCTTTCGCTTCAGGATGCAGAACTGGCGACCAGAATGGACCAATGGCGCTCAGATTTGACCGCATCAATTCCGGAAGGCCCATCGGATGACTGAAAGTTTGCGCCCAGGTCAGACCATCGGGATATTGGGCGGTGGGCAATTGGGCCGCATGCTGGCAATGGCTGCAGCAAGGTTGGGTCTGAGAACGCACGTATATGAACCCGCTGCAAATCCCCCTGCCGGCGAAGTTGCAGCATGCCTGACAACCGCGTCATATGACGATGAGCCAGCGCTGAGGGCTTTCGCCGCCAGCGTTGACGTAGTGACATATGAATTCGAGAACGTGCCTGCCAGCGCACTTGACCTGATAGAGGCACAAGTCAGCATCCGACCAAATCGGCAAGCCCTGTCCGTCAGCCAGGATCGACTGACCGAAAAGACTTTTCTGACAGATATCGGTTTGACAGTTGCCCCATTCGCCGCGGTCAAAGACGACGCCGAGCTTGCGCAAGCCTTGGGCCCAATAGGAATGCCAGCAATCCTCAAGACCCGCCGGTTAGGCTATGATGGAAAAGGACAGGCGCGCATTCAAGACCGGCATGATGCTCCTGCTGCCATGGAATCTATGGCCGGAGCTGACGCAATTCTTGAAGGCTTTGTTGATTTTGATCGAGAAATCAGCGTCATCGCCGCGCGCTCGTTCGATGGCCATATTGCGTGTTTCGAGCCCGGTGAGAACGTTCATAGAGACGGGATTTTACATACGACTCGCGTGCCCGCTTCAATTGATCAAGCTACGCGGGAGCGGGCGTTCGGAATTGCCGGAACTATTCTTGCCGCCCTGGACTATGTCGGTGTCTTAGGCGTGGAACTTTTTGTTTCCAAAGATGACCTGATAGTAAACGAAATTGCACCAAGAGTTCACAACTCGGGCCACTGGACCGAGGCTGGCGCGGTCATTGATCAATTCGAACAACATATGCGCGCTGTCGCAGGTTGGCCGCTGGTAGACCCCGTGCGCCATTCAGACGTTGCTATGACCAATCTCATTGGTAACGATGTTGACGAGGTGCCAAACATCTTGAGTGAAACCGGCGCAAAACTCCACCTCTACGGAAAAGCCGAGACTCGGCCCGGGCGCAAAATGGGGCATGTCACCCGAGTGATCGCGCCTGCTTTTGATAGGTCATGAGCATAGACGGCACGACGTCGGTATCACGTAGCGGCTCACGGATTCGCATTGCCGTTCGGGGCATATTATTAAAAGACAACAAGCTGTTGCTCGTTAATGCTTGGCCTGATGGGCAAAGCGACCTTTTGTGTGCACCGGGTGGAGGTGCAGAACCACATCAATCGCTTCCAGACAATTTGCGGCGCGAGTTCTACGAAGAAACCGGATTGAGTGTTTCTGTCGGCCAATGCGTTCTCGTGAACGAATTCCATGATCCCGCCGGTGGATTTCATCAGGTCGACATTTACTTCAGATGCTCGGCTTCAGATCACGACATTCAAGACAATTGGATTGATCCGGAAGGCGTAGTTACCGAACACCACTGGGTCACGCGCACCGAGTTGAGCAATCTAAATGTCAAGCCCGACTCGCTGTCCGAAGTTGTTTGGGAACAAAGCGGAAGCGCTTCTTACGATCCACTTGAGCCCATTTTGCGCTGAGGAGCAAAGACCCCGGCCGCCACACCTCCCAGCACGATAATACTTGCAAATACAAGTTGCTGCGTCAGGACCTCGCCCAGCAACATCACACCGCCCACTACCGCGATCACAGGAACGGTCAGTTGGGCAAGCGCGGCAATCGTTGTGTCCAGCTTGGGCAGAACCGAATACCAAAGGGCGTATCCAAGACCAGATGTCACCGCACCAGAAATTACCGCGAGCATTGCAGCACTGGCGGAAAGTCCGTCAGGGATGATGAGCCAGATCGCCAACGAAAATGGCGCGGCACAAATGAAGTTTGCCCCAGTTTCGGCCAAAGGATTAGCAGCCTGTCGTCCAACCAAAGAATATACACCCCAACCAATAGCCGCCAAACCCATAAGCAACGCGGCACCAAGCGGCGGCGCTGAAACCCCAACCGGAAGAAGCAGCCAAATCAACCCAAGGAATGCAATTCCAGCACCAATCCATCGCAAGATATGAGGCTTGTCGCCTTTCAGCAGAGCTCCTGCAAACATAGTAATTTGAACGCCACCGAAAAGGATCAACGCCCCAGCGCCGGCATCTAGCGCGACATAGGCAAAGGAAAAACCGATCATATAGAGAAGTAATGAACCGGTTCCCCATGCACGATTAGGCGTCCATAGTTTGGGCAATCCGCCACGGAATGACAGGATCAACCCTAGCGTCAGTGCGCCGGATAGCACCCTTAGCGCTTGGAACGCTGCGGGCCCGGAGTCTCCATCCAACAATGCCCAACGATTAAGAACCGAGTTCGCCGAAAATGCGACCATCGTCAACGCTGTCAGCCAAAAAAGGCGCATCATGTGCCCGGGTCCTCTCGCACTGTATCAATCATCAACTGAACATTTTCGGGATCGGCATCCGGGGTGATGCCATGGCCCAGATTAAAAATGTGCGGGCCACCGGAAAGGGCCTTCTTGATAGCCCGCGTATCATCGACCAAATCCTGGCCCCCGGTCACCATATGCGATGATCTCAGGTTGCCTTGAACGCAACCGTCCACTTGAACGTACTCAGCGGCCCAACTGGCATCCACACTATTGTCCAATGCAACGCAATCGGCGCCGGTTGCCTGGGCGAACCCAACATACTTCCCACCCGCCTCTCGCGGGAAAGCAATAATCGGAATGTCTGGGTGTTTGGCCTTGATTTTCGCGATTATCTGTCGCGTGGGAGCAACAGCGAAATCTTCAAAATCGGCGTCACTAAGTGATCCGGCCCAGGAATCAAACAACTTCAGCACTTCTGCGCCCGCTGCAACTTGCGCCAGCAGATACTCTACTGTTGCATCGGCAATTCTATCGATCAGGGCCTGAAACAGCTCTCTGTTTTCATCTTTTAGCGCATGCGCCGGTGCCTGATCAGGCGTTCCACGGCCCGCAATCATATAAGTTGCAACCGTCCAGGGAGCGCCAGCAAAGCCAATCAGGGCTGTCTCGGCGGGCAATGAACCGGCGAGATTCCTAACAGTCTGGTATATTGGCGACAAATGGTCGTGAATGGCATTCGCGGGTTTCAAGGCAGCAAAATCGGACTCGGTGGTTATGGTCGACAACCTTGGTCCTTCACCGGTGACAAACCAAAGATCAGCGCCAAGCGCGTCAGGAATAAGCAATATATCCGCGAACAAAATCGCGGCATCAAAACCGTAGCGTCGAATAGGCTGCAATGTAACTTCGGTGGCAAGTTCCGGGTTGTAACAAAGAGATAGAAAATCGCCTGCCTTTGCCCGCGTGGCACGATACTCAGGCAAATAACGTCCGGCCTGCCGCATCATCCAGATCGGCGGCGTCGCCAACGTTTCGCCGGCAAGTGCACGTAAGATCGGTTTTTGCTGGCTCATAATGTTACCCTTTCTCGCGCCACAGGTCCCAACTGTGGCAAGGAATGTCAATCGGGCGCATTGTCAGTTTCACCCTCCAAGCCTATTCACAGCACATGATGAAATTACCTAACCCTACTCAGCCCCTACGTATCGGAACTCGTGGTTCACCACTTGCTTTGGCGCAGGCGCAGGAAACTCGGCAAAGACTGTCTCGGGAGTTTGATTTGCCAGACGACGCCATCGAGATCGTCGTGATCAAAACGACTGGCGACCGCATTCAGGACCGTCCCCTGAAAGAAGTGGGTGGCAAAGGGCTTTTTACCCGCGAGATTGAAGACGATCTGTTGGCCGGTCGCATCGACATCGCTGTTCACTCGATGAAGGACATGCCGGTTTTTCAACCCGATGGCCTGGTAATTGGGTGTTATCTGCCGCGAGAAGACGCTCGGGACGCTTTCGTTAGCCCTTCTGCCGGTGACCTGTTGGAAGTCCCCGAGGGCGCTCGAATTGGAACTTCCAGCTTGCGTCGCAAAGCTCAGGTTTTGAATCGTCGCCCCGATCTGGAAGTCGTTGAATTTCGGGGAAATGTTCAGACACGCCTCAAGAAACTGGAGCAAGGCGTCGCGCACGGCACTTTTTTGGCCATGGCTGGACTGAACCGATTGGGTCTATCTCACTTGGGAAATAACCCTGTAGGCACTGACGTCATGTTACCCGCCGTTGCTCAAGGCGCAATTGGGATAGAGCGAAGAATAGACGACCACCGTGCCGCCGACATGCTTGCGGCTATCCACGATACCGAAACGGCTACGCAACTTGATGCAGAACGATCGTTTCTGGCTGGGCTGGATGGATCGTGCGAGACCCCAATAGCGGGATTGGCAGAGCTGTCAGGTGGTCAACTTACTCTACAAGGCGAGATTCTTCGCACCGATGGCAGCGAAGCGATCGCAGGCAGCCGGACCGGCGCAATTGAAGATGGTGCTGCCATGGGAACCGAACTTGCTCAAGAACTGCTTTCAAAGGCCGGACCAGAGTTTTTCGACTGGCGGTAGTTAACCCTGCGCAATCAGGGCGATGGGTGCGTGGGCGTCCCGTTCGTAGTCTAGTGGCGCATCGCCAGTTGCCATTGTCTCGCGCTTGAATTCATAAACCATTTCGCCAGCGTCTTCTTCGGAAGCGATAATCAAACACTGAGATAGGTGGCGACTACCATCATAGACATCAACCAATCCGCGAAGGTGTGGCGCGTCGTCGACGTCAAGCGCAAACCCTTCATCCCAATACCGCAATATCGTGAATGTCTGTTCACCGGCCTGCACGCGCAGACGGCTTTTCTTTCGCTGGTCGCGTTTACGGGCCATCTCTAGCCCTTCACGCACCTCTTTCGGCAAATATTCGATCATATTAACTCCCCCAAACAATAGCTTGGGGCGATTTCCGATTCGGTCAAGCTTGCCAGTCGATTAATTATCATTGCGGAAACAGTTCTCTTAATCTGCGGCATTTTGATCGCGACTGTGACGTTGTCGGAAACAGAGTCTGGCGCACAACCGCACATCTGACAGCCGATACTCCGTATTATTGCACATAGGCCGTGTGGCACCGCCTGTAGCTAAATTAAAAAGAGAAAGCCTATAAGCCTATAAGCCAACAAGGAGTGCATATCATGGGCCGGTTAATCGATGGTGTCTGGACGACTGGCGCCGATTTCAAAAAGACCAAAGACGGTAAATTCGTCAGGGCAGACGCCAAATTTCGCAATTGGATCACAGTTGATGGTTCAGCGGGCACCAGCGGCGAGAGTGGTTTTGAGGCTGAAGCCGACCGCTATCACCTCTATGTCTCGTACGCATGCCCTTGGGCACACAGAACGCTGATATTCCGCAAGCTAAAGGGCTTGGAAGATCTCATTAGCTATTCAGTTGTCAGTCCGCTGATGCTGGACCAAGGATGGACATTCGATGCCGATTTCGTGGGTTCAAAAGGCGATGATCTTTATGGCTCGTCAAAATTACACCAGATCTACACCAAGGCATCTCCAGACTTTTCCGGTCGGGTGACCGTCCCCGTTCTGTGGGACAAGAAACGTCAGACCATAGTATCCAATGAAAGCTCTGAAATCATTCGGATGTTCAATTCAGAGTTCGACCATCTGACCGGCAATACTGACGATTTTTGGCCTGCCCAAATGCGTGAAGAGATCGAAGAGGTCAATGAGCGGATCTATCATACGTTCAACAATGGCGTTTACAGAACGGGATTTGCATCAAAGCAGGCTGCCTACGACGAAGCCGTCGGGGAATTGTTTGACACATTGGACTGGCTTGAAGATCGACTGTCCAAGAACCACTACCTGATGGGTGACCAAATTACCGAGGCAGATTGGCGGCTCGTCGCAACGCTGTTTCGTTTTGACCTAGTGTACAACATCCACTTCAAGTGCAGTCGAAACCGAATTGTCGACTTCCCAAATCTTTGGTCACTTGCGCGCGAATTGTACCAATGGACGGCACCGGACGGCAGCGCGATAGCAGACACTGTGAAGTTCGATCATATCGCGCATCATTATTATCGCAGCCACGAAAGTATCAACGCCCATCGGATTGTCCCGCTTGCTCAACCGGTTGACTGGACTGCACCAAATGGGCGAAAAGCGAGTTCGGCTGCCTAACCAGCTCTTCCGTGGTATTCAACGATTGCCGCCAAATCACCAGGCGGTGTACGCTCGGCCACCAGAGCCGCGGCGTTTGGCATATGGTTGAAGATCGATCCATCTGAAAAAAACGTGCCGTTTGTCACGAAAACTACCCGTGTATTTGGGTAGCGGTAACTTGCATAATCGGCGACCGCAAAGGCACTGCCATCCTGCAACATCAGATCAAGCACGATGACGTCAAAGACGTTCTGCCGTAGGCAGTCGACTGCGGCCTCTTGCGCATGAACAACTGTTGCCTCGTGACCCAGACGATTTAAATGTCTTGCCCAAATTCGAGACAATTCTGGACTATTTGCGACGATCAAAACCACGATCAAACCTCCGGCGGCGGGGAACCGCTGCGGTATGACACCCCGCGCATATTCTTCAGCCATACTTGTTAACAGATCATTAACGAATCTGATCAGACGGTTAACAATTGGCGACTTTCAGCCGGTTACGCTTGCCCTTCGACCGACCACTGATAATCTTTGCGAAATTCACTCATTAGGTTGCAAATTATACGTTTTCCCATTGTTCTAACTGGTGCCTGCCTGGCATTTTTTGTCGGCTCTCAAGCGGGCGCAGCCTGCGGCGGAGATTTTCAATCTTTCGTCAACGGGTTGAAGTCAGAGGCGCGTCAGAACGGACATTCAAAGCGTAACGTCGACAATTTCTTTACTGGCGTTTCTCAAGACAGCAAGGTTCTAAAAGCTGACAGATCGCAAGGGATTTTCCTTCGACCTTTCGTCGACTTTTCGCAACGACTGATCAGCCAGAACAGGCTGGATGGTGCAAAAAGAAACGCCCGGAAATGGGATGCCGTATTCGACCGCGCCGAACAAAGTTCCGGTGTTTCTCGGGGCGTCTTGTTGGCCTTTTGGGCGTTTGAGACCGATTTTGGTGCCGTTCAGGGCGACTTCAATACGGTTGATGCGCTTGTCACCCTTTCCCACGATTGCCGCCGTCCTGAACTGTTTCGTCCACAGGTGTTTGCAGCACTTGAACTTTTCGAAAATGGTGATTTTGATCCTCGAACAACCACAGGGGCTTGGGCGGGCGAAATCGGCATGGTTCAGATGCTGCCCGAGGATATTCTGACCAATGGTGTTGATGGCGACGGTGACAATCACGTTCGGCTGAAAACTTCGGCTCCAGACGCGCTGCTGTCGGGCGCAAATATGCTGAAATCGCTCGGCTGGCGCGCAAATGAGCCTTGGCTTCAGGAAGTGGAATTGCCGGCCGATTTTGACTGGTCCAAAACCGGGCTTGGCACCAAAAAGAAGGCGCGCGATTGGGTTGGCCTTGGCGCGCGGGTCCGAGAAGGCGATTTGAAGGCACCTGCACTTCAATCATCTATTGTAATTCCGCAGGGCAGACACGGACCAGCATTCATCGCTTATCCCAATTTTGATGTCTTCTTCGAATGGAATCAAAGTTTTGTCTACGTCACAACTGCGGCGTATTTTGCTACTCGGATTGAGGGTGCCAAAGTTTACCAAGCGGGCAACCCTTCGCCTGGCTTCAAGCGCGAAGAAATGAAGACACTTCAAGAAAAGCTTGCTGCTCGCGGGCATGACGTGGGCGGCGTTGACGGAATTCTTGGGGCAAAAACCCGCGATGCAATTCAGAGTGAGCAGACCCGACTTGGATTGCCAGCCGATGCCTGGCCGACGCGTGAATTGTTGAGCAAACTTTGATCCGCCCTCAGTATCATTTTCGACGAGTTGGGGATGACATCCACATTTGGAATGTTCGAAAACTACTGGAACTGGCTGAGGATTTGCCAGTGATTCAATTGCCCCTGGCTGACATCCAAGAGATTGATGAACCCTATTGGTTTGATATCGGAGATAGTGCGCCCACTTGCCGGGCAATCATGGAGCACGCACGCCAGGCCGCAAGCTCTGATCTGAACTATCCAATTCTGCTGTGTGCCGATGGGCGCATAATGGATGGTATGCACAGAGTCATCAAAGCTTTGAGCATGGATCACGCCACCATTCTCGCACGAAAACTCAATCGCACGCCGCCTCCGAATTTCAAGAACGTCCCAGCAGAAGATTTAAGCTACTGAAAGAAGTCCTAGCAGATGTGAATACCCCATACTGATCCCGACTTGCAGGATAAGGACATCGCAGAATCACTTCCAAGGTTTGCGACAGTCGCCAATGCAATGAAGATAATTCCGGCGATAAGAAAATCGCTCATAGTTACAGCCCAATACTCGTTACACCCATGCCAGCCTCACCCAGGCTGAACGGTTTCAACATTATAGCTGATCAACTGTCCATACAACTGTGACAAGCAGATTCAACAGTCTGGTGCTGATATTGAAACAAATCCTAAGAGTTGTCGGAGGCATTCAACAATTTGATATTAATGCGTTAAAACACCAGACTTCTATCGAACTAGCGAATACTCATTCAGCAGCCAATGGAATGGACCGTCGTCCGATCTCGGCGATTTCAGCCGTTACATCACCCATTAATCTCGAAAAGTCGCCGAAATTACCATTCGGTCGCACCTGACGCTCGTTCATATATAGCGCCCGATCGATTTCGATTTGCACAACGTGCTGACGGCGCGCTGGCTTTCCATAGTTCTGAGTCACGAACGCCCCCGCAAAGGGGGCATTTCGGGCAACCCGAAGCCCCGCGCCTGCAAACGCAGATTCTATGCGATCAACGATTTCGCCACTTGCCGCCGCTCCAAAACGGTCGCCCAATACGATGTCGGGGCGAGTTGCCCGGGTGTGAGAAAGGCTTTCAATTGCCTCGTGCGGCATCGAGTGGCAGTCCACAAGAATCGCTTCACCGAACAGCTCGAAGCTCTCCTTGAGCAGATTATGAATTGCAATATGCCAAGGCTGCCAGACATCGCGAATCCGTGCGTCTGCATCCCGGCGCGTAATCTTCCCACGGTAGATTGCCCGCCCATTCGCCACGACCCGTGGCACAACGCCTAATCCCGAAGCAACGCGCGGATTGTGCGCCTTGCGGCTCAAACCTTCAATCAGAGCTGGATCAAGTTCATCCTGTGATCTGTTCACATCCAAGAATGCACGCGGATAGGTCGCGGCCAACAACGGCGCTCCTTGTTCTGGCGCTTTGGAAAAAAGCCTTTGCACAAAGGCATCTTCTGAAGATCGAAGAGTCAATTCATCCAGAACCGAGCGGCGCACAAAGGTCCAAGGGTATTCTGATCCGGAATGCGGCGAAGCAAATACGACGCTTGTCGTCCGCGCTTCTGGCATGGTCAGATTATACGCCTTCACTCTACAACTCCTGTCTTGGACCAGCAGTATAAGACGATTCCTGCTATCGCCAAAAGCCCTTGAAGTGGTGAAGAGTTGCGATTATTATAGAGCCACCGACTGGCGCGGGGCCTGCCCCGCGTCTTGTTTGTTTGTTAAGGGCCGGGATCGGTCAATCAGGGCGATTAGCTCAGCGGTAGAGCACTTCGTTGACATCGAAGGGGTCACTGGTTCGATCCCAGTATCGCCCACCATGAACCGCCAGTTGCCTTCGGGCATTGGCAGAACCGAAACAAAAGGCGCTCTTCACGCGCCGCGATATGAGGAGAAGGATCATGAAGGTTCGCAACTCGCTCCGCTCGCTGAAGAACCGGCATCGCGATTGCCGTGTCGTACGCCGTAAAGGCCGCGTCTACGTAATCAATAAGACGCAGCGTCGGTTCAAGGCACGTCAGGGCTAAGCTGAATTCAGCAACTCGACTAAAGGGGCCGCCACTTGGCGGCCTTTTGTTTTTGATCAACCATTTTTGGCAGTTGCCCCAAATCCCTCCGGTTCCGGCAAATACTCCAAAACTGAGTGTATCAATAATTTGATCAAATTATATTTCCATACTTGCTGGCGACATTGCGGAATGCCACTGTCCGCGTAACGCAGAAAGGATTCCCTCATGATTGAGAAACGCCAGTTTTACATCGACGGTGCCTGGGTCGACGCGATCAAGGGCACGGATTGCCACGTCATTGATCCCTCCACGGAGGAACCTGCTGCAATTATCTCGCTGGGTGGACAGGCAGATACAGACGCCGCCGTTGGTGCCGCGCGCGCGGCTTTGCCGGCATGGCGGGCAACTCCCGTTACCGAAAGAGTCAATTACGTTCGGAAAATTCTTGATGTTTACACCGCGCGCCAGAACGAAATGGCCCAAGCCATAAGTCTGGAAATGGGAGCGCCAATCGACTTCGCTTTGGACGAGCAGGTAGATTCGGGTGATTGGCATATCAAAGGGTTCTTGAAAGTCGTCGAAGAGTTCGAATGGGAAGAAGATCTCTACGGACAGAAAGGCTCTCGCATCCTTAAAGACCCCATCGGGGTTGTTGGCATGATCACTCCATGGAATTGGCCCATGAACCAAGTGGCACTCAAGGCCATTCCTGCCATGATTGCTGGCTGTACCATGGTTCTGAAACCATCAGAGATTGCACCACTCTCGTCCATTTTATGGTCTGAAATTGTAGATGAAGCAGGTGTTCCAGCTGGTGTTTATAATATGGTCAACGGAGACGGACCGGGGGTCGGAACACAACTGTCAAGCCATCCCGATGTCGACATGATATCCTTCACCGGTTCGACACGCGCTGGCATTGCAATATCCAAGTCGGCAGCCGACACGCTGAAACGGGTTTCATTGGAACTTGGCGGCAAGGGTGCCAACATAATCTTCGCCGATGCCGATGACAATGCAGTCAAACGCGGTGCCAAAGCAGTCTTCGAAAACAGTGGCCAATCCTGCAATGCGCCAACGCGTATGCTTGTTGAACGTTCTCGATACGAGACTGCGGTCGAGGAAGCCGCAGAAGTTGCGCAGAACACCCGCGTTGCCAGCGGGCACGAGAAGGGCAATCACATTGGCCCCGTCGTTAGTGACGTTCAATATGACAAAATACAAAATCTGATTCAAAAAGGCATCGATGAGGGTGCCCGCTTGGTGGCGGGCGGTACTGGACGTCCGGACGGATTGAATCGTGGATATTTCGTGCGCCCAACCGTCTTCTCCGACGTGAACAACGAAATGACGATTATGCGTGAAGAGATTTTTGGACCAGTACTGTCAATCATGCCGTTTGACACACAAGATCAGGCGATGGAGGTCGCGAACGACACCCTTTACGGACTAACAAACTACGTGCAGTCCTCCGACCCTGCAAAACTTGAATATTTCGCGCGCAATTTGCAATCGGGCATGGTGCAAATGAATGGCAAGGGGCGCGGCAAGGGTGCACCTTTTGGCGGTACAGGTCAGTCAGGCAATGGACGAGAAGGCGGTGTTTGGGGAATTGAAGAGTTCCTTGAAATTAAATCTGTCGGCGGTTGGCCTGAATAACCATTTGTTCTGGAACGGCAGAGCGATATGATATCATGTGCGTAAATGCGCGAATAATGCGCATTTACGCGAGTTGCTATATAATTTTCAAACATTAGGTTCACATGCAATCGGCAATCAGTCAAAGGACTTCGCCATGCTGAACCAAATTCAAGGCCTGCACCATGTAACGTCTCTGGCGTCATCGGCACCGCATAACAACGCATTCTTCACCAACGCACTCGGACTTCGCCGCGTCAAGAAGACTGTGAACTTTGACAATCCAAGCGTCTATCACCTGTACTACGGCGACGAACTCGGTTCGCCCGGCACCGTGATGACCTATTTTCCCTTTCCAGATGCCAGGCGTGGCAATCGCGGTACCGGTGAAGTTGGAACAACCTCATTTGTCGCTCCAAAGGGAAGCTTGTCAGCTTGGGGCGACCGGCTTGCACAACACGGAGCAACCGAGATTTCCAATGACACCAGATTCGGCGAGAATCGCCTCAAATTCTTGGGTCCAGACGGCGACGCCTTTGCTCTGATCGAAGGCGAGGATGACCGCACACCTTGGACCGGCAACGGCGTCGGCGCTGAAATCGCTGTGCGAGGCTTCCACTCGGCCGACATGCGTCTGAAAGACGACGGAGCCAGCGCTGAACTCCTAAAATTTATGGGCTATGAAGAAATCGACCGAGACGGAAATGTAACGCGCTTCGCTGTGCCCGGCGGAAACGAAGCAAACATCATCGATATCGAAACGCTTCCTTCGGCTGACGAGGCAGATCAAGGCGCTGGTTCGGTTCACCACATTGCCTTCGCCGTTGAAAATCGCGCGCGTCAGTTGGAAGTGCGCGAAGCGCTTATGGACACCGGCTACCGGGTAACTCCGGTCCTAAATCGCGATTATTTCTGGGCCATCTATTTCCGTGCACCGGGCGGAGTACTGTTTGAAGTTGCAACAAACGAACCAGGTTTCAATGTTGACGAAGATTCCGCCCACTTGGGCGAAGCCTTACGCCTCCCTAGTCAACACGCCCACCTGCGCGAGAAACTAGAACGACAGCTAGAGCCACTGGTCGCATAAGCCTTCTTTTTGGTAGAAATACTCCGGGAGGGTCTGGGAGGGCGGAGCCCTCCCAACTTGGCTAAAATGGAGTCTTCACTTTAAATGTCAGGCCTTTTCCGCCGTCGGGATGGCGCAGTCTAATACTTTCGGAATGCAGCATCAGCCGTTCAAATTGGCGCGCGGGCCCTGTCGCATAAAACGGATCTCCCAAAATCGGATGACCAATTTCGCGTATATGCACTCTCAACTGATGCGAACGACCGGTCTTCGGGAATAACCGCACCCGACTTTCGCGTTCTCCAACGCGCAGAGCCTTCCACTCGGTCAACGCTGGCTTTCCTTTCTCATGGTCCACCATTTGAAGTGGCCGGTTCGGCCAATCCACAATCAAGGGCAAGTCGATTCTACCTTCCTTGTCGCGCACCTGTCCCCACACGCGGGACACGTATGTCTTCTTGATTTGGCGTTTCTCAAATTGAAGGCCAAGGTGCCGCTGGGCATGAGCCGACAACGCGAAAACCATGACCCCTGAGGTATCGCGATCCAAGCGGTGCACCAGCAGGGCCTCGGGAAAAACTGCCTGCACTCTTGTCAGTAGACAGTCAGCCAGATGCGGACCTTTACCAGGCACGGACAGCAGCCCAGGTGGCTTCCCCACAATCAATAGCTCATGATCAGAATGGACAATATCCAGCGGAACTTGCGGTGGCGCGTATATGTTGCTCAAAACTGATCAACACCGTCTGAAATCTCGTAGTAATCGCCCTTTTCGCCGGTAAAAATGTGCTTCTCTAGGCGACTGCCCGTCGCGCCACTAACGGATCCCAACGAAAATGACATGAAATCCTCTTCTTGCGCCTTCCAAAACAGGAACGACCCGCAGATTGCACAAAATCCACGTTTCGCCTTTGACGAAGCTTCGAACCAACGCACATCACCCTCGATGACAATATCTTGCATCGAAGTCTGTGCCGACGACCAAACATGTCCGGATTGACGGCGACACTGCTCGCAATGACACGCTGAAACAGAACGGACTTCTCCACTGGTCTCGTATTGAACCGAACCACATAGACACTGTCCTTTCACTGCGCATTTCCTACCAACGATGAACTGCGCAATTAGAAAGCCTCAATCAGGAACCGTGGTCAACGCTGAAAAACCGCGCGAAGAACTGCGGCGATTTCTTTGGCGTCCCGATCATTAAACGCGTCGAGCTGGTTGCTATCAATATCAAACACGCCGAGCAGATTTCCGTTCTTATTCCAAACCGGGACCACCAATTCGGATCGTGTCGTGCTTGAGCAGGCGATGTGGCCGTCAAATTCATCTACGTCCGACACCAGTTGTGTTTTGCCAGTTCGCGCAGCAGCCCCACAGACACCCCTTGAAAAGGGAATTTCCAAGCAACCGTGCCCGCCCTGATAAGGGCCGATTTTCATCAACTCCGGTTCGACAACTCTGTAAAAACCTGTCCAATCGAACCGAGAATCAGAATGATGCACTTCGCACGCTATGGTCGCCATCAACGCGATAATATCGTCTTCGTCTGCAGCCACAGCCTGAATGCGCGCGCTCAGGTCTTCGTAGTCCACCGTTATTGTCACAGCTTGTTTCCTTTTGTCGCGAACTGCTTACCGAATGGTAACCACTGCCGTCTAGGGTTGGCTCACATCGGTGCGAAGGAGATTCACCATGGAAATGACTGCATCCGAAGTTAGCGGGGCACTGATCGTCAAAGTCGGCGAAAATCGTATCGATGCGGCAGTTGCCGTGCGCTTCAAGGATCAAATGCGTGAACTGACGGAGCATCCGTCAAATCGTATAATCCTTGACCTCAGTCGGGTGGAATTTGTTGATTCCAGCGGTCTGGGTGCAATTGTCGGCTCAATGAAGCAACTTGGACGTGGGCGGAAACTTGATCTGGCAGGCATGACGCAAACTGTCGACAAGGTATTTCGCATGACCCGAATGGATTCCGTTTTCCGGATCTATGAGGATATTGAACATGCGTTTCAGGATATCGCCCATGCCTCATGACGCCGCCATGAATCATGCACGTGCGGTTCCACCGACAACCGCCGCGGGCGGTGTGCTGTCGCGCACGGCATTTCGCGCCTCGTACGAAAATGTACGCCTTGCCATCGAAAAAGCCATGGAAACTTTGAAGCCGCTGGACCTGGGAGAAGAAGAAGAGGGGTCTGTCCAACTGGTTCTCGCTGAAGCCCTGAACAACGTTGTCGAGCATGCTTACGCACCGGATGCGCCCGGGGACATCAAGTTAGTATTGCGGCATGGGCGGGCCGGACTGTTGATAGAAATTCGCGATAACGGCAAGCCGATGCCGAATGGGCGCACGCCGCAGGGCGATCACCCAAGGGAAAAGACACCAGCAGAAGAGCTGCCCGAAGGTGGGTTTGGTTGGTTCTTGATTAAGCAATTGGCTCGCGACATGGTGTATGACCGCGAAAATGGCGAGAATTTCTTAATATTCAGAATGGCTGTTGGCACACGCTGACGAAGGTCAACTGTTGACGATTAACAACCGCTAGACGCCCGTTCAATCCAACGAATCATACCAGATTGCACAGCGACTACATATCAAAGTTCCGAAACGGACAGCCTTACCGCCGGCCAAACTTAGCAGCCGCAAGCGTCATATCGGCGGAGAATTCACTGAACGCGGAAACAATAAGCTGTCGCTTTACTTCTCGTCACTGAACTGGACACAGGAACACACATTTGACTTAGTTCGACCACGATGTTGCCTCGTCAAATAGGCATTCCTGATACGTAGCTGAATAATGGCTTCCCTCGGTGTCGCGTTTTACAGCCCCCACCCAGTACGCGGCACCGAGGTTTAAGACACGCCAAAACCGACCTTTGCCAATCAGGCCGATCTCAGATTTGCCTGATTGCGTAAGACTAAACTTGCAACAATTGAGTTTGATTAGCGCCTAGAGGCTTCAGTTAAGTTGGAAGTCCAAGGGATAATGTCCATCGTCAAAGTCACCAAAAAACTCCGGCAAATCTGGATGGTCTACGGGAACACCTGAGTAGTCCGCGACCAAATTCTGCTCAGACACATAGGCAACGTAATAGCTCTGATCGTTTTCAGCGAGCAAATGGTAGAACGGCTGTTCTTTTTTTGGACGGCTGTCTTCCGGAATGGCTTCGTACCACTCGTCGGTATTGGAAAACATTGCGTCAACGTCAAACACCACACCGCGAAACGGATGTTTGCGATGACGGACGACTTGCCCCAAAGCGTATTTGGCACGCGATTTGAACATAACCGAACCCCCTGAGTATTCGTATTAAGGACCATCAGCTCCCATGTCGATGAAATTAGACCTAAAATTTGGGAAACAGACTGTGAACACCGCTCAGACAGTCGATCAGCTCGCAACGCAAAGCCGACTTCGACTTATGGACAATATACTGCTACCAAGATATTGATTTTCCTAACTAATACTTTAATTTCGGCAACTCAATTTGGGCCGGTCAATTTCATTAATAAGAAAGCGCAATCCAGTCCGGCGAAGCAAACGGCAAAATCAGACACCTCATTCCCTCATTTTAACCAGCTGGCATTGAACACGTGACTGAAACAATTCAGCGAACCAGCGGTGATTTTCGCGACATGCAACATTGCGAACCTGCCACGGCCCTGCGCATTTGTGATCGCGCACGACGAATTCCCAGTTTGCCGTGAAGCCTTTTTGAGTTACTCTCGAAAAAAAAGAAAGCGATTGAGGCATGAGCAGACCCATTCGCGCGTTGGCATTGTTGGTGTTCGTCGCAGCTTGCGGCGGCGGTGGCGATTACTCCGCGCCCAGAAATCTTGATAACGCCTGTTCCATAGTGGATCAGAGACCAAAATATCTTTCAGCGATGAAACAGACTGAACGACGCTGGGGTGTTCCAGTTGCTGTACAGATGGCGACGATTTACCAGGAGTCGAAGTTCATCGGCAACGCTCGTACTCCTGTGCAGTATTCCATGGGCGTTATTCCGATGGGGCGCCAATCTTCAGCCTACGGATATAGCCAGGCCCTCGACGGCACTTGGAAAGACTATCAAAAAGCAAGAGGCGGATTTAGCGCCCGTCGCGACGACATCCGCGATGCCGCTGATTTCATGGGGTGGTATTTCGCTGAAACACGCGAAGAACTGGGCATCCCTGTCAACGATACCCGCAATCAATATCTGGCATATCACGAAGGTCGCACTGGCTATCGTCGCGGCAGCTATCGCAGCAAAGGATGGCTCCTGAAAGTATCCAGTGACGTCGCAGCGCGCGCAATTCTGTATGACTCACAACTTAGGTCATGCGGGCGCGTGTAAACTGCTCGTCTACCCCTGACGGCGTGTTTCCTCGCGGTTGATATCGAACAACCGCGCAGGCAGCGTGCCGCCTTTTACCAGTTCGCCAAGAATAACGGTGGTCTTTGCGCCCTGCCCGTCCGTGACGATCCACTGTCGCAGTTCCACCGGACCATCGGTGAATTTCAAGGCTATGGTTCCGTATTCCGGATGCTCAGGATCTTGGGCAATTATGGTGGTCGACGTGCCGTCAAACTCGTGTCCCACAACCATCTCGCGGGCAGCAAGGTTGACGTTCCGCTCCAGGATTAAGTTCAGAGGCGTTCGCCGCAACGGGTATCGTTCGGCCGTGGCGACGTTCGAGCGACCATCAAAAATCCCGATCTGACTGCCGCCCGCGATCACCAGCAATTCCTCTGGTGGATTGTATTCAAACCGCATCCGCCCAGGCCGCCGAAGATAAAGCTTCCCGGTGGCAAGTGTTCCGTCGTCGTTAACTTGGGTAAAATCAGATTCAGCCGTTTGAATGCTATTCAGATAGGCTGAAAGGGCATTCAACGATAGTTGGTCAGCGAAGGCTGGGCGTACCAGAAAAGGAGCGGCAACGCCAAAAGCAAGGAAGGCACGACGGTTCATTGCGAAGTATCCTGTTTAGTAACCTAGATGCGATATAGGGGCATCAGGAACCATGCGCCACTGATAGACAATATCAATCGCGTGACATGCAAAAACTTGCCCGTGCTGCTTACCCTTGTTCGGGCACGAGAATTTCCCGTTTTCCCACATGGTTGGCAGAACTGACCAACCCGTTGTCTTCCATCTGCTCAACCAGCCTCGCAGCTTTGTTATAGCCAATCGCCAATTTCCGTTGGATGTAAGACGTCGAACACTTGCGGTCTTTGATCACAATGGCAACTGCCTGGTCATAGAGCGCGTCTTCGCCTGTGGTATTACCACCCAGCCCAAGAACCATGTCGATATCGCTTTCGGCACCATCTTCAGGGCCGTCCTGCACGCCGGATACATATTCTGGCGCACCAAACGACTTCAGGTGGTTCACGATTTCCTCTACTTCTTCGTCACTGACGAAAGGGCCGTGAACCCGAGTGATTTTCGCGCCTCCTGCCATATACAGCATGTCGCCCATGCCCAGAAGTTGCTCGGCCCCCATCTCTCCCAGAATGGTGCGACTATCGACCTTCGAGGTTACTTGGAACGAAATCCGCGTTGGGAAGTTGGCTTTGATCGTGCCTGTGATGACATCCACAGAAGGACGCTGCGTCGCCATGATCAAGTGAATTCCACTGGCCCGCGCCATTTGGGCCAGCCGCTGAATGCACGCCTCGATTTCCTTACCGGCCACCATCATCAGGTCCGCCATCTCGTCGACGATAACAACGATGTAGGGCAAGGTCTCAGGAGCAAATTCCTCGGTTTCGAAAACTGGTTCGCCGGTTTCGTCATCAAAACCGGTTTGCACTGTACGGCTGAATAATTCGCCTTTGCTCGTGGCGTCCCGGACACGGCTATTGAATCCTTCGATGTTGCGAACGCCCACTTTGGACATCTTGCGATAGCGTTCTTCCATTTCGCCAACGACCCACTTTAAAGCGACAACAACCTTTTTCGGGTCGGTTACAACCGGTGACAAAAGATGCGGAATACCGTCGTAAACACTCAACTCCAGCATCTTGGGGTCAATCATGATCAACCGGCACTCGTCCGGCGTCAGTTTGTAAAGCAGGCTGAGGATCATTGTGTTGATGGCAACCGACTTACCTGAACCCGTGGTCCCGGCGATGAGCAGATGCGGCATCTTAGCGAGGTTCGCCACCACAGGGTCACCGCCAATGTTTTTGCCCAATGCCAGCGGCAAACGGTGGTTGCCGTCGCCATAGTCACGCCCTGACAAGATCTCGCGCAGAACAACTTTTTCGCGGTTCTCGTTTGGCAATTCGATGCCAATGACAGACCGTCCCGGCACGGTGGAAACGCGGGCTGACAACGCAGACATCGAACGCGCGATGTCGTCCGACAGACCGATGACTCGGCTGGCCTTCAAACCCGGCGCCGGCTCCAATTCGTACATCGTCACTACGGGCCCCGGTCGAACGCTGACAATCTCACCCTTGACGCCGTAGTCGTCCAAAACACTTTCTAACATGCGGGCGTTTTCTTCCAACGCCTCGTCAGACAGGTGATGGCGTTCGATAACGCCAGGATCGGCCAACAAGCTAAGAGGTGGGATCTCGAATGCTTCCGCTTCGCCGCCGAAATTCAGTTGTGGTTGTGCTTCGGCCTTGGCGCGTTTCGATGTCGAGGATTTTCGAGCCGTATGCTGGACTACTGACGCAGGATCACGGCTCTCAATACGCGACGACGCAAATCCTCCACCAGGCTCATGTGGCGTAGCAACAAGCTCAGGCTCGGGCATATCACGGGACGCCAGATCATCGTAGTCGGCGATGTCTCCGTTCTCGTCCAGCATCGCCGCCCGTGGCATCGCATCGCTTTGAACCGGCGGTTCAGCACGGTCCAGCATGTCCGGTCGGCGGACTCGACCACGTACTGCATTGGCAATCTTCGCGCTTACACGATCCAGTGGAACATCTTCTTCAATGACGAATTCTGCTTCAACCGGCTGCTTGCGGCGCAACGATGGCAATCGAGACAGCAATCCCGGTTTCCGCACTGGCTGACCGCTTTCACGATAGGCCCGAGTCGCCCGGAGTACTGCCGAGTTCACCTCAGACGCCTCTACTTCCGGCAACATCTCGGGCTCCGATTGTCGCTCCTTCGAGCGCGCCCGTGCATCCACCGCTAACTGCCAACTGCCAACAGCACCACGGCCCAATGCCGTCATCAAAGTCGCGTAAATCAGGATAAGACCACTAACCAGGTAACGCACGCCTATCCAAAGCTCAGCGCGGGTAAACCCAAGTACAAAGCCACCGATGGCCAGTGTTCCAACGAACAAACCAACGGCCAAGAACTTCAATCCTGCGCCAGGCGCCATTGGCAAGATACCCAACACAGCACCAAGGATTGTATCCCCGAACAAGCCACCAAGCCCAAATGAATGCGCCCAAGTTGCGCCGGGAAGATGCGTAGAGGCATAAACCGCCACCAATGCCACACCAATGGGCGCAAATATCAGCCGTGCCATGGCGCGCTCTTCACCATAATGCAAAAGGAGACGAATGCCCCATACCCCAAAGATCACCGAGATTGCCCAACTGCCGTATCCAGCAATTACATAAAGTGGCGACGCAATCGCCGCTCCCAGCGGCCCCAAAACGTTTTGGGCGGGAACATCAGTTGCGTTCAGCCAATTTGGGTCGTCTGGCGAGTAAGACCCAAGTATCAGCGCAAACAACACTGCAAGTCCCAACAACGTCAGACCCAAAAGCTCTTTGCCACGCCGCTCGATTATCGCCTGCGTGTCGCTGTCGAAAAGCGGATCCCGATGCCTTGCCTGATACGCCATGCCTACCTCTTCCTTACCTGTAAAGACTGTCACGCAGAGCAATTAGCCCGCGTTCCAGTTCGTCTTCTTCAACCACCATCGCCACGCGAATGTAGCGTTTGCCGGGGTTTTCCCCGTTCACATCCCTTGCAAGATAAGCACCGGGCAAAACCCTTACGCCTGTCTCTTGCCAAACCCTGATTGCAGCTTCTTCACCGTCATTGACGGGCAACCACAGAAAAAACCCAGCCGCGGGGCCCGCATATCCGTCGACGCCGTCGAAAACCCGATCCGCTATTTTATATTTCGCCTGATATCGCGCGCGACTAGCGACCACATGGACCTCATCACGCCAGGTCGCCTCGGCGGCACGCTGCAATGGCAACGGCAAAGGTGCCCCTGAATAAGACCGCAAAATTCTGATCCGTTTGACGCTTTCCGGGCCACCGGCCACAAATCCGGACCTCAATCCCGGCAAATTCGAGCGTTTCGAAAGCGAATGAAAGACAGTCACCCGCTCAGGATCAGCGCCGACTTCGGCTGCCATCTGCAAGCCGTCCACCGGCGGAGCATTGCGCCAAACTTCCGAATAACATTCATCTGCGAAAATTTTGAAATCGTGCTTCTCGGCCAATTCCAGCAGATCACGCCAATAGTCCGCGTCGGCTACTGCGCCTTGCGGATTTGATGGCGAGCACAAAAATGCAATTGCCACGCGATCCAGCAGATCGGAATCCAACGACCGATAGTCTGGCAAATAACCTGTTTCGCGCGTGCAAGGGACATAAACCGGCTCGGCCCCAACCGATAATGCGCCAACAGCGTAAACCTGATAAAACGGATTGGGCGTTAGAACTACCGGCCTACGGCCGTTCTTTGTTTCCGGACACAGCGCCATAACAGCGTTGTAGAGCCCTTCGCGCGTTCCATTCAAAGCCATGATCTGCGACGTGGGCAGCACGGCGCCGAACCGTCCTTTAATCCAGTCGGCAATAGCTCCAAGCAGCTCGGGTGTGCCTTCGTTCGGTGGATACTTACCGAATCCATCGGTATTGGCGGCGATCACGTCTTTCAGAAAACTGGGATAGGCGTGCCGCGGTTCGCCAATAGTCATATGCAATACTTTACCACCGGGCGCGTGAACGTCCAGAAGCGCGCGCAAACGCGGAAACGCATATTCCGGTAGGTTCGAAAACCGCTCGGGAAATACCATAACTGCCTCAATGTCGGGGTCATGTCGCCCCGTTTCCCATAAGGTAGCCTACACTCGCCTCGCCGGTCCACAGCGAAGCGACGAATTTTCCCATTCACGCGCGAAAAATGTGACTATTCCGCCAATGCCGCCTCGGCAGCCGCCCCGATCCGCAAAAGCGGCTCTTCTTTTGGTCCTTGGAACAGGATTCCACACGAGGGAACGCCGGTTGGCAACGTCAGTCCTGCTAAGCCCATCAGATTGCCAATTCGGGTGTTCTGCAGCGCAAGCAGGTTTCTGGTTGCAAAATGCCCCGCATCGGCCGCCACATCAGCGATTTTCGGCGGCAAAATCGGGATCGTTGGCAAGATGATCGCATCGAAACCAGCCGTCGCCTCGGCATATTCCAAACGAAGCCGGTCCAGCGCTTGCCATGCCGCAACAAAATCGGGACCAGACACAGCTTCGCCCGCCTGAAACCGTTCCCGAACCGGGGCAAACATGGCCTGCGGCTCAGCTTCAATCCTATGTTTCCAGGTCCCATAGGCCTCTGGCGCAAACAATTTCGGTGCCGAAGCCAGCGCGTGCTCAACACATGGAATTTCAATGGCTTCCACAACAGCCCCCGCCGCACGAAGCCGTTCGACCGCGCCGTAGAATGCCGATTCAGGCTTATCCTCGATATTCTCAAACGCCGAGGTCATCAGGATACCAAGCCTAACACCTTCCAGCGAAACTCCATCCAAAGACGCGAGCTTGCTTTGATCCAGTGCCGCCAGCAACAAGGCAGCGTCCTCTACGTTCCTGCAAAGCGGTCCAACAGTATCAAATCGGGCAGCAAGCGGGACCACACCATCCAAAGATAACCGTCCCGCAACGGTTTTGAGCCCCACAAGATCGTTCCATGCAGAAGGTGCCCGAACCGATCCTCCGGTGTCCGAGCCAATGCCCGCCGCGGCCAATCCAAAAGCAACCGAAGTTGCAGCTCCGGATGAGGAACCGCCAGAAACGGCCTCAAAGTCGTTCACACAGGGCGGAGAGGCTGTCATCGGATTATAACCAAGACCCGAAAACGCCAATTCCGTCATATGAGTCTTGCCCAAGCAAACTAGACCCGCCTGGCTCGCCGCTTGCAACACGACCGCATCACGATTTGGCACACGACCTTTCAACAGGGCCGACCCTGCCTCAGTTGCGACACCCTCCGTGTCATAAAGGTCTTTCCATGAGATCGGCACACCGTCCACTATGGAAAGCCTTTGGCCTGACTGTGCTCTTTCAGATGCCGCCTTTGATTCGGCGCGCGCGCGATCAGCCGTCACACGCGCATAAATCCGATCACGGTGCTCATGTTCATCTATCGCCCGAAGATAAACTTCGCACAGAGCCACCGGATCAATCTCACCTTCCGCAATCCCGCATCCCAGGTCCCCAACACTCGCCCAAAGCCACCAATCCAAAGCCCACTCCAATTCTGATTGCCCTGAAAACCTAGCGGCACCAGGGCGCATGGACAATCCTGCCCGGATCACCCTAATTCAGCGTATGAACTGTGATGCAGATATCATTGTCACGGGTGGCGGGTTAAACGGCACTACCCTGGCCGTCGCCCTTGGCTCTGCCGGGTTCAAAGTGACTATCATCGATGCTCTTCCAACTTCCACCCGTTCACAGGAAGAGTTCGACGGGCGTGGATATGCCCTATCCATAAGTTCCCAGAGAGTTTTGAAGGCGCTGGGTATCTGGCCCACGATCCGCGATCAGAGCCAACCGATCCTGGACATCCTCGTCACCGACGGCCGCGCCGGCGAAGGCCCGTCGCCGCTGCATTTAGCCTTTGATCACAACGAGATCGAAGAAGGGCCTATGGGGTATATGGTCGAAGATCGCCACTTGCGTCCGGCGCTTCTCAATACGGTCGAATTGGCCAGTATCCAACAGATCAACGGGTGTCAGGTCATTGATCAACAACCCGATCTCGCAGGAGTTTCAGTCGACCTTTCAAACGGCCAGCGCCTGCGCGCACAGCTGCTCATTGGGTGTGACGGAAAGAACAGCGGCGTCGCAAGCCGCGCCAAGATTGCCCGAAGCGGCTGGAGTTACGATCAGACAGCCCTTGTGTGCGCAATAGCCCATGAAGAACCTCACGGCGGCAAGGCTCATCAGTTCTTTATGCCGCCAGGGCCGCTGGCAATTCTGCCTTTAAGGGAAAATCGCTCGTCCATCGTCTGGACCGAGTCCTCTGCTCAAGCCACTGCAATTCAAAGCATGAACGATGACGAATACTTGCAGGTGCTGCGCCCCCGCTTTGGCGACTTTCTGGGCAACATTGATTTGGCAGGAAAGCGATTTGCCTATCCGCTGTCGTTGTCATTGGCACAATCATTTGTTGCAGATCGCGTTGCTTTGGTCGGTGATGCTGCGCACAGCGTTCACCCCATTGCCGGACAGGGCCTGAATGCGGGCTTGAAAGACGTCGCGGCTCTTGCCGAAGTGCTGACCGACGCGCGGCGACGCGGCGAGGATATTGGCAGTTCTCAGGTGCTTAGTAGATATAGCCAATGGCGTCGCTTTGACACAGCTACACTCGCCTTGGCAACAGACGGGTTTAACCGTTTATTTTCAAACGACAACGGCATCCTTCGCCTTGCTCGTGATCTGGGCCTCGGAGCCGTCAATGCCTTGCCTGGTTTGCGCCGCCGCCTCATTCGCGAAGCCGCCGGCCTCACCGGAGATTTACCGCGATTGGCCCGGGGTCGCGCACTCTAGCCCTTCTTTCTGGCAAAAAATACTCTGGGGGACGAGCGAAGCGAGGGGGGCAAAGCCCCCCGGATCGGCTCCGAAGGAGACGATTTTCAGTCCAGTTTCCGGGCCTCATCCACCAACATGATCGGGATTCCATTGCGGATCGGATAGGCTAAATGCGCTGCTTTCGAGATCAACTCATCGGCCTCGGCCTCATACGTCAATCTCGCTCCCGTTTCCGGACAAACCAGGGCTTCCAACATGCGCGGATCGAACTTCGGCACTGTCACTGCAACGTCTCCTCAGAACCACCGCTGCGAAGCTCGAACTCGATCAACGTCACCAGGACCTCCCGACGCTCGGACAAAGTGGTTGCTTCCAACAGAGCTTGTTTATCTTCCGGATCGAACGGGCACACCATCGACAATGAATTCAACAACAACTCGTCATCCGCTTCTTTCAGAGACTCCCAATCGGTCTGCAAGTCTTCGGCTTCAAAATACCGCCCGAGCAGGGAAAAGAACCGTGTCCGGTCAAACCCGGCATCCCGCTCTGCGCCTCCTAAATCGCGCTCAAAATTGGTCCAACGAACATCGCAACGTCGATAGGGCTGAAATCCTTCGATTTCCTCATTCACTGAAAACCGTGGAATCCCCATCAAAGTAATCATATACCGGCCATCATCGGTTTCGGAGAATGATTGCACCCGCCCGACACAACCGACGCCATGCAAAACGGCACCGTCGTTATCTCGCGGCTGAATCATCCCGATCAGCCGGTGCGACGTTTTCAAAGCGTCGTCCAACATCGCCAGATACCTGGGCTCGAAAATCTGCAATGGCAATCGCGCACGGGGTAGCAACAAAGCGCCCGGCAAGGGGAAAACCGGAATGGTATCAGGCAGATCAGACATCGACATCTTAAACGACATCAGACAAGCCTCCCCGCCTTATGCGAAAATCATTGATGACAATTTGCGGCGACCGTTCAAAACAATCGGGTCGTTTGGCTTCAATGCCTCGAATATCGTGAACAGCTGCGCTTTGGCGGCACCATCATTCCACTCGCGATCGCGTCGGAACAACTCAAGCAATTCATCTACCGCCAATTCCGCATCACCGGCAGCGTGAATTGCCTGCGCCAAGTCGAAACGGGCCTGCAGGTCATCTGGGTTTGCATCGACAGCCGCCCTCAACTCGCCCACCGGGCCAGCATCTGCCGCCTGACGTGCCAAAGCAATCTGCGCCCGCGCCGCTTCAATCTCTGGTGCATCTGCAATCTCTTCGGGCGCGGTTTGTAACACACCCTCCGCCTCATCCACCTGATCCAGTGCCAGGTGCGCCCGCGCCAGACCTGCATAGGCAACGGCATTGTTAGCATCTTCGCTCAGGATGGCCGCGAACACTTGCGCCGCATCGCTCGCTGCACCTTCGGTCAGCATGGCTTCGGCACTTTCAAGAGCCTCTTCCAGTCCGCCCCCGTCTGCTTCACCTCCCGCCGCCTCAACCAGCCGCCCAATAAAAGCTTTCAATTCGGACTCTGGCACAGCGCCCTGAAACCCATCGATAGGTTGGCCTTGCCAAAATCCGTAAACCGTCGGGATCGACTGGACGCGCAACTGCGCGGCAATCGCCTGGCTTTCGTCGACATTGATCTTAACCAGTTTCACACTTCCACCAGCTTCGGTGACCGCCTTTTCCAAAGCAGGCGTCAACTGGCGGCAGGGCCCGCACCATGGCGCCCAGAAATCTACAACGATTGGAACCGACTGGCTGGCTTCAACCACATCGGCCATAAAGGTGGCCTCGGTGCTGTCTTTGATCAGGTCACCCGCAGGTGCAGCCGGGGCAGTCGGATTGAGTTCAAGCATTGTCATCCCCAAATATTTGTTGTCGGGCCTTATATGCGATCACATTTCAAAAGACCAAGAGGTCACCAGGGAGAATAAGCCAAAATGGATGCTTTCGACGCAACTGAGCGCTCAATGGGGATGAAAGACGCCACTTGGGCACGTCATGCCAACCCTTGGAGCGTTTGGACCCGATTCACCTGTCTACCTCTCTTGATCCTGGCAATCTGGAGCCGTGATTGGTTCGGATGGTATTCTCTGGTCCCTATTGCGCTGGCTTGCCTTTGGATTTGGTGGAATCCCCGGGCCTTCCCGGTGCCCGCTTCAACCGATAACTGGGCCTCAAAGGGCACATTCGGGGAACGGATATTTCTAAATCGAAAAACCATTCCAATACCGCAACATCACTTGCGATGGGCCTATGTTTTGGGGTTTGCCTCGGCCATTGGCATTCCGCCGTTAATCTGGGGTCTTTGGACCTTGGATTTTGAATGGACGCTTATTGGCGCAATCCTGACGGTTCTGCCGAAAGTCTGGTTCGTGGATCGGATGGTATGGCTTTATGAAGACAGGAAAGACAGCGATCCAACGTATCAAAGCTGGCTGCGCTGAGCCTTCGACAACGGCAAGCATCCAGTCAGTCCAGCTGGCAGCACAAGCCAAGCGCCACCGGCATAAAGCTCGGACGCCATGCCCGGCCGATTGGCAACCGTCAGCGCCAAACGGTTCAAACCCAATATGCCTGTGCCTTCCTTCAGGCTTTCCAGCATCGATGCAGTCGGGAACAAGGCTACAGCTGCAGGAGCCACATCCGAATACCGCATAACTCCTGCCATGATAGCAATCCAGGCAACCAACACGACCGACACTGCGGCCAGAGCGCGCCTAGTAGTCATGGACGTGTTCCAGTCGAAGCCCATCCAGATTTCGAATACGCTCAGTCAACTCAGTGACCGGAACAAGGATCAGATGCCGATAATCCCAATACCCCTGTCGCGTGAAACTGTGAATGGCACCTTCTTCGGTGTCCCCGTCCGAAATCGCCGTGAATAGAATCTCGTCGTTCCCGGAAATTTCCTCGAACTGCACTCCCAGACGGGCCAACCTTCGCAACAGATTGGTAAAAGCCCGGTAGCGGTCTGTTTCGATCAAGATGCCATTGGGGGTTACATCTATGACTTGAACTCCCGTTACTTTTGCAAGAGCTTCGGCATCAATTCCAGTTACAACTGACCGCATCCGAAGTGCATCCGCGCCTACGTTGGCCACGGCTTTTTCGATCACGCCACCGTAAAGAGCTTTTCCCCTGTATTCGACACTCAGTGCCAACCAACGTTCGCGGTCGCGAAACAATGGTGTTGCAGTTGCAGACAATTCGCGCGCGTCAGATACGAAATCATACTTGTACCACGGCGTTTGCTGCAAAAACTTTGCGTAATCAGCAGCTTGCGATGCACTCAGACCGTCCAACGGTGTTTTGACCGGCCCGCGACCCCATGCGACCAGACGCCCAACGGTCTCTTCGTAAAGACCTTTCAAAAGCATCTCGGCCGTGAAGCTGACGCCGATTGTATAGATCGTTGCCTTAGTATCCCCGGAAATGCCACCCATCTCAGCAGCCTGCACAGATAGAGGGCAAAGCGCCGACCAAAACCCGACAACTGCGGGCAGATACGCAAACTCATGCGGGTCGCCATCACGGATCACACGCGCATAATCATCGTAAGCGTGCACAATGTGCCACTCGGGGTATGTCAGTAACGTGCGGCTTTCAGCTCTCTGCCAGGCAGGATCTACAATCAACGGATCATAAGTTTCTTCCGTTAACGACCCCTGACAAGACAGTTCGGTATACCCGACCGGAACCAACAATACGCCAACAAACACCAAAAGGGCAAAGACCGCCCGTTTAACAATCCACCATGTCCAATACATTACTCACGTCCTAAAAAAACTCCGCTGAACAGGGCAACCCCACCCAACCCGATATGCGGAAGGTTCGCCAAAATCTTAAATCCGAACGGCAAATCCTGAATGCCGTAGTTGAAAATGCCAAAATCAAGATACCCTGAGCCAGTTATCAACCCCAGCACCCCGTCGCCCAGATACAACGCCCCAAATATCAGCAGAAACATTTTGGCCGCTCGGGTCGACACCAATGCAGCAACCAGCGCCCAGGCTGCCGAAGCAGCATGAAGGGCATCGTCAAATATATCCAGCGCGAATATTCCGAAGGCCACACCGTCGGCGTCTGTAACACCGGGAATGTAGTTCAGCGCCGCCGCGCCCAGCAAAACAACAAAGTACCCAAAAGAAATCTTACGATGCACGGACATTACAGGTCTTTCAGATAGGTGTCCCAAAATCCATTTCTAAACGTCAATTCAGGGTCATAGAACCGTTTTTCGGCAGCAAATTCGACCGCTTTCGGATAGGCGCGCAGAAACTGTTCCTGCGTAGCATGTGGTCGGTATGGTAGATAGTAAGTGCCTCCCAAATCAAGCACGCGCTCGATTAGGGCTTGTGTCATGCGCTTGTGATCGGCCTCGGCGCGTTGGGTCATTTCCTGACTGAACAACATCACAGCGGCAATTCTAGGCACCGGCGCATAGGATAAGACGCTTTCTTCGTCAGCCCCAACATAGCGCAGGGTGATGTTCAATAATTCCTGATAGCTTTTGGGAATGATGTCTTGGCAGGCCGTCACAAAGTCGGCAAATCGTCCGGGCGGAACAAAATATTCGTGCAAAATGTCAGTTCGGGTCGGATCGTGGTCATCCAGCGTCACCACCGGCTCATTTATCAGAGAGTTTCGTGTGACGGGGCCACCACCGATCATTGGCCCCAATCCTGTTTCGAAACCCCACCGCAAATCTTTGGCAATCTCATTGTGCAGCTGTGCGCGGAACACATATCGCGAGATCTGGCTTAGCGCTCCAGACCCCGCCGCCGGGGGTATTTCGGATTGGTCCGCTGCTTCGCGATAGGTGATCATCAAAGCATCTTCGAAGAACGTTTCGCGGTCCACATTCAACCGACCGTAGGCCATGTTCACGTTGCCGCCTTCGATCGTTCCAACAAAGAACTTGGCAAAATCCGCCGCTGGAACCGTCTGAAAAGCGGGTTCAAGGTTAACGTTCGGCGCCGCCTCGACTTGGACTTCGACGATGGCTCCCGTTAGTCCGTATCCGCCCATAGTCAGGAAAAACAGAGGTGCATTCTCGGTGCGCGAGCAGCGAACCACTTCGCCATCTGGGCGCACCATGACAATGGATTTCACCGTCGAGCCCATGGGCCCGTGCGGTGCCGGCCACCCATGCGCATTCACACAAAATGTCGCTGCCACGCCGAAATCATTGTTGGATTGCATGACCTTGGGTCCGAAACCCATCGGGTCTAAACCCGCGATGATTTGGCTCCACCTTGCTCCGGCATGGGCGCGATAAGTTTGGGTTTGTCGGTCAAGTTCGAAAAAGCCATTTTCGAATGTGATCGCATCGCCGCCGCCAGGAATGGCATGCTCCCCCATCGAATGACGTGCCGCGCCAACGTTGAAAGGCCGACCGGCGTCTTTCGCTTCGTTGATCAGGTTTCGAATGCGTCGCACAACGTTCGCACCGGGGTTCTCACGAACAGTAATGTGCCGAAAAATTGGTGTTTCGTTCAGCAGACTGGCGTCATTCAATGTGCCTTCTGCGCCAGTGGGCTGCAGCGAGGCTGTTCCACCCATCGAAGGGATTTTGGGCGAGAGTTTGTAACCAGCAAACCCACCCAGCAATATGCCACCGGTCAACAGGGCAGCGCGGCGCGTCAATTGTCCCATGTCGTCTCCTTCGTCCGCCGTCTCCTATAAATCGAATGTGGCGAAAACCGGAGCGTGATCGCTGGGTTTTTCCCAACCGCGGACAGCGCGCAACACCCGGCTTTGGTGCGATGCGTTGACGATATCAGGGGTTGCCCAGATGTGATCCAGACGCCGCCCCTTATCGGCATTATCCCAGTCTGGCGACCGGTATGACCACCAGCTGTAAAGTTGCCCGTCGGGGATGTCCTTGCGGGTGACATCCACCCAGTTTCCTGCATTTTGCGTCTCGGCCAGGGCTTCGACTTCGACCGGGGTGTGGCTAACGATCTTCAGCAGTTTCTTGTGATCCCAAACATCGTCTTCGCGCGGGGCAATGTTCAGATCCCCGACCAAAATGGACTTCTTTGGTGCATTCGCATGAAAGGCATCCCGCATTTCCGTCAAGTAATCCAATTTCTGACCGAACTTCACGTTCTTCTCCCGATCTGGGATATCTCCACCGGCCGGAACGTAAAAGTTATTGATCGTAATGCCGTTTTCCAGTCGCGCGGCGACGTGGCGGGCATGGTTCAGCGCCACGTAATCCTCGCCTCCGGCATCTTCTATCGGCAGTTTAGACAGGATCGCAACACCGTTGTACCCCTTTTGGCCACGGGCAACCATGTGGGGGTATCCCATTGCCGCAAACCCCTCGGTCGGAATTTTCTCTATTGGTGACTTGCATTCCTGCAGACACAGGACATCCGGGCCTTCGTCACGAAGCAGTTTCAGAACCAATTCTTCACGCAACCGAACCGAGTTAATGTTCCAGGTGGCGATGGTAAATGACATGGGAAAGCTCCGCTGAAGAAGTAATACCAAAAGATTAGCAAGCACTGCCGCGCAGCACCATGCTCAAAGACATCGGCGCATTAAATCCCCCAAGAAATTCGATCTTGTCGCCCATCTGTCCGACAAACCTCGCTCGCTAGAGCCGCTAAGTTTGTTGCAGCTTCAACAACTGACACGACCCAGATGGCGTCAATAAATTAGCAGGAGAACACCCAATGGATTATTCTCAAATTCTGGCAAGCCAGCACCTTAACAGACCTCAAAGATCAACTTCCGAAGACGATTTCTATGCAGAAATGGCGACACCGGTGCCCGGACTTAGACAGTTCAAATCAATCGTTAAATCGCTGTCATTGACCACCAGAACGCTTGCATGGCCCTTACTCCTTCGCAGAAGCGTAAGGATAAGTTAACGTTGGTGGATATGTCGAAACCACCGCAAACAAAGTCCGCCTCCCATTTAAATTGCGAAGAGCAAGAAGTTCTGGACTTGATCGAACGCGAAACCACGGCGTTCTTTTGCCGCGACTACGCGACCTGGGCAGAATGCTGGTTACATGATGCAAAGGTTCGGCGGTTGGGCGCACTTATGGGCGGCCTAATGGAGTACTCTGAAGGTTGGGAACGGATGAGTGCCAGCACAGTCGAGTTTATGAAGCGTTACCCAACGCCAAACCCCGAGGCTGCAAAGGCGATGTGCCGCGCAAATATATCAGTGCACATAACCGCGGAAATGGCTTGGGTCTCGTTCGATCAATATGGCGAACCCACAACGGATACCCTGGTCACTATTGGCCTTAGCCATCAGGTCCGCATCCTTGAAAAGCACAGCAACCTTTGGAAAATTGTCATGGCGGGCCACGGCGATACCAGCTTGGCATATATGGATTTTCCCGTCATTCGGATTGACGAAAAGGCGCGAATCGAATGGATGAACGACGCTGCGCGCAATGAACTGCCCACCCATCCGGCACTGACCAAAAGCGGAGCATATCTGCGCGGTCGTTATCCATCCGACGAGAAGCTCATGCGCCAAACCATTGCCGATGTGACCGACCTAACTGTCATGGATCGGCGCCCTTCTCTTGCCAATCCTCGTGGTCGATTGGCTGACCCTGTGGTGCTGAAAGGCGATAGCGCGGATGGACAGCATATCGTCTGGGTCTCGATCCAGGACGGCGGGATTTTGGTAACGTTCCGCGACCAGCGCAATGAAGCACTGCGTATCGATCAGGCTTCAGAGATGTTCGGGCTCTCGCCCGCGCAAACGCAACTTGCGGGATTGGTGTTGCAGGGTTTGGATTTGGGTCAGATTGCCAGCAAACTGAATGTCAGCCGCAGCACTGCGAAAACCCATTTGACGCGTGTGTTCGACAAGACTGGCGCAAGAAGTCAGGCGGCGCTGGTATCAACGCTTCTCAGTGTCACGCCGCCAGGATAATTCCGGTGCTGGCCCACCTAATCGCTTGAACTCCAATTGAAATTCGATGTGCACAGCGCGGCTAGTCGCAGGCTGGTACCACCAAGTGTGATCACGTCGCCATCGCGCAATACCGATTTGGATGTTGTGACAATGCCGTTCAGTCGAATGCCCGCCGAGGCTTCGCCATCCAGACTGAACGCGTGACGGGCTTCGTCAAATTCCAGTTGGGCATGGCACTCGGGCGCGACTGAGCTGTCGCCAAATCCAAGCTGAACTGTCTGGCCGTCACCGCTACCGATATGGCTGACACCGCGTTCCAGCACAAACCAGTTGCCGACGCCTGGACCTTCAACAACCACAAGCCAGCCGCATGGAAACTGCGGTCGTTCGGTCGCGGGGGGATTGGCGGATTTCAGGACAAATGGGGCCTTCAGATCGGTATTCAAAGGCTCTGAAACCACTGGTTTTGGGGCTGTAGGTTTCGCAGAACCAGAAGGGCGCGTCACAGGCTTGGCAGCCGTAACTGGCTGGTTTTCCTTGGCAATAGTTGTGTCAGCGGGAGATGGCGATGGGGTTGGATCATCACGCACCGGCATGCTGTCCATCCACGACATATCTGCTGGTCCGGCGGGTTCGTCACCTGTGCGCAGAACTTCTTCAGGCACCGATTGATGGATGATGGCCTTGTCTTTTTTGCGGCTTTTGAAAGTAGCATCGCCGGTCGCGCGGCGTCCTTTCAGCAGCGATCCCAAATTCAACATATCGTCAATATCCCCTAATTCCGCAGGTTTTCTTGCACAGTCTGGGGCCCGGGTATGAAAGCTAAATCTGACGAAATGAGGGCGTTTGAACGACCGGCGCTTGCTGGCGTTGCGCTTTGATCACATCCCGTTAACAAGGTCTTACCACAAGGTTCGATGCCACCGACGTGCAAAGAGGGGCGTTTTACCCTCGCGCCCTGTTTTATTGAGTGAATGAGCGAAGTCGAGTGTCTGTATCACGTCGGTATCGTGTCGGTGCGAAAAGAATGCGCAGCAAACCTGCCACAAGATGTGGTGTGTGCGATTTGAGCCTGCGCGCCATACAAAATCGGCTTTGACGCCAAAGTGACGGAATACATCAATTGTTCTAGGCTCCGCCTAAGATTTAACGAGGGAAACACCATGGTTAAAGCCGCATCGAATTTGTCCTCTGGTCATCGCAACGACACGCGGCCGTCTATCATTCTTATCGCTGGCTTTGGCGACAACGCGAGCATGTTTGACGGCCTGGCCAGAACCCATCTGGCTGATGACTATCGTTTGGTACCCTTGGATCTGCCGGGATTTGGCGCACCACCATTAGACACGGAAGCAACCTTGAGGAATTTGGCGCAGGTTGTGGTCGATAAGGCGAAGGAAACCGGTTCGGAAATCATCGTTGCTCATTCCGTGGCTTCGATCATTGCAACACTTGCTGCCCAAAACCCGGACAGTCCGCTAAACACCATTATTTCCCTGGAAGGGAATATTACGGCCGAGGATGCCTATTTTTCGGGGACGGCCGCAGATCATGACAACCCGCTTTCCTTTCGCACAGGATTTCTAGGGCGGCTGGACGAAATGGGTCGAACCGAACCCATCATTCGACGTTATCGCGAAGAAGTCTCAAAAGCCGACGCATTAGCGTTGTGGCAACTTGGCACGGACGCACGCCGGTTTTCTTCAGAACACGTGCCCGGCGAAATCTTGGAAAATGCAGCCAAAGTGACTTACATTTACAGTACGCAAAACTGCCCAGATAGCACACTCCGCTGGCTGGAAAAAAGCCAAATGGCTCGGATCGTTCTGGACAATGCCACCCATTGGGTCAGCGTCGATCAGCCTGACCTGCTGGCTGACAAAATCATCGAAGCCTTGAACTAACGCAAAAAGCGGCGACTCCGCCTGACCGCTTTGGACCCAGGCCGATCAATGTTCGCTGACGGATACCAGATGCAAGCCTTCACGGAAAAGAAGGAATGCAAAAACGACCAACGCAATCGCGAGGCCACGCATAACATACGGGTAAGCCTGACCAGTTAACAGGCTTCGGTACCGTCCGGTCAAGACCGCGACACCTGCTTTGGAACCAACGAGAAGAAGATAAAAACCGGCTATGAAACCCCAAGGGGCCAAGGCCGACTTTTCGTTCGCTGACAGCACGTAAGGTATGCCTACTGTAATCCAGAACAGGTAAGGGTGCGGACTAAGGAAATTGACAAGCACTCCCTTTTTCAAGGACGCCGGTGCAGTTTCTGAATCGATTTCCCCGACAGAGTTCGCTTTGGCCGTTTCGTAAGCCAAGAAGAGAGCGTAAAGCGCTCCAACCATCGAGAGTGCTCCAAGCAATTGGCCGGAAAGCTCCCGAAGTACAAAAAATAGCGCTAATACAATGGGTACATCAGTTACAAGCGGAGCCGCTGCAACCAACAATCCCTCCTTAAGGCCATGACGCATAGTTTGGGTGATCGCTAAGGTCATTAAGGGGCCTGGCGCCAAACCAGCGGCAAGTCCCAAAGTAATACCGGTCAACGTGGCCGAGACAAATTCGGTCAAATTATCGCCTCCAATCTCAAGCCGGACTTGGCCGAAAATCTCGCGCGGCCAGTCTGAATTTCTGAGACTGTATTATTGCGTCGGTGCCCCAGTTCTGTTTGTAGAACCACAGCGACGCTGTCACCACAAGTTGAAGGGCAGGTCGAACATCAAGTTCAGTACAACGTTGGGCAAAGACATGATCAGGTTCTTATCGGGGTTGATTTCCATCTGGTCGAGAGATTGCGAAGAAAAGCAGATTATTCCCCCAAAAACTGGTCCGACATGTGAAATGATCTTACCTGTCAAAACTGAAATCGCGTAAGAATTTCCGCGGCCGTCAAAATCAAAGAAGGCTCCCTACCGGGAGCCTTATTATTTGGCAGTGACGGTCCGAGACCCGCCTTTTAGAGATCAGACGGCAGCGCGGAGCGCTTCCAGATCAGCAACCAGCTTGGATGCCATATCGACCGCCGAACCCTCAGCCGCATCACGAGCAGCTGTGGCTTTGGCGACGCGTTCGTCCAGGAACTCCGCTGTGACTTCTGCTTTAGGCAGGGCTTCCTCGGCCAATACTGTAGTGCCCTCGCCCGAGATCTGGGCGAAACCACCGGTAACGGCGAATTCCTGGCTGCCGCCATCCATTTTAACCGTCAGGATACCGGGGCGCAGGGTAGTGACCAGTGGCGCATGATCGGGCATTGCCGTCATGTCGCCATCAGCGCCCGGGATCTGAACAGCCGTGGCCTGACCCGAGACCAGACGGCGCTCGGGGGAAACCAGATCGAATTGCATCGTGTCAGCCATAATCGGCCCCTTGTTTGATCACCCGTCCCGGGCCGGACCCGGGACCTCTTTTCGTCGTCGGCGAGAGGCCCCGGATCAAGCCCGGGGCGCGAACGCCATCGTTATTAAGCTGCTTCGGCAGCCAGACGTTCGGCTTTTGCGATCACTTCGTCGATGCCGCCAACCATGTAGAAGGCTGCTTCGGGAAGGTGGTCGTATTCGCCAGCAACAACCGCTTTGAACGAAGAAATCGTGTCTTCCAGCGGCACCTGAACACCGTCAGAGCCTGTGAAGACTTTCGCCACGTCAAACGGCTGGCTGAGGAAACGCTCGATCTTACGGGCGCGGGCCACGGCCAGTTTGTCGTCTTCGCTAAGCTCGTCCATGCCGAGAATGGCGATGATGTCCTGCAACGACTTATAGCGCTGAAGCACCTGCTGAACGTCGGTCGCAACTTTGTAGTGCTCGTCACCGATAACCAGCGGGTCCAGAAGACGCGAAGTTGAACCAAGCGGGTCAACAGCCGGATAGATGCCTTTTTCCGAGATCGCACGGTCAAGAACCGTTGTCGCGTCAAGGTGGGCAAATGATGTCGCCGGTGCAGGGTCGGTCAGGTCATCCGCAGGCACATAAACGGCTTGCACGGACGTGATCGAGCCCGACTTTGTGGACGAAATCCGTTCCTGCATGGCGCCCATGTCGGTGGCCAGTGTCGGCTGATAGCCCACAGCGGAAGGAATACGACCCAACAACGCCGAAACCTCGGAACCGGCTTGAGTAAAGCGGAAGATGTTGTCGACGAAGAACAGAACGTCAGAACCGGTGTCATCGCGGAACTGCTCGGCCAGTGTCAGACCGGACAGGGCAACCCGCATACGCGCACCCGGAGGCTCGTTCATCTGGCCGTAGACCAGAGCGATTTTCGACTCTGGCAGGTTATCGGGAACGATAACGCCGGATTCGATCATCTCGTGGTAAAGGTCGTTGCCTTCACGGGTCCGCTCACCAACACCGGCGAACACGGACACACCAGAGTGCACCTTCGCGATGTTGTTGATCAGCTCCATGATCAGAACCGTTTTGCCCACACCAGCACCACCGAAGAGGCCGATTTTACCGCCCTTCGTGTAAGGCGCCAGAAGGTCGATAACCTTGATACCTGTGGTCAGAATTTCGGTTTCGGTCGACTGCTCTTCAAATGCCGGAGCATCGCCGTGGATCGGGCGGCGGGCAGTTGCGCCAACGTCGCCTTTTTCATCAACCGGATCGCCAACAACGTTCAGGATGCGGCCCAGTGTTTCGTTGCCCACTGGCACCGAAATCGGCTGGCCCAGATCGGTCACTTCGCCGCCGCGAACCAGACCTTCGGACGCGTCCATCGCGATGGTGCGAACAGTGTTCTCACCAAGGTGCTGGGCCACTTCCAAGATCAGGCGGTTGCCATTGTTGTCAGTTTCCAGCGCGTTCAAAATCTCGGGCAGATGGTCGTCAAATTGCACGTCGACAACAGCGCCAATCACCTGTGTGATCTTGCCTTTAGCATTTGCCATATCGTTTCTCCGGTTCTTAAAGCGCTTCAGCGCCCGAAATAATTTCAATCAGCTCGTTCGTGATCACAGCCTGACGCGAGCGGTTATACTGGATCGTCAGCTTGTCGATCATATCGCCTGCGTTGCGTGTCGCGTTGTCCATGGCGCTCATCCGTGCGCCCTGTTCGGAAGCGGCGTTCTCTAGAAGACCTGCGAAAATCTGCGTGGCCACACCGCGTGGCAACAGATCAGCAAGGATTTCTTCTTCGCCGGGCTCGTATTCAAAGAAAGCGGCGGCATCTGCGCCCTCTTCCTGTTCAAACGCGGCCGGAATCACCTGCACAGCGGTTGGTTCCTGGCTGATCACAGACTGGAACCGGCTGTAAAAGATGGTCGCGACGTCAAATTCGCCGTCGTCGAACCGTGCCAGTATCTGGCCCGCCACATCTTGCGCATTGGCGTAACCCAGACGCTTCACTTCGGACATATCAACATGGCCGATCATCTGTGCTTCGAAGTCGCGGCGCAATTGCTCGCGGCCCTTCTTGCCGACCGTCAGAATTTTGACAGTCTTGCCAGCGGCGATCAATTCATTCGCCCTGGCGCGCGCCAGACGCACGATGTTCGAGTTAAAGCCGCCGCAAAGCCCGCGTTCCGAGGTCATAACCACCAGAAGCTGGGTCTGATCACTGCCGGTTCCGGTCAGCAACGTCGGCCCTTGACCACTGCCAGCGGCAGAAGCTGTCAGTCCTGCCATTACGGCGTTGAACTGTTCCGTATAGGGCCGTGCGGCTTCTGCAGATTCCTGGGCGCGGCGCAATTTCGCCGCCGCGACCATCTGCATGGCCTTTGTGATCTTGCGGGTCGATTTGACCGACTCGATCCGATTTTTCAGGTCCTTAAGGTTTGGCATTTATCCAATCCTACCTTTCGGCCAGTTCAGGAAAAGTCAGCAGCGAATGCGTCAAGCGCAGCTTTGATGCTGTCTTCCAGCTCACCTTTAACCTTACGGTCATTGTCGGTCATGTCTTTCAGCAGATCGGCATGGTTCGAACGCAAGTGGTTCAACATGCCAGCTTCAAAACGACCCACATCCGAAACCGGAAGCTTGTCCAGATAGCCTTTGGTGCCTGCATAGATGACGCAAACAATCTCGGCGTTGGTCAGGGGCGAATACTGTGGCTGCTTCATCAGCTCGGTCAGACGCGCACCACGGGCCAAGAGCTGCTGGGTCGCGGCATCAAGGTCGGAACCAAACTGTGCAAAGGCCGCCATCTCGCGATACTGGGCCAGCGATAGTTTCACAGGACCGGCAACCGACTTCATCGCGTCAGTCTGGGCGGACGAACCAACCCGGCTAACCGACAGACCGGTGTTCACCGCAGGGCGGATACCCTGATAGAACAGTTCGGTTTCAAGGAAGATCTGGCCATCAGTGATCGAGATCACATTGGTCGGAATAAACGCAGAAACGTCACCACCTTGGGTTTCAATGATCGGCAGCGCCGTCAGCGAGCCTGCGCCATTGTCTTCGTTCAGCTTGGCCGAACGTTCCAGAAGCCGGGAGTGAAGATAGAAAACGTCACCAGGATAGGCTTCACGTCCAGGTGGGCGACGCAGAAGCAGGGACATTTGACGATACGAAACGGCCTGCTTGGACAAGTCATCATAAATGATCAGCGCATGGCGGCCATTGTCGCGGAAGTATTCTGCCATTGAGGTCGCAGCGTAAGGGGCCAGGAACTGCAGCGGTGCCGGGTCAGATGCGGTGGCCGCAACGACGATTGTGTATTCAATCGCGCCGCTTTCTTCCAGCTTCTTCACCAGTTGCGCAACGGTCGACCGCTTTTGACCAACCGCAACGTAGATGCAGTAGAGTTTCTTGCTTTCGTCGTCGCCAGCAGCCTCGTTATAGACTTTCTGGTTCAGGATGGTGTCCAGCGCCACAGCGGTTTTACCGGTCTGGCGGTCACCAATGATCAATTCACGCTGGCCACGGCCAATTGGGATCATCGCATCAACCGATTTCAGACCGGTTGCCATCGGCTCGTGCACCGATTTACGCGGGATAATGCCGGGCGCTTTCACGTCAGCAACACGACGCTCGGACGCTTTGATCTCGCCTTTTCCGTCAATCGGGTTACCCAGACCATCAACAACGCGGCCCAGAAGTGCTTCACCGGCTGGAACGTCCACGATGGAATTCGTGCGCTTAACCGTGTCGCCTTCTTTAATGTCCCGGTCGGACCCGAAGATAACGATACCGACGTTGTCGCTTTCCAGGTTCAGGGCCATGCCCATGATGCCACCTGGGAATTCGACCATTTCACCGGCCTGCACGTTGTCCAGACCGTAGACACGGGCAATACCGTCGCCAACGCTGAGCACACGGCCAACTTCGGCGACTTCGGCTTCCTGTCCGAAGTTCTTGATCTGGTCTTTCAGGATCGCAGAAATTTCTGCTGCTTGGATCGCCATTTATCCGACCTCTTTCATGGTGTTCTGGAGGGCTGCGAGCTTGGATTTGATCGACGTGTCGATCATCTGCGAGCCCACATTAACAATTAGACCGCCGATGAGGTCTTCATCGACGGTGACATTCATTTTGACATCTTTGCCGACTGTCGCCTTCAGCGTCTCGGCAAGTTTGGATTTCTGTGCATCGCTTAGGCTACGCGCGGAACGGACATGGGCGTTCACTTCGCCCTTCTCCTCCGAAATCAGCGCAGCAAGCGCGGCCGTCAGTTGCGGCAGCACAAAGAGACGACGCTTGGACGCCATCAGCTTCAGTGTGTTTGCAACAGTGGCGCCAAGGCCCATCTGACCGGCGATGGCTGCAATGGCAGTGCCTTGCGCGGCGCGGCTGTAGATGGGTGAGTTGATCAGCGCGGTAAAATCGGCGCTGTCGGACAGGGCGGCATCGAGAGTTTCGATATCACGCTCTAGCGCGTCCAGTTCGTTGCCGTCCTTGGCAAGCTCGAACACTGCGGTCGCATAGCGCGCTGCAATGCCGGTCGAGATTGACGATGATTCTGACACGTGTCCCCTTCCGCGTTCTATTCTTTGGCGCGTCCCCGAAGATGCCAGGCAGCCCTCCGGTCACAAAAATCACGACCCAGCACGCGGCCAGGCGATGAAATCTGCGGTCGTGTAGCAGAGGTATATTCACCTAGCAACCGTCTACAGACCATTGTGGACAAAGCACCAATTAAGCAATTTCAAACACTTAGCCAAAGGTGCGACGGATTGCGCGCTTTGCATGTGGTCGGAAACCGATTTCGGGGGCCCGAGTCACCCCGAAATCCAGTCTCGGGCCGGTTTTGCGTCGCCTTGTGTCAGGCCGTCCAGAACACGCAGCGGACGCCGCATTGCCTCGGTTAATCCGGTCCTTGGCGGGGCTGGAACTTGCTTTTTGACTTCAACAATTAGCACGCCACCAGCGAAGCGGTTCGAGACCTTACTCCCAATCCGATCCCAAAACCGTCCGGTCTTTAGCCAAAAAGGTCTGTCGCTTGGTGGTTGAAACAAGGTTGCGACGTGGCGGGACGGGATCAGCCCGATTTGCCGAAGCTGCCCTTCCAATTGTCCCAGTGAATACGGGCGGCCAAACCCGAACGGCGTTCCATCCCCGCTTGACCAAAGTCCGGCACGGTTCGGCACGATGAACATTGCCCGACCCTCAGGGGCCAGAACTCTGTAACATTCATCCAGCAGTTGAAATGGACGCTCGCTTGTCTCTAAGCCATGCATGACCACCAGCTTTTCGACGCTATCGGTTTCCACCGGCCAGATCGTCTCTTCGCACAGCACCGAAACATTCGGCTGGTTTGCGGGCCAGGGCATTACACCTTGCGGCCCCGGCATCAGCGCCACAATCCGTCCAGCCGAACTGCGAAACGGTCGGAGCAACGGCACGGCAAATCCAAAACCAACCACCGTCTGCCCACTTGCATCCGGCCACATCGTCACCACCTGATCCCGGATGGCGCGCTGCGCCGCGCGCCCAAGACGAGTGCGGTAATAGAAGGTTCTCAAATCCAATACATCAATGTGCATTGCGCGCCGTCCGAACTTCCCTGAAACTTACGACCGAACCATACCCAGATCACAAGGCATTGCCATGACATTCGACCTGATCACCATCCCCTGCCTGTCCGACAATTACGCATTTCTGCTGCGGATAGATGGGCAAACCGCCCTGATAGACGCGCCAGAAGCCGGACCGATCAACGCGGAATTGGAAAGACGTGGATGGGGTCTGGACGAAATCTGGATTACTCACCACCACAACGATCATATCGATGGCGTTGACGAGTTGCGTGCCACCACGGGCGCAAAAGTGCGCGGCGGTGCCAATGATGAACATCGATTGCCAAAACTAGATTCAAAACATGGCGACGGCGACACGTTTACTTTTGCTGGAACCGAAGTGCGGGTTATGGACGTCTCTGGTCACACTGTCGGCCACATCGCGTTTTATGTGCCCGAAACCAAATCAGCATTCACCGCCGACAGTTTGATGGCACTTGGCTGCGGCCGGGTCTTTGAAGGCACGTTCGACCAAATGTGGGATAGCCTGTCGAAACTTGCCGCCCTGCCGACCGACACCACCATCTGCTCTGGTCACGAATATACGGCCACCAACGCGCGATTTGCTTTGACAATCGAACCCGACAACGTGGCATTGCAGCAACGCGCAAAGGACATCGGCATCGCAAAGGCAAATGGTGTGGCAACCGTGCCGTCTTCGTTGAAGCTGGAACTTTCGACCAATCCTCTTCTGCGCGCGGGATTGTCTGAGGTAAAATCAGCCCTAAATATGACTAACGACAGCGACGCTTCAGTTTTTGCGGAAATACGCCGCCGCAAAGATTCGTTCTGAAATTGCCATAATTTCCGACATTTTGGGGGGCAAGCTGCCTCACAAGCGGAAAATGTGAGCCGTCGTGAACAAAAAGGTCTTGAAGGTTGGGCAAATCAACCGAACTCTAAGACTATGAGGTCACGGTCTGCACGGGGGCCAAACCCAGCGGACCTCAAAGGTAAGGAGCACGGAGCGTGCCATCATTCTCGAAGACGCTCGAAGACGCCATCCACGCGGCGCTGGCCATTGCCAACTCTCGTCGGCACGAGCTTGCGACGCTTGAACATCTGTTACTGGCGCTGGTCGACGAACCAGACGCTGCCAAAGTCATGCAGGCCTGTTCTGTTGATCTGGATGAGCTTCGCAAGACATTGAACGATTTTATCGACGACGATCTGTCGACTCTGGTGACCGAAATCGAAGGGTCCGAAGCGGTGCCAACCGCCGCCTTCCAGCGAGTCATTCAGCGCGCGGCGATCCATGTCCAGTCGTCGGGGCGCACCGAAGTGACCGGGGCCAACGTGCTGGTCGCCATCTTTGCCGAACGCGAATCAAACGCGGCCTACTTCCTGCAAGCCCAGGATATGACCCGCTACGATGCGGTCAACTTCATCGCCCATGGTGTTGCCAAGGATCCGTCCTTTGGCGAAGCGCGCCCGGTAAGCGGCGCGAACGAGTTTGAAGATGAAGCCCAGGGTGAGTCCAGTGGTGGCGAAGAGGAAGCCAAAGAAAGCGCCCTGTCGAAATACTGCGTCGATCTGAACGTCAAAGCCGAAAAAGGCGATGTCGATCCCCTGATCGGACGTGACCACGAGGTTGAACGCTGCGTGCAGGTGTTGTGTCGTCGCCGTAAGAACAACCCGCTGCTGGTCGGCGACCCCGGTGTCGGCAAAACCGCCATCGCCGAAGGCCTGGCCCGAAAAATCGTTGCCAAGGAAACCCCAGAGGTGCTTCAAGGCGCCACCATCTTCTCGCTTGATATGGGCGCGTTGCTGGCAGGCACCCGGTATCGCGGCGATTTCGAGGAACGTCTGAAAGCGGTTGTGACCGAGTTGGAAGAGCATCCTGATGCGATCCTGTTTATCGACGAAATTCACACTGTCATCGGTGCCGGTGCAACGTCGGGCGGGGCTATGGATGCCTCGAACCTGCTGAAGCCCGCGCTTCAGGGCGGCAAACTGCGCTGCATGGGCTCGACCACCTACAAGGAATTCCGCCAGCACTTTGAAAAAGACCGCGCGCTAAGCCGCCGGTTCCAGAAGATTGACGTGAATGAACCGACTGTCGAAGACAGCGTGAAAATCCTGTTGGGCATCAAGCCGTATTTCGAAGAACACCATTCGGTTTCCTACACCGATGATGCGGTGCGCACGGCGGTCGAACTTTCGGCGCGCTATATCAATGATCGCAAATTGCCTGACAAAGCCATCGACGTTATCGACGAGGCAGGCGCAGCACAGCATCTGGTGCCGGAAGAAAAGCGCAACAAAACCATCGACGTGACGCAGATTGAAAATGTCGTCGCCAAGATCGCGCGCATCCCGCCGAAGAACGTGTCCAAGGACGACGCGGCAGTGCTGAAGGACCTGGATGCTGGGTTGAAGCGCGTTGTCTTCGGTCAGGATAAAGCGATCGAGGCGCTGGCCTCGGCCATCAAACTCAGCCGCGCAGGTCTGCGCGAGCCGGAAAAGCCAATCGGCAACTACCTGTTCGCAGGCCCAACCGGTGTGGGCAAAACCGAAGTGGCCAAGCAATTGGCAGATTCGCTGGGCGTGGAACTTCTACGCTTCGATATGTCGGAATACATGGAGAAACACGCGGTTTCCCGTCTGATTGGCGCGCCTCCGGGCTATGTCGGTTTTGATCAGGGCGGTCTTCTGACCGATGGCGTCGATCAGCACCCGCATTGCGTGTTGCTGCTGGACGAGATCGAAAAGGCCCACCCGGATGTCTTCAACGTCCTGTTGCAGGTGATGGACCACGGCAAATTGACCGACCACAACGGTCGCCAGGTTGATTTCCGCAATGTGATCCTGATCATGACCTCGAACGCAGGTGCTGCCGATATGGCCAAGGCTGCTATCGGGTTCGGGCGCGACAAGCGCGAGGGCGAAGACACCGCCGCGATTGAGCGGATGTTCACACCGGAATTCCGCAATCGTCTGGATGCGGTGATCAGCTTCGCGGCGCTGCCGAAAGAGGTGATCCTGCAAGTCGTCGAAAAGTTCGTGCTGCAACTGGAAGCCCAGCTTCTGGACCGTGGCGTCCACATCGAACTGACGCGCCCGGCCGCCGAATGGCTTGCGAACAAGGGTTACGACGACAATATGGGCGCGCGCCCCCTGGGCCGCGTCATTCAGGAAGAGATCAAAAAGCCTCTGGCCGAGGAACTGTTGTTCGGCAAGCTGGCCAAAGGCGGTATCGTCAAAGTTGGCGTCAAAGACGGCAAGCTTGAACTTCGGATCGAGCATAAGACCCGCCGGATCTCGTCGAAGAAAAAGCCACCGCTTCTGACGGCTGACTAGTCTTAAGTTGCGCCACGCCTGGTGTGTGGCGCAATTTCAACGCACAAATGCGACCTGAGCAATTTGTCCACAACTGTTTTTTCGTTGTGGTAAATTGCGGCCACTCTCCTGTAAGTGGTTGCAATGAAGAAGAAATATAACCTGATCAAACGGTCGTCTGATTGGATAGTTATCAGTTTGGTGCGTGTCATCGTCGTGTTGACACATCCAATTATGGTTATCTGGCACCTGAAGCGCGATCCTAGTTTTCCGTTTATCAACCCGGCGGACCCGCGCACGTTGAATGAAAAGTTCTTCTGGCGGAAAATCTTCGACCACAATCCGGTTTTTCCGTTGGTATGCGACAAGCTGGCGCTGCGTGACTGGATAGATGAAAGCGGCGTCGATGTTGCACTCCCAGAAATATATTGGACTGGGAAGGATGCGTCCGACATCCCCTATGACGTTTTGGCGAATGGCACGGCTATCAAGGCAAATCACGGTTCAGGGACAAACCTTTTTGTAGAAGATGCACCCGAAGACCGAGACAAATTAAATCGACAGGCCAACGCATTTCTACATGTCGACAATGGTAAGCGAGCAGGCGAATGGAGCTACACAGAAGTTGAACGTGAGCTTTTTGCAGAGGAACTGCTTAGGGGCAGATTGCTTGAGTATCAGTTCTTTACCTTCGGTGCGCATATTCAAAGAGTGATCTTGATTATGGATCGATTTGAAGAGGGGATCTCGGGGGACGTTTGGACACCGGGGGCAGATGGAAATTTCGAGCGAAACGTTGATGGCGGGCTGGATTCAGTTCCTCATTCAAACTTACCGCTGCCGGCTCAGTTCGAAGAGGCAAGCAAAATTGCGCGCCAACTTGGTAAAGACTTCGACCACGTCCGTGTGGACTTGAATTGGGACGGGGTTCAACTTTGGCTGGGCGAGTTAACGCTTTACCATTTAGGTGGATACCTCCCGCGTATCGGCCACCTTCCCGACGACCCAATAAACGAAAGCTGGGATCTCGGCAAAAGCTGGTTCATGTCGACACCGCAATCAGGTTGGCGTGGTGTTTATCAAAGCGCCCTGAGACGACGGCTAAAGACACGCGAGCATCTGCCCTGCTAAAGGTCCTTTTTGCAGTGTTTTCGACTTTGACGCCGTACTTGGCATATTCTTGAACTGCAGCATATTCCATTTGCCAGCACGCACAAAGAACCATGGGGTTCACGCATGAAGTTGATTGACCACACAATTATATTTCTTGTGAACATTTTTGTGCTTGCAGGTCATCTCAGACTGGCTCGCCTTTATTACTCTCGCAATAAGGGCACAGTTCCCAATGTTGCATTTCCTAGATGTGCAAATGACAAATATTTCTGGCGAAAGGTATTTGACCGCAACCCAACCTTTACAAGAGTCTGTGATAAACTCGAGGTCCGTAAGTGGCTTGAAGAGAACAATATCGGAATCGCATCAGCAAACATTCGATGGAAGGGAAAAGCTGCCTCTGAACTTCCCAAAAGTCATTAGAGGGCGGTGCCGTTCTCAAGGCCAATCATGGATGCGGCCAGTTTATTATATTGCCACATCCGCCAACCGACCGGCAGGCTTTTAACCATAAAGCAGACGGGTTTCTAAAGGTTGATCACGGTCACAGGCAGCTGGAGTGGGGATATATGAATATCAACCGCAAATTGTTTGTCGAAGATCTGATTGAAGATGCTCACACCGAGTTCAAGTTTTACATGTTTGGTAGAAAAGTCGGCCGCCTTGTCATGATTTACAATCGATATACCGAAATGTCAGCGGACGCGTGGATCACAGAAGACGATGAGTATTTCCAGATCGTAGATATGCCGACCGCCGTAACTTCGACCCAAGCAAAGCGCCCGTTGCCGCCCGCCTTTGAGCAGGCCTTGATGCTCTCAAAAGAAATCGGAAAGCATTTCGACCATATGCGCGTTGATCTGTTATCTAATGGAAAGAAGCTCTGGTTCAGCGAATTAACTGTTTACAACATGAGTGTTCATTTGCCGAAACTGGGCCATGATCCCAACCACCGCTTCACAACGATCTGGGACATTCGCAAAAGTTGGTTTTTAACCGCACCCCAAACCGGGTGGCGCGGCATTTACGCGGGCGCCCTTTTGCGTCGCCTTAACGCTCAGTAAGCTTAAGTTCGATCCGGCGATTTTGGGCGCGCGCCTCAGACATATTCTCTGCGTTCACCGGTCTGAATTCGCCAAAGCCTGTGGCGGCCAAGCGCATTGGATCAAAGCCAAGCTCCTCGGTCATGTATTTAACTACCGACAATGCGCGCCCGGCGCTCAATTCCCAGTTATCGGCAAAGTCGCCTCCGGTACCGATGGGTTGATTGTCGGTGTGCCCATCGACGCGAATAATCCAATCTATCGACTCCGGGATCTGACCAGATACATCTGACAAGATTGCTGCGACACTCGCGATCTGTCCCTGCCCCTCGTCCGAAAGCGTTGCCGATCCGCTTTCAAACAGAACCTCGGACGAGAACACGAACCGGTCACCAACAATCCGGATCTCTTCACGATCCCCGAGAACTTGCCGTAATGTTCCAAAGAACTCAGACCGGTAATCCGCCAGATCGGCCACTTCGCTTTGCAGACGCTCGGCTTCCAGACGCAGGCGCTCGGCCTCGGCGGCTTCCAACGCAGCTGCCCGCAAGGCTTCCTCTTCGGCCCGCTTGGCTTCCTGCGCCGCGCGCGCAAGTGCGGTGTTCAATTGCGACCCAAGCGCCTCGATCCGCACTTTTGCTTCACTGTCGCGTTCAGCGGCCACGTCCAACAGCACCTGCAACGACCCAAGTTCAGCCCTTAAATCAGCGACTTGCGCGTTCAAGGCCGCAACCTGTCGTTGGGATTGGGCCGACAACGATTCCTCTTCGGCCAGTTGCGCTCGTGCCGTAGCCAGCAGGGTTTGCTGACGTTCGCGTTCGCTCATCTCTTCGGCGACCGAGGTTTCGGCGGCCAGTTTCGCAGCCAATGCTGCCGCCAGTTGTTCACGCACGGTAGCGGTATCCGCTGTCGCCTCGCGCAATTCCGCAACCTCGGCCAAAAGCGCGTCACGTTCGGTTGTCAGAGCGGCCAGCGCGGTATCGCGATCTTCCGCCGTAGCACCCAAAGATACCAATTGCGCCTGAGCGTCAGACAACGTCGCTCGCAACGTCGCCAATTCAGCCTGCGCTTCATCGCGCTCCAGTTCGGCGATCTTCAACCTGGCGTCCAGATCCGAACTCACCCCTTGGGCAGCGGCCAAACTGGCATCCCGCGACGTCAGAAGTGCCCGCAATTCTTCGGCAGTGGTTGCGGTTGCCGCCAGAGTTTCTTCTTCCTCGGCAAGGGCCGCTCGCAGGGCCGCTTCACGCGCGGCCGTTTCCTCCAGCGTCTCGCCCTGTGCAGCCAGTTCAGCGGAACGCGCATCCAATCCCAGCAAGGCTTGCGTCAATTTATCGTTCAAATCGGCCTCAACCGCGTTGGCGGCGGCCAAAAGGGTCAATGTATCTTCTGCCTTTTTACGCTGCTCTTCCAAAGCCAGCGACATTGCCGTCAATTCGGCATCTGCATTTTTCAGGCGTTCGCGCAAAGCCTCCGCTGCCGCAGCTTCGGCAAGTCGGGCTTGCTCTTCTTCAGTCAACTGCCCTTCCATTTCGGCGACGCGCGCCTTCAAGGCTTCGGCCGCCGCAAGTTCCGCCAGACGCGCAGCTTCGGCAGTTTCCAATTCGGCAGTCAGTGACGCGCGTTGAGCTTCGGACAGTGCCAGAGCGTCAGCACTTAGAGCGTCATCCGCCTCGGCCGCCTGAAGCGCCGCCAAAGTCTGGGCCAAGGAGGTCTCGCGTGCCTGGGCTTCGGCTTGCAACTCGGCGGTCATGGCCTCTAGCGCCTCGCGGCGGGCCGCCGCCAACCGAGCCTCTTCGGCTTGGGCATCAATTTCATCACGCGCTTGGGCAAGCGCCAGTTGCATGGCCTCTTGTTCGGTAATCAGTTGGGCACGGGCCGCTTCCAGGTCTTCAATCGTCGCCGCCAGTTGCACCCCTTCCGCCAACGCCTGATCCCGCGCCGCCAGCAACGTTGCAACCTGCTCTTCAAAACTGGCAATCGCCGCATCGCGCTGGCTTAGTGCGCGCGCCTGAGCATCAACCTGCCCCGTCAGATTGGCAATCAGAGCCGATTGACGATCACTTTCAGATTGTAGGCTGGACAGATCATCTTCCAACTGTGCTGACTGCTGCTGCGACACGCCCAGCGCACGACCCAGCGCCGTCACCTCGGCAGCCAGCTGATCCAATTCTGTTTCTTGCCCGGTAATTGTATCGCGCTGCATGGCCTGGACGACCATGAAGATCGTCAGAACAAACATCAGCACCAGTAACAGGGCGGTCATGGCATCCACAAATCCGGGCCAGATCGAGCCCGACATCCGCTGGACGGATCGGCGGGTCAGAGCCATCGCTTAGACCGGGCCGTCGGCGCGGTCGCGAGCCAACATACGAATGGCTTTCGTCAGTTGCGCAATATCGGTTCTGATTTCGCCAATGGATTCCTGCCGACCTGCCGACATTTCTTCGAGGATACGCAGCATCTGCACATCCATCGACCGCAGACGCATCCGGCTTTCAGCATCGACTTGGCCGGTACCTTCGCTGACCAGGGTTTCAATGGCCTGGGTCAACCTGTCCTGGCTGGCAGACACAGCTGTCATATCGGGCCCCGTATTGACATCCCCTTCGCCCAGGCGATCCGCAAGCCGTGAAACCGCATTGGCCAGCATACCCAGACGATCCTCGGCAGCCGCCGAGCGATCTGTGGATTCGGCATAAAACGCCTGCATCGCATCCAGCCGTTCGGCCATATGCTCGGCCAGTTGGGAAACCGCGCCGGTGTCTGCCGCACCACCGCCTTCGTCTGCAGAAAAGCCGATGCGGGTGATGGTCGATAACCAATCTTCCAGCTCGCGGTAAAACCGGTTCTGACCATGACCAGCGAACAGCTCCAGCAAACCAACAACCAGTGACCCTGCCAGACCCAAAAGCGACGAAGCAAAAGCAACGCCCATACCACCAAGCTGCGCTTCCAGACCTTGCATCAGCCGTTCAAAAACCTGAACGCCGGTGTCACCTTCTTGTGGAGCAAGCGACCGGATCGTATCCACAACAGCGGGAACCGTGGTCGCCAAACCATAGAATGTTCCCAAAAGACCCAGGAAAATCAACAGATTGACAATATATCGCGTGATATCCCGCGCTTCATCAATCCGGGTCGCCACCGAGTCCAATATTGACCGCGCCGAAGACGATCCGATTTGCGTTCTGGCCCCGCGCTTGCGCAGCAATGCCGCCAGCGAGGCAAGCAAACGCGGCGCGTTGGTGAACTGATGTCCGGCGCGATCCAGCGCAAAACCTTCAATCCATTGAACCGATGTAATCAACTGGATCACTTGCCAAAAACAGGCCAGCACACCGATCACAAAGACGAAACCGATAAAACCGTTCAGCCAGGGGTTTGCCAGAAACACCGGCGCCACCTGCGGATAGGCAATATAGGCCCCAGCGCCGACCAGTCCCAAAACGATAAGCATCGTCAGAATCTGACGGTAAGGTCGTGTGAATTGCGGCTCGGCCTCGCGATCCGGTTGGTCCATCAGGGCCCGGTCCTGTCGCTGTTGTTTTGTGCACAATAGGCCAAGGCCGACGCCCTGCCAACCTCAATAAAATCAGGCGATGCCAGTGATTTGACGGACCCGCCCCGCCAACCACTCCAGATCAGGATCGGCGATGCCCAACTCATCCAGATGCTCCACCGTGTTCCACAAATATTCAGTGTTCGGTCCGCGTCCACCAACAGCGGCGGAAATAATTTGGGCCTGCTGCTCCAACGCCATGCCGCCCACGTATTGAACATGATCGGTGTCCACCACATAGGCCAACGCCCGCACCCCACCGATCTGGTCCACCTCCAACGACAAAACCCGCTCAACATAAGCAGAGGAAATCAATTCGCGTTCGCGAAGATAGGCCACAGTGGCGTCTGCGTCAGCCTCGGGAACGCGGAACGCCACCCCGCTGCACTCCGCACCTTCGTGGGGATCCAACGCCAACACCAACCCCGGATCGTCTTCGGTTCCGCGATGATGGACCGACGACATGCAAAAACTGCGCGCAAAGCCAGTTAGTCGCGCCAAACGCTGCTCGGCCACCGGGAAACCCGGATCCCAGATCAGCGATCCATAGCCGAACACCCACAACGGGCTTGGCGGTGTCTCTGGTTCTTCTGTCATCTGCGCCTTAATACAGACCGAGGACGCGGGGAAAAGACCAAATGATCCGATTGATTGTGTTGTTGCTGGTTGTCAGCCTGGGCTGGATGTCCTGGTGGGCCTTCGGCTCATCCGCGCTGGAACGCTCGCTCACGTCCTGGATCGAAACCTCGCGAAGTCAGGGCATCGCAACGAATGCCGAAGCCATTGACGTGCGCGGCTTTCCCAGTCGGTTCGACACAACGATAACCAACGTCACCCTTCAGCCGCCCGGGCGCAATGTCACCTGGTCGGGCACGTTCCTTCAACTGCTGGCGCTGGCCTACAAGCCCCATCAGGTCATCGCGGTCCTGCCCAACCAGCATCACGTCGAAACGCCGCTGCAAGCCATCGACATCACAAATGATCAGGCCCGTGGATCAATCTTCCTTCAGCCATCAACGTCATTGCCCCTCGAACGCTCAACGATCGTCATCGACAAACTGAACCTGAACTCATCTCTTGGCTGGTCGCTGTCGCTGGATCAGGCGCGCATCGCGACTGAACAGATCGAAGCCCGCACAAACGCCCACCGTATCGGCGCCGAGATTTTACAAATCACCCTACCAACCAGCGCCCGGGAAACGCTCGATCCTACCGAAACGCTGCCGCCACAGATAGCGCGCCTGCATCTGGATGCTACTGCCGATTTCACCGCCCCCTGGGACCGGCACGCCCTTGAGACCACCCGTCCTCAGATTTCCGCGCTGAATATCGCAGACCTCTCGGCGAACTGGGGCGATATCGGCCTTTCTGCCAAAGGCCTGCTTTCCCTGACCCCGTCCGGAACACCGGAAGGCGAAATCACCCTTGAAGCCACCAACTGGAAGCGTCTCTTCAACATGGCCGTCGAGGCCGGACTAATTTCCCGCCCAGACGCCCCAAATGTCGAAAATGCCTTGCAATTGATCGCGCTTCTAAGCGGCAACGCTGACGCGCTGGAAGTTCCGCTCACATTTCGCGCAGGCGGCATTTTCCTTGGCCCTATCCCGCTTGGCCCCGCGCCACGCATTGTGATCCCCTAGGGCTTCTTCTGTCTGGCAAATACTTCGGGGAGTCCCTGCAAAAAGCAGGGACGGGGCAGCGCCCCAAATAAAACAATCGTGCGAGGGGCAAAGCCCCTCACAATCCATCTACCGGCAGTAAGCGCGTCGTCGGCTGGCCACATCGAAATGGAAGTGATCGCGATGAAAGCGATCCGCGTTCGGTCCCAGAACAGTCCCGAATGTCCCGCACGCCCCCCGATGGAGACGCCGCAGTAATGCCCTGTCGCGACCGGAATTCCAGCCGTTCAAAACGGTAACCCGGCTACCATCGCGCATCACCAGCGCCGAGATGTCGATCGCATTACCCTTGGCATGTTCCGACAACTTCCCGCCGCGCCTCGAATTAATGTTTCGACAGGCATAATGCGCCGCAACGCGTAACTCGCTCAATCCGCCGCCGCGCCGACCAACCGCCGGTATGGCAACGCGCCGCACCCAGGTGTCCAATGCCCGCACGGTCGCCGTCGATAGCATCGCCGGTTGCGACAACCGGACGCCTGAAACTTCGCGCACAACCCAGGCATCGCGCACCCCACAACCGCCAGGCCCGTTTACCGCGCTACGTTTGGTGGCCTCAATATTGGATGGAACACTCCCACCCCCGCCGCCGCAGGCGACTACAAAACAAAGCGCAAACAGCGCTGCATATCTGATCATGATTTCTTCCCGATCCGACCGAAGTCCGGTGCATCCGTATCCTGCCCGGCCTCGATAATGCCCCGCCGTATCGCCCGCGTATGAGTGAAATACTCATGCAGGTGATCCCCATCTCCTGTGCGAATTGCCCGCTGCAACGCAAACAATTCTTCCGTGAAGCGCCCCAGAACCTCCAGGGTCGCTTCCTTATTGTTCAAAAACACATCCCGCCACATCGTCGGGTCCGAGGCCGCAATCCGGGTAAAATCCCGAAAACCCGCAGCTGAATACTTTATCACTTCGCTATCAGTCACACGCCGCAGATCATCCGCCACACCGACCATCGTATAGGCAATCAAATGCGGGGTATGGCTGGTCACCGAACACACCAGATCGTGGTGATCCACCTCCATGATCTCGACCATGGCCCCCATACCGGTCCAAAGCCGTGTCAACCGATCCAGCGCCTCTGCATCAAACTCTTCGCCAGGCACTAGAATGTTGAATTTGTTCTCAAACAGTTCTGCAAATCCCGCGCGCGGGCCCGAGTGCTCGGTCCCGGCCATTGGGTGACCTGGGATAAAGTGCACAGCACCCGGCATATGGGGCTGAACGGCCTCAATCACCGCCCTTTTTACCGACCCGACATCTGAAACCGTGGCTCCTGCTGCCAGATGTGGTCCGATCTCTTCCGCAACAGCGGCCATGGCGCCAACCGGAACCGCCAGAACCACCAAATCCGCGCCCTTCACCGCCTCGGCTGCTGTCTCCACGACCCGATCACAGAACCCAAGCTCGGCAGCTATCTCGCGTGTCTCTGCAGATCGCGCCGTGCCCACAATCTCGCCCGCCAGCCCATCGCGGCGCATGGCATGCGCCATCGACGAAGCGATCAACCCCAGCCCGATCAGGGCAACGCGGCCATAAATCTCACTCATTGTGCCATTCCTTTGAACCGCCGAACCGATGCCGCAACGCGGGCGCAATCCGCCTCTGTCCCGACCGTGATCCGCAAACAGTTTGGCAAGTTATACCCCGCCACCTTGCGCACCAATATTCCGTCTTCGCGCAGCGCCGCATCGCAGGCTTCAGCCTCTGCCTGATCAGCAAACCGCGCCAGAATGTAATTAGCGTGCGATGGATCAGAGGGCACGCCGACTTCAGTCAAAGCCTCTGCCAACCAGACGCGAAGCCGCGCATTTTCGCCCTGATACATCTCGGCAAATCCGCGATCCCGCATCGCCGCCTCTGCCGCCGCCAATTGCGGCCCGCCCAGATTGAACGGCCCCTTCACCCGGTTCAGCAAATCAATCACCCGGGCCGAGCCATAGCCCCACCCGATCCTTAGCCCACCAAGCCCATAGAGCTTGGAAAACGTCCGTGTCATCACCACATTCTGATGTGCGTCCACCAAAGCCACAGCGCCGTCATACCCTTCGGCAAACTCCACATAGGCCCCGTCCAGCACCAACAGGACATCGCCCGGCAACCCATCGGCAAGGCGCGCCAGCTCTTCCACCGGCAACAAAGTCCCCGTCGGATTGCCCGGATTGGTCAGAAACACCATCCGCGTCGCCGGTGTCACCGCCGCCAAAATGGCATCCACGTCCACAACCCGGTTCTTCTCGGGCACCTGAACCGGCGTGCCACCGGTCGCCTTGATCAACACCGGATACAGCGAAAACCCGTGTTCGGTATGAATAACCTCATGCTCCGGCCCCACAAAGGTCTGACACAGAAACGTCAGTATCTCGTCAGAGCCTGCGCCGCAGATAATCCGCTCCACATCCAGACCGTGCACCTCAGCAATCGCACGACGCAAGGACACGTGATCACTCGACGGATAGCGATGCATCGACGCCACCGCGGCCACCAAAGCTGCCTTCGCCGCCTCCGAACACCCAAACGGGTTCTCGTTCGAGCTAAGTTTCAACACCTCGTCATGCCCCGCCAGACGGCTCTCGCCGCCCTTGTAAAGCACGATATCTTCAATGCCCGGCTTAGGATCAATCACGTGTTTCATCGGCCTTCTTTCGCGTCCGCTCATGTCTAGCGATGCACCCGCAGCAACACCAGCACCGATCACGCAGCCTATGGAAGCGCGCCGAAAATCATGGCAGTCTGACCACATGAGCGACACCGCCGAGAACCTGACAAACCGATACGATACCGCCGCAAATCGCTGGCGCGACAAGATGCGCGCGCTTGGCTATTACGACGGCTACCTCGGCTTTCTGTCGGCCCCTGGCCAACGCCCGATCCCTGGTGCGCGCGTTATCGACGTCGGCGCAGGCACAGCCGCCTTTGCCGAAGCCTGGGTCGCCATCCACGGCACCCCCGGCGCGCTCTATCTCCTGGAACCCAGCCAGCCCATGCTGGCGCGCGGCGTCAAACCCAACCTCATCCCGGCCCGCCTGGATCAGGCCCACGGCCTTGCCCCCGCAAACGAAGTCCTCGCCGCCCATATCATCGAACATTGCCCCGACCCCGGCCTTGCCCTTCAGCAGATGCGCAACCTTCTGGTCCCCGGAGGCCGCCTGCGCCTCGTCGTCTCAAAGCCGCATTGGTGCAACGCCATTATCTGGCTGCAATGGCGCCATCGCACCTTCGGCAAGGATGAAATTCACGAACTGGTGCAAAACGCTGGCTTCGAAATCGAAGCCGACTACACCTTCCCCTCCGGCCCACCATCCCGCACCAGCCGAGGCATCACCGCCCGCCGCATCTGAACTTCTTCTGATTAGATAAACTCCGGGGAGCACGAGGGGCAGCGCCCCTTGTCTATGGCCTTTAGGCAATCAAAAAGATCAAATATCAGAAATCGCGTTCGAACCGCAGGTGAGAGACAGCGATTTCAGATGCTGGTTTTGACGATGGCCTCCCTCGACGACGCAAGTCGGCGAAACCGAATTCAGGAAACCGCCTTCACCTCAAACGCTGCCGCCATCAGTGCGCGCGTATAATCCGTCTGCGGCGCATCAAAAATCTGGCTCGCATCCCCGGCTTCCACGACATCGCCCTGTTTCATCACCATCACCTTGTGTGACAATGCCCGCACCACCTTCAGATCGTGGGAAATAAACAGATAGGCCAACCCGTATTTCTTCTGTAAATCGCGCAGCAATTCGACGATCTGCACCTGCACCGTCATGTCCAAGGCGCTCGTCGGCTCGTCCAACACCACCAGCTTCGGACGCAGGATCATCGCCCGCGCAATTGCAATCCGCTGCCGCTGACCACCGGAAAACTCGTGGGGATAACGGTGCATCATCACCGGGTCCAACCCGACTTCACCCATGATCTCGGCGACCATTTCACGTCGATCGCGGCCTTCGTCGACAGGATGAACCGTCAACCCTTCCGAGATTATCTCCTCCGCCGTCATCCGCGGGCTCAAGGATCCAAAAGGATCCTGAAATACGATCTGCATATCGGCCCGCAACGGTCGCACTGCCTTCGAAGAAAGCCCCTGAATATTGCGCCCCAAGAACGTGACCGGCCCTTCCGACGAAATCAGCCGCATGATCGCCAGCGCCAGCGTGGTCTTGCCCGAACCCGACTCGCCCACGATGCCAACGGTTTCGCCCGCACGCACGGAAAATGTTGCAGCATTCACCGCCTTGATATGCCCCACCGTGCGCTTCAACAAACCTGCCTGAATGGGAAACCAAATGCGCAAAGCATCCGTTTCCGCAATCACTTCAGCATCCCCCGCCACCGGATCCGGCACGCCTGTCGATTCCGCTGACAGCAATGTCTGAGTATAGGCGTGCTGCGGGTTGCCAAAGATCTCGCGGGTCTCGCCGCGCTCTACAATCTCACCATCCTTCATCACACAAACCCGGTCGGCGAACTTGCGCACGATCCCCAGATCATGGGTGATGAACAACATCGACATGCCCAGCTTCTGCTGCAGCTCGGCCAACAGCTCCAAAATCTGCGCCTGAATGGTCACGTCCAGCGCCGTCGTCGGCTCATCCGCAATCAGCAATTCCGGCCCATTGGCAAGCGCCATGGCGATCATTACCCGCTGCCGCTGCCCGCCCGACAATTGATGCGGATAGGCCGACAACCGACTGGCCGGATCGGGTATACCGACCTGCTCCAGCAATTCAATAATTCGTGCCTGCGCCTCTTCTCCGCGCAAACCCTGATGCAAAGCCACCGCCTCGGCCAATTGCTTTTCAATCGTATGCAGTGGGTTCAGCGAGGTCATCGGCTCCTGAAAAATAAAGCTGATGTCATTGCCCCGGACCCGACGAAGTTCGGCCTCATCAGCCCCCACCATTTCGGCCCCGTCATAGGTGACCGAACCGGAAATCTCTGCGCTGTCCGGCAACAAGGAAACCGTCGACAAGGCTGTCACAGATTTCCCGGACCCCGACTCCCCCACCAGCGCCAATGTCTCACCCTTCGCCAACTCAAAACTCACGTCCCGAACCGCATGGGTCACCGCCCCGTCCTGACGAAATCGCACGTTCAGATCGCGCACCTGAAGAAGAACGTCATTCATTCGAACGTCTTCCTGGGATCAAAGGCATCCCTGACGCCCTCAAAGACAAAGACCAGCAGCGACAGCATGATCGCAAAGGTAAAAAACGCGGTGAATGCCAGCCAGGGCGCCTGCAAATTCTGCTTGGCCTGCAATGTCAGCTCACCCAAAGACGGCGCCGAAGACGGCAACCCGTAGCCCAGAAAATCCAACGCCGCCAACCCGCCGATTGCACCTGTGATAATGAACGGTAGCAGGGTCAGCGTTGCGACCATGGCGTTCGGCAGCATGTGCCGGAACATGATCGTGGAATTGGAAACCCCCAATGCCCGCGCGGCCCGAACATACTCAAAGTTTCGCGCCCGCAGGAATTCGGCCCGCACCACACCCGTCAACGCTGGCCAACCGAACAAAACGGTCAAAAACACCAACATCCAGAAACTTCGCCCGAAGATCGCGAACATGATGATGATCACATAAAGCGACGGCGTCGAACTCCAGATCTCCAGCAACCGCTGGAAAATCAGGTCCAGCCAGCCGCCGAAATACCCCTGAACTGCGCCCGCGATTATTCCCAGAACGCTGCCGGCAACAGTCACGATAAGAGTAAACAGGATCGACAACCGAAACCCGTAAATCACCCTCGCCACCACATCGCGCTTGGTGTCATCGGTTCCCAGCCAGTTCAGGCTGTCCGGCGGCCCCGGCGCCGCCCCCGGCTTATCCACGATGGTTTTGTAGTGATAGCGGATCGGCGGCCACAGCAGCCATCCGCGATCAATCTCTTGCCCGTTTACAACCCCGGTTTCGGCTTGCGCCAACATACCTTCTGGATCGTCGTAACACTCCTGATCACCGCCCGTGATGATCAGACACTGCACGTCCTCATAGGCATATTCGGTTTTCCCGGCGAAATCGCCACCGAACGCGGTTTCAGGGTAAAAGTTGAAGATCGGCATGTAATATTCGCCGTTGTGCTTCACCAGGATCGGCTTGTCGTTGGCCAGAAACTCGGCGAACAGGCTCAACCCGAACAGAAAGCAGAAGATGATCAAGGACCAATAGGCCCGACGGTTCCGCGTGAAATTCCGCCACCGTCGCTGATTTAACGGCGACAAACGCGGCTTCTTACGATCTTCCGTCGGCTCCACTGTGCCCGGCGCTGCAGGCTCAAGTGCGGGATCAGGCATGGCCATCGTCACACCTCCCGCTTTTCAAAGTCGATACGCGGATCGACGAATACATACATCAGGTCCGACAGGATCCCGACAACCAGCCCCAAAAGCCCGAATGCAAACAGCGTCCCAAAAATCACCGGATAATCCCGCGCCACCGCCGCCTCAAACCCAAGCCGCCCCAGCCCGTCCAACGAGAACAACGTCTCGATAATCAGAGACCCGCCGAAGAACACCCCGATGAACACGGCCGGAAATCCGGCGATCACAATCAGCATCGCGTTACGGAACACGTGACCATACAAAACCCGTTGCTCTGACAACCCCTTGGCCTTCGCCGTCACCACATATTGCTTTTTGATCTCATCCAGAAAACTATTCTTCGTCAGCAATGTCAGCGTCGCAAATCCTGAGATCGAGGACGCCAAAACCGGCAGTGTGATGTGCCAGAAGTAATCGCCCACCTTGCCCAAGGCAGACAGGTCTTCAAAATTGTCCGAGGTCAGCCCACGTAACGGGAACCACTGGAAATACGACCCGCCCGCAAAGACCACCAACAACATGATCGCGAACAAAAAGCCCGGTATCGCATAGGCCACAATGATCAGCCCGCTGGTCCAGGTATCAAAACTGCTGCCGTCCTTAACCGCCTTGCGAATGCCCAGCGGGATCGAGACGATATAGGCAATCACCGTTGACCAAAGCCCCAGCGTGATCGACACCGGCAATTTCTCTGCCACCAAATCGATCACTGAAATCGAGCGGAAATAACTCTCGCCAAAATCAAACCTGAGGTAATTCCATATCATTTGCGCGAAACGAATATGCGCTGGCTTATCAAAGCCAAACTCGCGCTCCAATTCTTCGATGAACTCTTGGGGCAGACCACGCCCGCCAATATAGCCGTTGTCATCCGCCGCCTCGAACGTCTCACCGCCCCCGCCCGAAATCGACTCGAACACATCGCCCGTGCCTTCCATATTGGCGATGATCTGCTCGATCGGACCACCGGGCACAAACTGCGTCAGCGTAAAGTTGATGATCATGATCCCGAACAGGGTCGGAATGATCAGCAACAACCGCCGAAGGATATATGCGCCCATGGCCCCGGCTCTCGCTTACAGACTGCCAGCCGCTCGTAACGCGGCCTCTGCCTCGGGGTCGTGCCACCACCAGCTAAACTGACCCAACCCAAGTGGAGGGATGGTCTCGGGGTGGCGATACATATCGTAATACGCAATCGTATGAACATCTTTGAACCACTGCTGAACCCAGAACAACTCGGCGCGTAGAACCCTGTCCAATGCGTGTGTCGCCGATGTCAGCTCGTCCAAAGTCTTTGCATCAATGACGGGTTGCAACAGCCGATCTACAGCCTCGTTTTGCAGTCCCATCAAGTTGCGAGAACTGTCTTCAGCCGTTTCTGACCCATACCACTGGCGCAGACCAAACCCCGGCTGCAACCCCATACCAAACGTATGGTTGACCATATCGTAATCCGCCGTCCTGCGTCGGTCGATATATTGAGAAATGTCCACCCGTTCCAATTTGGCCTGGACCCCAAGCCGCGTCAGATTTTCGATATAGGGATTATGAATGCGATCAAAAGCTGGGCTGAACGACAAGATAACCAAGTCCAGAACTTCACCATCCTTGCGGCGGATACCATCATCGCCAATGATCCAACCGGCATCGTCCAACAGCGCCGAAGCCCTGCGAAGATTACGCCTGTCAAAGCTGCGGGGGCCGCTGGTTGGTGCCATCAGAGCTTGATCCGTCAGGATGGACGCGTCCAGCAAACTCCCATCCACCAGCGGCTGCAATATCTCGATCTCCGCTGCAGAAGGCGGCCCGGACGCTTCCAATGGCGAGTTCTCCCAGAACGAATTCACACGCTCATACAACCCAAAGAACAGCGACTCGTTGGACCACTCAAAATTGAACATCATCCCAATCGCTTCGCGTACCCGCCGATCCTGCCATTTTTCGCGGCGTAAATTGAACACATAGGATTGCGCGTTGCCGATGCTACCATCCTTGATTTCGGTCTTGATCACCGAGCCATCGGTCACTCCGGGGAAATCATAACCCGTTGCCCAATCCTTCGATGAATTCTCATTTCGGAAGGTATACTCCCCAGCTTTGAATGCCTCTAAGGCCGCCGAGCTATCGGCGAAATATTCATACCTGATACGGTCAAAGTTATTCTGACCAACGTTGAATGGGTGATCTGCGCCCCAAAAATTCGGATTGCGTCCATAAATGATCTGTCGACCGACATCGAAACTTTCGACAACATAAGCACCCGTGCCTAAAAATGGCTCCAGCGTGCTGTCATCAATACGCGCACCGGTCTCTGTGAACCACGCCTCTGAGAACACGGTCGATCCACCGCCAGCAAACGAAATCACTTCCCGACGTGGCGCTTCATCAGCAAAGATGAATTTGATCCGGTGCGTGCCCAATAATTCAACCGAATCCACAAAGCCCCGCACCACGTTCACATATTCCGGCAATCCCTGCTCCATGAACAGATCATGGGTAAACTTGACATCGCCAGCATCCATTGGAGTGCCGTCAGAAAACGTCACATCATCGCGCAGATTGAATATAACCCAGTCGCGACTTTCGGGGTATTCCATCGTCGTACAGAGGTAGCAGTATGTTCCATATGGATCGTCTGCGGTACCGACCAGAATGCTTTCATACATCAGGCCCATGCCGGTGCCTGCCACACCCTTGCGCGTGTAGTTGTTGAAACTGTCAAAGTTCCCCTGCGCCCAGGTGCTGATTTCCCCACCCTTGGGCGCATCGGGGTTCACATAATCCAGATGTGTAAAATCCGGCCCGTATTTCACCTCACCAAAATTCGAATAGGCATGGGTCACTGTCACCGCCTCGTGACTATCCGCCCGCGCCAGTGATCCAGCGGCCAGCGTCGCCGCAACCCCCAACCCCAATCCAAGAGCCCACATCAGCGGCAAAGCCGGTATTCGGCTCTCAATTCTCTGGGCTAATGCCTTTTCACGGCGTGGCGTCATCTGGCGTCTCCTCCATTCATCGTCTTCTTACCGATAGCTTAAACCAACTAATTGTAGCTAAAAATCTAATTGTCTAACGTTCAATGCAATGCCTCTGAACAATTAGTGAATGAAGCGTGCGCAGAAAAAAGGCCGGGCGCAACGCCCAGCCTTCGATTCAGGTCGCAACAACCCGTGATGTGTTGTTCAGGACTCAGCCGTCCAGACTATCCAGCCAGGCAATCAGGTTCGCGCGATCTTCAGCGTCACCCATGCCACGATAGTTCATCTTGGTTCCATCCAGGTATCCGGACGGGCTGGTCAGAAATTCGCTCAACGCCTCGGGCGTCCAGGCCCCGCCAAATGCGGCCATTGCACCAGAATAGGCATACCCATCGATAACACCCACGTCGCGGCCCACGACACCAAACAGATGAGGTCCCGTTCCATTGGCACCATCATCCACCTTGTGACAGGCCTGACACTGGCGGAACAACCGCTCGCCCGAACCTGCATCCGCCATGGCGTAGACCTCGGCAAATGGCACTTCGGCCACTTCTTCGCCGCCACCGTGATCGCCGGTGTCTATGGTATAGGCCTGATGATGCTCACCGTCGTGATGCTCGGCTTCGTGGTAAATGAACTCAGCTGCAAACCCGCCCAGCAGGAAAACCAGGAAAGCGCCGCAAAAGCCGCCCACGATCTTCGTCAATGTCATAGTGTCGAACATGTCGCGTCCAGATCCTTCGATGTTTAACGGCTATCTATCCGCTTCCCCTCGTAACCTTCAAGAGATAACACCCGCGACCAAACGCCCTTTTTGCCGCAGAGACGATGGAAAACACGCCATGACCGGACGTATCGCCTTCCAGGGAGAACTCGGAGCCTACTCACACCAGGCCTGCCGCGAGACCCGACCCGACCATGAACCGCTGCCCTGTCGCACCTTCGAAGACGTGATCGAAGCGGTTCAAACGGGCAAAGCCGATCTCGCCATGCTGCCGGTGGAAAACACGACCTATGGCCGGGTCGCCGACATCCACCGCCTCCTGCCGGAAAGCAATCTGCACATCATCGAAGAAGCCTTCGTGCGCGTGCATATCAACCTTCTGGCGGTGCCAGGCGCCTATCTCGACGACATCAGGACCGCCTATTCGCATCTGGTGCTACTGCCCCAGTGCTCAAGTTTCCTGCGCAAACATGATATCCATGGCGCGGTCAGCCCCGACAACGCCCGCGCCGCCCGCGATGTTGCAGAAGCTGGCATCAAATCCGATGCCGCGCTGGCCTCCGAACTCGCTGGCGAAGTCTATGGCCTCAACGTCCTTGCACGAAATATCGAAGACAACGACCACAACACCACGCGTTTCCTCGTCATGGCCCCGAAACCCGACCTCACACGCCGGGGCGAGGTTATGGTCACCACCTTCGTTTTCCGGGTCCGCAACCTGCCAGCCGCGCTTTATAAAGCCATGGGCGGTTTCGCCACCAACAGCGTCAACATGACCAAACTGGAAAGCTATATGGTGGATGGCTCGTTCTCAGCCACGCAGTTTTATGCCGATATCGAAGGTCACCCCGACGACGAAAACGTCCAGCGCGCCATGGAAGAGCTCGACTACTTCACATCCGAGATCAAAGTCCTGGGCACCTACCCTTCAGACCCCCGACGCAAATAGGACCGCGCAACCCGCGCGATCCCAATTCTCTGGCCTCATTACTGGCCCATAAATATCCCAGGGGGTGTGGGGGACAGCGTCCCCCACCTACCGCGCCCCGGGCACAGCCCGGGGCGCAATCCCGTCTTAGTTCACCGTCACCCAGCGCAGGATAAAGAAGTTATCCGGGCGCTGCGTCAGATCGATATTCGCCTGCGCACCCCAAACCAACGGCTGCACATATAGCGGCACATAGGCATGCTCGCCCTGATAAAGCGACGTGACTTCGTCCAGCATCGCCTGACGCTTGCCATCATCCAACTCCGACTGGATCATTGGCAACAATTCATCAACACGCGCATTCGAATAGGCGCCAAAGTTCCACGATCCCAGCTTCTTCTCTGCATTCGGGGTCGAGGCCAAAAAGCGGATCGGATGCTCGTGGTCAAACGTGCCCGGTGACCAGCCCAAGAGATACATGTCAAAGTTATCGGCCCGTAGCTCTGGCCAGTAATTGCTGACCGGCATCGCATCCAGCTCAGCCGTGATCCCAATCTGGGCCAACATGCCAGTCACTGCCTGACACACCGCCTCGTCATTCAGATAGCGGTTATTCGGGCACTTCAGACCGAAACCGAACCCATCGGCATAACCCGCCTCGGCCAACAGCGCCTTGGCACCATCGACATCAAGGGCATTTGGTGCCGCATTGGCGTCCGAGAACCCGCGCATCGCCGGGCTGACCAACTGGCTGGCCGCTTCAGCGTTGCCACGCATGATCGTCTGCAAGATCGCTGGCACGTTCACAGCCTTGGCAATGGCCTCGCGCACCCGCACATCCTTGAACGGGTTCGGCTGATCGGCACTTGCGCCGTATTTCAGCATGTCCGCCTCATGGGTGAAGCCCAACATGATCACACGTGCCTCGATGCCCTGAATAACCTTCACAGAATCGCTGCCCGACAAGCGTGCAGCATCCTGAATAGGCACAGGATTAATCAGATCAATGTCGCCGGACAACAGGGCCGCAACAGCAGTTGCCGGGTTTTGGATCGGCGTAAACTCAGCCGAGGTGATGTTGTGCTCTGCATCACCCCACCAGCCACCGAACGGCTCCAGAACCGTCCGCAGCCCGGGCTCACGTTCGGTGACCATAAAGGCCGCCGTGCCGTTGGCGTTCAGCGTGGCATAGTTGCCGTTCTCTTTATCCGGGCACTCGGCGTTGTTCGCCGCCGCCCAGCCACTGTCCATCATCATCCAGTTGGCAATGCTGTCAGGGAAAATTGGGTTCGGTGCATTGGTCAGAATGTCGACGGTGTAATCATCCACTTTCACCACGTTGCTGACGGGCGCGAACCAAGACCGCGTATCCGATTCCTCAGCCGAGGCGCGCTGATACGAAAACACCACGTCATCGGCATTGAACGCTGCGCCATCATGGAACGTCACACCCTGGCGCAACGTGAACCGCCATCCCTCGCCCTCGCCAATCGGCTCCCAGCCGGTGGCCAAAGCAGGCTCGATCGCCATGTCTTTGCCGCGCCGTACAAGGCCCTCATAGACGTTGTTCAAAAACCCCAGCACAGGCGCCGAATTCACTGCATGGGGGTCCATGGTCTGCGGATCGGTTGTCCCGGCCCATTTGAATTCAGCGGCAGTTGCACCGCTCGCCAAGAGCGCAACTGCTGCTGACATCATCAATGATTTTTTCATGTTTGTTTCTCCCGGTTTGCCGCACGGCACTATGACCGTCGGCTCTGTTCTTAGAACGACAGATAACTACGACTTATCACAACTCAAGTTAATGTGAACGGCGCTCAGATCGGAATCCTGTTGGCACTCCGGTGCAAGACTCTCTCTCGGCTCACGAACTTCAGCGTCTGAAGCGAAGCCTTCAGCAGAATATGCCGTGACAGAAGATGCGCCTGATCCATCAATTCCGCCTTGTCAGTATGAGACCATCGCTGTGGCTCACGAGTAAACGCTGCCATCACACCAATAGTTTCTCCGGCCGGCCCGGCAACCGGCACTGCCAAAAAACTGCCGGCCGACAGCAGACATACTTCGGGAGTGGTCGCGAATTCCCCGCCCCGAACCAGGTCGATCAGCATCGTGGATTCACCTGACTCGACTACTTCTGCCGTTAACGAACCCCTCAAAGGTAACTCATCGGGGATGCGATAAGCCTGATTCCAGCCTGAATACGCCCGCAAAAACAGTCGCGCGGCGTTCCGGTCCTCGACAAAGAAGGTCACTGTTGGAACGCGCAAGATCAACGCAGCGTTTCGAACGATAATCGCTATTTCACGGTCGGCACGACCATCTAAAAGGCCTAAATCACTTAAATTGAAACTTAAATCGGGGTTATTCGGGGTAGACATCAAAATCGAAACCCTCCAGCAAGGGAATCAACATTAAAGGCGATGAAACCACCGCCTCTCTAATCCATTCCCCCGCTTCAGACGTGGCGTGTTTTGAGCAATTGTCCAGAAAAATCTTTTAAAATTATAGCTTTTTCTGGGCTCCGAAATAGATAACGGGGCCATAAGGCCCCGTTATCGCTATATTTTATCGCCATTAGTTCAAAGTGAAGTATTTGAACTTTGCAGTGTCGTCAGGTGCAACAATCGTTCCAACGTTGCTTGCCATGCCCCAGTTCAACACCTGGTGGTGAATCGGGATATACAGCTTTTCGGCCTGAACGACTGCCCAGATGTCAGCGATCATGCCATTGCGCTTCTCAAGGTCTGTCTCAGAAGCCAATGCTACAATCGTCGCATCCAGATCAGGGTTGGAATAGCGCGTGCCGTTCCACGAACCATACTTCTCACCCTTGGTGTGCGCCAGGAAGTTGAAGACGTATTCCGAGTCATATGTCGGAACACCCCAACCCAGCATATAGAAGTCGGTCTGCAGGTTGTTGATCAGTGGGAAGTGCTGGGCCTTAGGCTTGGCATCCAGATTCACAGACACACCGATTTGCGCCAGCATACCAACAGACGCCTGACAGATCGCTTCATCATTGATGTAGCGGTCGTTCGGACAATCCAGCTGGATCGAGAAACCGTCGCCGTAACCGGCTTCAGCCATCAGGGCCTTCGCACGATCAACGTCAGTCTTCGACGCACCGTCCAGCTCAGCCGTCCAACCGTTCACGAACGGAGGCGCAATCATGCCAGCAGGTGCCGACTGGTCCCGCATAACCACCTGCTTGATCGCATCGCGGTTGATCGCCAGGTTCATCGCCTCTCGAACACGAACATCAGCAAACGGATTCTTGCCATCAACATTGTCGTTGGCCAGATCCGCATCACCCATGTTCATACCGAAAAAGATCACCCGGTTCTGAGGTGCAGTGCGCACTTCCAGACCATCGGCTCCGGCCACACGGGCCAAATCCTGCACAGGAACGTCCTGAATGAAGTCAACTTCGCCAGACAACAGCGCCGCGACGCGAGTTGCTGCGTTTTGGATCGGCGTATACTCGATACGTGTCACCTGCATCGGGAACTCATCTTTGCCCCAATAGTTTTCGTTCGCTTCAAGTACAGTGCGCACGTCAGGTTCACGGCTGATCAGTTTATACGGGCCGGTGCCGTTGGCATTTTTGGCCGCAAACGTATCCTCACCACCTTCAAAGTCCTGAACCTTCGCGGCGTTGTTCGCCTCGGCCCAGTCTTTATCCATAATGAACATGTTGGTCAGGTTGTTGGCCATGATCGGGTTTGGACCATTGGTCTCAATCTCAACCATATGCGAACCAGCGGCGCGCACATCCACAACTGATGCCAGCAATTCTTTATAGTCCGAATCCGGCGTCATTGCGCGTTTCAGGCTGAACACCACGTCTTCGCTGTCAAACGCAGCACCATCGTGGAAGGTCACACCTTCGCGCAGCTTAAATGTCCAAACATTCGGATTAGAGGCCGACGGCCCCCATTCTGTAGCCAGGTTTGGAACCATCGCACCGGACATGTCGCGCATGACCAGAGTCTCCATGATCTGATGCCCCAAAGCCGAGGTTGGACCCTCGTTCTGGGCATGTGGATCAAGTGTCAGGGCGTCGCCTGCCCGTGCCCAGCGCAATGTCTCTGCAGACGATGCACCAGCGATCAGGGCCAAAGCCGAAGCCGCAAGAAGTGTTTGGCGAAGTGCCATTCGAATCTCCCCATAGTTTTTTTCTGTGCGCGCAAGTCTCGGGCTAAACCGGCGGAAGTCAAGCGGTGCGCGGCGTCAACTCAAAGAGAATCTGTCAAATCCGGGTGAATATCTGTCCAGCCCCCTCGCCCGTTAACGATTTGAAACGCATTAATTAAATTTGATTAAAATTTGCGCGCGTACAAATTTGCGCGCGTACAAATTTGCCCCCGCCAAAGCGGTGCGCCGTGCTGAAATTGATGAAAGTCCAACCCAGCCGCAGCCGACATTTGCTTGCCCGAAGCCCTAGCCCTCGGCCAACTCAAACCGCTTATCGCAATAGCCACACTCGACCCAACCGTCTTTCGGATCAATCAACAACCAGACACGCGGATGCCCCAAAGCCCCTTCACCTCCGTCACAGGCAACTCTGGACGATGTAACGATTTCGGTCTCAGGCGGCGGGTTGCCGATTGTCGCAGCTGTGTCAGACATGAATGCGTCTCGCAATTAGGGCGTTTTGCGTATCTTAACGAAGCCGCGCGCGGCGGCAATAGGCGTTGAGCGTTTGTGGCCACTGCAGACCTGAAAGCGACGACGAGCGTCGTCGGCGGGGATTTACGGAGTTAAGTTGGATGCAGTTGTTGGTTCGGCAAGTTCAATTTCCACTGCAGCGAATGTCCGCTTTGAGCCCAGAGCAGACATTATTTTCCTATTCAGCGGCGCCCTAAGCCAGAATGGCTTCTTCGAAATAGCTATCTGAAAGTTGAAGCACTTCAGAGGGATTTTCTTTTGTCCGCTGGTAAAACCACCGGTCCATCGTACGCGAGAGCATCGCGTCGCCGCTGAGGAACAGTCGGCCCTCTTCCAGTTCTCGCGCGATAGTCGTACGGCTTAGAATGATGGAAGACAGAGACATACAGTTTGTTTCGATAAAGAGGTCGATCTCGCTACTTGGAGCCGTTACGCAAATTTCAATCGGAAAACCGGGCCGGATCAGCGCCCAGTATTTGCTATACTCCAAGTCTGGGTCGGTGAACCGAAATTGAAAAACCAGCTGGCGGTTGGGAAGCTGTTCTGGATCGATGTAGTTTCGCATCTGCCACATCAGTTTCGAGACGGTCAGGTTTCCCAATGCCTCCTTTGCCTGGATATTACACTGGGCCCATTTTCCCATGGCATCCAGAACGGGTTCAAGGTCAATGCCGCGTTGCGTTCTGATATATTCGACCTTGCCGGTGGCAGGGTCTTCAATTCTCTCGATCAATCCCTGTTCGACAAGCTCTTTCAAACGCCGGGACAAGAGCGCTGTCGAGATGTTGCCGACACCTCGCCGTATATCGTTAAAACGAGTCGCGCCGCCCCACATTTCAGTCAGGATTGGAATAGTCCAGCGCGGTTCAAGAACTTCGCAGGCGTGTGAGATCGGGCAAATCAATCCGTAAGGTCTATTGCGCATGGACTGTCCTCCTTTGAAGTCAGCTTACGAATGTACCTCAAATCTGGCCACTTCATAATGTGAAGCAGAGTCGCTTCAATTCTTGAACTGTCCAAATATGAGCCCTGTGGGCCATGGTTAATGCATTCAAAAACAAAGGAGATCACAATGCCCAAATTCATCGTCGAACGGAACATCCCCGGTGCGGATAAACTGACCAAAGAAGAACTTTGCGATATCTCAGCCAAGTCCAACGAGGTCGTTGACGGGCTGGGAATCCCTTATGTCTGGCATCACACCTATGCTGCAGGAGACAAGCTGTATTGTGTGCATGAAGCTGACAACGCCGACGAAATTTATCGCCATGCAAAAGAAGGCGGCTTCCCTGCCGACCTTGTCGCCGAGATAAAGCACACTTTCGGCCCGGAAACTGCAAAACGTGCCGCATAGCCATTCTAAGACAACGGGAAAGGATCAAACGAAAGACGCTCGAAACGCGGCGCTTGCATCACAGACAGCGCGCCGCATAATAACATCAACCAGACGAGCCAAACTCTTTACTTGTTTAAGCAACTCTTGGTTCCCAAAACCCTGACGACGGACACTTTCGAAAATACGCCGGGCTATACTGGACCTGGTTGCGCGTTCCTTGCGACAGTGCGGCGGAGTATCATTAATTCTTTATTCAAACTGCTTCGAACTCTTCAGCAACGGCTTTTGCAGCAAGTTGAGTGCGAGACGCCACGTCCAGCTTTTCATAGATGTGCGACAGATGAACCTTTACGGTGCCACGCGCGATAAACATTCGCTCAGCGATCTGGGGATTTGAAAGGCCTTCTGTTGCAAGACCAACCACGCGCCGCTCGGTTGGTGTCAAGCTGTTCCACCCTGTAAGAGGTCGGGCACGTTTGCCGCGCATACGGGAGATCAGTCCAATGATTTCTTCAAGGTCCGAATTGGCCGCGTGCTCCGTTAATTCATTGAACGTGTCGGTGCCAAGTTTATTTTGAATCGAGTGCAAAAGTGACGCACACTCAGCATCTTCGACCGAACCACGCACCAACTGCATATCAGTTCGCGATCGATCCGTGAACGCAAGCACCCGCGCGGCATCGTCGTGCTTTTCCTTTGCGACCAGAATTGAAGAGATAGCCTCCATCGTTCGCAGTAATCCGGGCAAAAGCGCAGCACCACGCTGGGTTTCCAGCGCTAAGTGCAAACAGATTTCGGCCTCACCAGCGTCACCCCGCGCCAGAGCCAAGCGACCTTTCAAATACAGGTTCATACCATCAATAAAAGGATTATTGAGATTTGCGGCCATGCTTTTGGCGTCATCCAGAAGGGCACTGGCCTCGTCGAAGCGCGACAGTGAGATCTGCGCCGCTGCAGAAGCCAGGGCTAGCTGGGCGGCCCATACGGGAATTCCCGCGGACTTCAGTCCCTCGACGTGATCCCCGATCATCTCGCGCGTTACCTCGGGTTTTCCGTCGGCAACCTCGATCAATCCAAGCTGGAACATCGTTTCCGGCACGGCCAAAAACGTCCCGGTCGCAGTCGCGGTCTGCATCATGGCGCGCATTTCCTTGCGTGCCTCGTCAACCTGACCCATGTCGGCCTTTAGTGCCGATGACCAAGCCCGGGCAAATCCACCAGTGGCTGGGTCACCGACATAGCCCGCATTCTCAACCGAAACTTTTAGTGCGGCTTCAGCAGCGTCCAGATCGCCTGAATCGCGTGCGAAATACCCCTTCACGGCATTTGCCCAAGCCCGTAAATAACGACTTTCGTGCCTGTCTGCGACGGTCAGAACATTTTCGATTGAAACGCTGCCACCAGCGATTTCATGGGAGAACAGGTACACGGAAGTGATGATCTTGATCCCGTGGGTTTCCGCCCAGCTGTCATTGATTTGACCGCCCAATTCAATGCACGTGCTCAGAGACTCGTAGGCCGCGGCGGGGTCTGAAACTGATTGAGCAAACCCTATGATGTCCAGCGCGCGGGCTTCCGTCCAAGTGTCGCCAATCTCCTGTGCCATTTCCAAGGCTTGTTGAGCACGCGGAAAGGCAAGATCCATTCGCCCACCATAGGCACAAACGTGCGAAGCCCCCCAAAGGGCACGTGCGGTTAGAATTGCCGGTGCATCTTCGCGCGCCAGCGCTATGTCGAACCATCGCATTCCGTGTTGGTATTGGCCCCAGATTTCATAGTAGCCCGTAAGGGCAGTCAACAACCTCAGTAGGGGGATTGGGTCGTCGTGGCTTTCCGCAAAAATGAGCGCGTCTTCTAGATTGTCGAATTCCGTTTGAATTTGAGCCATCAACTGAGGACCATCGCCAAGTATCAACCTTTGTGCACGATACTCCGCAAAATCTATAAAATGCGTCAGATGCGCGGTGCGGGCGGCAAACGCCTCGTCCGCTTCATCAAGTTTTTCGAGCAGAAACTCCCGCACGGTTTCCAAAAACCGAAAGCGTGGCTCCTTCTTTGTTCGGTCCACTTGGACAATCGACATATCGACAAGGCGTTGAAGAAGGTCGAGCGTTGCGGGATCGCTTTTGCCTTCTTGCCCTCCGATCGCAGTCGCCGTTTCGAGTGTAAACCCGCGCAAGACACACAGTTGGCGCCCCAGCGACTGCTCTTCAGGCGTCATTAGGTCATAACTCCAGGCAACCGACGCTCTAAGCGATCGGTGCTGAACGGAAGCATCCCGACTACCGCCGGTCAAAAGGTCAAATCGGCTGGCGAGACCTGCAAGGATCTGATCTGGCCCCATCATTGATGTTCTCGCAGCAGCAAGTTCAATAGCAAGCGGCACGCCATCGAGCCGTTCAACTATATGCCGGACACTGGGTCCAATGACAGTTTTTGTTCCCAACACTGAGCCCGCTTGCCTCGCTCGTTCGAAGAAAAGCGCCACACCGTCATCGACGTTCAGTGGTGCCACTTGGTGAACAAACTCACCGCTAATGTGAAGTGGCTCGCGACTGGTCGCGAGAATGCGTACGTCTGGGGCCTGTGAAAGAATAGTTTCAGCAAACCCAGCGCACCCTTCAAGAACTTGTTCACAGTTGTCGAGAACCAGAAGGACCCTCTGCGCCGCCAATTGGCGGGCAATAGTTTCTGACAGCGCGCTGTTTTCTTCTTCGAGGATTCCCAACACACGCGAAACAGCGCCAGCGACACCGGCATCACGCAACACACCGGTCAGGTCGATGAACCAAACCCCGTCGGCAAAGTTCTCGACGCAAGCGCGTGCCGCCTTCTTCGCCAACCTTGTCTTTCCGGTTCCTCCCGGCCCAGCCAATGTAACGAATCGCCGGTCGCCCAAGTGCTCCCGTAGTTCGGAAAGTTCTTGGTCGCGCCCCAAAAGCGAAGACAGCTCAAGTGGCAAATTTGTGTTATTTTTCAACGCTAATTCTCCCCGTGCAGTCGATCATAGCCGAAATGACAGGGTGGTATAGAAAAAAACAGTATGTCGTATATGCCACCTGGCAGATGTTCCGTGATTCGTGGGGCCGTAAACCTGAACTCACAAATGAAATTCGGGATCACCCTGAATAGAGACAAGGAATTGGGAACATGACCATCGAAACAACAGCACGTGAATTTTTCGAAGCATGCGAAACTGGAAAAGGTTGGGACGAATGCCAGAAGTACTGCCAAGATGATGCAACATTCGACTGCCAATCCGACGCCTTGGCGGACACCAAATCACTTGAGGGCTACGCGAACTGGATGAAAGGATTGCTGACCCCACTTCCTGACGGGCACTACGAACTCAAAGGTTTTGCCTCAGACGAAGAACGCAGCACGGTACTTGCCTTCGGGTCTTCCATGGAACCCAAACCGGCGAAGGTGGGCCAGTTCCACCGACCGGTAAAACAGTTGCAGCCGACTACGTCTATGCAATGGAGTTTGCCAACGGAAAAGTGAGCCACATGACAAAGGTTTGGAACGACACGATTACAATGCGCCAGGCTGGTTGGGCGTAATCATAACTTGAAAAGCGGCCTCCGTAACCGGGGGCCGCCTTGGCAAATGGGGTGATACGATGGAACCGAATAGATTGGGCAATAACGACCCCCACGGTAACCTCAATGACAATTCATTTCAGGCGGAAATTCGAATTGTCCAATCGGTACAAGCGAACCTGAACTCGCCGACCCTGGTCCTTGGCCTTGCTGTGAGTTCCGGGGTCGCAGGATTTTTGGATTGGTCCGCGACGATTTCAAGTTATGCTATCTACCCATTGTCGCTGTCGCTGATAATGCTGGTCCTACCACTTAGGAGCTGGTTTCGTTTACGTGGCAAACAACGCCCACAACGCGTCAGCGCTCGACGTATTCGAGCACTGGAATTCTTCACTTATTTTGTCGGAGTAGTTTGGGCTGTAATTATCTATCTAATTATGGCGGATCTAACACCAACAAGTAATGCGTTCATAATGGCCATTGTCTTCTGTCTGTGTTTTGCAGCTGCAGGATTGAACCCAAGCCTACCACGCGCTGCAGCTTTCTTTTGTGTCGTTGTGATGCTTTCACTTCTCTTGAGCGCATCGCAGAACGAAGTGTTTAGACCCGACATGTTGGTTGCCTCAATCGGAATGATTTCGGTGATCTTAGCCAGGATGATTTGGCTCAATTGGGTTTATGTGAAGCAAAACGTAGCTCTCAGCCAAGAAAGCAAACTGCATCAAGCTGAACTGGACCAATTGGTTCAAGAACTTGCGGTTGCCCGCGACGCAGCAATGGACGCCAATTCTTCAAAATCACAATTTCTGGCGAACATGAGCCACGAACTCCGCACCCCATTGAATGCCATCATCGGATACTCGGAGCTTTTGATCGACGATGCCACTGACGACGGTAACGAAGATTATGTGCCCGATCTGGCCAAGATCCAACGCGGCGGACAGCATCTTTTGGGCCTGATCAACGACATTCTCGACCTCTCAAAGATTGAGGTCGGCAAGCTGGAGCTTTTTGTTGAAGAATTCAACGTCGGCGACCTTCTCACAGACGTCAAAAATACAATAACTCCGCTTATCCTGACGAATAATAATCGGCTTGAAATCGTAACCGAAGGCGACTTGCCCAGTATCAAGAACGACTTGACTAAGATACGCCAAAGCCTGTTCAACCTCCTCTCCAACGCGGCAAAGTTTACGAAAAACGGATTGATACTGGTATCCGTTGGTATGGATGAAGATGGGTCTGCTATTGAATTTTCCGTTAAGGATCAGGGTATTGGTCTTAGCAAAGAGCAAATCGGCCGTATCTTTGACCCTTTTGCACAAGCTGAGTCTTCAACTTCGAAGAATTTCGGTGGAACGGGTCTTGGACTAAGCATCAGCCGCGAATTCTGCCGAATGATGGGCGGGGACCTAGTAGCTGAAGGTGTTCCAGGCGAAGGTTCTACGTTCAAAATGACTGTGCTTCGTGACGGCACGGAGCTGGCCTGACAAACGTTTTTCATTCGTTCACGGGTTGAATACGACTTGTTTTCATATGGTGAAATTTACATACGATGCAATTTTCAGCTGTATTCTGTGTAAACCAAAGCAGCTTACGGGAAAATATTAGATATTCGATCCGAGCAAATTCGCTAAGGACACTTGGTCCAATCAGATCATTTTATGAACCTCTGGCTAGGTGCGATGATGCTTCCGGCGGTTCGGCCGATCTGTTTTTTTAGTTTCTGTCCTGGACAGCATGTTTGAACCCAAGTCGGCCCTTCGTGCTTCCTGCAACGAATGGTCGCGTTTCACCAAAATGCCAAGATGTTTGGGCTGCATCGGTAACTTTTGGGCTCAGAGCGGTCATCTGACACTTTCGATCAGGCGTTTCCCCGCAATTTCGGCTTCTAGGTCGGCTTTGCAGGAAAAGCGCCAATTCGCCGGATCTGCTCCAATGGTTGCTTTCGTTGGCGACAAAAACGGCTCTAGAGGCATACGCCACCAAATCTGGAGGCAAGTTTATTAATGGAGCCATCCGTTGCTTCCCAATGAACTCTCCAAACTAGAGTGCAAGGAAAACCGCTCTTTTCGAACTTTGCGTAGCTATTGGCGTCATCGACCAAAAACCCTTGTTCGCTCAAACGAGCGGTGAGTTCGTCCACCGACAGCGGTAAGGGAAATGCTGCTGACACTCGCCTACCAAACTCTTCGTCAGCCTCGGCAAAATTACCTGGAAGTTTTCTGGCAATTTCAGGCGGAAGTGGAAGTGGCGGGAACAGGAGTAAGTAACCTCCGATGATCAAAAACAATAATAATGCGACCCCACCCAAAAATAATTTCCTTAGCATGTCCAAAATCTTTCACCCCATCGCATCTCGATCAATAGCAGACATTGGTAAATTTTATAGGATTGGTCGGCTTTGGGCTTATTTCGCTGAAGAACTCTTCCTTGATCGAGGCATGAACTGCTGAGTCAATTCCTCCATTGAGCGGGAGGATTGACAATGTTGGGGCCGAGACAGGAAGCACAGGCGGCGCTGTTCTATGAGTTCTCGCTGGAAGATCATGTGCTCCAAGATCACCTGCTGCGCTCGATTGATCGGTTTGTCGATCTGACCAGCATTCGGGCACATCTCGAAGATTTCTACAGCCAAGTGGACCAAAGCGGACTTTCTCAAGTGGCAAAAAGCGACTTATCAAGTCATCAATTCTGCGAATTTTTGACGTCCCTCGAACAAAGATTTCGCAACCTCAATTTCGCGTTTCATATGTTCTCTGAACAAGATCACTCTTTTGGTGTTGCGAAGGTCGCGGTGGTATAACAGCCAAAGTCCAAGTTCGTGCTGACTTTCCGGTTCGTGAAACCGCTCCAAATCGGGATCACTATCTCCCAGGAAGCATGGAAGAAATCCGACGCCGAGCCCCTCTTTCAATGCCGCAAGTGTAAGCGAAGTCTCGTCGACGTAAAACTCGTGATCCGCCTGTGGCCATGCCTGTTTTGTCCACACCCGATGGTTTTCGCAGCAATCGACACCGATCCATTTTTCCTTCACTTCATCTGACCTTACAGCGGCGCAATAGCTACGAGATCCGTAGACGGCCGAAGCAATTGTGGTCAGCCGTGTCCCAATCAGCGTCTCACCCGGATTGTTTGTTTGGCGGATTGCGATGTCGGCTTCGCGTTCAGACAGTCTTATCGAGTCGTTCGTCACTTGGACATTAAGCTGAATTTTAGGGTTGGCGGCACTGAAGCGGGCGAAATATGGCATCAGGATCGTCGAAGCCATATTGAGGATCGCAGTTACGCGCAACTCGCCCGCCGCATCATCAGCGTGATCGCCAATCGCGCCCTCAAATGACAAAAGCTCCTTTTCGATTCTTAGAGCCGAAGTCTCTAATTCCTTTCCTGCCTCGGTAAGGACATAACCAGATGCTTTTCGCTCGATTAAGGGTGCAGCAAGCTTTTCTTCCAGCGCTCGGATACGGCGTGAAACCGTGGAATGTTGAACACCCAAACGCTTTGCTGCGTTGCTAAAAGACCCCTCGCGAGCCACCGCCAAAAATATCCGCGCGTCATCCCATTGCATGATTGTTCCTTTGCGCAGTGCATTTTTGCAAAACCGTTTTCGATTTTTTGGGAGTTCCCAAAACGAGTTGCCGATGCGACCGTCTTATCAAGGGAACTCACTTTACGCCAATTTAACAAAACGGGGGAGACATTTATGTCCGTCGAACACATCCAAAATTCGGTAAACGATGTCATTGCCTACCTAACCGAAAATCCAAAGGACGCTCTGAGCACAAGCCCACCTGTCACTGCGGTCATGGAAAAGGACTTGCGTTGCCGCGCCACCGGCACGGATGGGCAATCAGTGGTTACCGATATGCCTACGGCCGTGGGTGGCGGTGGCAGTGCGCCTTCGCCGGGATGGCTTGCAAGGGCAGCCATTGCCACCTGCGATGCAACCAGAATTGCATTGCGCGCCGCCGAACTTGGGATTGCACTCGATACACTTGAAGTTGTTATGGACAGCGTGGACGATGATCGCGGTCTTTTTGGCATCGATCACACCGTCAGGGCAGGTTCATTGAGCATTCGGACCCGAGTGACCATTGGCGCTGCTGGTGTTGACCAGAAGATTTTAAGGGACATTGTCGACTATGCCGTCAAGCATTCACCGGTTGCGGACAGTTGCAGGGCTGACACGCCATCGACGGTGGAAATCACAATCGCCTGATATCAATTAACTTTTCGGAGGGTCACAAATGACCGTTTCGCTCTACACCCGCCTTGGCGGCTACGATGGAATTGCGACTTTCGCCACCAAACTGATCGGTGAGGCGCAACAAGATGACTTGTTAGGTCGCTTCTGGAATAACCGCGGGGACGATAGAAACGCCCGCGATCTACAAGTTTTGATCGACTATCTCGTCAATCAGACCGGCGGTCAGATGTACTACAAAGGCCGTGATATGGCTCTGGCGCATGAGGGCATGGGCATAACGGAAACTGACTGGACGCGCTTTTTAGACATTGTCATTAGTGTTGCCGGTGAACTGGGTGTCGGACAGACCGAAGGCGGCGAGGTGATGGCCTTTTTGGATAGCCTGAAGTCGGACATTGTAACCGCATAGGACAACAGTTGTCGCGTCTCCCAAATCGATGATATTGAGGTGGGCATGGATCACGATTTTGAGACGGCGATGGGTAGTTGCACCTGCGGGCATGTCCGCTATCAGGTAACTTCAACGCCATTGATCGTGCATGGTTGCCACTGTCGTGGGTGTCAAAAGAACTCGGGGTCAGCCTTTGCAATCAATGCACTGTATGAGGCTGATCGCGTGGCGCTGTTGTCTGGCGAGATCGAGGAGATCATCGTTCCGACGCCCAGCGGCACTGGCCAGGACATTGCGAGATGTTCCGTCTGCAAAGTGGCTGTCTGGAGCAACTATAATATGGGCGGCCCACTTAGAAAGTTCATCCGCTTTATACGCGTTGGCACTTTGGATGAGCCCGACCAAATGCCGCCGGATGTCCACATCTACACGTGCTCAAAACAGCCCTGGGTGACACTGCCAGAAGATGATCCGACGGCAGACGAGTTCTACGTCATTAAGGATACGTGGTCCGAGAGCAGTTTAGAGCGGCTTGAAACGCTTAAGGAACTGGCAGGAGTTTGAAGCTCGTTCCTTTTTGGCCGAACGAGTTGCAGCGAATGCGAATATGACCAGTGTGGGTTTGAAGCGGTAATTCGCGACGTTGCTGACGAACGGCTGCAATGGTGAGCAAATCGGAAATTGACGGCAGGGTTTTGATTGGCAAGAAGCAGAGACGAGGTCGCATTGGTCTCCCAGTGCTGCCACAACACTTTTCTAAAATGTTGATTTTAAATATAAATTATATTAGTTCCACATTTCGTTCCCACACACACCCTTTGTTTAACCACGTTAAGTTCAGGTTGAATCAGAAGTGTTTCAGACGGGCGCGAGAACCGACATGCTTGTTGATCGACTCCCAAGATGCGTAGGCGTTCGAAACTGATACACTGGATAAATGCAGATACACATAGCGCCTCCGGCGACTGGCCGGCTATGGCTATCGCCGGGTTGCAGCCCTGCCATGAGACGCAGGCTGGCACGTGAATGACAAACGTGTCGAGCGTTTGTGGAAACGCGAAAGGCCTAAAGTGCCAATGAAGCAACTGAAGACGGGACGATTTTGGCTGAACGATGGGTCATGTGTCCGGCTTCGCTTCGAGTATCGTAATCACGTCTGGTCGTACAACTTCGTGCAACACAGAACCGAAGATGGCAGAGCGTTCAGGACATTGTACACTCTAGATGAGCACTGCCGGGAATGTCTGGCGATCAGAGTGAAGCGGAAGCTAAGCTCGACAGAGGTCATTGATGCTCTGACGGACATGTTCATCTTACGTGGTGTGCCTGCCTTCATCAGGTCGGACAATGGCCCAGAGTTCATTGCTGAGGCCGTCAGAGACTGGATCAAACGGTTGGGGCCAAGACTGCCAATGTCTAGCCAGGGTCACCTTGGGAGAACGGATATTGTGAAACCTTCAACGGGAGAATGCGCGACGAACTTCTAAACGGGGAAGTCTTCTATTCACTCCGCGAAGTCCAAATCATCATCGAAAGCTGGAGGAAACATTACAACACTAAACGACCCCACAGTGCTCTGGGCTATCGACCACCGGCCCCAGAGGCCAATCATGCATTAACTTTCAAATTGGACCACTCAAATGGGGCTGCTCAATCCGTTAGATCGTAATGATCAGTTGTTTCTAGACTAAAAAATAGTTGATCTTGCATTGAATTTCCTCAGCTACAAAACTTTTGGGTAAAATTGTTTAATGACATGCCGACATTTTTTTCGAGTTGTCGAGTAAGAGTATAATGGCCAAATCGAACGGTTCGCTATTTACGATCCGACCGTCGCATCTATGTAGAGTTCGGGTGTTTTCGACTGGCAACACCTGGTTGAGAATTGATTTTTTCGGGTAGAACCAAATCTGAGTTCGCCCGTGAATTTCGCGCTCTTCCACCTTTTTAACTGTTCGCAAATCGATTTCACGGATCACGCTAGAGTAGTGGCCAGTGCCATCGGTGCAGCTGTCGGGAAAAGATTTTTGAAATGTCAATTTACATTGCTTCGGCCTGTCCGTCGTCAGGGTTTTTGGAACCAAGGGCGGCCTAGACTAAGAGAGAGTTTGGCTGATCTGGTTGGTTTGATTATGCGGCGTGCAGGCGGTGATGCAAGCGCCGCGCTTCGAGCGTCTTTCGTTTGATCCTTTCCCGTTGTCTTAGAATGGCTTTGTCACGCCCGAAGTAGACGTCGGCGGGTGTGACGTTGTTCAGGCTCTCGTGGTAGCGCTTGTGATTGTAGTGATCGACGAAGGCTTCGATCTGGGTTTCGAGGTCTCCCGGAAGGAAGTAGTTCTCCAATAGGATGCGGTTCTTCAGGGTTTGATGCCACCTCTCGATCTTGCCCTGTGTCTGGGGATGATATGGTGCGCCCCGAGAATGCTTCATGCCTTTGTCCTGCAGCCATTCAGCCAGATCGCCAGAGACGTAACTGGACCCGTTGTCGCTGAGGAGGCGGGGTTTGTGGATGACGTGAACCTGATCGCACCCTGATGCTTGTAGCGCCAAATCCAGGGTGTCCGTCACGTCCTCTGCCCGCATGTTCGTGCAGAGTTTCCACGAGATGATGTAGCGGCTGTAGTCGTCCAGGATTGTGCTGAGATAGAACCAGCCCCAGCCAAGCACTTTGAGATAGGTGAAGTCGGTTTGCCAAAGCTGGTTGATCGCAGTGGTCTTGTCTTTGAACTCGTTTGCCGCCTTGAGCACGATAAAGGCCGGGCTGGTGATCAGATCGTGGGCCTTCAGGGCCCGATAGACTGAAGATTCCGAGACGAAGTAGCGCTCCCGATCCGTGAACGTCACTGCCAGTTCGCGCGGCGACAGCTCCGTCTCCTGCAGCGCCAGCTTGACGACCTTGCGCCGGACTTCGTCGGGGATGCGGTTCCAGACATGTCTGGGCTTAGGCGCTTGATCCACAAGGCCAGCGTCGCCGCGCTGCCGATACCGATCATACCAACGGTAAAATGTGGTGCGGGGGATGCCCAGCTTTGCCAATGTTCGACGAGCAGACAAATGCGACCCCTCAACAAGCCGGATGATCTCCAACTTCTCAGATGCAGCATACCTCATTCTTGGTCGCCCCCACCGCCGGTCATGCTTTTTTTGAGAAGACGCAGTTCCAGTGTTTGCTCGGCAACGACCTCCTTCAGGTCTCGGGCTTCGCGGCGCAGGTCCTTGACTTCGTCGGTCGTAGCCGCACGCGCCGTATCTCCAGCAAGCCGCCGTTTGCCAGCTTCCATGAAGTCCTTGGACCATTTGTAGTAGATACCTTGAGATATTCCCTCACGACGGCACAACTCAGCAATGCTGTCTTCGCCACGCAAGCCATCCAGCACGATCCGGATCTTCTCTTCTGACGAATACTGTTTGCGCGTCGCGCGCTTGATCTCTTTGACGATCTGCTCGCCGGGGCTCCTGCGAGTTCCAGTTGTCTGTCTCATGTCCCACTCCTCAGTGGTTACGATGAGCCAACAAAACTCTCTTATCAAATTAACCTAATTGGACCCATAGGCGCTGACTTCAGACACTTCAGCTTGCCGCTGGAAACTATGTCGTTGAGTTCGTCAGATACAAACTCATTTGAAAGGCTGTTCTCTATAAAGGCTGTTTCTGTTTCCAGGGGCACATTGTCCGCTTTTAATTCAACGGAAAAATAAGCTTGAGCAAAAAAGACCAACGCGAGCGCCGCAATTAAAAAAATAAATATCTCATAATAACTGTCCATCGTCGGGGTTTCGGGGGCCAAGAGCGGCCTAACCTCTGAGAGCGTTTGGCTCATTTGTTTGGTTTGATTATGCGGCGTGCTGGCGGTGATGCAAGCGTCGCGCTTCGAGCGTCTTTCATTAAATCTTTTTACGTTTCAGTAGCATGGCTTTGTCCCGCCCGAAGTAGACGTTGGATGTGTCTGACCCGCGACATTGGCGCAACCATGGTTGCGCGTGGATCCGGCAAGATCATCTTCACCGCCTCGCTTTTGACGTTCCAGGGCGGCATCACTGTGCCGGGCTACGCCGCCTCTTAGGGTGGGATTGGCCAATTGACCATGGCGTTCGCTAATGAGTGGGCCGCCCATGGCATCAACGTGAACGCCATTGCCCCCGGCTACATCGATACCGACAATACCGAAGCCCTGGGCAATGATCCGATACGCTCAAAATCAATCCTGGATCGCATTCCTGCGGGGCGCTGGGGCAACCCCGATGATTTCAAAGGGCCGATCGTCTTTCTGGCCCCGGACGCCGCCAACTATATCCACGGCCATGTGATGCTGGTCGATGGCGGATGGATGGGGCGATAGATCAGCTTTTTGCGGGCACGGCGCGCAACAAAATCCACATCAACACCGCATAGGTGAATATCAGCGTCGGCACGGCGGTGTTAAAGCCTGCGTCAAACTCTGGAATGTTCAACCAATCGCGCAAAGACGTTGTGGCGATCGTTGCCAGATACAGGATCGAATACACATAGACACCCAGGATCGCGGCCTTGTTTCCACGGCTGCGCGTGACGCCCGCTTTGGCTTCCTGTTCGAAGAAATACCAGATGACAGCAAAGACGAAGATCGCTTCGATCAGGATCGCCAGCCAGATGTTCGTTTCGTAAAACCCGAAACCGACCTGATGCGTGTCGGTCCCATAGATGTGGTGCGGAAAGCCGGAAATGAAATCCAAAACGAAATGGCCCGCAAATAACGCCAGCCCCACAAGGGCAATCTTTCTGCTTTTGAACAAGGCCCATCCAGCCAGAAACACCAGCACTGCCCAGACCAATTGCGGGATAAGGTCATGGCTATAGGTCATCTCAACCATCACGTTTGCCATGGTTGCATCGAACACATCGCCGGGGCCAGTTGGCTCCAACCCGAGGTAGTGAAAAATCAGCCAAAGAAGATCCTGAAACTGGCTGACCACAAGGAAAAACAGCAATGTCCCCTTTGGAAATTTCTGGTGTGCTATCATGGCGGTAGCAAAATGACCTGCAAGCATGTGTCTGGTCTTTCCTTGATGGTTCTGTGACATCTCACCGCCCCGTTTCGACAGTTTCAACAGGGCGTTGCGTTTTTCGTAATAAACGGTACGATAATCACAGGTCAAGAATAAAATACCAAAGATTACGAAAATATGAGCGAACCACCGAAACCCACGCGCGGACGGCCCAAGACACTGGACCGCGATCAGGTTCTGAGTATGGCTTTGAATGCCTACTGGTCAGGCGGCCCCACCAGCGTCTCGATCGCCGAGATCTGCGATAGGGCCGGGGTCTCCAAACCGGGACTTTACCGCGAATTCGGCAGCGACGACGGGTTAAAGGCGGCAGTTCTGGACCGCTATCACGATAGTGTCCTGACCCCGATGTATGAGGTGCTGGCCACTGACATGCCTTTTGACGATGTGGTGCAAGCCTTCATCAGCTTCATTGCCCAGGATCGCGCATCTGTCGGCATTCCACCGGGATGTTTGCAAGTCTTTGCACGCGCGGTTCATGCCGATCTGGGCCCCTTGGCCGCCGCCCGCGTCGACGCCCTGCGCGAGAAAACCCTGTCCAAATACGCAGACTTGATTGATCGCGCCAAAAACAGTGGCAACTTTGATCCGAACATCCCCACTGACGTCGCCGCCCTGTTCTTTGATGCTCAGAACGGCAGCGCCATGCGGATGCAAAAAGAAGGCGTGCCTGACGCCACCATAAAGGACGTGGTACGCCACGCTTTCGCGGGGTTCGGGAAAAGGTAATCCGCCCAAGATCGGTCTGGGCACCGCACTCTTTGCAGGCGTTAGCTCACTTCTTCTGTCGAAAAATACTTTCAGGGGGTCCGGGGGATGAAATCCCCCGGCGGATCGACGCGCTGTCAGGCGCGGTGAAATATTGATGGAGTAATCAAAAAAGGCGCCCTGGTCAGGGCGCCACTCTATCAATTTTACCAACAGCTTAGCAGTTGTAGACCATCTTGATTTCCACTGATTGCAGTGCGTGCTCGTGGGCGTAAATCTCTTTGCGCTGCGATCCGACGCCGGTTCGTAGAGCCGGAGCCATTTTGGCTCCGACCCTTTTGTAGATTAGCCGCCGTAGAACAGGCCGCCAAATGTTATCACTTCACCCATGTCGGGCGAGCCCATGGTGGTATTGGTTATTGTGCCTTCCATATCTCCGAACAACTCGGTGCCGACTGTGGCGCCGCGCATGTTTGCGGTAGCATCAAAGGTCTCAACGCCTGGGCCGCCCGTTTCGGTCGCGGTCAGTGTGCCAGTCAGCGTGTCTGCGAAAAGACCGTCGGCAACTGCGACATCGGTGGCACCCAACGATCCCGTAACGTCCGCGTCGACAATATTGTCGTCAGTTGCGGTCATTGTGATGTCCACAGAATTAGTCGCAGCGGTAAAGCTCGCTGCCACAGTGCCGTAAACTTCTGTGCCGTCACCATTATCAATTCCGGAGCCCCAGACGCCGGTATAGACGAGATCGCCCCCAGGGTTTGCGGCTGTGCCTGTCTCATTCAACGTCTGAATGCTGTCAATTGCATCGTTCAACTCGGTAGACAGTGCAGCGCGTTCTGCGTCAGTGGGCAACTCAAGCGAGTATATCCCATTTGATACGACGGAATCTGGCGCGGGAGTACTGCCGCCACATGCAGTCAAAGCGAGAACAGCGATGCCAATTAAAGGCAAAGTTACAATTTTCATTTAGTAGTCTCCATATTCAATCATTTTCAACTTAAATAAGCGGCAAACGAGATCGCCACAATCACAAGTAGAAACAGAATTGTTCTGAAAAAACAACGCTAAAATGGCAATTTGTCGTGAAGACGCTGCTAAAAGTTAAATAGGCGCACCTAGTGCCATTAGACTGACCAGCTACTTCCGGACGCTATCTTTTCTGCGGTTTTCCTTAACGTCAAAAAAAGGACAGAGAACCGCACAAAATAAAAAAGGCGCTCCAAACAGAGCGCCTTTTCCAATCCTATCACCAACAGCTTAGCAGCTGTAATACATCTTGAATTCTACCGGATGCGGTGTGTGCTCATAGGCGTAAATCTCTTCCCACTTCAGGTCCATGTAGCCTTGAATCTGAGCGCGCGTGAAGACATCGCCGGCCAGCAAGAAGTCCATGTCGGCTTCCAGTTCGTCCATGGCTTCGCGCAGGGATGCGCAGACCGTTGGAATACCTTCCAGCTCTTCTGGCGGCAGATCATACAGGTCTTTGTCCATGGCTTCGCCCGGATCGATTTTGTTCTTGATGCCGTCAAGGCCAGCCATCAACAGGGCCGCAAAGCACAGATATGGGTTTGCAGCCGGATCAGGGAAGCGGGCTTCCACACGCTTGGCCTTCGGGCTTTCGGCCCATGGGATACGAACACAACCCGAGCGGTTGCGGGCCGAATAGGCGCGCAGAACCGGGGCTTCAAAGCCTGGGATCAGGCGCTTGTAGCTGTTGGTCGCTGGATTTGTGAAGGCGTTCAGTGCTTTGGCGTGCTTCAGGATGCCACCGATGAAATACAGCGCCTCCTGAGACAGGTCAGCGTATTTGTCGCCCGCAAAGATCGGCTTGCCGTCTTTCCAGATCGACATGTTTACATGCATGCCGGTTCCGTTGTCGCCGGCAACCGGCTTCGGCATGAACGTCGCCGATTTGCCGTAAGCGTGCGCCACTTGGTGGATCACATACTTATACTTCTGCAGATGGTCCGCCTGCTCGGTTAGTGATCCAAAGATCAGACCCAGCTCGTGCTGGCACGAGGCCACTTCGTGGTGATGCTTGTCCACTTTCATGCCCATGCGCTTCATCGTCGACAGCATTTCGGAACGGATGTCCTGGCCATCATCAATCGGCGGCACTGGGAAATATCCGCCCTTGACGCCCGGACGATGGCCCATGTTGCCCATCTCGTATTCGGTATCCGAGTTCCACGACGCGTCAATGGCGTCGATCTCGTAGGATACTTTGTTCATCTCAACCGAATAGCGCACATCATCAAACAGGAAGAACTCGGCCTCAGGCCCCATATAGGCAACATCGCCAATCCCGCTGGACTTCAGATAAGCCTCAGCCTTCTCAGCCGTCCCACGTGGGTCGCGGTCATAGGCCTCGCCCGTATCGGGCTCAACAACCGAACAATGCACCGCCAAAGTCTTCTCAGCAAAGAACGGGTCCATATAGATCGATGTCGTATCCGGCATCAGCTTCATGTCGGACTGGTCGATCGACTTCCAACCCGCGATGGACGAGCCATCAAACATGAACCCCTCTTCCAGAAAGTCCTCGTCAACCTGATCCGCCATCACCGTCACATGCTGCAGCTTGCCGCGCGGATCGGTAAAACGGATGTCGACATATTCGACGTCCTCGTCCTTGATCGTCTTCAAGACGTCCTTATTGCTCATGGTCGTGACCCTTTTTCCTTAGATGTCGTCAATTCGTTGAATTTAGAGCGCGTCCTCACCGGCTTCCCCGGTGCGAATGCGAATTGCCTGGCTTACGTCGGAGACAAAGATTTTGCCGTCGCCGATTTTGTCGGTCTTGGCAGCACCGATGATCGCCTCAATAGCGGCATCAACCTGATCGTCGCCCAGAACCACCTCGATCTTTACCTTCGGCAAGAAGTCCACAACGTATTCCGCGCCGCGATAAAGCTCGGTATGACCCTTCTGGCGGCCAAAACCCTTCACTTCCAACACGCTCAATCCCTGAACGCCAATCTCCTGAAGGGCTTCCTTCACCTCGTCCAGCTTGAACGGTTTGATAATCGCTTCGACTTTTTTCATAAAATCCGACTCCCTCATACGGCGCGTTTCATGGGCGACAGACCACGCAGGATTGCCGCCAGCAATCGCCACACGCGACTCCGGTGCAGGCATCCCCGCTGAAAATCTTCAATTGCCTAAATTTTGTGCGACTAGATCAAAATGTACACGAAATTGAATCGGGTCGCGCGCAAAGGATCTGAGCCAGACTATTCATCCGATGGCTGGCAACCCGAAAAAAACCACCCAGATCGATCCTTTTTCGACCCGCAAATGCTTTGTTCAAAAATGCACATGAGGCAAATTTTGATCACACCTCACCGAGCACTCTGACACAAGTGACAATTAGAATTCTGATTGTCACTGAAAAGCGGCGACAAGGTATTATCTGCAGTAATTTCAAGGACAAATCCGCGTGACATCTCGCGAGCAGTTCTGTGATTTGAACATTCGGCTGCTGGTTTCCAAATGTTCCTCATCGGCAGCAACGCCGGACACGAAAACGCAATTATGCAAACATAAAACTCAAGGAACTTAACTTATGAAAAACCTCATCGCAACCGCACTTGTCGCAACTCTTGGCTTTGCTGGCGCCGCTTCGGCAATGGGTGACTCTCGCGTAGACGCTGCTCAGGACACATTGTCTACATATGGCTTCAATGTTGATGCTGACTCGTTGAGCACGGCTCAGGTTGTTGCGCTGGCCTTCATCAGTGTTGATAGCGATCTCCAGCCACACACTGCTGAATCCCGCACGATCAACAAAATCCGCGCAATCCTGAACTAAGAATGCGCCCAGATAGACCGACGTCTCACCCCCCGAGACGTCGGTCAAAAAACCCAAAAAGACCGTTGCTCCTGCAGCGGTCTTTTGTTGTTTTTGGGTGGAATGTGCCGCACCATCTTCCCATGACAGAACTCCTGACAGCCGCGCAGATGCGCGCCATTGAACAAGCCGCGATAGACTCCGGCAAAGTGACCGGTCTGGAGCTGATGGAGCGCGCTGGGCAGGGCGTGGTTGAAGCGATCTTCGAAGAATGGCCCGAGCTTGCGAAAGGAGAGCGTCGCGCTGTCGTCCTCTGTGGACCGGGCAATAACGGAGGCGACGGCTTCGTGGTGGCGCGGTTGCTGAAAGAGCAAGGGTGGGAGGTCGAGGTGTTTCTCTACGGTGACCCCGAAAAGCTGCCGCCGGATGCGAAGGTGAATTTTGAAAGGTGGGCGCGGGTTGGTGCCGTTGAGTTCATTCGATCAAAGGACACAACCGATTACTTGTATTTCGCTGACTTTGACGTGGCAGTTGACGCGCTATTTGGCACGGGGCTAACTCGCTCAATTCCTGAGTCGACCCTGCATTGGGCATTCTTTTTCAATGACAGCCAATCAAAAGACGGAACACCACATACAGTGGCAGTAGATCTGCCTAGTGGCTTGGACACCGACGGTGGCGGCATTATTGGAGAATTCGCCATAGCGCCAGTCGAGCTGACGGTGACATTTCACAAAGAAAAAGTTGGCCTCACTGCGGGAAACGGACCTCGAATTTGCGGCAAAGTCGTCGTCAAGGACATCGGCCTGTGACTTTCTTTCTGGCAGAAATACTCACTTGGGAACGCAACGCGTTCCGGATCGCAGCCTCCCCCGTTTCAAGGGATGCAAACCATGGGCCCGACAAGGGATGTGATGCACCCTCTCTCGTTGCCGATTACGATTCACTCCTCTTCTTCTTCGGAACTTAAAAAATGTCTGAACCCAAGATTGTGACCAAACCCGACATCGCGAGCTTCTCGAAATCGCCGGACACCCACAAATACACCCACGGCCACGCTCTGATCCTCTCCGGCGGTCCCGGCAAAACCGGTGCCGCGCGTCTTGCTGCGCGTGGAGCGCTCAGGATCGGCGCGGGCCTCACCACCATTGCATGCCCCAAAGCCGCGCTCGCAGAAGTTGCCGCTCAAACCACTGCCATCATGTGCCGCCCCATTGGCGGCGCACCGGGTCTGACTGAACTTCTCGAAGATCAGCGCCTGAACGCCCTGTGCCTTGGTCCCGGCCTTGGCCTCGGCCCCGATACCCAAGCTCTGGTCCTCGCCGCCCTGACCCACGTCCCGGCCTCCGAGCCGGGGCCTCGCACGAAAAAGGGAGTAGGCCCCGGATCAGGTCCGGGGCACGTCCGATCCGTGGTTTTGGATGCCGATGCGCTCACCCGCTTTGAACGCAACCCCCAGATCCTCTTCGACGCCCTCCACGAAAACTGCGTCCTCACCCCCCACATGGGCGAATTCAAACGCCTCTTCCCCGACATCGCCGAAAAGCTGACCGCCCCCGCCACCAAAGGTCCGGCCTATTCAAAAGTCGACGCCACCCGCGACGCTGCCAAGCGGGCAGGGTGCACCGTTCTGTTCAAAGGCCCCGATACCGTCATCGCCAGCGCCGATGGTCGCGCCGCTATCAATTCCTCGGCCTACGACCGCTTCGCGCCGTGGTTGGCCACCGCGGGCTCGGGCGACGTGTTGGCGGGTTTTATCACAGGCTTGCTGGCGCGGGGGGTCGAACCCCAACAAGCAGCCGAAACCGCCGCCTGGCTCCACACCGAATGCGCTCTCAGCTTCGGCCCCGGCCTCATCGCCGAAGATCTGCCGGAAGAGCTCCCAAAAGTCTTTCGCGCGCTGGGCGTCTGACCTCGTTCAACAGACACCACCTCGGTTCATTATTGGCCCAAAAATATCCTCGCCGAAGGCATGCGCGCCCGGCGCGCACCCCGGATTTCGTGTCGAAATCCGGTTTCTATCCGTTAACGGAACCAAAATCGGCCGTTCGGGTCCACCGACGCAATACCGACGCAATACAGCCAGCTCTAAATGTCTGATTCGAAAGTCTGATTTCAATCCATCCCTGAACACCGCACGTAATATTAAGAAATGGTTGATGAATACGAAATCGACGCTACTCTTATTGACGATGTCTGTTGGGAGCGGGGATCATGACAGCACTCACAAGCCTGGAAGGCCAAACTGACCTTCCGCGTTACTTTTCAGCGACTTACGCGCTGGCCAGCAATCTGCAAAACGGCCGGATCGATTTCCATTTGCCCGATGGCCGGATTTTTCGCGTCGATGCACCCAATCCGGGGCCGATCGCCGAAATTCACGTCCAAAACCCGGATGTTTTTTCGCGCCTCATTCGCGAAGGCGACCTCGGGTTTTCAGATGCTTACCTGGAAGGATGGTGGTCTACGCCCGACCTTCAGACCTTCATGGATGTCATGCATTCCGACAATGACGAAATGTATGAAAATTTCTCTGGCATGTTCATGGTGCGCGCCTATGAACGCATGCGGCACTGGATGAATAACAATTCCAAGTCTCAGGCCAAGAAGAACATTTCCTATCACTATGATTTAGGCAATGATTTCTATGCCTTATGGCTGGATGACACGATGACCTATTCTTCGGCCTACTTCAAAACAGGGCAAGAGGACCTGGAGCGCGCCCAGACCCAGAAGTACGAAAGCATGGTCGACCTGATGGGCGCAAAACCCGGCGATCACATCCTCGAGATTGGCTGCGGCTGGGGCGGTTTTGCCGAATACGCTGCCAAGCAGCGCGGGCTAAAGGTCACTGGATTAACGATTTCGAAAGAACAATATGACTTCGCAGTCGCCCGTATGGCCAAAGCGGGCCTGAGTGATCAGGTCGAGATAAAGTTGCAAGATTACCGCGATGAAACAGGCATTTACGACGGAATTGCCTCGATCGAGATGTTCGAAGCCGTCGGTGAAAAATACTGGCCCGCCTACTTCCAAACCCTCCGCGACCGCCTGAAACCAGGGAAAAATGCGACGCTTCAGATCATTACAGTCGAAGATCACCGCTTTGAGGCCTATCGGAAAAGCGTTGATTTCATTCAAAAATATATCTTCCCAGGGGGCATGCTCCCGTCGCCGACGGTGCTCAAGCAGCAGGTCGAAAGTGCGGGGCTTAAAGTCGCTGGTTCCATCGAGTTTGGCGAAAGCTACAGCCAGACATTGCGGCGTTGGCACGACACCTTCAATGCCAAATGGGACCAAGTCGTATCGTTGCGCGGATTCGACGATCGCTTCAGAAGAATGTGGAATTTCTATCTAACCTCTTGCGCTGCGGGCTTTCACGCCGGAAATATTGACGTGACACAGATAACGGTCACGAAACCGGGATAGAGAGCAGATGCCCACAGGCGGGAAACTGGTCGCAGCGATTGCGTTCGCAGCGCTTGCATATTTCATAACTGATTTGATCAAACCGTTGTTGCCCGAAGGGTCGCGCGTTGGATGGTTCTCCCAAGTCAATGCTGGCATCGGGCTGGTCATGGGGTGGACCATCCTTGGTCGTGGCGCGGGAAAAACATACCGGCAAGCCTATGGCTATGGTCTTACAACCCTTGGGGCGACTTTCTTCTGGTCATTGGTCGTCTGGGCTGGCTACGAGATGCTGCGGCGATCCATGCGTCTATACTATGATGGTCCTATCGAGGCATTGCAGGAGATGGCGCAACTGATTCTGGACTACGGAAAACTGGCCTTAGTTCAAGACGTTATCCTGCCCGCCGTTGTTGGCGCATTGTTTGTATCCTGGCTGACTGAATTTTTCGCACGCCGTTGGTCGTGACTGCAACCACCAATCTATTCCTTTACGGCACGCTGCGCGACCCTGAGCTGCTTGGGATCGTTGCCGGTTCTTCGCCGTCTGGTCGCCAGGCAACGCTTGCTGACCATGCGGTCTTTTGGGCCAAAGGCGAAGCCTTTCCAATCATAGCTTCTCAGCCAGGTTCGCACACCGAGGGAATACTGATTGAAGCAGATCCGACCCAAAAGGCTGGCCTGGACTACTATGAACTTGATTTCGGGTACATGTTGGTCGATGCCACTTTCTCCGTTGGCGCGGAGCAAATCGACGGCCAACTATATGTTCCAAAGCCCAAAAAATGGGAAATAGGTGAACTCTGGTCACTTTCAGAATGGCAAGCGCAGCACGGGGCGCTCGCGCGAGAGGCGGCTGTTGAGTATATGCGGTTGCAGCCATGGCTGAGTGCTGCAGATGCCGGGCGGGTGTTTTCACAAATTCGAAGCCGCGCTTTCAGTCGCATTCGCGCCCGAAAATCACCGTCGCCGCAGGTTCCGGGAACGACCTATGCCGCGGCAGATGTTCTGATTTCCAAGACCTCGCAACCTTACACGGACTACTTTGCCGTTCGAGAGGATTGGCTGCAATTCCCCCGATATGATGGATCACTAAGCCGCGCAGTTAAGCGCGCGAGTTTTTTGGGCGGCGATGCGGTGACGGTATTACCATTTGATCCGAAAACCGAGAAAGTGTTGGCTATTCAACAGTTTCGTCATGGGGCATTGGTGCGTGGAGATACAAATCCTTGGTGTCTTGAGCCACCGGCGGGGCGGATTGACCCCGGTGAAACCGCCGAAGAGGCGGCGCTTCGCGAACTCAGCGAAGAAGCCGGATTGCTTGCGAACAGCCTTTTGAAGATCGCCGAGTATTATCCTACTTCCGGGGCATTCAGTGAGCATCTGACCAGTTTTATTGCTCGGTGCGATCTTGACGGACGCGATGCGTTTGTTGGTGGAGTCAAAGGCGAGGCAGAGGATATTTTGTCCCATGTCATGCCGTTGGCCGACCTTTTGGAAATGTGCCGAACCGGTCAGGCAAACACTGGGCCCCTAATCATGTCAGCACTTTGGCTTGAGGCCAACCGGCACACATTGGGCACCGAATAGTTTCAATGTAGATGCTGTGACCAACTGCACATTGCATCATGAGCACCGCACGACTAGATCAGAGAAAATTAACAAGGAATATGCGATGAACATTCGCACTGACCTCGCCGATGCAATTGGCAACACGCCGTTAATCCGTCTTCGCGGGCCGTCGGATGCCATAGGGTGTGAAATTCTGGGCAAGGCGGAATTCCTGAATCCGGGTCAGTCGGTCAAAGATCGCGCGGCGTTGTTCATTATCCGCGACGCTGTAGCGACCGGGAAGCTGCGCCCGGGTGGTACAATCGTTGAAGGTACAGCGGGCAACACCGGCATCGGGTTGGCCTTGGTTGGAGCGTCAATGGGATTTAAGACGGTGATTGTCATCCCTGAGACGCAAAGCCAGGAAAAGAAAGATATGATAAGGCTTTGCGGGGCAGAGCTTGTTCAGGTTCCTGCGGTTCCATTTAAGAATCCGAACAATTACGTGCACTATTCGCGCCGCTTGGCAGAACGACTTAACAAGACTGAAAAGAACGGTGCGGTTTGGGCCAATCAGTTCGACAACACTGCCAACCGTCAGGCTCACATTGAAATGACGGGTCCTGAAATTTGGGATCAGACCGACGGCCGAGTAAATGGATTTGTGTGTTCTGTTGGGTCGGGCGGAACGCTGGCGGGAATTGGTCAGGTTTTGCAGCCCAAAGGTGTGAAAGTGGCATTGGCCGACCCGGATGGATCGGGAATGCACAAGCTCTACACAGGTGAAGAACCGCCGGCCGGCAACTCGATAACTGAAGGCATCGGGCAGGGGCGCATTACCGCAAACCTTGAAGGTTTTACGCCTGACGCGTCCTATAAAATTCCCGACAGCGAAGCGTTTCCGACCATATTCGATCTTCTTCAGAACGAAGGCATTTGCCTTGGCGGATCCTCTGGCATCAATATAGCAGGTGCGATCCGCATGGCCCGTGACCTTGGGCCAGGCAGCACCGTTGTTACGATTTTGTGCGACTATGGAAATCGGTACCAATCCAAGTTGTTTAATCCAGCGTTCCTTCGGGAAAAAGGGTTGCCGGTTCCGACCTGGCTAGATGGCGCCGATCGGATTTTACCTAGCGTGTTTGACGACTAACATGATGACACGGCGGCTTTTTCTTGAGGATCCCTATCAAAAGACTGCCAAAGGTGTAGTCACTGCTGTGACCGATGAAGGCGGCGTTGTTTTGGACCAGTCGTTGTTTTACGCAACCAGTGGCGGACAACCCGGAGACAGCGGCAAGCTGACCTGGGCGGATGGCGAATTGGAAGTAGCGACATCCGTTAAAGGAGACAGTGGTGGCATCGTCTTGGTGCCGCAATCAGGGGCTTTGTTGCCGTTGATTGGAACCGAGATAACCCAATCCCTCGATTGGCCGCGCCGGTTTGGGCATATGCAGGTTCATACGGCACTACATTTGCTGTCGGTCGTCATTCCATTGCCGGTTACAGGTGGCTCCATCTCGGCTGGCAAGGGGCGCTTGGACTTTGATATGTTCGATCCACTTGAGGACAAACCAGCATTGGAAGCGCAGCTGAACGCGCTGGTCTCCCGAGATTTGCCAGTGTCAGAGGAGTGGATTACCGAAGCGGAACTGGACGAGAAACCTGGCTTGGTCAAAACGATGTCAGTGCGGCCGCCGCGAGGTGCGGGGCGCATTCGTCTGGTTCGGATCGGAGCGGGTCATGCACAAGTTGACTTGCAACCTTGTGGCGGCACTCAGGTCGCGCGAACAGGTGAAATTGGACGGCTGAGGCTTGGCAAAGTCGAAAAGAAGGGTGCCCGGAATCGCCGTGTCTATTTGCATCTAGATAGCCGGTAACTCGCGGCCTTATAACAACCCGCTGTGAATGGATGGGATAGACCTGCAAAACGACTTGCACCCAACGCCGACCTGACGCTAGAAGGCGCGCACCGGAGAGGTGGCCGAGTGGTCGAAGGCGCACGCCTGGAAAGTGTGTAGGCGGGAAACCGTCTCCAGGGTTCGAATCCCTGTCTCTCCGCCATTAACTACAAACGAACTTTCATATGCCCGAGATGGCATAGCCTTAAAAGACCAGCATTTGCGGGCTTTTTCGCCATTTGCAATTGACTTCCTCTCTATTAAAACGCCCCGTTTTTCTCTAATTTTCCTCCTATATATGCCCCTTTCCTGAAAAACACCGTACTTGGAAAAGCGAAGTACGGCGCTTTTAACCATGGGAAATCAAGGCTTTGGCAATTGACCAGTTCGCTCCAGTCTATGCCTGTCATTGTCAACCAGTGAGCTGGCGCAGCACGTTATCAGCAGCTTTGACAACAAACTTTGCTTTGTATGCTTTCTCGCCCTCATTCCAAGGCACCGGGTCCTCCGAAAGGCCAAAGGTTTGTTTGAGCTTGTTCGCCAGTTCCTGCTTTTGTTTTTTGACGCGATCAGTGGCATCCGGATCTTGCCATGAGATGCTGCCACCTGTTGTGGCGAGAGAACGTAACAATGTCCACTGTAGTGTTGGCTTGCCGGAATTCTGGTTCTTCATCTTCAAGTGCTCAGGTTCCAGCCGTTCTTGAATCTGTCCGCACGAAACCAACAACATTTCTGTTGCGGTAAACTCAAATACAAACTGTTCCCATGTTGCGCCTGCTGGTGTGGGGAACTGATACTCCGATCCCGGCTTGGCTGATTTTGGCAACACTGTTTCCAGCCAATTGGAGACGATGTTTTGAGCACTCTCTTTTGCCATGACCTTACCCGCAGCATCAACGGCAAGCACATCATCTATGCCGATGAGTTTGGATTTATGCCTGCTGCTCGCATCAGAGCTGGCAGTGCTGATGAGACTGCTGGTGGCGGCAATCAACAGAAACGTCTGCTCGCCCATGCAAAGCTGATTGATGATCTTATCCAGCTGCGAGGATGTCTGGCCTAAAAAACAATAGACAGGAAAACTATGCTCGGCTTGCGGATTCAGCACACCAAATTTCCAAAGGGCCGTATAGCCTGTGATCTTTTCATGTTGCTCGGTAAAACCAATGGCGGCGGCAACCTTGGTAGCCAGCTTTTTATGGTCTATACGATACAGTGCCAGCTCTGATTTTTTGAGCGTGCGGCGGTCGCACTGCTTGGTATCTGATGTACAGATGCCGACAATATCGCTTGGCCCATGCCGCACGACATTCATGTAGCATCCGGCTCGGCCATTACAGGGAATAGCGGATGCTTCCTCATTGGTGATAGCAAGCAGCTCTTCCGGAAAGTCCTGCCATTCAGCTTTTACACCCTTGCCACCAGAAAGCTCTGTGAATTTACGCCATGGCGGCGATTGATACGGCGTCATGGCTCTCCTGATGCGTTACGGGTTGTGTGCTGTCTTCTTCCTCTTTCTGCTCATTTACAAAGCCACGTTTCCGCAACCATGTTTCAATCAGGTGAGAATCTTCCTTACGGTCAAAATTGGCAACATTTGGTGTTCGCACCTTGACCATGCGTGGACGCTTGGCATTTTCAAATTTCACTGAAAAGCTGGCGGATACCAATCTGCCAAAATTAGGAAATTCACGATCTCTTGATTCTAAGGACGCAAACACATCATTTGAGCGTAACGTCTGTTTGTCATTATAAGGCCCAAGAAACTGGTGTTGGATTTCAACCAGCTTTATATCTTCCAGCCCATCAATATCGGCACAGGCCAAAGCATCAACGCCATTATCGATGAGTGGCTGCAATGTGTATTTTTCTGCGCCTGGAAAATATTCAGCCTGACCAAAGAGATGCTGGCTGAACAAATCCAAATACATAGTGCGCTCTTTCTTGGCACCTGACTTATTAAAGACGGCCAACTCATTGTTGGCGCGATCATAGACAATCACGTCATGAAACTCTGGACGATAAAAAATCGTCTTGGACTGCCCAGATTCAATCTTGCCCTCACGTTTGAAGGGCATGCCATGACGGATCAAGAAGTATGTCTTGTCTTCGTCCTCTGCACTAACAGGCAAAATCCGACAGCCAGTCCCGCGTTTATTATTCAAAAACCATGTGTCCATATCCGCTTCCAGCGTTCGCATGGTCTCTGGCTTTGGAAGAGCAAAAGTATCGGGAGATTTTTGATCAGACTGGAAGTACATGAATGATTTGGGCTTGAGAATCATCACCTCTGCATGAGGGCGCTTCAAAAGTTCGGGATCGTACAACCATAACGCCAATGCCAAATCTGCTGCCGTTGAATCTTCATGCACAGCGATATTGTTGGCCTCGGCCTGTTCGCTCAATTCTTCAAAATGCTCATCGTCAGACATTTCCTGAATAAAGAACAAGGCTTCAACAAACTCGATATCCATGGCCTCTGATGGATTCATCAGCACTTGGCACAGTGTCTCAAAATCCAACTCACCATCTTCATCCAGATCAAAGCTAAAATCGCGTCCGGTCAGATAGTCTTCATACCGTTTAAGAAAAGTAATCAGATTATCTTGCTGGATGTGTTTCAAAACATCAGGTTGGGCAAAACGTCGTAAATTATAGGTGCTCATGTGGTTATCCTCCTTGGGGGTTCGTCTAGGAGGGCCTCGGTGTCAACACCCGAGCAGACGTGTAAGACCTTCCCAATTATTTTAAGTTCATCTTGTTGTCCTATGATGATGGGTTTTAGTTTCTGATTTTCAGGGCGCAGCTCAATATGCTCCCCTTCAATGCTCAGCCGCTTTACAGTAGCTTCTTCGCCGACCATGGCCACAACAATATCGCTGTTCTCAGCAATCGGTTGCTGGCGAACGACAACGTAATCTCCCTCGAAAATATCAGCATCGATCATGCTGTCACCTTGCACTTTGAGCACGAAGCATTTCCCGCGCAGAACATTATCCGGCACCATGACCTGACCAATCTGATTCTCAAGGGCGAGAATCGGTTGGCCCGCTGCAACCATCCCTAAAACAGGAACAGCCGTCAGATTGGTTTTATTCGGTGTTTGCGCGTGGAGGATTTCGATGGAACGCGCTTTTCGCGCCTGTCTGCGAATATAGCCTTTATCTTCCAGCCGCTTGAGCCCTTCAAACACACTGGGCGCTTTCACACCCAATTCCACAGCAAGCTCTTGTACCGTGGGTGACATCCCCATGGCACGTTTCAGGCGTTCAATGGCCTGTAATAGCGTATTCTGTGTGTTTGTCAGTTGCTCCATAGCATCCTTTCAATTTTGGCTAATAACCTAATATAAATTAGGCTTATGATTTTCACAAGCCTAATTTGATTCAATGCACAGCATTGACTGAACCGACAGTTTTCAAGTCATTTCAGTAAGTAACTCCTTGAACGACGCAATAATTCTAAAGGAGGAACGCCCATGTCTTCACTTTCCCCAAACCTAATAAATGAGCGAGATCGCCGCACCGAAGTGGCCCGTTTGCTGGCTCTTGGCATCCTGCGCCGCAAGATTCGTCTGAACCGTCAGTTCGAGCCAACACATCCCTCTAATTCATTGGACTTCAGAGTTTTTCCAAGCGTTCATGCCCATGACGAAGAACCAAAAAACCAAGGAGAAACAGATGGATAAAACACTTCTGGCGCGTGTGGCGGCACTCCCAAACATGCCGCTATCAGACCTTAAAGCATTATGGCGGGATGTGTATCAGGACGAACCACCCGGCGGCCATAAAAGCCACATTGTCCGCAAACTGGCTTATCGCCTGCAAGAGCTTGCTTATGGCGTTGATCCGCAGATTGAGAACCGGATCGAACAGCAGGCTAAAGATTTATTCGGCTCGGGCAAGAAAGCCAAGCCAAAGCGCAAGACACAATATCAGCGCCCCATCCCCGGCACCAAACTGGTCCGGGAATATAAGGGCATCGAATATCAAGTCACCATTTTAGAAGAAGGCTACGAATATGCAGGCTGCCTATACAAAAGCCTGTCGAAAGTCGCACTGGCCATTACAGGCAGCAGCTGGTCAGGACCTGCCTTCTTCGGATTAAACAACAAAGCACAAGGAGGTAAACATTGAGCAAAACCACACCGAAAAAACGCTGCGCGATTTATACGCGCAAATCCACCGAAGAAGGCTTGGATATGGAGTTCAACAGCCTTGATGCTCAGCGCGAGGCTTGTGAATCCTACATTGCTTCACAAAAACATGAAGGCTGGTTTCAGCTTCCTGATGAATATGATGATGGCGGCTTTACAGGCGGCAATATGGATCGCCCGGCTTTGAAACGTCTGATGGACGATATCAAAAGTGGCCTGATTGATACAGTCGTCGTGTACAAGGTTGACCGTTTGTCACGCTCTTTGGCTGATTTTGCCAAGTTGATCGATCTGTTTGACGAGCACAAAGTGTCCTTCGTTTCCGTTACCCAGCAGTTCAACACCACCACATCAATGGGCCGACTGACGCTGAACATCCTGCTCAGCTTTGCCCAATTTGAACGTGAAGTTATTGGCGAACGTATCCGCGATAAACTGGCAGCCTCCAAACGCAAAGGCATGTGGATGGGCGGTGTTACGCCCATGGGCTATGTGGTAAAAAACCGCGAGCTTGTGATCGAGGCTGATGAAGCTGAGGGCATCCGCAAAATATTCGATCTATTTTTGATGACCAAGTCGCCCACAGAGATGGCAAAAATGTTGCCGCGCATGGGGGTGTTAAGCAAGAAGCGCACAACCAAGAACGGACGTGTTATCGGCGGTAAGGCACTGGATAAAGGCGGCCTCTATAAGATTCTGCAAAACCCCATCTATATCGGAAAAATCAAACATAAGGACCAGGTCTACGAGGGCCGTCATCCCGCCATCATTGACATGGATACGTGGTATAAAGTCCGCGCCATTATGAAAGAAAACACCATCAATCGAGGCGCAATCACACGCAAGAAAACTAAGGCTATTTTGATGGGGCTTTTGAAATGCGGTGAGTGTGAATGCTCTCTGGTGCCAAGCCATACCCGTAAAAAAGGCGGCAGGCTTTATCGCTATTACACCTGCGAGCACTATCGCAAAGGCATCAATCCGGATTGCAAAGTTCGTAATGTCAGTGCCAGTGAGATGGAAGCTTTAATCCTGACACAGCTGCAAGCCGTTTTTGCTTCACCTGAAATGATCGTTGAGACATGGCGCGAGGCATACAAAGAGGATGAAAGCTTGACTGAAACGGAAGTCCGGGACGCGCTTGGCAATATTGTACCAATCTGGAAAGAGCTTTTTCCGGCAGAGCAGCAACGTATTCTTGAGCTGATGATTGAGAAAGTCATCGTCAATTATGAATATGTCGATGTCCGTATCCGGGCAGATGGCATGCTCAGCCTTGCACGAGAATTGGACGAACAAGAAAAGCGCCTCCAAGGAATTTCAACCAAACAATTGGAGGAGCAAGCATGGATGCACGCATAAAAATGATGGAAGGCAATGTGATCTCGGTTCGGGTGCCTATAAAAATCAAACGCTACGGCGGCAAAAAACTGATTTTACTTCCTGAAGGTGCTCATATGACTGCACCGCTAGAAGCTTCGAAACCCGACGAGACGCTCGTTAAAGCCTTGGCCAAAGCCTATTACTGGCAAAACCTGATTGATACCGGGCGCTATAAATCCATCGATGACATGTCGCGCCAGCGCAAGATCAATTCATCCTATATGTCGCGGATACTGCGCCTCAATCAACTCGCTCCACAGATTAAAAAAGCCATCTTGGATGGTACGCAGCCGCGCCAGTTAAGCCTGCAGGATATGCAAACCCCATTTCCCGATATTTGGGATGAGCAATTAAAGCATTTTGGATTTACCTAATCTCCCTTCGGTGAAATTTCACCGACCACCCTGAAAGTTTTTTCAAAAAAAATTTACCCCCACCAAAGCCCCGCATGTCGGGGCTTTTTTTGTTTTTGCAGCGCTTTGAATAGCCCGTCTCACCGGGCCTCCAGTGAGTTTTCGCCAGTCCCAGTTGACCCGCCCGCGTGGCGGCTAACCGCAACTGGAGACGAAAACCATGAGCAAAAACAAGTACCAAGGAATTAATCCTTATGTCGTAAACCAAGTCCGTTATCACGCATACAGCCTGATGCGGCACTCCGCCATCCATGGCGTTGAAGTCGAGGACCTCGAGCAAGAGCTAATGCTGGATTATTTATCCCGCAAGCAGGCTTATGATCCCGAAAAAGCAAAATGGTCGACCTTTGTTGACCGCATCCTCAATCACAAATGTGCCAGCCTGATTGAAGCAGCCCGCGCACAGAAACGTGGGTCCGGCATCAGTGATTTTTCACTCGATGCTTGGCTTGAGGACAAGGACGGCGAAGATAACGCTTTGCCTGATCCTGCAACCGAAGATCTGACCAGCCGCGACCTTCAAATTGACCTTGAACAAGCCGTTCAGCAGATGCCGCCGCATCTGGTGTTGCTGATGGTTGATCTGCGAACGCTCAGCATCAGTGAAATCTCACGCAAAACCAAAACCCCACGCTCAACCCTCTACGGGACGCTGTCCGAACTTCTCGGATCGCTGAAGGAGCGTGGCTTTGCGGAATATCTGCACTGAGCCGCCGACAGTTTTTGAGCCCTCTCGGTAAGTAACTCCTTGAAGGCAAGAAAACATGCCGGGTTCTCGCGGAAATACAAGACCCCATAAGGAAATACCGCGACCGCTTTGCTCTTTGGGCGGCGTCAGAACCCGGCAGCCGAAACGACATGACCAAAGAGCAAATTTTAACCCACGAAATCAAGGAGGTTTTATGTTTAAGCCATCGTTACAAAAGCTGATTAAAGACAGCTACTACGCCAAACATGTTCCGGCATTTATTCAAATTCCAGAGCTTGGTGCTATTCCTGAAGACACCACCAAACCTATCCATGAGGCAACTCTGGATGATCTGGTCTTTGCCGCACAGGCTTTGGATAAAGAACAAAGCGCCATCTATAAGCGCCTGTCTGCCATCCGTGAGCTTTATACGGACGCACGTTCCAAAGGCGCATTAGGCGCTGAAAACATTGTGGATGCACTCTCCCGTAAAGGAGGTGCCCAATGAGCCTTCCTATCATCTCAGCCGATGAACGTTTGAAAGAAACCAAGGGCATTAAAGGATGCATCTTTGGTAAAAGCGGTATCGGCAAAACATCATTGCTTTGGACGCTTCCCGCTGAAAAGACGCTGTTTTTTGATCTCGAGGCTGGTGATCTGGCCATAGAAGGCTGGCAAGGCGACACCATTCGTCCACGCACATGGCAGGACTGCGGCGATATTGCAGCCTTTATAGGCGGTCCGAACCCGGCTTTGCGTGATGAGCAGCCTTACAGCCAAGCCCATTATGATGCCGTCACCGCCAAGTATGGTGATGCCGGAGCTCTTGATAAATACGACACGATCTTCATCGACAGCATCACCGTTGCCGGACGCTTGTGTTTCAACTGGTGCAAGGGCCAGCCGCAGGCATTTTCTGACAAAACAGGCAAGCCTGATACGCGTGGTGCTTACGGCCTGCATGGGCAGGAAATGATCGCGTGGCTTACGCATCTCCAGCACACACGCGGCAAGAATATCTGGTTTGTCGGCATCTTGGACGAAAAGATCGATGACTTTAATCGCCGTTTCTTCCAGCCACAAATTGAAGGCAGCAAAACCGCATTAGAGCTTCCCGGCATTGTCGATCAGGTCATCACTATGACCGAGATGACAAGCCCCGAAGGCAAGTCATTCCGCGCCTTTATCTGCCACACCATCAATGATGCCGGATACCCGGCCAAGGATCGCTCCGGTCGTCTTGACCTGATGGAAGAACCCCATCTTGGCCGCCTCATGCAGAAGATTGCAGGCAAAGCCAAGCCTGCTGCCGAACGCCTCACGTTCTCAATTGAACAGGACGCGCCTACCAGCAGCACCCCTGATTCCCAACACAACAACGAAACACAAGGAGGCCAAGAATGAGTTGGAACGATTTTAATAGTGCAGATGATCAAAGCGGATTTGATGTCATCCCCAAAGGAACGCTGGTTAAGGTCCGTATGACCATTAAGCCCGGCGGTCATGATGATGCGTCGCAAGGCTGGACGGGTGGCTGGGCCACGCGCAGCAACACCACAGGTGCAGTCTATTTGAACTGTGAGTTCGTGGTGCTTGAGGGCAAATATGCTCGCCGTAAAGTTTGGAGTCTGATCGGACTGTACAGTGCCAAAGGTCCGGACTGGGCCAATATTGGTCGCGCCTTTATCAAAGGGATTTTGAACTCGTCTCGCGGTGTATCCAACAAGGATAATTCGCCAGCTGCCCAAAATGCCCGCCGTATCAACGGCCTTGGCGATCTGGATGGTGTCGAGTTTGCTGCCCGCATCGACATTGAGAAAGACCAGAACGGTGACGACAAGAACGTCATCAAACTGGCCATCACACCGGACAACAAGGAATACGCCTCTCTCATGGGCGCTGTATCCGGTGCAGCTTCTGCGCCTCCGTCCAATAGTGATCAGTCCGCATCTGCGAATTCTGCCAGCAACCTGCCGTCATGGGCACAATGATAAGGGGCGGCATGTTACTCAGACCAAGACAAAAGGAGCTCGTCTCCAAGACCGTTGATGCGCTTTACACCCACGGCAACACGCTAGCGGTCGCGCCAACAGGTGCTGGCAAGACGATTATGCTATCAGCAGTGCTGGGACGCATGTTTGACCGCGATATTGAGCGTGCCTGCGTGCTTGCTCACCGTGATGAGCTGACCTTTCAAAATGAAGGAAAGTTCAAGCGCGTAAATCCATCGCTCTCCACCAGCATTTTTAATGCGAATGAGAAAAGCTGGGATGGCCAAGTGGCTTTTGCCATGGTGCAAACCCTCTCGCGGAAGAGCAACCTGCAATCATTGCCACCACTTGATGCATTGGTGATTGATGAAGCCCATCACGCCCGGGCCGACAGCTATATGCGGGTCATTGAGCACGCTCAAAACATCAATCCGAATTTGAAGCTGCTAGGTATGACCGCCACGCCCAACCGTGGTGATAAAAAAGGTCTGCGCCCGATCTTTTCCAATGTGTCGGACCAGATCACTGTCAAAGAGCTGATCGCTTCCGGTCATCTTGTACCGCCACGCACCTTTGTCATGAATGTCGGTGTTCAAGAAGAACTGAGTAAAGTCCGTAAAACCGCCCTTGATTACGATATGGGCGCGGTCGCTGACATCATGAACACGCGCCCGATCAATGATGCGGTGGTTCAGCATTGGAAGGAAAAAGCCGGAGACCGCCAAACCGTCGTATTCTGCTCGACCGTTGAGCATGCGCGGGATGTTATGGCCAGCTTTATCAGTGCGGGCATTTCCACAGGCATGATCTGGGGTGATATGAGCGAAACAGATCGCGCTGATACTCTAGCAGCTTACGGCAAAGGCGATTTGCAAGTCATCGTGAATGTTGCGGTACTAACTGAAGGCTGGGACCACCCGCCAACATCCTGCATCGTTTTACTGCGCCCAAGCTCTTACAAATCCACCATGATTCAGATGATCGGGCGCGGGCTTCGTACCATTGATCCAAACGAGCATCCCGGCATTATCAAAAAAGACTGCGTTGTATTGGATTTTGGCACGTCAACGTTAATGCATGGCTCGCTGGAACAGGAAGTCCAGCTGGACGATCAGTTTATTGAAGGCGATGCGCCATATAAAGACTGTCCGGAATGCGGCGCTGATGTGCCGCTGGCCAGTAAGGAATGTCCGCTATGTGGCTATATCTGGGAAGGCCAGCCCGAGGCTGACACCACACCAACTGCCGATTTCCACATGACGGAAATCGATATTCTCAAACGCTCCAGCTTTCTTTGGTGTGATTTACACGGTGATGATCAGTATTTCATTGCAACGGGCTTTGAGGCTTGGGGCGGTGTCTTTTACCGCGACGGTGAATGGTACGCCGTTGGTGGTCGCAAAAACCACGCGGTTAAGCTCTTGGCTGCTGGTGAGCGTATTGTGTGCTTCGCCGCTGCCGATGACTGGATCAACCTGTTTGAAACCGAGAGCGCTGCTCATAAAACCAAGAACTGGTTGCACCAGCCTGCCACCGAAAAACAGCTTCGTCATCTCCCTCCTGAATATCGCAATGATTACAGCCTGACCCGTTACAAGGCATCTGCGCTGATGACCATGCGGTTTAACAACACGGCCATCCGTCAGGTCATTGAAAACGGGAGGATCGCCGCATGATTGATCCCACTGATTTTGAACGTGACTGCATGAATAAGGCTCTGCGCCCCCTTGGGGAATATGTCGCTGAGATTGGCACAGACAAAGCCTTCAAAGATTTAACCCGTGAGCAAGTTCTGACGCTGATCGAAGTCGTTGTGACCGCTTACATGGACGAGCTTTCCAAAGGCTCGGAGGAGATTCCGTTTTAGATGCTTGATTTTAATCACAGGCCCAGTTTTACCGAGCGTGTGTCTGAATTGATTGATCAGGCACTGTGCGCGGAACATAACGCCCAGCCAGAACGCGATTATCTGGGGGCTTCCCGCCTCGGGGAAAACTGCAGCCGTAAATTACAGTACGAATATACCAACACGCCCAAAGACGAAGGTTTTTCCGGTCAGACCTTGCGAATATTTGCCGCAGGGCATGTGTTTGAAGATCTGGCCATTCGCTGGCTGCGTCTTGCCGGGCTTGAGCTCTTCACTGAAAAGCCGAATGGCTATCAATTCGGGTTCTCAGTCGCCGATGGTCGTATCCGTGGTCATGTTGACGGCATTATTAATGGCGCACCCGAGGCACTGGGTCTGACATTCCCGATGCTATGGGAGTGCAAGTCGCTCAATGCCAATGCATGGAAAGAGACCGTCAAACGCGGCGTTGCTAAATCAAAGCCTGTCTATGCCGCGCAAATGGCAACCTACCAAGCCTATATGGAAGGCAGTGTGCCGGGCATCAGCAAAAACCCGGCGCTATTCACGGCCATTAATAAAGATACGGCGGAGCTGCATTTTGAGCTTGTTCCTTTTGATGCGAGCCTTGCTCAAAAAGTCAGTGATCGTGCGGTTACCATCTTAAAAGCAGCCGAGGCTGGTGAATTATTGCCGCGCCATACCGCTGATCCTGAACATTTTGAATGTCGTTTCTGTGCCTACCGCAATCGATGTTGGGAGGTGCCTGCATGACAGTAAGCTGGTCCGACTTCAACGATGCGCCAAGCCAATACCCGGAATTCAAAGACGCTACTGTTCCCACGGATGATATCCGTCAGCAACTGATCGGGAGGCTGGATCAAGTTCTGTCTTATTTGCTGCCTGCAGGTCGCATCAAACGCGGCGTGTATGAGATTGGTGATATTCAAGGCAATAAGGGTGACAGCCTCAAGATTGAGCTGGGTAGTGGCAAGGCTGGCATGTGGCATGATTTTGCCACGGGCGAAGGTGGCGACATCTTTGATCTATGGGCTGCTTGCCACAATTTGGATACCAAGCATCAATTCCCGCAGGTGGTCAGCTCAGCCAGTGAATGGCTAGGATTGTCGTCTCCCGCGCCGATGCCTGCTGCTCAAGCCAAACCTGTCAAACATATCCCCGAGGATGAGCTTGGCCCACACACGGCCAAATGGGACTATTTAGATGGCGACGGCAAGCTGATTGCCTGTGTCTATCGCTATGACACAGCCGACGGCAAGGAATTTAGGCCATGGGATGTGCTGGCGAAAAAACACCGCGCTCCCACACCAAGACCGCTTTTTAATCAGCCGGGTCTCAAAGAAAATCAGCATGTGGTGCTGGTCGAAGGTGAAAAAGCTGCCGAAGCTTTGATGGCCCATGGCATCACAGCCACAACCGCAATGAATGGTGCAAAGGCCCCGCCGGAGAAAACAGACTGGTCTCCGCTTAAAGGCAAGCACCTGCTGATCTGGCCGGATCATGATGAGGCTGGTCGTGACTATGCCGAGGCTGTCAGCACATATCTTGGTGCACAGGGCATTGCCGCTTCGCTCACCATTTTAGACGTGCCAAGTGATAAGCCCGAAAAATGGGATGCAGCCGATGCTGTGTCTGATGGCATGGATATTCGCGCCTTCATTGCTGAGTGTATTAAAACCGAAAAAGCTGCTGTTACCGCTGTACCAGCCTTCACGGTTGGGCATTTTTTGGATGACACATCGCCCATGCCGGAAGATTTGATCCTGCCGCGTGTATTAACGCCGGGTGGGCTAATGGTCTTCGGTGGTGCTCCAAAGGTCGGCAAGAGTGACTTTCTGCTCTCCCTGCTGGCCCATATGGCGGCAGGTGTTCCTTTTCTTGGCATGAAGCCACCACGCCCTTTGCGGATATTTTATCTGCAGGCAGAGATTGGGTATCACTATTTGCGCGAGCGCCTGCAAAATATGGCGTTTGACAAAAACCTGCTGCCACTGGTTCGTAAAAATCTGGTTGTTACGCCGCAGTTTAAGATGCTGCTCAATGAGCATGGTGTGGCCGCCACCTGTGAGGCCATTCGCAGCCACTTTTCTGATCTCAGCGCTGACATTATCGTCGTTGATCCGCTCAGAAACGTCTTTGATGGAGGCGAAGGTGATGCGGGTGAAAATGATAATTCAGCCATGCTGTTTTTCTTGCAACAGCGTCTTGATGCGTTGCGTGATGCCGTTAATCCTGATGCCGGGGTTATCCTTGCCCACCACACACGCAAAATCCAAAAGAAGCAGCTAGAAGAAGACCCGTTTCAGGCACTCTCCGGTGCCAGCAGTTTGCGAGGCTATTACACCACCGGGCTGATCATGTTCCAGCCAGATGAAAACCAATCCTATCGCCAGCTGATTTTTGAGCTGCGAAACGGCCCACGCCTGCGCTCAAAGGTGATCGATAAGGTCGATGGTGCGTGGCAAGAGATGGAATACAGCTCGGATCGTCTGGTCAATCGTGACTATGGCCAGAAGCTGGATGCAGAACGTCGTCGCAAGCGCGATGTCATCCTTGAAATTATCTATGAGGAATCCCGCGCTGGCCGTGTGTACACCATGAACCAGTTTTGTCAGGCGTTTGAAAACCGCGCCGGACTTGGTGGCAAAGATACCATTCGTGGACGCTTGGACGTGCTCTCCACCAAAGGCTACGTCAAGTTTTTCAAAGATGCAGACAATTACGGCCTGAGCAGTCCCTCTCGTACCAAATACGGCTTTTTGTGCGTGGAAGATATGCACCTTAGCACTGGCGAAGAGATGGTCGATCCGCACACAGGCGAAGTCTCTACCAAGCTGCAAGCGGTCTATCCAACTCATTACAAATGTCGTCAGACAGCCGCCGTCCTGCCTGTCGAGAACCCTCGTGTGTGGATTTATGACGAGGAGGATCAGGCATGACAAACCAGCCCCAAAACACCCGCAAAAACCAATTTTCCCACCCGGGAAAAATGGTCTGCCACGCTCCCAAACTGGAGCAGTTTCGGCCCAATCTGAAACTGCAGCAAATCTGCCCAAACTGGAAAATTCCAGCCATATCAACGGTTTCAGCGCAGTTTCGGGCCAGATTCCAGTTTTGGTCATCCAGTTTCGTTCCAAACTGCCCAAACTGGCGGGAAAGCCTTTTATTTCAAGGCTTAGCCAGTTTGGAAGTGTTTAGGAAAAAGACTCCCTCTCCCTACGGGAGAGAGTGCCCCTATGGGGGCAACTCTCCCCGGTCGAGGGTTTTGTGCGTGCTCATTTCATCTTTCCCAACAACCAAACAGGAGGTCTTCATGGAAAAAACCAATCAACCCATTTTGCTCAGTCTTGATCTGGGTACAGCCACCGGATGGGCGCTCTCCAACAAACATGGACGCATCATGAGCGGCACAGCCCATTTTCGTCCCCGTCGCTTTGAGGGTGGCGGCATGCGTTACTTGCGCTTTGAACGCTGGCTGAATGAAACCCGTGATGTGTCTGGTGCGATCAACGCGGTCTATTTCGAAGAAGTCCGCAGACACCTTGGTGTCGATGCAGCCCATGCTTATGGCGGCTTTCTGGCTTCACTCACCGCATGGTGTGAGGAGCACAGCATCCCTTACGAAGGCGTTCCGGTCGGAACGATCAAGAAGTTCATCACTGGTAAAGGCAATGCTGGCAAGCAGGCTGTTATTGCAGCCGTCAAAGCCCTCGGCCATCTGCCCGAAGATGACAACGAAGCCGATGCGCTGGCTCTGCTGCATTTTGCCCGTGAGCAAATGATCGGAGGCCAGTCATGAGACATGCCAACCGACTTTTAGAGGAAGCGTCACGAATACTGGCAGAGCGTGGTGAAAGCTACGGATCACCCCAGCCGCTATTCGAAAACGTGGCCAAACGCTGGTCACTGACGTTGGGCGTGGATGTGAGTGCTGAACAGGTCATCACTTGTTTGATTGATCTGAAGTTGGCGCGACTGAACAGCAGCCCCGGGCATCAGGACAGCATTCTCGACGTTGCCGGGTATGCCGCAATTTTAAACGAAATCACTAATAACAACGGAGGTGCTTATGGAGCATAACTGGACAGAAAAGGACGTGGCAGGTCAATTTGAAGAATCCATTTCAACTTTGAAAAAGCTACCGCCTGTGCGGGCGCAAGGCTATTTTAATGCGTGGCCCGAGATTGTCCGCACCCCAGAAGAGATTGCAGCAGGTGAACCCATGCCGCTTCGCTTACGTGCAACGCCTGATGCAATCTCACGCATGGAGCAAACTCTGCGCTGGATCACATGGGTTGATGTTGAAGAGCGTCGCTTGATTTGGCATCGCGCCGCACGCAGACGCTGGAAAACAATTTGCTGGGAGCTGGGATGTGATCGCAGCACAGCATGGCGCAAGTGGAATATTGCGCTGGCAAAAATTGCTGCTCGCTTGAACGCAGGACAGAAGTAAAGTGTTGCAACACTTTAGTATTCGACACTTGCAACATTTTTGGCTACTATAAGAACCATAATCGGCAGCAGTGTACGCACAGGCAGCCGTCAAGAATTCAAGCGAGCCGCCATCAATCTGATTGCGGCTTTTTTGTTTCCTCACACCGCTCATTTATCGATGCTCCTCTCACATACCAAGCCACGGGTCCTTCCTGCGGCTGGAATGTATGCGGGCGGGCTGGGCGCAGTATTTCGCTAGCGTCAGGGCGGCAAAAGAGGTTCGCAGTTCGCACCCGGGTTCGCACGCCACTAACACATAAAAAGGTTTAACAATGGATTTGAATGTTCAGCAAATAGCGCTGGAGCAGCTGGTTCCCTATGCCCGCAACGCCCGCACACACAGTGAATCACAAGTGGCGCAGATTGCAGGATCGATTGCTGAATTTGGCTTTGTGAACCCTGTTTTGATCGGCGGCGATAACATCATCATCGCAGGCCATGGTCGTGTGATGGCGGCCAAGAAATTGGGCCTGCAAACCGTTCCGACCATCAAGCTGGATCACCTGACAGAAAACCAGCGCCGCGCCTTGGTAATTGCCGATAACAAAATCGCCGAAAATGCCGGGTGGGATGAAGAATTATTGCGATTGGAATTACAAAACCTTGCGGATGAGGATTTCGATCTTGATTTGCTGGGCTTTGACGATGTGGAGTTGGATGATTTATTGACATCATTGGATGACGATGAAGCAGCCGCACTTGATGAAAATATTCCAGAAGTACAGGAAACTCCTGTCAGCCGTACAGGCGATATCTGGATTATGGGTGAGCACCGTTTGCTCTGCGGCGACTCCACAAGCGAAGCCGATATGAAAAAACTGATGGCTGGTGATCTGGCCGACATGGTTTTTACCGATCCCCCCTACAATGTGAATTACGGCGAAACGGCAAAGGACAAGCTGCGCTCCAAAGGTGGAGCCAAAGCCGGACGCAAGATTATGAATGATAATCTGGGCGATGACTTTGAGGCATTTTTAACCGCAGCCTGTAAAAACATGTTGGCTCATACCAAGGGCGCACTTTACATCTGCATGAGTTCCAGTGAGCTGGATACGCTGCAAAGCGCCTTCCGCAATGCGGGCGGTAAATGGTCGACCTTTATCATCTGGGCAAAGAATACATTTACGCTGGGCCGCTCCGACTACCAACGTCAATATGAGCCCATCCTTTATGGCTGGAAAGATGGCAATGATCGCTACTGGTGCGGTGCGCGTGATCAGGGCGATGTCTGGTTCTATAACAAACCGCATAAGAATGATCTGCACCCGACCATGAAGCCTGTTGATTTGGTGGTGCGCGGCATTAAAAATTCCAGCAAGACATTGGATATTGTCCTCGACCCCTTTGGTGGTTCTGGCTCAACATTGATTGCAGCCGAGCATACCGGGCGACAGGCGCGTTTGATTGAGCTTGATCCCAAATATGTGGATGTGATTGTGCGTCGCTGGCAGGAAATGACAGGAGTACAAGCAACGCTATCTGGTAGCGATCAGGAGTTTAAGGCTGTTGAAAAAGACCGCCTTGGCGGTAAGGCAGAAGCCTCACTGCCTGTGGAGGGCGAGTGATGCTTCGTGTAAGGCCTTGGCATCGCCGAGCAGCCGATCAAGATCAATGATGGAGCCGATGGCAGCATTGCGATTGCCTTCGTCCATGTAACCGCAACCCTCTTGCGCGAGGGTGGCGGCTTTTTCCAGCATGTCACGCATGGCGTTCATGTTGGCTTGGATGGCGTTATTGATAACGGGATTTTGGTTACTCATTCTTGGGTCTCCTTTTTCTCAGTTGGTTTGAGGTAATATCGGCGCTCAGCGTCTTGTTTTTCTGAGCTCAGCTCAAAGCCTTCGAGCTTTTTGATGACTCGGGACAGAACGCCGCGCACCGTATGTTTTTGCCAGCCTGTCAGTTTCATCATCTCATCGATGCTGGCCCCTTCCTTGGTGCTAAGCGTTTCGATGATCTGGGCTTGTTTGGTGGTCTTACTCATTACTTATCTCCTTTGGTGGTAGATTGTTGGCCCGCTTCATAAGCAGCCTCTAATGCAGACTTGATGCACCAGACCGCGCAGTCGTGAAAATCAAGGCTGTCGCTCTTGCGAGTCTCAAGGGTTTCAAGGTGCAGATCTTCTTTGGCGATCTGCGCCAATATTTGGTCTTTTTGGGTTTGTGTTATGTGGTTTGTCATGGTTGCTCCTTTGTTTGTGGACATGTTCATGAACGCTTGGAAACCAAGGCTTATCAAGTCAATTCAGAGGATTAATCGAAGAATATGGGCGTATCGATCAGAGAATATGCAAGGCAGCGCGGCGTCAGCGACACCGCTGTCAGAAAGGCACTAAAACAAGGCCGCATTACTGCTGAGCCTGATGGCACCATTGATGTAGATCGCGCTGATCGGGAATGGTCATCCAACACGGCCAAACCGCAAACAAAGCGGGCTGCAAAGACCAAACCAGTGCCAACAGCGGCTGTAGAAGCCGTCGAAGACACATTGAAGGAAAGTGGCGCTCCGGTCTCATCGGGCGGCACAACCTACATGCAGGCCAAAACGGCCAATGAGGTTTTAAAAGCACAAACCAATCGGGTACGCCTCAAACAATTAAAAGGTGAGCTTATCGACCGCAGTGAAGCCATTGTCCATGTGTTTCGCCTTGCGCGTCAGGAACGTGATGCGTGGCAAACATGGCCTGCAAGGATTTCTAGCCAGATGGCTGCAGAGCTTGAGACCGATGCACACCAATTACATGTGACGTTGGAGCGTTATGTCCGTGAACATTTGGAAGAACTTGGAGAGATTACAGCAAACTTCAAATGATAAGGAAGACGGCGCGATGCCTAAAAAGCACTCTATGCTTTTCGATACGGCATCGCTGTACGATGGAGCGCAAACACTTGAACAAGCATGGCTTGAAGGGTTAAAGCCTGATGCATTTATGACCATTTCTGAATGGTCGGACGAATATCGCTTCCTATCCCCTAAAGCTGCAGCAGAACCCGGGCGCTGGCGCACAGAACGTACGCCGTATTTACGCGAAATTATGGATCAACTCTCGCCTCATAAGCGGGCGCAGCGAGTGGTTTTCATGAAAGGTGCCCAGATCGGCGGGACCGAGGCTGGTAATAACTGGATGGGATATGTCATTCACATGGCTCCCGGCCCAATGATGGCTGTGGCACCAACAGTTGAAATGGCCAAACGAAATTCCAAACAGCGTATTGATCCGCTTTTGGAGGATTCCAAGGAATTAAAAGCGCGGGTGAAGCCCGCACGCTCACGAGATTCCGGCAACACCGTGTTGTCGAAAGAGTTTCCAGGCGGTGTGCTGGTCATGACAGGCGCGAATTCGGCAGTGGGCTTACGTTCTATGCCAGCGCGGTATCTGTTTATGGATGAAGTGGATGGCTATCCCGGCGATGTCGAGGGTGAAGGCGATCCAATCATACTAGCAGAACGCCGAAGCGCCACATTTCAGGGGCGACGTAAGGTTTTTCTTGTGAGCACACCAACATTGAAAGGATTATCGCGCATTGCCCGGGAATTTGACAATTCAGACCAACGTTATTTTCATGTGCCTTGCCCTCATTGCAGGCATGAGCAGCCATTAAGGTTTTCACAGCTCCGCTGGACCGAGGGTAACCCTTCGGATGTAACGTATGAATGTGAATCTTGCGAAGAACTGATCGCAGAGCATCACAAAACAGAAATGCTTGCCAAGGGTCAGTGGATGGCAACAGCCAAAGGTGATGGGCAGACGGTTGGTTATCATTTGTCTTCGCTTTACAGCCCGGTGGGCTGGTTCAGCTGGTCAGATGCAGCGGCGATGTTCGAGCAAGCCAAGGAACATCCAGAGTTGATGAAAAGTTTCGTCAACACAGTGCTGGGTGAGCCGTTTGAAGAAGAACATGAAGCACCTGACTGGGAGAGACTTTATGCGCGGCGGGAAACTTACGCGCAAGGTGTTGTGCCCAAGACAGGCTTATTTTTGACCGCTGGTGTGGATGTCCAAAAAGACCGCCTTGAATGTGAAGTGGTTGCATGGGGCCGCGATAAACAAAGCTGGTCTGTCGATTACATTGTGATGGATGGTGATACCGCCCGCCGTGATGTGTGGCAAAAACTTGATGATGTCTTGCGCCGTGACTGGCCGCATGAAACCGGACACACCATCCCTATCCGCGTCATGGCTGTGGATTCTGGTTATGCCACGCAGGATGTTTATGCATGGGCCAAAGGTCACCCCCAAGCTGTTTGGGGCGCTGGTGGTGCCAGAGCCAGCCAGCCGCGCACCGTCGTGGCCGTCAAAGGCCAAGATCGGGATACAGCGCTGATTTTAAGCGTATCGAAAGCTGATGTTGGCGGTCGTAGACGCGGGCTTCGGGTGTGGAATGTTTCCGGTCCGGTGGCCAAGGTTGAACTTTACCGCTGGCTGAAACTGGACTGGCCATCAGAGACCGAACTGAAGGATGGTATGCCATATCCGGCAGGTAGCTGTCATTTTCCGCAATATGCGGAAGAGTATTTCAAACAGCTGACGGCTGAGAAACGCATTATCCGGGTGCATCGCGGTTATCCCCGCGCTGTGTGGGAGAAAGACCCCACCCGTAATAATGAGGCGTTGGATTGCCGGGTGTATGCCCGCGCCGCTGCCAGCATTTATGGATTGGATCGTTTTTCAGAACGCCATTGGCTGCAGCTGGAGGAAGTCTTGGGAAAGCCTGTGCCGACGGCGCAGATTCACCCCCAACCAACAGAAACAAAGGAAGCAGCGGCTTTGAACGAGCGTTTGAAACAGCGGCCTGTTCAGATGGCTGATGATCCGTATTTGTAAGGAACCGCAATGACAGATTTGGCCATATTACAAAGCCGCCTTGGTGAGGCTGAAAACGCCTATCACCTGCTGATGACAGGTGGCAAAGAAGTCTCAGTCAATATCGGCGGGTATGGCGCTGTTACTTATCAAATAGCAGATGCGCCCAAGCTGGAAAAATACATTGCCCATTTGAAGCTGGAAATCAGACGCAAACAGGGAGGTTCCGGTCGTAAGGCAATTTATGTGGAGTTTTAAATATGACAAAAAGCAATGGTCAGCCAGATACAGCACATCGGGCAGCATCCCTGTCTGCCAGAGAGCTGGCATCATGGCTACCGCCTGCCGGATCTGCCGATAGTGACTTAATCCCTGAGCTTGGCACCTTGGTATCACGCTCACGCGACTTGGTGCGTAATCACGGCGTGGCTTCCGGTGCATTTCAAACCCTGACGGATAATGTTGTCGGCACTGGGCTGCGATTGGCAGCACAACCTGATTACAAGTCATTGGGAAAGGATAAAGCGTGGGCAGATGAATGGTCACGTCATGTGGAATCCTTATGGCGTAGCTGGGCCGAAACCACGGAATGTGATGCAGCAAAGTCTCTGACCTTTGCCGGAATGACATCTCAAGTATATCGCTCTTCTATGCTTAATGGTGAAGCTTTGGCTTTGCCACTTTGGTTGAAAGAGCGTCGATTCTCAACAGGCTTGCAACTGGTAGAGCCGGACCGCCTTAGTAATCCTGATGGCAAGCCAGATTCCAAATTGTTGCGCGGTGGTATTGAGATTGATAGCTATGGTGCCGCCAAAGCCTACTGGATCAGAAAAAATCATCCCGGTGATTATTTGTTATCGGCAGGATCAGAAAAAGATTGGCAACGCATTCCAGTGGAAACACCATTTGGTCGTCGCCGTGTGCTGCACATTGCTGATCTGGAACGCAGTGGACAAAGCCGAGGCAAACCGCTTCTGACCAGCATCATGCCGTTGTTCAAGATGCTTGATCATTATGAGCGTAGCGAACTGCAAGCAGCTGTAGTCAACGCCATGATCGCCGCATTTATTGAAACCCCGCTTGATAGTGAGGCTATCGGTGAAATGTTTGGCGGCAGCGTGGATGATTATGTGGCTGCCCGCAATGAATGGAAAATACGCTTGCAAGGCGGTGCCATTATTCCGGTTTTTCCGGGCGATAAGGTATCCCCCTTTACGCCAAGCCGCCCCAATAGCGGATACGGCCAGTTTGTGGAGAGTATTTTGCGGCATATCGGAACGGGATTAAACATTCCGTTTGAATTGCTGATGAAGGATTTTTCAAAAACCAACTATTCCAGTGCAAGAGCAGCACTCATGGAAGCATGGCGCTTTTTTATGGGGCGCAGGCAATGGCTTGCAACCTACTGGGCACGCCCGGTTTATGAATTGTGGCTGGAAGAAGCGATTAGCAAAGGCTTGATCGAGGCTCCCGGCTTTTATCAAAACCGCGCCGCATGGACACGCTCTAAATGGATTGGCCCCGGTCGCGGCTGGATTGATCCAGTCAAAGAAGCTGAGGCCTCACGCATCCGCATGGAAAACGGCCTCTCTACTTTGGAAGAAGAATGTGCCTCACAAGGCTTGGACTGGGAAGAAGTATTGGAACAGCGTGCGCGTGAACAAGCCAAGATGAAAGAGCTTGGTTTGAGCACCCCGGCTATGGCCGCAACATTAAAACAGGATGATAAAGATGAGAGTATGGAATAAAGCAGCTGATGAGCCTTGGGCAATTACATCATCAGCGCTGACAACAATTTTGGATATTGCCGCAAGGCAAAATGCACCGCCTGAAGCGGTCGCAGCCAAACTGGGGCGAGAGCTGCAAAACAGTTATCGCCTTGAGATGAGAGACGGAATAGCGGTCCTGCCAGTGGTTGGGCCGCTTTTTCGTTATGCCAACCTGTTTACGCAGGTGAGCGGCGCATCCTCTTATGAATTGTTGGCCAAGGATTTCACACAAGCGGCAGAGAACCCCGATGTGAAAGCCATTGTCTTGAACATCGATTCACCGGGCGGTGAAGTGAATGGCTGCGCCGAATTTGCTGACATGATCCATGAGGCACGCGGGGTTAAACCCATTATCGCTTACGCCTCTGGCGATGCAGCATCTGGTGCCTACTGGATTGCAGCCGCAGCCGATGAGATTGTGGTGTCAAAAACCAGCGCTCTTGGCTCCATTGGCGTGGTCGGCGTTTATCGCGGCAATAAGGGTGAGGATGCGGTGGAAGTCGTGTCTTCACAAAGCCCTTATAAACGGCTTGATCCGGATACGGATGATGGTCGCGCCCGATTGCAAAAGCGCATCGATGCGATGGCAGATGTGTTTGTGGAGGCGGTTGCCAAGTATCGCGGCGTGGCCTCCAGCCATGTGCAAAACCATTACGGCAGTGGCGATGTGTTCATTGGGGATGCTGCTGTAAAGCAAGGTCTGGCCGACCGTATCGGCTCGTTTGAAAAGCTCCTCAATGAAATCAGCGGCAATCCGGTCTCAGAGCCTTCCCCGCATTCTATCAATCCAAACCAACAGGAGAAAAGCATGGATGATATCCAAAGCCTGCGGGAGGCTTACCCCGATTTAACGGCCCGTCTTGAACACGATGCGGTCAAACAAGGTGTCGCCACCGAGCGCAGCCGTGTGCAAGGCATTCTGTCTCATGATGAAGCCAATGCACGCACATTGCTGGCACAGCATCTGGCCTTTGAAACCGATATGGGGGTCGAAGCTGCTGTATCTGTTTTATCCAAAGCGCCGCTTGAAACGCCCACCCGCGATGATGTGTCGGGATTTAGTGCCGCGATGGGAGCAACGCCCAATCCTGAAATCACCCCGTCACCCGAGGCCGAGGATGACAGCGAGGAAGCTGTCGCCAAGCGTCTGGCAACTTACTAACGATAAGGAGAAATCGATATGAACGCATATTCTAATCATGCCGGAGGCTTTACCGACCAAGGTGGCTATACCCCGGACAATCTGGTTGCGGGTGAATTTCCTGCTGTCCAACGCATTGAAACGATCACAGGTGGTGCCGCCTATCCACGCGGCGCTGTTTTGGGCCGCATCACGGCATCTGATCTTTATATCCTAAGCGATGCCAATGCGACGGATGGATCACAAAAGCCTGCCGCCATTCTGGCTGAGCCAATTGACACGACATCGGGTGATGCCGAAGCCGTTGTCTATCATTCAGGCGAATTTAACAGCAATGCACTGACCTACGGTGCTGGCCATGATGCAACGAGCGTCTGGAACAGTCTCCGCAGCGATGGGCCAAGCACCATCTTTCTACGCAAAAATCAGGAGGTATAATCATGGTTGATATTTTTTCTACATTTGTGCTGAACCGCACCGTTGAGCATCTGGAGCGACCAGCCTCCTTTTTGCTGGACACGTTTTTTGGCTCGATCCAGACGGAAGAGTCCGAAGAAATCCACTTTGATATTGATCAGTCCAAGCCGCGCCTTGCGCCCTTTGTCTCGCCATTGGTTGCGGGCCGTGTTGTGGCCAATGAAGGCTTTACGACCCAGAGCTTTAAACCTGCTTACGTGAAAGACAAGCGCCGCTTTGATGCCAATACACCGCTCAAACGCAGCATTGGTGAAAAGATCGGTGGCTCTCTTCCGGCAAGTCGGCGTTTGGAAGCAGCCGTCAGTCGCTCGCTGCGTAATCAACTTGAAAATCTCACACGCCGTGAGGAAGTGATGGCAGCAGAAGCCTTGATCAAAGGCACTGTTACCGTTGCAGGTGAAGATTACCCGACCAAGATCGTTGATTTTAAACGCGACCCGGCTTTGACACTGGCACTTACAGGTGCTGCCAAGTGGGATAGCGTGGACGCGCCTGCTTTGGATCATCTGGAAGACTGGGCCAGCTTGGTGCAGGAAAAGTCTGGTGCTGTGGCCCGTGTTGTGATCATGGACCCGAAAGCATGGCGACATTTCCGCAAGAACAAGCAGGTTATCGGGCAGCTTGAAATCCGTCGCGGCACCAATGCGACGATTTCCACCGATCCTATCGTGCGTGGTCAAGGCAATGAGAAAGCACGCTATGTCGGCTCCATCGGGGATTTTGATTTCCATGTCTATAACGATGTTTATGTTGCCGATGATGGCACGACGCAAAACTTGCTGCCTGATTACACGGTCTTGCTGGTCAGCCAAGGTCAGCTAGAAGGAACTCGCTGCTACGGCATGATCATGGATGAGAAAGCAGCCTTCAAGGCACTGCGTTATTTCTCCAAATCTTGGCTGGAAGAAGACCCTGCGGTTCGCTGGCTGTTGATGCAGTCTGCGCCTTTGGTGGTGCCGTATCGTCCTAACGCATCTTTTTGTGCAACAGTGGCTTAAGGGAGGTTAGAAACATGAATATTATTGCAAAAATCTCTCTTCAAACGCCCGATGGCACTGTGCAGCCGGGTGATACACTCAAGCTGGACGATACGGAAGCCAAAGCGCTGATTGCGCGTGGCTTTGCCGAACCCGCCGGAAAATTAACGGCGGTAAAAACGCCTGAAGCCAAAACCGATGAGGCTGATGCTGATATTTTGGCAATCATTGATGCCATTGCAGTTCTGGATGAAAGCGGCTTTGGCAAGGATCGCAAGCCTTTGGTCAAAGCGCTGGAAGATGTGCTGGATCGTGACATTAGCCAAGAGCAACGCGATCAGGCTTGGAAACGCTATGAACAGGATAATGCCTCATGATCCCAAGTTTCAAACAGGCGGTAGATCGGCTGTTTGACCGCTTGGGGCTTGATGCGCTCTACCGGGTGAATGGTGAAGACACACCTGTCAAAGTCATTCTAAAATCGCCGGATCAGATCATTGATTTTCGAGAGGCGCAAATCCACACCCCTACCAACATGATAGAGGTTCGGGTAACGGACATCGTCAAGCCGAAGGCCGGAGATGAAATCATCCTTGATGGCGCAAGCTACCGTGTTCAGGGCGAGCCTGTTCAAGACACACATCATCTGGTGTGGAAAATGGAGGTTCTGAAATGAGATTACGTGCTGCCATAAGTGGTGATCTGGATAAATACCTGATAGCTGAATTGCTGGAAGCCGAACAAGCTGTAACCGGAGCCATCCGCACAGCCACAACGGGCCTTAAAAACAGCATGCGTGCTCAGGTGACAGCCGCAGGACTTGGTCCGCGTTTGGCAAAATCATGGCGCGGCGATGTTTATCCCAAGCAGGGTAAAAGCCTGAAAGCCGCTGGCATGGTTTACACCAAAGCAGCCAAGATCATGGAGGGTTTTGAAGAAGGCCAAGTGATCAAAGGCAAAGACGGTTTTTGGTTGGCTATTCCAACCCCGAATGCGCCAAAGAAGGTTCTCGGCAAGCGTGTTACGCCCGGTAATCTTGAAAAGGCGCGTGGGATCAGGCTGCGGTTTGTTTATCGTAAAAACGGCCCATCGCTACTTGTTGCCGAAAACATGCGAGCCTCCTACAGCCGCAAAACGGGTGATCTGCGTGGTTTTAGAAAGGCCAGTCAATCGGCGCTGAAATCCGGTCGTGGACTCACATCGGTTGTGATGTTCTGGATGGTGCCGCAGGTCAAAATGCCAAAGCTCATCCGTTTTGAGCCGGAAACCGCAAAATGGCACAGGCGTATACCTGAGCTGATCGTCAAATATTGGAAAGATTAGAAATGACATCAAAACGCGAACAGGCCCTGCAGGGCCTTTTTTTATGCCTGCAAACAGGATTGCCCGACATCAGCGTGCTTCGCAATGAAGTGCTGACCACGGCCATTCCTGAAACTGGGCTTGTGGTGCTGCGCGATGGTGATCCCGGAGAGCCGGATATTCTGCTCTCACCGCCGCGTTACATTTACAAGCACCGCGCCGATATTGAGGTGTTCGTACAAAACGCCGATGCCGCACAGCGTGAAGCTGGTCTTGATCAGCTGATCACACAAATTGGCGCTGCTCTGGAAACTGCAGGCACGCTTGATGGTGTCATAGACATTTTAAACCCCGGAAGCCCTGAATTATTGACGGAACCGATTGAAGGTGCCGCTGCAATCAAGGCTGCCACACTGCCTGTCACGTTGGAATATGTGACAGCAAACCCACTCATTTAACCAAACAAATAGGAGAAAACATATGGCTCGCGCTTATGGTTGGAATGCCCGGCTTTTGCTTGGCTTTGAAACAGCATACGGACAGCCGCCAGTAAGCGGCGATTATAACGTGGTTCCGTTCATCTCAAGCTCATTGGATTCTGAGCAAGGCTTGATTGAATCCAGCGTTCTGGGTTTGGGGCGTGATCCCACGGCTCCATTTCAGGACGTGATCAATGTGGACGGCGATATTGTTGTGCCTGTTGACCTTCGCAATATCGGTTATTGGCTGAAAGCGCTCTTTGGAGCACCAGCGACCAATGGCTCTGGCCCTTACGGCCATGACTTTGTTTCGGGCGAAGTCAATTTGCCGAGCTTGAGCTTGGAAGTTGGTTTGCCTGATGTGCCGGACTATCCGCTTTTTACAGGTATCCGCGCCAATAGCTGTGCTTTTAACTTTCAACGATCAGGCGAAGCGCAAGTGACTATCGGCTTGATTGGTCAGGGGGAAACGCCCGCTAGTAGCACACGCGATGCCAGCCCATTGGAAGCGGTTTATAGCCGCTTCTCTCAATTCCAAGGCTCAATCAAACGTGCAGGTTCAAACCTTGCCGATGTCACAGCAGCCTCGCTGACCTACAGCAATAACTTGGAGAAGATTGAAACCATCCGAGATGACGGCAAGGTCGAGGGTATTGATCCGGGCATGAGTTCACTTTCTGGGTCTATTTCTGTGCGCTATGGCGATAACACGCTGATGGATTTAGCCAGATCCGGGACGCCGATTGATATTGAACTGGCCTACACCATTGACGCAGATCGCAAACTGCAGATCACCGCGCATGAGGTGTATCTGCCCAAACCAAAACGCAGCATTAACGGCCCCGGCGGGATTGAAGCCTCCTATGACTTCCAAGGCGCAAAAGACGCCAGCCTCGGCAAAATGCTGACCATAACGCTAACCAATGATGTGGAGGATTATCTCTAATGCTTAAATTATCCCTGCCCAAGGAACCCTACTGGATTGATGTTGGACTGGATGTCCGTCTGAAAGTCCGTCCCTGCACAAGTGCTGTGTTTTATCAGGCGCGTGCCTTTATGAACCAAAAGCTGCAGAAACTCGGTGATGCCTACCGCGCTGAAAAAGATGTTGGCGTGGAGCATTCAGAGTTACCTGATCTTGAAGACAGCAATGTGCGTGAAGCCTTGGCTGAACAATATCTCACCGTTGGTCTGGCACGCGCCGGGATTATCGAGTGGGAAGGTATTTTCGAAGCCGATGCGGATCAGCCCGCTCCGGTGACAGATGAAAAGATTGATGAGCTTTTCGGAGCCTATTGGGTTATCGCTGAGACCTTTCGTCAACAATACACAGGCATGCGGGAGCTGTTGGAAGCGGAAAAAAACACACGCGGGCTCGTATCCGGTGGCACTTCGGAGACGGGCCAAGATATTGCGGCAACTGCGCCGAACAAGGCCGAGCCTGCGCCCAAGGACAAAAAAGCGAAACAGGCAAGCAATGCCCCTATCACGAGCACAGCTTAAAAACCTTGGAAGGCTGGCAAGCTTGGGATGTGGCTTGCAAATTAATCACACAATCACATGAACGTTTTCCCCTAGAGACCGCTCTGCATCTCAGTGCCTCCCTTGGCTATGAGCCGCAAGCGATGGCCGAACTGTTGCCAGAAGTCGCGATGGGAACGCTTTTGGCAATAAAAGATATGGGCGACAATAATGGCAGCAACTAAAAAACTATCGATCCGCTTGTCTGCGACGGGTGGAGAGCAGTTGCGCCGTGAGTTTGGCAAGCTAGGCAAGGAAGGCCAACAGGCCTTTCATAAAATCAGCCATGCAACCGCTCCCGCAAGTGCTGGGCTTAAAGCCGTTGATGCATCAGCCCGGGCATTAAATGGCGTATTGCGTCAGGCTGCCGGATTAATTGGAGCATATGCAGGTATTCAAGGCATTAGCCGCTCGCTTGGGTTTATTGTATCGACTAACCGTGAGTTTGAGCGTCTGAATGCCAGTTTGAAAACCGTGACAGGCTCCGCACAGGGTGCAGATCGCGCCTTCAAAATGATTGAGGATTTTGCCTCCTCCACACCGTTTAATGTGGAGCAAATCACCGAAGCCTTTATCAAACTGAAAGCCTTGGGGCTTGATCCCTCTCAAGAAGCGCTGATGTCATACGGCAATACCGCTTCTGCGATGGGTAAAAACCTGATGCAGTTTGTGGAGGCCATTGCTGATGCTGCCACGGGTGAGTTTGAACGCCTAAAAGAATTCGGGATTAAAGCCCGAACGCAAGGTGAGCAAGTTTCATTCACATTTCAGGGTGTGACCACCACGGTTGGTAAAAACGCCGCTGAAATTGAGAGCTATCTGCGCCAGATTGGGAATGTGCAGTTTGCCGGAGCCATGTCTGAACAGATGAATACGCTCGGTGGGATATTCAGCAATATTCAGGATAACTTTTCCAAGCTGGCCCGTGAGGTTGGTGCAGGTGGTTTGAATGATGCCATTCGTGATGTTGCCATCAGCCTGAAGGAAACAACCGATAGCGGCAAACAGGCAGCGCGAGCTCTGGGTGAAACCTTGGGCGGTGTTGTGCGCGTTGCTGCTGATGGGCTCGGGTTTTTGGTTCGCAATGCCAATCTGGCGGTTGAAGGTTTGACAGCATTGCTCATTGCCAGAACGGTCGGTGGTGCAATTACGGCCATGAACACAGCCATGCTGGGTAATGCCGGAGCCATTGTCGGTTTTCGCTTAATGGCGCAAGTTTCTGTGGCAGCAGCAGCCAAAATGGTGATTGCCGAAGGTGCAGCTAAATTGGCCACCTTGGCGATGGTTGGGCTTCGCAATGTCATGCTGTTATTGGGCGGTCCCGCTGGGATTGCCATCATTGCAGGACTGGCCCTCTATAAGCTGGCCCAAGGTCATGACGCAGCCGGAAAAGCTGCGAAAGATCATGCCGCCGAAATGGAGGAATTGCGCGAGACAGTTCAAAAAACTACGGATGATATTGAGGAGCTGAATGCCGCTTCACGCAATGAAGCCTTGGCGCGGTGGACTGAAAAACTCAATATTGCCCAAGAGAATATCCGCGAAGTCACCAAACAACTGAAATATGGTGCGATTGGTGGTTTCTGGGATCAGTTCTCGCGCTTTGGCAGTGATTTACAGGCTGATCTTTTTCAAGTGCGACGCGCCTTTCAAACAGGCCGGATCACGGTTGAAGAGTATCAGGATGCCTTATGGGCTTTGGCGGTCAAATATCCGGACTTCACGGAAAATGCCAAGGAAATCCAAGAGCAGGTTTTGGCCTTACAGGCTGCGGAATTGGCTGCACAGCGAGCGGGTGATCAATTGGATCGGTTGCGCTCAGGCGTTACGCAGACGGCGGCAGCGCAGGCCAATCCTCAAACACCGCAAGCACCGACCCAGCCAGCAGCACCGCAACAGTTGGGAGATAAGGAGCAAGAGAAAATCCGCTCCTACATTCAGGAGCTGAAAGCCGAAGAAGCCGCCTTACGGCGTGTTATTGCCGCCCGTTCCAGCGAAGGCACAGCGGTTGAAAACGCACTTGTTTTGAATGAGCAAGAGCAAGCATTGCGCCGTTTGGGTATTGATCTCAGCAATAATCAAAGCGCTGGCGCTCAAGAATATGAGCAGCGTATTCGTAACCTGATCAGCCGTAAATATGAGCTGGAGGAAGCTGATACGCGTGCGCGGGAAGCTCTCGAGCGCCATGAAGATACGGTCGAAGATATCACCCGAGCTTTTAATGCCCTGAAATCTGAAACTGAACAGGCCACTCTCAAAGCCATTGAATGGCGCGAAGAAGCCTTGGCAGGACTGGATAAAACCCGTGTTGGCTATGATGAATTCCGCGCTCAAGTCGAAGATGTTTATCAAAACATGCTGCGTGAGGCGCGTGAGAAAGACCTGCAAAGCTCAAAACATTGGGAAGATGGTCTTAAACGCGGATTTCGTGATGTTTTGAATGAAGCCGAAGACATGGCCTCACAAACCGAGCGGCTGGTTAAAAATGCCTTCAAAGGCATGGAAGATGCGCTGGTTGAATTTGTGACCACAGGCAAGCTGGATTTCAAATCCTTAGCAGATTCCATCATTGCGGATCTGGTGCGGATACAAATTCGCCAAAGCATCACACAGCCATTGGCCAATGCATTGGGATCGATTGATTTTGGTTCCTTCTTTGGGGCGGCGCATACAGGTGGTGTCATCGGTGGTGATGTTCTCGCCAGCCGCAACGTTAATCCTGCGGTGTTTGCCGGGGCGCACAAGTTTCATAGCGGCGGTGTTATTGGCAATGAAGTGCCAATTATCGCCAAGCGTGGTGAGACGGTATTTACACCCGGACAGATGCGCCTGCTTGGCGCTGGTCTTTCTGGGCGCGAGCCAGTGAAAGTCGAGGTCAATGTTCACAATAATGCTGCTGGTGTTCAAGCCAGAACTGAGACGTCACCTCTGCCGGGCGGTGGTAGCAGGCTCGATATTATTATCGAACAGATCGAAGGCCAAATGACCCGCAATGTCGCTCGAGGGGAAGGATTGGCCCCAACTTTGGAGCGGCGTTATGGACTTAATCCAGCAGCTGGGAGTTACCGATGATCGCATGGCCAGAAACATTACCGTTACCAACGGTCGAGGGATATGGCATTCAGCCCGGCGATGCCATCCTTCGCACAGAAATGGAAGCGGGTCCGGCAAGGCAACGCAGGCGATTTACGCAAGTACCCAGCCGCGTATCAGTCCGCTGGATTATGCGGCGCGATCAGTTTGCCCTGTTTGAAGCATGGTATCGCTGGCAAGCTAAGGAAGGTGGCGCATGGTTTGAGATTGAGTTGCTGGGCGGGCTTGGACTGCTGACGCAGGAAGCTCGTTTTACAAGGCAGTTTCAGGCCCAGCTACTTGGCGGCACGCTTTGGGAAATCCGCTCTGAGCTGGAAATCCGTGAACGGCCTGTTCTCGATGAAGGCTTGCTGAACTTACTGCTTAGTGAAGATGCTCAAGGGATTATTACCGTCTCCAACAGCCTTTATGTGCTCGTGCATCAAACCCTGCCGCAGCGCCTTTATTAACTCATAAACAAAGGAAACTCTTATGACTTTGCAGACCGATCTGCAGGATGCGGTGGTGCGTGTTCAAACGGACAGCCAGCTCCTGCACAACATTGTTCACGGCGACGATCAAACAACCGTTCCAACAGATGGTGGCGATGTTAAAAGCGCTGCCAAAGCCATCAAGGATATTGAGGACGGCATACAGGCTGGACTAACCGATCTTGGTGCATCGGCTGATCAGCTGAACAACGCTGTATCACAAACAGAAACCTATCGTGACGAAGCACAATCCTCTGCCCAGTCAGCCTTGCAAACAGCCAATGCTCTCAACCTGCCGACCAATATCAATGGTCAGGCGGGGAAACTTCTGGCGGTCAAACAAGCTGAAGACGGGTTCGAGGTGATTGAATCCGTTGGCGTGTTCTATGGACTGCGTGCCGATGGTTCAAAGCTCACGGCGATCACAGGGCAAGGCACATACAACGCCAATGATTTTGACACATGGTTCATCACGCTGCCGGGGGTGGATTTCAACATCAACGAGAACGGCCATCTCATTATTAATATTTAAGAAGGAAGTGAAAATATGACACAGATTGATCTGGGCAATATCCGCATTAACTGGCGCGGTGCTTATAACAGCGCTACCAATTACGTGCGTCATGATGCCGTTTCCCATCAAGGCTCAAGCTATATCGCCAAACGCACAGTATCTGCCATCACCCCCGTTCAAGGCGATGATTGGGATTTGATGGCGGCGGGTACGGATCAGCTTACCCAAGAAGGTGATCTACTCATCCATAACGGTTCTATTCCTGCGCGTCTTGCCCGTGGTGGTAACGCCCAAGTGTTGCAGATGGTTGGTAATCAACCTGCTTGGCGCGATCAATCGCTCGATCCGTCACGCCGTGTGTGGAAGCTGGCCAAGGTCAATGGTATGGGCGGCTGGTACACACGTGTTTATCTGATGGCCGATGGCACAATCAAAGCCTGTGGTTATGGGGGCAATTACTCCAACGGTGATCCTAACGGCTCACACATTTACCTGCCCAATCGCGTGGCAACCGATAATCCGGATGTTCGTTTTGTCGATGTGTTCTCAGGTGGTATGCAGCATTATGCCTTAACCGCCGATGGCGAAGTCTGGTCATGGGGATACAATAATTACGGGCAGTTGGGGCATGGCAACACCGTTAATTTGGCAGTGGCCAAGCGGATTGAGTATTTTGTTCAAAACAATATCCAAATCGCTAAGGTCATTCCCGGTCGCCCTAATTATTACGATCACGCCTGCGCTTATTTCTTAACCACTGATGGCCGTGTTTATGCCTGTGGGATTAACAGTAACGGCAATCTGGGCAACGGGACTTCAGCTCATCAATATACGCCCATTCGTTGCGGGGCATTAACCGACATTGTAGATGTCATCGTTTCCGGTCTTCCACATACAGTTTACGCCGTTCAGGACAATGGTTCACTCTGGGTTTGGGGATATAACGCACAAGGTCAATTGGGGCTTGGTGATACAACCGTTCGCCAAACTCCCATACTAAACCCAGCTTTTAATAATGTGATAAAGGCTGTGCCGTCATGCGGTTATCGAACAGATGGTGCAAGTCCAACAGGCCATGGGTTAGTCCTGCTAGACGATGGATCGATCTGGACAGCAGGTTACAACGGCTATGGGCAGCTCGGTCATGGTGACACTACGAACCGCACCAGTTTTACCCAAATCACAAGCACAGAGAACTTTACCGATATTTTTGCAGGTGATGGGCGCTATCCATCCTCGGGTGGTATTACAGACCAAGGCGAAGTCTATCTTTGGGGCAATAATGGTTACGGCCAGCTTGGTACTGGCAACACGACCAACCAGCTTTCCCCATTCAAACCGAATGGAAGCTTCCAAGGCAATGTATCCCGCGTCCGGATAGGTGGTGGGGCAAGCTACGAAGGCGTCATCGTTCAATCTGGTGATGAGCTATGGGCCGCTGGTTATTCCGGCAATGCCAATATCGGCATTAATTCCACCGCAGGTACAAACAACACATTTCAACGCGTGCTTGGGCAGTCCGGTGTGATTGAGAATTGGGATTGCTTTGGCCAAGGCACATCTGCATGGGGGCTTGGCGTTTTATATGACGATGGTCGTGTTGATGCCTGTGGGGAGAACAATTCCTACGGTGAGACTGGCACGCAAAGTAGCAATCTACACGATGTCAAAACTCTCAAAAACGTAATTTTCTAGGAGGCTTTTATGAATCTCAAATCCTATTTGCATGATCGTGCGCCACACTTTGATGAAAGTGAAATCGCACCAATCCATTTGGCTGACCTGAATGGACGTCATTATTATTCTTTTGCCGAGGATGTAACCCCACCATCGGGTGGCAAGGCTGTGGGCGAAGATGAACTTGGCGATGTTCTTTCAAACAGTCAGCTTATTCGCCAGATTAAGGAAGAAGCCGGACGCCGTATCACCAACATTGCCCCTGTGTGGAAACAGCAAAATGCGCTGGCCGATCTATATCTGCTCGGCGGGCGTTCTGATCTCACGGACGATGAACAAGAAACGCTGACAAAAGCGCAAGCGTTATTGACTGAAATCTCACGGCTGCGCTCACGGTCCGATGCCATCGAAGCCTCTTTCTTGGAAGGTGTGGCCGTGGATTACATCACAGACATAGCATGGGAGGATGAAGATGCCTGATCCCACCTTAAATGCAGCAATTGCCGAAGCCTATGCTTCTGCGCCAAGTGATATCGTGATTTTACACACGCTGGAGCTTCGCCATCCTGATTTCAGGGATGATGAAGACCAGCCCATTGCTGTGCGTTTGGTGCGGGACCATCAAGACTTATCAGCCAAGCTGGAGGATACCGCACCTTTAAACCCAGACGAATATGTCACCTTCATTGCTATGGGCTTTGATCTGGAGCTGCCGCCAGTTGATACCTCGCCAGTGCCGGAAATCACGGTCACGATTGATAATGTCAGTCGTGAGCTGATCAAGCATCTGGATGCTGCTGTTGAGAGCGCAGAAAAAATTGAGATCGCCTATCGCCCGTATTTAAGCAATGATCTGTCAGGGCCGCAGGTGGACCCACCGATCACGTTGATCTTGAGTGAAGTCGAAGCCGATGTCAGCCGCGTTGTTGGCCGCGCCCGTATGCTGGATATCGGTAATAAAAGCTTTCCGCTCGAGGTCTACACCGCCACGCGCTTTCCCGGGCTAACACGCTAAACAACACAAAGGACATATCATGAATGAATTGACCCGGCAGCCAGATGAGCTGCACTGGGCATGTCGCTATATCGGCTTGCCATGGCAGGCTGGTGCAAAAGGCCCTGATGTTTTTGATTGCTGGAGCCTCGCGGTCTGGGCGCAAAAGCATCACTTTGGCAGAAACCTGCCCGACATTCCTGTCGCCGAAGGGAATTTAAAGCGTCTGGCTTTGACCTTTCGGGATCACCCGGAACGCAAACGCTGGCAGCTCACCGATACACCAGAGCAAGGCGATGCAGTCTTGATGCGCCAATCCCGCCATCCCATCCATGTGGGCATATGGATAACCATCAGCCCCAGTGAACAAGGCGTTCTGCACTGCGTGAAGGGCAATGGTGTGGTGTTTCAGAATATGGCCAGCCTCAAACTCGCAGGCTGGCAAATTGAAGGATTTTATCGGTTTCAGGGGGATATGCCCTAAACCTGTTTAATAAATTACGAGGTTTCCATGTTTGCTTGTGTCCACATGCTTCACAATCCATTTATGCCAGCACGCGGACGCGATATTTTTGCGGTCGATCATCCCATCACCATTCGTGAATGGCTGGATGAAGCGGGTATTACAGAATTTGAACGCCCAACCATTTGCCTATTTAATGGCGAAGCGGTGTTACGAGAACAATGGCATAAAATAACCATTGGTCTGTCTGATATCGTCACCTTTATCACACTTCCCCAAGGTGGTGGCGGTGGGGGTGGCAAGATTTTACGATCCGTCTTGACCATTGCCGTCATGGTTGCGGCCCCTTATGCCGGAGCTGCGCTCGCTGGAGCAATTGGTGTCACCAGCACTGTAGGAATTGCACTGGTAACCGCTGGTGTGGCATTTGCCGGAAGTGCGCTATTGAATGTCTTGGTGCCGCCGCCTGTGCCATCAACCAGTTTGAATAGTGGCTTTGGTAATACGCCTGCAGCCAGCCCGACCTATTCACTTCAAGCCCAAGGCAATCAGGCGCGATTAAGTCAGCCTATCCCGGTGGTCTACGGTAGGCACATTGTCTATCCCGACTTGGCCGCAACGCCATATTCGCTCTATCAGAATAACGAGCAGTATTTGCATCAGCTTCACTGCATTGGTCAGGGTGAATATGATCTGGAGCAGATCCGTATTGAGGATACGCCGATCAGCTCCTTTGAAGAAATTGACTATGAAATCGTACAGCCCGGCGATGCTGTAACGCTATTTGATACGGATGTGGTCACCGCTCCCGAGGTCGCCGGACAGGAATTACTCAGCACTGGCGATGGCGGTGATTGGGTTGGGCCTTTTGTGGCCAACCCCGCACAAACCAACTGCCACCAGATCAGTGTCGATATTGTCATGCCGCGTGGGGTTTATTACGCCAATGACAGTGGCGGTCTGAATAATCGAACCATCACATGGCAATTTGAAGCGCGTCAGATTGATGATGACGGTACAGCCATTGACGCATGGCAGACATTGGGGAGTGAAACCCTCACAGCAGCCACCAATACGCCGCAACGCATGACGTTTGATTATGCGATGGCGGTGGGGCGTTATGAAGTGCGGGCTTTGAGAACCGATGCCAAGGATACTTCTGCCAGAGCTGGACATGAGCTTCGCTGGGGCGGTTTAAAAGCTGTCTTAGATCAAACACCTGATTTTGGTGATGTCACGCTCATCGCCATGAAAATGCGGGCTACGGATAATTTATCGCAACGCTCCTCACGGATGGTGAACTGCCTTGTCACGCGCAAATTACCTGTGTGGGATGAAGCCACTGGATGGTCAGCACCACAAACCACACGATCCATTGCATGGGCTCTCGCTGATATCGCCCGCAGCCAATATGGCGGCAAGCTGAATGATAGCCGGATTGATCTGACGCAGCTAAAGGCGCTGGATGCCAATTGGCAAGCACGTGGCGATTATTTCGATGCTGTGTTTGATCAAACAGTCACGGTTTGGGAAGCATTAAGCCGAACAGCACGTTGTGGTCGTGCCGTGAGTTTCATGCAGAGTGGCACTGTTCGCTTTGTGAGAGATGAGCAACGTTCGATCCCGGTCGCGTTATTCAGCCCCCGCAATATCGTCAAGAACAGCCTCAAAATCCAGTATCTGTTGGCCAGTGATGATACAGCGGATAGCGTTACGGTAGAGTATTTCTCAAAGGAGACATGGCAAACGGCAGAAGAAACCGTCAGCCTGCCGGATAGCACCAGCGATCAACCCGCCCGGGTGCGATTGTTTGGCTGCACTGAAAAGGCTCAAGCCATTCGTGAAGGCAAATATATGGCCGCAGCCAATCGCTATCGCAGGCGTTTGGTGACCTTTCAAACCGAGTTGGAAGGCTTGATCCCCACCTATGGTGATCTGATTGCTATTGCCCATGATATGCCAAGCTGGGGCCAAGGTGCCGAGGTTACTGCGGTTGATGGTAATGTTCTGAGCTTATCGGAGCCATTGGAATGGTCCGAGGAGCTTGGCGATCATTTCATCAGTCTGCGTAAAGCTGATGGCAGCGTTTCGGGTCCGTGGCTTGTTCTACCCGGTGAGACACCCAGTCAGGTGGTTTTGCAGGATGAACTCGACTTCACGCCCTACACCGGAGAGCTGCAGGAGCGCACGCATATTGCCTTTGGCGCTGGTGAAAAATGGAGCACGCTGGCCCGCGTCACAGCTGTTCGGCCTCGCGGTGAGCTCGTTGAAATCAGCGCCGTTGCTGAAAATCCGGTCGTCCATACCGCCGACCAATAACCCTTAAAAACAGGAAGAGTAATCATGACCGCTGATAACCATCAGCGGCAGGACGATATGGTGTGCCTGCCGCGTACAGAATTTGAGTCTCTGCTGGAGCAAGCGGCCTGCCGAGGGGCCAGAAAAGCCCTGAAAGAAGTTGGCTTGGCAGATGAAGAGGCCGCGAACGACATCCGCACGCTGCGTGATCTGGCAGGCTCAATCAAAACCATGCAACGCACCTTTCTGCAAACCGTTGTGCGCTGGGTCACCATTGGTGTTCTGGCGCTCTTGGTCGCAGGCGTGGCTGCAAAACTTGGACCCTTCACCCCCAAATAAACAGGAGAAAAACTATGCTGACATTACTTGGAAGCCTGCTGGGATTTTTATCATCCGCGTTTCCGGATTTTTTGAAACTCTGGCGCGATCATGCCGACCGCAAACATGAGCTGGCTATTTTAGATCGCCAGATGGAAGCGCAACGTCAAGGTCACACGCAGCGCCTTGAAGAAATACAGGTGGAAGCCGATGTGGCTGAAAGCAAGGCGCTCTATGCCCATGCCAGCCAGCCCAGTGGCGTGAAATGGGTGGAGGCTTTGCGTGCCTCTGTGCGCCCGATTATCACCTACGCGTTTTTCATTCTGTTCGCTACCGTCAAAACCGCTGCACTGTTCAAGCTATTGGATCAGGGTGTCGGAATTACCGACGGGCTGATTGCGGTGTGGGATGCTGAAACGCAGGCGTTATTTGCCGCTGTCATGTCCTTTTGGTTCGGGCAACGCGCCTTGGCCAAGTTCCGCTCAAACCCTTGAAAAACATGATCTTATTCACTTGATAAGCACCCGGAATGAAGCGTTACTGTAAGTGTAAAAAGTAATTGAAAACAAGGAGATAGCGCTATGAGCAAACTATTTTACAAGGCCATGATTGAAGATGTTCAAAACGAGAAATGTACTGATGCCGAGCTGTAAGCACTGCTTAATGCTTTTGAATACACGGTCAAAAAAATGGCCACCACACTGGCCCGCAAAGCTTGGTACGCACTGGAAGATTACGCCACTGCCAAACAATACGGCATTGACCGCTTTACGCTGATGATTGAGCGCAAAGAAGTCCTTGGGCAAGAGCAATGGCATGGCGTTTTTGAATATGGAAGTAAGAACCTGAAAGTTATAGGAACACTGGAAAAATGAGACATATCACACAAAACGGACTGGACCTGATCAAACGGTTCGAGGGCTTCTCTCGGACCGTTTATTTTTGTCCGGCTGGTTATCCGACCATCGGCTATGGTCATGTTGTCAAAGACGACGAGGACTTTTCGGCAGGCATTGATGAGGCGAAAGGAGAAGAGCTTTTACGTCAAGATGCCCAGATCGCAGAACGTGCTGTTTTGCGCCTGATTAACGTACCGCTGACAGACGGTCAGTTTGATGCACTGGTGTCGTTCTCCTATAATCTCGGCGGTGGCGCACTCCAACGCTCAACTTTGCGCCGTAAAATCAACCGCGAGGAACACGCCGAAGTGCCAGAACAATTAATGCGCTGGGTCTGGGCTGGTGGCCGTAAGCTCAAAGGATTGGTTCGGCGACGGGCAGCAGAGGCTGGATTATACGCGGTTTAAATTAAAGCCATCTCAAGTTTGTGTTTCCGCTTCATCCAATCAGGTAATGTGCGGTCAAGCAGTTTATAAAACTCAGTCCCATGGTTATGATGGATAAGGTGGCAAAGCTCATGAATAACAACGTATTCAATGCACTCCTTAGGTGTTTGAATAAGATTGACATTAAGCGTGAGCTGACCTTTTCCCGATAAGCTACCCCATCGTTTGTCCATTTTTTGCAGTTTCAGATTTGGCTTGTTTAAGTCTCCTTTTTTGAAACTGTCCCAGCAATCATCAAAGATTTTAGACAGGTACATCTTCGCCCGTCTTCTGTACCAAGAATCCATAAGCTTCTCTATGTGCTCTGGTTTGCTGGAAGTCGCATCGATACAGAAATAGCCATTTTTCAAAAGCACTTTATCTTTGTCAGATACTTCTATTTTAAGTCTGTATTTTCGACCAAGATAGAGGTGGCTTTCACCGCCAACATATTTCCTGTCCGGGGTCCTTGGATCAAACTGGTTGAAATAAGAAATTTGCCGTTTAATCCATCGGGCTCTTTTCTTGACCTTACCTTCAATAGCTTCAAGCGATGAGGTTTTCGGCGCTTTGACCACGACACTTTTGTCAGGATGGACAGCGATTTCTAACGATTTACGATTCATCATCAAAAGTTCGTAGTCAATTTCTGTTTTGCCGTAGCTGATGGTGCAGGCAATACTTTTCATTATGCATGCCTCCTGCTTTTGGCTATCTGCATCGTTTTTTCAATGATTTCATCCATCTGCTCCAAGCTTAACGCCATATCAAACTTGTCTTTAACCTCGTCATAAAGAAAGTCGTCTATGTCGTTCTTGGCAGATTTTTGAGCATCATCATCGGCCCAGAAATCAACTTTCCAATGATCTTCAATGATGCGCTGAATAGCCAGAGATGTTTCTGCGGATACAGACTCAATCTCCTGTGCTTCTGCCTCATATTTCATGAAATATGGCTTGATTACACCATAGTAGGCGCATGCTTCATCATTACCGCTGATGCTTTCTGGTACGTCATCATGCTTTTTCGAAACAACTGAGTCACGAATATCACTCACCTTGTTAAGGTAATCGAGATCAGAGATGCGACGTGCTTTAAAGTCATCAATGGCTTGCTGAATCAGTTTTGAAAACTTCTCATAAAACGCGGGGTCTTCATCCATTTTTTCGTTGATGACCTTTTTCGTTGCATGCGCGATAGTATCTGCTTTGGCAGCTGTTGATTTGCCAGAATGAATACCTTGACCTTTTTTTACAGCATCAAAATTTTGATCGTCAAAAATATCGACAGGCGCATTTAGCTGAATAACCTCATTGGCCTGAATATGCGTATCGAGCAGTTTTTTAATCTTAGGCTCGTAATCACGGTAGTCGATGGCCTCTGCATAGCGCAGCTTCACTGATTTTTTTAAGTGCTGGAATCGTTTCAGATCAGCCTTATAGTTTCGTAGCTTGGCTTCATCCGTTTCCATGATAAATTTATCAGTTGAAAGCGCAATCCCGAGGGTTTTGCTATACTCAGCCAGTCTTTCGTAGAAATCCTCACGCAACTCATCATCCGCCAGAAGAACCTCAAAAGATTCTTCATCATGCTTGTTTTTGACTTCTCGGAAGACGTCCCATAAATCAGAATAGCGTTGCGGAAGCATTTGCACTTCTTCGTTAACCGAAGTCAGCGTGCCTAAAAGGTCTTCTTCGTCAAAGCCTTCAAACGCATCATACATCGTGAGAGCCTTATCCAGCTCACCCAGAACACTGGCATAGTCAACGATATACCCGAAGTCTTTGCCCTCGTGTAAGCGGTTCACGCGGGCAATAGCCTGTAATAAGGTATGCTCGCGCAAGGTTCTGCATAGATAGAGAACCGTGTTTTTGGGGGCATCAAAGCCGGTCAACAATTTATCAACAACAATCAGAATTTCCGGCTCTTCACCATATTTGAACTGGTTGATGACCTGCTTGGTATATTCCTCTTCGGAACCAAAGCGCTTCATCATCTTGTCCCAGAACTTGCCAACCTCATCAGTTGGACCTTCATCTACTTCCTCATGACCTTCACGAGTATCTGGTGGTGAAATAATTACTTCTGATGTAACAAACCCAATATCCTTCAGGTGCTCATGATATTTAAGCGCTGCCGCTTTGCTTGGGGCCACAAGCTGGGCTTTAAAACCTGTGCCTTGCCAGTTGGCGCGATAATGCTCGCTGACATCAAAGGCCCGCATGTAGATAACCTGATCGGATTTATTCAGCATTTCAGCGCGGGCATATTTCTTTTTCAGGTCAGCCTGCTGGCCTTTGTTTAAATCTGATGTGTGACGATCAAACCAAAGGTCGATGGCGGCTTGATTTTGCTCCATCTCTACGTGACGGCCTTCATAAAGCAATGGCAGTACAGCCTTATCTTTCACCGCCTGCTTGATGGAATAATGCGGCTCAATCAGACCGCCAAATTTTGAGAAGTTATTCTTCTCTTTTTTCAGAAGTGGTGTGCCCGTAAAGCCCAAATAGCAGGAATTGGGCAGCATCTGGCGCATTCTGGCGGCAAGAGAGCCAAAGTTTGTCCGGTGACTTTCATCCACCAGCACAAAAATATCCGGGGATTCATCGATGTATTTTTCGGATGCCCAGCCCTTATCAAATTTGTGAATAAGCGTGGTGATAATGCCGACTTTTTCTTTCAGGTGTTTCACAAGGTTACGGCCAGACGTGGCGCGTTCTTTGGAAAGGCCGCAGGCAGCAAATGTATTGCCCAGCTGTTTATCGAGATCATCTCGGTCCGTTACAAGAATGATGCGCGGATTTACAACCTCTGTATCCAAAGCAAGTGCACGTGTCAGCATCACCATGGTTAGGGATTTACCTGATCCTTGCGTATGCCAGACAACACCACCTGTTCTAATGCCTTCGCGGTCGCGGCGCTTAATACGCTCAACCGTGGAACGGATCACAAAGAACTGTTGGTAACGCGCAATTTTCTTAATTCCCGCATCAAATAGCGTAAAGCGATAGGTCAGCTCCAGAAGTCTTTCCGGGCGACAAAGGCTGTAAAGCGCTTTGTCCTGCTCGGTGAGCATGCGCTCGCCTTCATTTTCTAACGCATCAAAAAACCCACGTGCAGGCGCAAATTCTCCAGAGAACAGCGCATCTTTTTGATCATCACTTAAAGGCGTATTGATGATTTTGGTAATCTTGTCCTCTTTGTCTTCCAGTTCATTCCATACGCCCCAGAATTTGGCAGGTGTGCCTGCGGTCGCGTATTGAGCCGCATTCTTATTCACACCCATCACCAATTGCACATAGGTGAATAATTTTGGGATGTATTCATCGCCCTGATTGCGGATATTTTGTGAAACAGCTTGCTCAACCTCCACCTTGGGAGATTTACATTCAATCACGGCCAAGGGGATGCCGTTGACGAATAGAACAATGTCCGGTCTGGCTGTTTCGACGCTGCGGTTACGCTCCACCGCGAATTCCGGCACAACATGGAACACATTGTTTGACGGTGTTTTCCAGTCGATATAATTCAGGTTAAAACTTTTGCTGTTGCCCTCAACCGTCTGTTCCAGTGCAGTACCAAGGGTAATCAGGTCATAGATAACCTCATTGGTTTTTTGCAGCCCGTCATATTTGACGTTTTTGATCTTCTGGATGGCTTCCTGGATATTGGCTTCCGAGAAATGATAGTCTTTACCCTTGTAGTGAATACGGTTGAATTTCTTCAGTTTTTCACGCAGTACGCCTTCCAACAGCACATTGCTGTTTTTACCACCGCGCATCGCCAATGCTTGTTCCGGTGGTAGATATTCATAGCCAAGTGCGATCAGCTCCTGCAGCGCAGGAATTTGCGACAGATATTCTTCGTTAAAGCGAAAGCCTTGTATATTACTCCCTGACATTACGCGGCCTCCTTGTTTTTAATGTGCCACTCACCGGACAACAGCTTTTGCATCAGCCCACGCTTTTGCGTGCGGTATTGATCGGCTAGCTTTTTTAGGAGTGTGACTTCTTGCTGAGCTGTGTTGAGCGTGTTCGCTATATTTTGCTGAACAGAAAGTTCAGGAAGGCAAATTGGAATTGCCCCCAGATCACCGAAGCTAACCGTCGCACGCACGCTTCCTTGTGCGCTCTTTTTAATTCTCTGCTTTGCTTCGCTTGATGAAAGCCAGTGTAAGAAATAATCGCTATGCGCTATTTTCTGGTCCAGCTTAAAGACTGTGTACATCGGGCTTAATATTCCGTTGTCCCAATCATCTAATCGTGCAATGGAACCCACATTAATACGTGATGGATTATAGGCATACTGGCCTTGCTGTACGATTTTGTAATTGCTTACATTCGCACTCGCCACACGGCGTTCAAATTGATCCTCTGGCAATACAAATCCACTGTGATTGGTAACACTCAATACGCGGTCAATCTCGTTGCCACGATTTCTCACAGAAACCTCTGAGATAAAATCAGAAAGCTGTTTTTTCTTGTGTCCGGATTTATTAATTAACCTTGTTACCAACCACCCGAATTGGCGCTCTTTGGCATCAATCAGCGCTTCGGTTTTTTCGATGGCTTTATTCCAATTACTGAAAAAATCGAGAATTTCTCTTTGTTGATCAATACTAATCAGAGGTATTTCAATTTTGGAGAGCATATCTTGGTTAAGGTTGGATATATTTGTACCGCGACCATCTCGCTTCAATTCTTTTCTAAGAACGCCTGCTTGCATAAGCAGATTTACAAAAGCTGGAAGTATGTCTGACGTTGTGAGCCTTGCTCTAATAGTAAAGCCAGAAAAACTGATCTTCTCTTTTGCGTCACGAACCAGCATGCAGCGTCCTACTAGTGCTTTATTTCCATTGGAACGAACAAAAACTAAATCTCCATCTTGCAAGTGATAAGAACTATTAATTTCTTTTTCTGTATGAACCGTTGATATTTCATCAACTTGGTCAAGGAAGGTTCTGTTCTGAAAATCTCCTACGCCAAGTACTTTTAAAGCATGGCCAGTTTCTCCTGACTTGAAATTCAAGCCGTTCTTGAAATCAGCAATATCGCTGAATTGCACCGTACTCCAATTACTCATCGCCACCCCCACGTTTTGTTAGTTTCTTTTCGAGGGTCTCTAATTCTTTGATATCTTCTTCGTCAGCAGCAATGGCCTCCGCTTCTTTTCGCTTGGTATCAAATTCGTCGTAGCGCTCTGCTGCAAGCTTTTGAGCAACTTCCATTTTGAGTTTTCCAGCATGAGTCAACAAGTCCCGCTCGTTGAACTCAAGAAACGCATCCAGTTTATCTGCCCAGCCATCCATGCTGATAGTTTTGCGTTTTCGCGCCTGATCTTCTGCGTAATCTAAATACATGGTGACAATACGATTAAGCTCGTCAATTTCATCTTGCTGTAGGTAGTTTTTGGCGGTGCCAATATCTCCCTTCCTGACGATAGCGCCTTTGAAAGAAGTCAGGCCCATATTCACTTTTTCGGGATCACTCCGATCAGCAATCAATTCCGCAGCGGTTTTACCCGTTACCGCCCAGAGCATCTTGTTTTGTACTTTCTTGAAAAAGAGCTGCGCCTGTTCAGAGGTTTTATCGTAATCTACAGCCGTAGCGTACAGATCTTTTACTTTTTGATAGAAGCGTTTTTCAGATGCCCGAATGTCACGGATACGAGCAAGCCACTCATCAAAGTAATCCCATTTATCAGCTTGCTTGAGGCGCTCATCATCCATAGCAAAGCCTTTGACCAGATACTCCTTCAAAACAGTATTGGCCCAACGGCGGAATTGCGTGCCTCGAGGTGATCTTACACGGAAACCAACAGCCAGAATCATATCCAGATTGTAGTGTAAGACACTGTAATCCTTACCATCTTTGGCAGTTCGTCGGAAATTCCGACAAACTGAATTTTCGTCCAATTCGCCGTCTGTCAGGATATTTTGGATGTGCTCTGTAACCGTAGACCTGCCTTTATCAAACAGATCTGCTATTTCATCCTGCGTTAGCCAGACCGTACCATCAATAGCCGTTAAGTTAATCTGGGCAAGCCCATCCTCTGTTTGGTAGATGATTAATTCGCCGTTGCTCATGCTGCCACCTCCTTTAGAAGGTTAGCCATCTTGCCACGTACTTCTGCCAACTCACCTTCGAGCGTATCGATTTCTTGCTGAACAGCTTCGATATCGATTTCTGCCTCTTCTTCGAAGGTGTCGACATAGCGTGGGATGTTCAGGTTAAAGTCATTTTCTTTCAGTTCGCCATAGCTTGCCAAATGAGCGTATTTTTCAATCTCTTCACGCGCTTCGTAGGCGTTTAGGATTTTCTCCATATTTTCATCCATCAGGGCATTTTGGTTTTTGCCCGGCTGGTAATCTTGGCTAGCATCAATGAAAAGAACGTCCTTACGATTTTCGTTAGCGCCGCCTTTTTCGCGGGAGCGGTCGAAAATCAAAATAGCGACGGGGATTGATGTTGTCGGGAACAGATTGCCCGGCAGGCCAATGACGGCATCCAGCAAATTATCTTTGATCAGTTTTTCGCGAATGCGCCCCTCGGCAGCGCCACGGAAAAGAACCCCATGCGGTACAACGATGGCAACGCGACCTTCTTTTTCCACGGCTGCTTCAATCATGTGACTAATAAAGGCGTAGTCACCTTTTGATTTTGGCGGCACGCCGCGCCAGAAGCGGTTATATGTGTCAGCCTCAGCTTCGTCAGCGCCCCACTTATCAAGCGAGAATGGTGGGTTAGCGACGATATTGTCGAATTTCATTAGACGATCATTTTCCACCAATGTTGGTGAAGTCAGCGTATTGCACCATTCAATCCGGGCAGAGTCGGCACCATGCAGGAACATATTCATGCGGCACAAAGCCCATGTGCTGCCGTTCACTTCCATTCCATAGATAGAGTAGTTGCGGTCACCGACAGCCTTGACAGCTTCAATCAATAAGCCACCCGAACCGCATGCCGGGTCGCAGATGCGAGCACCAACCTTTGGCTTGCACAGTTTGGCAACCAGCTCAGACACTTTGTGCGGGGTGTAGAACTCTCCAGCCTTTTTGCCTGCATCAGAGGCAAAGCGTTCGATCAGGTAAATATAAACATTACCGATAACATCTTCGGAAATGCGACTTGGACGCATATCAAGCTGTGGCTTGTGGAAGTCTTCCAACAGCATTTTTAGGCGACGGTTACGGTCCTTGGTTTTACCCAGATTAGCTTCTGAGTTAAAATCAATATTACGAAATACGCCTTCCAGCTTGCCTTTATTGGATGTCTCAATTGAGTCCAGTGCAATGTTAATCAGCTCACCAATATTGGCTTCATTGCGCTTTTCATACAGGTCGTAAAAACTTGCATCTTTGGGTAGGATAAAACGTTCACGCTCTAGCTTGCGGCGAATACGCACATCGTCATCACCGTATTGCTTGCGATATTCCTCATAATGATCCTTCCATACATCCGAGATGTATTTCAGGAACAGCATCACAAGGATATAATCCTTGTAACCAGCTGCATCCATCACGCCACGAAAGGTGTCACAAGCAGCCCATGCAGCGTTATTTACGTCTTGTTGTTTAATTGCTTCATTCGTCATTTTTGTGCTCCTTGTGCTTATTTCGTATCTTTCGGTGGGTACGGGTCGTTGCCATAGCTGTTTCCGGCTCTGATTTTGCCGTCACGGCCATGGACTTTGGTATCGGATTGTTGGTTGCGGGCAATTTGTTCGGCACGTTCAATCGCTTCTTTCTGCGTATCGGTGACCTTTGTTGCCTTGCTATTACCTGCGCCCTTAACGGCCCATCCGTCGGGGTGCTTCACTACATGTTGATTTTTTCCTCGTGTCATAGTATTAATTCCTTGCTCTTGACTGAGTTTGACCCGGAGTAGATGTTACCGCATCGAAGCCGGGTTTTTTATTACTCGCGGTTTGGCGAGATTCTGATGCCATCTGCATCAAAATTCCTTGGGTGTAGATCGCTTTGCGATTTTTAATCTCTTCTAAGAGTTGCTGCTCTCGCATGGAGAGACTGAAAAACTCAGCCACTTTTTTTTGCTGCCCTAATGAAGGCAGATTAACTTCCAAATCCTCTAAGCCCTGCTTGCTGACCATTTTGACCATGGTGCCTTTTGATCTAGACGCAAGGTAAGACTGTGAAGACGGTTGGTTGATCCACCAAAGCAGAAATTCTGGCACGACCTTTTTTACATCTGGCCGTACACGGAATAATGGCGCTGCCACAATTGTGCTCTCTACATCCTCATTCAGTAGTGCAGCAGTATTTGTCTGGCCACGAGAGCGGAAAATAATATCCCCTAACTTGGCAAGCTGATTCGACTTAGGTTTGGTGTGGTCGATGTGGATGCTTTCACTCAGGTGCACGAAGTTGTCGTCACCAAGATCTTTCATCTGAATGACCCTAACGCTACCATCCTTGGATGCCTCAATCCGAGAGCGAAACGTCACTCCTGATGAAACAGTGGCTACATCTTTTAACTTTAAAATCATCTCGACAAAACTCTGTAATTCGATTACTGTTAACATCAATCTAATATAGAACATTCTGCGTGTCAATGATAAAAAGTACAGTAATGGGGTTTTTGTAAAAAATATGCAGCAATACGGTAACGATCAGATTCTCTACTCACCATCGGACTTGGTCACCTTCTTAGGGTGCCACCATGCGAGTTACCTTGATGTGAGGGCGTTAAGCGAGGATATGGATAAGGCCGTGGCCAGCACCACTGCTCAGCTACTTCAGCAAAAAGGCTTGGAGCATGAGGCGGCTTACCTCCAACAGCTCAAATACGAAGGTAAGTCTGTCGTTGAAATCCCCAAAGATCGTAATTTGCAGGATCGCGCCCAGCTGACATTGGAGGCCATGCAGTCTGGTGCGGATGTGATTTATCAGGCTGTGTTCTTTGCACCGCCTTGGCGAGGCGATGCGGATTTTCTGATCAAGTGTAATACACGATCTGACTTGGGTGATTTCAGCTATGAGGTGCTGGACACCAAACTGGGGCGAACGGCTGAGCCCAAGCATATCATGCAGCTTTGTGTCTATTCTGAGCTGCTGACTGACCTGCAGGGGCTGCGCCCGTCTGATATGCATCTGTTTCTGGGCGACCATCAAAAACACAGCTTCCGCGTGGCTGCCTTTTTCTATTACTACACCCGCGCCAAAGGCCGCTTTGAAGGATACCTGCAAAACCTGCCTGCGAACTCATATCCTGAACCTTGTGGTCATTGTAATTTCTGCCCATGGCGTGAGGGCTGCAAAGCGCAGTGGGAGCAAGATGATCATTTAAGCCTTGTGGCCAATATCCAACGCTCACAGATTGACAAGCTGCGTAAGGCTGGCATCGGCACTGTTGCAGAGCTTGCCGCCACAACGCCTGACACCAAAATCCCTGATCTGAGCCGTGACGTGTTTTTACGCTTGCGCTCACAAGCTGTTCTGCAACATCACAAAGCCGCCACTGGCGAGAATAAATGTGAAATCATCGCATTTCCGCCCGGCAAGGGCTTTACCCGTATGCCAGTGCCGGATGACGGTGATCTGTTCTTTGATATGGAGGGCGATCCACTTTACCCGAATGGCTTGGAGTATTTGTTTGGGGTGTATTATTTCAAAGATGGCAAAGAACTGTTCCTTCCATTCTGGGCGCATGACCATGAAGAGGAAAAACAAACCTTTAAGCGTTTTATGGGCTTTCTAGCCGATCATCTGGCTGAACACCCACACGCCCATATCTATCATTACAACCATTATGAAACCACGGCCCTGAAACGCTTAGCCTGCCGTTATGCTGTGTGTGAAGAGCAGCTGGATAATCTGCTTCGCAATCAGAAATTCGTTGATCTGTATCTGGTGGTGCGTGAAAGCATCCGTACCTCTGAACCCGGCTATTCCATCAAGAACATGGAAACCTTCTATATGGATAAGCGGGCTAATGCGGTGGCGACCGCCGCCGATAGTATCATCGTCTATAACGAATGGCGCGAAACAGGTGCCGATGAATTGCTGCAAGAGATTTCTGATTATAACGAGGTGGATTGCGTTTCCACGCACTTACTGCGTGATTGGTTGCTGACGCTTAAGCCAGAAGATGCACCGTGGTTTAAGGGGCTGCCTGAATATGCCGAGGAAGAAGAGCTACAGCGCAAAGACTGGGAAATCGAATATGAGGATTACCAAACCCGCCTTGGCGTGACCGAGGATAACCCGCCGCCCACCAATGAGCGGCTGTCGCACCTGCTGGAGTTTCATAACCGGGAGGCTAAGCCGCAATGGTGGAGCAGCTTTGAACGGCAGAACAAATTTGAAGATGAACTGATTGACGATACGGAGTGCCTTGGAGGCTTGCAGCAGATTGGTAGCCCCGAGCCTGAAAAGCGCTCCCTGATATACAGCTACCGCTTCCCATCACAGGAATACAAGCTAAAGGTTGGCGCTCAGGCCGTTGATATTGCCGTCATGGAGAACGCAGGCACCATCGTTGAAATTGATGAAGATGCCTGCATCGTCAAAATCAAGCGTGGGGCCAGCAAAGAGCCATTGCCGGAAAGCCTGTCCATTGGCCCACCGGGACCGATTGATAGCAAGATCATCCGCTCGGCCATTTACCGCTATGCTGATCATGTACTGGAAGCGCCGGAAGGCACTCATGCCGCGACCGAACTACTGGCGCGAAATGTACCGCGCATCCGAGGTAAGCAGACGGGCGAAGCGGTTATCACCTCTGATGACCTGCAAGGGGATGCGCTGGAAGCCATTGCTGCGTTAGACAACAGCTATCTCTTTATCCAAGGCCCTCCGGGCGCAGGTAAGACTTACACCAGCAGCCACATCATCGTGGACCTGATCAAGCGCGGCAAGAAAATCGGTGTTACCTCCAACTCCCACAAGGCCATTCATAACTTGCTTGAAAAAGTAGAAAGCGTCGCTGCTGAAAAAGGCGTGCATTTCCATGGCATCAAAAAAGCCAGTGGCGGGAATGACGAGACCATCTTTGATGGGCAGTTTATCCGCTCCGAAACCAAAACTGAGAATATGAGCCTTAGCGCTGATCTCTTTGCGGGTACCGCATGGACCTTTGCCAGTCCGCATTTTAATGGTCAGCTGGATTATCTGTTCATCGATGAGGCTGGGCAAGTCGCCACTGCCAATGTGGTCGCCATGGCCACAGCGACCAAGAACATCATTCTGGTCGGCGATCAGATGCAGCTCGGCCAGCCCATCCAAGGCACCCATCCGGGTGAGGCTGGATTGTCAGTGCTGGAATTCTTGTTGGGTGATCATTCCACGATCCCGGCTGAGCGCGGTATTTTCCTTGGCCAGACACGCCGCATGCGTCCAACCATCTGCCAGTTTATTTCTGATGCCTTTTATGATGGCCGACTGACAGCCCATGAAAGCACTGCTGAGCGCAGCCTGAACCTGCAAGGCGTTGATCTGCCCAATGAAGGAATTGTCATGATCCCCGCGCAGCATGAAGGCTGCTCGCAAAAAAGCATTGAGGAAGGCGAAATCATTAAAGCCAAATATAACGCCTTGCTTGGTCAAGAATTTACCGACCGTGATGGCAGCACGCGCCCGATCACCGAAGACGATATTCTGGTGGTCACGCCGTATAATGTGCAGGTGAATTACCTGCGCTCCATCTTGCCGGACAATGCCAAGGTCGGCACTGTTGACAAGTTCCAAGGCCAAGAAGCGCCCATCGTGCTGATTTCCATGGTGACATCCAGCGCCGAAGATCTGCCACGTAATATTGAGTTCCTCTACAGTAAGAACCGCCTGAATGTTGCCGTTTCCCGCGCACAGTGTTTGGCTGTGGTGGTCGCCAATCCCAAGCTGCTGGAAATCCCATGCGGCACTGTAGAGCAGATGAAACTGGTCAACACATTTTGCTGGTTAGATGAGTATGCAGCCTCTGGGGATAAACAACAAATTCTGAGGAGAAGTAACCTTGGCTAATAACTGGAATATTCCTGATTGGTTGGAAAAAGAAGTCCGGGATCGTGATAAGGTTTGCGTCTATTGCAGGTCAGAATTTACGCCAGTAAACGTTTCCAGAAAAACGGCGGCAAGTTGGGAGCATATCATTAATGACGCATCCATAATCACAAGGGAAAATATAGCGCTCTGTTGTTGCGGATGTAATTCAAGTAAGGGACAAAAGCCTTTGCTTGAATGGCTTGATTCCAAATATTGTTCTGACAGGAACATATCCGAAGATACTGTTGCTCCGATTATCAGAGCAGCAATATCTGTAGCACGTTGCGGTGAATAGTGGGCTTAATCACCGCATATTTTGCGGCGATTATCTGTTTCCAATGAAGGCAAAGCAGGATTCGAACCTGCGGTATGGTACCGTATTACATTCCACAAAGAATGCAATGCTACCCAGTATTTGAAATGCGAACTGCCAATACCGTAGCAACAAAAACCTTGATTTTGTTATCTTTCAGGACGATTATTGTTGCAACTCAATGGTAGGTGTAGGGGATTCGAACCCAAAGGGGGTCAATACACCGCCACCTACACTTACCGAAACCGAAGATGGGCCCTCGCGGGGCCCTTTTTTCTTTTGGTTTCAAAGGGGTTTAGCGACGCCATCCGACTTTTGGAGACTGGTCGTTCGGCCGAAATCAGTCTCTGAACGGCCCGCGTCTCTTTCCACCCGTCCTTCACCCAAATCGAGACGCATTCAAAACTGTTCGCCTTTTCAGACACTTGCCGAAAATGGATTGCGCCGCAGTTGAGGCCGGTTCGACCGCTATCGATGTGGACAGAGACACTCGAAGGCGGCGTGGTTGTGCGGGGTGATGCGGATGACCGCGAGAAGTCTCTGATAACAAGGAGATTTTCCGTTCATAGCCTGGCGGCATGTCGACTGGGTCCTGGACCGATGAAGAAAACGATCTGCTGCACGAAGTTTTGGTCTGTGGACGCTTCGTCACGTGAGGGATGATGGACGATATGCGCGCGGCATCCTGAGTGTGGTCTATAGTGATTGCCACGGTTCACTTTCGATGAGTTTATCAACCTTCGCTGGTTTGTCGCATGTCCTAAGGATCCCAATGCGGAAGGCCTCGATATGGTCTTATCGGTTGAGATCAAGCCGTTTTCTGCTAGGTTGTTGGCAATCAAAAAGGAGCAAGATATCTGATGTACAAGTATTTATCAGTAATTGCTTTCGCTTTAGTTTTCACAACAACAGCTCACGCTAACCCGTGTGAGCCTCATAGTTATCGACCTTCATCTGACCCGCACCTGGCAGCAGGTTCGGTTCCCAATACTTCGCTCGATCAACACTTGAATTTATCTCAATATGCGCACGGGATCCAATTTGATATCGAGCAGGATGGTGGCGATCTGCGCGTAGATATTATTGGCTACCCCGCGGAAGCTCAGCTAGCAGCTGGTCTTTTTATGCTGCTTCAGATCTCCCGCCTTGCCCAAGATGATTTCGAGCGTCTCGTTCTTGTAGAAGAGGGCGAAGAGATATTCTCCCTTGATGGTCAAATAGCCCGGAGGAATGGCTGCCAGGCTCTTTGGGGGGTTTCAACTGCCGGAAGTCCACTGCCGCTTTTTGTGGATATTATGGGTGCTGTAAAAGACGCTGAAGGCCACGTCTTGATCCCTCGATATTCGGGAAACTGGTTGTCTGATATGAATATTGCGCTGGAAGCCTTCAACGAAGCAATAGCTCCGGAATGGATTTTTAGTGCTGCGGGGCAGTAGTAGTTGAGAGGGGGAAGCTGCATCAAGCAGCTGACAGATCCTACTCCGCTGATATGACCTCCCACATAGCCAGCATCTCTTGGATCACCCTTTTCTCGGTTTCGGAAACCACATGGTCATCATAGAATTGTTGGCCGTTGAAGCGGATGACTGCGCGGTCTGCCTCCGCGATCTCGCTGGCGAGCGAAAGGGCTGCGGCCCCCCGAACGCTGCCAAACTCCCAGATTTCCGTATCATTATCGCGGAACCACTGGCTGATCGGGATCCGGGATGTCTCCCCGTCGATATTGATCGAGGCGTTCTGAACGAATAACCACCCGTCGCGTGAGGTGTAGTTCACGAACAGTTCCATCGACTGCTGACCAGTTCCGGACTCGATGAGGTAGAGCGTCACATAGTCCCGGATATCTTGGTAACGCGGGGACGAGGGGTGTCGAGACCAAGAGGACCCGTCGAACGCAGCCGTGGTCCGGATCAGCCGCGCCTCTAACTGTCGGGATATCCGTTCTAGTTGCGCCCGCTCCGCTTCGATCGCCTGCTCGTAACGAGTAACCCGATCTCGGTAGAGTTGCATATCCGGGTTTACGCGAGCCAGTGCCCGGTACGCTGTCAGATTCTGCCCCGCCCGAGCGGCTGGGATGGGGCGTACGTACGCGCTCAACTTCGCCTCCAAGGCATCCCTATCCGGGCTAGGGGATGGCGCGAAGGTGTCGTCCTCAGCGACGTCGCGTGCAAGCGCCTCCAAATCCGCCCCGTCGGCCGTGGCGCGGGCTAAGTAGTCCGCTAGGCGGGTGTTAGCCTCGGCGATCTCCGGTGGTGCGGCGAGGGCTAACGCCTCAGCGTCGGACACAGCTGCCCCCGCTGCACGCGCCCGCACGGTCGCCAGATCCACCCCTTCGATCACATCCGCGAAGGCAAGGCACAACTCCACCTCCCGGGTCAGATCTGGATTTTGCATCTCGCCCCAAGCGATCATGATGGCTGCTGCGTTAGTATAGGCCTCTGCGTCCCGGGCTAGAAACGCGTCCTCACAAGCTGTGCGAGCTGTGTCGACTTCCTCTGGAGAAGGTTCAGCCTGGGCGGGTACAGCGAGAACGGCCAACAGCGGGAGAGCAACGAAATAAAGACGTGGCATTACGATATACCCTCCGTTAAGCAAAGACTTTCTCGACATTCCTGAATTTGCATGTCGCTTGCGCTATGATCCCTTGATTTCGCCCACACTTCAAGACATGACCATGCAATCGTTGTTCTTGGATTTTAATCACGTAATTGCTACGATTGCTGAAGTGGCACTGTTGATCTGGAAGACTGAGGGGCATGTAGACGCGTTGGCAGGGGTCACAGCGATACGTCAGCAAATTCGACTATCTGCAATATACCTATTACGACGTTCAGGATGCAGTCGTTTCGAACGCGTGGCAGCTTTGTTCGCCCCAAGCCTCCCCAGCCAGAAAACACAGATCGTACAAGCTTACCGCAGACGCCTCGCGCCCGCAGGTCAGGCGCTTGAGCACCTCTGGCGCCAAATAGGCCAGCCGCAACTGGCGACTGACATGACGTTCGGCCAAACCGACGGCTTCAGTCAGTTCCTGGATTGTGGCGAATTCACCTGCATCCATGCGCCGCCGCCATCCCCATGCGCGGCCGATAGCGCGCAGAACATGCGGGTCTTGGGTCTGGTCATCGCTCGGCCGATAGTCAGAGGGCGGTAGGATTTTGGGCCGCCCGTTCTTCTTGCGGACCGTCAACGGGATCAGTACGCGGATCGTGTCATCAGGCTTGGTCATTCCGCAGCCTCCATCCTGCGCGGCTCAACCATTTCGCGGATCACGCCTGCGATCCCTTCGCGCCTGATGTCGACCTCAAGCCCCGCGGCGGTGACGGTAACGCGCCGGACGAGAAGCTGGATGATGCGGGCCTGCTCTGCCGGGAAGAGTTGCGACCAGAGTGCCTTGAACTCGTGAAGGGCTGCGATGGCGTCGGCTTCCGAAACTGCAACCTGTTCCTTTTTCAGGGCCACGAGCACCTGCGATACCACCTCTGGCGTCTGCAGAATGCGCCGAACCTCGGTCACGACCGCATCCTCGACCATTCCTGCCGCCAGCCGCATTGGCGCGGTTTCTTCACCGGTCTCACGGTTCCTGATGACGTCCATCGACACATAGTAGCGATAAAGCTTCGCGCCTTTTTTCGTGCTGGTAGGCGTCATGGCCGCGCCAGTGTCGCTGAATATCAGCCCTTTCAGAAGCGCGGGTGTCCGCGACCGGCTGTTGTTGGCCCGTTTGCGGGGGCTTTCCTTGAGGATTGCGTGGACTTGATCCCAGAGTGCCTCGTCGATGATGGCGTCATGCTCGCCGGGGTAGGCCTTGCCCTTGTGGACGGCCTCACCGCGATAAACACGGTTGTTCAGAAGCCGGTAGAGGTAGCCTTTGTCTATCAGCGTTCCCTGCTTGTTGCGGAAGCCGTCGCGGCGAAGTTCGCGTGCCAAAACCGTGGCGGAGCCGAGCTCAACAAACCGTTCGAAGATGCGTCGGACCGATGAGGCCTCTGCGTCGTTCACCAACAGTTTGCGATCCTGCACATCGTAGCCGAGGGGCACATAGCCCCCCATCCAGATCCCGCGCTTGCGTGATGCAGCCACCTTGTCGCGGATGCGCTCACCGATGACCTCACGTTCGAACTGGGCGAAACTGAGCAGGATGTTCAGCGTGAGCCGCCCCATCGACGTAGTGGTGTTGAACGACTGCGTGACCGACACGAAGGTGACACCGTTGCGGTCAAAGACCTCGACCAACTTGGAAAAGTCCATAAGCGAGCGCGACAGGCGGTCGATCTTGTAAACCACAACCACGTCGACCAGACCATCGTCGATGTCGGCAAGCAACTGCTTGAGCCCGGGACGTTCGAGGTTGCCGCCAGAAAATCCACCATCGTCATAGCGGTCGTGGGTGGCCACCCATCCCTCGGACTTCTGACTGGCGATATAGGCCTCACAGGCCTCTCGCTGGGCGTCAAGGGTATTGAACTCCATGTCGAGCCCTTCTTCGGTCGACTTACGAGTGTAGATGGCGCAGCGCAGGCGACGGTTTGGTCGGATGTTAATGTCCATCATGCTTCCTCCTGCTTGCGTTCACGCAGCCCGAAAAAGCGATACCCATTCCAGCGTGTTCCGGTGATGGCGCGGGCCACGGCCGAGAGTGATTTGTATTTGCGGCCCTGCCATTCAAAGCCGTCCTTCAGCACTGTGACCGTATGCTCGGCGCCGTCCCATTCACGCAGGAGTTTCGTTCCGGCTACAGGATTGCGGGGATCGGCGATCTGATGTTTGCGGCGGGCATGGCCTTCAACCTCGTCGGCAAGCAGATCCAGCATGCGGCGGGTTTCCCGATCTGGGCCGCCGTAAGTTAGCTCCTGGATCCGATATGCGATTCGAAGTTCAAGAAATGCCCGGCTATTGTTTGGTGCCGAGGTGCCGATGAGTTTTTCCCATTCAGCTTTGAGTTCCTTGACCGACATCGCCTTCAGGGCGGCCATGCGCGACAGCACCGTCTGGTCCAGGTTTGGATCGCTTCCTGGTAATGCTGGGGTTATCTTATTGTGATGTTTCATCAATTCCTCCGATGCGGATACGTTTTGCACGACGACCACCGCTCTTTCGGGGCGATAAGTCCACGAAACTGTCTCCGTTCTCAGAAGATAAATCGCTGGACTGTTCGACGTTCAGGCGAACCACAGCTGCAGCGAGAATGCGGCCAATTTCTTCGAGGCGCGCGTCTGCTGACATGCGCTCAGGGCATAGGGGATTGGGACCCGAAATCGGGCCTGATGTATTCTTGGGCATGGCGACTTTTCGCGATTGAGATGATGCCCAAAAGGTATCTTAAAATATCAAAAATACAAGTAAATCAATATTTTACGGACAGGGTCGACCTGCGCGTAGAGCCACGTATTTCTGCGTAGTGAATATGCGAGTACGCGGAACGCTGATCGTCGTTGCTGGGCCGAATCACCCTGTCCGACCGTCCATGAATTTGTCGAACGTATCGACGGTCTGCTCTTCTTCCAACTCTGCCATCTCCCAGCGGGATGGGGCGCGGTCAGGATAAAGCAGCAGCGAGATTGTCATCCGGTCATTGCTGGGGGAGAACACCGTCATTTCATGGACGGGCTCAGACCCCAACCAGACACCTGCGGGGTGGAGGTGACCATGGCGACCAGTATCCCAGTCCACGTCCTGCGCGGCCAAGGAGGCGGCTGGCAGTTCCGTTACTGTTTGGCGTGCCCGGTAAAAGATACCGGATTTCAGCAACGGCTCGCTGGACCATGCCCAGTCGATGAATCCCTCTTTGCCAACCACGATCATCGCCCGCTTGTCGGTGATGGTCATCCATTTCAGGATCGCTGCCGTCAGTGACACGGCGTAGCGGTCGGCCAAATCAGTCATCAGATCGATATCAATGGCCCGGCCTTTGATCTGCTCACGGAAATCATCCAGCGGCATCAAAAGGTAGGAGGCGAAGGTATTGGCCTCCGCCTCGATCCCGTTCCGGACCTCATCCCAATCAGCCATGTCGCGGTTGGTGCATTCGAGGCCGCTGGGATAAGTCTGCCGGTGCAGCAGGTAATGGCCCAATTCATGGGCCAACGTGAAGTTCTGCCGTCCCGGCGAACGGATCGTATCGTTATAGATGATGCCCCATTCGCCGGACCCATCTTGGCGTGGCATGAGCATGCCTTCAACGCCGTTGGAGAGGTCCAGGCCGCCGACCATAGTTATCGGTGCATTTGGAAACACCTGTCGTGAGACATCCTGTGCTAGTGCGGCCACATCAATTGGAAACCGCGGTAGCCCATGCGCTGCCTGATGCAGCGACAGGATCTGCGTCAGGCGGATTGCCCAACCCTGTGGCGTCGTGGGCAGGCTCAATCCTTCTTTCCCCACATATCGATCATCTGATTGATCTTAGCTTGGTCATCCGGGTCGAGCTTGCTGAATTTGCGGAAGAAGGCCTCCTTCAGAACTGCGTCTCCGGGTTCCTCACTTTCATCCAGCAGATAGTCGGTAGTGATCTCGAGGGCCTGAGCAATCCGGGTCAATTTTTCTCCGGACGGCTTTCGTGCGTCGCGGTTTTCCAATTCCCAGATGTAGCTCTTGCTCGAGTCGGTCAATTCCGCGAGCTTGTCGAGGGAGTATCCCTTCTCCTGGCGGTGGCGCTTCATCTTGGCGCCGAGGGACGTGGTCATAGTATCATCCTTGTTTTCCTTGGTTGTAGGAAGCTTGTTCGGTATGCCGAACAAAATCGTGCCGCGCAAGTAGACTTGGTGGTTTGTTCGATATATATCGAACATTATCGTATCGCTTTGCGCCGATTCCCTCATACTCCTCGCCAGAAAGGGCTCCTATGACTGCTATCGCCTCCTTCCTTCGCAAGACCCCCGTCACACGGTTGCATGACTATTTTACCGGCTCTGGGTTCACATCCCTTCCACCGGTCGATTGGACCAAGCCTGAGGCGGAGCTCGTCGAGCCGCTGATCAAAGCTGTCGACGACATGGACGACCGTGAAAAACAACGTGTTGTCATGAATGCCGGTCAGGTCGCTGCTCTCGCGGACGAACCGGGCCAGAATGCGCTGCAGAATGTCGTCATCAACCGGCAGGTGTTCGACACGCTGGAGGGGGCTAATAATCGTTCGCTGTGGGTGTTTCTGAATGAACCAGACCAGTTTCGTAAGGCTGAAGAGGTCCGCTACAATGATGAACGGCGCCGTGGCCGGTCATGGAGTGGCTTTGAAGTAGAAAAGGACCGCGTGGTCCGCCGGGATGCTGCATCGGTAGCTGACTTCACCAAGGCAATCCGCGCGCGTTTCGACACGCCGCATGTTCATGTCGATGTTTTCGACCGGCACCGCGTCATCCTCGATGATCAGGAATGCGATCTCGTTCAGGTCGCTGTCTATCGCGAAGGGCGCCCAGAAGACATGCTTGGGTTCGACGCGAACAGCACATTGTCCCGCCGCATCGTGAAGCCGGTTTTTGAGGCTGCGCTGACTTACGAAGCGGATACCGGCGTTATAGAGGTGGTGGCCAATACAGTTGCAGACCGGAGGGATCTCACTGCCTACATGGCGCGGGACCTGCTTGGGATCGACTTCGAAGAAAAGCATATACCGCTGCGAGAATACGATCTTGGGATGCTCTTGAAGCCCTTTGACTTCCCGACTGACGTTGATGACGGCATCGCGGACGTCACCGTGAAAGAATTGCGTCTTATGGAGGTTGGCCAGCCTAACGAACGGATCATCCTCGAATCCATGTCGGGCGCCGACCGCACTGTGTGGGAAATGGCAGAAGAAAGAATTGGGCTCGACATTGGCAGTTCGGGGCATGTCCTGTCCGTTGCATCTGAAGCGCCTGAATGGATCGTCACGCGCGCGCGGTTCACAATCAAGTTTCAGCCCGGCCCGAGCGGCGGGCGGGGCAAATCGTTGACGCTGACGGTGACCATGCCACATGGCTGCAACTTGAAGGACATGACCCCGCATGAGCGCCTGATTGGCGACAAGTATCTGCGCCGTTGGGGCATTCTGACCGACAGCTCCGACATCGGTGACCTCATTGACTAAACGGGCGGTCGATATGCTGCTGCAGGTCGTTGAAACCCGCACGGCCAAGGTGCAGGCATCGGTCCTGCGGCAAGTTTCACCTCGGGCAACGGATCAGTTGCTCGAGGCCAAGTTGATGGTCGCGTCCGGACATATCCCGGTCGTCACCGCTATGGATGACTACGAAGACGAGCCCATCCCTGCAGAGTGGTGCGCCGAGCGCAGGCAGTATGGATACAACAACAGCATCGGTCGGTGGGTTGCGGTCGATGCCAAGGAGATCGCAGCTCTTGCAGTTGATTACCCGCTGCTCTTCGCGAAGATGTTGGTAGATTTCGAGCGCGCTGCCCCGGCGCGCCCGATCTCGTTGATCGATAGTGTCGCGTGGGACATTGGCACCATCCAGCTCAAGGGGGCGAAATCGCCCGTGCCGGTCTGGTTTGCGCGTCGGCTTTCAGATCCTGCGGTGTGGAAAAAGGTTGGTGCTCTCCTGGAACGCAGGCCGCCTGATGGGGTCCGTGTCATCCTGACGTCCACACCAGGCGATCGCCTCCCTGTTGCTGCAAGTAAGAAGGACATCGTCATCAGTGTGACCGATGTGGCCAAAGCGGCTGGAAAGCTGGCCATCTCACCTCAGGCCGTTTGCATGCGTGTGTTCCCCGGACATGCGCAGCGGCGGTTCCCCATCGATCACTCGGAGGACTTCGGGGTCGTCTATGTCCATGACGAGGTGTTCAAGTTTCGTGGTCTACGGCACCGGGATTTTCTGGCGATCTTGTTCGGCGCATATTGGTCTGGCAGGCCAGTTTGCAGAACAATAACCACGCTATCCGATGCGGGATTCTCGGAAAAGACCAATAGCCTTTCGAAGGCTTTCAGCGGTCGGACCGACTGGCAATCGTTTATCAAGTACGATGAAGGCAACTGCTGGATCGAAGCATAACCTCACCAACATACTGAAAACATGAATAACGGCCGCTCAATCGAGCGGCCGTTTTGCGTTTCTTCGTCTCCTACCAATTCCCCTACCTTTCCCCTTCAGAAGCCCTACCACGCCATCCGCCATGGTGATCCCGCAAGTGTTCGCAAAAACCCCAAGGAGGTTCACATGGCGCTAAGACACCTTTCCCAGATCGAGCTGGCGGCTCGCTGGAACATTTCACATCGCACGCTGGAGCGTTGGCGGTGGACGGGCGAAGGCCCGAAATTCATCAAGCTCGGTGGCCGGGTCATTTACCGGCTCGAAGACGTCGAGGCTTTCGAGGTCGAGCAAATCCGCGGCTCGGACCACGAGCCCCACCGCCCAATGTCGGCATAAGGGGGATGAATATGACAATTTCTAACCACATCACACTGGCCGATATCCACCGCATGCCGGTTGGCCAAATCGCGGCACTGCCCGCTGATCAGCTGGCAATGCTGCGGGATGCGGCTGATCAGCAGCTCACCCAGGCCAAGACGGTCTCGGATTGGCTCAATGGTGCCATCTCCCTGAAATACGCCGAGCGTGCTGCTGAATGCCGCTCTGAGGCAGGCAAGGACACCGGCACGATCCGCTTTGCAGATGGCGACGTCACCGTGATTTCGGACCTGACCAAGCGGATCGATTGGGATCAGGCCAAGCTGGCCCAGATCGCCGAAAACATCGCCTCAGCAGGCGAGGACCCGGCCGAGTTCATCGATACCACTTTGAAAGTGTCTGAGCGCAAATACACGGCGCTGCCAGAAAGCTGGCGCAAGGGTTTTGAACCTGCGCGTACGGTCCGGACCGGCAAGCCCAAGTTCCGCTTGGTGCTGGGCGAGGAGGTGCGCTGATGGCTATTTCTCTCGCATCTCTGCGCACCAGTTCGGTGCTCCAGCCGCCGCGTATACTGATCCACGGCGTTGCCGGGGTAGGTAAATCGACCTTTGCCGCTGACGCGGGCGCGCCGGTGTTCATCATGACCGAGGATGGTCTTGGCAAACTGCAGGTCCCGCATTTTCCGTTGGCGACCAGCTATGCCGAAGTTGCACAAGCGCTCGACGCCTTGCTGGAGGAGGATCACGACTACGGCACTGTCGTCGTTGACAGCGTCGACTGGCTCGAGCCGCTGATCTGGGCTGAAGCGTGCAAACGCAATGGCTGGCAGTCGATCGAAACCCCGGGCTTTGGCAAAGGCTTCGCAGAAGCGCTGACCATCTGGCGGGAATATCTCGATAAGCTGAATGCGCTGCGCGACCGGAAAGGCATGGTGGTCATCCAGATCGCCCATACAGACATCAAGCGGTTCGATAGCCCCGAGCATGAGCCTTACGACCGGTATGTGATCAAGCTGCAGACCCGCGCGTCCGCGCTGCTGCAGGAGCATTCTGATGTGGTGCTTTTTGCCAACTATCAGATCTCGGTCGCCAAATCCGATGTCGGCTTCAACAAAAAGGTGACCCGGGCGCTCGGGTCCGGTGCGCGCGTTATGCACACCGAGGAGCGTCCCGCCTTCCTCGCCAAGAACCGTTACGGCCTGCCGGACACTCTGCCGCTCGCGTGGTCAGAGTTCCTCGCAGCCATGCCCCAATCCCAATGATTGCCTTGAAAGGATACGACCATGGCACGTTTTGACACGTCCTTTGACGCCACCAGCGTTGAACCCACCACCCCGTATGAGCTGCTGCCCGCAGGCAAATACCGCGCTCAGATCGTCGAGAGCGAAATGCGCGTGACCCGCAACGGTATGGGGCAGTTTCTCTGGTTGATGCTGGATATTTTGGACGGCCAGTATCAAGGCCGGAAGATCTTTGATCAGCTGAACCTTGTGAACCCGAACCCGACCACGGTCGAGATTGCACAGCGGACGCTGTCGGCAATCTGCCATGCGACGGACCGGATGCATGTCAGCGACAGTGAGGAGCTGCACCTGATCCCGATGACGATCCAGGTGAAGATCAAGCCGCCGAAGAACGGCTACGGCGAAAGCAACGCCATTGCCTATCTGCCGCCCGAAAGTGGAGGCGCTCCTGCAGCCACCGCAAAACCTGGCGCAGCCCCAGCAGCACCGCCCTCAACGCAGGCCGCTTCCGCACCACCCAAGATGGCCTCTGCGCCCTGGAACAAGAAGGGCTGATCAATCGCGCTGCTCCGCATCCATGACTGACGGAGCAGCGCCCAACCCCATCTAAGGATATTCCCATGACTGACCTGCATAACGCGGCCCCTCGGGCCGTGATCAGCTCCGGCTTGCCTGAAGACCAGTGCCGGTTGATCGAACTCGACGACGATATTGCCAAAATCCGCACGCAGATTGCGACCGCTGATCTGGCGCGCCAACGGGGGCAAAAGCCTATCGACCCTGACTGGTTTCACCGGGCAAGAACCGCGCTGCGCCACCTGTGCCGCGAACGGTCCGAGTTGCTTGCCAAAGGCACTGGCCGCCGTCGCCGCGAAAAGCTGAAAGACGCGCTGATCGGCATCCTGCGCGAGCGCCACGACCCGGAAACTTGGAGCGGCCTTCTGTCCGAAGCCCAAGCCCGCAGCGAACGGGAGGGCTTGTGATGGCTGATCTTCCCGCACCACCTACGCCGACGCTGACGACGATCTACGCCGATTACGAGGCCCGCCAGGGTGATGGCTTCCGTGACCATCTCGGCGCATCCATCATCGGAAAATCATGTGCACGCGCGCTCTGGTACGATTTCCGCTGGGTGACGCCGTCACGCTTTTCTGGCCGCCTTTTGCGCCTTTTTGAGACGGGCCAATTGGAAGAGGACCGTATGGTGCGCAATTTGCGTGCCACCGGGGCCACTGTTTTGGAGCTGGATTCGGAAACAGGACGGCAAATCCGCGTGGAGGCCCATGGCGGTCATTTCGGCGGCTCGCTCGATGGCGTCGCGCTCGGTCTGCTTGAGGTGCCGAAAACCTGGCATGTACTGGAATTCAAAACGCATGGTGTGAAAAGCTTTGCGGATTTAACCGCGAAAGGCGTGATGGCATCGAAGCCGCAGCATGCCGCGCAGACGCAGATCTACATGCACCTGACCGGTATCACCCGCGCGCTTTACATGGCGGTCTGCAAGAATACCGACGCGCTGCATATCGAACGGGTTGAGGCCGATCCTGCCATGGCCGAACGCCTTCTGGAGAAGGCTGGCAGGGTCATCTTCGCCCAGCATCCGCCTGCACGGATCAGCGAGGACCCGGCTTGGTTCGAATGCCGTTTTTGCGATCACCATGCCGCCTGCCATGAGGGTGGCGGGGCCGCTTTGACCTGCCGTTCCTGTCTGCATTCTACCGCCGTTGATGGCGGATGGCACTGCGCGCGTCATGACAGAATGCTGTCGCCTGCTGAGCAGCGTGCCGCCTGCGGCAAACATCTCTTCATCCCCGATCTCGTGCCGGGGGAGGTCATCGATGCGGGAGACGACATCGTCACCTACCGCATGAACGATGGCGCCTCCTGGTCAAATGACGCCCGCACAACGGAGGCGGTACCATGCTGACCCTGCGCCCATACCAAGAGGCTGCGATCTCTTCGATCTACGACTATTTCCAGACCAACAAGGGTAACCCTCTGGTGGTGATCCCGACGGCTGGCGGCAAGTCGCTCGTCATGGCGTCATTCATCGAAGGGGTGCTGAAGGCTTGGCCTGATCAGCGCATCCTGATCGTGACCCATGTGCGCGAGCTGATCGCCCAGAACCATGCGGAGATGCTTGGGCTTTGGCCTGAGGCACCTGCGGGCATCTATTCAGCGGGTCTGGGCAAACGCGAGGCGCAGGCCCGCGTCCTGTTTGCTGGCATCCAATCAATCCATCGCCGCGCCCATGAGATCGGCCACACCGATCTGGTGTTGATTGATGAGGCCCATCTGATCCCAGGCAATTCCAGCACGATGTACAGGCGTTTTCTGGACGCGCTGCAGGCGATCAATCCTGCGCTTAAGGTGATCGGACTCACAGCCACACCGTTTCGCACTGGCAGCGGTATGCTGCATGAGGGCAAGGACGCACTCTTCACTGACATTGCCTATGAGGCGCCGGTGCGAGAGCTGATTGACGCAGGGTTTCTGAGCCCACTGATCTCGAAACAGCCTGCCACGCGGCTGGATGTCTCAAAGGTCGGCACGCTTGCGGGTGACTTCATTGCCCGCGATCTGGCAGCCGCGGTCGATCAGAAAGCGACGACGCGGGCAGCCGTGAGCGAGATCATCACCCATGGAAAAGACCGCAAATCCTGGCTGGCCTTTTGCTCGGGCGTGGATCATGCGCGTCATGTGGCCGAAGAGTTTGCGCGTCAAGGCGTCACCTGCCGTACGATCTTCGGGGACACACCCAAGGACGCGCGCGATGCCATCATCGCGGCCTTCAAGTGCGGCGAAATCCGCGCGCTGGCCTCAATGGGCGTGCTGACGACCGGGTTCAACGCGCCTGGCGTCGATCTTATCGCATTGCTGCGTCCCACCAAATCCGCAGGGCTCTATGTCCAGATGGTGGGTCGTGGCACGCGTCTGGCTCCGGACAAGGAAAACTGTCTGGTTCTCGACTTTGCGGGCAATGTCCGCCGCCACGGACCGATCGATCTGGTCCGCCCGAAACGCCCGGGCGATGGCGGGGGTGGCGAGGCACCCACAAAGGTCTGCCCCGAGTGCGACAGCATCATGGCGATCTCGGCCACCGAATGCCCGGACTGCGGCTATGTCTTCCCGGCCCGGGAGGTGAAGATCGCCCCCACGGCGGCCACGCTTCCGGTTTTGTCGCCAAAAGTCCAATGGCTGCCGGTCCAAGGCGTGTCCTATAGCCGTCATGACAAGCGTGGCGGGCTGCCATCACTGAAGGTCACCTATAGCTGCGGGCTCAAGTCCTACAACGAATGGGTTTGTGTCGAGCATCAGGGGTATGCGCGCCAGAAGGCGCTCGAATGGTGGCGAAAGCGCGCGCCGGGCTGCCCGATGCCGCGCACTGTCGACGATGCCATTGCGCAGGCGGGGCAACTGGCCCGGCCAACCGCGATCTCGGTGCGCCCGTCTGGCCGCTTTCTTGAAATCTCCGGCTACAGGTTTGATCCATGCGCCACATCAACTCCGGCCTCTGCGCCGTCTGCCGCCGGGAACCTCGCGGGTTTGGTTGGTTCAACCCCACATTCGCTGTCTCGGACCCCCGGCGGGACCAAAGCCGCAAACACCTCTGTTCGCGCACCTGCCAGGACATCTGTCACAGGAGGACAGGTATGATCGATCCCACCCCAAATGAAATGCAGGCCATGAGCGTTGGCGGCCAATATGGTGGCGAATACCTTGAGAGTATCGGCAAATCTGATCTCGCCACCCTGACTGAGACCGAGTGGGACCGCTTCCTTGATGCGGTCATCACCGGATATTGCGATCAACTGCGCGCACTTGCGGGACAAGACCGCACACGGCTCGACGCCATGACCCCGGAGGTGCCGTTCTGATGGCTGATACATCCAACATGGCGCGCTTCGGCGCGCGTCTTGTCACCAATGGCTATGCCATTCTGCCAATCGGCCCGGGCACCAAAAAGCCTGGCCAGTTCAAGCGCGGGGCGTGGGCCGATTATCCGGAATGGAACCGGCATGCAGAACGCCCGACAACCGAGGTCGAAATCGCGACCTGGTCGGCATGGCCCGATTGCGGCATCGGGATTGTGGGCGGCGCGGTTGCAGCGGTTGATATCGACATCGTGGAGGATGCGGAATTGGCGCTTCGGATCGAACAACTGGCGCGTGAACGTTTGGGGGATACCCCGGCGCTGCGCATCGGCAAGGCGCCAAAGCGGATGTTGATCTATCGCACAGCAACCCCTTTCCGGGGCATCAAACGTCATCCGCTGGAGGTGCTTTGCCTGGGTCAGCAGTTCGTTGCCTACGCAAACCACCCGGATACTGGCGCGCCCTATGCCTGGCCAGAGGAAGGGCTGGCTGATCTTGATATCACGGAGCTGCCTGAAATCACCGCAGAGATGGCACGCGCCTTTCTTGATGAGGCCTATGCCCTGTTGCCCGACCATTTGCAGCAACGCGGGCTTGCGACAGGATCACAGGGCACGGAGCACCTGCAAGCCCATAGCCAGATGGGGACATTACCGGCCATTGAGGCAGCGCTGAAATGGCTACCGAATGCGGAGTTGGACTATGACAGCTGGGTGCGGATTGGTATGGCGCTGAAGGGCGCGCTTGGTGAGGCTGGGGGCGATATCTTTGCGGGCTGGTCAGCGCAGGCGGCCAAGGATGTGTCTGCGGCGACCGCTAAGGCCTGGGCCAGCTTCAAACCCGATCGCATTGGCGCCGGCACGATCTACCACCTTGCCATTGAGCGCGGCTGGCAGCCTGATGCCTCACTATGTCTGGACGGTGCTGTGGCCTGTGATGGCGAGCACCCAGCGGCGGGGTTGTTGTCGAGGCTGGGAGGGCATTCCGAGGGTGATGAGGAACCAACGGCCACCTTACCATTCACGCTGGTCATGCCGGACGGGTTGGTGGGCGATCTGACCGATTACATGCTGTCGACAGCCCGGCGTCCTCAGCCGTTGTTGTCACTTGGCGCTAGCTTCTGCGCGATTGGTGCGCTCATGGGGCGGCAGTATCGCACCGAGAGCAACCTGCGCTCGAACCTGTATGTCGTGGGCATTGCGGATAGCGGATCAGGCAAGAACCACGCCCGCGAAATCATCAACGAGGTCTTTTTTGAGGCGGGGCTGGCCCATCATCTCGGTGGCAACAAGATCGCCTCCGGTGCGGGGCTTTTGACCGCGTTGCATCGCCAGCCTGCAATCCTGTTCCAGATCGATGAGTTTGGGATGTTTCTGGCAGCGGCGGCCGACCGGCGCCGCAGTCCACGCCACATCACTGAAATCCTCGACAACATGACCGAGCTTTACACGGCCGCGGGCGGGATTTTCCTCGGTGCAGAATATGCCAACCGTGATGGCTCAAACGAGCGGCGGGATATCAATCAACCCTGCCTGAGTGTCTATGGCACTACGACGCCTTTGCACTTCTGGGGCGCATTGCAGGGCGCAAACGTCGTCGACGGCTCGCTGGCCCGCTTTCTGATCTTGCCGAGTGATGAGGATTATCCAGACGAGAACATCGCCGTGGGCATGCGCCAGGCTGATCCCACGCTGATCGCTGGGTTGCAGAGCGTGGCCTGCGGTGGAGGGCATCAGAAGGGCAACCTTGCGGGCAAGACAGCCGATCAGAACACCGCGGTGAACCCAACTATCGTGCCCATGACCGAGGAGGCCCGTGCGCGTTTCAAAGCGCTGAGCGCCGAATTGACGGGGGAGTTGCGGGCGGCAGCCGGGACGGCTTTCACGGCGATCCTGGCGCGCATTGGGGAGAACGCATTGAAGCTTGCATTGATCGTCGCGGTCGGGCGCGATCCGACAAACCCTGGGATCGACCTCTCGGCCGCAGATTGGGCCATTGATTTTGTGCGCCATTATGCGCGGCGAACCATGGAGGCTGTTGAGCGCCATGTCGCGGACACCGAGACAGAAGCGCATTTGAAGCGGTTGAAGGAGATCATCCGGGCGGCAGGAGCGAAAGGCATCGCCAAATCCGAAATCACGCGCGCCTCACAATGGCTCAAGTCGCGTGACCGTGATGAGAACCTGCTGACCTTGATCGAAAGCGGGGATGTCACGACCGGCATGCGCGGCTCATCGACCAAGCAGGCCATGGTGTACAGGTTGGCGCGGTTTGGCGGGTGACGGGAGATCCTTCAAACCCACTGAAGCTGATTTTGAAGCAGGCATTGGGAATAACACCATGAGTTAAAACGGAAAAATAAAATCCTTCAAATCCTTCAATCTTTCAAGAGGACCCCTTATCCCTATACGCGTACGCGCGCGTTTAAACATTAGGAGAGAGGTACCTATTGAAATATTGAATAATTGAAAGATTATATATTATGCATACAGGACAACGACTTAGGGGCGGAAATCTTTCAAGAGCCTTCCCTGAATGTTTTGAAAGATTTGCCGGGCGGCCTCGTCGCCCTGCGCCTTACCTGACCAGACCACCCTTCGGGGCCTGGCGAGACCGCAGCCTTCACCGGCCAGCCCTCTCGCCTTGCTCATCAAATCGAAGAGGAGGTCTGCATGACCCAACCCAAACAAACCCCGCGCTGCATACTAGCGCTCGATCTGGGCACGACCACCGGCTGGGCCATCCGTGACTTTGATTGCCTGATCACCAGCGGCACCGCCAGCTTCAAGCCCGGCCGCTACGATGGCGGTGGTATGCGCTATCTGCGGTTCACCAACTGGCTAACGGAACTTGATCGGCTGTCTGGACCGATTGCAACGATCTGGTTCGAAGAAGTTCGCCGCCACGCTGGTACTGACGCAGCCCATGTTTATGGAGGCCTCATGGCCTCACTGACCAGTTGGGGCGAGCTGAGGGGCATTCCCTATGAGGGCGTGCCGGTGGGCACGATCAAGCATCACGCCACCGGCAAGGGCAACGCCAACAAGGACGCCATGATCGCCGCCGCACGGGCGCGTGGGTTCAGCCCCGCTGATGACAATGAGGCAGATGCTATCGCCATCCTGCACTGGGCCATTGAGACCCGGGGAGGTGTGGCATGAGGTTTACCCCCAAAGGCTATGGCGGACACCGCCGTGATCCCGATCAGGTCAAACGGGACGGTTGGCACGAACAGGGTGTGCTGGCTGTCAGCATCGACGATCAGCGCCTGACCTGGCCGGAACGTGAATTGGTCGAGCAATTAGGCACAAAACTCTATGGGCCACGCCCCGTTGGGGAGGTGCGCCATGGGTGAGAAAAAGACATGGACCGCCGACGATGTCGCGGATCATTTCGAAGAAGCGTTCCGCACGCTGCGCAAGCTGCCAGCGGTCAAGGCAAAGGGGTACTTCAACGCCTGGCCTGACATCGCGCGGACCAGCCGTGAGATCGCTGCGATGGAGCCGCAGCCTATGCGGGTCTGGCCGTCGGCGGCGTCGATCACACGGCTTGAGCAGACCTTCGATTGGGTGCTTTGGATTGACGAGGCCGAGCGCAGGCTGATCTGGTCTCGGGCGGCGCGTGTGCCTTGGAAGCAGATCAGCGGTGAACTTGGCGTTGACCGCACGACGGCATGGCGCAAGCACAAGCTCGCATTGACCAAGATCGCGTCGCGCCTGAATGTCTGAACGACTCCAATATGTTGCAACACTTTTGTGTTCGACACATGCAACAGTTTCGTGCTATCCGTAGGGCATAATGGGGAGAGTGCGTTGGAAGACGGCTCTCCCCGTTTTTGTTGGTGGACACTTCGCTGGCTTCTGGTTTCCAGCCAGGGGTCCAGCTGGCATCCAGCGCACTAACCCACTGAATTCGCGGGTCCTTCCTGGCCCCAAACGTATACGGGGGGGCGAGGCGCGCAATATCGCTAGTGACAGGGCTGGTTTTTTGGGAAGCCACCCCAGCGTGTATCCACCCGTGATCTGACAAAAACCACAATTAAACAAACCCTTGGAGCTGGATGCCTTCGCCGCCGCTGGACCCTTCGTGGAGTCCAAGCTGGTTGTTTGTATCCGGAGTCCAGGGGTCCACCCCATTGAGGCGAGCTGAACATTATGACCCTGAGCTTTGCCCCCGACGCAATCGAGACTTGGCCGATTGCCAAGCTCCAGCCTTATGCGAAGAACGCAAAGATGCATGGCGCGGATCAGGTCGCAAAGATCGCGGCCAGCATGGCCGAGTTTGGCTGGACCGTTCCTTGCCTGGTCGCGGACGACGGAGAATTGATCGCAGGCCACGGCCGTGTGCTTGCCGCCACACAGCTGGGGCTGCTTGAGGCCCCCGTGATCGTGCTGGGACATCTGACCGAAGCACAGCGTCGGGCCTACCGGATTGCGGACAACAAACTGACGGAACTAGGGTCCTGGGATGAAGCGTTGCTATCGGCTGAGTTGAACGACCTGCTGGCAGAGGACTACGATCTCTCGCTCATCGGCTTCGATGACGCTGAACTCGAAGCGCTGTTGGCCGGAGACGTTGATCCTGAAACAGCCTCCCGCGAGGGCGAGGACGATGTTCCCGAGGCCCCCGAGACCCCAATCAGCCGCCCTGGCGATCTCTGGTTGCTCGGCAAGCATCGGTTGCTCTGCGGTGACGCGACCGTGGCCACCGATGTCGAGCTTCTGCTCGGTGATGTGAAGCCGCAGCTGATGGTGACCGATCCGCCTTACGGCGTCGACTATGATCCCGGCTGGCGCAACAAGGCAGGAGCCGCGGCCACAAAGCGCACCGGCAAGGTGCTAAATGATGACCGCGCTGACTGGCGCGAGGCTTGGGCGCTCTTCCCTGGCGATGTGGCCTATGTCTGGCATGGCGCGCTGCATGCGACCTGATCCGCGCCATGCATCTTTGCGTTCTTCGCATAAGGCTGGAGCTTGGCAATCGGCCAAGGATCGGCTGGTGCTGAGCCGCGGTGATTATCACTGGCAGCACGAACCGTGCCTTTATGCGGTGAAGAAAACCGGCAAGGGCCACTGGGCGGGCGACCGCAAACAAACGACGCTATGGCAGATCGCGAACAAGGATCAGGACGTGGAAACCGTACACGGCACCCAGAAGCCCGTCGAATGTATGCGCCGTCCGATCCTGAACAATTCCAGTCCGGGCCAAGCTGTCTACGAGCCTTTTATGGGCTCGGGCACTACGCTAATCGCGGCGGAAACCACGGGGCGGGTCTGCTACGGGATTGAACTTAATCCGGCGTATGTCGATGTGGCTGTTCAACGGTGGCAGCAGTTTACTGGCAAGCACGCTGTTCTTGAAGGCGCCGGGACCAGTTTTGATGATCTGCGCTCAGAGCGGGGTAGCCAATGAAGCAATCCCGTCTGATGTCATTTTGTGAAGCGATTGCGAATGTCACGGTTGGCTACGGCGTCGCTGTGCTGACGCAGATCCTGATCTTCCCGATGTTTGGGCTGCACACGACGCTGGCGCAGAACTTGCAAATGGGGGCGGTCTTTACCGTCGTCAGCATCGTGCGGTCCTATGTCCTGCGGCGGGTCTTCGAGGCAATCCGGGTCCGATCAACAAAGCCGCCGCTCCAGACAAGCGACGGCTCTGTTCGCGCAAGACTCCCTTACCGCCGCGACTTCGGCGGTGCAGCGGCGCGGGATCAGTCTTCGATACGATAGACGCGTCCGCGCGCATCCACCATTTCCGAGGTGATAGCGAGGCCAAGCTTTTTCTTGAGCGCGCCGGACATGGCGCCGCGCACCGTATGCGATTGCCACTCGGTGGCAGCGGTGATCTCTTCGATGGTCGCACCTTCGGGCCGACGCAGGAGGTCAATCACGATCTGCTGCTTGGTCGGGTGCGGGGCCGTCGCGGTTGTTTTCGGTGTGGATTTCTGAGCCATAAGTGTCTCCAGTATTTGAGGATCGCGACATGCGTCCTTCTACCGAGACAGGCCCCGCGAGTGCGGGGCGTATCTTGAGGTCTGTGCAGTTCAGACCAGACCGATGTCTTTCAGACAGGCGGCTGCGTCGATCAGTTGATTGGTGGGCACCTCGATGGTGATCGTCATGCTGTCGGCGTAGGCGCGAACATAAACGCCACCGTCGTCCATCAAGGCGCATTCGATCTCGTCAAGGACTACGCTGATGCGGCTGCGATCGAATTGATCGGGCAGTTTTCGAATTGCGATACGAATTGTGCTGGTTTCCATGGCGCTTACTCCGCGTGCTCGCCTTCACTGAAGGCGCTGTCGGTGATGCGCTTCAGCAAGCTGGCGTAATGCTCAAGGGTGCCAACATGGCCCCAGTTGATTTCGTCGGGGTGGCAGTTGAAGTGCTCGTCGCTGAGGCTCTGAAGCCGGGCGAGCATGTTGTCGATCTCGGCTTTCTTGCCAAGGAAGGCGTTGATCGCAGCTTCGCGGTTCCGCGCAGCCTTCTCGGCGCGCAGTTGGTGGCGGGGTGTGGTGATCGGGTTCAGGCGGGTCATCTTGGTGGCTCCGTTGTGAGTTGCATCGTTCTCTTGAGATCACGTTCGCTCTGGTGCGGAGGCTTATCAACTACATAAGCACATGATTTTAAATGATAATCGGAGCGCGCCATGGAGGGTCTGAGCGAGCGCCAATACGCCGCCCGCGTCGGCCTCTCGCGCGGGGCAATCCAGAAGGCCAAGGCGACGGGGCGGCTGGTTCTACACGCCGATGGCAGCATTGACGCGGCAGCCAGCGATGCTCTGCGCGCGGAGGCGACCGACCCGTCCAAAACTCGCAAGGCACCGAAGCCGAAACTCAAACCGGTCCCGGAGGCGGCGGTTTCCGCCGTGGGCGAAACGTTGCGCGAACAGGGAATGGCCGCACCTCCCGTCGGCAGTGGCACCACGTTTCTGCAGGCCAAGACGGCCAATGAAGTGCTGAAGGCGCAGGAGCGCCGTCTCCGGCTGCATAAGCTGAAGGGCGAGTTGATCGACCGGGCGCGTGCTCTGTCGCTGGTGTTTCGGCTGGCGCGGCAGGAGCGTGACGTTTGGGTCAACTGGCCCGCGCGTGCGGCGGCGTTGATGGCGGCCGATCTGGGTGTGGAGCCCGCCGCGATGCAGAAGATTCTGGAGAAACATGTCCGTGCCCAGCTCGACGATCTTGCCGAGGTCAAACCCGATCTCCGGTGAGGACGACTTCGACGGCGCGGTGGAAATCCTGCGCGCCTGGGGCGCAGGCCTCACGCCGGATCCGGACCTGACGGTTTCGGAATGGGCAGATCGGCACAGGATGTTGTCAGGGCGTGCCTCGGCCGAACCGGGCCGGTATCGCACGGCGCGCACGCCTTACATGGGCGAAATCATGGACCGGCTGTCGCCCGGCGACCCGACACAGCGGATCGTGTTCATGAAGGCGGCGCAGGTCGGCGCGACCGAGGCCGGCAACAACTGGATTGGGTTCGCTATCCACCAAGCGCCGGGGCCGATGCTGGCCGTCCAGCCGACGGTGGAACTGGCGAAACGGAACTCGAGGCAACGGATTGATCCACTGATTGATGAAAGTCCGGAACTGCGGGAACGGGTAAAACCGGCCCGGTCGCGCGACGCGGGCAATACGATGCTGTCCAAGGAATTCGCGGGCGGTATCCTGATCATGACCGGGGCAAACTCGGCCGTGGGGCTGCGCTCGACCCCGGCGCGCTACATTTTCCTCGACGAGGTCGATGCCTATCCGGCGTCCGCCGACGATGAGGGTGATCCGGTTACGCTAGCGGAAGCGCGTTCGCTGACCTTCGCCCACCGGCGCAAGGTGTTCTTGGTCTCAACCCCGACCATTCGCGGGATGAGCCGGATTGAACGGGACTATGAGGCCAGTGATCAGCGCCGGTTTTTCGTCCCATGCCCGCATTGTGGCGCGATGCAGTGGCTTAAATTCGAACGACTGCGCTGGCAGAAGGGACAGCCGGAAACGGCGGAATATCATTGTGAGGACTGTGAGACGCCCATCGCGGACCACAACAAGACGGCCATGCTGGAGGCTGGCGAATGGCGACCGACCGCCACGGCGGCCGATCCCAACACGGTCGGCTACCACCTCTCCGCGCTCTATTCACCCATCGGCTGGCTCAGCTGGGAGCGGATCGTGCGGGCGTGGGATGCGGCGCAAGGATCGGACGAAGCGATCAAGGCCTTCCGCAACACGATCCTCGGCGAGACCTGGGTCGAAACCGGCGAAGCGCCGGATTGGCAGCGGCTCTACGACCGGCGCGAGCACTGGAAACCGGGCATTGTGCCTGCGGGCGGGCTGTTCCTGACCGCTGGGGCCGACGTCCAGAAAGACCGGATCGAAGTCGATGTCTGGGCCTGGGGCCGTGGGCTGGAAAGCTGGCTGCTCGATCACATCGTGATCGAGGGCGGCCCCGACCGGCATGAGGCCTGGGGCGACCTGACCGAACTGCTCGGCCGGACGTGGCCGCACGAGCGTGGCGCGCATCTGAAGATCGCGCGGCTTGCCATCGACACTGGCTATGAGGCCCCGGCGGTCTATGGCTGGTCGCGGGCCCAAGGGTTTGCACAGGTCGCACCAGTCAAGGGTGTCGAAGGCTTCAACCGGGCCAGCCCTGTGTCGGGGCCCACTTACGTGGACGCGACCGAGGGCGGCAAGCGTTTGCGCCGCGGCGCACGGCTCTGGACCGTGGCAGTATCGACCTTCAAGGCCGAGACCTATCGCTTCCTGCGGCTGGAACGGCCAACCGAGGAGGAACGCGCTAACGGCGCAGAATTCTCACCCGGCACGGTGCATCTGCCGCACTGGGTCGAGAACGAATGGCTGAAGCAGTTCGTGGCCGAGCAACTGGTCACGGTGCGCACGAAGCGTGGCTTTGCCCGACTGGAATGGCAGAAGCTGCGCGAGCGCAACGAGGCGCTGGATTGCCGGGTCTATGCCCGCGCCGCCGCCTGGATCGCGGGTGCGGATCGCTGGACCGACGAGAAATGGCGTGACCTCGAGGATCAACTCGGTGTCGCCGACGCCTCTGCGGATCCCGCGGGGCAGATCAACAGGCAAGCGCAGACGTCGCAAGGCAAACGTCAATCCGACTGGCTCGGACGGCGCGGAGGATGGTTTTGATGGCAGACTGGACCGAAACCGAGCTGTCCGCGTTGCGCCGGGCCTATTCCAGCGGCACGACCCGGGTCAGCTATGACGGCAAGTCGGTCGACTATGGCTCGGCCGAGGATCTGCTGGTGCGCATCCGCACCATCGAGCGGGCCATAGCGGGCACCACACAACCGGTGCCAATCGCTGGGCTCGCGGGCTTCTCGCGCGGGGATCGCTGATGTGGGCCAACTGGTTTGACCATGCGATTGCCTCGGTGGCACCACGCACGGCGGCCCGTCGTGTGCTGGCGCGGCAGGCATTCGAAACCCTGACGCGGGGCTATGATGGTGCCTCGAAGGGGCGACGGACCGACGGCTGGCGTGCGCCGGGCACCTCGGCCGATACCGAGGTTGGCGTGGCCGGGGCGCTGCTGCGCGACCGGATGCGCGATCTGGTCCGCAACAACCCGCATGCGGCCAAGGCCGTGGCGGTGCTGGTAAACAACATTGTCGGTGCGGGCATCATGCCTCGGGCGGCGAGCGGCAATGACAAGCTGGACCGGAAGGTCGATGCGCTCTTCGCAAGGTGGTCGGACGCCGCTGACGCCGACGGCCAGCTCGACTTCTATGGGCTGCAGACGTTGATCTGCCGCGAGATGGTCGAGGCAGGTGAGGTCCTGGTGCGCCGACGTCTGCGCCGCGCAGCGGATGGCTTGCCTGTCCCGCTGCAAGTGCAGGTGCTGGAGGCCGACTTCCTCGACACCACGAAATCCGGCACCATCGGCGCGGGACGCCTCGTCCAGGGGATCGAGTTCGATCCAGTCGGCAAACGCCGGGCCTATTGGCTGCATGCCGAACATCCGGGTGATGCCTATGGCACGTTGCAGAACGGGTTGCAGAGCCGCCCGGTCCCGGCGACCGAGATCGCCCATGTTTACGAGAAGCAGCGCACGCAGGCGCGCGGCGTTCCCTGGGGCGCGCCGGTGATCCGCAGTTTGCGCGACCTCGACGACTACGAGGTGGCCGAACTGGTCCGCAAGAAGACCGAGGCCTGCGTCACCGCCATCGTCTTCGGCGACGACGAGGCGCAGCAGGGCATCGCTCCCTCCGTGGTCGATGCTGATGGAAACCGCGTCGAGCAGTTCGAGCCTGGCCTCATTGCCTATGCGCGCGGCGGCAAGGACATTCGATTTAACCAGCCTTCGGCTACGGGCGGCTATGCAGAATACAAGCGGGCGAGCCTGCATACGATCTCGGCCGGGTTCCGCGTGCCGTATGAGTTGCTGACCGGCGATCTCTCCCAGGTGAACTATTCCTCGATCCGCGCGGGGCTGGTTGAATTCCGCCGCCAGATCGATGCCGTCCAGTGGCAGCTGTTCATCCCGATGTTCTGCGCCCCGGTCTGGCGCTGGTTCACGGAAGCCGCATGGGCGGCGGGCCAGATCCCATCGCCGGACGTACCGGTCGAATGGTCGCCGCCGAAGTTCGAGGCGGTCGATCCGCAGAAGGACGCGATGGCGAACCTGCTGTCGATCCGATCTGGCACCATGACGCTGGCCGAGGTGATCGCCCGGCAGGGCCGCAATCCGGACGCGGTGCTGGCCGAGATCGCTGCGACCAACGCCAAGCTCGATGCCCTCGGGCTGGTTCTCGACAGCGACCCGCGACGAGTCACCAAGACCGGGAGCGCGCAGACCAGCGACCCGGCCACCGATCCGGATGCCGACGAACCGGCCGACGACGAGCCCACCGCTGACGCGGAAACCGATCCGGCGCAGGCCGACCAACAGGACTGACCAACATGGACACAATGATCGAAATCCCGGCCTTGCGCCGGATGGCGGAGCTTGCGCTGAACTCAGCGGACACCGACACCCGCACCGTCGAGGTGATCTGGTCAGCGGGCGCTCGGGTTCGTCGATCGACCCTGTTCGGCGAACCCTACGACGAGGAATTGAGCCTCGATCCAGACCATGTGCGGCTCGATCGTCTGAACGCCGGCGCGCCGTTTCTGAAGGTGCATGAGATCGAAACGCTGGATGCCGTGATCGGCTCGGTCGTCCCGGGGTCTGCCCGGATCGAAAACGGTCGCGGCATTGCGCAGGTCCGGATTTCTGAGCGCGCCGATGTCGAACCGATCTGGCGCGATATCCAGGCGGGCCATATCCGGGCGGTGTCCATCGGCTACCAGGTCCACCGGTTCGAAGTGTCCAAGCCCGAAGCGGCTCGCGAGCTTTGGCGCGCGGTGGACTGGACGCCCTTCGAGGTGTCCGCCGTGCCGGTCGGGGCAGATCCCGCCGCAGGGTTTCGCGCCCAATCCCAACTTCACGATTGCGTCCTCCATCGCCGGGACGTCCCACCCACTCAAACAGGAGCCATCCCGATGACGGAAAAACCCAACGCCCTGGCCGCAGAGGCCAAAGATCAGCCCAGCGACATCAATGCTGCCGAGGACACCACCATGACTGAACCGAAGACGCCTGTGGCCGAGCCGAAGGTTGCTGCCGTTGAGACCCGCGCGCAGCCAAAGCCGCAGAAGCCCGATGCCCCCGTTGTGCCTGACACTGAAGCTGTTGCGACCCGGGCCCGCGAGACGGAGCGTGACCGGGTGTCCACAATCTATGATCTGGCCGGGCGGCTGAACCTCGAGCGCAGCTTTGCCGAGGATCTGGTCAAGCGCGGCACGGATATCGGCGAAGCCCGGCGTTTGATCCTCGATCAGGTCGCCTCCAAATCCGAAGAAACCCGCACCTTCAGCCAGGTGTCGATCCCACTCGGCGGCCGCGACGAGCAGATCACCCGCCGCGATGCCGTCGCGAACGCGCTTCTGCACCGTTACAGCCCAACGCTGTTCACTCTGGAAGATGCCGCTCGCCAGTATCGTGGCATGACGCTCATGGAACTGGCCCGCGAGAGCCTTGGCAATGCTGGGGTCAATACGCGGGGCCTGTCTCGCGACGAGGTGGCAACGCGGGCCTTGCATTCGACGTCCGACTTCCCGGAGATCCTCTCGGCGGTCACCAACAAGACCCTGCGGCAGGCCTATGACGCCTATCCCCGCACATTCATGCTGTTCTGCCGCCAGGTTCTGGCCACCGACTTCAAGGCGATGCACCGGGTCCAGCTCGGCGAAGCGCCGCAGCTGCTGGAGGTGGGCGAAAGCGGCGAGTTCAAACGCGGGACACTCGGCGAGAGCAAGGAGAGCTACAAGGTCAAGACCTATGGCCGGGTGGTCGCCATCACCCGCCAGACGCTGATCAACGACGATCTCGACGCCTTCACTCGGATCCCCGCGATGTACGGCAACTCCATCGCCCAGCTGGAATCGGACGTCGTCTGGGGCATCATCACCGCCAACCCGGCGATGGCGGACGGCAACGCCCTGTTCCACACCAGCCACAAGAACCTCGCAGGAACAGGCGCAGCGCTGGCGGTCGATGCTGTCGGTGCGGCCCGCGCGGCGATGGCCAAGCAGACCGGGCTCGACAAGAAGACGGTGCTGAACGTCCGCCCCGCCTTCCTGATCGTGCCCGCCTCGCTGGAACTGAAGGCGGAGCAGATGGTCGCCCAGAACCTGGTGCCCGCAGCGACGTCCAATGTCGTGCCGCAGTCGATCCGCACCCTCGCGCCGATCAGCGAGCCACGCCTCGATGCCGCCAGCGTAACCGCCTGGTACCTCGCGGCCAGCCCGAACCAGATCGACACCATCGAGTACGCCTATCTCGAGGGTCAGCAGGGCGCGTACATTGAGACCCGGAACGGCTTCGACGTCGACGGCGTCGAGATCAAGTGCCGCCTCGATTTCGGCGCAAAGGCCATCGACTGGCGCGGCCTCTACAAGAACCCCGGCGCATAAAACGGGCCGTCCCTGACATCTCACCTCTAACGGGCGGTCCAATCGGGCCGCCCGTTCCATTTTGCAAAGGATCCCGCAATGAAAAACTACGTCCAGCCCGGCAACACCATCACCCTGACCGCGCCCTACGCCGTGACCTCCGGCGATGGCCTGCTCGTCGGCTCTATTTTCGGCGTGGCCGCCGGGGATGCTGCCAATGCCGAGACGGTCGAGACCGCCCTCATCGGAGTCTTCGACCTGAAGAAAGTCGCGAGCCAAGCCTGGTCCACCGGTGACAAGGTCTATTGGGACAACACCAACAAGGAAGCCACCAAGACCGCCACCGCGAACACGCTGATCGGTGTGGCCGTTGAGTCTGTTGCGGGCGGCGCGGGTGACCTGATCGGCCGGGTGCGCCTGAACGGCAGTTTCTGATGACGGCGTTTGCCGCCATTCTGGATGCTCTGTTCGCGGATCCCAACATCGGGCGTGAGGCGGTCTACACCTCCGATGGCGGCGCGCCCGTGCTGGTGCGCGTCGTCTCCCGGCAGGCTGATGCCATCACCGAATTCGGCGATGCGCGGCTCTGGTCGGAAACGACCCGGATCGATCTTCGCGTCGCGGAAGTTCCGGCACCGCGTCCCGGCGACCGATTGGAAATGGATGGCGACGCCTTCCTCATTCAGGGCGAACCCGTCCGGGACCGGGAGCGGCTGGTCTGGACTGTTGATCTGAGGCCCGCGTGAAGCTGAAGCTCGACATCGATCCGGACATCGTCGCCATGATGGCAGCGGAGGTCGCGGCGGGCGAACGTGCTGTGACAGCTGCCATGCGCGAGGCCGGGACCGGGCTCAAGACTGCCTGGCGCACGCAGATCACTGGCGCGGGATTGGGGCGACGGCTTGCCAACTCGATCCGCAACCAGAACTTCCCGAGGTCGGGCGAGAGCTTGGATGCAGCCGCGCTGGTCTGGTCCAAGGCCCCGGTCATCGTGGGAGCGCATGACACCGGCCCGCTGATCCGCTCGAAAGACGGGTTCTGGCTGGCGATCCCGCTGCCCGCCGCAGGCAAGTCGCTGCGCGGCGGCAGGATAACCCCCGGCGAATGGGAACGGCGACGCGGGCTGCGCCTGCGTTTCGTCTATCGTCGCACGGGGCCGAGCTTGCTGGTGGCAGAGGGACGGCTGAACACGAAGGGTCAGGCGGTCGTGTCCCGCTCCAAGACCGGGCGCGGAAAGGTCACCGCGCCGATCTTCCTGCTCGTGCCGCAGGTGAAACTGCCGAAGCGGCTGGACCTCGCGCGGGATGCAGACCGGGCGCTTGACAGCGTCCCGGGGCTGATCGTGGCGAAATGGGTTGTTCAGCGATAGGATCGGAAATTGGCTATCGTTTCCTCGTGCCAAGCAACCCTAACCAAAAACCGAACTCGTTAACTCCAAGTATTTAGGTCGAGAAAAGTTGGCTTGCTCCACATGTTCGAAATGCGAAACGAAATGCTCGGCCTCCACACTTTGAGCGCGAATATGTGGCTTCAAATAGGTAATAAACTCTGATCCAGCGCCAATTATTATTGGAATCATGTTTATAAAGACCCGATGGATTGGAACTCCGTCCTGATCAGCGAAACGTTCAAATCCATCTGCCTCGATGCGGTGTCTGACGAGGTTCCGAGCATTTGCGCGCAAGCGGCTTTGATCCCTTGGCATGTCGAGGAGCACACAAAAGTCTCCCCAAGAAGCGTAGTGGTCAATGAACCCTCCGCCGTCTTCGCCGTCCCCAGCAGGAAAATCTACAAGGAGGTAGTCTTGGCGTTCGTTCTGCTGCGCATGGCGGTGCACACTGCGGATGCCGTGCGCTTTATTGTGATGCTTGGCATTTCTGTATGCAAGAACAGCGCAACAAAGCGGGTGTGCATAAAAATCAAAATCGACTTCCTGAGTTTCTCGAACTGCGTCGTACAAGCTGGCGAATGTGTCGAGCATGCTCTTACAGGCGAGCTCAACATTGCCGATCGCCTCGCTTGAATCGATGAGGAATAGTTCTTGGAATCTGTATTTCTGTTCAATGAAAACTCGCAGCGACTGTGCAAAATCTTCGAATCTGTCTGTAATCATCTGACTTCCTAGTGAAAACCCACACAAGACTTAGTAGTTTTCCCGAGCTCCTTCCATCGCAGTTCGCAGCCTTTTTTCCGGAGCTCATGGGTGCATTGAGCCAGCAATTTCTACTGTCGAGCCCGGAAAGACACCATGACTGTTCGTGAAACCATTCTCACCGCGCTGCAGGCGCGGCTTTTGACGCTGGCCGCAACCGCCCTGCGGGGTGAGGTCTTGCCCGAGCGCATACCCGCCGATGGCCTGTTGATCCTTCGGGATGGGGAGCCAGGCGATCCCGAGGTAACACTGTCGCCCCTGCGCTACCACTACCAGCACCGTGCCGAGATTGAGGCGGTCGTGCAGGGCACCGACCGTGACGCCGTCTTCGACACGCTGACCGCCAGCATCGGCACGGCAATTGCCGCCGACCGCACGCTCGGCGGCCTATGCGACTGGGTCGAAGCAGAAGCGCCACGCCCGGTCGATCTGCCGGTCGAAGGCGCGGCGAGCCTGAAGGCGGCCGTGATCCCGGTGGTGCTGCATTATTCAACGGCCGATCCGCTCGGCTGACCCTGACAATTCAAGGAGAATACGATGGCACGAGCCCAAGGGGCGCGGGCGCAGATGGCGCTTGCGTTCGAAACGACCTATGGCACGCCGCCAGTCGGCGGCTTCACCAAGATGCCCTTCGCCAGCACCTCGCTCGGCGCGGAGCAGCCGCTGCTGAACTCGGAACTGCTGGGCTACGGCCGCGATCCGCTGGCACCGATCAAGGATGCGGTGACGGCAGACGGCGATGTCGTCGTGCCGCTCGACGCCGAGGCCTTCGGCTTCTGGCTGAAGGCGACCTTTGGCGACCCGACCACATCTGGCACCGGTCCCTGGACGCACGAGTTTCAGTCGGGGTCTTGGATGCTGCCCAGCATGTCCATCGAGACCGGCATGCCCGAAGTGCCGCGCTACGCGATGTATTCCGGCTGTGTACTCGACCAGATCAACTGGCAGATGCAGCGCTCGGGGCTGCTGACCGCGACATCCCGGCTGGTGGCGCAGGGCGAGACGGTGGGCACAACGACCAGCGCAGGCACGCCCGCCGCGCTGGAATTGCAGCGCTTCGGCCATTTCAATGGGGCGATCACCCGCAACGGATCTGCCCTCGGCAATGTGGTCTCGGCCGACATTACCTACGCCAACAACCTCGACCGCATCGAGACCATCCGCTCGGACGGCCGCATCGACGGCGCGGACCCGTCCATCGCTGCGCTGACCGGCTCCATCGAGGTGCGCTTCGCTGACCAGACACTGGTGACGCAGGCGATCAATGGCGATCCTTGCGAGCTTGAGTTCGCCTATCTGCTGCCCTCGGGCGAAAGCTTCACCTTCACCGTGCACGCCGTCTACCTGCCACGCCCGCGCATCGAGATTTCCGGGCCGCAGGGCGTGCAGGCCACTTTCGACTGGCAAGCCGCCCGCGACAGCGTCGTCGGCCGGATGTGCACCGCAACCCTCCTGAACGATGTGGAGACATATTGATGCTCACGCTCGACCTAACGAACGCGCCGCGCTGGCATAGTCTTGCCCCCGGCGTGCGGGCGCAACTGCGACCGCTGACTACCGCGCTGATGGTGGCCACCCGCAGCGATCCCGCCGTCGAAGCGGTCCCCAAAGAGGCCTCCGACGAGGAGCGCGCCGTGGCCTTCGCCAAAGCTCTCGCACGGAGGGCGGTGCTCGCCTGGGACGGCATCGGCGACGCGGACGGCGAGCCGATCGATCCCAGCCCCGAGGCCATCGACGCGCTGCTCGATGTCTGGCCTATCTTCGAGGCCTTCCAGCTGACCTACGTCTCCAAAGGCCTGCTGCTGGAACAGGAAAAAAACGTCTCCGCGTCCTTGCCGAGTGGTCCTTCGGCGGGGGCGAACGCTACTGCGACGCCTGCCAAACGGCGTGCGAAGACTGCCCGGCGTGGCTGAACCGGCCGCTGACTTACGAGGGTTGGCAGGTCTGGGACTTGGTCGACCGTCTCGGCGGCCAGCTCCGCGTTCTGCCGGGTGCGGTGATCGGCTGGGACCTGACCGCTGCGCTCGCTCTCGGTGACGCGCTCGGCATCCCACCCCTGGCCATGGCCGAACTGCTGCCCGTCATTGAATCCGTGATGGTTGCGAAGCTCAACGAACAGATGGATCATTCCAATGGCTGAAAAGCGCGTTTCTGTCCGCCTTGCCGCGGTCGGTGGCCGACAGGTGCGCGCCGAACTGGAAGGTGTCGGTGAGGCCGGGGTGCGAGGGTTCGGGCGGCTCAGCCGCGAGATGGAGGCGGCCAACGCCCGACTTGCGGCGTTCTCCCGTCGTGTTGCAGTGGCTGCCGCTGCCGCCGTGGCCGCCGCCGCTGCTGCTGGCGTGGCGATGGTCCGATCCGGGCTGCAAACCGTCGATGCGCAGGCCAAGCTCGCGCAGTCGCTGGGGACCACCGTCGCCTCGATCCAGACGCTGGAGCGCGCGGGCGAGCTGGCGGGCGTGTCGATGTCCGGCATCGAGCAGGCCACCAAGGATCTGACGCGCCGTCTCAGCCAGGCGGCCGCCGGGACCGGACCTGCCGCCGACGCGCTGGATCGGCTGGGGCTTTCGGCTGCCGACCTAATTTCCCTGCCGCTGGATCAGCGTGTGGGCGCGATCAACGCGGCCATCGAGGAATTTGTGCCCGCAGCCGAACGCGCGGCCGTCGCCGGTCAGCTCTTTGGCGAGGAAGGCTCCATCGCCATGTCGCGGATCGACACCGCGACGCTGCGCCAGGCGAAAGAGGATGTTCTGGCCTTCGGCGTCGTCGTGTCGGAGCAGGATGCCGACCAGATCGAGCAGACGAACGACGCCATCTCAAGGTTGGGGCTGATCTGGCGCGGGCTGTCGAACCAGCTGACGGTCGCTGCGGCACCCGCGCTGGAAGCGGTCGCGAATGCCATGGCGGCGGTTGCGAGCCGCACAGGCCCGCTCGGCATCGCGATCCGCAGTGTCTTCGACAACATCGGCCGTCTGACCACCTATGCCGCTACGTTTGTGGCTTTTCTTGCAGGGCGTTGGGTCGCCGGGATTGCCGTCGCAGCTCTCTCGGTCCGTGGCCTCGCCACCGCGCTGGTGCTCCTTCGTGGGGCACTGATCCGCACCGGCATCGGCGCGTTGATCGTTGGCGCGGGCGAGCTCGTCTACCAGTTCACCCGCCTTGTTACTGGCGCGGGCGGATTTGGAGAGGCGATGTCGCTTCTGAAGGACCTCGCCGTCGAGGTGTGGGACCGCATCAAGATGGGGGCAGCTGCGGCGGGCGCTGCGGCCACTGCAATGTTTTTCGATCTGAAGTCTGATGCGGCGTCGGGTATGCAGAGCGCCATCGAAAGCGTCGTGACTTTCGGCAACACGGCCGCGAACACCTTCGAGGGGGCCTACGAGGCGATCAAGGCGATCTGGGGACTGCTGCCAGCCGCCATCGGCGATCTGGCGTTTCAGGCGGCCAACAGCCTGATCGACGGCGTTGAGGCGATGCTGAACGGCGTCGTCTCGCGGATCAACACATTCATCGGGGGGATCAACCAGGGGCTGGAAGCGCTCGGGTCAGAGCGTCGCATCTCGATCATTCCCGATCTCGAACTTGGTCAGATCGAGAACCGGTTTGAGGGCGCAGCAACTGCCGCGACCACAGCCGCACAGACCGCCTTCGACCGCGCTTTTGAGGATAACCCGCTTTCCGCACCCGATCTCGGGCTCACTGCGGCGGCCAATACTGCGCTTGCCACGGCCAACACATATCGTGGCGCGGCCCACGATCTGGCCGAAGGCGCGCGCGCGCCACTCGCCAGTTGGCAGGCATTGCGTGATGCGGTGCGGGGCAGCGATGAAGCTGGCGCGAACGCGCTGACCGAGGCGACCAACGCGGCGGAGCGATTGGAAACTGCCCTTGGCGATGCCGGACAGGCGGCCACGGGTGCGGGTGCAGCGGCCGAGACTGCTGCCGCTGCAGCCGAACCTGACATCGACGCCGCAGTTTCCGGCTGGCAGGCGGTCACCGCAGCGCTCAGCGACTATGCCAGCAAGGCGCGCGAGATTGGCGGGGACATCGGCCAGAGCCTCGTCAGCGCGTTCCAGTCGGCCGAGAATGCGGTCGGCGAATTCGTGAAAATCGGCAAGCTGGATTTCCGCGATCTGGTTACCTCGCTGCTGGCCGATCTCTCCAAGCTGGCGGCGAGGCGGTTCATCCTCGGGCCTATTGCCAACGCGCTCTCTGGCGCGCTGGGGGGCGCGGGCGGGATCTTCGCCAACATCCTGCACGCGGGCGGCATGGTCGGAGACTCTTCGCCAAGCCGGATGGTCCCGGCGATGGCTTTCGCGGCAGCGCCTCGCATGCATGCCGGCGGCGTTGCAGGGCTCCGCCACGATGAAGTTCCGGCCATCTTGCAACGCGGCGAGCGCGTGCTGTCTCGCCGCGAAGCTCAGAGCTACGGCGCAGCCGGTGGCGTGAATGTCACCATCATGGCGCGCGACGCCGAGAGCTTCCGGCAGTCCCGGACGCAGGTTGCGGCGGACATCGCCCGCGCCGTCTCGCTCGGGCGAAGGGGTATGTGATGGCGTTTCACGAAGTCCGGTTTCCCGACAATATCAGCCGGGGTGCGCGCGGCGGGCCCGAGCGGCGGACCCAGATCGTCGAACTCGCTTCCGGCGACGAGGAGCGCAACGCCAGCTGGGCGAACAGCCGCCGCCGCTACGATGTCGCCTATGGCATCCGCCGCGCGGACGATCTGGCGGCGGTCGTGGCCTTCTTCGAGGCCCGCAACGGTCGGCTGCATGGCTTTAGGTTCAAGGACTGGGGCGACCACAAGTCCTGCGTTCCCTCGGGAACGCCGGCACCGAACAATCAGGCGATTGGCACCGGCGACGGCGCGACGACCGCCTTCCAACTAATCAAGCGCTACACCTCCGGGGTGCAATCCTGGACGCGCGCCATCGCTAAACCAGTGACCGGAACCGTGCGCATCGCGCTTGGTGGGGTCGAGCAGCCCTCGGGCTGGTCGGTCGACACCACGACCGGCGTTGTCACCTTCAGCGCCGCCCCGGGCGCTGGCATCGCCGTCACAGCGGGCTTCCAGTTCGACGTACCCGTCCGCTTCGACACCGACGTGCTCGACGTGACGCTTGATCTCGAGCGGCTGGGCTCGATCACCTCCATACCCTTGCTGGAACTCCGCCGATGAAAAACATCAATCCCGATCTGCAAGCGCATCTGGACGACGGGACAACAACGCTCGCCTGGTGCTGGCGGATTTCGCGGGCTGACGACGCGAGTTTCGGCTTCACCGACCACGACCGGACGGTCAGCTTCGACGGCACTGATTTCGAGCCCGAGAGCGGCCTCACGGCCTCCGAGGTGCGGTCGGGATCGGACCTGTCGGTCGATGCGCAGGACGCCGAGGGCGTGCTGACCTCCGACCGCATCACCGAGACCGACATTCTCGACGGCCGCTGGGACAACGCCGAGGTCGAAGTCTGGCGGGTGAACTGGGCGGACACGGGCCAGCGCGTGCTGATGCGCCGCGGTGCCATCGGTCAGATCCGGCGCGGGCGGCTGGCCTTCGTCGCGGAGGTGCGCTCGCTGGCGCATGTGCTGGGCCAGACGGTCGGGCGGACCTTTCAGGCGACCTGCGATGCCGTGCTCGGGGATGCGCGCTGCGGGCTCGATCTGGAGGACCCCACCTACAAGGGTACCGGCGCTGTCATCGATCTCCTGCGTGATCGGGCCTTCACCGCCTCTGGCCTTGGTGTCTTCACAGCCGGATGGTTCAATTTCGGCACCGTGGAATGGACCAGCGGCGCGAATGTGGGGCGTCGGACCGAGGTGCTCGGTCACGACGTGACCGATGGCATCGCGGTGCTGACGCTGCTCGAAGCACCGGTGCGCGGTATCGCCGAGGGTGATGCCTTCACCATCCGTGCAGGCTGCGACAAGCGGATCGAGACCTGCGGGGCGAAGTTCGCCAACACAGCAAACTTTCGTGGATTCCCGCATATTCCCGGCCAGGACGCGGTGCTCCGCTATGCCACCAAGGATGGTGGACACGAAGGGTCCGTGCTTTGACAAAACCCCTCGCATCGGCCGACCCCCAGCGCGTCATCGCCATCGCGCGCTCCTGGCTCGGCACGCCATACCACGATCAGGCCAGCCTTCGGGGTGTCGGTTGCGACTGCCTCGGGTTGGCACGCGGGGTCTGGCGCGAAGTCGTCGGTCCTGAACCGTTCCCGATCCCGCCCTACAGCCGGGACTGGGGTGAAACCGGGCCGCGCGAAGTGCTGGCCGAGGGCGCTCGGCGCATGATGCCGGAGATTGCTCCCTCCGCAGCCGGTCCCGGCGCGCTGGTCCTCTTTCGCATGAAGCCCCGCGCCATTGCCAAACATGTCGGGATCCTCACCGGGCCTGGCACCTTCCTCCACGCCTATGAGCGCCTCGGCGTCATCGAGGAACCGCTCACTCCATCCTGGCGGCGGCGCATCGCCTTCGCCTTCCTGTTCCCCCAACGCTGAGACCCCGACATGGCCACCCTCGTTCTCGGCGCCGCTGGCGCTGCCATTGGCGGCAGTATTGGCGGCGCGATCCTCGGCGTCAGCGCCGCCACCATTGGCGGCTTCATCGGCTCCACCATCGGATCGGTTGTCGACAGCTGGATCATCTCTTCGCTCGCGCCGACCCAGCGCATCGAAGGCGCGCGGATGGACAATCTGCGCATCACCTCGGCCACCGAAGGGGCGGTGATCCCGCGCCTTTACGGCCGCATGCGGATCGGCGGCAATATCGTCTGGGCGACGGATTTCCGCGAGGAGACCAAGACGACCACGCAGGGTGGCGGTAAGGGCGGCGGGGGTGGCGGCAAGGTCAAGACCACCGAGTATTTCTACTATGCGAGCTTCGCCGTCGCGCTTTGCGAGGGGCAGATCACCGGCATTGGCCGCATCTGGGCCGACGGCAAGCTGCTGGATACCACCGGGATCACCTGGCGCTGGTATCCGGGAGACGAAGCGCAGACGGTCGATCCGTTCATCGCGGCCAAGATGGGGGCATTAAGCACACCGGCCTATCGCGGCACGGCCTATGTCGTTTTCGAAGACCTTCCGCTTGGGAATTACGGCAACCGCATCCCGCAGCTGAGTTTCGAGGTGTTCCGCCCGCTGGCCGATCTGGACACGGCGGAGGGTCTCACGCAAGCGGTCACCATGATCCCGGCCTCAGGTGAGTTCGCCTATGCCACGCAGGGCATCCGCAAAGGCAGTGGCGGATCGTCCGAGCCCGAAAACCTCAATGCGCTGACCGATACCGCCGACATGGTGGTGGCGTTGGATCGGCTGCAGGCGATGGCACCGAAGGTCGAGAGTGTGTCACTGGTGGTTGCCTGGTTCGGAGACGATCTGCGGGCACGCAATTGCAAGGTGCGGCCGGGTGTCGAGGTCACCGCCAAGACCACCACACCGTCGACCTGGTCTGTGAATGGTGTCAGCCGGGCCAATGCCTTTCTGGTCAGCCGCGACGATCAGGATCGGCCGGTCTATGGTGGCACGCCCGCCGATTTCGCTGTCGTGCAGGCAATTCAGGAGATCAAGGCGCGCGGCCTGCGCGTCACCTTCTATCCGTTCATCCTGATGGATGTGCCACCCGGCAACAGCCTTCCCAACCCGTATTCCGACAATGCCGCCGAGACGGGCCAGCCCGCTTTTCCCTGGCGGGGTCGGATCACCTGTTCGCCTGCGGCGGGGTATGCTGGGACAGTGGACAAGACCGCCACGGCCGCCACGCAGGTGTCGGCGCTGTTCGGCGAGGCAATGCCCGCCAGCTTCAGCGTGGCGGGTCAGTCGGTTTCGTGGACCGGGCCTTCCGGCGACTGGGGATTGCGGCGCATGGTCTTGCATTACGCGCATCTCTGCGCGGCGGCGGGCGGGGTCGACGCATTCCTGATCGGCACCGAGATGCCGGGGCTGACCACGATCCGCTCGGGTGCGGCCACCTATCCTGCGGTGCAGGCTTATCAAGATCTCCTTGCGGATGTGCGCTCGATCCTCGGGTCCGGGACGAAGATCGGCTACGCCGCCGACTGGTCGGAGTATTTCGGGCACCAGCCGGGCGATGGCTCGGGCGACGTGTTCTTCCACCTCGACTCGCTCTGGGCCGATCCGGAAATCGATTTCGTCGGGATCGACAACTACATGCCGCTGTCGGACTGGCGCGACGGGTTCGAGCATCTCGACGCGGCCGAGGGCTGGCCCGCGATCTACGACCGCGCCTACCTGCAGGGAAACATCGCGGGCGGGGAAGGCTTCGATTGGTTCTATGCATCGGCTGCTGACCGCACTGCGCAGGTCCGTACCCCGATCACCGATGGTGTGGCGGCCAAGCCGTGGGTCTTCCGCTACAAGGATCTGCGCGCCTGGTGGTCGAGTGCGCATTACAACCGTCCGGGCGGAATGGAGAGCGGGACGCCGACCGCGTGGGTGCCGCAATCCAAGCCCGTCTGGTTCACTGAGCTGGGTTGCCCGGCCATCGACCGCGGCACGAACCAGCCCAATGTGTTCTTCGATCCGAAGTCGTCGGAGAGCTTCACGCCGCATTTCTCGCGGGGTTGGCGCGACGACGCCATCCAGCGCACCTATCTCGAGGCGACATATCTCTGGTGGGGCGAAGCTTCGAACAACCCGATCTCCGGCATCTACGGCGGCCGGATGGTGCATGTACCTGAATGCGCCGCCTGGACTTGGGACGCGCGGCCCTATCCGTTCTTCCCGGCACTGACCGACGTCTGGACAGACGGCGCGAACTGGCGGCTGGGGCACTGGCTGACGGGGCGGCTCGGCGCGGTGTCGCTGGCTGCGCTGGTCCGGCATCTCTGCCTGCGAGCCGGAATGCCGGAAGCCCGGATCGACGTCACCGGTCTCTGGGGCGCGGTCGAGGGATATGCAATTGGCGCGCTCGAAAGCCCGCGCGCCTCGATCACCACGCTGTCGCGGCATTTCGGCTTCGACGCGGTCGAGACCGAGGGCATGATCCGGTTTGTGATGCGCGGGCGCGCCGCCGCAGCAAGCGTGACGCACGAAGACCTGGTGGCGGCCCGCGAAGGCGATGTGCTGGAACTGACCCGCGCGCAGGAGACGGAACTGCCACAGGCCCTGAAATGGCAGGTCGCGCGTGCCGACGAGGATTATGACGCCGCCCTCGTCGAGGCGCGGCGCATCACCGTGGACACGACCCGCATTGCCTCGGAGTCCTTCCCCATGGCAGTCCCGCCTGAGGAAGCCGAACGGCGCTGCCGCCGGGCGCTGATGGAAGCCTGGACCGGGCGGGAGACAGCCGCGTTTCGCTTGCCACCCTCGCGGCTGGCATTGGATCCGGCGGACGTCGTGACGCTGGAACATGACGGGCGACACATTCCGCTGCGGTTGGTCTCGATAGCGGATGCCGAGGCGCGAGGTATTGAAGCGGTCCGCCAGGATCGCGAGGCCCACGACCTGCCGCCCGGATCACCACGACCGTCGTCCTTGTCAAAGGCCGTGGTGTTCGGCGCGCCTGAGGTGATGCTGATGGACCTGCCACAGCTGACCGAGGATCAGCCCGCCCATCGCCCGTTTGTCGTGGCCCATGCCGTTCCTTGGCCGGGCGAGATGGCAGTGTTCCGCAGCCCATCGACGGATGGGTTTGAGCTGCTGACCAGTTTTGGCGGCCGTGCCCAGATCGGGACGCTGGTGTCGGATTTCTATGGAGGACCGACTTCGCGCTTCGATCTCGGCAATGCGCTCGTAGTTGATCTGCTCTCTAGTACGCTGGAAAGTGTCACGGACCTGACGCTGTTCGGTGGGGCCAATGCGCTGGCCATCGAGAGCGCACCTGGCACTTGGGAAATCGTGCAAGCGGGCGTGGCGGACCTGATTGCGCCGGACCGCTATCGCCTGACGCAGCTCCTGCGAGGCCAGCGCGGCACGGAAGCGGCCATGGCCGACCCGGCACCTGCGGGTGCACGGGCCGTCGTGTTGGACAGCACGCTCGCGTCGCTGCCGATTTCCGAGGGCGATCTCGGCCTTCCCTGGAACTGGCGCATCGGTCCGGCAAGCCGATCTGTCAGCGACGAGACCTATGTTGCGGCCAGCTTCACGCCCGAGGGCGCCGGACTGCGGCCGTTCTCCGTCGCCCATGTCGAGCAGCCGTGGCGCACGCCACGCGTTCCCAGCGATCTGACAATCCGCTGGACGCGCCGATCCCGAGCGCTCTCGGCCGACAGCTGGGGCGCGGTGGAGGTGCCCCTGGTCGAGGAGGTTGAAGCCTATGAGGTCGAGACCCTCGATGGTGCAACGGTCAAGCGGGTGCTGAGCGCGACCACGACCAGCGCGATCTACACGGCCGCCCAACAAACTGCCGATTGGGGCGCGCTGGTCACGCCCGGCGACACGCTGACAATCCGCATCTTCCAGCTCTCCGCCCTGATCGGGCGGGGTGCCGCCAAAACCGTCACGCTCCAACTCTGAGGACCGCTATGTCCGACACCACGACCAACCTGCTGCTCCCTTACATTCTGGCCGCGCAGGCCCAGAAGTATGTCACCCACAACGAGGCCCTGCGACTGCTCGATGGGCTCGTACAGCTTTCTGTTCTCGACCGTGATCTGGCCGCGCCGCCAGGCAGCCCGGCTGATGGCGACCGCTACATCGTCGGCTCGGGCGCAACGGGCGACTGGGCGGGATGGGACCTGAACGTAGCGCTGTTCACCGACGGTCTATGGATGCGCTTGCCACCCCGGACCGGCTGGCGGGTATGGGTCGAAGACGAGGCGCTGCTGCTGGTCTACGACGGTGCGACCTGGATCGGAACCACGCCCAATGCGCTGCAGAACCTCGCGCTGTTAGGGCTGGGCACCACCGCCGACACCTCGAACCCATTCTCAGCCAAGCTCAACGCTGCGCTCTGGACGGCGAAGACAGTAGCCGAGGGCGGGACCGGCGATCTTTTCTACACCATGAACAAGGAGGCGGCGGGTGACGATCTCGGCCTGACCCTCCAGACTAACTTCGTGACAAAGGCGTTGGTCGGCCTCTTCGGCTCCGACCGCTTTCGCCTCGCTGTGTCCGCCGACGGCAGCACTTTCTTCGACGGGCTGAGCGTCGACAACGCCACTGGCATCGTCGAGCAGCCGCAACTGCCGCGCTTCAAGGCTTACACGAACTACGACAACTACGTGGGCGTTGGAGCCTGGACAAAGATCGGCCTCAACAACACCGACTACAACGATCAAGGTTGTTTCGATGCCGGAACCGGCCTCTTCACAGCACCTGTGGACGGCACGTACCTCTTCGGCGCGACGCTGCTCTACAAGGTCAATTCCAGCACCTCGGCCCGGATGCGCGGGCGGCTGGTGCTAAACGGGACAACGGAGATTCGCGGTTCCTTCGGCGAGAGCTCCGCCACCCATGTCTCGCTGGCCACCGCCATCTGGCTGCAAACCATGGTGCCGCTGACTGCAGGCGACACTGTAGAACTGCAGGGGTATTTCCGCGCTCAAGACGGGTATTTCGCGGCCGACCACACGTCCTTCTGGGGCTGCAAGGTCGGCTGAGCGGCGGGAGGAATAGCCCATGACACCACCTCGATCCGACCAGGGTTTTGTGCGCATGCCCGACGCTGAGTTCGAGGCCATGCTGGCACGCGCTGCCGAGAAAGGCGCCAAGCGCGCGCTCGCCGACGTCGGCCTCGACGGCGATGAGGCCGCGCTCGACATCCGGGATCTGCGCTCCCTGGTGGACTGCATTCGTCTGGTGCGGCGAACGGCGATGCAGACCGCCGTCCGCATGATCACCACCGGCGTGATGCTGGCGCTGCTCGCGGGCATCGCCATCAAGCTGAAAATCTTCGGCGGTGCTCCGTAGCTGCGCCCAATCCAAAACCATCAGCCCAACCGACCCGCCTATGTGGCGGGTTTTTCGTTTCTGGAGGACACCATGACCACGACCTTTTATGACCACTGGCGCGATGTACCCGAGGGCACTTGGCGCTGGCCCAACTTCTCCCCCGCCGAAATCGCCTGCCGCGGCACCGGCAAACTGCTGATCAACGAGCCCGCGCTCGACAAGCTGCAGGCGCTGCGCGACCGGCTGGGTAAGCCGCTCATCGTTCGCTCCGCCTATCGCAGCCCGGAGCACAACCGCGCCGTTGGCGGCGCAACGCGTTCCAAGCACATGGGCGGCGCTGCTTTCGACATTGCCATGTCGAACCATGATCCGGTGGCCTTCGAGGCGGCGGCGCGCGAGGTTGGGTTTCTCGGCTTCGGCTTCTATCCGCGCTCGGGCTTCATCCATGTCGATCTTGGCCCATCGCGCCAATGGGGCGATCGCTTCCCGGTCCGCGCGACTGCCTTCGCCGAGGAATTGCCTCCCGCGCGCGAGGTGCTGGCACAGAGCCGCACCATAAAGGGCGGCGGGGCCGCCGGTGTCGCAACGCTTGGCGCGGCTGGCGTCGAGGTGGCTCAGAGCGTTCTGGCTGACACGCAGGCCGCCGTTCTGCCGCTGGTGCCATACCTCGACACGCTTCGCTGGGTTTTCATCGCCGTGGCGCTCGGTGGGGTCGCAGTCACGATCTACGCGCGGCTGGATGACTGGAAACGGGGGCAGAGATGATCACTAGCATTCTCGGCGGGATCGCCGTCAATCCGTGGGCGAGATCCGCGCTTCGCTAGGGTGCAATCGCGCTGGCCATCCTTCTGCTCCTTCTGTCGATCCGCCGATCCGGAGAGCGCGTCGGACGCTTGGCAGAACGCCTTGAAACCAGGGAGAAGTCTAATGATATCCAACGCCGGATGCTGGAGGCGGCGGCTCGTCGTCCTCGCAATCGCGACGACTTGGTTGATCGGCTGCGCGACGGCAGGTTTTGAACAAGGCGGTACCGCGGCATGTCCGCCGGTCGTGGAATACAGCCGGGCGTTTCAGGTGCGAGCGGCCGAGGAATTGGAGTTGTTGCCAAACGGCTCGGCCGTGGTCGAGATGGTGGGCGACTATGCAGTTTTGCGGGACCAGGCACGAAACTGCCGATGATACCGAGAGCGCGCTAGTTGTCAGTTTCGACCTTATAAATGTCGACCTTGGTTTCCAGGCATTTTCGAAGGCTTAGATCGTTTACCCCAACCTCGAACCAACTCGTAGGACGCTGATAAAAATCAAGACCCCGGCCAATTTTTATTACCCAGCCGTTGTCCAGCCGAATTTCCCGATCATGCATGTTTGGGTTAAGCTTGACATCGAGTATGACGTCCACTTCAAGCAAGCTTTGTTTCAAGTCATCAAGTTTTTCGTGTATTTCTGCAAGCTGTGTCCGATCATCATAACCCGTGACGAGCTCTATCTTCTTTACCGTTCCCGATTTAAGTACTGTCTCGCAGAACCTGACAAAGTTTTGGATCTGATGCTGAAGCCGGATATAGGGATCCTCTATCACCACCGCCTTCGCGCCGAAAAGATATGGGCCAAGAATTGACTCGTAGCTGTGCCCCGTGTCTCCATACATTATGTTGAAGTGCTGTTCGCGAGCCTGGGGCTGACTAGAGCTTGTCCCGTGCGCCACAGCTGGTGTTTCGCTATTCGAAACCTCAGGGGCCGGATTGGACGATGTCTCTTTATCATTGGGCTGGGCTTCAGTCTGCTCAGAAACGTTGAGCCTTCTCCTTGTTGGCTCCTGAGTGGCTGCCGCGTCTTTTGACTCAGGGCAATAAACAACCACCTCTGTCCCATCTGAATTGAAGTACGATAGATTAATTAAGGCAAACTCATCATCTGGTTTGCGCTTGTTCATCTGTTCTTTTACCCGACGGCGGCATTCCATCGCATACGCTACATACTCCTCGAATTCATCATCACTTGGTGCGCCATTCGGATGAAGTATCTTCAGGAACGCCGCAACGGTTTTCTTGATGCCCTTCTCGTCACGCCCCTCAACAGCTTGCCCAAGCCGAATGCGTCGATTCACCTCTTCATATCTATTCGTGTGCTTGAATTGATAATGAAATGCCTCAGCAAGATAGTCTGTTATAAATCCTTACCTGCTGGTCAAAAATGAACTGCTGTTCTTTGGGAACTCCCAGCCAGGAATATATGCTGCGAACCGGTCCATTATTGCCAGGTCAAGTTCGGGCGGCAGCGGCTGAAAGAGGTCGTATTCTGTCGAGTTGACGACCTGGCTCACGGACAGGTCGATGTTGCCTACAAAACTGAGACTGGCGTCAGCGATGACTTCCGCGCCGCGCGAAAATCGTCCATTTGCCATGAAGTCCTTCATGATTTGGATCGTATCCGGATCACGGACCTTGATCCCCCCAACTTCGTCAAATGCCACGGTGTCCCAGTAACCGACCAAACCAACCTTACGTCGTGCGTTGTTATAGAACAGCGTCGCTTTTGTTGCCTGACCGCCAGAAATGAGCGTCGCGTAGGGCGAAAACTCACTGAAGAAATACGACTTCCCGGTTCCGCGAGGGCCCAGCTCGATATAGTTGTAGTTGGGCTCTACAAGGGGGGCCAAACGGGCCACGAAGTGCATTTTGACCCGTTGAGAAAGCTTGGACGGTTCCAAGCCAACCGATCTCATGATGACGTTGAGCCAATCATCTCGGGTGAATGCGCTGCGGCCATCTGTGTACTGCTGAAAGTCAAAGCGCGAGAGCTGAATCGGGCGCAAGTCTTCTATGTAGAACGCGTAGTCATCTTCCTCGATGTCATTATGTGAAAGTGTTACCTCAGCCCAAATTCCACCCTCGAGGAGCCGTTCGTTGTCCCTATAAAATTTTTCGCCAATTGCAATTCTCTGGGAATTGAAGTTCTCCAGCGATGCCCAGTGCCGTTTTTCTTTTTCAACGTATCTAACGTGAACCTTATCAATGAAGCGGTGCTTTCCCTTGGTTGCCACCTTCGATTGAGCGGCATTGGCTTCGTCGGGCCTTACGTAATTATCCTGAAGGGTGGCAAGAACGGCTTCCATACCTGCATCCATTTCAGCCTGATCGTCGCTTGCGCAGTATCGCGCCAAGAGAAACTCAAGCACGAATGTTGGGACGTTTGTGCCCTTTTTAATCCGATGAAGCAGATCTTTTCGAACCACCTTGCCATCGAAGGTTGACGTGAGGCTCTGGTCCAGTTCGTCCATATCATTCATACGGTATAGTCCGTCTCAAGATTCAGCGCGCTTAGGCTCGCTAGAGTTGTTGGGTTCAGGGCCTTTATCGAGAATTTTCCCTCAAAGTCAGGATCCATTCGTAGCGCGATCTGCTTGCGCTGGCCCGGCGTCAACGTGATTGTGCGTGTTGCGGGGTTTACATCGCCACCGGCTCGCGGCTCACCAACCACATTCCCCTTTCCGTCCTGGGCTTCGATAAGGACCTCGACACTTTCCTCTTGAGAGAACATGTCGTCAGAAACCAATGCAATTTCCACTACTGGAACTCGTGTCGTAATTCGTTTCGCGCCGTTTTTGTAGTTGAGTTCGACACTCATTTTAGCGGCGCTCGCGTGCTCTTCATTATCGAGGCGCGCAATGATCACAGGTACAACGGCCTCCGCCAAGGAAGCTCCGCCGTGGAAGTAAAGATGTCCAGCTCTGTAGGGAGCCATGCTCTTGGGGAGCGCAACCTGTGCAAAGCTGCCTCGAATACCAAGCTTCTCAGAGTTTAGAACAACACTGTGAGAGTCGCTGTTTCCATTTCCAAGCAGGGCCCTGTCATGCGCATTTATCGGCCAATTTCCTTGTGGCTTGGTGCAAACGTCACCAGCTGCAGCGTGACCGTTTAGAAAAAATCCATGATCGGTGACAATCACGGCCTCTTTGAACCCCATTCCACGCAGCTTGTGCAGGGCGACACGAATGAGTTTCAAAGTGCTTGGTATTAAGCCGAGTGTTGTCTCAGGATTGCTTTCGAGCTGACTGTCGATCTCTGTCGATCGCAGCACCAGGAGATCAACGGTGGGCGTGATCTTCGGCTTTCCACGAACGAAATCGCCCAGAGGCATCTCCTGGAACCGATCACCAAGTTTCTTTCGAAGCACATCCATTCTTTGGGTGACGTTCCCAACCTTGGCCGTTCCAAGTTTTGGGGCCAGCGCGTCGCTTTCGATCTCGAGCGACAGCTGTGTGCGGGCACCAGGAAGAAGGCTGGCCATACCGACAAGGGTTATCGTTGGCAATTGAGCATAGGCAGCCTGCAGCTCGACTGGCCCGTCCTCAGACAGCTGCTTTTCAAGTGTTACGCCAAGTTCATACCGTAGGGCGTCGACCATGAGGTAAGCAACTTTTCGTCCATTTTCCTTCAGGCGGTCGGCCAGAAGTCGGTCATAGACGTCCGCATTGGCCAATCTGCCTTCAGGAGGCCAACCCGCACTCTCGATGTGCTTTGTGAAGATTGTTTGGACTTTTTCCGCCAGGCGACGATACCGGAAACGGGCCTGGTCAATGACTTCGTGCATGATGCCGTGGGGATCGAGAAAGTCCCCAACCGCCTGCTCAAATTCGCGTTGAAGGCGGTCCGCTTCTCGCAGGCTTCCAAGATAGAAATCCAGCAAATCAGCTTGTGATCGAGCATGTTCCGGTAACTGGCGTTCGTTGTCGTCACAGCATTCAATCAGCGCTAGGCCAGTGCGGATCAATTCCCACTGCGCCTGGCTTTCACCTTTGCCGAGCCAGACAGAATTCCTGTGGCGGCCAATGATGCGGCGGGTCGTGTCAGTTTCGTTGGACGAGATGCCCTTGATCGCGGCCTTGAGGAAAGTGCGTTCCTCAAACGGGAACGTATCGCGATCGCCAAGGTCATCGATGTCGCGACACTGCTCTGGAAGAGAGAGTTCAACCTCGATTGCCTCTGCGCGCTCAATGTAGATGTCCCGAGTTGCGGGGTTGGTGCGGAGACGATCGCACACATCCTTGACGATCGGCTCTGCTTCGATCGGGGAGTGAGGAACGCCCTTGAGAGACTCCGGCAATACAACCGGCAGATCAAAGACAAACTCGCTGAAGAGAACGAACCGCCAGAGTTCGTCGGCGATCGACGTCCAGGTCTTGCCTCGCGTCTTGACGCTCATACCCAAGGTCGCGCGCAGGAATTCCCGGGCTTCATCGCTCCAGCCTTCTTGCGACTTGAGGGCGTCAGCTTGCTTGGCACTCGGTGCCAAGAGCGCTGTCAGGATTTCGCGGCCGGACTCGACTCTCAGTGCGGCCCTTAGCTGTGGCCAGCTGGCACCACCGCCAATCGCATCGATCACAGGGAAGGACGGGCCATTAGGCGAGCCTGCGAAGATGCGGCGTATTTCCGTCGCATGATCTGGCTTCGCACGCAGGCAAAGGCTCAGGTAGTCGTCGCCATCGTCCTGGGGAAAGACCGCTCCGCTTTGCGCGTAAATCGAAAAGGGGTCCGCCTGCTTTTCCTCATCGGTTTCCGTGCGCCTCTGCGGGACATAGACCACCAGCGCGTCAATCTCACGCTTCGCCTTGCCGACTTCGCGCAGAGCCATGATCGCTTCCTGGCGGCTCTCGATACTGCTTTCAGAGGCGTCGATCACCCGGATGCGCTCATCGCCAAGTCCCAAGCACAGGTCGTGGTATCGGTGATCGGGGTCATAGACGACCATGCAGCCCGCCTGCAGAAGGCGGGGACGCAAAACGGTGTCTCGGATGGCCACGCGCCAGTCGAAGCGACCGAAAGCGACGCCAGCGGCCCAGCTGAGCAAACCGTCAGTTTGGTCGACCGCGTCGGCACCATCGTCATCGTCGCTTTCGCTCGCATCCTCGACTCCGTCATCTTCGCTCACCGCACCAGATGACCCAAGCGCCGCGGCGCGGTCTGCGTCACTGAACCCGTAGAGATCAAAGGCGATGTCATCAATCTCGGCCTGGATCTCGGCCAGTTCAGATTCGATGGCTGGCGGGTCGTAGTCCCCAAGATGCGTGCGCAATGCAGCCGGTAAGAGGAACGCGTGCGAGAGTTCGTCTATTGTCCCTAGAGTTCGCTTTAGCGACCAGGCGCGACGCGCCAACGCTGCGAGGCCAGCTCGTTGGTCGGAATTTAGATTAGGAATTGGGGTCTTCTGTATAACCCCGACTTCGTATGACCCAAACGCCATTTGCAAAGAAACCAGCACGCCAAATGCTTTGCTGTTTACAACAGCAAGTAAAGCCAGAAGCTCAATCGGGGAATCATTGGCGACGAACGCAGATGGCCCCTTGTCCGCAAATATACACCCCTGTGGTAAAGCTCGGAGACTGAGACCACCTTGGGTGCGGCGCGGCCAAGTCAGCCCTGGCCTAAAAAAATATGCGCTTGCCTCGACTCTTTCGGTCTCGCGGCCTGGGCGTCCAAAAAAACAATGGAAGGTCTCCCTTTCTTGGTCCCATGCGACAACCAGATGGATATCCGAATGAAAGCGCGAGTAAGCCCCACCTTTTGCTAGGGGTCGCCAGTCTATGGCGCTGGTTCCAAGTACTTCATGCCACAGCCGAATGCGCCAGAAATCGTTCCCACTCGACGGACCTCGACGCGCCTCTCTTCCCATTGCCTCAAGAGCCGGATGACTGACGAATGAAGATCTCAAATTCGTACTGACCCAATACGCAAAAGGAGCGCCAGGCACCGCTCTGAATGCTTCGGGGTCAACTTCAAACACTCTACTATCCGCACCAGCAGAACGAACCGCCGAGCAACCTTCCAGAAAGCCTGTTTCTTTGTGCTTCTCGGTCATGAGGCGTACGAATGTAGTCATGCCTGTTTTTCCAAAACATACGCAGCTGCTTCGACCATTGCATCGTCCATGACCCCGTGACCAAGGTCCGCCATGACTTCCGGTTGAGCTATCCCGAGCACAATCTCCTCACGCCACTTTTGGAAGCTTGAGAGGAAAAAACAGGTACGTGACGTAATTGCGCCGAGCCGTCCACCCGTTCGCATCACCTCCAAGCCGCGCTCTACAAAAATCGCCAAAAGGTCGTTCTTGCTTCGTGGATATGCCTTGCCCAATTGTGTCTTTGTTCCTGCCGACAGAGCACCGAAGGGCGGATTCATCACCACCACATCAAACACCTCGCGGCAGTGGTCGATCATCCGAAGGCCCTGAAGCGCATCCTCTGCAAACAGCCGCCCCTGATATGTGGCACGCGCGGCACGTGCAAACTCGGTGAGGGCCTCTTGTAGACGCGTCTCAGCCTTCTGCCACTGCGCCATGTCCTCTTCACGGAAGAGGTCGCCATGCTTGCCGAAGACCGCGCGCACAAGGGCAGGCAATTCCTTTTCAACCTGCAATAGCACCCCAAGCTCTGGCAGGCTCTTGAGCAGAAACAGTGTCTTCTCAAACAGCTCTGCATCCAGGGGATCGAGCTCTTCCATGAACCGTTTGCGCAGGTCCACCTCAGTCGGGGGCGCGACGGCCGCCACCACATGCCCACGCCCCACCTGGGGGCGGTCTTTGGCCTTCACGCCCGCCTCGTGCCAGGCGCGCTGCGCCCGCAGCCACAGCGCCAGGGACGCGATCTGCGCCGCGCGCGGGTCGATATCGACGCCGTAGATGTTGTGTTCGATGATCAACCGCGGCACGTCGTGCAGGAATGCGTCCTGGTCGGCATAGGTCTGGCTGAGCGATTTCAGATCAGCGTTGCCGCCGGTCTCAGAGTTCAGGCAGCCGGGGCCATGGGTCTGCTCCCACGCCCATGCCTCGCGATAGATCTCCAGGAACAGATCAAAGGCGTAGAGCCCAAAATGCATCGACCCGCAGGCCGGATCGAGCAGCTTGATCGTACGCGGATCGCGCAAGCGGTTGGCGGGTTCGGGCTGCTCGTCCGGTTTCACCAACAGGTACTGGCAGCGGTCGCGCAGGCCGGTCTGTCCACCGGTCCAGTTGAACCAGAGCCGCCCCAGCGTGTTGTCGACCAGGAACTCCACCACATAGCGCGGGGTGAAGAACTGGTTGCGCACCGCCAACTCGCGGCTGTTGCGCGGCGCCTGGGACGCATCGCGCATCGCTTTGCGCTCTTCCTTCGAGTTGAAGTACTGGTAGATCCAGCCGATCGTCTCATCTTCGGCCCAGAGCGGTTCGATCTCGCCGTGGTTGATGAGGGTGAGGACCTGGATCAGGGCGGCCTCACGCGGGAACAGGCGGCCCCTGGGGCGAGAAACGGTCGAAGAGGCCGGGCAAGTCTTGGGACAGCTCGTCAAAGACGCTCTGGAGATAGACGCGGTAGGCGTCACCGGTTTCACCCAGGCCGGTGCCTGCCAGACGGGCGTAGAGCTGGAACCCCTTGGCCTGGTAGCCGTTGCCGACGCTGTCCATCAGCAGCCCGCGGGCCTCGGCCATCCTAAGGGCCGCAAGGCGGTTCAAGACCGTGAAGGCCTGCTCGCGCACGATGCGGTCGAGCCCAGCCTTTGTGTCGGTGGCCGCCCTGTCCAATTGGCCAGAACAGTAGTCGCGTACCTCCTGGTCGGGTTCGTTCCGATGAAGTTCGGCAATGCGTTGGCACCGATATATATCGTTTGCCAAATCGTCCATTTCTGGGTTTGAGCGGGCAAGCAAGCCGATGATGTTCCGCCCGGTACGGCTGCGAGAATCGTCGAGCATCCTATTGCGCGCCGCGTCGTAGTCGGTGGCAGCCATCAGCTCCAGGACCGTCTGGACGGTGCTTTGATCTCCAGCAAGGCTTGTTACGGCACTGCCAGATTGAACTTTGATCCCGGACGCAACAGCCAAAGTCCCGTGGAGGCTGACCCTTGGCAAAGGGTCGAATACTTCACGAACAGAGTCGCTAAAGATCCGCCGAACATCGACAGAGCGAAGTGCCAAGGCTCCACGCTCTTGCTCGATGTCGCGAAGTTTCTCGCTCAAGAAGACAAGGTTTCCGTCCTTCTCTCCGAGCGGAACCAGCACGTCTCCCAGCATCTCATCAACAGCTTCCTTCACCTTGTCGAGTTGGGACGCTGAGGTGATCGAAGGGTGCATCAAGCTCGCGACATTCTGAACACTGACCGGCAAATTTCCGAGGATCTGGAGAACCGCGACTGATTTCGCAATGTCTTGATGGAGGTCGCCATCCGGGAAACGGATGAGCACCTTGCCGACAGCCTGATGTACAGACGGGAAAGCTCGTCGAATATCCTTCTCAAGTTCGTCGTAGAGCGTAACGGTCGTCGCAAGCCAGCCAACCGGTTGATCTGCCATGGCGGTTGATCCGCCTTCACCCTTCAGAACATCCTGGACGACCTTGATGGCTGATCTCAGGCCAATTCCGCCGGTCGACTTGGCCAGTGCACCGAGCAAATGGAGAAGAATGTCAAAGTGCGCGGGAAGGAAGGGGTACAGGTTTATGAACGTCTCACGGCTGAAGTCGGCATCGTAGTATTTCGCATCTTGAAGCCTCGTGTTGTGTCGAAGCGCTTGACCATGCGCGTCAAACAACTTCCCAAGTTGCTCCTCTCCGCTGGGTGATTTTCCAAGCAGGCGCCGGTAGCAGATTTCCTTAATATCGCTGGATTCCAGATCGATCTGAATCGGAAAACGATCCTTGAGCTTGTAGAGCTTATCTGAGTTGAGTGCGGCCCGTGGATCGTCTTCCGTGAGCGTTTGCTGGGCCGTTGAGATGATCCAGGCTTTGCCATCTCCGAGACGTTTCAGGTTCTTGGCAAGACCATCCAGATTGAGGATCAGGTTGTCGCGGGAGGCAACATACTGACCCACCTCATCAACGATAAAGATGATGTTCTGCTTGCCACTCTTGGAGCGAACAATGTCGATCATCTCCTGGACGCGTTGGTCTTCAAACTGAAAGAATCCTTCTGTGCTCGAGGAGAAGCTCTTCGCCTCTGGGAACAACGCCGGATACATCTCGTGCGCGATTTTTGGGATTAGGCCATCAATGGCGAGGGGGTTGTTCTGCACGCGATCCCATGTCGCTCCTGGCAGTGCTTCGGCGACGAGACGATATAGCTCCTCGGTACGGCCATCTTTTTCGACCATTCGCTCAAATGCCGCGACCTTAAGGTTGCGAGAGTAGCCAGCCCATTGAAGCACCTTAAAGTAGAGAACGGTGGACACGTCCTCCATCGTCGCGCCTGCCAGCATTTCGCTTGCCAGGTCGAGCATCACAACTGCCGCGGGGAAACGCTGTGCAACCGTGTTCAGCAGAGCTTTGGTTTGCGGCTTATGCAGACGATCCTGCAGATATTTGATGAAAGGCGTTCCTTCGATCGTGCGCTGGTCATCGAACGCGAGACCAAGGTATTTCGTGAACGAGCTTTTGCCCGATCCATAGAAGCCGGAAACCCACACGCCCACTTCATTTTCGCCGCCTGTCTCCATTGCGAGTTGCATGCGATCGAGAAGCCGTCTGAACTGCTCCTCTATGCTTTCAGTCACAACGTATTCGGCAATCTCCGACTTCAGGCGGTCTTCCTGAGCAGCGCCATAAGTGATGACCTTCTCGATGGTCCTGTAGATGTCTTTGCTTGGATCGAAGAGAGATCTAATGCTCATTTTGGTATCCCTGAAACCTTTCTGCCTCTAGCCGCCAACGTGGACAGAGCGGTAATTGCCGTCTTCGGGGTAGAAACCCAGAAACTTGAGGCGGGTCTTGCCGGTGCGAACCCCCGGGTAGAGGAAGATCGTCGGCACATGAAACTTGCCTTGGAGTTGGCTCTCGATCGCGCCAATTCGGAGGAAAGGATGCAGCGCCTCAAGGTCTGTGACCAAAAGCAATGCGCTTGGGTTGCCCTCAAGGGGCTTCAGAGCGTCCTCCAGCCTGCGCAATAGGCCGCCACCATTCGCAACAATATCTGCTAGCGCCAGATTCGTTCGAGCCCAATCACCTGGGGAAGCTTTGTCTTGTTGAACGCACAGTGACCAAAAGGGGTCTTCCTGCAGAAGTCCCCATAGATTTTCGGCCACCGAGAAGACGTGCACATCCCATCCTTCTTGGTGCAGTTTGGCCTCCCAAGCTGGGGTTTGCCGCTTAACTTCCAAAATCTGCTCCGGAGAAAAGATGAGGTAGTAGATCGGCTCGAAGCTCGCGTGCCCGAGCTCGCGGCCATGCCGAATCCTCTCACGAAGTTCGTCAAAGTCAGCCCTTAGCGAGGACATCGCAAAGCTCCTCCATGTCGTATTGCTTCCAGCCGACCCGCACGACATCTCCCGCGGATTGGATAATGATGAGACCTTTCAGTGAAAGACGCTTCATCTCTTCAAGCACATCGTCCCGCTCCAGCCCAAAGAGCTTCCAGTCATCATGGTTCAGAATGGCATTGTCGCCAAAGCCACGGAAATGGAGCTCGTAGGCAAGATATGCGCTCGTCGTGGCTGAAATCCGAAACGGAAGAATGCGCCGACTTGACCGTAACCCGCGTTCAAGCAAACCGTAGTCTGCACAACATCCGGTTAGGTATGCAGACACTCGTCGGATCGTCGATTCAGACCACCGTTTTGATGTTTTACCATCATCAATTCCCCGTTCCACGAACGTCCGTGCGTCTTCGCTGGATATCTCTTGGTAGCCACCCGCATAACGTGCCCAGTAGACGTCGCGAATGAAGTCGCCAAGAATGGGGTTTGCTCGGCTTGTAAAGACGAGCATGAGCTGAATAAGCTCTGATGCAGGGAGTTCGGCGGATAGTTTCTTCAAATGTAGCGCTGGCTCGCCATCGGCCGTAAGGTAACGCGGCGCGAAGCATTCTGAGACAATGTTTCTTAGGCGTCGCGCAGTAATCTCCGGAAATCTCCCAGATTTCAGAGCAATATCATGCAACTGGCTCGCTGACATGCCAGGTGACCACAACTCGAGAAGAGCTCTGGTCTCGTTCACAAGACCCAGCCCTGCCTGCAATTGAGTTGTGTATGGCGCCCGTTCCATCATGCGACCAAGTAAGGAAGAGCTTGCGTGTCGGATGACAGCGCCATTCGGTAGATTGCACCAACTTTTTCCATAAGAGCGGATTCGCGGAGTTCGTCGATTTTTCCAACCAGAACAGGCCCGACGGCTTCATCAGCCGTTCCATTGCTGATCTTCGAAAGAGCGCTCAGAGCCGCCGCCTGATCAACGATCATGACGGGATCGAAGAGCTCGAGTAGTCGCGCCTGCACCATTTCGTGCAGGTCTTGTTCGATCTCTTCTGGAAGCCGAAAGATATGGAATGAGCCCACGCTCAAGTTTTCGTCGTGGAACCGACGTGCCGCCTCAACTGCGCCATGGTACTGCGCTAGAGGCGCTGTTCGCGAAAACACCGGTTCGAGAAACCGAATGCTCGACGCCTCGTAAAACGATGTAGGCCACCAGTTGCACTGCGATTTCTCGCCAAGGAAACCGACAAGATATCGAAGCTCTATTATTTGCTGCATCAAATCAGACTGCTCACTAGAAACCATCTAGCCCTCTCTTTCTATAGAACTGCGGTGCCAGGCCTGCAATTGGGGACACCAAGACGATTTGTTGCTCTTGGGGAGGGCGGGTTTGAGAGTTGTTGTCGAGCCCGAGTCTCTTGAGTGCGTAATAGAGAAGCGCCCGACGCACTTGGATTTTCGCTTTGCCATCTCGCATTCCATAATCGAGCGCGATCACTTTCTTCTGGCTTTCGGACAGCTCTGGGTGGGGGCCGATCTCTAGCGTGACATGCTCTTGCCAGTCCTTATCGGCTGCGTCCGTGACATCACTGGCTTCCACGCTGCGCGTCGAGATGATGCGAGAGAGCAGGAAGTCTTTGAACACCTCGTCCATCTGACAGAAGACCCGCGTGTGCCAGCGGAAGCCGTCGAACCCGATGGCATGAGGTGCGATCCACCGCCAGCTCGGCTCGGGACGCGAAAGGGACTGATACTTAACCTCGATGGCCTCGGATCGGCGGATCGCACCGACAACGGATCGCAGAGTGACAGGGTTTACACCACGGGCCGGGGTTGGCGCAGCATCATAGGATGGCAGTTCTGCGATCCAGGTATCGTCGCTGTCCATAATGCCATCGGCCAAGGACCGTAGCTGTGCGAGATAGCGGCTGGCGTCAGGTTTCAGGAACTGTGCAGCATAGTCGGGACCACGGACATACGTCCGCGCGCTCTTGTCATAGACCATGTTGTCCGGAGCGAAGCCGATGTAGCGGTTCAGGTCGGCGGACGCTTGGTTCACCGACAGACCGAACTGTTCCATCAAATCGCTGCGGTTCACTCGCCCCTCCCAAAACAATCGGAACTCGATGAACTCGAGGCGCTGCGCGACTCCCCAACGAAGCTCCGATTTGTCACTTTCCACTTCGCACTCCCGACTCGGCGCGTTTGATTAATATGCGCGCCCATTTTTTGTGCTGGCTGCACGCTAGCGGGGAGTCATGTCGTGTTCAATCGAAATGCTTCGTGTGATTGTCTTTTTCGCGATGCCGAGACCTTGGGAGGGGAGAGGTAGACTGCTCAGCCTTCGGCCGGTAGCTCGTCCGGAAAGCTCTGAACCTCTCGTTCAAAGGCCTCGACGTCGGACACTCTGTACACGACCCGGCCACCGATCTTCAGGTAACGCGGACCTTCCTGGGCCCAACGCCATCGTTCAAGTGTTCGGTGGCTGATTTTCCATCGAGCCGCCAGTTCGATCTGACTCAGACATACTTCGCTCATTTTCGTCTCCTTTTGCGCAACTCACTTTGGTCGCACCAGAACGAAGGCGCGAGAAGAAAACCTATTCAAGTCGGTATGTTGCGTGCTCGGAGGCTATGTTTGAAACAGGCGGGGCGGGCGTGAATTGGCGCAACCCGTCGAAAACATGTCGAACCCTTCGCGGCAGCGCGATACCCATCGGAATGGGGTCGGACATTTTTCTCAAAATTTCAGGGCTTTTCGTGGCGTCTAGACACGATCCGAACTGCCAAAACAGCCGATTTAATGTTCGAGGCATTCCCTCCGCCATCGAATTCTGTTCCCACTAAGATTACGCCGAATGGCCAAACTCGGCGCCTCACTGCATACTATCAGGTTGGTGGGCACTACTTTCCAGAAACCATCCTTCGTTTTTCTGCCATTGCTTCGCGCCGTTGCTGTTCGATACCCAGTCGAAATGACTGCTCAACAAAGTCAATATGATCCAGTGCCGCTTTTTCAGCTTCGTCCGCATTTCCATCTATGGCAGACCGACCAAGGTTGAGGTGCTGCTCAAGAAGCTTTTCACCCGACCCGTCAATCGTTTTCAGAAAATCGCGGTTATAAAATACGCCTTGTTTTGTAAGTTCGTATATGGACGTCATCATGTGGATCAGCGTTGCATTTTGGCTGGCGTCAACAATCGCGGTATGTAAGGCAAAGTCGGCCTGTCGAGAGGCTTCGGAGTTGCTGTCTTTCCAGGCCTGCTCAATTTCTTCAAGAATCCCAGCAATCCGCTCTTTGTCAGAACTGGTTGCCCGTTGAGCCGCAAGTCGGGCCGCAAAACCTTCCTGTTCCCGGCGATACTCGAGATAATCAAAGAAAGCCGGCTCATGACGACCATAAAGAGCAAGCAGGGCGGGCAACATGGCCTGTCCGGTCAGCGCCGCGACAAAGGTTCCTTCGCCGTGGCGGGTTGTGACCAGGCCCCGCTCTTCAAGGATTTGAAGTGCTTCGCGCAATTTTGGCCTTGAAACGCCAAGAGTATCGGCCAGGTCGCGCTCGGATGGCAGCTTGCGACCCTGCTTTAGTATGCCGGATGCAATGAGATCTTCGATCTGCGCAACCACAGCTTCTGACAGTGATTCGTGCCCGATTGGCTCGAAAAGTGACGCTGGGGTCATGTTAATTGGCCTCGTCCGTTTGTCCGAATTGGTTTATATTGGTAAAATATAGTAACCTCTTTGATTGGAATATCAACCCATTGGGTGGAAAATTCGATTCCATTGTAACAATTTGTTAAATGACAATAAAAACGACAAAAATTCAAGAGAAACACAGCCGATGGCGTGTTTCATGCCCCCTTCAGCAATCTTCTCGCTGCGTCTTGAATGAGTAAGGTGGTAAATAAAGTTGTTGACTATATTAGGTGGTCAATAATATTTACCAATACCAGGGCGTCGGGAGTTCCACGCCATTGGACGGGACAAGAGTTCCGAAAAACCGGAGGGAAATTTATGAAAACGACACTGACGAGCCTGGCCCTTGCAGCCGGCATTCTCGCATCACCCGCTTTGGCGGCTGATAAGCTTTTGCTTAAAACGCCGATCGCATTCTCATCTGCGTTGCCGGGTCTTGGATCTCCGATCCCTCGTGTTGCAGAGCAGGTCGAGCTGATGTCAGGCGGCACACTAAGGATGAAGGTTTATGAGCCGAACAAACTGGTTCCACCGTTTGAGATCCTTGACGCTGTGAGCTCGGGCAAGATCAATTCAGGGTATACTACTGCCGGTTACTGGGCCGGCAAAATCCCAGCCGCTCCGCTGTTTTCGGCTGTGCCTTTTGGTCCCGAAGCGGGCGAATACATGGCTTGGATGTATTACGGAAATGGCCTGACGCTTTATCAGGAAATGTACGACCAGGCTGGTTACAACGTGAAGGTCATTCCCTGCGCCGTAATCGCACCTGAGACATCCGGCTGGTTCGCCAATGAAATCAACTCTCCTGAGGACCTGGACGGTCTGAAGATGCGTTTCTTCGGACTTGGCGGCAAAGTTATGCAGGAACTGGGCGTTGCAACATCATTGCTTCCAGGCGGTGAGATTTTCCCAGCTCTTGAAAAGGGTGCCATCGACGCGACCGAGTTCTCGATGCCTGCCATCGATGCCCGTCTTGGCTTCCACAAATTGGTCAAGTTCAACTACTTCCCCGGCTGGCATCAGCAAGCTACCGTGTTCGAACTGCTCGTCAACAAAGACGTCTGGAACGGTGCAACGGATCAGCACAAAGCTATCATCGAGAACGCTTGTAAGGCATCGATGGCTGATAGCTTTGCTTAAGGTGAGGCCATCCAATACGCCGCACTAATCGACAATGTCGAAAACAATGGCGTAACGATCAAGAAATGGTCTCCCGAAATGCTCGACACGTTCCGCACAACCTGGAACGCCATTGCCGAAATAGAAGCCGCAAACGATGCGTTCTTCGCAAAGGTTCTGGGTGACATGAACGAATTCCGTGACGGCTATGCCGTTTGGAAAGACAACGCGTTCTTGCCACGCAATTAATCTTGCTTGGCTTGGGGCGGCAGTTTTTGCCGCCCCAATTCCCGATTTTCTAGATTTTCAATCATTGGGCTCGGACAGGCGAGGGAGACGGTTTTTTCGCAGGTCGCAGAGGGAGGAAGAATGATGGTCAGCAGTGAAGTAAAGGATCCAGTTGAGGCCTACGAAGGGATCCTAGAGCATCCCGAAACAGATCGACAAATGATCGCAGTGGGCATCGACAAGGGCGTAAAGGCCGTCGGCCTGGTGGTGATGTGGGCTAATATTCTTTTGATTACAGCCATTTTTTCGCAGGTAAGTCTGCGGTATCTTCTAAATCAGAATTATCCAAAGCTCGATGAAGTTCAGTGGCACTTCTACGGCCTGGTCACAATGATTGGCATTTCCTATGCGCTTGTCACGGACAGCCACGTTCGTGTCGATGTCCTGCACATGCAGCTATCGCGGCGGACCCAGCGCATCATCGAAGTCGTCGGTATCCTGTGCCTTTTGGTGCCTTTCATCTATCTTATGATCGATCAGGGATACGACTATTTCTACGAAAGTTTCCGCGTAAATGAACGCTCAGATAGCCCGACGGGTCTTTCGGCGCGCTGGGCCTTCAAGGCGGTCATCCCGATCAGTTTTGTTTTGTTGGCCTTTGCTGCGCTCGCGCGTTTGATCCACGACCTTCACGCGCTAATGACCGGACCTGCATCCGAACGCGAAGGCGCTGGGCTTCGGCGGGTTCTGCTGGTCATGGCTGTTTTTGTGGCGATCTGTGTTGCTTTGACCTTCCTCGTTGAGACGACAGAAGAAAAGCTCGTCATAGCCATGTTCTTAAGCTTCATTGCCCTGTTGTTCTCCGGCTTCCCGGTTGCATGGGTGCTGGCCGGGATTGGCGTCGCTTTCTGCGGGCTGGCCTATCTGTTCGACAACGACTTGATGCTTTGGACCGGGTTGGAATCCACGTTCACGGGCCTTGATTATCTTACACTTGGCGCCGTGGTGAACCGGGTTTACGCAACCATGTCGAATGCCGTGCTGGTTGCTTTGCCGATGTTTATTTTCATGGGCTTGATGCTGGACGAAAGCGGTGTTGCCGAACGCCTGATGGGATCTATGCAACGGCTGTTTGGTACCGTGCGTGGCGGCCTGGCGATAACCGTCACATTGATCGGGATTATTCTTGCGGCGTCGACGGGCATCATTGGTGCGTCGGTGGTGCTACTTGGGGTGCTGTCGCTGCCATCCATGATGCAACAAAAATATGCACCAACCTTAGCTGCCGGCGTGGTGTCTGCGTCGGGGACCTTGGGCATCCTGATACCACCGTCAATTATGC